>NZ_CP060725.1:3203487-4676975 GCF_003797775.2 Sphingopyxis sp. OPL5
CTTTCCGATGCTGTTGCTGCTAGGGCTGGCGACGCGCTTTTCTGCGGGCGCGCTGTTGGTGATGACGCTGGTGATCCAGATTTTCGTCTTTCCCGATGCCTGGTGGCCGGTGCACAGCCTGTGGGCAGCGATGGCGGCGGTGCTGATCGTGCGCGGCGGCGGGCTGTTCTCGCTCGACGCGCTGGCGCTGAAGCTGCGCGGCCGGTGAGTATCGACGAACCGTCGCTGGCGCGGTTGATGGCGGCGTCGCAGCGCGGCGACCGCGCCGCCTATCGCGCGCTGCTGACCGATTGCCGGCGCTGGCTGTCGCGCTATTTCGCGCGCCGCATCGCGCCGCATCAGATCGACGATCTGGTGCAGGAAACGCTCGTGTCGATGCACCGCAAGCTCGATACTTGGGACAGCCGCCGCGCCTTCCTGCCCTGGCTCGCGGCGATTGCGCGCTATCGCTGGATCGATGCGCTGCGCCGCCAGCGCGATGCCGCCGAACTCCACGACGACGACGCCTTTGTCGACGCCGAGGACGAGGCGGTCCACGCGCGGCTCAGCCTCGACCGCATGCTGATGCAGCTGCCCGCGGGGCAGGCGCAGGCGATCACTTTGGTCAAGATCGAAGGCGCCTCGATCGCCGAGGCCGCGCAGATTTGCGGCCAGAGCGAATCGCTGGTCAAAGTGAATATCCATCGCGGGCTCAAGAAGCTGGCGCTCCTGATTGAAAGTGAATGAGATGACCGACGCATCGATCGACGCGCTGATCGACGGCCTGGCCGGCGACCTGCGGCCGGTGAAGCCGCGCCGGATCGTGCGCGGCTCGCTCTGGGTTGCCGCGGGCTGGCTGGTCGGGGCCGCCGCCTTGTTGTGGCTGACCGGGATGCGCCACGACCTTGCGGCGGGCACGATGATGCCCGCGTTGCCGCTGCTCGCCTTCTGGACGATCGTCGCGCTCGGCGTCGCGGCGGCGTGGAGCGCGCTGCGCATGGGATTGCCCGGGGTCGGCCGCGATTACAGCGGCTGGCACTGGGCCGGGCTCGCCGCGCTGGCGCTGCCGGTCACCGCGATCGTTATCGGTTTCGGCGACCATCACGCTGCGATGGAGGCGGCGCGGCCCGAAAACGGCATGCGCTGCATGATCGAGGGCGTGGTGTCGGGGCTGGGCGTCGGCGTGGCGCTGTTCGCCTGGCTGAAGCGCGCCGCGCCGACCTCACCGACGCGTGCGGGCTGGGCGATCGGCATCGCCGCCGGGGCCGCCGGGGCGACGATCGTCGCGCTCCACTGCGCGTCGAACGACATGATGCATATCGCGCTGTGGCACGGCCTTGCGGTCGCGCTGTCGGGGGTCGCCGGGCGTATCCTGCTGGCGCCGCTGCTGCGCTGGTAGCATCTGGACAGGTCCGAACCTGTGTGTTATTCATGCAATACACAAAGGAGATTGGACGATGCGGAACTCGACGATGACGCCGCTGGCTTTGGCCCTGACCCTGTCGATGACAGTGACGGCGTGCAGCGGCACGGTGACGACCGAGAACAGCGACAAGGTCGAGATGCGTTCGGGCGACGCCGGTCCGCCGACGACGCAAAGCTATGCGCTCACCGGTTTCACCGAGGTCGAGGTGACCGGTCCCGATGATGTCACCATCCGCCAGGGCGACGCCTTTTCGATCACCGCCAAGGGGCCGAAGGCCGAGGTCGAGGAGCTCGAGATCAAGCTCGACGGCCCGACGCTGTCGGTCGGGCGCAAGCGCGAGGGGTTCAGTTTCCGCCGCGGCGACCATGACGGGGTCCAGATCGCGATCACCATGCCGCGGCTGAACACGGTGCGGCTGACCGGATCGGGGTCGGTCGATGCCGATGCCGTGGACGGCGACAAGGTCGAGGCAGGGCTGACCGGATCGGGCGACCTCAAGATCGCGAAGCTGACCGGAAAGAGCGCCGACCTGACCGTATCGGGGTCGGGCGACATCGGGATCGCGGGCGGCGCGATCACCTCGGGCGAGATCGGTGTCACCGGGTCGGGCGACGTCGATGCGGGCGGACTGGTCGCGCAGACGCTCGACATTTCGGTCACCGGATCGGGTAACGTCGGTGCGCAGGCGACGGGCAAGGCCGATATCCGTATCCTCGGTTCGGGCGACGTCGACCTGACGGGCGGAGCGACCTGTTCGACCAAGACGATGGGATCGGGCACCGCGACCTGCAAATGATCGGCCGCTGGCGCCGCCCGCCCGGACGGGGTAGGACGGCGCCATGGCTTCGATGATCCGATGCGCCGCGCTCGCGGCCTCCGCCCTGCTCGCCGTCGCCTCCGCATCGGCGGCGGAGAAGCGTTTCGGCCTGACCAGTTTCGAGGCGATCGAGGTCAATGCCGACGTCGTCGTCGAGGTGGTGACGCGCGCGCCGGTGGGCGCGGTCGCGAGCGGATCGCCTGACGCGCTCGACCGGCTGACCGTCGAGGCGCGCGACGGCAGGCTGGTGGTCGGGCAGAAAATCTATGCCGGCGACGAGAATCGGCGCCAGCCGCTCGGCCCGCTGACGCTGCGCATCAACGCCGCGAACCTGCGGTCGGCGACGCTCGTCGGCGCGGGATCGCTGCAGATCGACAAGCTCAAGGGGACAAGGGTGACGATCGGGCTGCGCGGGCCGGGGCGGCTCATCGTCGGCGCGGTGACCAGCGACCGGCTGGCGGTCGCGATGGTCGGCAACGGCACGATGACGCTGGGCGGCGCTGCCAAAACGGCGCAGATGTCGCTGTCGGGGGCGGGTGTGGTCGACGCGGGCGGCCTGACGGTCGACGAACTGATCACCGACAGCGAAGGCACCGGCGACCATGTCTTCAGCGCCGTGAAGAGCGCCGCGATCACGACGCGCGGGGTCGGCAGCACGGTGGTCCTCGGCAAGCCGGTGTGCACCGTGCGCAATGCCGGGACCGGGACGGTGCGGTGCGGGGTCAAGAAATAAACGGTTCCCCTCCCGCTTGCGGGAGGGGAGATGCTATTGCCCCGCCGTCCCCAGCCCGTCGATCTTCTTCGACTGCTTCGCGATCAGCCCGGGGAACCAGCGCGCGAGGCGCGACAGGCGTTTCGCCATCTTGCCGACGGTGACATGGACCTTGTCGCCATGCACCGCTTCCCACGCCGCTTCGCCGACGCGTTCGACGGGGACGATCTCGAACCCGCTCGACGACAGGCGGTCGCGTGCGGGTTCGTTGCTGTCGGCGCTGACCTGGTCGAGCAGGGGTGTGTCGATGAAGCCGGGCATCAGCGAGCGCACCTTGATGCCATATTTAGCGAACTCGATCTCGAGCGCCTCGGTCAGCCCGCGCACCGCGAATTTGGTCGCCGAATAGATGGCGAGCCCCGCGACGCCATAGAAGCCCGAGGCCGAGCCGGTGTTGAGGATTGTCGATCCCGGCGTCGCGCGGAGCAGCGGCAAGGCGCTGTAGATGCCGTTGACGACGCCGCCGAAGTTGATCGCGATCAGCCGGTCGGCCTCGGCCGGCGGCATGTCGACGAACTGGCCGCCGGTGCCGATGCCGGCATTGTTGAACAGCACGTCGAGGCGATCGCCGCTGGCCCTGGCGAAGTCGGCGAGCGCCGCCGCCCATTGGTCGCGGTCGCGCACGTCCATGATATGGCGCGACGAGGCGCCTTCGGGAAGCAGCGCGGCGGTCTCGTCGATCCCTTGCGCATTGACGTCGGCGATGCCGACGAACCAGCCCTGCGCGGCGAAATGGCGCGCGGTCGCGCGGCCGATGCCCGATCCGCCGCCGGTGATGAAAATCGCCTTCCTGCTCATCCGCGCCCTCTCCTTACATTCTTGTCAGCGACAGATGATGCGATGCCGGCGGCGAGGTCAAGCGGCAATCGCGGGCTTGGCAAGGCGGGGCGGGACTGGCAATCCGGTGCCCAGGGCAAATGGGGGTATGGCGTGCGAATTTTCCTGGGGGTTTTGACCATGTTGGCCGGCGGTGCCGCCGCGATCGCGGCACCGGGCGATGCGCCGCCGCTCGCGCGGATCACCGACCTGTCGGAGCCGCTGGCTCCTGCGGGCAACCCCGGAAGCTGGGCCACCAACGACGATTATCCGACCGGCGCGATGCTGGAGGGGCGCGAAGGGACGAGCGGGTTCCGCCTGACGATCGACAGCAGCGGCAAGCCGACGGCCTGCGAGATCGTCAGCCCGAGCGGTCATGCCGACCTCGATGCGGCGACGTGCCGGCTCGTCCTCGAACGGGCGCGCTTCAAGCCGGGTGCCGACGCGCGCGGCAAGCCGGTGGGCGGCACCTATAGCAACCGCATCCGCTGGCAGATTCCTGCCGGGCATCGCCATTTTCCCGACGGCGGCGGGGTCGGGCTGAACGCGATGCTCGAGGGCTGGCCGCGACCGGCGTTGCCGACGCCCGAGACGACGACGATCAGGCCCGCCGACCATTATCCGGCAGCCGCGCTCGCCGCGGGTGAAGAGGGCGAGGTGCGCATGATGCTGTCGGTCGATGCGGGCGGGGCGGTCACCGATTGCATGGTCACCGGCGGCAGCGGGTCGGACGATCTCGACAATGCGGCCTGCGCGCTGATGCGGCGCGAGGCGAAGTTCGTGCCGGCGCTGGACGGCAATGGAAAGCCGACGGCCGGCCGCTTCGTCATGGATTACCAGTGGAAGCTGCCTGTCGTCGCGACGCCGGACGAGGCCGAACTGGCCGACGCGCTCGGTGAACTGCCCAGGAAGCGGGTCCCGCAATTCCCGATGAGCGAACCCGCCACGGGCTCATTCTCGATCGTGATCAACGCCGACGGCAGCGTCGGCGCCTGCGATTTTGCGGTGAAGGGCGCCAATGCGGCGATGCCGCAGGGCGCCAATCTTTGCGACCTGCTGGGCGGCAAGAATCGCTATGCGCCGTTCCTCGACGCTGCGGGCAAGCCGGTCGCGCGGCGCATCGTCCTGACCACCGACCTTAGTATCGGCGACGTGCCGACGGTCGAGGCGACGACGAAGTGACACCGGCTAACCCCTAGACGTCGCGGGCCTTTCACCCTATGTTCAGCATCCAGCGTGCTATAAACCGCGCACTGGACGAAAAAGGGGCTTATTTCTTTGCGTTTGTTGCTGACCCTGTTGGCTTTGCTTACCGGACTCGCCGGCGCCGATCGCGCCATGGCGGCGCCCGCGACGCCGGCTGCGATGGGGTCGATGCTGTTGCTTGCCGAAAGCGGGCAACAGAGCGAAACGACCGACAATGACCGCCGCCCCGTCACCACGACGCCGCCCCGGCGGACCGTCACCTCGGGACGCAAACCGCGCAAGACCGCGCCGCCGCACCTTCCCGGCCTGCTCATCGGCAGCGACCGCGCGCTCGAATAGCGTCTGACCTCCGGGCGCTTCGGCGCCCGACCCCTATTGCGGCCGTGCGCTTTGCGTGCGGCCGGACGACCGCAATCGCGGTCCGCCCCTTCATCATATCCCAAGGAAATCCGCTATGTTCGGCAGCATTGCCAAGAGCCTGTTCGGCTCGTCCAACGACCGTTATGTCAATTCGATCCGCAAGATCGTCGACAAGGTCAATGCCTTCGAACCGACGATGCAGTCGTTCGACGATGCCACGCTGCAGGCACAGACCCAGAAATTCCGCGACCGGCTCGAAGCCGGCGAGACGCTCGACGACATCCTGCCCGAAGCCTTTGCCACGGTGCGCGAGGCGGCGGTCCGCACGCTCGGCATGCGCCACTTCGACGTCCAGTTGGTCGGCGGCGTCGTCCTCCACCGCGGCGAGATCGCCGAAATGGCGACCGGCGAAGGCAAGACGCTGATGGCGACGCTGCCCTGCTATCTCAACGCGCTCGAGGGCAAGGGCGTCCACGTCGTGACCGTCAACGACTATCTGGCGACGCGCGATGCCGAATGGATGGGCACCGTCTACAGCTTCCTCGGCCTGACCACCGGGATCATCGTCCCCAACCTCAACGAGATGCAGCGCCGCGACGCCTATAACAGCGACATCACCTATGCGACGAACAACGAACTCGGCTTCGACTATCTGCGCGACAATATGAAGTTCGACCGCCAGCAGATGGTCCACCGCACCTTCAACTTCGGCATCGTCGACGAGGTCGATTCGATCCTGATCGACGAGGCGCGCACGCCGCTGATCATCTCGGGCCCGACCGACGACAAGTCCGAACTCTATATCCGCGTCAACGAGGTGGTCCACCAACTCGTCGAGGACGACTATGAAAAGGACGAAAAGTCCAAGTCGATCAGCCTGACCGAGGACGGCACCGAGCATGTCGAGCGCCTGCTCGAGGCCGCGGGCCTGCTGCAGGGCAGCAACCTCTACGACATCGAAAACACCCAGGTCGTCCATCACGTCAATCAGGCGCTGAAGGCGATCATCATGTTCCGCATCGACACCGACTATATCGTCAAGGACGGCAAGGTCGTGATCATCGACGAATTCACCGGCCGCATGATGGACGGACGCCGCTGGTCCGACGGCCTGCACCAGGCGGTCGAGGCGAAGGAAGGCGTGCAGATCGAGCCCGAGAACCAGACCCTCGCGTCGATCACCTTCCAGAATTATTTCCGCATGTATCCGAAGCTCAGCGGCATGACCGGCACCGCATCGACCGAAGCAGCCGAATTCTTCGACATCTACAAGATGAACTGCGTCACTATCCCGACCAACCGCCCGATCGCGCGGCAGGACGACGAGGACGAATTCTACAAGAATATCACCGACAAGTTCGGCGCCATCGCCAAGACGATCCGCGAAGCGAACGAGCGTGGCCAGCCGGTGCTGGTCGGCACCGTGTCGATCGAAAAGTCCGAGCTGCTTTCCTCCTATCTCGAAAAGGAAGGCGTGCCGCACAGCGTGCTCAACGCGCGTTTCCATGAGAGCGAGGCGCATATCGTCGCGCAGGCGGGCCGCACCGGCGCGGTGACCATCGCGACCAACATGGCGGGCCGCGGCACCGACATCAAACTGGGCGGTAACGAAGAATTCCGCATCGACGACGAACTCAAGGACCTGCCCGAAGGTCCCGAGCGCGACGCCGGCATCGCGCGCATCCAGGCCGAGGTCGCCGCCGAGCGCGAGGCGGTGAAGGCCGCGGGCGGACTGTTCGTGCTCGCGACCGAACGCCACGAAAGCCGTCGCATCGACAACCAGCTGCGCGGCCGTTCGGGGCGCCAGGGCGACCCGGGCCTGTCGAAATTCTACCTCTGCCTCGACGACGATCTGCTGCGCATCTTCGGCCCCGACACGCTCTTTTCCAAGATGATGAACAAGAATCTCGAGGATGGCGAAGCGATCGGGTCGAAATGGCTGTCGAAGGCGATCGAGACCGCGCAGAAGAAGGTCGAGGCGCGCAACTACGACATTCGCAAACAGGTCGTCGAATATGACAACGTCATGAACGACCAGCGCAAGGTCATCTATGAACAGCGCGGCGAGATCATCGACAGCGAGACCGTCGACGAAGTGATGTACGCGATGCGCGCCGAGACGGTGAACGCGATCGTCGCCGACGCGTGCCCGCCGGGCAGCTATCCCGAACAGTGGAATGTCGAGGGCATGAAGGAGCGCGCGCTCAACGTGCTCGACCTCGACCTGCCGATCGAGGCGTGGATGGAGGAAGATGCGGTCGACCCCGAGGTGTTCGAGGAACGCATCCAGGAACGCGCCGACGCCACCGCGGCCGAAAAGGCGGCGCTGGTCGATGCCGACACTTGGAAGAGCATCGAGAAATCGGTGCTGCTGCAGACCCTCGACCATCAATGGAAAGAGCATCTGGCGACCCTCGACGCGCTGCGCCAGGTCGTCTTCCTGCGCGCCTATGCGCAGAAACAGCCGATCAACGAATATAAGCAGGAGGCGTTCGCATTGTTCGAACGCATGCTGTCGACGATCCGCGAGGATGTGACGCGCACGATCGCGCGGATCGACCTGCGCTTCGAAGAACCCGAACCGATGCCGCTGCCCGACCTGCCCGATTTCCTGACGACGCACATCGACCCGTTCACCGGCGACGACAACAGCGCCGATATCGACGGCGGGTCGTTCGGGGCGATCGCCAATACGCTGCCGCCGATGCAGATTCCGCGCCCCGACCTGCCGCAGGGGGAAAACCCCTATGCGGAACTGGAAATCAGCCGCAATTCGCCATGTCCTTGCGGATCGGGCCGCAAGTACAAGCACTGCCACGGCGCGCTGTGATGGCGGGCGCCGGCCGGATCGAGCTTCGGCTGCGCATCCGGCTCGGCGACGCCATCGCGATGGGGCCGGGCAAGGCCGACCTGCTGGGCGCGATCGACGCGCACGGATCGATCTCGGCCGCGGCGCGCGCGATTGGCATGAGCTATCGCCGCGCCTGGCTGCTCGTCGAGGAAATGAACGCCTGCTTCGCGGCGCCATTGGTCGAAACGCGGCCGGGCGCGGGCGCGCAGGTGAGCGCGGGCGCGCGGGCCGTGCTGGCTGCATATCGGCGGGCCGAGGCGGCGGCGGTCGAGGCGGCCGAGCGCGAGCTGGCGGCGGTCGGCGAGTTGCTCAAGCCGGAGTGACGACGGGATTGGGGGTAGGAGGCGAAAAATTCGCAGCATCTCCCGTTCGTGTCGAGCGAAGTCGAGACACCCCGAAGGCAAGTGCTTCTGATGGGTGTCTCGACTTCGCTCGACACGAATGGAAAGAGAGGGCGGTCTCGTTTCCACCCCCGACCGGTCAACCGGCCCGGGCCTGCAAAGCCGCTACGGCGCCCGCACCACCAGCACGCGCACGCTGGCGGCTTCGCCCTTCGACAGCGCCAGCTCATAGGTCCCGGGCTTGAGGTCGAACCACACCACCTTGCGGATGCCCGAACAGGCGGGGCCGTGGCCATGCTCGACCGATGTCTGCGTGGCGCCGCCCGCGACGAGGTCGATCCACACCTTGCTGCCAGCCGCGAGGCCGTAACGCCCGGCGGTCGCGATCGTCAGCGGCCGCGATGCCGCGCCATCGCCGAGCGGCAGGGTCACCGGCGTCCCGATCGCGATCGCCGCCGCATCGCCGTCGGCAGCGGTCCAGGCGGCATAGGGCGTGGCGCCGAGGTCGGCGGGGGCGGCGCAGGCCGCAGGGTCCGCCGCGAGCGCGGGCGCGGCGGTGGATAGCAACAGGGCGAGAAGCGCGGCGCGGTACATGAGGGCGGGGTCCTTCGGTCTGGCAAATCTATATTTCGATGTATATGGCTTGGCGCTACAGGCAAGGGGGATTTCATGGGCTGGCTGGCATTTGCATTCGGGGTGACCGCGCTGCTCTATGCCGCGGTCGGGTTTGGCGGCGGGTCGACCTATACCGCACTGCTGCTGCTCGGCGGGGTCGCGGTGGGACTGGTCCCGGCGATCAGCCTCGCGTGCAACGTCATCGTCGTCACCGGCGGCACGATCCGCTTCGCGCGATCGGGGGCGATGCCCTGGGCCAAGGCGCTTCCCCTCATCGCCGTGGCGGCGCCGCTGGCGTTCCTCGGCGGGCTGACCCCGGTCAAGCAGGGGGTGCTGGTGATCCTGCTCGGCGTCTCGTTGCTGGCTTCGGCGATCGCGCTGCTCGTCCAGCCGCAGACGGCAAAGCCGGTCAAGCTCTCGCCGAAACTGCTGCTGCCGATCGCGGCGGGGCTCGGCTATCTCGCGGGCGTCGTCGGCATCGGCGGCGGCATCTTCCTCGCGCCGATCCTGCACCTCGTGCGCTGGGCCGAGGCGCGGCAGGTCGCGGCGACCGCGAGCCTGTTCATCCTCGTCAACAGCCTGTTCGGGCTGACCGGCCAGCTGATCAAGGGCAAGGGCGGCGAGATGCTGCATGCCGTGGCCGATCATTGGCCGCTGCTGGTCGCGGTGCTGATCGGCGGCGCGGTCGGGACGCAGATTGCGGTGAAGACGGGGCCTGCGGCTCTGATCCGCCGACTGACGGCGCTGCTGGTGGGCTTCGTCGCCGTGCGGCTGCTCTTTGGTTTCTGACGCCTTTTACCCATCTTGCCTTCCCGCGCCGGAGTGCTAGCATCGCGCCTACAAGCTTGGCGGCCATGTAGCCGACAGGCGCGCAGCAGCTGGAACTCGAGGGCGCCGCACCCGTTGCGGTGAGCGAAGGCGTGTTGCGTGGAAAGGGCCGGCTCCATTAATTTCTTTGACGAGATGCAGGGCCAGGGGGGCGACGTCCGGACGCCCTACAGCGAATTTTGCGAGTGGTTCGATGCCGAGGAACCCGCGCGCATCCACCGCAAGGCGCAGCAGGCCGAGGCCTTTTTCCGAACCACCGGAATCACCTTCAACGTCTATGGCCAGGACGACGCCGACGAGCGTCTCATCCCCTTCGACGTCGTGCCGCGGATCATTTCGGCGAGCGAATGGCGCCGGCTGTCGCGCGGCATCGAGCAGCGCGTGCGCGCGCTCAACGCCTTCCTTCACGACATCTATCACCGGCAGGAGATTCTGCGCGCTGGCCGCGTGCCGATCGAGCTGATCTCGCGCAACGAGGCCTTTCTGCCGATGATGATGGGCATGGACCCGCCGGGCGGCGTCTATACCCATATCAGCGGCACCGACATCGTCCGTACCGGGGCGAATGAATTCTATGTGCTCGAGGATAATGCCCGCACCCCGTCGGGCGTGTCCTACATGCTCGAAAATCGCGAGACGATGCTCCAGATGTTCCCCGAGCTGTTCGCGAAAGTGCCGGTGCGCGAGGTCAGCGATTATCCGATCAACCTGCTGCGTTCGCTCGCCGCCTGTGCGCCGCCGATGTGCGGCGGCACACCGACGGTCGCGGTGCTGACCCCGGGCATCCACAACAGCGCCTATTTCGAACACAGCTTCCTTGCCGACCAGATGGGCGCCGAGCTGGTCGAGGGGCATGATCTGCGCGTCGTCGGCGGCCGCGTCGCGATGCGAACGACGCAGGGCTATAAGGCGATCGACGTCCTCTATCGCCGCGTCGACGACGACTTCCTCGACCCGCTGAATTTCCGGCCCGATTCGGTCCTCGGGGTGCCGGGGATCTGGGACGTCTATCGCGCCGGCGGCATCACCATCGCCAATGCGCCGGGCACCGGTATCGCCGACGATAAGGCGCTGTACAGCTACATGCCCGACATCATCGAATTCTACACCGGCGAGCGCGCGCTGCTGCCCAATGTGCCGACCTGGCGCTGCAGCGAGCCCGAGCATCTGCGCGAGGTTCTCGACAAATTGCCCGAGCTGGTGGTCAAGGAAGTCCATGGATCGGGCGGTTACGGCATGCTCGTCGGCCCCGCCGCGAGCAAGAAGGAGATCGCCGCCTTTCGTGCCAAGCTGGAGGCGAACCCGCGCAACTATATCGCGCAGCCGACGCTATCGCTGTCGACGGTCCCGATCTTCACCAAGAGCGGGCTCGCGCCGCGCCACGTCGACCTGCGCCCCTTCGTCCTGATGTCGCCGCAAGGCATCACCATCACCCCCGGCGGGCTGACCCGCGTCGCGATGACCAAGGGATCGCTGGTGGTGAATTCGAGCCAGGGCGGCGGGACCAAGGACACCTGGGTGCTGGAAGACTGATGCTAGGCAAAACCGCAGGCAGCCTCTTCTGGATGGCACGCTACCTCGAACGCAGCGAGAATAATGCGCGGCTGATCGACGCGGGGTTCCGCATCGCGCTGACCCGGTCGAGCACCGCCAAGGCCGAATGGAAATCGATCCTGATCACTGCGGGGTCGAACCAGGCCTATGCCGCAACGGGGCAGGAATATAGTTCGGCGAAGGTCGTCGATTTCATGCTCCGCGATCCGCACAATCCGTCGAGCATCATTTCGGTCGTCAAACAGGCGCGCGACAATGCGCGGACCGCGCGTACCTATCTCACCCGTGAGGTATGGGAGGCGGTCAACACCAGCTGGATGACGCTGGGCGCGCTGCTCAAGCGGCAGGTGCGCGACGACGATCTGCCCGATGTCCTCTCGGCGATCCGCCAGCAGAGCGCGCAGGTGCGCGGCGCCTGGACCGGCACGATGCTGCGCAACGACGGCTATAATTTCGCGCGCCTCGGCACCTTCCTCGAACGCGCCGACAACACCGCGCGCATCCTCGACGTCAAATATTATCTGCTGCTGCCCTCGGTCGCGCACATTGGCAGTTCGATCGACAATGTGCAGTGGGAAACGATCCTGCGCTCGGTGTCGGCGCACCGCGCCTATCACTGGCTCTATGGGGCGGAGATCAGCGCGCTCAAGATCGCCGAATTCCTGATCCTCTATAAACAGATGCCGCGCAGCCTCGCCTTCTGTGCGCAGAAGATGCAGGACAATATCGGCTGGTTGCAACGCGGCTATGGCGAGGAGACCGAGGCGGGACGGATGGCCGACGCGCTGCTCCACAAAAAACTCGCGGGTCCGATCCAGGCGATCTTCGACGGCGGCCTGCACGAATATATCACCGACTTCCTCCGCGCCAATGCCGCGCTCGCGCAGCAGATCGAGCGCGATTACCGATTTGTGGTTTAGGGTTTTCCGATCATGCGCCTGCGCGTCGAACACACCACCCGTTATGAATATGATGGCCCCGTCAGCTATGCCTTGCAGCAGCTGAAACTGACGCCGAAGGAGCGGCCGGGGCAGCAGTTGATCCACCATTGGGCGATCGAGATCGCGGGCGGCACCAACCAGCTTCACTACACCGACCATCACGGCAACGGCGTTGATCTGGTCGCGGTCGATGCCGGCGCGCGCGAGCTTGTCATCCACTGCGTCGGCGAGGTCGAGCTGATCACCTGGGACGGGGTGATCGGGGTCCATCGCGGTGCGATGCCGCTGTGGACCTTCCTGCGCCCGACCCCGCTGACCCGCGCCGGGCGCCATGTCCGCGCGCTGACGGCCGAACTGCGGCGGGATTTCGGATCGGACATCGAGCGCGCGCACGCCTTGTCGGCGCTGATCCTGGAAAAATTGCCGTACAGCATCGGGGTCACCGGCGCGGACACCACCGCCGAACAGGCGCTCGGCGGTGCGGGCGGGGTGTGCCAGGACCATGCCCATATCTTCATCGCGGCGATGCGCCACCTTGGGCATCCGGCGCGTTATGTGTCGGGCTATCTGATGATGAACGACCGCACGCACCAGGATGCGACCCACGGATGGGCCGAGGCGCATTTCGACGCGATCGGCTGGGTCGGCTTCGACGTGTCGAACGGCCATTCGCCCGATCAGCGCTATATCCGCGTCGCCACCGGTCTCGATTATCACGACGCCGCCCCGGTTCGCGGCATGCGCTATGGTGCAGCGCAAGAAAATATGGTTGTCCAATTGCAGGTGCAGCAATAAGCGATAGCCCGAGCAGGATTGGGGGGCCGAAAATTATATGACCTATTGCGTCGGCATGCGTTTGAACAAGGGGCTGGTGTTCATGTCGGACACCCGCACGAACGCGGGCGTCGACGACATCGCGCAGGTCCGCAAGATGCGCAGCTGGCACCTGCCCGGCGAGCGCGTCATCACCTTGATGTCGGCGGGGAATCTCGCGACGACGCAGGCGGTGGTCAGTCTGCTCGACGAACGCACCAAGGCGCCCGAGGAACGGCATCCGTCGATCCTCGCCGCGCCGTCGATGTTCGCGGTCGCGACGATCGTCGGCGAAACGCTGCGCCAGATCGTCACCCGCCACAATCCCGCCGGGCCCGCCGCCGAATCGCTGTTCCGCGCCTCGCTCATTGTCGGCGGCCAGATCAAGGGGTCCGAACCGCGGCTGTTCCTGATCTATCCCGAGGGCAATTTTATCGAGGCGGGCGAGGACAATCCCTTCTTCCAGATCGGCGAGACCAAATACGGCCGCCCGATCATCGTGCGTTCCTATGATCCCGCGATGTCGTTCGAGGATGCGGTGAAGCTGCTGTGCGTCTCGTTCGATTCCACGATCCGCGCCAATGCCGGGGTCGACCTGCCGATCGACCTCAAGATCCATGAGCGCGACGATTATGTCGGGGTCCACGAACGCCGCTTCGAGCGCAACGACGCCTATTTTCAGAGCGTCGCCGACGGCTGGGCCGAGGCGCTGGGCATCGCGCTGGCGGAATTGCCGGATTTTCATTTTTAGCGGCGGGCTAACGGTGAACGTTTGGTCGCCATCAGACGTTTCGGATATTGGCTCACCTTCAGATATGATTAGTTGGCGTCAAGGATGGATCAGCGCGATGTTGTTGGCTTTGCTGACGATCATCGCTCTCGTCATTTTTCAGATTGCGCGAGCAGGCAGCCAGAGCCCATCCTATGTCATAAAAACGACCGAGCAGACGCATTGGGTGCTGCCGGAGAATATGGAGAATATTCCGCGTTTCGATCCGGTCAAAAGACAATGGACTGTGCGGCATCGGGAAATAGCCGATCTCTCAAAGCATATGGTCGATAATTGGGAAGGGCCGGATGCATTTGTGAGAACATATTTCGTTTTCACGATGGATACGCAAGCTGACTCAAATGGCGTGAGGGAGGCGCTCGCCGATTTGACGAGGCGAGGAATATGTCATGCCGGCATAGTCGATTTTCCGCCGCGAGACCTTTCGCCCGACCATATGGCGGTCATGTTTCAGATCGTTGAAGTACAAGATGAAAACGGCGATTCTCAACGCTGTCGTCAGCGAACGCCGCCGCCTGTCCGATAGGCGGGTTGTTCCACTAATAATGGGTGATATCGGCTTTCGAAGGGGACCGCTCTATCGTTCTACCGCGCCAGCGGCACCACCCGGAATTTCGGCCGGTCGCCGTGCATTTCGGCGTGGAGCATCGCATATTCGGGCACCGGCATCCATGTCGCGCTGTTCGACGACAGCGGCTCGGACGCGACGATGATCGCGCGCGGCTCCTCTTCGCCGCCGACCATCTGCCACTCGCCGTCGTGCAGGCCGTAATCGCGGCCGGTGGTGAACCACATCGACAGGAAATTCATGTTCGCCTCATGCACCTGGTCGGGCGACCCGGTCCGGTAATGGCCGAAGTCGAAACAGTGGCGCAGGCCAAGGATCTGGCGCCCGGTGGTCAGGAACAGGTTGCAGCTCGACGAGATGGCGATGCCATGGTGGCGCCGCGCGCGCTCGAGGATATCGACGGTCGCCTGAACCGCCGCGATCAGCGTGTCGCCCTCGGGCTCGACGCGCCAGTCGGGAAGCTGCGAGAGCAAGAGCGCATAGACCCATTCGCTGTCGGTCGATCCCGATATCTGCGCGAGCAGTTCGGGGGCGATGTCGGCCATCAGCATCCCCTTCATCTCGCCGATGCGATAGATGTCGCCATTATGCGCCATCGCGACCGCGGCGCCGGGGAAGTGGAAGGGGTGGGTGTTCTGCTCGCTGACCTTGACCGTCGTCGAGTAAGCGACGCCGCGGACATGCGCGATCACGCATTCGGCGCGGGTCTTGATCGCCAGCGATTTGAGGTTGCCGTCGAAGATCGGCAGCGACGGCGAGCGGTAGCGGTGCGGCTCGTGCGGGGCGTGCGACGCGGCGTCCCACGCCATCATCCCGAACCCCGCGAGGTTCAGCATGTGCAGCATCTTGGGCATATAGGCCTGATTGACGAGGCTGCTATCGGGCTTGAACAGCAGGTCGTCGAGCGTGACCCGCTCGCCCAGATACATCATCGCCCGGCACATCGGCTATCCCCTTGCCCCACCGGGAGGGATGCTACACGAGGGCAGAGGACCTGGCGAGAGGGCCTCGTTCAGGCCAGCACCCCAGGATAGAGCGTCCGCTTCACCTCTATCGGGTCGAGCGCATAATGATGCGCGACGGCGTCGGCGATCATGCTTTCGAGGCCGCGCGTCGGTTTGAGGTCGCGCCCGTCGAGCAGCGCCGCCGTGCCCAGCCCGGGCCAGTCGGCCGCGATCGTGCCGCCCTTCGCCAGCCGGCCGCCGAAGAGCAAAGCCGCCGATCCGGTGCCATGGTCGGTGCCGCCGCTGCCGTTAATCGCGACGGTGCGGCCGAATTCGGTGGCGACAATGACCAGCGTGTCCTTCCACGCCGGCCCCAGCCCCGCCTTCAGCGCGCCGACCAGCTGATCGAGCCCGCGCAACTGCGCCGTGATGCGGCTGCGCTGGGCGCTGTGCGTGTCCCAGGCGCCGGTTTCGACCATCATCACCCGCGCGCCGTCGGCGGGCAGCATCAGCGAGGCGGCGAGCCGGCCGAGGTCGGCGCCGTTGCGGCCGTTGTTGCCGCCGATCTCGCCCGCCAACTCCTGCGTGCGGATCGCGCTTTCCCACAAGGGGTGCAGCAGCGCGTCCTTTTCGTAGAGCGCCGACAGCCGCGCGATCAGGTCGGCATTGGCCTGCGGCAGGCGGCTGGGGACGTAGGTGGCGACGGGCAGGGCGCCGCGCAGGGCGAGCGGGACCGACGGGGCCACCGCGAGCGCGCTGCGCCCGTCCGCCGGCAGCAGCGACAGCATCCGGTTCATCCAGCCGTCCGCGCGGCCATAGGGGCGCGTACCGCCGCTTTCGAGCATATTCTGTCCGTCGAAATGCGACCGGTCGCGATAGACGGTCGCGACCGCATGCGCGACATGCGCCTCGCGCGCCGCGAACAGCGCGGCGGCGCTTTCGAGTGCGGGATGCAGCGTGAACAGGCCGTCGAGTCGCGCGCCGGTCGCGGCTTCCTCGACCAGCGCGGCGCGGACCCCGGCGAAGGCCGGGTCGCCGGTCGGCGCCGCGATCGCCAGCCCGTCGGCGGCGCCGCGCTGGATGACGAAGATCAGCCGCCGGTCGGTGGGCGCGGCGGCGAACGCCATTGCCGGGAAGACGGCGGCGCCGATGCCGGCGGCGATGACGGTGCGGCGGGTCAGGATCATCGTCTATCTCCGCAAGAAGGCAGGGCTGGCGAAGAGCATCGCGAGACCCTGTGCCGGGCTGTCGGCGCCTGCGATCGCCCCGGCCAGATCGGCGGTGAGCGCGTCGCCGAGGATTTGCGGCGCGAGCGTGCGCGCGTCGACTCGATCGCCGATCCGGGCCGTGATGCGGCTGGCGAGGTCGACGCGCTGCATCAGCCCGCCCGATCCGGCCCATGTCGCGACGGTATCGCCAAAGCCCGCGGGCGATTCGGGCCGCCATATCTGCTGGCCGAGCTGGCCGAGGAGGTCCGGGACATTCTGGCGCTCGCCGAACATCGGCACGGGCAGTCCGCGAGCCATCGACACCGCCCAGTCCCACGGCGACTTGAACATCGCAGGGCCGCCCTGCCAGGGTTCGGGCGAAGCGATGAGGGTGCGGTAGAGCGACGGGAGATCGCCGCCGCTGCGCAGGAAGTCGGCGGCGAGGCGGTCGACCAAAGGCGGTGGCGGGTCGTCGGCGGTGAAATGGCGCGCGAGCCTGGTCGCGATGTGGCGCGCGGTCGCGGGATGCGCCGCGAGGTCGCGCAGCACCGCTTCGGCCTGTTGCGGGCCGGTGTCGGGGTAGCGCCTGCCGAGGATCATCTGCTCGCCGGGCTGGTGACGCTCGGCGATATAGATGCTGTCGCCGGGCTGCGAGCCGTCGGGGACCAGCTGGCGCAGCGCACCGCGACCGAGGCCGGCGACCGACAGGCCGGTGAGCGCGCGGGCGAAAGCAGTGACGTCGGCCTGCGTATAGCCGCTGCGCACGCCGAGCGTGTGGAGTTCGAGGATTTCGCGTGCGAGATTTTCGTTGAGCCCCGGCCGGCCGCGCGGACGGCTCTGGCGGACGGCGAAGGGGCTGTCGGGCCCGGCGCTGAGCACCTGGTCCAGGTAGAGCTGCATCGCGGGATGGCGGATCGCGGCGATCAGCAGGTCCGAAAAGCGGCCCATGATGTGCGGGCGGATCGCGCCGAACTCATAATTACCCGCCAGGCCTGACACGAACTGCTTTTCGGTCGAGATGGCGAAATGATTGGCCCAGAAATGGACGAGGCGTTCGGCGAAGGGGGTCGGTGAGGCGACGGCGGCGGCGAAGCGCGCGGCTGCGGCGTCGATGTAGAAGAGGCGGATCGCCTCGCGCGCCTCGCGCCGGGCGGCGGGCTCCCTGCCACGCTCGTCGGCGGTGGTCGCCGCGCCGGCCTTGCCCGCCATCGCGTCGCCCTGCTCGCGAAAGAGGATGTAGGTCTCGGCGATCTCGCGGGGGCCGGGGAGTGCCGCGATGGCTTGCGGCGACGGCTCGAAGGCGCCCAGTTGCCGCTCCAGCGCCGCCTGTGCCGCGCGCGCCGAGGTCGACACCGCGTCATCGGGATGGTGGCCGAGCCCGAAGCGGTTGGCGGCAAGATAGTCGATCGCCATGCGGCACCTTTCCAGCCCCTCTCGCCACCGCCTATAATCGCGGCAAGATGTCGCAAAGCTGTACCGGCCGTGCGGCGTGCGGCACGGTTCGTCTCAGGCCAGGGGCTTGTCGTAGATCTGGTACACGCGGTTGACCTTGGCCTCGATCGCCCCGGCGACCGCATTCATCCCCTGATTGTCTTCGAGCACCCAGCCGATGTCGCCAAATTGCGTGCCATAGTCGCGCACCGCGTCGCGGCGGATGAATTCGATCATCATGAAGGCGAGGGTGCTCGCCATGCGGCTGTTCTGCAATTTCGTGGCGACGCCCATCAGCGGCACGCGCAGCGTGCGGCTCTTGGGCTTGCGCAGCCACCAGAGCAGCCGCGCCCAGTTGAAGGGCCATAGCGAACCCTCCATGTCGATCAGCAGCTCGTTGATATTGGGCAGCACGATCATGAACGCGACGGGTTCGCCGTCGAGTTCGGCGACGCGGATCAGGTCCTCGAAGACGATGTCTTTGAGCTTTTTGCCAATGAAGGCGATCTCGCTGTCGGTGAGCGGGACGAAGCCCCAATTGTCCGACCAGGCGTCGTTGAGCAGCCCCATGATGAGCTTCGCCTCGGCGTCGAACCTTTTCTTGTTCACCTTGCGGATGCGGATGCGTTCGTTCTTTTCGCCCGCCGCGACGATGCGGTTGACCAGCGGTGGAAAGCCGTCGTCGACGCGCACGCCATAGTTGAGCAATTGCTTGACCGGGTTGTAGCCCGCGCCCTCGATCCAGCCGCGATAGAGCGGGCTGTTGTGGCCCATCATGATAGTGGGGATGTCGTCGAAGCCCTCGATCAGCAGTCCGGGTTCGTCCCAGATCGAAATCGACAGCGGGCCGAGCGATCGTGTCATGCCCTGGCCGCGCAGCCAGTCCTCGGCGGTGACGAGCAGCGCGCGCGCCACCTCTTCATCTTCGGCCTCGAGCAGGCCCCAGTTGCCGGTGCCCGGACCCATGCCCTGTTCGGCCGGCTGTTCGAGCGCGAGGGTGTCGATATGGGCGGAGATGCGCCCGACGGTCCGGCCGTCGCGGCGCGCGGTGAAGAATTGCGCCTTGCCATGTTCGTACCAGGGGTTCTTGCCCGGGGTCAGCAGGTCGAAAACCTCGCCCTTCAGCGGCGGCACCCACGCCGGATCGCCGCGATTGAGCCGATAGGCGAGCTCGACGAATTCGCGCGTGTCGGCCTTGGTCTTGACGGGGTGGATGGTGACGGGGCCCTGATGATGTGCGGCCATGGCTGGTTTCCTGAACGATGTGTCCTATATCTGTGGCGAGGCATTAGGGCATAGCTGTGGCGCTGGCGACCCGCATTCGGCCATTTTGCTGCCACGAAATTCTGGTTTGTGAACGCTTATGACGACGATCAATCCCCCCGCCGATCGGCTCGCGACTCCCTTCGTGTCCGGTGCGGCAAAGATCCCCAAGTCCGCCATTGCCGACGACAAGGCGATGCTGCGCGCGGCGTCCGAACTGACGCGCGATTTGGTGAACCCCGGCGCACGCATCTATTGGACCGATTTCCTCGTCTCGACCCTGCTCGGCTATGCCGGCGTTGCGGGGGCGATCCTGTCGCCGTCGATCGGCTGGGCGATCGTGTCGGCGGTGATCGCGGTGATCGCGCTCTATCGCGCGGGCAGCTTCATTCACGAACTCACGCATATCCGCAAGAATGCGCTGCCGGGCTTTCGCCTCGCATGGAATGCGCTGGTCGGTGTGCCGATGCTGATCCCCTCCTTCCTGTATGAAGGCATCCACAGCCTGCACCACAACCGCACCAAATATGGCACGGTCGAGGATCCCGAATATCTGCCGCTCGCGCTGATGAAGCCGTGGACGGTACCCTTGTTCGTGATCGTCGCGGCGTTCGCGCCGATCGCGCTGCTGTTCCGTTTCGCGGTGCTGACCCCGCTGTCCTTTCTGATCCCGCCGCTGCGCAAGCCGGTGATGGAGCGCTATTCGGGCCTCATCATCAACCCGCTGTTCCGTCGCCGCCCGCCCGAGGGCGAGTTCCGCCGCCAATGGGCGTGGCAGGAGGGCGGCGCCTGGGCCTGGTCGACCTTGCTGATCGCCGCGGGCGTGCTCGGCTGGATCCCGTTGCGCGCGCTGCTGATCTTCGGCGCGATCGCGTCGACCACTCTGGTGTTCAACCAGATCCGTACTTTGGTCGCGCATCTGTGGGAAAATGACGGCGGCGAACTGACCGTCACCGCGCAGTTCCTCGACAGCGTCAATGTGCCGCCGCCGGGAATCCTGCCCGAAATCTGGGCACCGGTGGGCCTGCGCTATCACGCGCTGCACCATCTGCTGCCGGGCGTGCCGTATCATGCGCTGCCCGAGGCGCACCGCCGCCTGAAGGACGCGCTGCCCGCAGATTCGCAATATCATGGCGCGAATTACGACGGCCTGCCCGGGCTGGTCGTGCGGCTGGTACAGGGTTCCGCGCGGGGCGGGGTTGCTTAAATAACCTCTTTCAATTGCTGGAGGCACGTACGCATCGGTGCGTCGATGGATGTGCTTGTGAAAATCAGGATCGAATTTCCCACCTCTGGAACGCCGTAATTCAATCTAATCTCCAGTTTATCGTCGGCGTGAAGGTCGAGGCCGCTTAGGCCGCCATAGCGCCCAAAAAGCTGATCCTTCAGTTCCACATAATGGTTGTGGCCGAAGAAGTCGTCGTCCGTTTCATGGCCAGCTTCCGGCATCGTGATAATCAGATAACCGACGTCCGATCCCGACAGGTCGAAAGCAATCTGAACCACTCCGTCCTCAACCGAGATTGCTTCAGTTATGCTTTTTACGTCCATCGTCAGCCCCGTCTCGGAAGTGGCTATTCCTCGGTCCGTATCAAAATCATCTCGCCGATCAGCGCGAAGAGGATGAACGGTCCCCACGCCGCGAGGAAGGGCGTGTAGGCGCCGAGGTCGCCCATCGCGAGGGCGAAATTGTCGGCGACGAAATAGGCGAAGCCCAATGCCATGCCGAGGATGGCGCGGACGAACAATTTGCCTGAGCGCGCGAGGCCGAACGCCGCGACGGCGCCGAGCAGCGGCATCAGGATCGCCGACAGCGGTCCCGAAATCTTGTGCCACAGCACGCCCTTTAGCGCGTCGACCGGGCGGCCTGCGGCCTCGAGGTCGGCGATCGCGCTCTTGAGCTGGAGGAAGGGCATCTGGTCGCCCTTGACCTGCGCCAGCGTGAACTGGTCGGGGGCGACGCCCTTGGCCGCGACGATCGTGCCGAGCGGCTGGATCGTTCCCGAGCGGCGCAGGAAGCGCTTGGCGTTGGTGAGTTCCCAGCCGCCATCGACCGCGCGCGCGCTGTCCGCCGACAGGATCGACGACAGCACCCCGCCGGTGCGTTCATAGATGGTGACCTTGTTCAATATGACCACCGGACCGCCGGTCTGCACCGTGCCCGCGTTGATCAGGTCGTTGCCGGCGCGCACCCATATGTTGCTGCGCACGCCATTGTCGATCGGCACCTTTGCATATTGAACCTTTTGCCAGGCGGCGAGCGCCCCGGTCGAACGCGCGACGATGCGTTCGTTGAAGGCGAAGCTGATGCCGGCGACGAGGAAGGCGGCGAGGAACAGCGGTGCGAGCACCTGATGCGCCGACATGCCGGCGCCCTTCATCGCGATGACCTCGCTGTTCTGGTTCAGCGTCGCGAGGGTCAGGATCGTGCCGAGCAGCACCGAAAAGGGCAGGAAGGTCTCGATGATCTGCGGAATACGCATGCCGACATAACGCCAGACCTCGGCATCGCCATTGCCCGCGACCGCCAGGATCTTGCCGCTCTCGCCGAGCAGGTCGAGCGTCTGCAGGATCAGCACCAGCGCGAACAGGATCGCGAAGGTGCGGACGAGGAACAGGCGCCCGACATAAAGCGCCATGGTGCGCGAGGGGAAGAAGGAGAGCTGGTGCATCAGTCGGCCGCCGACACCGCGCGCGGCTTGCGCTGGAACAGCGTGATCAGCCCGCGGATGCGCTGGCCGGCCTTGGCGGCGACGCGTTCGAGCGCGCCGATCGGCTGGCCGCCAGGCACATGCGCGACGGTATAATACATCCAGATCGCGAGGCCCGCGAAGAGCAGGAAGGGCACCCATAGCGCGATCAGCGGATCGACGGTGCCGCGCGCGCCCATATCCTCGGCATATTCGTTGATCTTGTGCTGGGTCACCAGCAGCACGATCGACAGGAAGATGCCGAGCGACGAAGTCGATCGTTTCGGCGGGATGGCGAGCGCGATCGCGATCAGCGGAATCAGGAACATCGACACCACCTCGACGATGCGAAAATGGAAATTCGCGCGCGATTCGAGGCGGGTCTTCAACGGTTCGCGCTGATCCTTGCCGGCGACGAACAGTTCGGGGATCGTCTTTTCGCGGTCGGCGCCGCCGCGGGTGCGAAAGGCGTCGATCTTGGGCAGCGGGATCGGCAGGTCATGATTGTCGAAGGTCAGGACGCGCGGCACCGCGAATTTGGGCGATTCATGGATCAGTACGCCCCGGGTCAGCCGCAGGATGATTGTGTCGGGATCGTCGGTGGCGAGGAACTGGCCCTGCGCCGCGGTTGCCGACACGCTTTGCCCGTCTTTCTGCTCGCCGCGCACGAAGATGCCGCGCAAGCTGCGGCCTTCGTTCGAGCTTTCCTCGATCCGCAGCGTCATGCGTTCGCCCAGCTTATTGAACTCGCCGACCTTGATCGACGCGCCGAGTGCCCCCGAACGCAGTTCGAACTGCAGCCCTTCATAGGCGTAGCGGGCGAGCGGCTGGATGAAACCGACGATCGCGAGGTTGAGCAGCGCCAGCGCCAGCGCAAAGGCATAGGGCACGCGCATCAGCCGCCCGAAACTCATGCCGACGCCCTTCAGCACATCGAGTTCGCTCGACGTCGCGAGGCGACGAAAAGCCAGCAAAATGCCGAGCATCAGCCCGATCGGAATGCCGAGCGACAGATATTCTGGGATCAGATTGGCGAGCATGCGCCAGACGACGCTGACCGGGCCGCCTTCGTTCGCGACGAAGTCGAACAGCCGCAGCATCTTTTCCAGCACGAGCAGCATCGCGGACAAAACCAGCGTGCCGAGCATGGGGAAGAAGATGAGCCGCGCGATGTAGCGGTCGATGGCGGGCAATCTATTCAAGCTTTCGTCGCCCCATCACCATGATTTGGCCGCAAATGATTCCGATATGCCGATTCAAGGGCGACAGGGACCCGTGCCGGCTTTGGCTGGCATGGCTATAGCCACTGGGAGCTAATGCGTCATGTCGAAATTTGTATCGACGTCACTCTGCATCATTCTGCTGGCGGTCACGGGACCGGCACATGCAGAGGGGCAGGTCCTGTCGAACGACCTGTCGAAATGCCGGAGCGGTCCGTCCACCCTTGTCCAGATCAGCGGCCTCAAGGCCGGAACGGGCCGGGTGCGCGTCCAGGCCTATCGCGCCACATCGGCCGACTGGCTGGCCAAGGGCCGCTGGATCAACCGGATCGAGGTGCCCGTGCGCGCCGCGTCGATGACCGTGTGCGTGCCGCTGCCGGCCGCCGGCAGCTATGGCATCGCGGTGCGCCACGACGTTAATGGCAACGGCAAGACCGACCTGTCATCGGACGGCGGCGGCATGTCGAACAACCCGAGCATCAACATCTTCAACCTCGGCAAGCCGAGCTACAAGAAGACGGCGTTCGCGGTGGGCGATGCGCCAAAGACGATCTCGATCACCATGAAATATATGTAAGGAACTATGGCCAGCGTCGCGCTCCTTTCCAATCCACGCTCGACCGGCAACCGTGCTCTGTTGCCGCGGGTGCGGGAAATCTGCGCGGCGCATCCCGACATATTCCATTATGAGGTCGAGGACGTCGACCAGATCGGCGAGGCGATCCGCACCATCGCGATGGTGTCCCCGCGCATCATCGTCGTCAACGGCGGCGACGGCACGGTCCAGGCGGCGCTGACCGAACTCTATTCGGGCGATTATTTCGGCGGTTCGCCGCCGCCGGTCGCGGTGCTGCCCAACGGCAAGACCAATTTGATCGCGCTCGACCTGGGCGCCGAGGGCGATCCGCTGAAGGCGCTCGAACGCGTGATCGAACTGGTCGAGACCGGCCGGATCGAGGATCATGTGATCCAGCGCCAGCTGATCTCGCTCGACAGCGGCGGCGAAGCGCGGCCGGTGCTCGGCATGTTCCTCGGCGGCGCCTATCTGGCCGATGTGATGCTCTATTGCCGCAACCGCATCTATCCGCTCGGCCTGCCCAACGGGCTGTCGCACGTTCTGGCAGCGGTCCTCGGGCTGTTCGCGATGCTGCTGGGAATCGGCGGCGGGCGGCTGCCGCCCAAGCCGCAGCCGATGATCGTGTCGTTGATCCGCCAGGGCGAACTTCACGGCAAATTCTCGCTGTTGATCGTCACCACGCTCGAAAAGCTGCTGCTCAGCATCCGCACCAACGACAGTCCGGGCCCGCGCGGCCAGATGAAGCTGCTCGCGGTCGAGCGCGGCGCCGGCGCGCTGTTCCGCATGCTTGGCGCGACCTTGCGCGGAACGCTCGGGCAAAATCCGCTCGAAGGCGTGCATTTCCAGCAGGGCGACGAAATCCGGATCGAGGGCGAGCGGTCGAACGTCATCCTCGACGGCGAGATTTTTATCGCCAAGTCGGGGCGCCCGATCGTCCTGACCTCGACCCAGCCGGTTCCCTTCCTGCGGCTCGCCGCCTGAGCCTCGTCATGCACGACAGCCTGACCGATCTGGTCCGCGCCGAACTCGCCACCCCCGTCGATCCGCGCGCGCGCGTGATGGCCGCGGCGATCGCGGCGCAATATCCCGGCTCGGCGCGCGCGGTGCTGTTTTACGGCAGCTGCCTGCGCGAAACCCAGCTTGACGGGCTGATGCTCGATTTCTACCTGATCGTGTCCGACTATGGCGACGCCTATGGCCGGCGCTGGA
Organism: Sphingopyxis sp. OPL5; assembly: GCF_003797775.2. Classification (NCBI taxonomy): domain Bacteria; kingdom Pseudomonadati; phylum Pseudomonadota; class Alphaproteobacteria; order Sphingomonadales; family Sphingopyxidaceae; genus Sphingopyxis; species Sphingopyxis sp. OPL5. The sequence continues at coordinate 3,228,707 of NZ_CP060725.1, forward strand.
TGGCGGCGGCGAACCGGCTGATCCCGCCGAACGTCTTTCCGTTCCAGCACGACGGGCTGATCGCCAAATATGCGGTGCTGAGCGAAGCCGACTTCCACCGCCTGAACGGGTCCGAGACGCGCAACGTGTCGGTCTGGGCGCGCTTCGCCCAGCCGTCGCGGCTGGTGTGGGTGGTCGACGACACCGCGCGCGACCGCGCGATCGCCGCGGTGTCGCGCGCCGCGCCGACGTTGCTTGCCGCCGCTGGCGCGGTCGATGGCGAGCAACCGCTCGACTGGTGGCGCCGCGCCTTCGCGCTCACTTACTCGGCCGAGCTGCGCGCCGAACGCACCAGCCGGGCGCAGTCGGTGGTCGACGCGACCCCCGAACGCTATGCGCGCTTCAGCACCGCGGCGATGGCCGCGATCCCGGCGAATGCACGCGCCGGCGGCTGGATGCGCCGCCGCGCCGAAGGCAAGGCCCTCAGCATCGTCCGCCTCGCCAAGGCGAGCCTGACCTATGCCGGCGGGATCGATTATCTGGCGTGGAAGATCAACCGCCACGCGGGAACCAAGATCGAGATCAAGCCCTGGCAGCGGCGATGGCCGCTGGTCGCGGCGCTGACGCTGGTGCCGCGATTGATGAAGAGCGGGGCGATACGGTAGCGGCCGCTAGCGGGCGTAGATCCTCCCTGCGGCGAAGCCGTGGGGAGGGGGACCGCCGCGAAGCGGTGGTGGAGGGGCCGCGGCGCCGCACCGACGCCTGACGGCGTCGGCCCCTCCGTCAGCCCTACGGGCTGCCACCTCCCCATCGCTGCGCGACAGGGAGGATCGCCAATGTCCGCTCTCCACCCCCGACCAGCGACCCAACCTCAGCCGAATGCCGCGATCTTTTCCGTCGGCCGCGGTTCACCGCTCCGCCGGATCGCCTGATCGAGCTGGGTCAGGGTGAAGGGCTTGCGCAGCACGTCATGGTCGCCGAACGCGGCGACCTCGCTCGCGTCGCCGGCGAAGCCGGTCACGAACAGCACCGCCAGCGCCGGCCAGCGCTCCTTCAGTTCGGCGACGAGTTCGGGGCCGGTGAGGTCGGGCATCAGTACGTCGGACAGGATCAGGTCGAAGCCGTGTTTTTCGACCAGCGCCGCGGCGTCGCGCGGATCGTTGCACGCGACCGCGCGGTGCCCCAGTTCCTCGACCGCCTCGACCGTCGCGGTGAGCACGCGCGGATCGTCCTCGACGACCAATATATGCAGCGCTTCGCTTGCGGCCTCGGTCGCGGCCACCGGCGATGCGACGATTTCGGTCGGCATGGCTTCGGGCCGCTTGATCACCGGCAGCAGCATCGCGACGCTGGTGCCTTCGCCCTCGGTCGACTGGATCTGCACCTCGCCGTCGGACTGGCGGCAGAAAGCGAAGACCTGGCTCATGCCGAGGCCGGTGCCCTGTCCCGCAGGCTTGGTGGTGTAGAAGGGGTCGAAGACGCGTTCGAGCACATCGGGCGACATGCCGCAGCCGGTATCGATTACCTGCACCGCGAGCGCTGCGGGTTCATCCTCGCCGTCGCCGAGCGTCCGGATCGTCAGCGAACCATGGCTCTCCATCGCATCGCGCGCATTGACCGCGAGGTTGAGCAGCGCATTTTCGAACTGCTGGCGGTCGAGCCACGCCGCGAGTCCCGGCGCCTGCAGGTCGAGCGTCAGCGCGATGCGGTCGCCGATCGTGCGTTCGATCAGTTCGGCAAAGGCGGCGATGCTGTCGTCGACCACCATCATCTCGGGCCGTGCGGGTTCCGACCGCGCGAAGGCGAGCAGGCGGCGGGTCAGGTCGGCGGCGCGGTTGGCGCCGTCGAGCGCATTGTGGATGTGTCGCTGCGCCTTGTCGGGCGCGTCGGCGAGCCAGCGCTGCGCGAGTTCGAGCCCGCCAACGACGACCGCCAGCATATTGTTGAAGTCGTGTGCGATGCCGCCGGTCAGCTGGCCGACCGCCTCCATCTTCTGGGCTTGGCGCAGCTGGTCCTCGGCCACCGCGCGCTCGGTCATCTCGTTGCGCAGCGCGAGGTTCGCCTGAGCCAGCTCGGCGGTGCGGTCGGCGACTGCGGCTTCGAGCTGGGTTGCGCGGTCGGTCTCGGCGAATTGTTCGCGGCGCGCCAGTCGGCGATCGCCCTCGGCGCGGATCAGCGAAAAGGTTGCGGCGATGGCGATGATCGCGGCGGCGGCACCGAGCAGCGAAAATAGCAGGATCGCCTGGTTGAGGCTGTCGCGGTCCGAGGCGGCAAGGCGATTGCGCTCGGCGAGCAGGGTGCGCTCGTTCTGGATCAACTGAGTCAGCAAGCGGTCGATGCGGATCAGCGCGACGTCGTGGCCCGCGGCGTTATATTTTGAGATCGCCGCGATCGTCTGCCGGTAGTTGGCGCTGAGCGCCGCGTCGCCGAGTTGCGCGCCGCGGCGGTCGAGTTCGGTCGTCAACTGCCCGACCAGTTCGGCCGCCTTGGGATTGTCGCGGACGTTGCGCCGCAGCAATGTCAGATATTGGCGCGCGAGGCCCCATTGCTGCTGATAGACGCGGCCATCCTCTTTCTGCAGCCCGACCGCGAAACGCCCGAGCGCCGCCTCCGACCGCGCGAGCGCGGCGTCGAGGCTGCGCGTTTGCGATATGACTTCGAGGCTGTGGGCCTGCCAGCCGAGCGAGCGGTCGTAATTGTCGTTGGCGCGGGTCACGAGCAGGACGAGCGCGACGACGACCCCGACGAGGATCGCGCCGACGCCGATCGTCAGCCAGAAGCGGAGACGCTCCCGCCGGCCATCGTTTTCGCTGTCATAATCCCGCTCGAACACCCGGCGCTTGTACCGGACAAGCGCCGCGTGGAAAAGCCGCGAACGAGTCGCCGGGCGTCGGCCTCGTCAACTCGCCCCGAAAATGAGTCCGCTGGTCGGCCAGCCCACTCGATTCAGCTGATAATGCCGACGCGTTTGCCCGCACGTTCGAAGCGGCCGAGGATTTCGCCGACCTGTTCGCTGCTATGCTCGGCGCAGAGCGAACAGCGCAGCAAGGTCATGCCCGCCGGGGTTGCGGGCGGACGCGCGAGATTGACGTAGAGCCCCTCTTCGAGCAGTGCTTCCCACATCATCGCGCCCTGTTCGAGGTCGGGCATGATGACCGCGATAATCGCCGACTGCGGCTCTTCGGTGCCGAGCGTGAAGCCGAGATCGCGCAGACCCTTGTGCAGCAGCTTCGAATTTTCCCACAGATGGGCGCGCTTGTTCGACCCGTGCATCAGCTTGCGGATGCTCGTCGCCGCGGTCGCGACGACGCTCGGCGGCAGCGAGGCGGTGAACACATAGGGACGGCAGACGAGCCGCAGGATTTCGAACTTCGGATGGTTCGACACGCAGAAGCCGCCGACGGTGCCGACGCTCTTGCTGAACGTGCCGATGACGAAGTCGACGTCGTCGAGCACGCCCTGCGCCTCGGCGACGCCGCGGCCATGTTCGCCGATGAAGCCCATCGAATGCGCCTCGTCGACCAGCACCATCGCGCCGGCTTCCTTCGAGACGCGGATCATCTCTTTCAGCGGCGCGATGTCGCCGAGCATCGAATAGACGCCCTCGAGCACGACAAGCTTGCCTGCCTCGGGCGGCAGGCGCTTCAGGCGCTTTTCAAGCGCTTCGACGTCGTTGTGGCGGAACGCGACGATTTCGGCATTGCCCATCGCGCAGCCGTCATAGATCGACGCATGGCTGTCGATGTCGAGGATGACATAGTCGCCCTTGCCCGCGATCGTCGAAATGATCCCGAGATTCGCCTGGTACCCGGTCGAGAACACCATGGCATGATCCATGGCGTAAAATTCCTTGAGCGCCTCTTCGCACTCCTTGTGGCCCTGATAGGTGCCGTTGAGGACGCGGCTGCCGGTGGTGCCGCTGCCGAACTTGTCGAGCGCATCCTTGCCCGCGGCGATGACGTCCTCGTCGAAGGTCATGCCCATATAATTATAGGTGCCGAGCAGGATCGTCTCGCGCCCGTTGCAGATCGCGACGGTCGGCGAGACGACTTTCTCCATCACCAGATTATACGGATCGGTGACGCCGGTCGCGAGCAGATCCTCGCGCTGCTGGATCAGCGGATCGAATTTCGAAAAAAGGTCGGTCATTTTTGGTCTTCCGTGTTCCCCGGCGCAAGCCGGGGTCCAGATGAGTGGCGCGATATCGCATGGACCCCGGCGTTCTCCGGGGAACACAAAGCTATCAGCCCTGCAGCTTTTCGACCGCGGCGATCAGCTGGCCGACGGTTTCGATCTCTGCCTGCATGTTCATGCTGATGATGATGTCGAAGGTGTCCTCGACCTCGGCGACAAAATCCATCACCGTCAGGCTGTCCCATTCGAGATCGCCGGCAAAGGTGGTGGCGTCGGTCAGCTCGACGCCCTTCTTGTTGAACGGTTCGATCAGGCCGTGGATCTGGTCGGTGAGGGCGGTGCTCATGGGTGCGTCCCTTTAAGGAAATAAACTTGCGCGCGGGCATGCCGCGCTGTCCCCTGCTTGGCAAGCGAATGCGGCGGGATTCGGGCAGCATCTTGCCCGCGCCGGACGGACGTGCCATCGCTGCTGCGGGTCGCACCACACAGGCATGGCAGGGGCAAGCCGATGGACGACAAGGCCAGCGAGACCAGGAACCCGACCGGGGCGGCAGCGCCGCCGCCCGCGATCAGCTTTCCGCCGAACGCGGTCCATCTGGTGCGCACCAACCAGCAGATCACGCTGACGCTGTCGCAGATGGCCGATCAAAAGGCGTCGATCCTGATGGGGGCGACCTTCGTCGTCTTCACCCTCGCGATCGGGCAGGCGCGCGCCGGGGCGGGCGCGCTCGCGGTGCCGCTGGCGATCCTCGCGACCTTTTCCTTCCTGTCGGCGCTGCTCGCGATCTCGGCGGTGCTGCCGCGCGTGGGAAAGGCGCCGCCGATCGTCTATCGCGACGGCAAGGACCACAGCAATATCCTGTTCTTCGGGCGCTTTTCGCAGATGGAGGAGGATGAGTTTATCGACGCGGTGAAGACGCGGCTGCGCACCGAGGAAGATATTTACGAAACGATGCTGCGCGACACCTATCAGAACGGCATCGTGCTGGCGCGGCGCAAATATCGCTATCTGGCCTATGCCTATCGGCTGTTCGTTGTCGGGCTGACCGCGACCTTCATCGCCTTTGCGGTCGAAATGGCGATGCTGTGGAGCAAATGACGGCGTGAAGCATTAGGCCAAAGATGACCGACGTCTTCATCAGCTACAAGCGCGAGGAGCGGGCGCGCTGCGTCGCGATCTACAACGCGCTCGTCGACCTGAAACTATCGGTGTGGTTCGACGCGCATATCGAACCCGGTACCGATTTCGACCGCGAGATCGAGCGCGAGGTGCGCGGAGCCAGCGCGGTGCTCGTGCTCTGGTCCGAACGCGCCGCCGACAGCGACTGGATCCGCGCCGAGGCGCGGACCGGGCGGCAGACGAACCGGCTGGTCGCGATCCGGCTCGACGATTGCCTGCCGCCGCTCGAATTCGCGTCGGTGCAGGCGATCGACCTGTTCGACGCGCCCGACTTCCAGTCGGGTGAGGGCTGGCGGCAGATCGTGACGCGGATCGGACGGCTTGCCGGGCGGCCGGGACTTGGTGACTATGTTCGCTGCGAACAGGATGCCGACGCCGATCGCTGGCGCGGCTGGATCGCCGCCAACCCCGATGACCCGCTGGTCGACAAGGCGAAGCAGCGGCTGGCGCTGCTGATCCGGCCCGAGCCCGCCTTATCCCTGGCGCAAGCCACGGCGCCCGCAGCCGATATCGCGCCGCCGGCGACCTCCATCCCGACACCGGCACCAGCCGAATCCGCCGCCGTATCCCCGCTATCATGGATAGGTCGTCACGGCTGGACCGTCGCAATCGCCGTGCTGCTGTTGTTCGGTACGATCGCGCTTTTCGATCGTTTCACGACCAGCGACAAGGCACAGAATGCGGCAATCGACGGCCCGCTGTCCGAACGTCCGTCGCAAGGCGTGCCTGTGCCGAACAATCCCGCCGCCGCCCCGGCCGCGACCGGGGTGGCGGGAAAGGACAAACCCGCGCGGTGCCCCGGAACCAATCCCTTTCGCATCGCCGCCTTGCCCGGGCGTACCGATCTGCAACCGCAATGGAAGCAGGCGGCCGACAGCGCCTGGCTCGCATGGCGGAATTGTCCGGGTCTGGTCGTTGTCGAGGGTCATGTGGAAAAGGGCGGTAACAGCCGCGACGCATCGAACATGGCCATTAAAATGGCGGAACAACTCGCGCTGAAGGGGATTCCGGAAGGAACATTGACCTGGACCGGCAAAGGCGCGGAGACACCGCTGCCAGGCCGCGACCCAGGCGATGCGGCGAACCGGCGCGTCGAAATCTATCTGATGGAGCCCTATCACCCCGGCCTGCGCTGATCGCTGAATGTGGCCAATATGCCACCATCGCCGACAATCTTGGGCCCGGCACCAACGCTCGATTGAAACCCCCTGCGGCCGCGCCTATTCGGGCCGGCTGTGTTGCAGACCGCCGCCCCCCTGACCGCGGATGTTCCGTCGGGTCTTCGCACCGAATTTCGGGCGACGCTGGCGCTCGCCTGGCCGCTGGCGGCGGCGAACCTGTTGCAGATGCTCGTCCATGCGATCGACGTGATCTTCGTGGCGCGGCTCGGCGACGCGGCGCTCGCCGCCTCGTCGCTCGGCGTTTCGATCTTCGGGTTGCTGTTGTGGACCGGCTCGGGACTGGTCGGGGCGTCGGCGCCGCTGATCGCCGCCGAACTCGGCCGCCGCAAACATGCGGTGCGCGAGGTGCGGCGCACGGTGCGCATGGCGCTGTGGCTCAGCGCGCTCGTTGCCACGGTCTTCATGGGGATATGTGCGGCGGGCGGGCCGATCATGATCGCGACAGGGCAGGGCGCCGACATGTCGACGCGCGCCGCCGGGTTCCTGCTCATCTTGATGTGGGGCATGTTCCCGATGATCGCGGCGAGCGTGCTTCGGATCTTCGTCTCGGCGCTCGGCCGGCCGACGATCGCGACCGCGATCACCTTTGGTGCGCTCGGGGTCAACGCGCTCGGCAACTGGATGCTGGTGTTCGGCAATCTCGGCATGCCCGCGCTCGGCCTTCATGGCTCGGCGATCTCCAGTGTGATCACCAGCACGCTGATGCTGCTCGCTTATGTCTTCATCATCCAGTCCGACCGGCGGCTGCGGCGCTATCACCTGTTCGGCAACTGGTGGCGCAGCGAATGGACGCGCTTTTTCGAAATGTTGCGCATCGGCGCGCCGATCGCACTGACCATCCTGGCGGAGGCGGGGCTGTTCACCGGCGCCGCTTTCCTGATGGGCCGCATCGGCGAGGCGCAGCTTGCCGGCCACACGATCGCGCTGCAGGTCGCGGCGCTGGCTTTCCAGATTCCCTTCGGCGTCGCGCAGGCGGCGACGATCCGTGTCGGCCTGGCCTATGGCGCGGGCGACCATCGCGGCATTTCCTATGCCGGTACCGCGGCGATGATACTCGGCATCGGCTTCATGGGCGTCACCGCGCTGACGATGTGGTTGTTCCCGTCGCTGGTGCTGTCGATCTATGTCGACGTCGATGCCGCGAAGAACGCCGCGCTCGTCGGCTTCGCGATGCAGTTCCTGGTCGTCGCCGCCGCTTTCCAGCTGTTCGACGGGGCGCAGGCGGTCGCGGCGGGCGCGCTGCGCGGATTGCAGGACACGCGCACCCCGATGATCATCGCGATCTGCGGTTACTGGATCGGCGGTTATGGCACCGCGATCTACCTCGGCTTCTGGACGCCATGGGCCGGAGTCGGGGTGTGGATCGGGTTGGCGGTCGGGCTGGTGCTCGTTGCCGGGCTGCTGCTGCTGCGGTGGCGGATGCGCGCCCGGCTCGGCCTGTTACCGGCCTGACGCAAAAACTTCGCAAGAATCTTGTGGGAGTCGCCTTGACGCCTATCTGACTCCCACCCATATGCCCGCCTGTTAGCACTCCCCCGTGGCGAGTGCTAAAGGACTATAGTTCGTATCATTTGGAGGGAGTCCCATGGCTCAATTTCGTCCGCTGCACGACCGCGTGCTTGTCCGCCGTATCGAAGCCGAAGAAAAGACGGCCGGCGGCATCATCATCCCCGACACCGCCAAGGAAAAGCCGCAGGAAGGCGAAGTCGTCTCGGTCGGCACCGGCACCCGCGCCGATGATGGCAAGGTGACCCCGCTCGACGTCAAGGCGGGCGACCGCATCCTGTTCGGCAAATGGTCGGGCACCGAAGTCAAGGTCGACGGCGAAGAGCTGCTGATCATGAAGGAATCGGACATTCTGGGCGTCATCGCCTGAACCGTCCCCGCGTCCCTTGCGGATGCGATTTCAGTGTAAAGTTGCGCGGTTTTCCGTGCATTTCAAAGGAACAAGCCCATGGCTGCTAAAGACGTCAAATTCTCGCGCGACGCGCGCGAACGCATCCTGCGCGGTGTCGACACCCTCGCCGACGCGGTGAAGGTCACCCTCGGTCCCAAGGGCCGCAACGTCGTGATCGACAAGAGCTTCGGCGCGCCCCGCATCACCAAGGACGGCGTCACCGTCGCCAAGGAAATCGAACTCAAGGACAAGTTCGAAAACATGGGCGCCCAGATGCTGCGCGAAGTCGCATCGAAGGCGAACGACAAGGCCGGCGACGGCACCACCACCGCGACCGTTCTCGCCCAGGCGATCGTGCGCGAAGGCATGAAGTCGGTTGCCGCCGGCATGAACCCGATGGACCTGAAGCGCGGCATCGACCTCGCGGTCACCAAGGTTGTCGAAACGATCAAGGCACAGTCGAAGCCCGTTTCGGGCACCGCTGAAATCGCCCAGGTCGGCATCATCTCGGCCAATGGCGACACCGAAGTCGGCGAGAAGATCGCCGAAGCGATGGAAAAGGTCGGCAAGGAAGGCGTGATCACCGTCGAGGAAGCCAAGGGCCTCGATTTCGAACTCGACGTCGTCGAAGGCATGCAGTTCGACCGCGGTTACCTGTCGCCCTACTTCATCACCAACCCGGAAAAGATGCTCGTCGAGCTGGCCGATCCGTACATCCTGATCTTCGAAAAGAAGCTTTCGAACCTGCAGGCGATGCTGCCGATCCTCGAAGCCGTGGTTCAGTCGGGTCGCCCGCTGCTGATCATCGCCGAAGACATCGAAGGCGAAGCGCTCGCGACGCTGGTGGTCAACCGCCTGCGCGGCGGCCTGAAGGTCGCGGCCGTCAAGGCACCGGGCTTCGGCGATCGTCGCAAGGCGATGCTGCAGGACATCGCGATCCTCACCGCCGGTGAAATGATCAGCGAAGACCTGGGCATCAAGCTCGAAACCGTCACGCTCGCCATGCTCGGCCAGGCCAAGCGCGTCACCATCGACAAGGACAACACCACCATCGTCGACGGTGCCGGTGAAGCCGCGACGATCAAGGGCCGCGTCGAACAGATTCGCGCCCAGATCGAAACGACGACCAGCGACTACGACAAGGAAAAGCTGCAGGAACGTCTGGCGAAGCTCGCCGGCGGTGTTGCGGTGATCAAGGTCGGCGGCGCTTCGGAAGTCGAAGTGAAGGAACGCAAGGATCGCGTCGACGACGCGCTGCATGCGACCCGCGCTGCGGTCGAAGAAGGCATCGTCCCCGGCGGCGGTACGGCGCTGCTGTACGCGACCAAGGCCCTCGAAGGCCTGTCGGGCATCAACGAAGACCAGACCCGCGGCATCGACATCATCCGTCGCGCGTTGCAGGCTCCGGTTCGCCAGATCGCCGAAAACGCGGGCTTCGACGGCGGTGTCGTCGCGGGCAAGCTGTTCGACCAGAAGGACACGAGCTTCGGCTTCAACGCCTCGACCGACGTCTATGAAGACCTGGTCAAGGCCGGTGTCATCGACCCGACCAAGGTCGTCCGCATCGCGCTTCAGGATGCCGCCTCGGTTGCCGGTCTGCTGATCACCACCGAAGCCGGCATCGCCGAAACGCCCGACGACAAGCCCGCCATGCCCATGGGCGGCGGCGGCATGGGCGGCATGGGCGGCATGGACTTCTAAAGTCCCTGTTGCACCCATCGCTCGGCGCAAGCTGACAGGAAGGGCCGGGGAGGAAACTCTCCGGCCCTTTCCCTTTGTCCCTCGCGCTTGCGGGACAAGCGAGGGAAGGGCATGGAAGGGGCATGACAACCGCCACCCCCATCGACCGCCTCCGCGCCGCGCTGCTGGCCGATGAGGCGGCGCAGCTCCGGCTTGCTCCGCTTGCCGATACGGCGACCTTTCTCGACGCGATCACGGCTTATGCTGCCGAGCTCGGCCTGCCGATCACACGCGATGCCTTTGCCGCCGGCCTTGCCCGCGCCGCGACGCCGCAGATGGAGCAGGAACTGCCCGCGCTGCGGCTGGCCGAGGCGCCGCCGCGCCACTGGTTGCCGGTCGAACTCAAACCCTATCAGGGTGCGATCGTCATCGAATGGCTGCATTTCGCCGGCCTGCCGCTGACCGATCCCTTTTTCGAGGAAACATGGCGCAAGGTCCGGCTGCTGCCGTTCAACCGGCTGATGCGCACCGCGACCCCGCTGTCGGCGATCGAGCCTTTCGTCGAGGCGCCGCCGCCCGACGGACTCGTCTTCCACATGTCGCGCTGCGGTTCGACGCTCGTCGGCCAGATGCTCGGCGCGGCGCCCGACCATATCGTCCTCGCCGAACCGCCGGTCCTCGACACGGTGATCCAGCTTGTCGGACTGGGGCAGGTGTCGCCCGCTGCGATCCGCGCGATGGCCGGCGCGCTGACCCGCGACCGCGGCGGCGATGCCCGGCATCGCTTCATCAAGCTCGACGCCTGGCACGCTCTCGTGCTGCCGCTGCTCCGCGGTATATGGCCCGGCACGCCGTGGACCTTTCTCTACCGCGATCCCGTCGAGGTACTGGTATCGCAGCAGCGCCGTCCGGGGATGCATTGCCGGCCCGGGGTGCTGCCGCTCGAGGCCTATGGTGTCGATCCGGCGGAAGGCGCGGCGGCGGAGGATTATCCCGCGTGGATCCTCGGACAAATCTGCTCGGCCGCGGCGGACGCGGTCGACGGCGATTGCCTGCTGCTCAACTATGACCAGCTTCCCGCCGCCTTGACCGACGCGCTCCTGCCGCATTTCGGGGTCGCGCCCGATGCGGCCTCGCTCGACAAGATCGTCGCGGCGGGTGGGCGCTATTCGAAGGCGCCCGGACAGGCCTTCACCGGCGATTCCGCGGCCAAGCAGCGCGAGGCGTCGCCCGCGCTGCGCGCCGCCGCCGCACCCCTGCTCGCGACTCATGCGCGGATCGAGGAACTGCGGCTCGCGGCCAAGACGCCGTCGGAGCCGGTGGCATGATCGCGTCGCGCGTGCTCCTGATCGCTGCGGCGGCGCTCGCGCTGCCCGCCGTCGCCACCCCGCCCGCGCCGGCCCCCGCGCCCGCCGTGGCCGAGCCCGCACTGCCGACGGTGCCGCGCTGCGGCTATCGCATCGTCGAGACCTATCCGCACGACAAGGACAGCTTCACCCAGGGGCTCTTCTGGCACGATGGCTATCTTTACGAAGGTACCGGCCAATATGGCCGCTCGCGCCTCGCGCGGCTCGACCTTGCGACGGGCAAGGCGCTCGCCGAAACGAAGCTGCCCGTCGACGAGTTCGGTGAGGGCATCACGCGCTGGCGCGACCAGATCATCGGCGTCACCTGGCAGGGCGGCGTTGGCCATCGCTGGCGGCTTCAGGACCTGAAACCGATCGGCGATTTCTGCTACAAGGGCGAGGGCTGGGGGGTCACGATGGTCGGCGACGATCTCGTTCTCAGCGATGGCACGCCCGACCTGCGCTTTTTCGATCCCGCGACAATGACCGAAAAGGGCAAGGTTACGGTGCGCTTCGCCGGCCGGCCGCTGGCGATGCTCAACGAACTCGAAACGATCAAGGGCGAAATCTGGGCCAATGTCTGGATGACCGACGCGATCGTGCGCATCGACCCCGCAACGGGAACCGTCAAATCATATGTCGACCTGACGGGATTGAGCGCGACCGCAGGCGCTGGCGATCCCGACGCGGTGCTCAACGGCATCGCGTGGGACGCGAACAAGAAGCGCTTGTTCGTCACGGGCAAATATTGGTCGAAGCTGTTCGAGATTGCGCTGACCGACTGCCGCTAGGGCGGCGTCAGCGCTTCCTCCATCTTTGCCGCTGCGGCATCATAGACCCGCGTCTTCAGGTCGGCGGTAATCGCGGCGGGCGTCCGGTCGGGATGGCCGCCGGCGAAGGGCGGTGCGGGGTCATATTCGATCGCGAGCTGGATCGCCTGTGCGACCGCCTCGCCCTTCAGCCGCGCGATCAGGGTGAGCGCGAAATCGAGGCCCGAGGTCACGCCGCCGCAGGTGACGATATTGCCATGTTCGACGACGCGTGCCTTCACCGGTTCGGCGCCGACGCGCGGCAAAAGATGGGTGTAGCCCCAATGCGTCGTCGCGCGCTTGCCCGCGAGCAGCCCGGCGCGGCCGAGCAGGAAGGCGCCGGTGCACACGCACGTCACCCATGCCGCGCCCGCCGCCTGCCGCGCGATGAAAGCGATCGTTGCCTGATCGCCCAAAGCGTCGACCACGCCGTGGCCGCCGGGAACGCAGAGAATGTCGGCTTGCGGCGCCGAGGCGAAATCATGCGTCGGCAGGATTGAAAAGCCACTGTCGGTGACGATCGGATCGAGGTTCGCCGCCGCACCGACGAGTGTGGCCCCGGGCATGCGGCTCAAGGCCTGAGCGGGCGCGGTGAAATCGAGTTGGGTGATGCCGGGGAACAGCAGGAAGACGATGGTGGTCGGCCGGATATCGGTCATGGGCGTGTCCTTGCGCTGGCGATGGATCACCCAGGCGCGCGGCTCGCAGGACCAACCGGTCCGTCCCGCTTCCCGATGGGACTCCATCTTCAGCGCCAGTCGCGGGACGCCTCCATTCTAGCGCCGCGGTGGCGCGGACGGAAGGCGGTTATTTCTTCGCCTGATCCTGATCGGCGGCGGTCGCGTCGGGGGGCGCCGTGCCATCGCGGCTTTCGAGCATCTCGGCGGCATCGTCGAGCGCCTTGGCTTCGCCGACGGTCACGCCGCCCGGGCCGGGTTCATTGTCGGTGCCGCCGCACCCGGTCATCAGCATCAGCGCCGCGGCAACGGGGGCCAGCGTGGCGGTCCTGCGGTTCGGCATCGTCTCTCTCCCGCAAAAAAGGGCTCCATCCGCTTTGGAATGGAGCCCTCTTTTTGATGCACGCGTCAGCGCGCCAACGACTTACTTCTTGTCGTTGGCTTCTGCCTTGGCGGTTTCGTCCTTGATCTTGTCGCCAGCGGCGGCAGCGGCGTCGCCGGCGGCGTTCACGGTGCCTTCGACGGCGTTGCCGGCCTTGTCGGCGGCAGCGGCGGTCGCGTCGGCGGCATCGGCTGCACCGGCGGCAACGGCATCGCCGGCAGCGGCGGCGTCATCGGCCACGGCGGCGCCGGCTTCCGAGGTTTCTTCCTTCGCCTTTTCCGAGCAGGCGGTCAGGCTGAAAGCCGCAGCGGCGATCGACGCGATGATGAGTTTACGCATGGTAATTCCTTTCGAATGCCAAGGTGACCGGCATCCGGTCCCTGACGGCAAGGACTAACCCCCCGTCGCGCGCTTGGCAACCGTAGAGCAGCGGTGCGGGGCGCTGGTCCTTGTTCCAAAACGGAAAAGGGCCGCCGGCTTGCGCCGGCGACCCCTTATTCCTTCAGTCGAAAGACTGGCGGAACGCTTACTTCTTGGCAGCGTCGACAGCAGCCTTGGCAGCGTCGGTCGCTTCGGTAGCGGCCTTGGCAGCTTCACCGGCCTTGTCGGCAGCTTCACCAGCCTTGTCGGCGGCGCCGGTCGCGGCGTCGGCAGCTTCGCCAGCGGCAGCGGCGGTCGCGTCGGCGGCACCGGCAGCGGCGTCCATCGCACCGTCGGCAGCACCTTCGGTGGTGGCTTCGGTCGTCGCTTCGGGGGTTGCGGCTTCGTCAGCCTTCTTTTCGCCGCAAGCGGCGAGGCCCAGCGAGGCGGCGAGGACGAGCGACAGAGTGATCGACTTTTTCATATGGGAATACCCCTCTCGATTGAACTGATCGGTAGCATTCCGGAGACGGTCCATTCCGAACCCGGCGAGTTGCCAACCGCCCTTACCGCTACAATTTCGCAGAATCCGGTGCAACGGGCTTTTTGCGTGGTCTGGCGCAAATGAGACGAGGCGGTCGTTCATCTTTGGGAAAGGCGCCGGAAATGCGGCGCCGCGCTCGGTTGACTGGATATAAAGAAATCTTTATATGTGCGTATGTGACCGAGCTTATCGACATTTTCCGTGCCTTGGCCGACCCGACCCGCCTGCGAGTCGTCGCCTTGCTGCGCGAGATGGAACTGGCGATCGGCGAGCTTGCGGTCGTCCTCGAACAAAGCCAGCCACGCGTATCGCGCCACGTCCGTATCCTTGCCGACGCCGGGATCATCGAGCGCCGCCGCGAGGGGAGCTGGGTGTTCCTGCGTATCGCCGAGGGTGGTCCGGTCGGCGAAATCCTGGCGCGCGCCGAACTCTGGCCCTTCTCGCCGCGCGAGGCGCTGATCATCGGCTATGACGCGCAGCGGCTTGCTGCGGTGCGCACCGAACGCGCCGCGGTTGCCGAACGCTATTTCGCCGATCATGCCGCCGAATGGGACGCGATCCGTTCGCGCCATATTCCCGAAAGCGAAGTCGAGGCGGCGATGCTCGCGCTGGTGGCGGGCCGCCGGCTCGGCCATCTGCTCGATATCGGCACCGGGACGGGTCGGATGGCGGAGATTTTTGCGCCGAGCGTGCGCCGTATCACCGCGCTCGACCGCAGCCCCGAAATGCTGCGCATCGCACGCGCCAAGCTCGCCGACCAGCCGGTGCCGATCGACCTGGTGCAGGGCGATTTCCTGAACCTGCCGCTCGACGACGCGACGATCGACAGCATCGTGATCCATCAGGCGCTGCACTTCGCGCACGAACCCGACCGCGTGATCGCCGAGGCCAGCCGGGTGCTGCGGGGCGGCGGGCATCTGTTGATCGTCGATTTCGCGCCGCACGAGGACGAGGAAATGCGCAACGTCGCCGCGCACGCGCGCCTCGGCTTTTCGGACGCGCAGATACGCGGCTGGTTTGCCTCGGCGGGCATGGTGCTCGAAAATTCGCAAACGCTCGAAGGCGGCGATCTGGCGGTCAAGCTCTGGCTCGGCCGCCGCCGCTCGGACGAAGATCAATCCCCCGTTCGCGAGGACGGGCAGCGCAAAAGGCTTGCGGCATGACGACCAATCTCAACTCGCTGGCAGAGGCGCATCGCGCCGCCGCGTCGCCCCTGTTTGCCGGACTCGCCGGCGACATCGGCATCAGCTTCGAATTTTTCCCGCCCAAGACCGAGAAGATGGGCGAGACTTTGTGGGACTCGATCCGCACGCTCGAACCGCTCGGTCCGCGCTTCGTATCGGTGACCTATGGCGCGGGCGGGTCGACGCGCGAGCGCACCCACGCGACCGTCGCGCGCATCGTTCAGGAAACGGGCATCCCCGCCGCCGCGCACCTGACCTGCGTCGATGCCAGCCGCGGCGAGATCGCCGAGGTCGCCCAGGCCTATTGGGATGCCGGCATCCGCCACATCGTCGCGCTGCGCGGCGACCCGCCGGTGAAGGGCGAGAGCTTCCGCGCCCACCCCGATGGTTATGGCTGCGCCGCCGATCTGGTGTCGGGCCTGCTCGAGATTGCGCCGTTCGAGATCTCGGTCGCCGCCAATCCCGAGATGCACCCCGAGGCGCTGAGTCCGCAGGCCGATCTGGACAATCTCAAGCGCAAGCTCGACGCCGGGGCGACCCGCGCGATGACGCAATTCTTCTTCGAACCCGATACCTTCTTCCGTTTCCGCGATGCCGCGGCGGCGGCGGGGATCACCGCGCCGATCCTGCCCGGGATCATGCCGGTCAGCAATTTCGCCGCGATCCAGCGCATGTCGGCGATGTGCGGCACCGACGTGCCGCGCTGGCTGGCTTCATTGTTCGAGGGGCTCGACGACCTCCCCGCCGCGCGCCAGCTCGTCGCCGCGACGACCGCCGCCGAATTGTGCCGCCGGCTGTACGCGGGCGGGGTTCGCGATTTCCATTTCTACACGCTCAACCGCGCCGAACTCAGCTATGCGATCTGCCATATGCTGGGGGTTCGTCCGGCGGCGCCCGCGACGGAGAAAGCCGCATGACGACCACCGCCCGCGAAGCCCTGATCGCTGCCGCCAAGAAACGCATCCTGCTCACCGATGGTGCGTTCGGGACCGAGATTCAGAACTGGAAGCTGGCCGAGGCGGATTATGCCGGGTCGCTCGGGCTGAGCCACGACCAGAAGGGCAACAACGACATCCTCGCGATCACCAGGCCCGAGGTACCGGAGACGATCACCCGCGCCTATCTGGACGCCGGATCGGACATCGTCTCGACCAACACCTTCTCGGCCAATATGATCAGCCAGGCGGATTACGGGGCCGAGCATCTGGTCCGCGATATCAATGTCGAGAGTGCAAAGATAGCGCGGCGGCTCGCCGACGAATATGCCGCGAGGGACGGGCGCCCGCGCTTTGTCGCCGGAGCGATCGGGCCGACCAATAAGACCTTGTCCCTGTCGCCTGACGTCAACGATCCCGGGTTTCGCGAGATCGACTTCGACCATCTCAAGACCGTCTATCTTGAGCAAACGATCGCGCTGGCCGAGGGCGGCGCCGACTTCATCCTGATCGAGACGATCTTCGACACGCTCAACGCCAAGGCGGGCATCGCCGCGGTGATCGAGGCCGAGGCGAAGGTCGGGCGCGAGCTGCCGCTGATGATCTCGATGACGCTCACCGACCTGTCGGGGCGCAACCTGTCGGGGCATACGGTCGAGGCCTTCTGGTACGCGGTGCGCCACGCCAAGCCTCTTACGATCGGGCTCAACTGTTCGTTCGGGGCGGCGCAGCTGCGCCCGCATGTGAAAGTGCTATCGGAAATCGCCGACGCGCTGGTGATGGTCTATCCCAACGCCGGCCTGCCCAACGAACTTGGCGAATATGACGAGATGCCCGATACCACCGCGGGCCTTGTCGGCGAATGGGCCGAGCACGGCCAGGTCAATATTCTCGGCGGCTGCTGCGGTTCGACCCCGGCGCATATCGCGGCGATGGCAAAGGCGGTGACCGGCCTCACGCCGCGCGCATTGCCGCAGGTGCCCGTGCGCACGCGCCTCGCCGGCCTCGAACCCTTCACGATGGCGGCATAGTCCCCCTCCCGCCTGCGGGAGGGGTTAGGGGAGGGCCTGTCTCACCCCGCACCGACCGACGATGATTGAACAAGCCCTCCCCCGACCCCTCCCGCAAGCGGGAGGGGAGAAGATGGATCAGATGACCGAAACCGCCTCCTCCTCCGCCACCAATTTCGTCAATATCGGCGAGCGCACCAACGTCACCGGCTCGGCGGCGTTCAAGAAGCTGATCCTCGCCGACGACTATACCGCGGCGGTCGAGGTCGCGCGCCAGCAGGTCGAGAATGGCGCGCAGATCATCGACGTCAACATGGACGAAGGGCTGCTCGACGCCGAATATGCGATGACGACCTTCCTCAAGCTCATCGCCGCCGAACCCGATATCGCGCGGGTTCCGGTGATGATCGACAGCTCGAAATGGAGCGTGATCGAGGCGGGGCTGAAATGCGTCCCCGGCAAGCCGATCGTCAATTCGATCAGCATGAAGGAGGGCGAAGAACCCTTCCTGGAACATGCGCGCAAATGCATGGCCTATGGCGCCGCGGTCGTCGTCATGGCGTTCGACGAGGTCGGGCAGGCCGACACGATGGAACGCAAGATCGAGATCTGCGAGCGCGCCTACAAGCTGCTCGTGGGTATCGGCTTTCCGCCCGAGGACATCATCTTCGATCCCAATGTCTTCGCGGTCGCGACGGGGCTCGAAGAGCATGACAATTATGCCGTCGATTTCATCGAGGCGGTCAAGGTGATCCGCGTCCGTTGCCCGCACGTCCATTTTTCGGGCGGGCTTTCCAACCTGTCGTTCGGCTTCCGCGGCAACGAGACGGTACGCCGCGCGATGCACAGCGTCTTTCTTTATTATGCGATCCCCGCCGGGCTCGACATGGCGATCGTCAACGCGGGGCAGCTCGACGTCTATGACACGATCGATCCCGAGCTGCGGCAGGCGTGCGAGGATGTTGTGCTCAACCGCAAGGTTGAAGGAGAGGTGGAATCGCCGACCGAGCGGCTGATCGCGCTCGCCGAACGTTACAAGGGCAGCAATCCGGCGCAGGAAAAGGCGGCCGAGGAATGGCGCGGCTGGCCGGTCGCCAAGCGGCTCGAACATGCGCTGGTCAAGGGCATCGACGCCCATGTCGTCGAGGACACCGAGGAAATGCGCCTGCTGCTGCCGCGGCCGATCGAGGTGATCGAGGGGCCGCTGATGGACGGCATGAACGTCGTCGGCGACCTGTTCGGATCGGGCAAGATGTTCCTGCCGCAGGTGGTGAAATCGGCGCGCGTGATGAAGAAGGCGGTCGCGCACCTGTTGCCCTTCATCGAGGCGTCGAAGGAACCGGGCGCGAAGGGCAAGGGCAAGGTCGTGATGGCGACCGTCAAGGGCGACGTCCACGACATCGGCAAGAATATCGTCGGCGTCGTGCTCCAGTGCAACGGCTTCGAGATCGTCGATCTCGGCGTCATGGTGCCCTGGTCGAAAATCCTCGAAGCGGCGAACGAGAATGACGCCGACATCATCGGCCTGTCGGGGCTGATCACCCCCTCGCTCGACGAAATGGTGACGGTGGCCGAGGAGATGCAGCGCGCCGGCATGACGATGCCGCTGCTGATCGGCGGCGCGACGACGTCGAGGGTCCACACCGCGCTGCGCATCGACGTCGCGTACAAGGGGCCGGTGCTCCATGTGCTCGACGCGAGCCGCGCGGTCGGCGTTGCGACCGCGCTGGTCAGCGACACCGGGCGCGACGCTTATGTGCAGGGCTTCAAGGACGACTACGCCCATGTTCGCGACGTGCGCGCGGGCAAGGGACAGAGCGTGCTGCATACGCTCGAAGAGGCGCGCGCCAATTATTACGACGCCTATCTCAGCGACAAACCGCCGCCGCCGCTCCAGCCCGGGCAGCACCGCTTCGACGACTGGTCGCTCGAGGATTTGCGCGATTGCATCGACTGGACGCCCTTCTTCCGGGCGTGGGAATTGCACGGCACCTGGCCGTCGATCATGAACGACGAGATCGTCGGCGAAACCGCGCGGGCGCTCAAGGCCGACGCCGATGCGATGCTCGACCAGTTGATCGCGGAGAAATGGCTGACCGCACGCGGCGTCTGCGCCTTCTGGCCCTGCGCCCGCGACGGCGACAGCGTCACTATCCACCTCGCCGAAGAAGAGCGCCATGTGACGCTCCCCTTCCTGCGCCAGCAGATCAAGAAGAGCCGCGACCGCGCCAATATGTGCCTTGCCGACTTCATCGACCCGGCGGGCGACTGGATGGGCGGTTTCGCGGTCGGCATCCACGGCATCGAGCCGCATTCGGAGCGCTTTCGCGCCGACAAGGACGATTATTCGGACATCTTGCTGAAGGCGCTCGCCGACCGCTTCGCCGAGGCCTTTGCCGAGCGGCTGCACCAGCATGTTCGCACGACCTTGTGGGGTTATGCGCCCGGTGAGCAACTGACCAACGAGGCGCTGATCAAGGAGGAATATCGCGGCATCCGTCCGGCGCCCGGCTATCCGGCGTGCCCCGACCACAGCCTGAAACCGATCCTGTTCGACCTGTTGCAGGCGGGTGACACGGCCGGGCTGGTGCTCACCGAAAGCTATGCGATGCTGCCCACCGCTGCGGTCAGCGGTTTCTATTTCGGCCATCCCGAGAGCCAATATTTCGGGGTGGCGCGGATCGGCAGCGATCAGCTTGCGGACTATGCAGAGCGGCGCGGGGTCGATATCGAGACCGCGACGCGCTGGCTGCGCCCCAACCTCGACTGACGAAGGCTTTCCATGTCCGAAGTGCTTGAAATCGCCTGTCTCGAGGAATTTTGGGCGTCGCACAGCGGCAAGGGACCGCCGCTCGACGAGATGGTGGGCAAGCTGCTGCTCGACACGCTGGGCCTCGGCAACCAGCAGGTGTTCGAACAGCTTTATCAGGTGAAACCCGACTATGCGGGTTTCCAGGCGTGGATCCTCGAAACCGCCGGTCCGCCCGACCCGCGCCTCGTCGATCGCTATCACGCCTGGCTCTATGAAATGCCGCCGGGCGGGGACGCGCAAGCGCAACTCGATGCGATCGCGGCGATGCCCGACGTGCTCGACGCCGCCGCGCTCGCCCATTGGGACGCGCATGGCTATGTGATCCTGTCCGACGCGATCGGTGCAGACGAGATTGCGGCGGTCAAGGCGCTGCTCTGGGGAGTGATCGACGCGTCGCCCGACGATGTCGAAAGCTGGTTCACGGCGAAGACCAACGGCATCATGGTGCCGCATTTCCAGCATCCCGCGCTCGAAGCCGCGCGGCGCAGCCCGCGCGTCCATAAGGCGTTTTCGCAGCTCTGGGGCAGCGAAAATCTGTGGGTGACGATCGATCGCATGGGTTTCAACCCGCCCGAGCGCGCCGACCGGCCGTTCGCGGGATCGGACGTGCATTGGGATGCCAGCCTGGTCCAGCCGATCCCGTTCGGAACGCAGGCGGTCCTCTATCTCAGCGACACTGCCGAGGATCAGGGCGCATTCCGCTGCGTGCCCGGTTTTCACAAGCGCATCGATGGCTGGCTGGCGGGCCTGGGCGGCGCCAACCCGCGTGAGGCCGACCTCTCGGCTGACGTGAAGCACATCGCGGGCAAGGCGGGCGATCTGATCATATGGCGCCAGGACCTGCCCCATGCAGCAAGCCCGAACCGCTCGGACAAGCCGCGGCTGGCGCAATATCTGACCTATTATTCGCCCGATATGACGATCCGACCCTGGCGGTGAGGGGTGGGTTTCGAACGGTTGCGGACATGCTGCTAAGGTGGCAACTAATCAAAGATGCGCACCCAAATCGCGATTTTGCTGTTCTTGCTCGTGTCTTGCACCGATGCGCTCGGCGGCTCTTCTCGGGACGAAGTGGCTTGGGCTAAATCGCCTGATGGGCGCGTTCATGCGATCTTGCTGGAAACAAACGGCGGCGCCACGACCTCCTTCGGTTACCTGATTGAGCTTCACCCGGCGGACCATCAAGGTGAAAAGCCCGTCAATGCCGGCAGTTTATACGGCGCCGTTCGAAGTGATTGTGCATATGGCATCGACCTTCACTGGAATGACGCCAACACGCTGGTTCTCCGATTTGATAGTGCGAAGAAGATGGACGTCCCCGCATCGGTTACAGTTGCTGGCAAACGGATTCGCATCGCAGTTGAGGACGGTATGAAAAACGAGTCTGCGCCATGCGGTGGAATGGCAGCAAACCGAGTTGCAGCGAATGGCAGCTAACTGTCCTAAACCTGCCCTTAACCCATAGCACGTCAACCGTCCGCTTTCGGGACGGCGCCGATATTAACCAGCCTTGCAAACGACTGTCTCGCCCCCGTCGCCTATAGGTGCGCGATGATCCGCATTCGTCCCAGCCTCGTCACCGCGCTGCTCATCGCCGCCGCGGTTATTGCCGCCCCCGCGCCCGCGCAAACCGGTGGCGGTGCCCCCTACAGCATCGACGGCCGGGGCTTCTCGCGCCTGCAGGATGCGGTCGACGCGATCGGCGAGGGGCAGGGCACGATCACCATCGCGCCGGGCTATCATCGCGACTGCGCGATCCAGACCGCAGGGCGCATCGCCTTCGTCGCCGCCGAACCGGGCCGTGCGATCTTCGACGGTGTGACCTGCGAGGGCAAGGCGGCGCTGGTACTGCGCGGCGCGGGCGCGAAGGTCGACGGGATCGTGTTCCAGAACATGCGCGTGCCCGACGGCAATGGCGCGGGCATCCGGCTGGAGAAAAGCGACCTCGAAATCGCCAATAGCCTGTTCCGCAACAGCGAGGAAGGCATCCTTACCGCTGACGATCCCGAGGCGACGCTGACCATCGACCGGT
This sequence comes from Sphingopyxis sp. OPL5, assembly GCF_003797775.2. Lineage (NCBI taxonomy): Bacteria > Pseudomonadati > Pseudomonadota > Alphaproteobacteria > Sphingomonadales > Sphingopyxidaceae > Sphingopyxis > Sphingopyxis sp. OPL5. The sequence goes on from NZ_CP060725.1 coordinate 3,250,849, forward strand.
CGACCTTCTCGCGCCTCGGCCGCTGCGACCGCGGGCTGAGCTGCGCGCACAGCGTCTACACCGGCATTTACGGCCGTGTCGTCGTCACCCGCACGCGTTTCGAAAAGGGCAGCGGCGGCCATTATTTCAAGTCGCGCGGTATTCAGGTCGATGTGCGCGACAATAGTTTCGACGATACGCAGGGCACCGCGACCAATTATATGATCGACCTGCCGTCGGGATCGGTCGGCCGGATCGCGAACAACATGCTGATCCAGGGCCGCGACAAGGAAAATTACTCCGCTCTGATCGCGATTGCCGCCGAGGAGCGCAAGAACCCGTCGCGCGGGCTGGTGATCGAAGGCAATCGTGCGACCCTGCCTGCGGGTATGGACCGCAAATCGGTGTTCGTCGCCGACTGGAGCGGCGAGGCGCTGGCGATCGGGCAGAATGAGCTGGGTGCGGGGCTGACGCGGTTCGAGAAGCGCTAAACGAATCTCTCAACCCTTTTGTGTCGAGCGAAGTCGAGACACGCCGATATCGTGCGCGCTTTCACCTGTCTCGACTTCGCGCGACACAAACGGAATAGGGGTGGGCGTCAGGCCTCGCCGCGCGTTTCGATCAGCGATGCCGCCAGCGCTTCCGCCGGGCTTTTGCCGCCCCACAGCACGAACTGGAACACCGGGTAAAAGCGCTCGCATTCGTCGATCGCGCTTTCGATCAGCGTTTCGGTGAGGTCGAGCGGCAGCGAGGCCTCGCTGCCGAGCAGCAGGCCGTGGCGGAACAATATCGTGCCGCTGTTCGACCACAGCTCGAAATGGCCGAGCCAGAGCTGTTCGTTGATCAGCGCCAGCGCTTCGTGCGCGACGGCACGCTTGTCCTCGACGACGCGGATGTCGGGAAAGGCGAGCAACTGGATGACGCCGTCGTCGGCGCGCCACACGGCGCGCAGTTCATAGGTCGTCCAGCTGCCCTGCGCGGTCGCGACGATCTCGTCCTCGCCGACCATTTCGTGCGGCCAGTCGTGCGCGGCGAAATAGGACGCCAGCATTTCCATCGGCGCCGCGTCATGGCCGTCGTCTTCGTCGTAGATATCGTCACTCATGCGCGCGCCTTTAGCGGCTATTTCTCAAAGTTGCGAGTCAGCCATAGACCGTCGCCCCCGCGAAGGCGGGGGCCGCTGGCAACCTTGCGCTACGCCGGCGGCGGCCCCCGCCTCCGCGGGGGCGACGAATAAAATCAGGCTTTCGGCTTGCGCGCCGCGGCGGGCTTGGCCGCCGGTTTGCCCGGGGGCGTCCTGACGGTATCGGCCTTGCTCACGCCTTCCAGCTTGTCGAGCCGCGCCTTCAGCGCTTCGGCCTCGGCGCGCGCGGTGGCGGCCATTTGTTTCACCGCCTCGAATTCCTCGCGGCTGACGAAATCCATGCGGCCGATCCATTCCTTGGCGCGCTCGCGCATCGCGGATTCGGCCTCGCGGCCGGCGCCGGCGACGGTTCCGGCAACGCCATTCACCATCTTGGCCAGATCGTCGAAAAAGCGGTTTTCGCTCTGCATGTCTTACTTCCTTCGTCGGGGGAGAGACCCCTTGCCGGGCTATATCTGGGTGCTTGCCGCGTGCGGGACAAGGGCTTCGGCGTCGGGATTGCGCTGATCGATCTGGAAATTGAGGATCGCGGCAAAGCTCAGCCAGATCATATAGGGGACGAGCAGCCACGCCGCCGCCTTGCGGATCGGGGCGAAGGCGAAGGCGGTGGCGATCGTCATCAGCAGGATGAAGACGATCAGGTAAAAGGCCTTGGTCACCTCGTGCGCGCCGAAAAACAGCGGCGACCAGGCGAAGTTGGCGATCAGCTGAACGAAGAAAAGCAGCAGCGCCATGCCGCGTCCCTTCGCCCCGCGCGCATGCAGAACCATCGCGAGCGAGAGGCCAAGACAGATGTAGAGCGCGGGCCAGACGGTGGCGAACACCCAGCCCGGCGGGGTGATCGTGGGCAGGTCGAGCGCCGCGAACCAGCGATTGGTATAGCCGCTGTTCGACAGCAGGCCGGATAGGCTGCCGAGCAGGACGACCGCCGGAACCGTCACCAGCGCCCAGCGAAGATAAGACATGCGTAGCTGACCCGGCGTGGCGATTTCCGTCATCCCCGCAATACCCCTCGCTTGCGATTCCGTTGCAGCGGTGTCGCGATTGCGCGGCGCAGCGTCAAGCGGGACCTTTGACGGCGGCGATCAGGAATTCGACATTGCCCTCGGGTCCGGTGATCGGGCTTTCGACCAGATCGACGACCGTCCAGCCTTCGCCCTCCAGCCAGGTCCGCACCTCGGTGCATATACGCGCGTGCACCGCCGCATCACGCACGACGCCCTTCTTGCCGACCTCGCCGCGTTCGGCCTCGAACTGCGGCTTGATGAGCGCGACCATGCGTGCGGCGTCGCGGGCGAAGGACATCGGCACCGGCAGGACCTTCGACAGCGCGATGAAGCTCGCGTCGCAGACGATCATGTCGATGGGTTCGGGGATATGCGCCGCCGTCAGGATGCGCGCGCTCGTCTGTTCGTGGACGATGACGCGGTCGTCCCGCCGCAGCTTCCAGGCGAGCTGGTTGGTGCCCGAATCGACCGCATAGACGCGGGCGGCGCCGCGGCTGAGCAGCACGTCGGTGAAGCCGCCGGTCGACGACCCGACGTCGATCGCGACCGCGCCGGCCACATCCCAGCCGAGGTGGGTCAGCGCATGGTCGAGCTTGATCCCGCCGCGCGACACCCACGGATGGTCGCGTCCCTTGACGCTGATCGCGGCATCTGCGGCGACCTGTTGCCCCGCCTTGTCGACCTTGCGATCGCCGATAAAGGCGAGCCCGGCGAGGATCAGCGCCTGCGCCCGCGTGCGGCTTTCGGCGAGGCCTAAGTCGACAAGCAACTGGTCAGCGCGGATCTTCGCCATCAGCGACTGGCCAGATCGGTGAGCGTGCCGGGGGTCAGGATCTGCGGCAGGATTTCGGGCTTGCCGGCACCCGGCGCGTACCAGAGGTAGAGCGGCACGCTGTTGCGGCCATGTTCAGCGAGGGTGCGGGTGATGACGGGATCGCCATTGGTCCAGTCGCCGACGAGGGTGACGACGCCCTTCGCCTTGAAGACCTCTTGCACCGCCGCGCGGTTGATCGCGCCCGCCTCGTTCGCCTTGCACGACAGGCACCAGTCGGCGGTGAAATAGACGAAGACGGGCTTGCCGGTGGCGCGCGCCTTGGCAAGGGCTTCGGGGGTGAAGCGGTCGCCGCGCGCTTCGCCGACGATGGTCGGGGGCGTGGCCGTTACGACTTCATAGGTCAGGAGTCCCATGAAAAGGGGGGGGAACAGCAGCAACAGCTTTCCGGCATGGCCCCGATCGGGACCTTTCATCCAGTGGCGATAGAGAGCGATGGCGCCGATGCTGGCGACGATGGGGCTATAAATATCGCCCCAACCCAATCCATCGACCTGTTGCGTCAACAGCCAGCCAAGGGCGACGGCTGTGATCCCCATCGGGAGCGCCATCCATTTGCGGAAGGTTGCCATCCATGGCCCGGGCTTGGGCAGGCGGCGGCGCAGCGCGGGAAGGAAACCGATCGCGAGGAAGGGCAGGGCGAGGCCCAGCCCAAGCCCGCCGAAGATCGGCAGTGCCGCCCAGGCGGGGAGCACCAAGGTCGCGCCGAGCGCCGTCCCGAGCAACGGCCCGCTGCACGGTGTCGCGACAAAGGCCGCGAGCGCGCCGGTCCAGAAGCCGCCGGCCGCGCCGCCCTGGTCCGCGAGCTTCTGCCCGCCGCCGAAGGAGGGCAGTTCGTAAGTGCCGAGCAGGTTGAGCGTGATCGCGATCGCGAGCAGCAGCAGGATGAACACGCTCACCGGGTGCTGCAATTGGAACGCCCAGCCGACCTGTTCGCCCGCCGCGCGCAGTGCGAGCAGTAGGCCGCCGAGCGCGAGGCTGACCAGCACTGCCCCCGCGGTGTAGGCGAGCGCCTCGACCTTCGCTTCGCGCGCATGGCCGGCCGAGCGCGCGAGGCTGAGCGCCTTGAGGCTGAGGATTGGAAAGACGCACGGCATCAGGTTGAGGATCAGCCCGCCGAGAATCGCTCCGCCGAGCGCGGCCCAAAACAGCCCCATATCGATACCCGGCTTGGCGACCGCGATCGGTTCGCCGACCGCCCGCACCGCGGCCGGTTCGAACGCCACCGTCAATCCGCGCCCGTCGGCGAGCTTGACCAGCCCCTGCACCGGGCCAGTGGCGTCGCCATTGGCGCGGGTTTCGACGATGATCCAGTCGCCATTGCGGGTGAAGCTTTGCGGGGCGGGATAATCGATCAGATTCTGCGTTTCGAGGAACAGGTGCGGTGTCTCGATCGCCGTGCCTTCGGGCAGCGGGATGCCGAAGCGCAAGGTCTGGCCGCGGCGCTCCCACGTCCCCGGGCGGTCGAGCGGTTGCGGCAGCCGCGCGCGCCAGGCGTCGAAGCGCGTGCGCGAGGCCGCTGCGATCGCCCCGTCGCCCGCGGTCAGCTTGACCGACACCACTGCTTTTTCGGGCACGCAGACCTTGTCGGTGCACGCGAGCCAGTTGGCGATACCCGACAGCGTCAGGTCGGTCCCCGGCGCGACGCTTTTGTCGATGCGGACGTCGGCGAGCAGCGCATAGGGATGCTCATAGACATGGTTCATCATGCCAAAGAGCATCAGCGCCTCGGGCACCGGGTAGCGGAAGGGTTCGATGGTCACGCCGTCGGGCTGGTTCCAGTCGACCGACATGCCGAACCCGGCATCGCCGCCGTTGAGCCAATAGCCGTGCCAGCCCTTGCCGGGCGTCATGCTCAGCGCCAGCGTCGATGTCGTGCCCGGCGCGGGCGTCGGCGACTCGGCGATCAGTTCGGGCGTGATGTTCACCGGCTGCGCGCGGGCGGGGGCGAGGGCGAGCATCGCCAGCGCCAGCATGGCGAGCAGCATGCGCCAAGCCCCTGTCACAAAAGCGTCCCTGCTGCGATCCATGCCCGTCCTATGTCCATCCATCGTTCGAGGCTTGCCATATAGGCGGCTTTCGTCGAGAGGACAGCCCGCGCTGACACCCCCTGTATCGGAGAAGCCGCCCGTGAAGATGAAATATCTCAACACCGCCCTCGCCGCCGCGCTTTGTGTCGCCGGAACCGGTGCCAGCTTCGCGCAGGATGCGGCCGCGCCTGTACAGAAGGTCACCGCGCAGACGCCGCCGCCCAAGCTGATCGTCATGGTCGCGGTCGACCAGTTTTCGGCCGACATTTTCGCCGAATATCGCGGTAAATTCACTGGCGGTCTCGCGCGGCTCGCCTCGGGCGTCGTCTTCCCCGCGGGCTATCAGTCGCATGGCGCGACCGAGACCTGCCCCGGCCATTCGACGATCCTGACCGGCAACCACCCCGCGCACACCGGGATCATCGCGAACAATTATTTCGATCTGTCGACGCCGCGCGACGACAAGCGCGTCTATTGCGCCGAGGATGAGGGCGTCGCGGGGACGACGTCGGGCAGCGGCAAATATGCCGCCTCGGTCAAGCATCTGCTCGTCCCGACGCTCGGCGACCTGATGAAGGCGCGCGATCCCCGGACCCAGGTCGTGTCGGTCGCGGGCAAGGACCGCGCCGCGATCATGATGGGCGGGCACCAGGCCGACGAACTGATGTGGCTCGTCCCCACCGGGCTCACCAGCTATCGCGGCACGGCGCTGTCGCCGGTCGCGACGCAGGCGAGCGCGGCGATCGCCGCTGCGATGGCGCAGCCGCGCCCCGGCCTCACGCTGCCCGCCGATTGCGCCGCGAAGGACATCGCGATCCCGATCGACAAGGGGGGCACTGTCGGCACCGGCCGCCTCGCGCGCGATGCCGGCAATTTCCGCGGCTTCATGGCCTCGCCCGAAGCCGATGGCGCGGTCCTCGCGACCGCTGCGGCGCTGCGCCAGACGCGCAAGATGGGCGAGGGCGACACCACCGACCTCCTCATCGTCGGGCTGTCGGCGACCGACTATGTCGGCCACACCTATGGCACCGAGGGCAGCGAAATGTGCTTGCAGATGGCGGGTCTCGACCGCGAACTCGGCGATTTCTTCGCGCGGCTCGATGCAAGCGGCATCGATTATGCAGTCGCGCTGACCGCCGACCATGGCGGCCACGACCTGCCCGAGCGCAACCGCCAGAATGCCTGGCCCGCCGCCGAGCGCGTCGACCGCGGTCTCGACGCCGACCAACTGGGCAAGGCGGTCGCCGAAAAGCTCGGCCTGCCGCAACCTTTGCTCTACAGCGACGGCCCGTTCGGCGACATGTATCTGTCGAAGGCGCTGACCCCGGCGCAGCGCAAGGCGGCGTCGGCCGAACTGCTCGCCCGCTGGCGCGCTCATCCGCAGGTCGAGGCGGTGGTGACCGGCGAGGAACTGGCGAAATATCCGATTTCGAAGCGTTCGCCCGACGTCTGGTCGATGATGGACAAGCTGCGGGCGTCCTACAATCCGCAGCGTTCGGGCGATTTCATCGTCGTGCTTAAGCCGCGCGTGACCCCGATCCCCGAATCGGGCCTCGGTTATGTCGCGACGCACGGGTCGGTGTGGGATTATGACCGGCGCGTACCGATGCTGTTCTGGCGCAAGGGGCTGGCCGGTTTCGAACAGCCCAATGCGGTGATGACGGTCGATATCCTCCCCACGCTGGCGGGGCTGATCGGACTGCCGGTGGACGCCACCAAGATCGACGGCCGCTGCCTCGACCTGCTTTCGGGTCCGGACAGCAGCTGTCGGTAACAACGAAAAGAAAAGACCATGACCAAGACATTGCGGACTTTTTCCGGCCAGCTGTTGCTGGTCGGCTGCGGCAACATGGCTGGTGCGATGCTCGACCGCTGGCTGGCTGCGGGGCTCGATCCCGCGCAGGTCGCGATCGTCGATCCGGCGGCGGCCCCGCGCGAAGGCATCGTCCAATATGCCGCGCTCGCCGAATGGCAGGCGGCGGGCGGCGATGCCGACTGGATCATGCTCGGCATGAAGCCGCAGCAACTCGGCGAAGTCGCGGGCGAACTCGCGCCGCAGGTGACCGACGACGTCCATCTGCTCTCGATCCTCGCCGGGGTTTCGTTGACCGATCTTGTCGCGCGTTTTCCAAATGCCCGCGCACAGGTGCGTATCCTGCCGAACCTCGCCGCGCGGATCGGCGCCGGGGTGTCGGCGGTCGCCAGCCTTGGCCGGACCGACGACAAGGCAGTCACCGCGCTTCTGAAACCCCTCGGCCAGGTCGTGCCGCTCGCCGACGATTCGACGATGGATCTGGTCACCGCCTTCACCGGCAGCGGCCCGGCTTTCGTCTTTCGCCTGATCGAAGCCTATGCCGCGGCGGGCGAACGGCTTGGCCTGTCGAGCGAGGACGCGCTGGCGCTGGCGCTGGCGACCTTCGGGGGTTCGACCGCGCTGCTCGCCGACAGCGGCGAAAAGCCCGGGGTGCTTGTCGCACAGGTCGCGAGCAAGGGCGGCACGACGCAGGCGGGGCTCGACATCCTCGACGAGGGCGGCCAGCTCGTCGCGCTGATGACCAATGTGCTGCGCGCCGCGCGCGATCGCGGCCGCGAACTCGCCGATATCGCGCGCGGGGAAGGCTGACCTCGCCCCCGCGAAGGCGGGGGCCGTTGTCGGCATATCTCAGCCTCGCCGTGTCGAACTTCTAGCGGCCCCCGCCTACGCGGGGACGACGCTCAGTTTTCGCTCCCCAATTTGCCGACCCGTTCGCGCTCGCGGGCCGGCAACAGTGCTTCGCTGACCTGCCAGAAGCCCGTCACCGCCTGTTGCCCCGCATGGGTATAGGCGCGGCTCATCGCGTCGCGCAGCAGCGCGAAGATCGCCGCCTCGATCGCGCGACCTTCGTCGGTCAGCCGCAATTCCTTTTGCCGCCGGTCGCGCCCGCCGGGGCGCGTCGTCAGCAGTTCGCGGGCCTCGAGGTCCTTCACGACACGCCCCAGCGACTGTTTGGTGATGCCGAGCAGCGCGAGCAGGTCGGAAATCGCGAGACCGGGCTGGCGCGCGATAAAATAGAGCGCGCGGTAATGGGCGCGGCCCAATTCCTGCTCGGCCAGTCGCGCGTCGATCGTGCGCCACAACGACGCATGGGCGAAAAACAGAAATTCGATACCGCGGCGAACCTCTTCCTCGCGCAAGAAAAGAGCCGAAGCGCTGGGTACTTGTGAAAGAAAATTGTCGTCGGGCATAGTCACTAGCGTTGCGCGAAGGGCCGCGCTTTGGCAAGAGGCGCGCTCCATTGACCCCCTAGCTTCAAGGTTGATCCATGTCCGCTCCCGCCTTCGCCCGTCTGCCGCACCCCAATCCTGTCGCGGACGACGACCGCGCGGCGGCGATCGCCGATCCGGTGTTCGGGCGTGTCTTCACCGATCATATGGTGTCGATTCGTTATACCGAGGGGCAGGGCTGGCACGACGCGCAGGTGATGCCGCGCGGCCCGCTGACGCTCGACCCCGCGACCGCGGTGCTCCATTATGCGCAGGAAATCTTCGAGGGGCTGAAAGCGTATCGGCTCGACGACGGGTCGATGGCGCTGTTCCGCGTCGATGCCAATGCGGCGCGTTTCAACGCCAGCGCGCGGCGCATGGCGATGGCCGAACTGCCCGAGGAATTGTTCATCGCCGCGGTCAAGGAAGCCGTGGCCGCCGATGCCCAGTGGTTCCCGCCGGTCGACGGCGGCGCGCTGTACCTGCGCCCCTTCATGTTCGCGAGCGAGGTGTTCCTCGGCGTCAAGCCGGCCGCCGAATATCAGTTCCTCGTCATCATCTCGCCGGTCGGCAATTATTTCCGCTCGGGCGCTCCCGCGATCTCGCTCTGGGTGTCGGAGGATTACACCCGCGCCGCGCCCGGGGGCACCGGTGCCGCCAAATGCGGCGGCAATTATGCATCGAGCCTTGTCGCGCAGCGCGAGGCGATCGCCAAGGGTCACGACCAGGTTGTCTTCCTCGACGCCGCCGAGCATCGCTGGATCGAGGAGCTGGGCGGCATGAACATGTTCTTCGTGTTCGACGACGGCAGCATCGTCACGCCGCCGCTGACCGGGACGATCCTGCCGGGCATCACCCGCGACGCGATCATCACGCTTGCCCGCGACGCCGGGCTGACGGTACGCGAGGAGCCCTATGCGATCGATCAGTGGCAGGCCGATGCGGAAAGCGGCAAGCTGACCGAAAGCTTTGCCTGCGGCACCGCCGCGGTGGTCACCCCGGTCGGCAAGGTCACGCGCGGCGACACCGCCTTCACGATCGGCGCCGGCGGCCCCGGACAGGTGACCGCGATGCTCAAGGACAAGCTCGTCGACATCCAGCGCGGCCGTTCGGCCGACCCGCATGGCTGGGTCACGCGGCTCTAAGCCCGCCTTGCCATTCATGCGCCCGGCGCTATAGAGCGCCCTCGCACCGGCCCGTTGGGGCGTCGCCAAGTGGTAAGGCAGCGGCTTTTGATGCCGCCATTCGCAGGTTCGAATCCTGCCGCCCCAGCCAGCCGGTGTGACCAGGCCCCGCGGCGTTGCACAGGACGCCTTTCGCTCCATCTGCGCTGTTCGCGCCCGTGTTAGGCGCGCTCCCGAGAGTGGCTATTTTCGACCAACAATCGAATATCGGCGCTTCGGCATTGTCTCGCTCGATAGTCTATTGGGGCGGGTCGGCATGAACCACGTTGCCGTGCCAACTGCGGAACTCATGCTCGCGTGTGTCGACGATGAACTCGTGTCGGTGCGTCGGATATTTGTTGACCTGCCGAAAAGTGACGCGTGTCACGCCTTCGATACGATAGATGTTTTCGATCGTGGCGGTCATCGCGCGCTGATCCTTGGCATACATATGCGCGAGCAGGTTATATGCTCCGGTCTTCATCGCGCAGCCCGAGCAGCGATCCATGCCGGCGATTGCCTTGTACGCCGCGCTCAGATGCAGGGGATGCACCTCGATATACATCCAGCCGAATATCCGCATGTTCGTGGCGGCGACGTCGATCAGCAGCCCATATGTAATCAGCCCGGAGTCGGTGAGGCGTTTCAGCCGCTTGCGAATGGCGGCTTCCGACAGTTCGAGCTGCCGCCCGATCGCCCGATTGCTCGTCCGGCCATCGTCATGCAGCAAGGCCATGATGCGCCGGTCGATCGCGTCGGGGATGAAAGACCCGCTCACAGTGATGCGATGCCCTGCTTGATGCACGCTTCGCCGATCGAAACGTCCGCGGCGATTCCACTGACCCCGGCTATGGTGCCGATCCTGTTCTCGATGAGGTCACGAAGGTCGGCGGCGCTCTGCACGAACACCATCACCTGAAGGAAGGGATTCTCGAAAAAGAGCGAGATCGAAAAGACATTTTCGATCTTGCCGACGTCCGCCGCAATCCTTTCGGCTTCCCCGAATGCACAGCTCACATCGATCCAGCCCAATACGCCATAGCCGGTCTTGACGATATTCTGCTGAACCGAAAGCTTGATCACCTTCTCGCGGATCAACGTGTCGACGCGGACCGATATGGTACTCTCGGCCACGCCGAGTTTTACCGCCAGGTCACGGTTGGACGTCTGGGGCGCGTGCGCGAGAATCGCGATGATTTGCCGGTCGACCGAATCCAGACGTTTGTTCGAACCCATATGCCTCCCTCGACGTCACCGCGAGCCGGATCGCCTGAGGCGGGCATGATACCAAGCTGCCCGTAACTCAAGAAAATTCTGCGATTATCGCATATGGTGCCAAATGTACGAATAATGCGTTCCAAAAACCATTTGACAGGTTCGCATACATCGGAGAACATGAGCCTCGACAAAAGCTCGACAATGAGCAGTGGCCGCGATGGGAGCGGCTGACACAGCCGCCGTAGCGCGGCGGTCGATGGGAGAGGGAAAGCCATGAATCCGAAATCCGTGCACCAAGTCCGCTTTTTGCTGGCGAGCAGCCTGCTGCCGCTGGCCCTGGCATATCCGCTGGCCGCCGAGGCGCAGGATGCTGCGACACCCGCGGACGCGGCCGACACGTCGACCGACGCCACCGACGGCGACATCGTCGTCACCGCGCGCCGGCGCGAGGAAGGGTTGAGCCGCACGCCGGTCGCGGTGTCGGTGCTGACCAGCGATGCGTTGCAGTCGCGAAGCATCAATTCGGAAGCCGACCTGCAGACCGCGACTCCCGGCCTGATCGTTCGTTCGACGCAGGGCAGCAGCCAGTTCAGCTATGCGATCCGCGGCCAGTCGATCGATGCGTTCAGCGTGTCGCAGCCCGGCGTACTGACCTATGTGAACGAGTTCCAGACCAACGCGCTGAGCGCCGGATCGCTGTACGACCTCGCCTCGGTGCAGGTGCTCAAGGGGCCGCAGGGGACCCTGTTCGGACGCAACACGACCGGCGGTGCGGTGCTCTTTTCGACGGCGGACCCCGAATTCGATGCGGTTCGCGGCTTTGCGCGCGGCCGCGTCGGCAATCTGGGAGCCTGGCAGGCCGAGGGGATGCTGAACGTCCCGCTCGGCGACAGCGCCGGCCTCCGCGTCGCGGGCATGATCGACCAGCGCGACGGCTTCGTGCGCAATCTCGTCAATGGCGAACGCCTCAACGATATCGATCGCTGGTCGGTGCGCGCCTCGCTCAGTTTCGAGATCGGCGATAAGATCGAGTCGAAGTTCGTTGCGCAATATGGGCGCACGAAGGGCAATGGCGATCCGCTGCTGGCCTTCTCCGCGAACGAACCCGGGTCGGTCGGGCCGAATGGGCAGGTGCTTCCCGCGACGCTGACCACTTTCTACAGTCCGATACTCGACACGCTGGCCGGACCCGGCGCCTATGCGGCGCTGCGCGCCGCCTATCCGGGGAGCCCGGCGGGCGGTTACGGCGAATATGTCTCGATCCAGCGCGCGCTGGGCAATCGCGCGACCTATCTCGACGCCGAGACGGGGCTCGACGCCAAAAGCGCCTTCATCATCAACACGACCACGATCGCGATCTCGGACAGCGCCGAGATCAAGAATATCGCCGGCTATTCGTACAACCGCAACGTCTCGCTGTTCGACCAGGACGGCAGCCCGCTTCCCTTTTACGGGCGCGTGCAGACGCTCAACCGCGTCGAATCGCTGTCCGAGGAATTGCAGCTGTCGGGCGAGGCGATCGACAACCGGCTGAACTATATCGTGGGCATTTATTATTCGAACGAGAAACGGACGAGCGGGCAAGACTTCAACTATTTCGACCTCGGCCCCGTCGCCAATCCGATCCTCGGCCCGGTGTTCGGCGGCAGCCTGCCGCTCGGCAATCGTCTCGAGGGCGATTTTGATATCTCGAGCATCGGCGCATTCGCGCAGCTGTCGTTCAAGCTTACCGACGAGTTGAGCGCGACGGGCGGCATCCGCTACACGCAGGAGCGGAACAAGTTCACCGAGGTATCGGGTTTCGCGCCCTTCTATCCGGCGGGGATCGTCGAAAAACGCAAGGACAGCGAACCGAGCTGGACGCTTGGCCTCGAATATCAGGCGACGCCCTCGCTCTTCTTCTATGGCACCTATCGTGGCAGCTGGCGCGGCGGCGGCTTCAACTACAACGCGCCGCCGGTGAATGCGATCGCCGAACTCGGCGGCAATACCTTCAACCCCGAGAAGATCGAGGACGTCGAATTCGGCGCGAAATTCAACGGCCATCTCGGCACGGTGCGCACGCGCGCCAATCTCGCCGTCTACAAAAGCTGGGTCGATGGCATCCAGCGCATCGCCTATCTGACCTTCCCCGATGTCGGACCGGGCGGTGCGACCGTCAACGCCGACGGAGCCATATTCCAGGGGGTCGAGTTCGATGCCGAGGTCACGCTGGCGCCCGGCGTGGTGATCGGCGGTTCGTTCAACCACACCGATCCCAAATATCGCGGCGACACGCAGCAGACGCTGTTCGGCACCTTCATCGATTTCACGACCTTTGCCGATGTGACCAAATATTCGGGCAGCGGCTACATCGACGTGACCACGCCGCTCGGAGGGAACACGGGCGAACTGCGCGCGCGCCTCGATGTCTACGCCCAGTCGAGCCTCTATTTCTCCAACTATGGCAAGAGCGGCGCGCCGGGGACGCTGCTTCCCTCCTATGAGTTGGTGAACGCGCGGATCGGGCTCGACAATATCGGCGGGTCGGGGGTCTCGGCAGCCTTTTTTGCCAAGAACATCTTCGACAAGGAATATTTCGTGGGCGGCATCGGGCTCGGCACCGCGGGCGGATACAATCTCGCCGTGCCAGGCGAACCGCGCACCTACGGCGTCGACGTCAGCTTCCGCTTCTGACTCCTCCCCTGTCCCGGCCAGCGCCTGGCCGGGACGTCTTTTCCCCGGAGTGAAATCCATGATCGAACTCGATGCGATCGTCATCGGTGCCGGCATGTCGGGCATGTACCAGCTTCATCTTCTGCGCGGCCTGGGACTCACCGTCCAGGCGCTGGAGGCGGGCAGCGAAGTGGGCGGTACCTGGTACTGGAACCGCTATCCCGGCTGCCGCTTCGATTCCGAAAGCTACAGCTATTGCTTTTCGTTCGACGAGGAGATGCTGCAGGAGTGGAACTGGAGCGAGCATTTCGCGCCGCAGCCCGAAACGTTCGCCTATCTTCGGCGCGTCGCCGACAAGCTCGACCTGCGAAAGGATATCCGCTTCGCGACGCGAGTGGTGTCGGCACACTGGGACGAGGCGGACGGTCGCTGGGTGGTGCGATGCGAAGACGGCTATGCGGTGCGCGCCAAATATCTGGTGACCGCCATCGGAATATTGTCGATCCCGGTCATTCCCGATTTTCCGGGACGCGGCAGTTTCGCGGGGGCGTCCTTCCACACGTCCGACTGGCCGCGCGGCGGCATCGATCTGGCCGGAAAACGGGTGGCGGTGGTCGGTACCGGCGCGACCGGAATCCAGGTCATTCAGGAGGTGGCCAAGATCGCGGGCCACCTTACCGTGGTGCAAAAGGAACCCAATTGGAGCAAGCCGCTCTGCAACGCGCCGATCACGCCCGATGAAATGGCGGACATCAAGGCGCGCTATGCCGATATTTTCGAGTCCTGCCGAAGCAGCGACGCGGGCTTCCTCCACAATTGGGACCCGCGTTCGACGTCGGACGTCAGCGATGCGGAACGCGAGGCGTTCTACGAACAAAAATATGGCGAGCGCGGCTTCGCCTTCTGGCTGAGCAATTTCGCCGATCTCTCGGTCGATGAAAAGGCCGCGCGGCTCGCGAGCGACTTTCTGGCGCGCAAGATCCGCGAGCGCGTGACGGATCCCAAAACGGCCGAGAAACTCATTCCCACCGACCATCTCTTCGGCACCCGGCGGGTGCCGATGGAGACCGGCTATTATGAGGTGTTCAACCAGCCCAATGTCGACCTCGTCGACGTCAACGCCGACCCGCTGCGCGCGATCACGCCGGGCGGCATGACATTCGACAGCGGGTTCGTGCCGCTCGATGTCATCATCTATGCAACCGGCTTCGACGCGGTACGCGGGGCGTTCGACCGCATCGAGATCGTGGGGCAGGGCGGGCTCACGTTGCGGGAGAAGTGGGACGATGGTCCCGTCACCTTCCTCGGGCTGCAGAGCCACGGCTTTCCGAACTTCTTCATGATCGTCGGCCCGCACAGCGGCGCGACCTTCTGCAACGTGCCGCGCTGCGCCGAGCAGAATGTCGAATTTATCGCCGACCTTGTCGGACATATGGAGCGCCGCGGCCTGGCGCGATGCGAGGCGACGATAGCGGCCGAGCAGGACTGGACGAAACAGGTCCTCGACCAGGCCGAACTCCTGCTCGCGGGCAAGACCAACAGCTGGTTCACCGGGATCAATCACAACATCGCCGGGCGAAACGAACGGAAGATGCTCCTCTACACGCTGGGACAGCAATTTTTCCTGCAGGTCTGCCGCGAGACGGTCGAGCAAGATTATCGCGGCTTCGACATGGCGCCCGCGCGTTCGGCCGCCTGAACCGCCGCAAAGGAGATGACCATGCCCAGCGACGCCTTCCAATCCCTCGTCGAACAATTGTTCGCCTCGCCCATGCCGACCGACATTATGGAAATGCGCGAGGCGTACCGCGCCATGGGCGACGCCTTCCCGCTCCCGCCCGATGTGCAGGTTGAAAAGGCGACGCTCGGTGGCCGGCCTGCAGAATGGCTTAGCGTGTCGACCGCGCCCAGCCACGCGGTCCTGCTCGTCCACGGCGGCGGCTATTGCATCGGTGGGCTGGACTCGCACCGTCACCTCGGCGGCGAGATCGCGCGGCAGACGGGCAGCCGGGTGGCGGTGATCGACTATCGCCTTGCGCCCGAACACCCTTATCCCGCCGGGCTCGAGGATCTGAAGCGCGCCTATTCCGACCTGCTCGCCGGAGCGGGCGGCGAGAAGATCGCCCTCGTCGGCGACAGCGCCGGCGCGGGGCTTGTGATGGCACTGGTGGCCGAACTGCTGCGCGAGCAGCGCCCGCTGCCGGCAAGCATCTATTGCATGTCGCCCTGGGCCGACCTTTCGGACACCGCGACATCGCGGACCTTGAAGCGCGACGTCGATCCGCTCGCCAACCCGGACCTGCTCGCGCGGATGGCCGGCTTTTACGCCGGCGACATCGCGGTCAGCGATCCGCGCGTCTCTCCCGCCTTCGCGGACTTTCGCGGCTGCCCCCCGGTCTTCATCCAGGCGGGAACCGCCGAGGTCCTGATGGACGACGCGCTCAACCTCGCGAAGTCGCTGGGGGATGCCGACGTCGATGTCGATGTCGAACTGCGCGCGGACATGGTCCATGTCTGGCCCTGGTTCTTTCCCGCGATCCCCGAGGGCGCCGAAGCGCTCGCGCGCGCTTGCCGCTTCCTCTCGCGCCACTTTGGCGGGGGCGCCTGATCATGGCGCCCGCTGTCCGCTGTCCCCCGCAGAAAGGCCTCCCCGATGCTTGACGATGTGATGCCCGCCGCCGAGGACGATCTCGAATGGGCGCGCGCCAAATATGGTGCCGAACGCGACAAACGTGCGGGACGCCGCGGCCGGACCGCGTACCGCACGCCGGATACCGGGATCGCGATCGACCTTGCCGACACCTATATCCCGCGCATCGAGCGCGCGGCACGCGACGAACAGGTCGGGGCGCTTGTCATCGGCGCGGGCTTTGCCGGGGTGATCGCGGCGATCGAGATGCGCCGATGCGGCGTCGGGCCGATCCGCATTCTCGACACGGCGGGGGATTTTGGCGGGGTGTGGTACTGGAACCGCTACCCCGGCGCCCAGTGCGACGTCGAATCCTATATCTATCTGCCGTACCTTGAGGAAACCGACTATATTCCCAAGGAGAAATATTCGCATCAGCCCGAAATCCTCGCGCATGCCCAGCGGCTGGGGCGGCATTTCGACCTCTACAAGGATGCGCTGTTTCACACCGGCGTGACCGAGGTGCGCTGGTCCGACGCCGAGCGCTGGACGGTACGCACCGACCGCGGCGACACGATCCGGTCCAATTTCGTCGTCATGGCCGGCGGTGGTCAGGACCAGCCGCGGCTCCCCGATCTTCCGGGCCTCGACGACTTTCACGGTCGCATCTTTCACAGTTGCCGTTGGGACTATGAGTATACCGGCGGCGACGCGTCGGGCAATTGCACCGGGCTTGAAGGCAAGCGGGTGGCGGTCGTCGGGACCGGTGCTTCGGCGGTGCAGGTCGTCCCCTATATCGCGCCGTCGGCTGCGCATCTTTACGTGCTTCAGCGCACGCCGGTCGTCGTGGGCGAGCGGCTGAACAAACCGACCGACCCCGCCTGGGCCGCGACACTCGAACCCGGCTGGCAGGACCGCCGGATGTTCAACTATTCGACGCTCGTGCTCGGCGGCCAGCAGGACGAGGATCTGGTCGACGATGGCTGGACGCACGCGACCGCGGAGCTTGCGAGCATCTATGGCGGCGACCGGAAGGAAAGCGATGTTTCGGCCGAGGCGGCCGCGGAAGCCGCCGAGCGCGCCGACCTTCGCTATATGGCGAAACTTCGGGGCCGCATCGACCGCGTGGTCCACAAGGAAGCGGCCGCTGAGTTGCTGAAACCATGGTACCGCTATTTCTGTAAGCGACCCACTTTCAACGACCTTTATCTGCCGGCCTTCAACCGGGACAATGTCGAACTCGTCGACGTGAGCGGAGCCGCCGGCCTGGAACGGCTCACCGAAACAGGGTTCGTCGTCGACGGGACCGAATATCCCGTCGATGCGATCATCTTCGCCTCGGGCTTTGCCAGCGACCTGTCCTCCCGCAAGGGCTATGAGATCGCCGGGCGCGGCGGGGTGACCTTGCGCGAGCATTGGCGCGACGGCGCGCGGTCGCTCCACGGGTCCCTGATCCACGGCTTTCCGAACCTGTTCCTGATGGGAACGGTGCATGTCGGGCTGACGATCAATTATACCGAGATGATGCTGCGCCAGGGGCGCCATCTTGCCCGGACGATCGAGCTGGTGCGCGAACGCGGCTTCGGCGAAATCGAAGCGAGCGCACAGGCCGAGGATGATTATGTCGAGGCGATCGTGGATGCGCGCGAGGCCGATGTAGCCTTTCACGCCGCTTGCACGCCGGGTTATTTCAACAACGAGGGCATGCCCTTGAAGCGCGGCAAGGGGCTCACCGACGCCGTTTACCCCGGCGGTCTCTTCGCCTGGGTCGAGATGGTCACCGACTGGCGCGAGCATCAGGGCTTTGCCGGCGCGACGCTCCGGTGATCGCGCGGCGCTATCTGGAAATCGACAGGAGAGGCTGATGACATTCGACCGGATCGAGCGTTCGACGATTGCCGGCACCGTATACGGGCATGTGGATTCGGCTTTCGCCGAACTGGCGGATATCTTCACCGCGAACTTCGAGGTGCGGGGCGAGGTCGGCGCGAGCCTCTCGCTCTTTCACGAAGGGCGGCGTGCGGTCGATCTCTGGGGCGGTCGCAAGGCCGTGGGCGGCGACGCGTGGGACGAAGACACGATCTCGATCGTGTGGTCGAGCACCAAGGGCATCACCGCGATCGCCGCGCATCACGCGGTCGAGAAGGGCCATCTCGACCTCGACGCGCCGATCGCGCGCTATTGGCCCGAATTCGCCCGTGAGGGAAAGGAAGATGCCACCGTCGCGATGATCCTCGATCATTCGGTCGGGGTTCCCGCGCTGCGCGATCCGGTGAAACCGGGGGGCTTCGCGGATTTCGACTATATGTGCGACCGCGTCGCCGCCGAGCGCCCGTTCTGGGTGCCGGGAACGCGCCACGGCTATCACGGCCATACATACGCCTGGACGCTCGGCGGACTTTTTCGCCGCGCCGTCGGCGTGCCGCTCGGCGATTATATCCGCAGCGAGCTGGCGGTGCCCCTGGGTGCCGATTTCTGGCTCGGCCTGCCGACCAGCGAGCATCGGCGGGTGGCGCCGATGGTCTATCCGACCGATCCGCTGTTCGGCGGCCAGTCGCGCGCCAACCACGCGATCGAGAATGAACCCGGTGCGCCCTTCACGCTGATGATGACCAACGACGGCGCCTATGACTGCAACGATCCGGCCTATTGGCCGGTCGAGATCGGCTCGCTCAACGGCATGACCAATGCGCGGGGGCTGGCCACCCTCTATTCGGCGCTGGCCAATGGCGATCTGCTGACCGCCGATACGATCGCCCGCATGGGGCGGACGGCCAGCGCGAGCCACCTCGATGCGACGTTGCTGATGCCGATGCGGTTCGGGCTGGGTTTCATGAAGACGACCGACAATCGGTCGGCTTCGCATCTGGTCGATTGTACGCTCCTCCTCTCCGAGGACGCGTTCGGCCATGTCGGTTTTGGCGGTTCGGTCGGCTTCGCGGATCCCGCGGCGCGCATGGGGTTCGGCTACACGATGAACCGGATGGGCGCGGGCGTGATGGTCGGCGATCGCGCGCAACTGCTCATCGACGCCGCCTATCGCGCGCTTGGTTACCGATCGAAAGCGAGCGGCGCCTGGGTGTGAGGGCGCCGACAAATCCGAAACAGGGCGACGGGCCGGGCGAGCGCACCGAGCAACGACATTACCGCCGCGTAATTTATTGGCCATGCACCGGCAGCGGCGACGCCGCTATGGCGGGCCTGCGCGGGAAGGATAACCGCGGCTCCCTCGGTTGCGTGTCCTGCGGAGGATGACATGGCCTTGCCCGTTTCCAGCGCCGAGCTCGACGAGCGCACCTGTCGGCTGATCTGCCCGATCGCGGCGGCGATGGTCGGGGTGTGCCTGACCGGGATCGGGATCTTGCAGGTCAGCATCAGCGTCGCCCGGCGCACGACGGCTGCCGACGACCTGCTGGCGATCGACGCGCTGCTGTTCCTCACCGCGATGCTGTCATCCTATTTCGCCCTGCGGCTGAATTCGTCGCGGCGGCTGCACCGGCTCGAGCAACTCGCCGATGCCAGCTTCATCGCCGCCATGCTGTTGATGACGGTCGCCTGCTTCGTCATCACCTATGCCGTCCATATCTAGGAGGGGTGACGGTCGGCGGCGATCGGCAAGGCCAGCCGCACCAGCAGCCCGTGCGGAGAATGGGATTCGAGTCGCATCGTGCCGCCGTGCAGGTGCGCGATGGTTTCGACGAGCGACAAGCCAAGCCCCGCGCCAGTGCCGCCGCGCGCCGGGTCGAGGCGGACAAAGCGCTGCGCGGCTTCGGTCATCTGGTCTTCGGTCAGGCCCGGACCATCGTCGCCCACCGTCAGGTCGACGGCGTTGCCGTCCATCGGGTGCGCGCCGATCCGGATCGCCGATCCACCGGCCGCATATTTGAGCGCATTGTCGACAAGGTTCGACAGCGCGCGCACCAGCAATTCGCGGTGGGCGAATATGTCGAGTTCGGTGGGCGCATCGACGACCATCGCAAAGCCGCGATCCTCGGCCAGCGGGCCATAGACCTCCGCCATGTCCTCGAGCATCGGACGCAGGGCAAAGCGCGTGAACTGGTCGCGGCCGATACCGGCCTCGGCGCGGCTGATCTCGAGCGCGGTGTCGAGCAGGCGGTGGAGGCTGTCGGCTTCCTCGATCGCGCCGGCAATCGCGGCTTGCGCCTCGGTGTCTTTTGTCCGCCCGAGCGCCTGTTCGAGGCGCGCCTTCATCCGCGACACCGGCGAGCGCAAATCATGCGCCATCGAATCGGTCACCATGCGCAGTTCGCGCACCAGCCCCGCGATGCGGCCGAACATCGCGTTGATCGACAGCGCCAGCCGGTCGAAGGCGTCGCCGGTTTCGTCGCGTTCGACGCGGGTGTCGAGCTTGCCGCCGACAAACGCGTTGGCCGCGCGTGAGAAGACATCGATCCGGCGCGCCAATATCCACGCCACGAGCGCGGCCATCAGCGCAGCGATCAAGAGCCCGACGGCGAGCGCATAGAAAAAGGCCGTCTCGCTGGCCTCGGCCAGTTGGCGCTGCGCTTCCAATGTCTCGCCGGTCAGCAGGGCATAACCGCCGGGCAGGCGCGCGGTGACCACGCCCATCGGTTCGGCCGCGGTGGCGCCTTCGCGGGTGAGCGACCTTTGTCGCCAGTGCGCGGTGTCGGCGACGGTCGCCGGCCATTCGCGCAGATTGCCCGCCAGGCGCTTGCCGTCCGGCGCTTTCAGCAGGACAATGAAATTGCGATCGTCGCGCGCCTTCAACCGGTAATCGATCGCCTCGATCAGGCCGGGCAGGCCGAGCTGGCGATAATCGTCGATCAGGTCGTCGCGCGCGACTTCGGCGGCGGTGCGCGCGTCGGACAGGATCGTCGCCGAGGTGAATCGGTGGATGACGGTCAGCCCCAGCGCCAGCGCCGCGACCTGCGCGAGCACGAGCATCAGCGTCAGGCGGACGATCGTGCTGTTGCCCCAACGCATAGGGTCTAGTCCGGATCGCCGAGCATATAGCCGGCGCCGCGAATGGTGTGGACGAGCGGCTTGTCGAACCCATCGTCGACCTTGCGGCGCAGGCGGCTGACATGCACGTCGACGACATTGGTGCCGGGGTCGAAATGATATTCCCAGACGCCCTCGAGCATCATCGTCCGGGTCACGACCTGATCCTTGTGACGCAGCAGATATTCGAGCAGCCGGAACTCGCGCGGTTGCAGGTCGACGCGCTTGCCGGCACGGGTGACGCGGCGATTGAGCAGGTTCATCTCCAGGTCCTGGCACGCGAGAATCGTTTCGGCGGTCGTCGCGCCCGATGGTCTGGCCATCAGCAACTGCAACCGGGCGAGCAGTTCCGAAAAGGCGAACGGCTTGGTGAGATAATCACTTGCACCCGACGTCAGCCCTTCGACCCGCGCATCGACCGCGCCGAGCGACGAGAGAATGATGACGGGGGTGGCGATGTGCGCGGCGCGCATCGCGGCCAGCACCGCCATGCCGTCCATGCCGGGCAACATGCGGTCGAGGACGATCGCGTCGTAGCTGCCGTCGGTCGCATGGAACAGGCCGTCGCGCCCGTCGCTGGCATGGTCGACCAGAAAGCCTTGTTCGATCAGGCTTTTGCAGATGAAATCCGCCGTCGTCCTATCGTCCTCGATCACCAATATCTTTTGCGACATCGCGAAACTTTCCAACCCGGAGCGGTGTGTCCGACAGGCGTCTATACGCGCTTGCATCGTCATGGCGAAGATGAAGCCACAGGGGCGGGGTCGCGCGCTGCTGGCCTGGCGGCCGCGCGTTCCTCCTTCGTGCGGGCGGGGCGCGAGACGATGTGATGCACCGCGGTCATACCGCGGGCGAACGCCATGCCGCGCGATCCGGCGATATAGCGTGGTTCCCAATGTGTCGCGAACTTGGCCTTGTAGCTTCGCAGCCCCTCGAAGCCATAAAGCATCTCGCCGTGCCGGAACAGGAAAGCGGCGCCGCGCGCCCACGCCGGCGCCAGCTTGCGCCCGTCGATTCCCGACAATGGCGCGATTCCCAGCGTGAACCATCGATAGCCCTCCGCCTGCGCATATTGGATCAGGCGAACGAAAAGATAATCCATCGCGCCATAAGGAACGTCGCGCGCATGGCGCATCAGATCGACCGACATTTCCGCTCGGTTCGGGGTCGCGAGGATGTTGGCAAAAGCGACGATGCGCCCGCCGACACGCACCACGGCGCAGGGGAAGTGCGTCAGATAGGCGGGGTCGAAGCTGCCGAGGCTGAACGCCTTTTCGCGCTGTTTTTTCGCATCGAGCCAATCGTCCGACACGGCTTTGAGTTCGGTCAGATGTTGTGGAACTTCGGCCGCCGGGATGATGGCGAAGGTGGCGCCTTCCTGGATCGCGCGACGCTCCGAATGGCGCAGCGATTTGGCCTGCGGACCGGCCAGCGAAAAGGCGGCGAGGTCGACCCGCGCCTCCTCGCCATATTTGACGATCGACAGACCCAGATCGATCGCGGGCGGCAGGCACGCGGCGCTGATCTGATAGAGCAGGATGCGGCCCTGCGCGGCGTCGGCGCGTTCGCGCAGTTTCCACAGCAGGTCGGCCCAGCGCTCCTCGCGCCCGACGGGGTCGCCCATCACGATCCAGTTCGCGTCCTGCACCCGGTACATCAGGAAGGCGTCGCCCTCTTCGGCGAGCAGGAAATTTTTGTCGCCGGTGAAGGCGAGGAAGGCGTCGCTATGATCGGCGACGGCCAGCGCGGGTTGGAGCCGGTCGAAGCCGATCGTCGTGTCGCCCATCGCCCGCGACGATGGCGCGAGCAGCCTCCACAGCGCGAGACCGGAGACCAGCACCGCGACACCGAACAGCGTGCGCAAAAAGCGCGGCGCATCGCCGTTCAGGCTGAACTGCCACCACAGGCTGCTGGTGTAGGCGACATGCTTATAGGCAAAAAAGCCGGCGAAAGCGGAGGCCATGACGGCGGTCATCGCGGCAACGATCCAGCCGCTCGACAGCGGTGCATCGAGCAACGATGTCGTGCGGTAGAAGGCGGGCCGGCTCCATTGGAGCGCGGCGCAGATCGCCGACAGGATCAGTGCTTCTTCATAATCGAAGCCCTTGGCGAGCGAAAAGACGATGGCGGCGAGCAGCAGCGCGCGGGTCGCGACAAAGGCGCCGTCGAGACGGCGGAGCAGCCCCGGTGCGAGAAAGAGCAGCAGGGTCCCGGAGAGGCTGGCGGCGATATGCGACGCCTCGACAAAGGGCAGCGGCAGGATAGGCTTGAGGTCGTGCATGCGGCTGACCTCGGCAGGGGTTGCACCCGACAGCAGCAGGATCAGCCCGCCCGCGAACACCAGCGCGGCCAGCAGCGGCGGCGCGAGTTCGCGGAGCAGCGACTGGCCCGCCTGCGCAATCTCCCTTGCCGGCGGCCGCCAGGCCTTGCTTTCGTGCCAGGCGAGCAGCAGCGCCGCGACCAGCAAGGGCAGCAGATAATAGAGAATGCGGTAGGCGAGCAGGGCGGCGAGCAACTGGGCCTTGTCGCCGGGTACTGTCGCGATCACCACCGCCTCGAACACCCCCAGCCCGCCGGGCACATGGCTGATCAGCGCGGCGATGATCGCGAGCGCATAGCCCAGGAAAAAGGCGGGATAGGCGGCGGGGTCAGGGGCAGGGAGCAGGATGTAGAGCGCCGCACTGGCGGCGGCGAGGTCGAGCGCGGCGACCGCGGTCATCCCCGCGCTGCGCGTTAGGTTCGGCAGCGGGGTGCGCCAGCCGCCGATGTCGACGACCTTCAACCCGAAATGGCGCAGCAGCAACGGGATGAGGCAGAGGGTCAGCACGACCAGCCCGGCGAGATGCAGCCAGTGGAGCGACAGCCCCCAATCGAAGAAGGGCAGGATATGCGTGCTTGTCACGGCGGCGAGCCCGGCCAGCAGGATCACACCGTTCCAGAAGCTGAGGCTGGCCAGCGCGATCACGCTGCCGATCTCGCCCCCGCTCAGCCCCGCCGCGCGATAGACGCGGTAGCGCGCCGACCCTCCGGTGAGGAGCGCCAGCCCCAGATTGTGGCTGAGCGTATAGCTGGTGAACGACGCGAGCGCATAGGTTCGCCAGGGCAATGTCCGATCGATGACCCGCAGCGCGAACCGGTCGTAGAGCGTCAGCATCAGATAGCTCGCGACCGTCAGCAGCAATGCTGCACCGATCTGACCCGCCGACAAGGCATCGAAGGCATGGCGGACCTCGTGCGGCCGGACCGAATGGAGCAGCCGGAACAGCGCGGCGAGGCCGAGCGCCGCGACGAGCAGCGCGGCACCGATCGACAGGATCCGCTTGTTGTGCCGGACCCACACCATGCCATTCTCGAATGCGGTCACCGCCGCGTCCACTCCTGATGCTTGCAGATCAGTCCGCCGAGAATACAGCCGGATATCCGCAAGCTGTTTGCGCTTTCTAATTCGATCGTCGAATAAAAGCGACGTCCCTGATCGGGGACGTAGACCTGTCCGGTCCAGCGGCCGCGACCGTTTGCGCGATAGTCGCTGAGCAATTCGGTGCCGACCAGCGACGTCACCCCGGCCTCGCGCGCGTCGGCGATCGCCTTTGGACCGGCCCAGACGATATTGCCGCAGAGCAGCGGGCCGCAGCTGTGCGTCCGCACCAGCAGCGTCCCCTTGGGATTCTGCCACAGGCCGAACGGTGTCGCGGTGGTTGCGGCGTGGGCGCCGCCAGATAGCGCCAGAAGCAGCGCCATGGCCAAAACTCTCATGTCATATGCTCCTTGCTGACTGTGCACCCCGGATCGCGGGCAGGATCGCCGCTTCGAGCGCGCGGGCGTCCGAATTAAGCTTGTGCCCGCCGGGCAGGGTGATGCGACGGACGTTCGGCAACTGAAGTTCGGGGCACAGGCTGCCCGCTTCGTCGGCGCCGTGAATGCAGGTCACGGGCACCCAGCGGAGCCGCGATGCGGTCGGATAGGCGCGCTGATCGGGGGTTTCGAGGCCGGCGAGTTCGATCGGCGAGGCGCGGAAGATGATGTCCTCGCCGGGCACGATCAGCACCACCGACCGGATCGGTTGGCGCGCGGCCGCGGAGAATCGCGCGAGGCCGGCGTGGAGCATATCGGCGCCAAAGGACTGGCCGATCAGCACGACATGATCGGTCTTTCCCAGCTTCATCGCCCGGACCATCGCCGTCTTGATCAGTTCGGCGGTTTCCTCGGGCGTCCGGCGCGGCGAGAAATAGGTCAGCGAGTTGACGGTGACGATCGCATAGCCGCGCGCGCCCAGCCGCACCGCAATCCTGGGCGTCATCCCGACCCGGTTGCCCATGTCGCCCGAGAGCATGACGATCGCGGGTTTGGCGGGGCCGGTATCGGCGGCCGGCATGTCGTGGAACAGCGGACCGTTATAATAGCCGGCATGGAGATAGGCCGCCGACGCGATGGCGAAGGTGAGGAACAAAGCAAAAAGCCATTTTTTCATGGGAGGTCCTTCGCAATCGGAATGGTCATCGCGCTTGGCTCCCGTCGGTTGATGGGGCGACAATAGGCGCGCGGGTTCGTCCGGAAGCTGGCGCGAGGATTACGATATTGTCATGTCGCGGCCATGCCCCGGTTGGATCGGCCGGCCTAGAAAGAGGGTGTCCAAGGCGGGACCATCCCCCCCCCCTGACTCCCTCTGGCCCCGGTCCCGCCTGGACACCCCGGATCGTTCCGTCCGCACTCATGCGGATTTCTATGGAGAGAAGAATATGGCACGCTTTCGTACCCTCATCGGCTTCGGCCTTGCGTCGACGATGATGATCGCCGCTCCGGTCTTCGCATCGGCACCGTCCGCTTCGACGACCACCGCCAAACCGGCAGCGACGCACACCCTGGCGAAACAGACCGTGGCGCCCAAAGCCGCCAAGGTCACCAAGGTTGCGGCGCCCAAGCGGACCGCGTCGACCCGGCAGAATACCCATCTCGCCAAGGCGACGCTGAGCAACGGCAAGAAGGTCACCTATGACTGCCGCCTCGCGGGCAACAAGAACAAGCAGGCCTGCAAGGGCTGAACCCCGGCACTCGCCAGCTTGAGCCGGCCCGCTGTCCGACCAGTTCCCGAAATCCCCCGGAACTGGTCGGTTCGGCATGTCCGGAACGAACCGCGGATCGCGGTATCTTGGTCAAAGACGATTTGGTCGATGACGTCGCAGCAACGCGGACCCGTCAGCCGCGATCCCGAACGTGCCGCATCAAAATTGGCAGTCCGAATGAAGGAGTTTGCAGCGATCGGCATGCCGGGCCGTTATCTCCCTTAGCTGTGCGCTTGAGATACAGGCTGGTCTTGAGTTTTCGTACTGCGGGCCGGTTTCATCGAGACGGTGCTTCTCCATCGTCCTCGGTGGCCGGCCGAGGAGCCGTGCAGCCTCGAATATACGCAAATATTGGAATGGTGGGACTTTCGAAGTCATCGTGAGCATTCTTCAGCCGAGCGCCGCATTGCCCGATGGAGCCAGCATCTTCGTTACCAAGACGAAGGTGGATTCCCGTGGCGCGTAGATCGTCCGAACGCCCGGCGACCACAATCGGCGCACCCAGTAAGCGATGGACAGGCGCAATAGTCCAAATCGCATCTTGATCGGCTTTGATAAGACGAAGGACGTTCAAGCATAAGCGACCCGATGAGGGGGCGTTAGCACCCGAAACAGGACCATCCAAACGCCGACGATCGGCACCGACGCGGACATTTAGCCTCAAAAGATTAACCCGCCTGCGATAGTCCCGCCGCGCGAGGGGAACGCGATGGACATGACAGCCGAGGAACGAGTCGGTCCGGCCGACGATGCGCCCATGAGGCTTGGTCGCTGGACGATCGGGCGCAAGTTCGTCGGCTTGTCCGTGGTATTGTTGTCGATCATGCTGGTGGCGGCGCTGTGGTCGTTCATGCAGGCGGCGCGCGTCAACCGCGAGACGATATTGCTCGAACAGGTCCTTGAACCGCTCCGCCGGGAAATCGCGGCGATCGAACAGGAAACCGCGAACGAGGAACTCGCGACCGAAAGGGCGCTCCGTTACGGCGGCCCGCAGCTTCGCGATCCGGCGCGCCACGCCGCGGAACTGGCGCGGTTCGAAGAACTCAATGACGATGTCGATCGCCGACTGACCATGCTGCAAAAGGCGATCCGGCGATATCAGGGCACCGAAATTCCCGTCGAGGTGGCAATCATCCTCGGCCGGCTGCAGTTGGAAAGCGAGTCGGTACAGCGCGACCATGCCGCCTATCGGCGCAGCGTCGGCGCCTATATCGACCCCGCCGCGCCCGCGATGCTGAACGGCAATATCGAACGCGAGGCCGCCGCGACCGGCGATGAAAAGCGCGTGCTTGCGTCGCTCGAACGCATGGGAACCGAATCCGACGCGCTGGCCCGGGCGCATGAGCAACGTCTGGCGGCGATGGAACATCGCAGCTTCATCATATCGGTCGAAAGCCTGTTGCTGGCGGTCCTCGCGTTCCTGATCGGCATCATCCTGTCGCTGATGATCACCCGCCGGATGATGGTCCCGGTGCAAAGCTTGATCGACGGCGCCGAAGAAGTCGGTCGCGGCAATCTCGACGTCTCGCTGAAATCCCAGTCGCGCGACGAGATCGGCCAGTTGGCCCATGCCTTTTCGTCGATGGTCGGCGAGCTGAGGACCAAGGCCGCGATGAAGGATACATTTTCCAGCTACCTCGATCCTCGCGTCGTCGACCGCCTGCTGGGTGAGCGCCGCGCCGAACTGGAAGCGGGCGAGAAGCGCGAGATGACGGTGTTCTTCTCGGACCTTCAGGGCTTTAGCGCGATTTCCGAAACCCTGACCCCGACGGCCTTGGTCAAGCTGATCAACCGGTATCTCTCGCTGGCGGCCGAGCCGATCCAGCTTCATCGCGGGGTGATCGACAAATATATCGGCGATGCGATCATGGCCTATTGGGGGCCTCCGTTCACCCCCGACGACCCAGCGCTCTCGGCCGTTCGGGCCGCGCTGGAACAGCGTGCGCAAATCGATCGGCTCGAGCTGGAACTGCCCGAGTTGATGGGGCTGCGCCGCGGCGCTCCGCGGATCGCGGTCCGGATCGGGCTCGCGTCGGGCGACGTCGTCGTCGGATCGATCGGATCGACCGCATCGCGCAACTTCACCATCATGGGCGACACGGTGAACATCGCGTCGCGGTTGGAAGGAGCGAACAAGGCCTATGGCACGATGATCCTCGCCGACGAAGCGACGGTGCGGCAGGTTTCGCACCGGATCGAAACGCGCGAGATCGACCTGTTGGCGGCAGTGGGCAAAAGCGAAGCGGTGCGGGTCTATGAGTTGCTGGGCGAGGTCGGCGAGGTCGGCGACGCGATGCTCGATTTGCGCGAGACGTTCGAAAATGGTCTCGCCGACTACCGGGCGGGTGACTGGGACCGAGCCGGGAGCGCCTTTGCCCGGTGTCTGGAAATCGCACCCGGCGACGGGCCGGCGCAGGTTTTCGCGGATCGGGTCAGAGCCTTTCGCACGGCTCCACCGGCCGCCGATTGGGGCGGCGTGTGGCAGAGTGTCGGGAAGTAACGTGCCGACAACCTGCCGAGGATGGCCGACGAAGGCCGGTAAGCGCCCGCGTCTCACTCCCCCATCACCGCTGCCCCGTGCCCATCGCCGAACCTGTTCGGTCATAGCCGAGTGAGCGCGCTGGCCCAAGCCCAAGCCGTTCCCTGCGCGGACCCAGCGGCAGCCATTCCCCCGCTTGCCGTCGAAAAACGGACAGGCTGAAAACGGCCAAAGTCGCTGCGGGTGACGCATGACGAAATTTGCGACTGCCTGAAAGCTTGCACGGCGGGTTCACCGCGCTCATTGTCGCGCAATGGCGGTGCCATGCTGAACAACTGGCTTCCCTGGGCCCTGCTTTCGGCTTGCTTCGCCGCGCTCACGGCCGTTTTTGCCAAACTCGGGGTCGAGAAGATCGACCCCAATTATGCCACGTTCATCCGCACGCTCGTGATCGCGATCTTCATCGCCGCGCCATTGCTTGTGACCGGCGGCTTTCAGTCGCCCGCCACCTTGCCGCTCGCATTCCGGCCGGCTTGAGCGTGGCCGCGCCGGCGCGTCGACCGATTTTTCGTCCTGAGGTGTGGATTCTGTTCCGCAGCGGCGTCAACAGCCCAATGTCGATTCCGCGCGATTCCAATATTGTGAATAATGTCGAGGTGTTAATGGCGTGCGTCCGGACGCGAAAGGGCTATCGTTCGAGAATGACCACGCGGTTCTGCACCTTCTCTACAGCGTTGCTGCTCTTCCCGCTGGCAGCGTGCGCTCACTACGAGCCAAAGCCGCTTCTCGTCGATCCCGTTGCTGCGCCGTCGCTTCAGGCCCCGCTAACCGATATCCTGTCGCGCGACGCTGCGACGATCGACCGGCCCTATCTGAAGCCAGTCGCGCTCGACCTTTCGGCGCCGCTCGACCCCAATGGCATCGCGATCCTCGCGGTGATCGCCAATCCCGATCTCAAGGCGCAGCGCGCGCGTGCCGGAGTTGGTGACGCGCAGGTTTTCGCCGCGGGACTGCTGCCCGACCCGACCTTCAGCTTCGGCGTCGACCATATTCTTTCGGGGCCGGACCCGCTCGACAATATCGCGGGCACGCTGGGGTTCAGCCTTAATGCACTCCGCACGCAAAAGGTGCAGCGCGCGCAGGCCGTCGCCGAGGCGCGGCAGGTGCGGCTCGATCTCGCTTGGGCCGAATGGCAGACCGCCTGCAACGCGCGGCTGCAGGCGGTGCGCGTCCTCGCGCTCGAACAGGCGCTCGCCAATACTGCGACCAGCGCCGACGCGAGCGAAGCGCTTCTCGGCCGCTATCTGAAGGCGGCGGGCCGCGGCGACATTTCGCCCGACCAGGTCCAGTCGTCGCGCATCGCCGCGCTTGACGCCCAGAGCAATTTTCGCAGTGCCCAGACCAATCTCGCAACCGCACGCTCCGAGCTTCACCGTCTGCTTGGCTTGCCGCCGGACTATGCGCTGCGGCTGGCTCCGACGCCTATGCCCGCGACGGTGCCCGACGCGAATCGCCTCTTCGCGATGGCGCTTGCGGGGCGTAGCGATCTCGACGCGCTGCGTGCCGGCTATGATGCGCAGGAAGCCGCTGTCCGCCGCGCGATCCTCGACCAGTTCCCGAATCTGGATCTCACGATCAGCGGCGCGCGCGATACCGGCGGCAACAAATTGCTTGGCCCGTCGATCGGCTTCACGCTTCCGCTATGGAACCGCAATCGCGGCGGTATCGCGGTCGCCGAGGCCACGCGCGAAGCGCTCCATCAGGAATATGATGCACGCCTGTTCCAGACCCGCGCCGATATCGCCGCCGCGGTGTCGGGCCTCGCGATCGCGCGCCAGCAATATGAGATCCTGCGCGCTGGCATGCCCGCTATCGAAAACTTTGCGAAAGCGAGCCGCCGCGCCGCGCAGCGCGGCGACCTCGCGCTGGCGACCGCGGAAGTTGCCGAGCAGAGCCTTCGTGACCGGCAATTGCTGCTTCTCCAGTCCGAACAGGCGATCGCCGAACAAACCATTGCGCTCGAACTGCTCGTCGGCGCCCCGCAGGAATCCTGGACCCTATGATCAGCCGGACATCCCTCGTTCTGCCGCTCGCCTTCGCCTGTCTGCTGGGCGGTTGCCAATCCTCGACCGACTCTGCCGCGACCGCCGTTCCGGTCGCGACGATCGACGTCGCGGCCGTCACCACCGGCGATATCGATGAGAAGATCACGCTCTACGGCGCGGCAGAGGCCAATGGTGCGGGCAAATATACGCTGTCCGCCCCGATGGAAGCGATCGTGCAGGCGGTCGACACGCCGGTCGGTAGCCGCGTGGCGCGCGGCCAGATATTGGTGCGGCTGAGGCCCAGTCCAACGGCGCGCCTCGATCTCGCCACCGCGTCGGCGAATGCCAACGCCGCCGATCTCGCGCACGCGCGGGCGCGGCGACTTCGCGCCGACGGGCTGGTGAGCGATGCCGAGGTCGAAACGGCGCGCGCCGCGAAACAGGCCGCTGATGCCGCGCGCGCCAGCCTCGCCACCCGTAACGGAGCGCTCGTACTTCGCGCGCCCGCCAGCGGCACCGTGGAAGTCATCGGGGCCAGCGCGGGCGAGCTTGTCGCGGCCGGGGCGACGATCGTATCGCTGGTCAAGGAAGGGGATTTGCGCGCGCGCTTCGGGGTCGATCCGGCGATCGCGCGGCGCATTCCCAAGGGGAGCTATGTCGAGGTTACCGCGGCCGGCAGCAAGCTGGCCTTCAACGTCCCCGTACTGTCGGTCGACAGCGTCGTCGATCCGGTGACGAAGCTGGCGTCGGTCTATGTCCAGATACCGAATGAGCGCGGGGTCGGCGCGGGCGAAAGCCTGACTGGGCGGGTGCTGCTTGCCAATATCGCCGGCGGCATCACCATTCCCTATGCCGCGCTGCTCGACGACGGCGGCCAGCCTTTCGTCTTCGTCATCGCGAACACGATCGCCAAGCGGCGCGATATTGCCGTCGGGCCGCGCACCGGCGACCGGATCAGCGTCACGTCGGGGCTGAAGGCCGGCGAACGCGTCGCCACGGTTGGCGTAACCGCGCTTGAGGACGGGATGAAGACCCGCATTCAGGGCGCGAAAAAGTGACCGACATCATCAGCAAACATGCGCGGTCGATCTGGCTCGCGGTGATCCTGCTTGCGCTCGCGGGCGTGGTATCGGCGACGCGCGTGCCGGTCGGACTGTTTCCCAACATCGATTATCCACGGGTCGTCGTGTCGGTCGATGCCGGCGACCGCGACGCCGCGCAGATGGAAGCCGAAATCACGCGGCCGATCGAGATCGGGCTGCGCGCGGTGCCGGGGGTGACCAATGTCCGTTCGGTCACGAGCCGCGGCAGCGCCGAGGTCGCGCTCAATTTCCAGTGGGGCGACGATATGGTCGCCGCCGCCCAGTCGACGCAGGGCGCGCTCGCGACCTTGCTTCCGACCTTGCCGGCCGGCACGAGCTTCAACGTGCGGCGCTCCGATCCGACGATCTTTCCCGTCACCGGCTTTGCCTTGACCTCGGACAGCCTCAGCCCCGAGGCGCTTCGTACGATCGCAGATCTCAAGATATTGCCCGCATTGACCTCGGTCGAGGGTGTCGCCGGCGTCGACATATTGGGGAGCAGCCCCCGTGAGTTCGCGGTCGATGTCGATCCGGCGCGGCTGCAATCGCTCGGCATCAGCCTCACCGATGTCGTCACTGCGCTCGGCAAGGCCAATATGGTCCGCGGTCTCGGCAAGATCGAGGACCGGCACCGTCTCTATCTGGTGCTGATCGAGAACCGCGTCGCCAATGCGGACGATCTGGGCGCGGTCCCGATCAAGGCGGCGGCGGGCGGGGCAGGGGTGGTAACGCTCGGCCAGATCGCGGCGATCTCGCCTTCGACCGCTCCGGCGTTCAGTCGCGTGACGTCCGACGGCAAGCAGGCGGTTCTCGTCAACGTTCGCCAGGCGCTGAAGGGCGACACCGTGGCGATCGTAAAAGCGGTCGACGCGCGGCTCGCCGAGCTGCATCTGCCGCCGTCGGTCAAGGTCACCACCTTCTACGACCAGTCCGAGCTCGTCGTCGGCGCGGCGAACGCCGTGCGTGATGCGATCCTGATGGGCGCGTTGCTGGCGGGGATCGTGCTCTTCGTCTTCCTGCGGTCGGGGCGATTGATGGTCATCACCGGGCTGATGCTGCCCGCGGTGCTCGCCGCCACCTGCCTGCTGCTTTTCGCCTTCGGCATGAGCTTCAACATGATGACGCTCGGCGGTATGGCGGCGGCGGTCGGGCTCGTGGTCGACGATGCGGTCGTCATGCTCGAGCATATGATGCGGCGCATGCAGGAGCAGCGGCTGAGCGACCCGGGACCGCTGCTGGCCGCCGCGGCCGAAATGGGCATGCCGCTGCTCGGCTCGACGACGGCGACGATCGTCGTCTTCCTGCCACTTGCCTTTATCAGCGGCGTGACCGGCGGATTTTTCAAGGCGCTGGCGATCACAATGGTGGCAGCGCTAGTCATCTCCCTGCTCTTCGCCCGCTTCGTCATCCCGCTCGTCGCGGCCCATTGGCTCCGCGAGAAGGATGCCGAGTCCGCCGATCGTGCCAACAAGGTCCTCGATCCGCTGCTCGACCGTTATGGGCGCGCGAGCACGCGTGCCTTTGGACGGCCGGTCCTGTTCGCGGCGCTCGTCGCGGCGCTGCTTGCGGTCAGCGGCTATATGGCCTGGCGGAGCGTGCCGTCGGGGTTCATGCCCAAGATGGACGAGGGCGGGTTCGTCCTCGATTATAAGGCGCAGTCGGGCGCGTCGCTCGAAGATACCGACGCGCTGCTGCAACGCGTCGAGACGATCATCAGCGCGACGCCCGAGGTCGCGAGCTACTCGCGGCGCACCGGCGTCCAGCTTGGCGGCGGTCTCACCGAGGCCGACGAGGGCGATTATTTCATTCGCCTCAAGGGCGGCTCGCGGCGCGATATCGAAGCGGTGATGACCGACATGCGCGAGAAGATCGCCGCCGACGTGCCGGGGCTCGAGGTCGAGCTGATCCAGCTCATGGAGGATCTGATCGGCGACCTGACCGCCGTCCCGCAACCGATCGAGGTCAAATTGTTCGGCGACGACACAGCGGCGCTCGAAGCGGCGGCGAAGGCGATCGGCGAGCGCATCGGCAAGATATCGGGCGTCGTCGAGGTCGTCGATGGCCTGCGCGTCGCTGGCGATGCGATCAGCATATCGGTCGATCCCGGCGCCGCGGCCCAATATGGCCTCGACCCCGACAGCATCGCCTCGCAGCTCGAGACCGCGGTCGGCGGCACCCCGGCGACACAGGTCCGCATCGGCGCCCAGCTCATCGACGTGCGCGTGCGCGCGCCGCAGGATTTGCGCAGCGATGTCGCGCGGATCGAAAACCTGCCGCTCGTTGCGCCCGACGGGAGCGGCGTCCGGCTTGCCGCGGTCGCGACCGTGTCGGTGCAGAGCGGACAAAAGCAGCTGACGCGCGAAAATCTGGCGCCCTATATCGCCGTGACCGCGCGGCTCGAGGGACGCGATCTCGGTTCGGCGATGGCGGAGATCAAGAGCGCGGTCGGCCAGCTCAAGCTGCCCGCCTCGGTCCGCGTCGACTATGGCGGACTCTATGCCGAGCAGCAGAAGAGCTTCGCCGATCTCTCGCTGGTTTTCGGCGCCGCGTTGCTGCTCAGCGCCTTGCTCATCACCCTGTTGTTCGAGCGCGCCGGCTGGACGGTCGCGGCGATCGCGACGGTGCTGCTGACCGCGGCGGCGGTGATGATCGGGCTGTGGATCATGGGGATCGAGCTCAATATCTCGGCGCTGATGGGGCTCACCATGGTCGTCGGCATGGTCGCCGAACTCGTCATCTTCTTTCTCGCCGAGATCGACCGCGACAAGCCGATGACGTCGGCGGTGCTGCTCGAGGCCGGCCGGAAGAGGCTGCGCCCCATTCTGATGTCCGCGCTGATCGCGGTGCTGACCCTCGCGCCGCTCGCGCTCGGCCTCAGCCGGGGCGCCGGCCTTCAGCAGCCGCTGGCGACCGCGATCATCTTCGGCTTGATTGCCGCGGTGCCGCTGGTCCTGTTCTTTCTTCCCGCGATGCTGCTCGCGCTCACGCGGCGCGAGCCGAGGCCCGCCGCCTGAGGCCGGCGTCCGGTCAGACGATCGAGCGGCGCCTCGGCGAGTGGAGCGCGAGCGCGCGGGTAAGGCGATAGGTCACGCCATAGCCGACATGATCGGAGAGCATCGTGCCGTCGCGCTCGCGGCCGAACGGCACCGCCATCGCGATCGCCTGGATCGAGGCGTCATAGCCCGGCGAAAAGAACTGCCAGTCACGACCCTTCTGAAACACCGTCGCCGCGATGGTTGGGATCGTTCGCCCGCAAGGTGCATCCGATTTGAGGCAATGCTGGAGCGCGTTGTCGATCGGAAGCCGGCGTTTCGTGGTCCAGTTCGCCGCGCTGTGGGCGGCGAGGTAAGTTCGTCGTTCGGCCGAACTGGCGTTGAAATCACCCGCCAGGATGACCGGCAGATCGGGGTCGCGGTATCGCGCCAGAAAATGGTCGATCACCTCGACCTGCCGCCGATAGGCATAAAGCGAGCGTGCCGGACTGACGCCGGACGCCTTCTTGCTGTTCATATGGGTGGTGACCACGGTCACCGGGGTCGTGCTTCCGGGGACGGCGATCGTCACCATCAATATGCCCTTGTTGGCGAGGCAGTCATAACCTGCACAGGCAAAGGCGGGAAAGGCCTCGCGGCGCACCGAGAGGATCGGATAGTCCGACGCGAGGATCAGTCCTGACGAGACCTGCTTGCCCGACCGCTCGCCCTTGAAAAAGCTCGCGCCTTCGATGAAATCTCTGTCGCTCTCCTGCGGCTTGACCGGGCTTGTGAGATCGCGAGAAGGTCCCTCGACAACAAAGCGATAGCCGCTATGCCGCGCGATCGCTTTGGCGGGCTCGGTGAACGCTTCCTGCAGGATGATGACGTGCGGCTGCGCGTCCTGCGCTCGCATGGCGAGAAGCCGGGCTTCGATACGCGCGAAGTCGGCGCTTCGGTCGGCGGCCAGCGGCCAGGGCAGGCCTTTGACATTATAGGCCATAATCGAGAGGCCGGCCGGCGGCGCCTTCATCGGCGCCTGCGGTTCCGGCTTGGAAACGGCCGGCAGCGCGACGCTGCCCAATAGCATCGGCATCATCGCCATCAGCACGCCCGTACCGGCCATCTTCTTGCTCACTCGCACTGCTCCTGTCGGTTCGAGATCGGCTGATTGACGCCGCGGGGCTCCCCGATCCGCACTTCGTCGGGGGAGGTGTGGAAAAGCGAGGTCGATGGCGTCTGATCCCTCGAGCGCCTGGCTGGCAGGCGCCCTGCGAACCCGGGGGATATGTCATGAGGGTTTTGGCGACTGGTGCCGCTGCGATGAGCGCCCTGCTGTTTCCCGGCTCCTTGATGGCGTGGGAGGCAGCGCCAAATATTGCCGTCACCCATGTGGCGCTTCCCAATCCCGCGCGCTCGGGGGCGCGGGCGCCGCTTGCGATCCTGCCGGCCGAAGATTTGGCAACAAGCACGTCCGAGGCGATGACGACGAGCGGCGGCGTGGCCGTCCTCGGGATCGTCAAAAGTCACGCGGTCGGCCGCGAATGGGAAGGCGGATCCTTCCACCTGGCCGCCATGCGCGGACGGTCGGAATCCGCGAGAACGGCGGCGCAAAGTTTCGAATATCAGCGCTTCGCGATGATGGCGATCGGTGCCGACGTGTCCCGGGATATCTCGGATCGCGACACGCTGACGCTTGCCGGCACCTATGCCGCCGAACGCCGCCGCCCGGCGTTCATCGTCGGCCCGCACCGCTATTATCGGACCGACGAGCGCGCCGCCGTCCTTCACTGGACCCGCGATGATCGCCTCGATCTGGCTGGTACCCTGTTCGACACCGGCCCGGCGAAACCGCGGACGGCAGCCGAGCGCTTCGCCGATCTTGCCGGCGGCGCGCCGCGCGCGGTTCGCGGCTGGGGACTGACGGCCAGCCTTTACCCCACGGGTGAACCCGACCGCTTGTCGGTCGGCATCGATTTTCGCGACCAGCAGGACCGCGACATCGGGCACCGGGACGCACGCGTCCAGATATTCCTGAGGAAGAAATTCTGACCATGACCCATGCCGGGCATATCGCGATCATCCTCCATGATTTCTCGACCGGAGGCAGCGAACGGATCGCCATTCGCCTCGCCAATCGCTGGGCGGAACGGGGCCGGCGGGTGACGATCATTTGCGGAACGCAGATGGGCGCGGCACGCGCGCTCGTCGGCCCCGGCGTCGCGGTCAAGACCTGCTCGCCCGAAACATGGCGCAGCCCCTGGTCGCGCGTACAGCTCGGGTGGCGCATGGCGCGGATCGTGCGGGCCGAGGCACCCGATATCGTCTTTTCGCCGGGTAATTTCCACCTCATCATTCTCGCCTTCCTGGCGCGCCAACGCTTCGCCAAACGGCCGATCTTCGTGAGCAAGCTCAGCAACCCGATCCGCCGTGGCGGGCTTCGACGCCTCATGCGCGGACTCGCCGATGCGGCGATCCGGCTCGCCGCCGCGCCGACCGATATGCTGGTCGCGATGTCGCCGTCGCTGTTCGCGGAAGCCCGGTCGGTGTTCCCGGGCCACGCCGTTACCGAAATCGCCGAACCCATCCTCGAGGATGATATCGCCGCGGCGCATAGCCGCGCCGGCCTCGAGCCGGCACCGCTCATTCTCTGCGCGGCGCGCCTCGCCCCGCAGAAGGACCTGATCACCGCCATCCGTGCCTTCGCCGAACTCCCTCCGGCGCTGAAGGCACGGTTGCTGATCCTTGGCGAAGGGCCGCTGCGCGGCCGGCTCGAACGCGAAGCCGAAAGACTGGGCGTCGCGGCGCGGGTCGAGATGCCGGGCCATGTTCCCGATATCGCGCCCTATCTTGCGCGCGCCGACCTCTATCTGATGAGCTCGCATTATGAAGGCTATCCCGCAGTCCTCGTCGAAGCGATCGCAGCGGGGGTCCCGATCGTGACGACCGATTGTTCGCTCGCTTTGCCCGAAATCTTCCCGTCACCCGAACTGGGCGCCATCGTCCGCCAGCGTCAGCCCGAAGCCATCGCGGCAGCTATCGTCGCGCAGCTTCGCCGATCGCCGCCCTCACCAAATGCCGCGCGCAAGGTCACCGATCGCCACAAGCTCGGTGCTTCGGCGGCCGACTATCTCGCGCTCTTCGACCGGTTGGTCCTGTGACCGCGCGCCGCCTTCTTGCTTCGATCCATGATGTCACTCCGGTTCACGCCGAGCGGCTCGATCGACTCGTTCCCATCGTCGAAGCGATCGTGGGTCCGGGACGCTACGCTCTCCTCGTCGTTCCCGATTTTCATCGGCAGGGGCTGCTGACGGGACATCCGCAGTTCGCCCGCCGCCTGCGCGGCTGGGCCGACGCGGGCTGCGAAATATTCCTGCATGGCTTCACCCATGTCGACGAGAGTCGCCACGCAGGTGTCGCGGCGCGGTGGAAAGCTTCGCGCATGACGGCGGGGGAGGGTGAATTTCTCGGCCTCTCGACGCACGAGGCCGAGACGCGAATAGTGGAAGGCCGCGACATGATCGAGCAGTCGATCGGCCGGCCGATCGCCGGCTTCGTCGCGCCTGCGTGGCTCTACGGAGAGGATAGTCTTGCTGCGCTCGCGGCGCAGAATATCCGCACGATCGAGGATCATTTTCGCGTCTGGAATCCCCAGAATTCGGAAGTATTCGCGCGGGGGCCGGTCGTGACTTACGCCAGCCGGTCGCGCATGCGCATCGCGAGCTCGATCCTGTGGTCGCGCCTCGCGACCGTGCTGCTTGCGCGCGCATCGACGGTGCGCCTTGCCGTCCATCCGCACGACGTCGATTCGCCTCGGCTGATGCGCGAAATTGCGCGCGCGCTCGGTACTTTTGCGCGTTCGCACCAGCCGGCCACCTACGCCGATCTGGCGTCCGGCCGATTTTCCTGAATCGCTGGTGCGGATTTGCCGGGGGCTCGGCGTCAGTCCCTCAGTTACCGCTGCCAAAAGGTGATCGATGGCTTCTCAAGCATTGGGTGCAACGCCAAATAGATGGGCAGAGCGCCTTCGCCCTCTCCTCCAAGAGCAACATCCCTGGCAAAAATATCTTTCTCTCGGCCTGTCGCTCGCGCTCCTTGCCGCGCTCGGTTCGAAGCTTTCGAGTATCGGCTTGGCCGGACTCGTGCGGGGTGTCCCCGCGTCGCCGGTCTTCTGGATAGCCTTTGCCGCTTATTATCTCGCGCTTCCGGCCTCCGAATGGCTGATATTCCGGCGCCTGTGGAACATTCCGCGCGCCGGTTTCGCGGCGCTGCTGCGCAAGCTTGTCAGCAACGAGATATTGTTCGGCTATAGCGGCGAGGCCTATTTCTACGGCTGGGCGCGGCGCCATGCAAAGATGGCGGCGGCGCCTTTCGGTGCGATCAAGGATGTCAGCATCCTGTCGGCGGTCGCCGGCAATCTCGTGACGCTCGTGATGCTTGCGCTTGCCTGGCCGGTTGTTGGACAGGTCGCTCCCGAGTTCCACGGCAGAACCGTGGCGCTGTCCGCAGCGGTCATCATCGGTCTCTCACTGGCGCTGCTCGCTTTCAGGCACCGCATCTTCTCGCTGTCGCGCCCGGAACTGCGCATGATCTTCGGCGTGCACATAGGACGGCTGATGCTGACCACCTTGCTGTCGGGTGTGATGTGGCACAGCGCACTGCCGGCCGTGTCCATGGGCTGGCTGCTCATCCTCGCCACACTGCAACTGCTCGTGAC
Organism: Sphingopyxis sp. OPL5; assembly: GCF_003797775.2. Lineage (NCBI taxonomy): Bacteria > Pseudomonadati > Pseudomonadota > Alphaproteobacteria > Sphingomonadales > Sphingopyxidaceae > Sphingopyxis > Sphingopyxis sp. OPL5. Next base: position 3,290,090 of record NZ_CP060725.1, read on the forward strand.
GCGCCTGCCATTCGTGCCGAACAAGGATCTTGTCTTCGCCAGCGTTGCGCTCTTCCTGATCGGCCATGATGGTGCGATCGGGCCGCTGATAGCGATGATCGCCGGGTTGATCCTGCTCGTGCATATTGTTCTCGGTGCGATTCTGACCTTGGCCGAGCTTGCGACGGCGCATCGGTCGTGAAGGCGGCGATTGCACCCGTGGCGCTGCTGCTCGTCGCTGCGGCGCCCGTCAAACCCGACCCATCGCTCGGCAAGGCCGAGGCCGCTTGCCGGACACATGAAACAGCGCCCGCGGTGCTCGTTTCGGTGACCGGGCTCAAGGATCGCAAGGGCCTCATACGCGCCGAACTCTATCCGGCTAACGACAGCGATTTCCTCGCCGACGACGCGGTCCTGATCAACGCGCAAAAGACCTTTCGCCGGGTCGATCAGAACCTGCCGGCATCGGGTCCGGTCACGCTCTGCCTCCGCGTCCCGGGGCCGGGGCGCTACAGCCTGTCGGTCCTCCACGACCGCAACCGCAATCTCAAATGGGACAAATTGTCCGACGGGCTCGGGTTCGGCGGCAATCCGAAGCTCGGCTGGTCGAAACCCAAGGCATTGGCCGCGTCGGTCGCGGTGGGCGCGGGGCCGACACGTACCGAGGTCGTCATGAATTATCTGAGCGGGCTGAAATATAAGCCACTGGAGCGCAAATGAAGATCGTCGACGTCTGCGCCTTTTACACGCTGCACGGCGGCGGGGTAAAAACCTATATCGACCGCAAGCTCGCGATCGGCGCGGCGATGGGGCATGAGATCGTGGTCATCGCGCCCGGCTCGCACGACCATGTCGAGCGGCGGGCAGGAGGCGGTACAATCGTCTATGTTGCGAGCCCGCAGCTGCTCGTCGACCGGCGCTATCGCTATTTCGAAGACGCGGGCGCCGTCCATGCCCGGCTCGATGCCGAGCGCCCCGATATGGTCGAGGCGTCATCGCCCTGGCGGACCGCCAATATCGTCGCCGACTGGCAGGGCGACGCGCCCAGAGCCCTGATCATGCATGCCGATCCGCTGGCGGCCTATGCCTATCGCTGGTTCGGTCGTTTCGGCAGCCGCGAGACGATCGACAAGGGCTTCGACCTCTTCTGGCGCCATTTGCGGCGGCTCGGCGCACGGTTCGACTGCGTCGTCAGTGCCAACCGTCATCTTTCGGCGCGATTGCAGGCTGGGGGCGTGGCCGGCGTGGAGACGATTCCGATGGGGGTCGATCCGGATATCTTCTCGCCGATACACCGCGATCCCGGCCTCAGGCGCGATCTGCTCGCGCGCTGCGCGCTGCCCGAAAGCGCGACCCTGTTGATCGGGGTCGGCCGCCACAGCGGCGAAAAGCGCTGGCCGCTGGTGATCGATGCCTGCCTCGCGGCGTCGCAGCATCGTCCGATCGGACTGGTTCTCGTCGGCGACGGTCGCGATCGTGCGCGGCTTGTCCGCCAGATCGGGGACAATCCGCACGTCCATCTCCTGGCGCCGGTCGCCGATCGTGCGTTGCTGGCGCGCGTAATGGCCAGCGCCGACGCGATGATCCACGGCTGCGAAGCCGAAACCTTCGGCCTTGTCGCGGCGGAGGCCGCGGCATCGGGTCTGCCGTTGATCGTCCCCGACGAAGGCGGCGCTTCGGACTTTGTCCGCGGCGACAATGGCGAACTCTACGAAGCGGGCGATGCGGGCGCGGCGGCGCGTGCGATTGGCCGGCTCCTTGCGCGCGATCCGGCGGCGCTTGCGGCGGCCGCCGCCCGGCGCGCCGCGGACATCCCCCTCATCGACGATCATTTCGGCGCGCTGTTCGGCCGTTACCGTTCGTTGGCGTCGCTCCGCCGGGCCGCCTGATGTCCGCAATCGATCGCTATATCGCGCGGCGGCTCGCACGACCCTTTCTCGCGGTCAGCGTGATCATCGTCCTGCTGCTGACACTCGAGAACAGCCGCCGGCTGATGACCCTGCTCGGCAATGTCGAGCAACCCGTGGCCGTGCTGATCAAGTTGATGCTCTATCTCATCCCCGAATATCTCGGGATCGGCCTGCTGATTGCCGTGTTCGTATCGGTCGCGGTCGTTTTTCGCGGCTTCGCTCTTCAGGGCGAGCTCGACATATTTGCGTCGATCGGTCTCTCTCCCGGCCGCTTGCTGCGCGTGCCATTGATGTTCGGGCTGGCGGTAGCGCTGCTTCATGCCGGCCTTCGCGCTTATATAGAACCGGCCGGCGAGCAGCGGCTCGATGCGCTTGGCACGTCGATCGCGCTCGGCAATCTCGGCCTTTCCATCGCCCCGGGCGAGTTTCTGGGTCCTAGGCCTGGGACGATGTTTCATGTCGATGCCGTCGACCGGGCCACGGGCGTTTTTCGCGGGCTTCTTGTGCAGAGCCGCAGCCTGACGGTTGCCGCGCGCGAAGGGCGGGTGATCAACGGCGGACACGAGGGCGTCTTGCTGCGCCTGTTCGATGGCCATGTGGTCGCGACGCGTCCTAGCGGCCGTCTCGAAGCCACGTCTTTTCAAGCGATGGCGATGCCCATAGCGTTGATGGCCGCCAAGCCCGTCCATGTGACGCCGCGCCATCGGAACGACCGGCTCATGTCCGGTGATCTGTGGCGCGCCGCATTTGACGCCCGGACGGGCTCCGAACGCGCGGCGGCACGCGCGGCGCTCGGCAATCGCTTTGTGACCGCCGCCTTTATCGCTCTTGTCCCGCTCTTCGGTTTTGCCCTCGGCGTTCCGCCCAAGCGATCGACGTCGGCGCTTGGGCTGGGCCTCGGCATCCTGCTGATCGTCGGCTTCGTCCAGACGATCGTCGCGATCGAGGATGGCGCTCACGCGCTCGCGCCCCTTTATCAAGTCGCGGTCCTGCTCGGCTTTGCCTGTCTTGCCCTCGCGATGCTCCGCGCCCAGACCAATCGCGGGCCCGGGGCCATCGAGGCGATGCTGGTGTCGGCGAGCCAACCCGCGCGCCATCTGTCGCACTGGTTCCGGCTCGACCGCTTGATGATGCGGCTCCCTAGCGACCGGAGGCCGCTATTGACGACAGGCCGATGACGGAGGCGGACCCGCAGGACCGTCCTCTGCCATGTTCGTCGGCTCGGCCCGATGACGGCTCGCGCGATGTGAACGCCTTCCATTGGCTGCCATGTGCGCCCGCCTGGTGGAACCTGCTGCGCTTCGCGACACGCAACTGCCGGAACTGACGGCCGTTCGTCAGCCGCTTATCGCACGCCGCTCGCGTAGGCGTCTTGCGGGCGCTGTCTTTGGCTGGCGCCAATCATAGACCGTCCATCCACGCCGCAGTGCCAGATGGAGCAACCGCCGCGACGGATTGACCGCCACCGCTTCATCGGCCCATTCGAAGGTGGGAAAGTCCGAGAGGTCGTCCGAAAAGAAGCGGATATGAACGTCCGCGCGATCGATATCCTGTCCCGCAAGCCAATGTTCGAGCATGCGCCGTTTGTCCGCGCCATAGCAATTCGCGCCGGCGATCCGCGGGGTGAGGTCGCGCCCGCGCCATATCGATGCGGTACCCACCACATCGGTGACGCCGAGCCGTTCGGCGATGGCCTCGAGATAGAAAAGATGGGCGGCCGAGGCGATGACGACGCGCCGTCCGGCAGCGCGCTCGGCGGCGATGCTCGCGATGGCATCCGGATGGATATTGTGCGCGAGGCTCTGCTCGGCATAAGCCCGCGCAAGGTCGGTCACGGCGTCGCGATCGACGGCGCTTCCGAGCATCAGGCGCTGCATCGCCTGTTTGAGCTGTTTGCGCGAAAGCAAGCGTGCCTTGTACGCTGCCATCAAGGCGACCACGAGCGGCGCGAAGACGAGTCTCCATGGCGCACGCCGCCGCGCCGCGAAAAGCAGGAACGGTGACCAGGTGCCGTAGATGGTCAAAGTGCGGTCGAGATCGAAGATCGAGAGCGGACGCGATGATGTCATGGGCGATTTCCTCCGCAAGGTAGGACGCCGCCGGAATTATTTTCCGCACTTGCTGCGGATATCGCGCCGCCGCGGCGTCGTTCCCCCCATGCGGATCGGCTTTCTCTTCAATCACGACCAGATTCATCAGATGGCGCACAGCTTGCCGGTTGCGATGGCGCTCGCGGGTGCGGACACGGGCGCCGAGATCATTGTCGCAACCACCAACGACCTGCTGGCGCACGAGGCGATCCGGTTGATGGGTGGTGCCGTGCCGGTTGGCATCCGCCTTGTTGCGCTCGGGTTGCGCTCGCCCGCGTCGCGGGGCCTCAACGCGGTGCTCGGATCGATTCTCCCGGCTGCCAAATTGCTGGTCTACCGCGACAATCTCGATTTCTTCCGGTCGCTCGATTTGCTTGTCGTGACCGAGCGGACGTCGCTCATCCTCAAGACGCGCTATGGCCTCTCATCGCTCCGCATGGTGCTGACCGATCATGGCGCCGGTGACCGGGCCATCGGTTTCGGCAAGTCCGCGGCGCTGTTCGACCATATATTGGCGGCGGGTCCGAAGATCCGCGACCGGTTGACCCGGGAAGCGGGGGTGTGTCCGGATCGCCTGACGATCACCGGCTATCCCAAGTTCGATATCGCGGCGGGGCAGGGGCGACCGATCAAGTTTCGTGGCAGCAATCGGCCGATCGTGCTCTACAATCCCCACGTCTCGCCCCATCTCTCATCCTGGTACACACAAGGCCGGGCGGTGCTCGACTATTTTCTCGGGTCCGACCGCTACAATCTGATCTTCGCACCGCACATCATGATGTTCGAACGGCGGATGGCGGTGACGATCGACAAGCTCCGTTTCGGGCTGCCGGGAAAGCTGCACGCCCGCTACGCGTCGGCGCCGAATATCCATATCGATCTCGGCAGCGCGGCGCTTACCGACATGAGCTACACCAATGGCGCGGACATCTACCTCGGCGACGTGAGCAGCCAGATTTATGAGTTTCTGAAATCGCCGCGGCCCTGCCTTTTCCTCAACAGCCAAGGCATCGATCCCGACCGGGATCCCAATTTTGCGCACTGGCAGTCGGGGCCGGTGATCGCGGAAGCCGACGATCTTGATCGCGGTCTGGAGGAGGCCGTGGCGGATCATCCGGGCCGCTATCGATCGGTGCAGCGCCGGCTCTTCGATCATACATTCGACCTCACCGCCGAGCCATCGTCGGCGCGCGCCGCTCGCGCGATCGCTTGCCTTGCCCGCGGCGATTTACCCGACGGCAGGTCCGCCGATGGCCGCCTTGCTCACTGAGGCTGCAAAGGCGCCGTCGGGGCCCGTTCGCCGCATCTACGAAAATCTCGGGCTCCTGCTTGGCGGCAAGGCCGCCGCCGGCCTGATCAGTCTCGTCTATGTCGTCGCCGCCGCGCGTATCCTTGGCCCCGAACAATATGGCGTGCTGGTGCTCGTCAATTATTTCGCGATGCTGATCGGCGGCCTCATCGCCTTTCCGGGCTGGCATGCGATCGTTCGCTACGGGGTCCAGCCCGCCGAGACCGATCATGCCAAGCTCATCCGTCTGCTACGCTTTGCCGGCGCTATCGAGCTGGCGGCGGGCGTCGCTGCCGTCGTTGTCGCGGCACTGGCTGTGCCGCTCGTCGGTCCGCTGCTCGGATGGTCGGCGGACGCGCAGGCGCTCGCGGTCCCCTATTGCTTTGCCGTTCTCGCGACAGTGCGCGCGACGCCGGGCGGCTATCTCCAGATATTGCGGCGCTTCGACCTCCTCGCGCTTCACAATCTGGTCACCCCGGTGATGCGGCTGCTCGGCACCCTGATCATCATATTCTTCGATCTGGGGCTCACCGCCTTTCTCGTCGCCTGGCTCGTTGCCGCGCTCGTCGAGGGGGCGTCGCTGTGGATCGCTGCCGCCTATCTTGCCCGCCGGCATATGCTCGATGAGCCGTTGCTGGGCGCTGTCGCGGACGCGCGGCGCGAGCATGAGGGCCTCGGCCGCTTCATGCTCACCGCCAACGCCGATATCATGCTCGGCGATCTCACCGGCCGGCTGACGCCGCTCATTGTCGGGGCGATGCTCGGTCCGGCGGCGGCGGGCCTTTATTCGATTGCCCACCGCGCAACGATCGTCATTTCGCAGCCGGCGCAAATGCTGGGGCAAGCCGCCTATGCCGAACTGGCGCGGCTCGCCGCCGGTGGCGGAGCCGGGCGGGCCATCCGGCAAGCGCTTGGTCGCTGTCTCGGCATCGCACTCGCCACGGCGCTGCCCCTTCTCGTCATCCTGGCTTTCTTCTCGCGCGAGATAGCGGTGCTGATCGGCGGGCAAGCCTTCGCCGGCGCTGCCTCGGTCATGCTCTGGCTGACGCTTGCCCGCGTGGTCGCGATGACGGGACCACCGACAAGTGCAGCGCTGATCGCCATCGGGCGACCCGGCCTGTCGGTGACGGCCAATATGATCGCCGGGCTTGGCCTCATGCCGCTGCTGCCTCTGTTTACCCGCTTCGCCGGGCTCGTGGGCGCCGGCTATCACGCCCTGCTGCAGGCGGTGGTCGCCGCCGGCCTGCTCGGCTTCGCTCTGTGGCGGGTGACGGATCGTCCGCAATGAGCCCACCGCTCGCCCTGGCCGCTTCGCGCCGCCTCACGCCTTTCATATTCGGGCCATATGAGGCAGACACTATGCCTTGCCGCAAGGGCGAAGACGGAAGAGCGCAGCGTTTGATGACCAAAGTCGGCGGGCTCGAAGCGATTTTCATGGCCAATCGGCTGGCTTTGTCGCGCTATCTGCGCGTTCGTCTCCGCGGCGATGGCGACGGCGAGGATATCCTGCAGGAACTGTGGCTGAAGCTCGCCGATATCGACGCGAGCCTGATCGCCGAGCCGCTGGCCTATCTCTATCGAACCGCCGAAAATCTGGTCCTCGACCGGCGCCGTTCGGCGCAGCGTCGTACCGCGCGCGAGCAGGAATGGACGAAGGGGCATATCGACGGCAGCATGGCCGCGCCGCGCGATGCCCAGCCATCGGCAGAACGCATGCTCGTGGCGCGCGACCAGCTCAGGCGGGTCGATGCGGTGCTCGACGCCTTGCCCGAGCGGACCGCCTTCGCCTTCCGGGCGGTGCGGATCGACGGCATGCCGCAAAAGCAGATCGCCGCCCAAATGGGGATCAGCGTGAGCGCGGTCGAGAAGCATTTGCAACGGGGATACCGCGCGGTTCTGGAGCTCAAGCAACAGCTGGATGTGGATATCGACGCGCCGCAACGTCAGGTGGCCGAAGGAATTGATGATGGGGACCGGTAGCATCATGGACGAGGCCATCGCATGGCATGTGCGGTTGCAGGGCCCGGCAGCCGACGGCGTTCTGTGGGCCGAGTTCACGGCATGGATGGAAGCCGATCCGGCGCACGCCGATGCTTATGATGCCGTCGCTCTCGCCGATGACCGTCTTTCGGACGAACTGGCCGAGACCAAGGCTCCCGAGAAGAATGCGCCGCTCGCGACCAATGATAATGAGCCCGGTGTCCGCCCCTGGTATCGCCGCACCGCATTTCTCTCGATCGCAGCCAGTCTCATCCTTGCGCTCTGCCTGTCGCCGATGCTGCTGCGGTCGCCGGGGATGGAGGCGATCACGACCCAGCCGGGCGAAACGCGCGAAATCGCCCTTGGCGACGGATCGACGATCGCCCTCAACGGCGGCACCACCATTCACCTCGATCGCAAGGCCGAACGCTTCGCGCGCCTCGACAGCGGCGAGGCGATCTTCACGATCAAGCATGACAGCGCGCGGCCGTTCGTCGTCGAGACGGGGGACGGAACGCTCCGCGACCTCGGCACGATCTTCAACGTGCGCCAGTCTGCAAGCGGCCTCGAGGTCGGCGTGTCCGAAGGCAGCGTCCAATATGATCCGGGCGTTCAGGCGGTCACGGTGACGGCAGGCAGGCAGCTCCGCGTCCAGCGCGGCAAGTCCAGGGCGGTCGTGACGGCCATCGACCCGGCCTCGGTCGGCGGATGGCGGCAGGGGAGGCTGAGCTATCATGATGCGTCGCTCGCCACGATCGCGCTCGATCTCACGCGTTCGCTTGGCACGCCGGTAACCGTCTCGCCGGACCTCGCAAGCCGGCGCTTTTCAGGCGTCATCCGCATCGATCGCGACGAAGCGAAGCTCTTCCGGCAACTGGAGTCCTTGCTTGGCGTCCATGCGCGCCATAGTGCCAAAGGATGGCAATTGACGCGCTAGTCCGGTGACCTGGAACCATATCCTCCCCGTTGCGGCCATCGCCATCGTTGCCGCTAGCCCGGCGGCGGCAGCGGAAAGCCGCAACTTCAATATTCCTGCCCAGCGCCTCGACAATGCGCTCATCGCACTCGGGAACGAGACACAAATTTCGATCGGCGGCATCGATCAGCGTCTGGCGGGCGCGCGCAGCAAGCCGGTTCGCGGCCGCATGACGATCGCACAGGCGCTCACGACGATGCTCCGGGGTACCGGCTTCACCTATCAGATCGTCGATGCCGAGACGGTTCGCATCGTTCCGGTGCCGAAACCCCGCGCACGGCCGAAGCCCGCCCCGACGCCCAGGCCGCCGCCAGCCGCGCCGCGTATCGAAGCGCCGATACCGCCTCCCGTCGAAATCGTCGTCACCGCGACGAAGCAAGGCCAGCCGCTCGACAGCTATCCAGGCACCGCGCATATCGAATCGATAGGGAGCCCCGGTCTCGGAGAGAGCCAAGGCACCGCCGCGTTCGTCGCGCGCATCCCGACCTTGACCTCGACCAATCTGGGGCCGGGCCGCAACAAATTGTTCGTGCGCGGGATCGCCGACAGCAGCTTCTCCGGACCGACCCAGTCGACCGTCGGCATCTATCTCGGCGACCTTCGGCTCACCTATAATGCGCCCGAGCCTGATCTACGCCTCTATGACATCGACCGCATCGAAGTGATCGAGGGGCCGCAGGGGACGCTCTATGGCGCCGGGGCGCTCGGCGGGATTATCCGGATCGTCCCGAAAATGGCCGACGCGGGCGTCTTTCACGCTTCGGCGGCCGCAGGTCGATCCGTAACGCGCGGTGCTGCACCGGGCTATGATCTTGGAGGGATGGTCAATATCCCGATCCTGACCGATCGAGTGGCGCTCCGGGTCGTCGGCTACAAGCAGGTCGAAGGGGGCTATATCGACAACAGCACCCTTGGTACCGAGAACACCAACCGGACGCGTCTCGACGGCGCACGCGCGAACCTGCGGATCGAGCCGGGCGACAACTGGACGATCGACGTCAACGCGCTGCTCCAGAATATCGACACGCGTGACGGCCAATATGCCGAAACCGATCAGCCGCGCCGCACGCATGCCGCCAACATCGCCCAGCCGCACGACAATGACTTCAAGGCGGCGGGCGTAGAAGTCGCGAAGGACTGGGGCGACCTCAAGCTCATCTCGTCGACGGGCATCGTCGACCATGATCTGTCGGAAGTCTTCGATGCGACAGGCTATGGCGGCAATTCCGAGATCCAGATCTTCGAGGGGCATGAGGCCATTCGCCTGCTGACGCACGAGACGCGCCTCTCGCACCGCGGACCGTCGGGAAACAGCTGGGTCGCGGGTTTCGGTCTCGTCCGCAACATCGATCGCATCGATCGCCGCCTCGGCCCGCTCGACGCGCCCGCAACGCTGGCTCGGCTGCGCAACCAGAAGACCGAAATAGCGGTCTTCGGTGAGGCGACACAGCGCATCGCCCCGCGCCTGTCGGGAACGCTCGGCGCACGTGTCGTCTTTGCCGAGACGATCGGCGAACTGATGGGCGGATCGGGCGAGGATTTCGAACCGAAGCGGCGGCAGGTCCGTTTCCTGCCAACCGCAGCGCTGTCCTGGAAACCCAATTCGGATCTTCTGACCTTCCTTCGCTATCAGAGCGGATTCCGGAGTGGGGGGATCGCCATCACCGCTGGCCAAACCAATGCCGCGCAGCGCTTCGATTCGGATTCAATCCACACCGCCGAACTCGGGATCAGGCTTGGCTGCGAAAGCGATACCGCCAGCCCCCGCTTCTCTGGGGGCGTCACAACCTTCTATTCGATCTGGACCGACATTCAGGCAGACCTCATCGGATCCGACGGACTGCCCTTCACCGAAAATATCGGACGCGGGAGGATTTATGGCGCTGAGATCAATGCGCGCTGGCGCGCTAGCGATCACCTGTTCTTCGACGGAGCGCTGTTCGTCAATCGCAGCGCGCTGACCAACCCCGCCGAAGGACTCGAAGAAGCCGACGAACGGCCGCTGCCGAATATTGCGCGGACCGGCGCGCGTTTTACGGCGGCCTGGGAGAGGCCATTGTCCTCCAGCCTGACGTTCAAGCTCGACGGTACGGTCCGCCTGATCGGCGCGTCGAGCCTGGGCACGACGGCACCGCTCATCCTTGAGCATGGCGAAACGACCCAGGTCGACCTGTCCGCATCGCTCGTCGCATCGCAAGGCTGGGCCATCTCGCTCGACGCCACGAACCTGCTCAACGCCAGCGGTAACACCTTCTCCTACGGCAACCCTTTTACTGTCGCCGACGGCAAGCAGATCACGCCGCTGCGACCGCTCACGATCCGATTGGGCATTCGAGCCGGCTTCTGACGTGCGCACCCCATGTCAAAGGACAGGCCGATGTTTGAACGACCCATGCCGCGAGAGATACGAAATTGAAGAAGATCCTGAAACTGCTGAACTCGGAGCGATTGCTGGCGCGTCGGCCGGATATTCTCCTTACGGCGGCGATGGCGCTCGCGGCGCTCGTCGCGCTCGGTATCTTCAAGCTGGCGTCGGAAATCGCCGAGGGTGAACTCAATGCCTATGATACCCCCGGGCTGCATTGGGTGCGGGCCATATTCGGCGAGAGCAGTGGCATGCGCGCGGCGATGCTCGATCTGACCGCATTGGGCGACGTCACCACCTTGACGCTGGTCGTCGTTTTTTCCGCGGGCTTGCTTATGACGCTCAAGCGGGGACAATTCGCATTGTTCCTCGTCGCCCAATGCGTATCGGGAGCGCTTGTGATGAGCTTGCTGAAGGTGTGGTTTGGAAGGGCACGGCCGACGGTCGTCGAGCATTGGGCCTCTTATGGCAGTGCGAGCTTCCCGAGCGGCCACGCAGCGAATTCCGCTATCGTCTATTTGTCCATCGCCATTCTCGTCGCCGGATTGGCGCCGAGCCGGTCGAGCCGCATCTATGTCGCGGGAGCCGCGGGATTGCTCGTCGTGTCGATCGGCATCTCGCGCCTGTATCTCGGCGTTCATTGGCCGAGCGACGTCCTCGCCGGTTGGGCCTTCGGTGGCGGATGGGCCCTGATGTGCTGGAGCATCATGTGGAGGATGGCGCCGCTCACGGCTCGCGCGGCCATCAACTTGGCGACTTTCCCTGGACGCCGAAATCAGTGAAGAAGAAGGATCTCGATGGTCGAGCGGCGGTAGCGATTGTGGACGCCACGGAATTTTGGGACGTCTGCACAACTTTGCATCGAACCATCGAGCAGCGTGCAGAGGGTTGGGTGTTGCGGGCCAGTTTCAGTGATCTAGCGCTTGACCGAAGCCGTAAATCTGTCGATCGGCCTCGCTTGCTGCCACTCGCCCGTTCGGCCGATTACCGCGCCCGCTGGGCCTGAGACTGCGACTGATAGGTTGAAGGCCGCTTCTGAGCTACCATCGCGAGGGTGCGGCCGCCATGATAGGTAACGGTTCCGCACATCCTGTTGCCGTTGGCCGAGAGCGTGCCGTCGAACAGGACATCGCCTTCGCGGGACGCGACAACCATGTGGATGCTGTAGCCGGTCAAGGTGATTGTGCGCACAACGACGGGCGCGGTCCTGACCGGGGTTAGCGATCCGCCATAGGTGTCGCCGACGAAGCCGATCGACATCAGCCCGAAACTGGGCTCTCCCCCGGCATCCATCAGGAAATCCCAGTTGCCGTGGAGGTTCGGGGCCTCGCCGCCCGCCGTAGCGGCTCCGGCGTCGCACTCAAAGCGCATGTTTACGGGCTCGCTTGCCGCTGCTGGAACGACTGCAAATGCCAATGCTGCGCCAGTGATAAATCGCTTCATTGCTTTCTCCATTTCGACATTTCGTGCCGACCGGTTGGCGGGTCATGATCCCTGTCGACAAGGGGCAAAATCGTGAATAGCGTCCGCCGTTTCGTGACGGGTGGGCGGATGCGGTTGGCGATGCGTGAATGGCGGATGTTGAGGAAGTGGCGGGTGCCGCTGAGTGCTGTCGCGTTCGGCGCGATGCTTGGCGTAACGGGGCCATTCGGATCGCAATCTGTGCTCGGGCCAGCGGTTCGATATCCTTTCTGGATGGTCATCGCCGTCGCCGGCTTTGGGACCGCTGCGGCCGCGGAGCGGATCCTTCCGTCCATTTCGCCGCGCAAGCGGACGTTCGCACGGTACTTCGCGGTGGCCGCAGTATCGGCGGTACCCATGACCTTCTTTGTGGCATGGGCTATGGGGGTGGTCAGACCAGGAAGGACATTCGGTCCCGTCCAACTGCTCGGCTTGTTTCCCTATGTGGCGCTGGTCCAGCTGCTGATCGCCCGCATCATGGCTCCGGACGACCCGGTTACGGTGGTCGCACCCGCGGGACAGCCCGCCGCGGCTCCAGAATATCCGCCCGAATTCCTGTCGAAGCTTCCGGCCGCCCTGCGCAGCGACATACTCGCACTGGAAGCCGAAGATCATTATGTGCGCGTGCACACACTCAACGGCTCGGCGTTGGTCCTGATGCGGCTGGCGGATGCGGCGGCGATCATTGATCCGCGGCTAGGCCTTCGCGTGCACCGCAGCTGGTGGGTGGCCAAAGACGGTGTTCGCCAACTGGAACGAACGCCCGGACGAGCGACCGCCCGGCTTCTGGATGACACAGCAGTCCCCATCAGCAGGACATATTTGCCGGCGGCGCGAACGGTTTTGAAGGACTAGCCCGAGCGATCCGGCGGGATTTGCCGGGGCGAACGGTCCGGCTGCTCCAGAGCGCTTTATGTTGAAAGCTGTTCCGCGCGTCGCAGCAGTTTTGCGCAAAGCGGCGCAATCGCCCACGCGATCAGACAACAAAGCCCGCACACGACGAAAATCGTTGCCGCGATGGGCAGTATCATATGCGCGACGCGATTGACGATCATCGCGATCCACCCCGTCACTCCAAAGGCGATCATGGCATCGTCCTTGCTGTCGACCCGGCGCAAGGTCGCGTCGCTTCGTCTCTATCTGCCATTCACGCATCGCCAACTGCATCGGTCTGCCGATCACGAAATTGCGGAAGCCGTTCACGACTTTCCCCGTTGCCGACCGGCATCACCGTCCGCCAACGGGCCGACACGAAATTAGCGTCGCCAATGTCGGTGTTCGCCTCAACCACGCAAAGTCTATGCAGAGAACAGAATTGGCCCATGAAAAGCTTCGACCTCGACGAACCGCCCGCCGGCTGGCAATCGCTCGATTCTCCGGCGACCGACCTTGCGGAAGGAGTGCGCCGGCATGAACGCTCGACGCGCCGAGGGCTGCCGTCTGTACCGCGACCGCGGCCGCGCTTTGGATCTGGCAGCGCAGGCGAGCGGCAAGACTGGCGCACGCGATCGCGGCTGCCGACGAGATGCCGGAACAGTTCAGGGAGGCCGAAACCGCTGACCTCACCTGATCAATAACCACGGCTCATACAGCCCTATTCGCCCGCGCTGAAAGCGGCGGGCGCACAACCATCCTCACCACCAGGTTCAATGAACCGGCTTTTGCCGGGCAGGGAGATTTTGACTCATGAAACGTACCCTTTTGTGCGCCTCGGCGCTTTGCGGAAGCCTTATTCTCGTGCAGCCAGCCCAGGCGGCCTGCACGACATCCACCGACGGGCAGAAAACCGTCGCCTGTACCGGCGATACGGCATCGACGGTAACGATCGGCGCCGATGTCGACCGCTTCACCAATGACGGCAATATTGCGGTATCGCTTGGCCTCGCGGTTACAGCCGGTACGAACACCGGCGATTTCACGAATAGCGGCACCATCACGTCGACCTCCAATCAGATATTTTCGGTCAGGATCGACGGATTTCGGGAGGGGGCCGTTCTTTCCAACAGCGGAACCATTTCGACCGGAAGCAATGGCGCGGCGGCGATCGCGATCGGCGGCATCGCGACCGTCCGCAACAGCGGCTCGATCGTTACCTTGCCCGGAAGCGGCAATTCCATCGGACTGGCGATCGAAGGAGGCGGCGATATCGCGAACCTCGCGGGCGGCGAAATCCGCGGCGGCTTCGCCGGAATCCGCACGTCCGACCGGACCAGGCTCGTCAACGCCGGAACCATCTCGGGCGCCAACGGCGCGCTTCTCGGCAACGGATCGCGGGTCGATAACAGCGGAACCATCACCGGCAGTTCGAACGCCATCGCCATCGCCTCGGATGGTACGGTCATCAACCGCGAGGGCGGCCAGCTGATCGGGACCGGCATTGGGGCGGCCGTGGCGCTTCAGTCCGGATCGAACACGATTCTCAACGCGGGCCGCATCGACACGACGGGCACGTCGTTCGGCAGCTCGGCCACTGTCGTCATTCTGCGTGCAAGCACGGACAAGTCGAGCGCGCTCGTCAACACGGCGACCGGCGTTATCGGCCATCCGGGTCAGGATTCGGGCGACGACGCCATCCTCGGGTCCGGCGGCGCGCTATCTATCGCCAACGCCGGGCTGATCCATGCGGATATTTCCCTGAACGGAGGAGGCGCGCCGAGGACCGTGCTCAACGGCTATGATCTGGCAGGCAACGTTGTCGACGGTGCCAGCCGTATCGAGGGCGACCTCTACTTCAATGGCAGCGACGACACGGTTCGCGTCCGCAACCGCGGCACGATCATCGGCGACATTTATTTCGGTGAAGGCGTCAACGAACTCTACAACAGCGGGACCATCAACGGGAACATTTCGGACATCGGGGACGCCGCCAATCATATCGTTCTCGCCGGGACGCTGAACGGCGATGGCAGCTTCCAGGGCACCACGACCCTTGAGGTTTCGGGCGTGCTCAACGGTTCGATTGTGCTCGGCGGCAACGACGACACCGTGATCGTCAACGGCCCGCTCACGATCACGGGCGAGAACAGCATCAACGTCGCAGGCGGCGGCGGCGACACGGTGATCTATCGTGGCGAAACCGGCGCGGTTGATGCCTGGCGCATCAACGCCGAGAAGCTGATCAAAGACGGCGGGGGCACCACCATCCTTGGATCCGAAGGTGCGACTTTCCTGGGCGGCGTCACCATCGCCGACGGAACCCTCGTGTTCGGAACCGACCGCGCCGCCGACGAGATCGTCGGCAATGCGTCGATTGGCAGCAGCGGCGTCTACCGCCTCGACGGAACGCATCTCGGCGCGATCGACATCGCGGCCGGGGGTGTCCTTCTGGGAACGGGCCGCGTCGGTGACGGCCGCTTTGCCGAACATGTGCTGACCAACGCGGGTGTCGTCGCGCCGGGGGATGGCGAGGGCAGCATCGGAACGCTTACCGTCATCAGCGACTATACTCAAACGGCCGCCGGCCGGCTCGACATCGAGCTCGGCGCGCCCGGTATATCCGACCTGCTCGAGGTTCGTGGAGCCGCCAATCTCGCGGGCGGAGTCAATTTCATCCCGCTCGATCTTGCGGACACCGGCACCTATACCTTCCTGACCTACGGGTCGCGCGCTGGTCAGTTCGACCGGGTCGGTGGAAGCGGCCTCTTCTTCAGCTATTCGGTCGATTATCTCGGCGACCGCGCGGTCGTGAACGTCGTCAAATCGACGCCCACGCCGACCCCGACGCCGACAGGTTGCTCGCCGGCCGATCCGGCGCCGGGAACGACGGTGATCTGCAAGCCGCCGATCAACGGCCGCTATGTCTTTACGGCCGACGACCTTACCGTCAGCGTCGAAGGTCTGCTCGAAGCCGCAACTGACGGCACGCTGATCGGCACGCGGGGCGACAACGCAACTGTCAAGATACTGGCCGGTGCGGGCATACTGAACGGCCGCGAGAATAGCGGAGCGATCGATCTGAGCGGAGCGAACCTCCAGCTCCTCAATCAGGGCATTATCGACGCCGTCGGCGGCCCGGACCCCGCAGCAGTGGTCGTGCTGGCGCCCGACGAAGGCACGCGCGCCTATCTCCGCAACGCCGACGGAGCGCGGATCGGTCATGCAGGCCCCGGGGCACCCGCCACGGCGATCTATGCCGACGCCCTCATCGGCGGCACGCCGGGCGACATCGCGATCGAGAATGACGGTTCCATCTATGGCGACCTCGATCTCATCCACGCGGCAAGGGCGCTGATCGACAACGGTTTCGTGATCGACAGCGCGACACAGACGTCGGGCCAGCGCCTGATCGATGGCAGCGTCAGGACCGGCGCCGGAAACGACGAGCTGCGCAACAACGGAACGATCACCGGCAGCATCGAAACCGGCGCGGGCGATGACATCGTCATGAACTATCCGGGCGGGGTCATCGGCGGCGATATCCGCCTTGGCGTTGGCGACGACGTCTATTCGCAGGAAGCCGGCCGCCTCGACGGCGCGCTTGATGCGGGCGAAGGCGATGACCTCGTCGAGTTCGGCGGCTCGATCGGCGGGAGCATCGCGCTCGGCGCGGGCGATGACGCGCTTGGCATTTATGGCGCCGCCGAACTCGCGGCGAGTGCGGGGATCGACGGCGGCTCCGGCCTCGATACGATCATATTCGCCGGGAACACGGGCACCTGGGATGCGTCGCGCTTTTCGGACATCGAAGCGCTCGGCAAACAGGGCGGTGGGACCTCGGTGATTACCGGCAACTGGATGCTCGGTCAGGGCGCGACCAGCGTCGTGGATTCGGGCATCCTCGAGCTTGCCGCCGGCGCGGAATTGTCGACCGCTGTCGAGGTGGCGGCGCGCGGGACCTTCCTTGTGAACGGCGTAGTGCGGAACGGTGTCACCATCACCGAGGCGGGCGGCATCGTCGGCGGTAGCGGTTCGATTGGGACGGCGGCGGACCTTGCGGGCGGCCGCAAGGCCAACCTCGTGAATGCCGGCATCGTCGCGCCGGGCGGCCTGCTCGCGGGGAGCGAGTTTGGAACGCTGACCGTGTTCGGCGACTATCGGCAGAGCGCCGCCGGCGAACTCCAGATCGAGCTTGGCGTTCCCGGCACCAGCGATCTTCTGGACGTGCGCGGCGCCGCCGCGCTCGACGGCGCGGTCCAGTTCGTGCCGCTCGATGCGGGTGTTCTGGGCGCCTATACCTTCCTGAAGGCGACGGGCGGGGTGACCGGCCAGTTCGCCAGGATCAATCCGGACGAGCAGCTGGCGCAGCAGGGCATCTTCTTCACCTACGCCGTCGACTATAGCGCGGCCAATCAGGTCTCGGTGAACGTCACGCGGACGCAAACAACGCCGACGCCGACGCCGACACCGACACCGACACCCACTCCTACGCCTACGCCTACGCCTACGCCTACGCCTACGCCTACGCCTACGCCTACGCCGACGCCCACTCCCACGCCGACACCGACACCGCCGCTGGAATTGGACCTCACCCCCAACCAGCAGGCCGTCTTCGATGCCTTCGGGTCGAGCGGCGTGTTCACCCGGGATCTTGCGGAAGTGAGGGCGGAGCTCAACTGGATCGCCCCCTCGCAGGCAGGTGCTGCGCTTGGGACCTTCTCGGGCGAAATCTATGCCGACACACCCGCCATCGCGGCCCGCGCCGGAAGCGAGTTTGCGCGGCTCGTCGGCAATCGCATGACCGACGCCCGCTCGGATCGCCTGGAGTCGGGCGAGCGCTGGCACGGCATGAATGTCTGGGCACAGGCGATCGGCAGCTTCGGCGATGTCGAGAACACGGCCGCCGCAGCCGGCTATGACCATCAGGTCAGCGGGCTGGCGATGGGCATCGACGCGACGCCCAACGTCCAGTCCCGGGTGGGCATTGCTGCGGGCTGGTCGACGAGCGAGGCCAAGCAGCATCGAACCCGTTCGCGGGCCGAGGGCGACAGCTACCATGTGGGCGCCTATGCGACGGTCGACTTCGGAACGGCTTTCCTCGATGCGCAGGCGAGCTACGCGCACCACGATCTGGACGTGACCCGAACGCTGGTCACGGGCATGTCGAGCCGCACCGCGAACGGCGACGCGTCGGCAAATGAAGTTCGCGGGTCGCTCAAGCTTGGCGCGAATGCCGGGACGAAGGACCTGGACTTCCGACCGTTCGCGAGCCTCGGCTATGCCCGGGTCCAACAGCATGCGCTCACGGAGCGCGATGCGGGGGACGCGGGGCTCCAGGTCGGCAAGTCCCGGTTCGAGGCCCTGACCGGGAGCCTCGGGTTCGAGCTCCAGGGCAATCTCGGGCCCGACGGTCGCATCCATCCGTTCGCCGACGTTGTGATCGCGCATGATTTCGACCGCGAAGGCTGGGCCGTGACCAACCGGCTGATCGGCGGAGGAAGCGCGTTCCGGATCACCGGGGTGCGACCGGGCCGGACCGCCGGCATCGCAAGCGTCGGCATTACCGGGAATCTGGGCACCGCGCAGTTCCGGATCGGCTACGGCCTCGAGTTGCGCGAGCGCATGGAAGCCCACAGTGTCTCCGGCGGACTGACCTTCCGCTGGTAGAAGGAAGACTCCCGGCCCCACCCCCAGGGCCGGGAGTCTTCGATTTCCCGAAACGAGGCAGACAATGCATTCGAATACGCAGGAAACAACGCAACCCGGCAAAGCCGAACTGGACGGGGATTGGCGCCGCTGGATCGCCGAGAACCTGCTTCTCCATACCGACAAAAGGCAGTTGATCGATGCGATGCGGCGGGCCGGTTTCGATCGCAGCCTGATCGAGCGGGAACTGCGTCTCGCGGAGCATCATCCCTATCTGATCGCGGCGCGGCGCCTTCAGGCGCGGCTGGACAAGCATCGCTGGATCACATCGGCGCTCGGACGGCTCGAACAATTCGGATCGAGGACGATCGAGCGGCGCGAAAGCATCGATTTTGGTACATTTTTCGAGGAATTCTACGCGCGCAACCGGCCACTGATCCTGACCCGGGCTGTTGGGTCGTGGCGCGCCTTTTCGGCTTGGTCGCTCGATTATATCGAGGCGGCGGTCGGTCCTGTCATTGTGGAACTTCAGGCAGGACGAGGCGCCGATCGTCTCTATGAGCAGAATTCCGCCCAACATAAGCGCAACGTGCCCTGGCAATCCTTTGTGGCCGCGCTTCGCGACGGCAAACGAAGCAATGACTTCTACCTGACCGCCAACAATGGTGCGGCAAATCGGGACGTGCTGGCCCCCCTATGGGAAGATTTCGGACCCATTGACGGCATCCTGTCGGGGCATTCGCGGGAGCAGGGTTTTCTGTGGCTTGGGCCATCCGGAACGATCACGCCCTGGCACCATGATCTGACGAACAATCTCCTCGTTCAGATCATGGGTCACAAGCGTCTGACGTTGGCTTCCCCCGCGCAGACGCCGCTGATGCGCAATCATTACCATTGCTACAGCGAGTTCGGCCAGGATGCCACCTGCCGGGTAGCCGGCGACGGGGCGCGGCCGCATCTCTTGCACTGCGACCTCGCCCCCGGCGAACTCATTTTCCTGCCGATCGGCTGGTGGCATCATGTCGAGGCCCTCGATGTGTCTGCCAGCCTGACGCTGACAAATTTCCAGGGTCCGAACGACTTTCACAAGGATTATGCGACATTCGGCGAGCTCTGAGAGAAGGTCGTATTGAAATGGCGTCGTTGCAATTGCCGTTGGGTGACGAATGCCATGGCGCATGGTCACCTTCGGGGTCTCTCTCGTTTGCGGCCTTGAAAGGTCGGGCGACCGATGGTCCGGTTCTCACGATTTGCGCTCAGAAGCGGACTGTCGCCAAGCGGCCACTGCTTGCCTTGGCAAATTCAAAAAAAAGACGCCGATCTCGCGAGCGGGTTAGCTGCTCTTTACGGCCAATAAGGCGACCAACCTCGCCTGTCGGAATTTTCCGCCGGTACGCTCGTTCGCGCTCCTAATCGCATTTCTACGCTAATCTGCACCGCGTGATAGGTGTCGAGCTATCGGCTGACTACGATTTCTTACTTCGGAGAGCAAAACTCAGCGCTTCTTCTTCGCCCACGCGAAGTAGCGCGGACCCAAAATAGGGGTGCTACGCGAAGCCAGTCGTACTGAGGCGTGGAGTTTCGCGCTGTAGGAAAGAAATGGCTCCCCGGGTAGGATTCGAACCTACGGCCGCTCGATTAACAGTCGAGAGCTCTACCGCTGAGCTACCGAGGAACATGCCGGCGAGCCGGACAAGGCGGCCCCTTTGCCGCCGCGCGCGGCATTTTGCAAGACCTCAAACGATAAATTGTTCCATCGCGATGCGTTCGTCGAGCCCCTGGTCGGGATCGAACAGCAAAGTCAGCGGGCGACTGCGGTCGGTGGTCACCAAAACCGTCTTCACATCGCGGATTTCGCGCTGGTCGGCGACCGCGCTGACCGGGCGTTTGGCGGCCTCGCGGACGTTGAAGCGGATGCTTGTCGATTCGGGGACGAGCGCGCCGCGCCAGCGTCGCGGGCGAAAGGGGCTGATCGGCGTCAGCGCCAGCATCTGCGATTCGAGCGGCAGGATCGGGCCGTTGGCGCTGAGGTTGTACGCGGTCGATCCCGCCGGGGTCGACACCAGCACGCCGTCGCATGCCAGTTCCTCGAGCATCGTCTTTTCGTTGATCATCACCTCAAGCTTCGCCGCCTGGCGCGTTTCGCGGAGCAGCGAGATTTCGTTGATCGCGGGCAGGATGTGGCGCTCGCCGCTGATCGTGGTGATGTCGCCCGACAGCGGATGGATGAGGAAGGGCCGGGCCGCGGCGAGCCGGTCGAGCAGCCCTTCGACGCGGAATTCATTCATCAGGAAGCCGATGGTGCCGCGGTTCATCCCGAACACCGGCAAGCTGCGCCGCTGGTCGAGCAACTGGTGCAGCATGTGGAGCAGGAATCCGTCGCCGCCGAGCACGATCAACAGATCGGCGTCGTTGAGATCGACGAAATCGTATAGCGGGCGCAATTCGGCCTCGGCCTCCATCGCGACGGGCGAATTCGACGCGACGAGCGCGATCTTGCGTTGCATATTGGTCAGGTCCCCGTGCCTTTAAACTGGGGCGGGGTGTCAGCCGCCCGTTGCACTCATATGACGCGCGACCGCCGGTTTGGACTTTCGGTCTATATGAAAGTCATGCGCGCGGGGTTTGCCAGCCAATGCGCTGTCAATCAAGCCATCGACTGCATGCGCCCCGCCGTCGCGCAGCGCGGCGCGCAGGTCGACATGATCCTCCTGGCCGAGGCACATATAGATGCGTCCCTCGACGGTCAGGCGGATGCGGTTGCAGGTCGTGCAGAAATTGTCGCTGAGCGGGGTGATCAGGCCGAGGGTCACCGGACTGTCCTCGACCGCGAAATAGCGCGCCGGGCCACCGGTCTTTTTGTCGATCGGGAAAATCGCGCGTTCGGCCCGCAGCGGCGCGACGAACGCGTGGAGCGGGATATAATGGTCGCTGCGGTCGTCGGCGATCTCGCCGAGCGGCATGGTTTCGATCAGCGTCAGGTCGCAGCCGTTCGCGGCGCACCAATCGAGCATCGGCAGCAACTGATCCTCGTTGAGTCCCGCGAGCGCGACCATGTTGATCTTGACGGCAAGGCCCGCATGCCGCGCCGCGGCGACGCCCTTCAGCGCGACGTCGAGGTCGCCGACGCGCGTGATGTGGCGGAACGCGGCCGGGTCGAGCGTGTCGAGGCTGACGTTGATCCGGCGCACGCCCGCGGCGGCGAGCATCGGCGCATATTCGGCGAGCCGCATAGCGTTGGTGGTCAGTGTCAGTTCGTCGAGTCCCTCGCCGATCAGCGCGCCGAGTCGCTCCGCGAGCGTGTCGATGCCGCGCCGGACCAGCGGTTCGCCACCGGTCAGGCGAATGCGGCGGATACCGCGCGCGACGAAGCGCTCGGCGAGCTCGGCCATTTCCTCGATGCTGAGAACTGCCGATTTTGGCAGAAAAATCATGTCCTCCGCCATGCAGTAACGACAGCGGAGGTCGCAACGGTCGGTCACCGACAGGCGCAGATAATCGATCCGGCGGCCATGGCCGTCGGTAAGGGGAACCGGGGACGAGGGTGACAACGGAGCCATCTTTGTAAACCTTGCTGCAAAATGCAGGGGATTGGCAAGCAATGCCTGCTATGGGAGCGCCGATGAATCGCGCAGTTGACACCTTCTCCGCCGCCGTTGGCCACCTTGAATCGCTTCATTTGCGGCACGATGCCGATGTCGGCGTCATCCTGGTCCAGGTCGACCAGTTGGCGCGGATCAACAACAGTGCCGGCACCGCGGCGGGCGATGCGGTGCTCGAAGAGATCGGACGGCGGCTCGAAAATTTCGCCGGCGACGAGTTCGGCCGGGGGTCGCATGTGGACCGGCTCGACGGGCCGCGCTTCCTGATCGTGCCCGCCGCCGCGCTGTCGCTCGGCGCGCTGAGGGCACAGGAACGCGCGCTGCATGTCGCGCTCGCCGAACCGATGGTCGGCGATCCCAACGGCCGCCTGGCGATTCGCATCGCAGCCGCGCAGATCGTCCGCGAGGAATCGGTCGCCGAGCAATTGCGCACCGCGAGCGACCAGCTTGCCCGCCCCGCGTCGGCGCGCGACGGTGCGATGGTCAAGGCGGCGCTCGAGCGCGACGAGGTCGTTATCTTCTACCAGCCGCAATATGATGTCGCGACCGGCGAAATGACCGGGGTCGAGGCGCTGCTGCGCTGGCAGCATCCCGAACTCGGGCTGCTCGGTGCCGGCGCGCTGGTCACCGCGGCGCGTGCGGCGCGGATGGAATGCGAACTGACCGAGCAGGCGCACCGCGTCGCGATGGCCGAAATGGCGAAATGGCCGAAGCCGCTGTCGAAGCTGCGCGTGTCGCTCAACATCACCGCCGCCGACCTTGGCGATCCCGATTTCGCCGATCGGTTCGCCGCGATGGCAAAAAGCGCGCGGGTCGATCCCGACCGGCTGACCCTCGAACTCACCGAACAGGCGATGCTCAGCGATCCCGCGAGCGCCGCCGAACAACTCGCGCAGATCCGCGCGCTGGGTAGCGCGATCGCGATCGACGATTTCGGCACCGGCTATTCCAGCCTGTCGCTGCTCGCGCGGCTGCCGATCGATTATCTCAAGATCGACAGCGGCTTCACCCGCACCATCGACGGCAGCGACCGCGACCGCATTGTCGTGCGGGCGATCGTCGACCTTGCGCGCGCGCTGGGGCTGCTGGTGGTGGCCGAGGGGATCGAGAATGAGGCCCAGCTCGTCCGGCTGGGCGAACTGGGGGTTGCCACCTGGCAGGGATTTTTGAAATCGGGGCCGGTGCCGTGGGATCAGTTGCTGGCGCTGATGGAATAACCCTCGTCGCCCCCGCGAAGGCGGGGGCCCGCAGGGTGGCTGGCGGCCCCCGCCTTCGCGGGGGCGACGCTAGCCCGCCTGCTTCGCCAGCTTGCCCAACCCCTTCGACAATTGCAGTGCGCCGTTCAGCCGCGCCCCCGTGCTCACCCAATCGCCGCTGATCGACAGTTTGTTGTCGGGGCGAATGCGCGCGCGGCCCTTCAGCCTTTCGACATAGGCAATCAGACCGGGAACGTTGGCGAACTGGTCGCCGTGGAAGCTGACGAGGGCGCCCTTCGTGCCGACGTCGAGCTTGGCGATGCCGGCGGCCTTGGCATTGGCCTTGATCTCCATCAGCTGGACGAGGTTCGCCGTCTCGGGCGGCAGCGGGCCGAAGCGATCGATCATCTCGGCCGCGAAGGCGTCGAGCGCGGGGCGATCCTGCGCGTCGTTGAGGCGGCGGTACAGCGCCATCCGCAGCGGCAAATCGGGGACATAATCCTCGGGGATCAGGATCGGCGCGTCGACGGTGATCGTCGGCGACAAGGCTTCGCGCGGTGGCAGCTTTCCGGCGCCCTCGGCCTTGGCGACCAAAATCGCCTCCTCCAGCATCGACTGGTACAGTTCGAAACCGACCTCGCGGATATGCCCCGACTGTTCGTCGCCCACCAGATTGCCGGCACCGCGGATGTCGAGGTCGTGGCTCGCGAGCTGGAAACCCGCCCCCAATGTGTCGAGGTCGCCGAGCAATTTCAGCCGCTTTTCCGCGGTGTCGGTAATCGCGCCATGTTCGGGGGTGGTGAGATAGGCGTAGGCGCGCGTCTTCGCGCGCCCGACGCGGCCGCGCAGCTGATACAGCTGGGCGAGGCCGAAACGGTCGGCGCGGTGGATGATCAGGGTATTGGCACTCGGAATGTCGAGACCGCTCTCGACGATGGTGGTGGACAACAGCACGTCATATTTGCGGTCGTAGAAGGCGCTCATCCGGTCCTCGACCTCGGTCGGGGTCATCTGGCCGTGCGCGACGACATATTTGATTTCGGGAACGCGGTTGCGCAGGAATTCCTCGATATCGGGCAGGTCCTTGATCCGCGGCACGACGAAGAAGCTCTGCCCGCCGCGATCATGCTCGCGCAGCAACGCTTCGCGCAGCACGACCGCATCCCACGGCGCCACATAAGTACGCACCGCCAGGCGATCGACCGGCGGCGTCTGGATCACGCTGAGTTCGCGCAGGCCCGACATGGCCATCTGCAAGGTGCGGGGGATTGGGGTCGCGGTGAGCGTCAGGACGTGGACGTCGGTCTTGAGCTGCTTCAACCGCTCCTTGTGGACGACGCCGAAGCGCTGTTCCTCGTCGACGATGACCAGGCCGAGGTTCTTGAACTCGACCGATTTCGCGATCACCGCATGGGTGCCGACGACGATGTCGATCTGCCCGCTCGTCAGGCCGTCGCGTGTCTTCTGCGCCTCGGCGCCCGGGACAAGGCGCGAAAGACGACCGACGTTGATCGGAAAGCCTTTGAAGCGCTCGACGAAGTTGGTGAAATGCTGGCGCGCCAGAAGCGTGGTCGGACAGACGAGTGCGACCTGCACCCCCGCCATCGCCGCGACGAAGGCGGCGCGCAGCGCGACTTCGGTCTTGCCGAAACCGACGTCGCCGCACACCAGCCGGTCCATCGGGCGCCCCGACGCCATGTCGGCGAGCACGTCGCCGATCGCGCGGTCCTGATCGTCGGTTTCCTGATAGGGGAAGCGGTCGGCAAAGGCGGGGTAGGCGGCGTCGGCGGCGAGCAATTCGCCCGAGCGCAACGCGCGCTGCGCCGCGGTCGCGAGCAGTTCGCCCGCGATCTCGCGAATCCGCTCCTTCATCCGCGCCTTGCGGCGCTGCCAGGCTTCGCCGCCCAGCTTGTCGAGACCGACGCCGTCGCTCTCGCCGCCGTAGCGCGACAGGACGTCTAGATTTTCGACCGGGACATAGAGCTTGTCGCCGCCCGAATAAGTGAGAGCGACGCAATCATGCGGGCTGTTGCCCACCGGGATCGAGGTCAGCCCCTCATAACGCCCGATGCCATGGTCGAGATGGACGACGAGGTCGCCAACGCTGAGCGTCGCAAGTTCGGCGAGGAAGGCATCGGCGCTCTTGCGGCGCTTTTGCCGCCGGACAAGGCGCTCGCCGAGGATGTCCTGTTCGGTGAGCAGGCTGATCGCGTCGGACGCGAAGCCATGGTCGAGCGGCAGCACGACCATGGCGGTGGCGCCGCCGGTCTCGGCCGAGGCGGTGCCGAGCGCGTCCTGCCAGCCGTCGGCGGGGGCGAGCGAGGTCACGCCATGATCGCGCAGCAACCCCGACAGGCGATCGCGCGCGCCGACCGAATAGCTGGCGATGATCGTCCGGCGCCCCTTGCGGCGTTCGTCCGACAGATGATCGGCGACCTTGTGATAGACATTGAGGTCGGCGGCGCGTTCGGGGGTGAAATCGCGCGCGGCGAAGGTCTCGAGGTCGATGATCGTCGCCGCGGGCGGAACATCGAAGGGCGTGACGATGTGGATCGGGCGGCTGGCGGCGGCCGCGCCCCAATCTGTCTCGGTCAGGTAGAGCGTTTCGGGCGTCAGCGGGCGGTAGCTGCCCGGCGATTCGCGTTCGGCGGCGACGCGGTTGGCGTGATAGTCGGCGATCGCGGCGAAGCGCGTCTCGGCGGTCGCCTCGGTGCGGTGCCCACGCAGCACCGGGGTCGCGGGGTCTATATGGTCGAACAGGGTGGCGAGCCGTTCCTCGAACAGTGGCAACCAATGGTCCATGCCCGCCTGCCGCCGGCCCTCGCTGACCGCCTGATACAGCGGATCGCCGGTAGACTGCCCGCCAAACAGGTCGCGATAGGCCGAGCGGAAGCGCTTGATCGTCGCCTCGTCGAGCAGGGTTTCGGACGCGGGCAGCAGCTGCAGCGCCTTGGCTGGGCCGAGGCTGCGCTGGTCGGCGGGATCGAAGCGGCGGATGCTTTCGATCTCGTCGCCGAAGAAATCGACCCGCAGCCCGTTCTCCTCGCCGGCGGGGAACAGGTCGAGGATACCGCCGCGCACCGCGAACTCGCCCTGGTCGGCGACGGTGTCGACGCGGCTGAAGCCGTTGGCGACGAGCAGCTCGGCCAGCGCGTCGCGGTCGATCCGCTGACCTGCCGCCAGCGTCGTCGCGAGCTGGCGGATGCGGAACGGGGTCAGCGTGCGCTGGGTGATCGCGGCGACGGTGGTCAGGATCAGTTCGCCGCGTTTGGCGGGCTGTTGCAGCGCGGACAGCGTCGCCAGCCGGTCGGCGCTGACCCGCATCGACGGTCCGGCGCGATCATAGGGCAGGCAATCCCACGCCGGGAAGCGATGGACGGCGAGGTCGGGCGCAAAGAAGGGCGCGGCGTCGGCGACCGCCTGCATCGCGGTATCGTCGGTCGCGACATAGACCAGCCTTTTGTCGCTGGCGCGCGCGAGGTCGGCGAGCAGCAGCGGCAGGAACCCGTCGGCGGCGCGCGCCAGCGTCAGCGGTGCGGGGGCCGACGCGATGGCGGCAAATATGTCGGCGGCGCTTCGCGTCATGGCAGCGGGATATAGTCCAGCCGGCGCATCGCGGCGATCATCTCGGGGCGGTCGAGATGCGCGGGCGGTTCGCCGGTCCCGAGCGCCCAGCTCATGATGTCGACATCGTCCTCCTCGACGACGATTTCGTACCAGGCGATCTCGTCTTCGCTCCATTTGGCCGAATAGCGGTCGAAAAAGCCGCCGATCATATAGTCGGCCTCGCGCGTGCCGCGGTGCCAGGCACGGAATTTCAGGCGTTTGAGGCGGTCGGTGGCGGACATGGCGCGAATCCCGATAGCCCATGTCGCCGGGAGTGGCGCACGGGGCAAGCAAGCGATAGATGGGACGCAGTAGCCATGCGACCCGAGATACTCAATCCGCTCTTTGCCGCGCTGACCGACCTCAAGGGCGTCGGACCGCAGCTTGCCAAGCCGCTGACGCGGCTGGGGCTGGAGCGCGTCGTCGACGTGCTGTTCCACCTGCCGACCGGACTGGTGCAACGCTATCCCGTCGATCGGCTCGACGATGCGCAGGTCGGGCAGCAGATCATCGTCACGCTGACCGCGCAGGAGTATCGCTCGGGCCGCAGTCCCCGCGCGCCGTTCGGGGTCGAGGCGTTCGACAGCGCGGGCGATCATGTCCGGCTCGTCTATTTCGGGCGCACCGGGGGGCTCGCCAAAAAACTCTTCCCGCTGGGGGAGGCGCGGCAGGTGTCGGGGCGGCTTGATGCCTATGGCGACATGCGCCAGATCGTCCATCCCGACCATGTCGCCGAGCCCGACAGTGCCGAGGTGATCGCGACGAGCGAAGCGATCTATCCGCTCAGCGAGGGGCTGACCAATGCCCGGCTCCGGCAGCTGGTCGAGATCGGGCTCGAACGGCGGCCGGACCTTGCCGAATGGATCGACGGGCCGTTGCTGGCGCTGCGCGAATGGCCCGACTGGCGCGCGGCGCTGACCCGTGCCCATGCCAGCCCGCACGACGCCCCGGCGCGCGACCGCCTGGCCTATGACGAAATTTTCGCGAGCCAGGTCGCGCTGATGCTGATCCGCCAGGGGCTGCGCAACCGCAAGGGGCGCGCGATTGTCGGTGACGGGCGATTGACCGGCGCGCTGCGCCTGCCGTTCGGCCTCACCGGCGCGCAGGAGCGGGTGGGGCGCGAGATCGCGGCCGACATGGCGCGCGATACGCCGATGCTGCGGATGCTGCAGGGCGATGTCGGGTCGGGCAAGACGCTCGTCGCGCTGCGCGCGATGCTGGCGGCGGTCGAGGCGGGAACGCAGGCGGCGCTGCTTGCGCCGACCGAGATCTTGGCGCGCCAGCATTATGCGACCTTGCAGGCGATGCTCGCGGGCCTGCCGGTCACCATCGCGATCCTCACCGGGCGCGACAAGGGGCGGGTGCGCGAATCGACGCTGATGGGCCTCGCCGACGGCAGCATCGACATCCTTGTCGGCACCCACGCGATTTTCCAGGAGGCGGTGACCTATCGCGACCTCGCGCTCGTCGTGGTCGACGAACAGCATCGTTTCGGCGTCGCGCAGCGGCTGATGCTCACGGGCAAGGCGGCGCGTCCCCCGCACCTGTTGGTGATGACCGCGACCCCGATCCCGCGCACGCTGCTGCTCGCCAACCATGGCGAGATGGACGTGTCGCGGATCGACGAAATGCCACCGGGTCGCACCCCGGTCGACACGCGCGTCGTCTCGATCGATCGACTCGACGAAGTGGTCAGCGGGCTGGCACGGCATCTCGCCAGCGGAGCGCAGGCCTATTGGGTGTGCCCGCTGGTCGCCGAGAGCGAGACCAGCGAACTCGCGGCGGCCGAGGAGCGTGCCGCGCTGCTGCGCCTGCGGCTCGGCGCCGATCGGGTCGGGCTGGTGCATGGCCGGATGAAGGGACCCGACAAGGATGCGGTGATGGCGCGCTTCCAGGCAGGCGAGATCGGCGTGCTGGTCGCGACCACGGTGATCGAGGTCGGGGTCGACGTGCCGGCGGCGAGCCTGATGGTGATCGAGCATGCAGAGAATTTCGGCCTTGCCCAGCTGCATCAGCTGCGCGGCCGCGTGGGGCGCGGTACCGCGAAATCGGTGTGCCTGTTGTTGCGCTCGCAGGCCCTGTCGGAAACCGCGCGCGAGCGGCTGGCGCTGATGCGCGACACCAATGACGGGTTCGTCATCGCCGAGAAGGATCTGGAACTGCGCGGCGGCGGCGAACTGCTCGGACTCAAGCAGTCGGGCGATGCCGATTATCGCGTTGCGAGCCCCGAGCAACTGGTGCGCCTGCTACCGATCGCCCATGACGACGCGCGGATGTTCGTCGAGCGCGACGGCGGGATCGAAGGCGCGCGCGGCGAGGCGGTGCGGCTGTGTCTCTATCTGTTCGAACGCGACGCAGCGGTGCCGTTGCTGCGCAGCGGTTAGGCGTCGCCGCGGGCGCCCATCGCGCGGATCATCGGCAGATAATCCTCGACCGCGATCATCTTTTCGAACTGCACTCCGGTCTTGCCGCCGAGCGACCAGATCACGCTGGCCGCGATGCGGCCGATGATCGGCATGCGGAACACGATCATGTCGCCGATCTCCAGCCCGCGCTCGTAACGCATCAACAGGCCGTCGGCGCTGATATTGACGCAAGTGCACATTTCCTGGCCGCCGTCGGGCAGGATGAAGGGCAGGCGGCAATAGACGTCGCTACGCGCCGCGAGGCGCTGGTCGAGGCCGACATAATGGGCCTTGTTGGTGTCGATCTTACGCATGACGATGCCTTTGCTGGTCAGGCCGGGAGCATCGGACAGATTTCGCTAAGAATAGGTAAACGCTGCGGCAAGGTGTTAGCCGGTAACGAGGCCGTGCTTCTTGGCGCCGAGGCTCACCGGGACCGGCTCGGCGGCGGGCAGGATGACATGGTTCGCGTCGCGGATCACGACACCGCCCACCTTCACCGCGCCCTCGTCGAGCTTGCGCCGCGCTTCCTTGTTCGATGCCGCAAAGCCGAGTTCGCGCAGCGCGTCGAGGATGCGAATCCCCTCGGCGGGCGCCGCGACCTGTGGCAAGTCGCCGCCGATCTGGCCCTTTTCAAAGGTTTGCGCGGCGGTTTCCGATGCGGTCCGCGCGGCTTCTTCGCCGCGGCACAGCGCGGTCGCGGCATCGGCGAGGATTTTCTTCGCGTCGTTGATCGCGGCGCCCTCGAGCGTTTCGAGGCGCGCGATCTCGTCGATCGGCAGGTCGGTGAACAGGCGCAGGAACTTGCCGACGTCGCGGTCGTCGGTGTTGCGCCAGAACTGCCAATAGTCAAAATGGGACAGTTGTGCGGGATTGAGCCACACCGCGCCGGCGGCGGTTTTGCCCATCTTGGTGCCTGCGGCGGTGGTCAGCAGCGGAGTCGTTAGTCCGAACAGGTCGGCGCCGTCCATGCGGCGGCCGAGTTCCATGCCGTTGACGATATTGCCCCACTGGTCGGAGCCGCCCATCTGCAACCGCACGCCCATTTGCTTCGACAGGTGGCGGAAGTCATAGCCTTGCAGGATCATGTAGTTGAATTCGAGGAAGGTCATCGGCTGTTCGCGCTCGAGCCGCAGCTTGACCGAATCGAAGGTCATCATGCGGTTGATCGTGAAGTGGGTGCCGACTTCCTGCAGCAGTTCGATATAGCCGAGCTGGCCGAGCCAGTCCTGATTGTCGACCATCACCGCGTCGGTCGGGCCGTCGCCGAAGGTCAGATATTGCTGGAAGATGCTGAAGATCGACGCGATGTTCGCGGCAATCGTCTCGTCCGACAGCATCTTGCGGCTCTCGTCGCGCCCGGTCGGGTCGCCGATCCGCGTCGTCCCGCCGCCCATCAGCACGATCGGCTTGTGCCCCGTCTGCTGCAGCCGGCGCAGCATCATGATCTGCACCAGGCTGCCGACATGCAGCGAGGGTGCTGTCGCATCGAAGCCGATATAGGCGGGAATGATCTGCTGCGTGGCGAGGGCGTCGAGACCGTCGGCATCGGTGGTCTGGTGGATGTAGCCGCGCTCGTCGAGCACGCGCAGAAGATCGGATTTGTAGGTCATAGCGGGCGGGCGCTTAGCATGGGCGCGAAATTCCTCAAACCCGTCATTCCCGCGTTCGTGCGATTGGCGTAGGGATGGGTCATGCTGTTGACTTGCCATCCCGACACGCCTTGCTCGGCCGACCTGTTCCTTTCGGTCGATGCGGTTCGCAACCAGCCGGGATCGCTTTACCTGCGCTTCATCATCGACGGCGAGATGGACAGGATCGTCATGCCGCCGCGTCGCGCCCTCGGGCGCACCGACGGGCTGTGGCAGACGACTTGCTGCGAGGCGTTCGTGAAGCCTGCGGGGCGCAGCGACTATCTGGAATTCAACCTGTCGCCCTCGACCGCTTGGGCGTCCTATTGGTTCGACGATTATCGCGCCGGGATGCGCGAGGCCGATGTGGTCCCCGATTTCGACCGCGTCGGCGGCATAATTCAGGCGCTGTTCGACTTTTCGGGCCAGCCCGGCCTCGACGATGCCGACTGGCAGGTCGGCCTGTCAGTGGTGATCGAGGAGAAGACCGGCACCAAAAGCTACTGGGCGCTGGCTCACCCTCCCGGCAAACCCGACTTCCATCATCCCGATTGCTTTGCGCTGACGCTTGGGGCACCCGGTCCGGCATGACTGTCCAATTCGGCATCGACCGCCTGCTCGCCGACCCCGCGCTTCGCAAACCGCTCGAAGGCCAGCGCGTCGCGTTGCTCGCGCATCCCGCTTCGGTCACCGCTGACCTCGTCCACAGCCTCGACGCGCTGGTCGCCGCCGGGATCAACGTCACCGCGGTGTTCGGGCCGCAGCATGGCGTGCGCGGTGACCTTCAGGACAATATGATGGAGTCGCCCGACTTCACCGACCCGACCTACGGCATGCCGGTGTTCAGCCTCTATGGCGAGGTGCGGCGGCCGTCGGGGCAGTCGATGCACACGTTCGACGTGATGCTGGTCGACCTGCAGGATCTGGGGTGCCGCATCTACACCTATGTGACGACCCTGCTTTACATCCTCGAAGCCGCGGCGGAGCATGGCAAGGCGGTGTGGGTGCTCGACCG
Organism: Sphingopyxis sp. OPL5; assembly: GCF_003797775.2. NCBI lineage: Bacteria > Pseudomonadati > Pseudomonadota > Alphaproteobacteria > Sphingomonadales > Sphingopyxidaceae > Sphingopyxis > Sphingopyxis sp. OPL5. Next base: position 3,322,116 of record NZ_CP060725.1, read on the forward strand.
GCCGAACCCGGCGGGCCGTCCGGTCGAGGGGACATTGCTGCAGACGGGCTGGGAGAGCTTCGTCGGCGCGGGACCGATGGCGATGCGCCACGGGCTGACGATGGGCGAGATGGGGCGCTGGTTCATCCGGCACTTCAACCTCGACGTCGATTATCGCGTGATCGGGATGGAGGGGTGGCAGCCCGATGGACCGGGCTTTGGCTGGCCGGCCGACCGCGTGTGGATCAACCCCAGCCCCAATGCCGCGAACCTCAACATGGCGCGCGCCTATGCGGGGACGGTGATGATCGAGGGTGCGACGCTTAGCGAGGGCAGGGGCACGACGCGCCCGCTCGAACTGTTCGGGGCGCCCGATATCGACGCCAAGGCGGTGATCGCCGAGATGCAGCGGCTGGCGCCCGAATGGCTCGCGGGATGCAAGCTGCGCGACATCTGGTTCGAGCCGACCTTCCACAAGCATATGAAGGTGCTGAACAGCGGAGTGTTCATCCATGCCGAGGGGGCGTGGTACGACCATGCCGCGTTCCGGCCCTGGCGGGTGCAGGCGCTGGGGTTTAAGGCGATCCGCTCGCTGTACCCCGACTATCCGATCTGGCGCGGCACCGACTTCAAATATGAATATACCGACGATGTGCTGGCGATCGACGTGATCAACGGCGGCAGCGGCTTGCGCACGTGGGTCGACGATGCCGGGGCGGTGGCGGGCGATCTCGATGCGCTGGCCGGGCCCGACGAGGCGGCATGGCGCGAAGAGATCGCCGACCTGCTGATCTATGTATGAGGGGATGACGATGCAGCGGCGGCACTTTCTGGGGACTGCGGCGCTGACCGGGCTGGCGACGACGTTGCCGGCGTCTGTGCTCGCGGTCGACACGGCGGGTCTGTCCAACCTCGCGGCGAAGGCGGTGCCGATCGGCAAGGCCGAGCGGCAGGCGCGGATCGCCAAGGCGAAGGAACTGATGGCGGCGAACGATATCGGCGCGCTGCTGATCGAGCCGGGGTCGAGCCTCATCTATTTCACCGGCGTGCAATGGTGGCGGAGTGAGCGGCTGACCGCCGCGGTGCTGACGCGCGAAGGCGAGGTGGCCATCGTCACGCCGTTCTTTGAGGAACCGTCGGTGCGCGAGAGCCTGGGCATCGAGGCCGAAGTGCTGACGTGGAACGAGGATGAGAACCCGCTCGCTGCGGTTGCTGCCTGGCTTGGCAAGCGCGGGCTGGCCAAGGGACGGATCGGGGTCGAGGAAACGGTGCGCTATTTTGCGGTCGATGGACTCAAAAAGGCGATGCCGGATGCGACGGTGGTCAACGGTGCCCCCGTGGTGCGCGGGTGCCGGATGCACAAATCGGCGGCTGAGATCGCGCTGATGCAGGTCGCCGCTGACATCACGCTCGCTGCTTATCGCCACACCGCGCCGCGGGTCGAGGTGGGGATGACCCCGGCCGATATCGGCGGACTCATGAAGGCCGCGACGCAGGCGCTGGGCGGGCAGAGCGAGTTCGAGCTGATCCTGCTTGGTGAGGCGAGCGCCTATCCGCATGGGTCCGGCAAGCCGCAGGCGGTGAAGGACGGCGAGGTCGTGCTGATGGATTGCGGCGCGACGGTGCACGGCTATCAGTCCGACATCTCGCGGACCTTCGTCCATGGCAAGGCAAGCCCCCGCCAGCGGCAGGTGTGGGACCAGATGCGCAAGGGGCAGGATGTCGCCTTCGCCGCGGCGAAGCTGGGCACGCCAGCGGGGCAGGTCGATGACGCGGTGCGCGCTTATTATCAGGGACTGGGCTGGGGGCCGGGATACAAGCTCCCTGGAACCTCGCATCGCACCGGCCACGGCATCGGGCTCGACGGGCATGAGCCGGTCAATCTGGTGCATGGCGAAACGACGCCGTTGGCGCCGGGCATGTGTTTCTCGAACGAGCCCGGCATTTATATACCCGGCGAGTTCGGGATCAGGCTCGAGGATTGCTTTTTCATGACCGAGAGCGGACCGAAATGGTTCAGCGAACCGCCGCCGTCGATTGATAAGCCGTTCGGCTAACTTCTCTCCCTAAGAGGGACGGGACGGCTGATCCGGCCCCTTCGGCCGCTGCACCAGGCTCACCAGCACGAACGAGATGATCATCAGCAGATACCAGCTGCCGAGCTTCTCGACGCCGACCATATGCCAGCCGTCATTCTGGCTCGGGTATGTCCAGGCGCGGGCGAAGGTCCCGATATTCTCGGCGAACCAGATGAACAGCGCGACGAGGCCCCAGCCGACGAGCAGCGGCATGCGGCGGTGGATGTGGAGCGGGCGGAACCACACCTGACAGCGCCAGAAGAGCAAGGCGGTCGCCGCGAAGAGCAGCCAGCGGATGTCGGGCAGCCAGTGATGCGCGAAGAAATTGATATAGATCGCGGCGGCCAGCGCATAGGTCGCCCAGGCTGGTGGATAGCCAGTGAAGCGGAAGTCGAAGATGCGCCAGACGCGGGCGATGAAGCTGCCCACCGCGGCATACATGAAGCCCGAGAAGAGCGGGACGGCGCCGATGTGGAGCAGGCTGGCCTCGGGATATTGCCACGAACCGGCGGCGGTCTTGAACAATTCCATCACCGTGCCGACGATGTGGAAGATCAGGATGACGACGGCTTCGCGCGGTGTTTCGAGCCGGAACGCGAGCATGCCAATCTGGATCAGCACCGCGCCGATGGTGATCGCGTCGTAGCGGTGGATCGCCGCATTGTCGGGCCAGAAGAGATGGGTGCCGAGCAGCAGAGCGAGCATCAGCCCGCCGAACAGGCACGCCCAGCCCTGTTTGAAGCCGAAGACGAGAAATTCGAGGAACCAGCCGCGCGGCCCGGGTTCGACCGCCATCGCCTCGAGCCGCAAACGGACGGCGTGGAAACGCGACTGGCTGCGCCGCATTTCAGACATGCACGGCGACGTACGCGATCAACAAGGCGGCGGGGAGGAGCAGCGCCTGGGCGAGAATAGTGCCGGCAAGGCGGCTGAGCGAAATGAGCATGATCGCGCGGCGGAAGTCGGCCTCGGCGACATGGCCCTCGACCGCGTCGTCGGTCATCACCGAGAGCTGCGGATCGATGAAGGCGAAGAGCAATATCGTCGCGAAGCCGTTGATCAGCGCTGACAGCTGCGACGCGGTGACGCGAAATTCGGGGGCGAGATAGCCGGCGTAGAGCGAGGCGACGACGCCGACAGCCAACAGAGATTGCGCGAGGCAATTGGCGATCAGCACACCCCAGCCGATCCCTTTGGGCATCTTCCAGCTCTTGAGGTGCGCGAGGCTGGGGAAGCGGAGCGACTGGCGCAGGGTGCGCAACCCGCTCGGGCTCAGAGCCTTCAGCGCCAGTTTCGTCGTCGAGCGGTTGGTCTGGTACCAGCCGATCGCGGCGGCGAACATGCGCTGGCCGGTGGGGACGAGCAGGATGCCGACCAGCGTCGCGACGCTCGCCGCGGCGAGGACGAACTGCATGTCGATGAACAGCGAGGCGCCGCTGCCGTCGTGGATGCGCGTCTCGATCCGCTTGGCGAGGAAGGGGCCGAGGAAGCTGTTCGAGGTGCGCGAGAAGAGCACGAGGATGTTGAACAGCGCGAACGACATCGCGATCCGCCGGGTGCGGACGCCGGCGATGCGCGCGGCATAGGCGAGCGCGCCGATCAGGTTGATGAACGCGGTCAGCAGCAGGATGGTGACGAGGGGGAGGTCGATCATTGCGGCGCCCCTACTCCAAGCAATCGCTACGTCAATGCTTTCGCGTCAGTTCGCGCGTCGCCTTGTCGAGGCCTTCGAGGGTCAGCCCATACATGCGGTCGTTCATCAGCTGTTTGATCAGCTTGACCGACTGGGTGTAGCCCCAATGCTGTTCGGGCACCGGGTTCAGCCACACCGCGGCGGGATAGACATGGGTGATCCGCTGGAGCCAGACCGCGCCCGATTCCTCGTTGAAATGTTCGACGCTGCCGCCCGGGTGGGTGATTTCATAAGCGCTCATCGACGCGTCGCCGACGAATATCACTTTGTAATCATGGCCATATTTGTGGAGAATGTCCCACATCTGATGGCGTTCGGACCAGCGGCGCTTATTGTCCTTCCACACGCCTTCGTACGGGCAATTGTGGAAATAGAAGAATTCGAGATTCTTGAACTCGGTCGTCGCCGCGCTGAACAATTCCTCGCACAGCTTGATGAACGGGTCCATCGACCCGCCGACGTCGAGGAACAGCAGCAGCTTGACCGCATTACGCCGCTCGGGGCGCATCTGGATGTCGAGCCAGCCCTGGCGTGCTGTGCCGTCGATCGTGCCCGGGATGTCGAGTTCGTCGGCGGCGCCCTCGCGCGCGAATTTGCGCAGACGGCGGAGCGCGATCTTGATGTTGCGGGTGCCGAGTTCCTTGGTGTTGTCGAGGTTGGCGAACTCGCGCTTTTCCCAGACCTTCAGCGCGCGCTTGTGCTTGCTTTCGCCGCCGATGCGCACGCCCTCGGGGTTATAGCCCGAATTGCCGAAGGGCGAGGTGCCGCCGGTGCCGATCCACTTGTTGCCGCCCTCGTGGCGCTTTTGCTGCTCCTCGAGCCGCTCTTTCAGCGTCTCCATGATCTTGTCCCAGTCGCCGAGCGACTCGATCGCGGCCATTTCCTCGGGGGTCAGGAACTTCTCGGCGACGGCTTTCAGCCAGTCGGCGGGGACGTCGACGGGGTTCTGGCCATAATCGGTGAGCAGGCCCTTGAAGACCTTGTTGAACACCTGGTCGAAGCGGTCGAGCAGCCCCTCGTCCTTCACATAGATCGCGCGGCTGAGGTAATAGAATTGCTCGGGGCTGCGGTCGATCGCCTCGCGGTCGAGCGCCTCCAGCAGGAGCAGATGCTCCTTCATGCTCACGGGAATGCCCGCGGTGCGGAGTTCTTCGAGGAAGCCGAACAGCATGGCTATGGCCTATCGTGTCGCGGGGGCGGGCGCAACTGCTTTACGTAAACGGAAAGGGCGTCGCGTCGGGAAGAGGAAATGGCGGAAAACTGCGGAACTTCATTCGCGAATGGCGTCGGCGCGGCGGATTGGCCGCTCGCATAAAGCCACAAACGCCCCGCGTGAACGCGCTGCAAGTGAGGCCTTTGTGGCCTTAAGGCGACAAAGGATACGGTCGTGCGCGTCCGGAATGTCTCCTTTGTCGCGCTAAGACGGGGGTGTCGGGAGGTTCGGGAAATGGGAGTCGGGTTGCGAGGCCGGGTCATCCAACAGGGTAGATCATGGCGGGATTTATTAGGAAAGCGGTTTTTGGTGGGGTGGCTGCAAACGGTCGCTGACGACCGGTCGCTGACCTCTCTGTCATCGTCACCCCGGACTTGATCCGGGGCCTGCCTTCCTGAAGAAAAGACGGGTCCCGGGTCAAGCCCGGGATGACGGAGGTCCGGAAACGACCGATTGCGGACATTCCAAGGTGGCATTACGCTGATCGACGGGGGAAACTACCAACATGGCAAAAGACGGAAAACGCGCTCGATGGCGCGAGGCTGGCGAGCCCCTTCCAGACGTCGATGAGTATCTTTTTGGAAACGGATTGTCTGTTTCGGATTACAGCCTTTCGGCTGAGGGTGTGGTCAGTTTCAAAGATAAAGCAGGTCGAGAATTTGATCTGCTGATCGACCATCCGCGGCTTGAAGCCGCTATCAAGGAGAGGCTGGAAACTCTGGGCGCCAAAGAGGCGTTTTAGCAACGTCCGCTTTCCACCCCAAAGCCGACCTTTGACGCTCGCTTCCCATTGACCCCGCGTTAACCATTATCGGTCATCACCTGCGGATTAATCCAAAGGTGGGTGGCGCAATGAAATTCGAGTCCATAAATCCGGCGGCTCCGATCCTCGACCAGTCGGTCGCGGGCGACTGCGGCGAGCTTGCCGTCGGGTGCAGCGAGGCGGCGGGGCGGATCAAGCGCTCAACCGACCAGATGGATCGCCAGATCGTCGAACTCGGGCGGCTCGAGGAGTTCGTCGTCAGCCTCGAGGCCGACCAGCGCCAGATCGCCGATTCGACCGACGAGGCGAAATTGCTGTCGGCGCGCGCCTGCGAACAACTCGATACCGGCGCCGAGCGCGTCAACACCGCGGTCACCGAATTCCGGTCGGTCATCGACCTCGTCGCGCGCCTCGGCACGCACGTCACCAACTTCGCCGCGGTGATGGCGCAGGTGCAGCAGGTCAGCCAGTCGATCGAACAGATCGCCAAGACCACCAACATGCTGGCGCTGAACGCCGCGATCGAGGCCGAGCGGGCCGGCGACGCCGGGCGGACCTTCGCCGTGGTCGCCGCCGAGGTGAAGAAGCTGGCGCAGAATACGCGCAGCGCGACCGACGAAATCCGCCGCAGCATCGGCAGCCTCGCCGCCGAAGCGGGCGGGCTGGTCACCGAAATCCAGTCGGGGGTCGAACAGTCGAGCCGTGCCGAGGCGCAGTTCGAGACGATCACCGACGCGCTGCACGATGCGACGCATCTTGTGGCGCTGCTCGACGACCAGAGCGACCGCATCGCGCAGTCGAGCGCGATGGTCCATGCGAATGGCGCCAAGGTCCGCGATGCGGTCGACCGCGTCGTCACCTCGGTGCGCGACAATAGTGCCACTTTGGGCGGGACCCGCGATTCGATCCTGAAGATGGAAAATGTGTCGAACCGCATGTTCAACGCGGTGATTTCGGCCGGGGTCAGCCCGCGCGATTCGGCCGTGGTCGACCTTGCCGCGCGAGTGCGCGACCAGTTCGTCGCCATCGCCGAACTGGCGGTCGCCAAGGGCGAGCTATCGATGGAGCAATTGTTCGACCAGAATTATGTCCGCGTGCCGGGGTCGAACCCCGAACGGTTCCGCACCAGCCTGTGCGATTGGGCCGACACCAATTGGCGGCCGCTGTTCGACCATATCGTGAGCAACCATCCCGAGGTGAAGATGTCGTCGGCGGGCGACATGAACGGATTCCTGCCGACGCACATCACCGACTGCTCGCGCGCGCCGACCGGCGACGTCGTCCATGACACCGCGCACTGCCGCAACGGCCGCATCCTGTTCGACGACACCGACAAGGCGGCGAAAAAGAGCCAGGCGCCCTATTTCATGGCGGTCTATCGCCAGGAAGGCGACGGCACCAACTATGTCACGGTGCGCAACGTTTATATGCCGGTGGTGATCAACGGGCGGCGCTGGGGCGACGTTGAGGTGGCGTACCAGCTTTGAGATTATCCTCCCTGCCGCGAAGCGGTGGGGAGGTGGCAGCGCGAAGCGCTGACGGAAGGGCGATGAAACTACCGTCGCGGCCCCTCCACCCCTCGCTTCGCGAGCGGTCCCCCTCCCCATCGCTTCGCGACAGGGAGGATTTTAATCAGCTGCCCTGACGGCGCGCCATGAAGGCGAGCTTTTCGAACAGCATCACGTCCTGCTCATTCTTGAGCAGCGCGCCGTGGAGCGGCGGGATCGCCTTGCCGACGTCACGGTTCTGGAGGACTTCGATCGGCATGTCCTCGTTGAGGAGCAATTTCAGCCAATCGATCAGTTCGCTGGTCGAGGGCTTTTTCTTGAGGCCGGGGACGTCGCGGACTTCGTAGAAGATGTCCATCGCGCGGCTGACCAGCGTCTTCTGGATGCCCGGGAAATGGACTTCGACGATCGACGCCATCGTGTCGCGGTCGGGGAATTTGATATAATGGAAGAAACAGCGGCGCAGGAAGGCGTCGGGCAGTTCCTTTTCATTGTTCGAGGTGATGACGACGATCGGGCGTTCCTTCGCGACGATCGTCTCGTCGGTCTCATAGACGTGGAACGCCATGCGATCGAGTTCCTGAAGCAGGTCGTTCGGGAATTCGATGTCGGCCTTGTCGATCTCGTCGATCAGCAGCACGGGGAGCTTGGGGGCGGTGAACGCCTCCCACAATTTGCCCTTGCGGATATAGTTGCGGATGTCGTGGACGCGCTCTTCGCCGAGCTGGCCGTCGCGCAGCCGTGCAACCGCGTCATATTCATACAGGCCCTGCTGCGCCTTGGTGGTCGATTTGATATTCCAGGTGATCAGCGGCGCGTCGAACGCTTTCGCGATTTCCTCGGCCAGCACGGTCTTACCCGTACCGGGTTCGCCCTTCACGAGCAGCGGGCGGCGCAGCAACGTCGCGGCGTTGACCGCGACCTTGAGGTCGTCGGTGGCGATATAAGCGCTGGTACCTTCGAAACGCATGGCCGGAGAGCCTTTCCCTTAACGTGAACGTCAAGGGGCATAGCGAGGGTGTCGGGAGCGCGCAAGCGCGCCTGACGAAGCGTCAGCTAATCGCGCGGCTCGCGGCGCGGGCTTCGAGCAGGTCCCACAGGCCGCTGTGCTGGGCGACCAGCTGCTGCGCGCCGAACAGCATGGCGCGTTCGGCGGCAGGGGTGTCGGCGACCGCGCCCGCGAGCCGCGCGGTATCGCGCAGGTCGGGCAGGGTGCAGCGCGGCGGCGCCATGTCGAGCCGCTGGGCGCTGATGTCGAGCAGGACGCGGATCGTGCGCCAGTCGAGCGTCAATGCGATCGCTGCGCCGACGGCGCAGCCGTGACGGTCCGATTCGGCGAGCATGTCGAGCGCCTTGCGCTGCGCCGCGACGGCCGCTTCGCACTGGTCCTGCCCCTGGGTGCTCGGTACCGGGCCGACCGCGGCGGCGATTTTCGACAGGAAGGCGCGTTCCTCGACAAAGGCTTCGGCGGCCTCGTCCATCCACACGCGTGAAACGGGGTCGACCGCCTTGCGTGCCGCGCTGTCGATCACGCCCGGATGGCGGCCATGGAGCAGGCACAGGAAATGCACGGCGTCGGCGAGGTTGCGCATCGCGTCGGGACCGTTCGACAGTCCGCCGCTGCGGACGTGGCGGTGCGCGCCGGTGCCGTCGCTGGCGACCAGCGTATCGAGCATTTCGGCGACGCTGCGCGTCTGCGGCTGGAACTGGGGCGATTGGCTCAACGCTTCATCCTTGGCTTCGGGCAGCAACGGCTGCCGAACTTCAACCACCAGCCATAAAGCAACGTCGTAAACACCGCGTTTATAGGCAGCGCGCCAATCGACGAATCCTTGTGTCAGTCAGAGACACAAGAGACCGGCAAGCGGGGGATGCTTGCCGGTCCCTGGTGCTGCACCGGCCCGTTATGGGGCGGTGCGGATCGGTGCGCGGGCGGGCGCGGGGGAGAGGGAGGGCCCGCCCGGGCGCCGGTCAAGCCGCGAGGGCGAATTCCTTGCCGTCTTCCTCGGCGTGTTCGTGCTTCGCGACCGCGGTGAGCGCCGGCTGCGCGGCGGCAGCGGCCTTCTTTGCGGGGAAGATCAGGCGCGAGGCGAGGACGATCAGGCCGAGGCCGAAATAGACGGCGAAGGTCTGAACCGGGAAGAAGAAGAGCGGGGCGATGAAGGCGACCCGGAACCATGTCGGGTTGATCCCGAAATCCTGGCCGAGGGCCTCGCAGATCCCGAACATCGTGTCGCGGCGGCGGAAGAGGTTGGTTTCGGTTTCCATTTTTTCGTCTTTCCTGGGGCCGCGGGGGCCGCCCCGCGTTCATGCCCATAGCTAAGCAACGGGCGTGCCAATTTTACTCTTTCCCGAATTTCCGAGGCTTTTTCGTCGCGCTGGCGCGGCGATGACCGCCTGGGTCCGGGTGATTTCCCACCGAGTGGGAATATCGGCCATTTGTTCGGAGCGTGCGTGCGGCAGCTCCTATCGCTGTCGCGGCGCCGCGTCGTCGCATCGGCCGGGCCGCTATTTGGGAGGCGAAGGTGAAGATTATAAGACCGGCAAGAAAAATAATTGTGCAGCGCACAAAACCTGGTGGTCAGCCTTGCCGGCTTTCGCGCCACAGCCGCTTGTTGTTGCGTTCGATACGCAGATATTGGCCGAAGGTCGGGGTGGTGAAGTGCCGATCGGCCTTTTGCGCCGTCGCCGCCGCGGCGTGGGCGTCCCAGTCGGCGAGCAGCGCGGCAAAGGCCTCGGGCAATTGCTCACGCACCTTGTCGTTGGTGCGGCGGATCGTGTCGGCGAGTTTCGGCTGGAAGTCGATGTCGACCGCGCGTTTGTAGAGGATCTCGCCGGTGTCGATGCCCTTGTCGATGCGGTGGATCGTATAGCCGGTCCGGGTGCGCCCGAAATAGATCGGCCAGATCACGCTCTGCGCGCCGGGATATTCGGGGAGCAATTCGCCGTGGAAATTGACGAAGCCCTGATGCGGCACGGTGAAGACGCGCGAGGCGATATAGCTGTTGCCGACCGACAGCCCGACATCGGGAGCATATTGCTTCAGCGCCGCGACCGTCTCGTCGCAATTGACGCGCGGCACGGTGATGATCGGAATGCCGTGCGCCTTCGCGACCTCGCGCGCGTCGGTGCGCATGTCATGGCCGAACCATTTGCGGATTCGGATGCCGTTGAGCGCGCCGAGCAGGCCGATCTTCCACATTTTTTGCAGTATCTTCTTGCGGCTGCGTTTGGCGACGACGGTTTCCGACACGATCAGGCAGACGAGTTCGATCTCGGGCACGCGGGTGAGCCGGTCGAGCACGACGCCCGAGCCGCCGACCGGGCCGCTGGTCATCAAAGCGACGCGCAGGGTCATGCCTCGCGAAACCCCCGGGCCCAGACCATCAGTTCGTGGAGCGGCCAGTGGAATTCGAGCTGGTGGCGCGGGATGTTCATGACGTCGGTCGCGCCGGGCCGGACGGCGCCGCGCACCGCGCTGAAATTGCTGGTGAAGCCTGCCGCCGCGATCGCCGCGCGGCCCGCGTCGTCGATATCGGTCGCGGTGCCATAGGGCCAGGCGAAGCTGTCGCACGGCTGGCCGATCTGTCCTTCGATGATCGCCCTGGCGCCGGTGATTTCGTCGGCGAGCCTGGCGCCGTCGCCCGATATCTTCGACAGCCGTGCATGGGTGCGGGTGTGGCAGCCGATCTCGCCGATGCCCTCGGCCGCGGCCTTTGCCTGCGGCCAGTCGAGGGTGCGGACGCGCGCGCGATAGGCGGGCATATGCGCGAAATAGCGGTTCAGCGTGTCGGGGTCGGCGTCGATCAGGTCGGTCGCGACGAACATGGTATAGGGGACGCGTTCGTCCTCCATCACCGGCCCGCCGTCCTCATAGACGCTGGCGAAGCCGTCGTCGAAGCTGAGATGGAAGAAACGCCCGTCGGACGGCCTGCCGTCGGCGATGATCGTGCGCAGCGTTGCGGTATCGACGAACTCGCCCTCCTGCTTCGCGGCGCGCAGGAAGGCACGAAAGGTCGGCAATGTGTCGGAAAACACTGCATGGGCGTAGAGGCAGCGCACGAAGGGGGCGCTCGCCGGCCCTTGCCGCAGCGCCTCCAACCGGATGCGCGCCGCGCGCGCCGCGCCGCGCGCTTTGGCGCGCCAGCCGCTGACGGGCGCCCAGGCTTCGGCGGCGGTTTCGGCGAAGGTGGTTGGGTCGCGCATCGTCACGCCAATGGCAAATCATCGGCGGGCGCACAAAGCATTTGTCGCGGCGCTTCGATCGACGCGCGCATGAAATGGCGCTGGTGCGGCGCCGTTTGCTTCGGTTCGCCGCACGATGCGCTCCAATTATCCCCATCGGTCTTGCCGGAAATATTGATGTGCCGGAAAGGGCGAGGCGACACGCGGGGGCGGCTTTGCAGGAGTAGCGTATGAGTGCCGTTTCCAAAAGTCCGAGAATTTTGCTGTTGGCGGCGATGCTGGCTGGGACAGCGACGATCAGCGTGGCGGCGCAGCCGCAGGACCCATCCGAGGGCGAGGTCATGACCACCGTCTATGGCACGCTGCCTTTGCCCGAAGAGATGACCGAAGGACCCAAGGTCGAAGGCATCATTTCGGCGCGCAGCGACGGCCGGATGCAGGTCACGACCGCCGACGGCAGCAACACGACGATCGCCATCGCCGACTATACGAAGATCAAGGGCAAGGGCGGGTTCCTGGGCCTTGGTCGCAGCAAGCTCGCGGCGGGTTCGCTGCTCAACGGCCTGCCGGTCGCCGTCGAGACCCTGCAGTGGGACGGCGGCCTGGTCGCGAACCAGATCGCGCTCAAGACCAAGGACCTCAGGACCGCGTCGATGATCCATACCGGCACCGACCAGCGCTTTGGCGAACAGGCCGCGGCGACCGAAGCGCTCCGCGGCCGTGTCGGCGACATCGACCAATATAATGTCAAAAGCACGACGAACGTGAACTTCGACACCGGCAAGGCGGTGCTGTCGGCGCAGGCACAATCCGATCTCTGCGCCGCCGCCTCGCAAGCCGAGGGGATGGATAACGCGCTGCTGCTGGTCGTCGGCTATACCGATGCGACCGGAAGCCAGGAATTCAACCAGGAGCTCAGCGAAAAGCGCGCGGCGCGCGTCGTCAACTATCTCCAGCAGTCCTGCGGCTGGAAACCCTATCGCATGCTGACCCCGACCGGGATGGCCGAAGCGGACCCGGCGGCGGACAATTCCACGGTCGAGGGCAAGGCCCAGAACCGCCGTGTTGCGGTGAATATCCTGGTCAGCAAGGGTCTGGACGGCATTTAGGACGCGAGGGGTGGGCGTCGCTCACCCCGTATCGAACGCGCAAAGGAAAAGGCGCGGGCATCACGCCCGCGCCTTTTTTTAACCCTCGTGTCCTGTCGCCCGAGAGCGAAGCCGGCTTATTGATCGAGGAACGAGCGCATCTTGCGGCTGCGGCTCGGGTGCTTCAGCTTGCGGAGCGCCTTCGCCTCGATCTGGCGGATACGTTCGCGGGTCACGCTGAACTGCTGGCCGACTTCCTCGAGCGTATGGTCGGTGTTCATGCCGATGCCGAAGCGCATGCGCAGCACGCGCTCCTCACGCGGGGTCAGCGATGCGAGGACGCGGGTGACCGTTTCCTTGAGGTTCGACTGCACCGCGGCATCGACCGGGATGACGGCGTTCTTGTCCTCGATGAAATCGCCGAGGTGGCTGTCTTCCTCGTCGCCGATCGGCGTTTCGAGGGAGATCGGCTCCTTGGCGATCTTCATCACCTTGCGGACCTTTTCGAGCGGCATCGACAGACGCTCGGCCATTTCCTCGGGGGTCGGCTCGCGGCCGCTTTCGTGGAGGAACTGGCGGCTGCAGCGCACGAGCTTGTTGATCGTCTCGATCATATGGACCGGGATGCGGATCGTGCGCGCCTGGTCGGCGATCGAGCGGGTGATCGCCTGACGGATCCACCAGGTCGCATAGGTCGAGAACTTGTAGCCGCGGCGATATTCGAATTTGTCGACCGCCTTCATCAGGCCGATATTGCCTTCCTGGATGAGGTCGAGGAACTGCAGGCCGCGGTTGGTGTATTTCTTGGCGATCGAGATCACGAGGCGCAGGTTCGCCTCGACCATTTCCTTCTTGGCGATGCGCGCTTCGCGTTCGCCCTTCTGGACCATGTTCACGACGCGGCGGAATTCGGTCAGGCTCATGCCAGCGGCTTGCGCGATTTCCGAAATCTCGATGCGGATACGGTCGACCGCGCCGGCTTCGTTCTCGGCGAACGCCGCCCATTTCTTGTCGATCGAACCCACGGCGTCGAGCCAGGTTTCCTCAAGCTCGCGCCCGACATAATTGTCGAGGAAGGCCTTGCGCGGCACCTTGTGACGCTCGGCCAAGCGTAGCATCTGGCCGCCGAGTGCGGTCAGTCGGCGGTTGTAGCTGTAGAGCTGATCGACGAGATATTCGATCTTGGTGTTGTGGAACTGCACGCCTTCGACCTGCGCGGTGAGGTCCTCGCGCAGCTTGTGATATTTCTTTTCCGACGCCGCGGGGAATTCACCGATACCCGACAAGGCGTCGAGGCGGGTTTCCTGCAGCTTCGAGAAGGCCTTGAAGCTCTTGGTGATGTTGGCGAATTTCTCGAGCGCGTCCGGCTTGAGCAATTCCTCCATCGCCGCGAGGCTGAGGGTATTGTCTTCCTCATCCTCTTCGAAGTTCTCGCGCTTGCCCGACGAGCCTTCGCCGTCCTCGTCGTCGCCGTCTGCGGCGGGCTCGTCCTCGACTTCGTCTTCGTCCTTGAACGAAACGCCGGCGGTCTTCTCGCTGATCTCGCCGTCGTCGGCTTCTTCGGCGTTCTCGAGATTCTCGGGCGCGGGGTCCTTCGACAGCATCGCTTCGAGATCGACGATCTCGCGCAGCTGCATGTCGCCGTTGTTCAGCGCGTTCGACCATTCGATGATCGCGTTGAAGGTCAGCGGGCTTTCGCACAGGCCGAGGATCATCGTGTCGCGGCCGGCCTCGATACGCTTGGCGATCGCGATTTCGCCCTCGCGGCTCAGCAGTTCGACCGCGCCCATTTCGCGCAGGTACATGCGAACCGGGTCGTCGGTGCGGTCGACGACTTCCTTCTTCTTTTCGATCGCGGGGTTCGACACCGACCCCGAACCGGCGCTGACATCGACTTCGTCGTCGGGTTCGGCGTCGGCCTCTTCCTGCACATCCTCGTCGCTTTCGACGATGTTGATGCCCATGTCGGAAATCGCCGACATGATGTCCTCGATCTGCTCGGACGACATTTCGTCCTGCGGCAGCGCCGCGTTCAGCTCGTCATAGGTCAGGTAACCGCGCTTCTTGCCACGCGCGATCAGCTTTTTGACGTCGGCCTCGTTGAGGTCGATCAGCGGGCCGTCGGTATCGGCTTCGGTCTCGGCGGCGGTGTTCTTGGTGGCCATTCGTGGTTCCTGCCTAAAGGGCTCTAAATTTCAGACTTGGTGGCTGTTTTCGGACAGCGCGGCCAAGCGGCGGGTCAAATCCTCGTCCATCGCGCGCAGTTTCTGCTGCCGCGCCAGGCCTTCGTCGTCCATCGTGCGCTGGAAATCCGCGGTCGCCTCGGCGAGTCGGGCGCGGATTTCGGGCTGTGTCACGAGCACCCCGATATATTCGTCGAGGTCGCGAAGCGCGGTTTCCCGTGCCGTATCGGCCCCTTCCTTGCTGTCCAGCATGCGATTGAACGAGAAGTGCATTCCATCGGCTCTGAGCAATGTCGTCGCCCTATTATACACTTTCATTGGCTCCAATATGGCAAGCAAGCCCTCAGTATCAAGCCCTTCTTGCCGCATTACCGTGTCAAGCATTGCGCCGAGCAGTTCGGCGTCGCCGGGATCGGCCACCGGGAGCCGGCTCAGCGCTTCCTCGTGACGGCGCAGCATCGCCGGATAGCGCAGCAATCCACCGAGCAGCGCGGCGAGCAGGTGCCCCGCGATACCCGCCTGCCCGATGCTGCGCGTTTCGTCGCCCGGGGGCTGCAATCGCGGGTCGGGGGCGAAGCGGCGGTTGCCGCCGCGTGGGCCCTGCGGCGCCCAGGGTACCCGCGGCCCGCGCTCGGGTTGCTTGCGCGCGAACAGCCCGTCGAGCCGTTCGCGGAACGCCTCGCGATAATGGTGGCGGACGTCGGCGTCCTCGATTCCGTCGGCGTGCGCGAGCAGGCGGGTCTTGAGCGCGGCGCGTTCTTCGGGGGTCGCGAGCGGCCCCGCCGCGACCTCATGCGCCCAGAGGCGCTCGACGAGCGGCTGCGCCTCGTCGAGCAGCGCGCCGAAGCCCTCGGCGCCGCGGGCGCGGACGATGTCGTCGGGGTCTTGTCCGGCGGGCAGGGTCGCGAAGGCGAGGCTGAAACCGGGGCGCAGCAGCGGCAACGCGCGCATCGCGGCACGCATCGCGGCCTTCTGTCCTGCGGCGTCGCCGTCGAAGCAGAGCACCGGCACCGGCACCATCCGCCAGATCAGCCCGAGCTGCGCCTCGGTCAGCGCAGTACCGAGCGGCGCGACGGCGTCGGCGATCCCCGCCTCGGCGAGCGCGACGACGTCCATATAGCCCTCGACGACGATGATCCGGTTCGTCTGCCGCGAGGCGGGCGACGCCTTGTCGAGATTGTAGAGCGTGCGCCCCTTGTCGAAGAGCGGTGTGTCGGGCGAGTTCAGATATTTGGGCTCGCCATCACCCAATATGCGGCCGCCGAAAGCGATCACCCGCCCGCGCGCGTCGCGGATCGGGATCATCAGGCGTCCGCGGAACCGGTCGTAGGGGTCCTTGTCGTCGACCGAAATCAGCATGCCCGATTCGACGAGCATCGCGGTCGGGAATTTCTTGAGCGCGTCTTTCAGCGCGCTGCGGCTGTCGGGGGCGAGGCCGAAACCGAAGGCCTGGCGTGTCGCGTCCGAAATGCCGCGCTTCTTGAGATATTCGCGCGCCGGGGCGCCGTTGCTGCTGCCGAGTTGCTGGGTGAACCAGTCGGCGGCGCCCTGTACGACGTCGCGCAGGCTCGCCGCCTCCTCGGCCTTTTTCGCGGCGCGCGGATCGGCGGCGGGGACCTCCATGCCGGCCTCGCCGGCGAGTTCCTTGACCGCGTCCATGAACGACAGCCCGCGCTGGTCGGTCATCCAGCGGATGGCGTCGCCGTGCGCCGAGCAACCGAAGCAGTGGTAGAAGCCCTTTTCGTCGTTGATCGTGAAGCTGGGCGTCTTTTCGTTATGGAAGGGACAGCACGCCTTATACTCGCGGCCGGCGCGGGTGACCTTCACGGTGCGACCGATGAGGGTCGACAGCGTGACGCGCGAGCGGAGTTCGTCGAGCCATTGCGGGGTGAGGGTCATGGGTTCCCCTCCCGCTCGCGGGAGGGGTTAGGGGAGGGCATGTTTGCGAGAGCGCACTCGATTTCGCTTACAACCCCATCGATCCGCTCGATCACATCATTGTTCCAAAAGCGGATCACCCGATATCCCTGCGATTCCAGATAGGCCGAGCGCGCGGCATCTTTTGCTACCTCAACCGCGTGCTGGCCGCCATCGACTTCGATGATCAGTTTGGCGCTACGCGAGACGAAGTCGCAGATGAACGGGCCGATCGGGAATTGGCGATTGAAGCGGATGCCTGCGATCCTGCGATTGCTCAACTGCGCCCACAGCGCCCGTTCAGCTGGCGTCGCTTGGTTGCGCAATTCGCGGGAGCGCGCAGTCGGTCGCTTGTAGCCCTTGTCCAACAGGCCCTCCCCCGCCCCCTCCCGCAAGCGGGAGGGGAGAATATGCGCTTGCGGCCCAACCCAGTTCCCCTCCCGCTTGCGGGAGGGGCTAGGGGAGGGCGTGTTTCAGCTCAAAGCCGCCTTCACCCAACCACTCGCCTTGCTCATGTCGAGCTCGGACCCGTGCCGTTCCTTCACTGCCGCCATCACGCGGCCCATGTCTTTCAGGCTCGCCGCGCCCAGTTCGGCCGCGATCGCCTTGATCGCCGCCTGCGCTTCGTCGTCCGAAAGCTGTGCGGGCAGGAAATCCTCGATCACCACGACCTCGGCGGCCTCGATGTCGGCGAGTTCCTGGCGGCCGCCCTGTTCGTACATGGCGATCGACTCGCGGCGCTGCTTGACCATTTTCTGGAGCACGTCGGTGACCAGAACATCGTCGTCGGCCGGCGCGGTGCCGGTGCGCAGTTCGATGTCCTTGTCCTTGATCTTGGCCAGCATCAGCCGGATGGTGCCGAGCCGCGCCTTGTCGCCGGCTTTCATCGCGGCGACCTGCGCAGCCTTGATGTCGTCACGAATCATTACGTGTTCCCATGCGCTGCAAATTTCGGAAAGGCCCTCTCTAACGGCAATTTTTGAAATTCGATAGCTTGTGAATCACATTTTTGCTGCCTAGTTGATCGGCCGTTTAGCCCATCGTCCGGAGCATGTTGAATGGCACCAGCCAACCCCTCTGCCGCGCCTAAAAGCCAGCCTGCCGGCGCGACCGGCGTTCTCGTCCTTGCCGACGGGACGATCCTGTGGGGCATCGGCTATGGCGCCGCCGGCGCGGGTGTGGGCGAGATTTGTTTCAACACCGCGATGACGGGCTATCAGGAAATCCTGACCGACCCGAGCTATGCGGGGCAGATCATCACCTTCACCTTTCCGCATATCGGCAATGTCGGCGCGAACCCCGAGGATATGGAGCGCGACAAGCGCGCCGCGATCGGGTGCATCACCCGCGAACTGCCGACCGCGCCGAGCAGCTTTCGCAGCGTCCAGACGCTGCCCGACTGGATGAAGGCGCAGGGGCTGATCGGCCTCGCGGGCATCGACACCCGCGCGCTGACCCGCCGCATCCGCGATGGCGGCGCGCCGACCGGGGTCGTCGCGCACAGCCCCGACGGCCAGTTCGACATCGACCGCCTGCTGCTGCTCGCGCAGGGCTGGCCGGGGCTGGAGGGCATGGACCTCGCCAAGACGGTGACGCGCGAACGGCAGGGCGCGTGGGACGCGGGCGTTTGGCACCTGGGGTCGGGCTATGACGTCTCGGACCACAAGCGGGCAGGGGACGCCGCGCCGCATGTCGTTGCGGTCGACTATGGCGCGAAGGACAATATCTTCCGCAATCTGGTCAAGGCCGGGGCGCGGGTGACGGTGGTGCCCGCGAAGACCAGCCTCGACGAGATCGTCGCGCTGCGCCCCGCCGGCGTATTCCTGTCGAACGGCCCGGGCGATCCGGCGGCGACGGGCGACTATGCGGTGCCGGTGATCAAGGGGCTGCTCGAACGCAATGTGCCGATCTTCGGCATCTGCCTCGGTCACCAGCTGCTCGCGCTCGCTGCGGGGGCGAAGACGGTGAAGATGCACCAGGGCCATCGCGGCGCGAACCACCCGGTGCAGCGCGTCGGCGGCGATGATGGCGACGGCGTGGTCGAGATCACCAGCATGAACCACGGCTTCGCGGTCGACGCATCGACGCTGCCGGGCGGGGTGGTCGAGACGCACCGCAGCCTGTTCGACGGGTCGAACTGCGGCATCGCGATCACCGGCAAAAACGCCTTCAGCGTGCAATATCACCCCGAGGCGAGCCCGGGGCCGCAGGACAGCTTCTATCTGTTCGAGAAGTTCGTGGGCGGGCTCAAATGAGCTTTGCCGACCAGCTCGACGCGCTCGCCGCCGATGCGGTAGCGCACCCCGAGCGCTGGGGCGCGGGGGTGCGGCTCAATATCACCTGCGCGCGGCGGCTGCCTTATGAGGCGGTGCAGCTCGCCGAGGCGCGCGGCTTTGCCGAGGCACGCGGGGTCGGGCGGCATCATCTGATCTTCGAATATGAGGATGTCGTGCCCGATGCGGCGTGGGTCGTGGCGACGGCGCGGCCGGTCCTCGATTTCATCGCCGAGGTCGGTGGGAGTGATCCGCAGATCGGCGTCGATCGGAATGTGCAGTGATGATGGCGAGAATCGGAAAATGGCCTATTTTTATATTGCTAGCAGGCTGTTCATTCACTCCTTCTGATGCCGAAATTGCCACTGCATGCGGCGTGTCCGAGCAAGATATGGAACAAGCTCAAGCGAAACTTCTTTCGAAGCCGGTTGGCAGCTTTTCCAGCGTCGGAAAATGCAAGCTTGTGAAAACCCAAGACAATACTGTGCTCCTGGCGACGGCCGAGCAAATTGGACAAGAACGATAATGCCCAAAAGAACCGACATAAAATCCATCCTCGTCATCGGCGCCGGCCCGATCGTTATCGGTCAGGCGTGCGAGTTCGACTATTCGGGGACGCAGGCGATCAAGGCGTTGAAGGAGGAGGGCTATCGCATCGTCCTCGTCAACTCCAACCCCGCGACGATCATGACCGATCCCGACCTCGCTGACGCCACTTACGTTGAGCCGATCACGCCCGAGATCGTCGCGAAGATCATCGCCAAGGAGCGCCCCGACGCGGTGCTGCCGACGATGGGCGGGCAGACCGCGCTCAACACCGCGCTGGCGCTGTTCAATGACGGCACGCTGACCAAATATGGCGTCGAGATGATCGGCGCCGATGCCGAGGCGATCGACAAGGCCGAGGACCGGATCAAGTTCCGCGACGCGATGACCAAGATCGGTCTGGAGAGCGCGCGCAGCGGCATCGCGCATACGCTGGACGAGGCGTTCGCGGTGCTCGAACGCACCGGTCTCCCCTCGATCATCCGCCCGTCCTTCACGCTCGGCGGCACCGGCGGCGGCATCGCGTATAACCGCGAGGAGTTCGAGCATATCGTCCGCGGCGGCCTGATCGCCTCGCCGACCACCGAAGTCCTGATCGAGGAATCGCTCCTCGGCTGGAAAGAATATGAGATGGAGGTGGTGCGCGACCGCAAGGACAATTGCATCATCATCTGTTCGATCGAGAATGTCGATCCGATGGGCGTGCATACCGGCGATTCCATCACCGTCGCGCCGGCGCTGACGCTGACCGACAAGGAATATCAGATCATGCGCAACGCGAGCATCGCATGCCTGCGCGAGATCGGGGTCGAAACCGGCGGGTCGAACGTCCAGTTTGCGGTGAATCCCAAGGACGGCCGCCTGATCGTGATCGAAATGAACCCGCGCGTGTCGCGCTCGTCGGCGCTGGCGTCGAAGGCGACGGGTTTCCCGATCGCCAAGGTCGCGGCGAAGCTGGCGGTTGGCTACACGCTCGACGAGATCATGAACGACATCACCGGGGTGACCCCGGCGTCGTTCGAACCGACGATCGACTATGTCGTCACCAAGATTCCGCGCTTTGCCTTCGAAAAGTTCAAGGGCGCCGAGTCGACCTTGTCGACCGCGATGAAGTCGGTCGGTGAGGTGATGGCGATCGGCCGCACGATCCATGAATCGATGCAGAAAGCGCTGCGCGGGCTGGAGACCGGCCTCAGCGGCTTCAACTTCGTCGATCGTCTCGTCGGTGCGAGCCACGACCAGTTGCGCAGCGAACTCGCCCAGCGCACCCCCGATCGGCTGCTCAACGCCGCGCAGGCGATCCGCGAAGGGCTGCCGCTCGCCGAGATCAACCGCGTCGCGGGTTACGACATGTGGTTCCTCGAGCGCATCGCCGAAATCGTCGCCGCCGAAAATGCGGTGATGGCAAACGGCCTGCCGCGCGACGCCGAAGGGCTGCGCGCGCTCAAGGCCATGGGCTTCTCCGACAAGCGCCTTGCCTATCTGGCGCTCAAGTCGGCGCATCTGCGCCCCGGCGCCGCCCGCGCGACCGCGCGCGGCAGCGGGCTGATCCACGAAGCCGTGAAGGCGATGACCGGCGGCGTCACCGAAATGGAAGTGCGCGCGCTGCGCCACAAGCTCGGCGTGCGTCCTGTCTTCAAGACGATCGACACCTGCGCCGCCGAATTCGCGGCCAAGACGCCCTATCTCTATTCGACCTACGAAGCCCCGACCTTCGGCGAACCCGAATGCGAGGCCAATCCGTCGGACGCCAAGAAGATCGTCATCCTCGGCGGCGGTCCGAACCGCATCGGGCAGGGGATCGAGTTCGATTATTGCTGTTGCCACGCCTGCTTCGCGCTCGAAGAGGCCGGCTATGAGACGATCATGATCAACTGCAACCCGGAGACGGTGAGCACCGATTATGACACGTCGGACCGCCTCTATTTCGAACCGCTGACTGCCGAGGATGTGCTCGAAATCCTCGCGGTCGAGATGAGCAAGGGCACGCTGGTCGGCGTCATCGTTCAGTTCGGCGGCCAGACTCCGCTCAAGCTCGCGCAGGCGCTGGAGGATGCCGGCATCCCGATCCTCGGCACCTCGCCCGACGCGATCGACCTCGCCGAGGACCGCGAACGTTTTGCGGCGCTGGTCAACAAGCTGGGTCTCAAGCAACCCGAAAACGGTATCGCGCGCAGCCGCGAGGAAGCGATCGCGGTCGCGACGCGCATCGGTTACCCGGTGCTGACGCGGCCGTCCTACGTGCTCGGCGGCCGCGCGATGGAAATCGTCGACGACCAGGCGCAGCTCGAAAATTACATCGAGACCGCGGTGCAGGTGTCGGGCGACTCGCCGGTGCTGATCGACCGTTACCTGCGCGATGCGATCGAGGTCGATGTCGATGCGCTCTGCGACGGCACCGACGTGGTCGTCGCGGGCGTGCTCCAGCATATCGAGGAAGCCGGGGTCCATTCGGGCGACAGCGCCTGCTCGATCCCGCCGTACAGCCTGCCCGCCGAGACCGTCGCCGAAATCGAGCGCCAGACCGAGGCGCTCGCCCGCGCGCTCGGCGTGCTGGGGCTGATGAACATCCAGTTCGCGGTCAAGGGCGACGAAGTCTATCTGATCGAGGTCAACCCGCGCGCCAGCCGCACCGTGCCCTTCGTTGCGAAAGCCGTCGGGTCGCCGATCGCCAAGATCGCCGCGCGGGTGATGGCGGGCGAGAAGCTTGCCGACCTGCCGAAGATCAACCGCGACATCAAACATGTCGCGGTGAAGGAAGCGGTCTTCCCCTTCGCTCGCTTCCCCGGGACCGACCCGGTGCTGTCGCCCGAAATGAAGTCCACCGGCGAAGTCATGGGAATCGACAGCGATTTCAACCTCGCCTTTGCCAAGGCCCAGCTCGGCGCGGGCGACCGCCTGCCGACCGACGGCCGGGTGTTCGTGTCGGTCAAGGACAGCGACAAGCCGCGCATCCTGGAATCGGTCCGCCGCCTGGCGGGCTGGGGTTGGAAGGTGATCGCGACCGGTGGCACCGCCGACTATCTGGCGGGGCAGGGGATCGACGTCGAACGCGTCAACAAGGTCGCCGAAGGCCGCCCGCATATCGTCGACCGGATCAAGGACGGCGATGTGCAGCTGATCTTCAACACCACCGAGGGCTGGCAGAGCCTGCAGGACTCGCAGTCGATCCGCGCCTCGGCGCTCGCGGCCGACGTCGCTTATTACACGACGGCGGCGGGCAGCGACGCCGCGACCCACGCGATCGGCGCATTGCGCGCGCACAGTCTTGAAGTGAAGCCGCTTCAGGACTATTATTGAGAGACCGCTCCACCCCCCGACATTGACGGAAACAGCGGCGCAGCCGCCCGGCGAAGTTTCGCTGGCGGCGGATTATTGACGAAGGACAATGGGATAATGGCAAGCGTTGAAAAGGTGCCGATGCTGGCAGAAGGCTATGAGAAGCTGAGCACGCAGCTCACTGCGCTCAAAGCCGAGCGACCGCTGATCGTCGACGCGATCGAGGAAGCGCGCGCGCATGGCGACCTTTCGGAAAATGCCGAATATCACGCCGCGAAAGAGCGTCAGGGCCAGGTCGAAGCGACGATCGGCGATCTCGAAGACAAGCTTTCGCGCGCGCAGGTGATCGACCCGACGACGCTGTCGGGCGACCGGATCGTGTTCGGTGCGACCGTCACCCTCGCCGACGAGGACGACAAGCCGCTGCGTTACCAGATCGTCGGCCAGGCCGAAGCCGACGCCAAGGATGGCAAGATCAGCTATAATTCGCCGCTCGGCCGCGCGCTGATCGGCCGCCGCGTCGAGGACGAAATCGAGGTGACCGTTCCCGCCGGCGATAAATATTATGTGGTGACCAAGATCGAATTCGTCTGACCGGCGCAGCGTCGATGAACGCCGCCCGCACCCCCGTGATCACCGGCTATGCGGCGGCGTGCGTCATCGTCTTCGTCCTGCTCGCGATCACCGGCTATGAGCATCGGGCTTTCATCGGCGCGGGCTTCATCCCCGGGCGGTTCGGCAGCGAGCTGATCGCGCCGCCGGGGACGATGCTGCCCTTTGCGCTGACGCCGCTGTCGTCGGCGTTCCTGCACGGCGGGGTGATGCACCTCGTCTTCAACATGATCATGCTGATCTTCATCGGCCGCCAGCTCGAGGCGCCGCTCGGGTCGTCGGCGACGGCGTTCCTGCTCGTCGCCGGGGCCTATGCCGGCGCGCTGGCGCAATGGATCGCCGACCCCGGATCGCTCGTTGTCGTGATCGGCGCGAGCGGGGCGATTTCGGCGCTGGTCGCGGTCTATGCGCTGATCTTCAGCCGCACGCGCACCGCGGCGATCGGGCCGATCCCCGGCCATTGGGTGCGCGCTTTGTGGCTCGCCGCGGCGTGGATCGGGCTGCAACTGCTCATCGGTTTCGCCGGCGGAGCGGGGCTGGGCAATATCGCGATCTGGGCGCATGTCGGCGGTTTCATCGCCGGGCTGCTGCTGGCGCGGCCCTTACTGCGCTGGCGGTTCAAGGGGAAATAGCCTTTCTCCGTTCGTGTCGAGCGAAGTCGAGACACGCCAACACCGCGCTCGACGTGTCTCGACTTCGCTCGACACCAACGGGACTCAGATGTGCGCCAATAGGCCTCCGACCAGCAGCATCGCCACGCGCACGTCGATGCCGCAACCCTCGGCGCGTTTTGCCGCAATGAAATCCTCGATGCCGTTCAGCGGCACCCGGTGGACGATGATATCCTCGCTATCGACCCCGCCGCCTTCTCCGACCTTTGTCAGCCCCGTGGCGACGAGCAGGGTGAAGCTCTCGCTGACCATGCCCGGCGAGCTGAAAAACTCGCCGACCGTGCGCCACTTCGCGGCGGCATAGCCGGTCTCTTCGTCCAGTTCCCGCGCGGCCGCGATTTCCGACGCTTCTCCCGCATGGTCGTCGCCGACGAGCCCCGCGGGCAGTTCGATGCAATTCTTGCCCATCGGCACCCGATATTGCTCGACGAGGATGATGTGCCGCCCGTCGGCGGCCTCGTCGATCGCCAGGATCACCGCGGCGTGGATGCCGCGCGAGCGCGAGACATATTCCCATGTCCCCTGCTGCTTGACCGTGACGAAGCGGCCCTCCCACTGTGTTTCGATGGGGGTGTCGGGGGCGGGGCGGGCCATTGTCTGTCCTTCTTAAAGTTCGATCAGCCGATCGGGCAGTTCGTTCGGGTTTTCGCTGCCGCGCGGGAAATGCTCGGCGAGCACCACGCCCATCTGGCGTACCGCCTCGGCCATGCCTTCGCCGGGGCGGCCGGCGCGGACATGGTCGATCAGCGCCGCCATCGCGTCGCCCCAGACATCGGGTGAAACCTTCGCCGCAATCGCCTCGTCGGCGACGATGTCGGCGCGATGTTCCTTCAGGCTGACGTAAAGCAGGATGCCGGTGCGGCCGAGCGTTTTGGCCTCGGTGCCGACCTTGAACAGGTCGATCGCGCGGGCGCGCACCCGTGCGGCCAGAATCGCGCGCGGGGTCAGCCACAGGCGCAGCGGGCGCCACAGCAAAATCAGCCACATGCCGATCCATTTGAGCACGCCGATCAAGATCACCGTACCAAGCCATTGATTGGCGGTTAGCTCATAGCCCCAGCCGCCGGTCAGCCGGTCATAGAGGGTGCGATAGAAATCGGGGAACAGCGCGATCACCGACATCGCGACGAAGGCGACGATGCTCGCCCAGACGAGCGCGACATCGTCATAATCGTTCGTCTGCGCCGCGATCACCGTGACGAGCTCGCCGCTGGGATGCGCTTCCGCCGCGGCGACCGCGGTCGTGACGATGTCGTGGTCGGCTTCGCTCACATGGCTGACTTTGCGTGGCATTGTCCCTGCTCCTACCAGCCGCCCGAGGCGCCGCCGCCGCCGAAGCTGCCGCCGCCGCCCGAAAAGCCGCCGCCACCGCCCCAACTCGAACCGCCGCCACCGCCCCACGATGATCCGCCGCTGCCGCCGCCCCAGTCATTGTCGCCCCAGATGATGATCGGGGCGCCCCACGGGCTGTTCTTGCGCCGCCGTTTCTTGCCGCGCCGACCGAGGCTCGACAGCATCGGCAGGATGAAGAAGAAAAAGACGATGAAGCCGACGAAGATCAGCCCGCCGATGTCGCCGTCGTCGGCGCGGTCGCGCTCGGCGGCGTCGGCCGCGGCAGCGCGCGCCGCGGCTTCCTCGGGGGTCAACTGGATCTGCTCGGCGATCGCGTTGACGCCGGCCTGGATGCCGCCGGGCATGTCGCCCGCCTTGAACAGCGGGGTCACGGTATCGCGGATGATCCGCCCCGACATCGCGTCGGTCAACACGGGTTCGAGGCCGTAACCGACCGAAATGTTCATCCGCCGCTCGTTCGGTGCGATCAGGAAGACGACCCCGTCGTCCTTCGCCTCGTCGCCGATCTTCCAGTCGCGGCCAAGCTTGTAGCCGTAATCGGCGATGTCGTTGCCTTCGAGGTCCTTGACCGTCGCGACGACGAACTGGTGCCCGGTCTTGGTCTCCAGCGCTTCGAGCTGCGCATCGAGCGCGGCTTCCTCGGCGGGCGGGATGATGCCGGCCTGGTCGACGACGCGGCCGGTGAGCTTGGGGAAGGTCTGCGCGCTCGCGGGTGCGGCGAGCAGCGACAGGCCCAGCGCCCAGCCGAGCATTATGGTCTTCATGATGCGTCTCCGGTCTGCGCGGCGATGGCGTCGATGCCGGTGGCGAGGCCACGCCCGTAACGAATGCGCCCGCCGCGCTGATCCGCAAATGTCCGCGTCATATCGTCGACGATCTTTTGCGCTTCCTTATCGGTCAAATCTGCCTCCGCAGCTGTCCCTGTCGCAATTCGCACTCGGCGTTCGTTCGGTGCGAGCACGATTAGAATGTCGTTATCGCCGATTTCGCCCTTCGCCGCCGAGCGATTTCCCAAGCAGCGCGCCACCAACTCAATGCTCTGACCCTTGAGATCAGGAAGTATCGCCACGTTGACTAGACGCCTCCGACCCCGTTCATTTTTCAACTGGGCGCCCAATATTAGCTCATATTCACCCTTATCGAGAAACTTGGCCGGATCGTTTATCCCGTTGATATCACCGATATCAGCTACCCTTTCACAGGCAGGGTCGTGGGCTGCAGGTGGTTCTCCGGCTGCGCCGACGGGCGCCTCCTTGCACCCGCCCGCGACCAGAAGGATCGCGAGCGGGACGGCAAGGATGGTGCGGTCCACGCTTATTGCCCGAAATCGACCTTCGGCGCGACGTTCGCGTTGGGGGTGATCGCCTTGTACGGCGTCATCGGCTGCGCGCCATGGACGATCTTGGCGCCGATGATGTCGGGGAAGGTGCGGATCGTCGTATTATAATCCTGCACCGCGGCATTATAGTCCTGAACCGTCACATTGATGCGGTTCTCGGTGCCCTCCAGCTGGGTCATCAGGTCGGCAAAGCGCGCCTGGCTCTTGAGGTCGGGATAGGCTTCGACGGTCGCGAGCAGGCGGCCGAGCGTGCTCGACACATTGCCCTGCGCCTGCTGGAAGGCCTGCACCTTCGCGGGGTCATTAAGGTCGTCGGTCGACAGCTTGACCTGCGTTGCCGAGGCACGCGCCTGGATCACGCCCTCGAGCGTCGATTGTTCGATTTTCGATGCACCCTTGGCGGTTTCGACGAGATTGGGGATCAGGTCGGCGCGGCGCTGATAGGCCGCCTCGACATTCGCCCACTTCGCCTTCGCGGCTTCTTCCTTGGTCGGAACGCTGTTGATGCCGCAGGCGGACAGCGACATCGCCGCAACCGGCACGATCAACCAACGGGCAGAACGATAGGACATGGTAACAAGCTCCCTCCGGCGGCGTTTTGCCGCAACAATACAGTACATAGGATGGCGCTTGCCTTTGTGCAATCCGCGCGGCAGGTTCGGCGCTCGGGACCAACCACTCGGGGAGCAGCAAGATGTTGGGAGAATTCAGGGAATTTATCGCCAAGGGCAATGTCATGGACCTTGCTGTGGGTGTCATCATCGGCGGCGCTTTCGCCACGATCACCGGATCGCTGACCGCGGACCTCATCATGCCGCTGGTCGGCTGGATATTCGGCGGGGTCGATTTTTCGAGCAAGTTCATCCTGCTTGGCAGCATTCCCGATGGCATCGCCGCGACCGACTATGCCGCGCTCAAAAAGGCCGGCGTTGCGATGATCGGCTATGGCGCCTTCATCACCGCGGTGATCAACTTCCTGATCCTGGCGTTCATCATCTTCCTGCTCGTCAAATGGGTGAACAAGGTGTTGCGCCGCGGCCCCGATGCACCGGCGGGGCCGACCGAGGTCGATATCCTCACTGAAATTCGCGACGAGCTGCGCAAGAAATAATTTTCCACCGTTTTTCAAGGCTTCGCCCGTCCGCGCCCTTTCCAAGCGCGGGCGGGCTTCCTATATGCACGCTGTCGGTTTCGGCCGACTATGGTGATAAATGGTGCCGTGTAATAGACACAGCGGACCCGGGGGCAGTACCCGGCGGCTCCACCACAAACCCGACGATCCGCAAGGAAGATCGGGTTTCTGACGGGGCCGAACTAGGATCGACGTGTGTTCAAAGACGGTGTTTTTGCCCGGGCTGAGTAACCCGTTCAAGGCTCAAAACCAATAGGTGCTAACGATAACGAAGCACTCGCTCTGGCTGCGTAACCGATAAGCCTCACGGCCTAAGGTTATTCAAATAGAACGCGGTTCGGACCGAACCGGGCAACAGAATCGGATACCAGCGGCTGGGGACGAGCCGGGCAACAGAATCGTCCCACCTTTCCCCTCAGAATGATATTCCCGGTCGCAGGACGAGCTGGAAGATGGCGAGCAGTGCGACCAGCGCCGCGAGTGGCCCGGCGATGGTCGGTGCGGCAGGCAAAGGCCTGGCTTCGCGCCGAAAACCCAGCCCGATCGTCAGCCAGCCCAAGCCGATGATGTGGACGACGAGCGGGATCAACACCACTTCGACCGGCTCGCGCGGCACACGGAACGGGATGACCAGGATGGTTGCCAGCGCCAGTGTCGCCAGCAGTTGCCATAGCGTGTTCCGGCCTGCTTTGGCGGCGGGATAGCGTCGCGCGAGCAAAAGTCCCGCCGCGAACATCGCACTCACCGCCGACATGAACAGCGGCCCTTTCTCGGGCGATCCGGCGCCAAGATAGGCCAGCGCGCGCCCGACGTCGTTGCCGGGCAGCCAACTGCCCACGGCCCATTGGCTGAGCGACTGGAACAGACCCTGAAACGCCATCCAGAAAGCGAAGAGCCGCCATGTTGGGCGCGCGGGCGAAATTCGCCCCGCGAGCCACAGGAAGAGCAATCCGCTGAGCAGGGTCGCGACCGCGCCGCCGCCCTGCAGCAGTTCGGCAACCGGCGCGTCGCCGGACCAGTCATGGTCGTTGTGGTAGAGGATCGGGTCGAGTCCCGGCACCAGTGCCTTGGGCAGGACGAGTCCGAGTTCCTGCACGAGGAAGGTCAGGCTGAACGCCAGCGCACAGAGCAGCACCGAGGCGACGAAACTGCGGGCGTCGATGCGCGGCCCGCCGCCGCCGAGCCGCGCGATGCCGATGACCAGGGGCAGCAGGCCGATCGCGGCGACCAGCCACAGGAGGATCGTCACGCCGCCTTCCCGTCATCCTCCGCCGCCGGGCGCGCAAGCTGGCGGCTGTACAACCAGCCGATGCCGATCAGGCTGAAGCCCAGCACCACGAACGACCCGATGCGCAGCAGCCCTTCGAGCCCCGAGGCGTCGAACAGGAACACCTTGCCCACTGCGCCGAGCATCAGGATCAGCGAGGCGATGCGCCAGTCGTGGCGACCCTTGCGGATGCCCCAGAGCAGGAAACCGATCGCGAGTCCGAGGATCAGGATCGATCGCAGGATATTCTCGGTCGCGGTCACCCCCGGTTCGATCAGCAGCGCGGGGTGGAAGAGGTGGCGGAGCGTCGCCCAGGCAAAGCCCGCGACGAACAGCATCGTGATGAGCTGGACCGCGCGTCCGTATATCGCGGGCGCGCCGGGGAACAGCCGGCCGATGAGCGTGAACCCCAGCCAGGGCAGCAGGAATAGCGGGACCAGCCAATTGGCGACCGGCCAGCCGCCGACCGCTTGGTCGGCCCACAAGGGATTGTGGAGCATCAGTCCGTACCAGACCGCATGCGCGGTCCCGGCAAGGACTAGCGGACGGGCGAGGCCGATCCAGCGCCGTGTCATCGCGAGCCAGCCGCCGCCGATCAGCAACGCCTCCCAGACGAGCCGCTGGCCGACCCCGGTGGCGACGAAATCGCTCCCGAACGCCGACGCGAAACCGAGACGATAGAGGCAATGGACCCCGATCCCGCCGACGACGCCGGCGGTCGCGAGTCCAGTGAGCAGCAGCCAGCGCGGCAGGTGTTCGCGGATCAGCCATAGCGGCGCGGCGAACAGCGCGGCGGGAACCAGCAGGCGCAGCAGCAACTGGTCGACCGCGAGCATGGGGCTGTCGAGCAACATCGGCTGGCCGGCGATCGACATCAGCGCCTCGACCGCCCACGCCGCGACCGGTAGCGCCGCCCAGGCGAGGCTGAGCGCGGCAAGGCTCGCCGCCGCGCCGTCGACGCGCGGCAAGGCGATGCGCCTCGCCGCGAGCAACACCGCCGCGCCGCCGATTGCGGGAACGAGCATCAGATACGCGCCGGGGATGACCTGCGCGAAGGCACCATAGGCGAGCAGCGCCGCCGCGACCTGACCCGCGCGCCGGATGATCGGCCTGTCCGACCATCGGGCATAGGCGAGGCCGGCCAACGCCAGCCCGGCCCAGCGCAGGACCTCGGTCGCGCCGACCGCCGCGTCGCTGCCATAGAGCCGGGTCCATTGCGCGACCAGATGCGGTCCGGTGCCGGCGAGCAGCAACACCGCGAGCTGGGCATAGATGAGCGAGAGCAATTCGACCGGGTGCGATGCACGCCGCCGCGCGAGCGCGAACAGCGTCATCGCCACGCCGCCCATCGCCAGCGGCAGGCTCCAGCCCGGAACGACCTGCGCGAGCGTGCCGTAGGTGAGCGCGCCGGCGATCGTCAGCGCGGCGAAGCGCAGGATCGGCTGGCCGGCCCTTGCCGCGAACAGCGCCAGCAGCGCCGTCATGCCCGCCCAGCGGATCACATCGGTCGTGCTAACAACGGCGTCGCTGCCGAACAGGCGGCTCCACTGCGCGACCAGATTGGGGCCGGTCGCAGCGAGCAGCATCAGCGCGAGCAGGCCGAAGCCCGCCGACAGGAGTTCGACCGGCAGCGACGCGCCGCGCCGTGCGAGCAGGAACAGCCCGACGGTCACAGCACCCATCGCGAGCGTCAGGCTCCAGCCCGGGACGATCTGTGCGAGCATGCCGTAGGCCAGCCCGCCCGCGATCGCGAGCGACGCCGCGCGGAAAAAGCGATCCTCGGCCTTGCCCGCGAACAACGCGAGCAAGGCGGCGAGGCCAGCCCAGCGCAGCAGCGCCTGCGTGGCGAACCCGTCACCCGCGCCGATGACGAGGCGCGGCAGTTCGACGAGCGCGAGCGGGGTCGCGACCAGCGACACCAGCGCGGCGCCGACGAAGGCGGCGGCGATCGGTTCGATCCGCCGATCCTTTGCCGTTTTGCCGAAAAAGAGCAGCGCCGCTGCGACACCGCCGATAGCGAAGGGCGCCATCCAGTGCGGCAGGACGAGCAGGATCGCGAGCGCGAGCAGGATGCCGCCGGTGGCGGTCAGCCAGGCGAAGCGGGTGTCCGCGGCGCGATCCTCGACCTTCCACCCGCGCGCAATGCCCGCGCCGGCGAGCAGCACGCCGCCGAGCGCGACGAGCGCCAGCGTCGCGTCGGCGATATGCCAGAAATGATATTTGGCGAGCGGCACCGCCGCGAGTAGCAGCCCGCACAGTTCGAGCGTGCGGCGCAGCGTCTTCGGCACGCTCCACAGCCGCGCGAGCAGCGGCAGCGCATGGATCGCCGCGAGCGCCAGCCCGATCAGCGTGAACCAGTAGGCGCTCGGATCGGGCCACACGGCGAGCAGCATCACCGACAGCGCGAGGCTGATCGACGGCACGATCGCGAAGTCCTTTTCACGCCAGGCGAGCCACTGGCCTGCCGCCGCGAGCAGCGCGAACAGCCCCCAGTGGAGCGGCGCGAAGCCGCCATAGCCGACGAGCAGCGCGAGCTGCAGCGCGCCGACGATCGCCGACCCGGCACGGAGCACCGCCGCGCGCGGGCCGTCGAACGCCAGCATCGGCAGCGCGAGGGCGAGCAGCAGCACGAAGCCGCCGATCGAGAGCGACCCGAGCGTGTCGAGCGCGCTCGTTGCGAGGACCATCCACAGGCTCCACCCCACGCCGCCGACAAGTGCGGCGAGCGCGAGCCAGGGCCAGCGCTTCATCCGCGACACGCCCGTGAGGCCCGCGATGGTGAGGCCGAGATAGACCGCGAGCAGCGGCACATTGGGCTGCATCGCGCCGACCAGCGCCGGCGCGGCAAGGCCCCCCGCGAGCCCGAGCAGCGCGCTCGGTG
Organism: Sphingopyxis sp. OPL5; assembly: GCF_003797775.2. Classification (NCBI taxonomy): domain Bacteria; kingdom Pseudomonadati; phylum Pseudomonadota; class Alphaproteobacteria; order Sphingomonadales; family Sphingopyxidaceae; genus Sphingopyxis; species Sphingopyxis sp. OPL5. The sequence goes on from NZ_CP060725.1 coordinate 3,354,076, forward strand.
GCCCGAAGCGCAAGGACAGGCCGAGCGCGGCGGCGGTGACCGCGGCCAGCCCGACGAAGGCCGCGAGCGGTCCGATCAGCCCATAGACATTGGCCGCGACCAAGATGGCGGCATAAAGCGTCGCGATGCCCGCGCCCGACAGCGCCTGTGGCACGCGCAGGTCGCGCACCTTGTCCTCGTTGCGCCAGGCATATTCGGCGCCGCCGATCAGCCCGAGGCCGAAGAGGACGCCCGCGATGACCTGTACCCCCGGCGTGAAGACGCGCGCGAAGAATCCCGCGTCGATCGCATAACGGACGATGAGGACCCCGGCGATCGCCAGCGTGATCCCGCCGGCCCAGATCGGCAGCGTCTTGCCGAACAGATTTTCGAAACGCTGCGCCATGCTGGCGGGAGGCGCGGGTGGTGCGGGCGGTTTTGGCGGCGGCGTGGCGGCGCGTGCCGCGACCGGCTCCGCTTCGGGTTCCGGAACATCCGCTTCGGTCTCGGCGTCGGCGGGCGCTGCGGCGGCCGTTTCCCCGGCTTCTTCCTCTTCCGTCAGTTCTTCGTCGGGTACCGGCTCCGACACCGCCGGAAGCGGCGCGCTCGCGGCGGCAACCGCGGCGGCGGCCGGAACGATCTCTTCCTCGGGTATGGGTGCGGGCGCCTCATCCTGCGGCGGAGCGACCGGTTCCGGCGCCGCCTCTTGTTGCGCGGGGACCGGTTCGTCGATTTTGGGCTTCCAGCGGTCGAGCGTTTCCGGCGTTGGCGGCGCCCAGGGCGAGCGAGAGGGCGGCGGCGCGGCCGGTGCCGGGCTGGGCGTACCGACCGGTTGCGATGAAAGCGGGGCGGTGGCGGCTGCGCGTGCCTGTTCCGGACTTTCGCCCGGCTTGGGCGGCAGCAGGCCGGCGTGACGTTGCAGCGCACCGATCCGCTTCGCGGCTTCCTGCAGCGTCGCCTCGGCGCGCTTGAGCCGGCCGCGCGTGTCGATCAGCAGGAGGAAAAGTATGACAATCGCGACAAATGCAAAGAAGCCAGCCAAATGCGATCCCCCAAAATTCTCCGCCTTCTAACAATGGAAAGGTGGAAGATCGACTAACTTGTTGCCGATGGTGGCAAAACCGCTCTGCCCTGACCCTCGCCAAGCCATTTGCCAAGACCGTATTGCCCGTCTAATACGGCCGTCAGGCATGTTCGCTTTCCGTCGCCCCGCCACGCCTCCAGCCGAGCTCGCGCCCGTCGGTGGTGCCCCGCTGCCCGATGGCGGCACTCCGCCTGTTGCGGTTCCGTTATCGCGTCGCCGCAAATGGCTGCGCCGTATTTCGCGCGGCTTCGCCATCTTCGCGATCATCTTCATCCTGCTCGTCGGCTGGCTCGCGATCACCGCGCCCTTGTCGAAATCGCTCGAACCGATTGCACCGCCGCAACTCACCCTGCTGGCGTCCGACGGTACTCCGATCGCGCGCATGGGGGCTATCGTCGACGAACCGGTGAAGGCGAACGCGTTGCCCAAACATGTCACCGGCGCCTTCCTCGCGATCGAGGACCGGCGCTTCTACAGCCATTGGGGTGTCGATCCGCGCAGCATCGCGCGCGCGGTGTGGAGCAATGTCACCGGCGGTTCGACGCAGGGTGGCAGCACGATCACCCAGCAGCTCGCGAAATTCACCTTCCTGACCCCCAAGAAGACGCTGGGGCGCAAGGCGCGCGAGGCGCTGATCGCCTTCTGGCTCGAAGCTTGGCTAAGCAAGGACGAGATCCTCGAACGCTATCTGTCGAACGCCTATTTCGGCGATAACACTTATGGCTTGCGCGCCGCGTCGATGCATTATTTCTATCGCCAGCCCGAAAAACTGACCCCGGCGCAGGCGGCGATGCTCGCCGGGCTGGTACAGGCGCCATCGCGTCTCGCGCCGACCAAGAACCCGGGCCTCGCCGAAAAGCGCATGCGGCTCGTGCTCGGCGCGATGGCCGACACCGGCTATATGACCGAGGCCGAGGCCAAGGCGATCCGCACGCCGCGCATCGACGTGCGCACCCGCAACACGCTGCCCACCGGCACCTATTTCGCCGACTGGGCGCTGCCCGAGGCGCGCAAGCTGAGCGACGTCGGCTATGCGCGCCAGACGATCACGACGACGCTCGATTCGCGATTGCAGGCGGCGGCGCGGCGCGCGGTGAACCGGGCGGGCGTCGGCAAGGCACAGGTCGCGATGGTCGCGATGCGCCCCAATGGCGAGGTCGTCGCGATGGTCGGCGGCAAGGATTATGCCGACTCCCCTTTCAACCGGGTGACACAGGCGCGCCGCCAGCCGGGTTCGACCTTCAAACTGTTCGTCTATCTGGCCGCGCTGCGCGACGGCTGGGATCCCGACGACACCATCGCCAACACGCCGATCGAGACTGGGTCCTACCGCCCCAAAAATGCCGGCGGCGCCTATTCGGACACGATCAGCCTCGAAGATGCCTTCGCGACGTCGAGCAATGTCGCAGCGGTGCGGCTGTTCAACGCGGTGGGCAGCGAGAAGGTCATCGCGCTCGCGCGCGATCTTGGCGTCACCTCGCCGATGGCGGAGGGCGACCCCAGCCTTGCGCTCGGCACGTCGAGCATGACCCTGCTCGAACTCACTGCCGCCTATGCCGGGGTCGCGGCGAACAGCTATCCGGTCGTTCCGCACGCCTTCGAGACCGAGAAGCCGGGCTGGTTCGAAAGCCTGTTTTCGGGTCCCGACAGCTTCTCGTCGGGCGATCATGACGCGATCGAGCAGCTGCTGCGCGCCGCGGTCAATCGCGGTACCGGCCGCGCGGCGCGGCTACCCACGGCGAATTTCGGCAAGACCGGGACCAGCCAGGACAATCGCGACGCGCTGTTCGTCGGTTATGCGAACGGCCTCGTCGTCGGGGTGTGGATCGGTAACGACGACAATAGCCCGCTGGCCGGGATCAACGGCGGCGGTTTGCCCGCCCGCATCTGGCGCGACTTCATGGGCGAAGCGGCGGGCAGGAAGGCCGCGCCGGCGCCGGCGCCCAGCAATCCGCGCGGCCCGGTCCAGCCGCAGGACGTTCCCGATATCGGCACCATCCCGGTCGGCGAGGCGACACGCATCGGGGTCGAAGGCGGCAATGCCGTGGTGACGACCGAGATCAACGGCACGCGCATCGACCTGCGGCTGCCGATCGACAGCGGCCGTCCGCCCGAGACACCGCCGCCCGATCCGCCCCCGCCGCGCCAATAGGCGCCGGTCAGGGCAACGGATCAAGCAACCCGAGCCAGCCGATGAGGGCGAGGATCGCCAGGCCGGCGAGGATTTCGGCCGCAAGACTCCGCCGTATCGCACCGATGGCGGGCGCGGCTTCGCCTTCGACGAGCGCAGTCCTGAGCGCGGGCGTCAGCCGCCAGCGGTTCGCGGCCGCAAGTCCCAGCATCGCGGCGAAGAGCAGGAGCTTGGCCAGCATCCATTGCCCATAGGGCGATGCCAGCGCCTGTCCGGCATTCGCGATCCCGACGATCGCCTGCGCGTTGATCAGCCCCGTCGCCGCGATGACGAGGACGCAGATCGTTCCGGTCCGGGCGAAACGGTCGAGACCGCGCGCCGCCAGCGTTGCATATTCGGGCGGTACGGCGCCGTGGCGTGGACGCAGCAACAGCAGGAAGGCCGCGATCGCGCCGATCCAGATGGCGGCGGCGACGAGGTGCAGCGCGTCGCTCGCGCGGTGGATGGTGCCCGCCAAACCCTCGCTTGCCGCCGCGTGGCCGGACCATGCCAGCGTCGCAAGCGCGATCGCGCCGGTGACTGCGACGGTCCACGCCGCGATCACCGGATGGCTGGCGAGGCGCGAGAGCGCGGCCGCCGCGAGGAGCAACGCGGCCATGCGACAGGTCCATGCGGCGCCGACGTCGGTTTCCCCGATAATGCCCAGCAGCATCGCGGGATCGACCGCGTCCGGCTGAACACCCTGCATATCGGCGGTCAGGATGACCATGCCGGCTGCCGAGACCAGCAGCCCGAACGCGCAGAGCCAGGGTTGCGGGCGCCGGAATAGCGTGAGCAGCGCGGGAATATGGCGTTCCGCGCGGTCGAAGGCATGGAGCGGGAAGGCGGCCAGCCCCGTCAGGAGCATGAGGTCGGCGTAAAGCGCGAACCTGACACCCGGCACGAGGAGGTCGCCCATCGCCTATTTCACCGTGAAGCTGAATTCGCTGCCCATGCGGTGCGTGTCGGCACCGGCGGCCGACCATTTGACCTTATAGGTGCCGGGAACGAGCGCGCGTTTCGGCTGCAGCGTCATCGACTTGCCGTCCTTGCCGATCGCCGAGGTGAAGGCGATTTTCATCGGCGGATGATCCTTCATGCCGGGCATGCCCGTCATCACCAGTTCGGCCTTCACGGTCGAGGCGATCAGTTTTTCGCTGAACTTCAGTTGGACCGAAGTCACCTTCGACACGGTGCTGTTCGCGCTCGGTGTCGAACCGACGAGCTTGGTGTGCGCCAGCGCGGCACCGGGCGCCGATAGCAGCGCGATCGCGGCGGCGAGGTGAAGGGGGAACCACTTGGTCATAAAAAACTCCAATTGCATGTTCGTCTTGGCTATTACGCAGCCCGGTAGGGTTCCCCCTCGGGCAAATAGAGTTTTCACGGTGGGCGGCGGTTGAGGGGTAGGGCGCGGGCGCGCGTATAGTCCTTTCGAAAGGATTGGCGGAAAGCCGATGGACGACGAACTTCGGATTTTGAATGCGGCGGCGATGCCCGCCGCGCTGGACGCGCTCGACGACCGTGTGCTGCAGATGCTGGCCGCGCGCCGCCGCGAAGCCGCCGCGATGCGGCGGACGATCGCGCTCGCGGCGTTCGTCTCGCTCGGCGGCGGCATCGCGGCGGGCAGCCTGTTCGTGCCGCCCGCGGTTGCCGCCAGCCCGCTGACACCGCTGGTTCCGGCGAGTCCGCTGGCGCCGTCTACCTTGCTGGACGTGCGTTGACGATGGCTTCGCGCCGGTTGCTCATCATTGGCCTGATCGCCTTTCTGGCGGCGGTGGCGGGTGTGTTCGTTGGCCGGATACTCGTCGATGCGCCGCGCGCGAACGAGACCGAACTGCACGCGCTATTGCACCGCGAACTGAAATTGTCCGCCGATCAGGAAAAGAGGATCCATCTGATCGAGGCCCGGTTCGCCGCGCGGCGCGATGCGCTCGAGCTTGAGATGCGCGCCGCCAACATCCGGCTGGCGCAGGCGATCGACGCCGAGCATGGCTATGGACCGCAGGTTACCCAGGCGATCGACGAGACGCATGAGGTGATGGGCGACCTGCAAAAGGAAACGCTCCAGCACCTGTTCGCGATGCGCGGGGTGCTCGACCGCGAGCAGGCGGCGATGTTCGACAAGCGCGTGGTCAAGGCGCTGACCGCCGATGCGCGGTGAGCCTCGACCTGTCGCAATGTAGCGACGGCGAACTCGCCGCGCTCGCCGATGCGGGGCGGCAGGATGTCTATCGCGAATTTCTGGCCCGCTACAAGGCGCCGGTCTTTCGCCTGATCCGCGGCCATGTCGGCGATGCCGACGAGGCGATGGACCTGACGCAGGAAAGCTTCGTCGCGGGCTTTGCCGCGCTGCCGCGTTACGATCGCGAGCGGCCCTTTCGCCTGTGGATTTTGCGCATCGCGCTCAACAAGTGCCGCGACTGGGCGCGGCGGCGCGCGGTGCGGGCCTTTTTCGCGCGCGCGCTGCCGCTCGACAGCGCGCATGACGTGGCGATCGACGCGCCCGCCCCCGATGTCGAGGCGGAAAACCGGGCCGAACTCGCGCGCGTCCGCGCCGCGATGGCGGCGCTGCCCCACAATCTGCGCGAGGTGCTGGTGCTGCGCGGGGTCGAGGACCTCAGCCAGGCGGAAACCGCGGCGCTGCTGGCGGTCAGCGAAAAGACGGTCGAGACCCGGCTTTACCGCGCGCGCGGCAGGCTCCGGGCGCTGCTCGAAGGGGGCGAGGGCTAGGTCGGCGTGGACAAGCGCGGCGCCGGTCCGCAAAAGCCGGCAGCGGCAAGGGACGCCGGCGTCTCCTGCGTATGACATTGCAGACAGTCGGCAACCATCAGGAAGATCATGCAGATTAACAGGCGTCGTTTCGTGAGCGGAGCATTGGGTGGCGGAACCGCGGCCGCGCTCGCATCGTGGTTTCCGGTCTGGGCCCAGCCGGTCTCGCCCGGCATTGCGTCGACACTGCCCACCGTGTCGGGCAACGACATTACGCTGCGCATTGCGCGCCAGACGATGCGGGTCGATGGCAAGGTCAGCCGCGCGATCGGGATCAACGGCACCGTTCCCGCGCCGCTCGTCCGCCTGACGGAGGGGCAGCAGGCGCGCCTGACCGTGGTCAACGACCTCGACGAGGACAGCTCGATCCACTGGCACGGGCTGATCCTGCCCTTCCACATGGACGGTGTGCCGGGGGTCAGCTTTCCGGGCATCAAGCCCAAATCGACCTTCGTCTATGAATTTCCCGTCGTCCAGTCGGGGACCTATTGGTATCACAGCCATTCAGGGCTTCAGGAACAGATCGGCCATTATGGTCCGATCGTCATCGATCCGGCGGGCGCCGACCCCATCGCGTTCGACCGCGAGCATGTCATCGTCCTGTCGGACCACAGTCCGCTGTCGCCCGAGGCGATCTATCGCAAGCTCAAGGTCAATCCCGGCCATTTCAACCACCAGCGCCAGACGCTGGGCGGGCTGCTGGAAGGCAAGGACCAGCCGCTCAAGGACCGGATCGCGTGGGGCGCGATGCGGATGGACCCGACCGACATCGCCGACGTCAACGGCTCGACCTACAGCTTCCTCGTCAACGGCCACGGGCCGCGCGACAACTGGACCGCATTGTTCAACCCGGGCGAGCGCGTGCGGCTGCGCATCATCAACGCCTCGGCGATGTCGATCTTCAACATCCGGATTCCGGGGCTGCGGATGACCGTCGTCCAGGCCGATGGTCTCAACATCGTGCCGGTCGAGATCGACGAATTCCAGATTGCCGTCGCCGAAACCTATGACGTGATCGTCACCCCGGTCGAGGATCGCGCCTACACGCTGGTGGCCGAAGCCAACGACCGGTCGGGCATGGGTCGCGCCACCCTGGCGCCGCGCGCGGGCATGGTCGCCGCAGTGCCGCCGCTCCGCGCCCGTCCGCTCGCCACGATGAAGGACATGGGCATGGACATGGGCGGGAGCGGCGCCACCGGCGGCGATGCGGCGTGCGCACCCGAACATGCCGCGATGGGCCATTGCACTCCCGCGCCCGCCGACGGAGCAGCGCCGGACCATGCCGCCATGGGACATGGCGCCGGCGGCATGAAGCACAGCATGCGCGACTTCGACGTCGCGCCGCAGGTCAGGCGCGACCCGAGCGTCCAGACGATCTCGCCGATGCCGGTCGACCGCATGGGTGAGCCGGGGCAGGGGCTGGAGGATGTCGGGCATCGGGTGCTGACCTATCACGACCTGATCGCGCTCGATCGCAACCCCGATGTGCGCGCGGCCTCGCGCTCGCTCGACATCCACCTGACCGGCAACATGGAACGCTTCATGTGGTCGTTCGACGGGGTGAAAATGTCCGACCATCACGAACCCATCCCCTTCATCGAGGGCGAGCGGGTGCGGATCAACCTCATCAACGATTCGATGATGAGCCATCCCATCCACCTGCACGGCCATTTCTTCGAACTGGTCACCGGCAAGGGCGATCGCTCGCCGCGCAAGCATACGGTGCTGGTTCAGCCGGGCGGGACGGCGAGTTTCGATTTCACCGCCGACGCGCTCGGCGACTGGGCGTTCCACTGCCACCTCCTTTACCATATGCACGCCGGCATGATGCGCGTCGTCAGCGTCCGCCCGAAGGGAGAGGCCGCATGACCCGGCTCGCCCTGCTGCTTTCGGGCATCGCGCCGCTGGTTTTCGCGGTTCCGGCGGCGGCGCAGTCGATGGATCATTCGATGCATGGGTCGGCGGCGCCCGCACCGGCGACGAAACCCGCCGCCAAGGCGCCTGCCTGCCCGCCCGAACATGCCGCGATGGGGCATTGCACGCCCGACGAGGAAACGCCGCAGCCAGGCGAACCCGATGCGGAAATGCCCGACATGGGAACGATGGATCATGGCACGCCGGCGCCCTCCGATCCCGACTGTCCGCCCGAGCATGCGAGCATGGGGCACTGCACGCCGAAGGCGCCGGCGCCCGATGCGATGGGCGGTGCCAGCGGCACCGACCTGCCGCCCGGCGACGCGCCTGCGCCTTCGCCGCCGACCGACTGGTACGCCGATCGCATCTTTCCGGGCGGCGCGATGGAGCATTCGCGCCACGAGATGATGAAGGAGGGCGGCGACCAGAAGATCGCCTTCGTCAGCCTGAACCTTGCCGAATATCAGGCGCGCAAGGGGCGCGACGGCTTTCGCTGGGAGGGCGAGGGCTGGTACGGCGGCGACATCAACCGCCTGACGGTGAAGAGCGAAGGCGAGGCGGTGTTCGGCGAAGGCATCGAAAGCGGCGAGGTCCAGGCGCTCTACAGCCGCGCGATCGGTCCCTATTTCAACGCGCAGGCGGGTGTTCGCCAGGACTTTGGCCACGGCCCCGACCGGACCTATGCGACGATCGGTGTCGAGGGGCTTGCGCCCTATTGGTTCGAGGTCGAGGGGGCGCTGTTTCTGTCGAACAAGGGCGATCTGCTCGCCCGCCTCGAAGCCAGTTACGACCAGCGTTTGACCCAGAAGCTGATCCTCCAGCCCGCCGCCGAGGTCAATTTCGCGGCGCAGGATGTCCCCGAAAGCGGGATCGGTTCGGGGCTCTCCGACGTCGAACTCGGCCTGCGGCTCCGCTATGAGGTGGTCAAGGAATTCGCACCCTATGTCGGCGTCGAATGGGCGCGCAAGGTCGGCGACAGCGCCCGCTTCGCCCGCGCCGCAGGCGAGGATGCGAGCGGCGTCAGTTTCGTGATGGGGATCAAGGCCTGGTTCTGATGCGCGCGCCGCTGTTCCACGGATCGTCGCTTACCCCCAAATCTGTCCAACCGAGCAGCACGACGTCGAAGCGCCAGTGCGTTGCGCCGGGTTCGAACTGCGATCCGGTCGCGACCGTTTCGGGGAAAATATAGGCCGGGACGGCATCCGTTGCGGCACGCCGCTGCCAAGCTGGTCGTTCGATCCGGCTTGACCCTGTAGCAGCTACAGGGTGTAGGGAAGGCGCCGACTCGAACAACATCGGTGCAATATGATGCCAGACCATCGCTCCGCAGGAGGCTCAGGGGCCTCGCGTGCGACCCGTACCGCGGAGGCGCGGCACGGCGCATATCGCCAAGAGATCGATCATTTTCGGCGCGCACGCCGGGATCGCGATTGGGCCGCCTGCTGGCGGTATCTCGAGCGTGCCCATATCATCGCCCAGCCCCTGTTTCGGTTGCATATCTCCTCGCATGCCGAGATGCTGAAGTTCGCCGTCGCGCGGGGCGATGCCCGCGAGATATTCGGGCAGTTGCTGCGCATCATGCTGGTCCCGCTCGGCGCTCTCACCGGCCGGTTGCCCGCCGGCAACACCGGCCGCGCCCGCGTCAGCGCGTTCGTGCCGATGACGGTGCCTGACGATTTGCAGCCCTATGTGCGACCGGGTGCGCGATGATCGCCAGCTTGCCTGTCTCTCACGCGACTGTTAGTTGGCGGGCGATGCAGAAGGCCCTGGTCCAGTTCCTGTTGCTCATCGCGGCGCTGATGGCGGGCATGGACACGCGTGCCATGGCGGATGACAATGTGGCGGCGTCGGGCATTGTCGGCCATCATCATGACTTTGTGGAACCGTCGGATGACGCGGTTCACGGCGACAATTCGCCGACCGAAAGCGGCGGCGAAGTGGTGCATCATCATCATTGTCCGACCGGCCTTGTCGCGGACGAAGGCCTGGCGTCCGCGTCGGGGCCGCACGCACGCGACGTGCATCTGCCGCGCCTCGCCGTGGCGCTCGCATCGCGCAGCATCGCGCCACCAACCCAACCTCCCGCCGCCTGATCACTGCTTCGCGCGGGCATTTCGCCCGCGCTCCACGCATTGATCGGGAGTATTTATGTCGAAATCATCGGGCATCCTGCTGTTTGCAGGGATGCTGGCTATGTCGGTTCAACCGGCATTGGCCGAACCTGTCTCGCTGTCCGACGCCTTGGTGCGCGGACAAGAGGCCTCACCGCGGATTGCCAGAGCCAAGGCTGAGCTGAAGGCGGCCGAAGGCCGCGCGACGCAGGCTGGCGTGCGTCCAAATCCCACCATATCCGCCGAAGTCGAGAATTTTAGCGGCACCGGACCCTATCGGACCTTTGGCCAGACCGAGACGACCGTCGCGGTTTCGCAGCCCTTCGAGCTTGGCGGCAAAAGGCGTGCCCGCAAGGCGGTCGCCGCCGCCGAGCGCGAATTGGCCCGAATCTCACTGCGCAGCGCCGAGGCCGACCTGTCCTACGACATCATCGTGGCGCATGCCGAACTCCGCGCGGCGGAAGACCGGGCGGTGCTGTCGCAAAGCGTTCTCGCGCGGGCGGTCGAACTGGCTCGGATCGCGGAAACCCTCGTCGATGTCGGGCGCGATCCGCCGCTGACCAAGCTGCGCGCCGATGCGCTGCTCGCCGAGGCGAAGGCCGAAAGCCTGAAGACGATGGCGCAGTTGATGTCGGCTCGCCAAAAACTGGCTCTGTTCATCGGCAGCGATGATCCCGAGCTGTCGGCTGTTCGGCAGGACATCCTTTCGCTTCCCGCTCTCGCAGCCGATGCGCAGAGCCTCGACGAGCGGCTTGCCGCCGCCGAGCGCGATGCCGCCTCCGCACGGGTCCGGCAGGCGCAGGCCGAGGGCGTTCCCGACATCACGGCGTCAGGCGGGGTGCGGAACTTTCGCGAAAGCAAGGACACGGCGTTTATCGTTGGTGTTTCGATCCCGCTGCCGGTGTTCAATCGCAATCGTGGCAATATCGATGCGGCGCGCGCCGAAGGCGAGGCCGTGGAGGCCCAACTCGCACAGGCCCGCCTCGACACCCGCTTTTCGCGGCGTGATGCCGAACTGATGCTCTCGGCCGCCAACGAACGGGTGTCGGCGCTGTCGGGGGTCGGCCTGTATCAGGCTGGCGAAGCCGCGCGGGTCGCCGAGATCGGATACCAGCAGGGCAAGTTCACGCTCATCGAACTGATCGATGCCCAGGAGGCGCTGACCAGCGCCAATCTCAAACTCATCGAAGCCGAACTCGATCGCGCCCGCGCGTTTGCCGCGCTGGGCCGTGCGAACGCGCAATAGGGGACAAATACCATGCAAATCTTCGAAAACAAAAATCGCCTGATGGCCGCCGTCGCGGCCGGGGCGCTCGTTCTGGGTGGTGGCGGTATCTTGATCGGCCGCTCGACGACCGCACCTTCGGCCGTCGCACCCGCGGCGACTCCCGCCGAGGAGGAAGAGGAAGGCCATGTCGAAGGGCTGGTCCTGATGGACGAAGCGCGCGCCAAGGGGGCCGGCATCGTCACCGAGACGATCCAGGCCGGCGGTCTGGCCTCCGAGATATTGGCGCAGGGCGTCGTCGCATCGACCCCCGATGGCGAGGCGGTGCTGACGGCACGCGCCGACGGGGCGATCACCCGCATCCATCGCCGCCTTGGCGACGTCGTTCGCGCCGGTGAATCGGTGGCGGTGATGGAAAGCCGCGACGCGGCGGCCATCGCGTCCGAGCGGAGTTCGGCGACGGCGCGCCTGGCGCTCGCGCGATCGACCTATGCGCGCGAAAAGAAGCTGTTCGACGCCCGCATCACCGCAAAGCAGGACCTCGAGGCCGCCGCCGCAGCGCTGGCCGAAGCCGAAGCCGAGGCGCGGCGGGCGCAATCGGCTGCCGCCGCCGCCAAGGTGTCGGGCGATGGCCGCACCCTCGCGGTGACGAGCCTGATTTCGGGGCGGATCACCAAAGCGGACGCCAAGCTCGGTGCCTATGTGCTCGCCGGAACCGAGTTGTTCCGGGTCTCCGATCCCAATCATATCCAGATCAACGCCTCGGTGCTCGCGGCCGACGCCCGCCGGATCAGGCCTGGCGATACGGCCGTCATCGAACTGCTCGGCGGTGAGACCGTCAAGGCTGTGGTGCGCTCGGCCACCCCGAGCCTCGACGCCGAGAGCAAGACGGCGACGATCGTCGTCATTCCCGAAGGCATTGGCGGACTGACCCCCGGGCAAGGCCTTCGCGCCCGGATCAAGCCGCAAGGCACAGCGGATGCCACGCTGATCGCGCTGCCCGAAGAAGCCGTGCAGACGGTCGAGGGACGCGAGGTCGTGTTCGTCAGAACCGCCAAGGGCTTTCAGGCGACAACGGTGGTCACCGGCAAGCGCGGCGGCGGACGCATCGAGATTGTCGACGGGGTGAAGCCGGGCGCGGTCATCGCGACCAGGGGCGCCTTCCTGCTCAAAGCCGAAATCGGCAAGGGCGAGGCGGAGCATTGAGATGATCGAAAAACTTCTCGATGCGTCGATACGCTTTCGCTGGGCTGTGGTTCTCCTCACCCTCATCATCTCGGCCTACGGCCTGACGCAGCTGCTCAAGCTGCCGATCGATGCCGTCCCCGACATCACCAACAAACAGGTTCAGATCAACACCGTCGAACCCAATCTGGGACCACTCGACATCGAACGCCTCGTCACCTTCCCCATTGAAACCGCGATGGCGGGAATCCCGGGACTGCAGAGCTCGCGCTCGATTTCGCGCAACGGGTTCAGTCAGGTTACGGTGATCTTCGAGGACGATACCGATCTCTATTTCGCCCGTCAGCAGGTGGCGGAACGGCTGGGCCAGGCCAAGGGCACCTTGCCCGACGGCGCCGAGCCGCAAATGGGTCCGGTCTCCACGGGTCTCGGCGAAGTGCTGATGTACACCGTCGACTTTGCGCCGACGGCCAATGCGAAAAATCCCAAGATCGCCGGAAAGCCGGGCTTCCAGCCGGACGGCTCCTACAGGACCCCGACCGGCGAAATCCTCGTCGATGACGTCGCCAAGCTCGGTTATCTGCGGACCGTGCAGGACTGGGTGATCCGCCCACAACTGCGCTCGGTATCGGGGGTCGCCGGTATCGATTCGATCGGCGGTTATGAAAAGCAGTTCGTCGTCCAGCCCGACGCGACCAAATTGGCGAGCTATGGCATTTCATTCTCGGAACTCGCCGAAGCGCTCGAACGCGCCAATATCTCGGTCGGCGCGAACTTCGTCGAACGCGGCGGCGAGGCCTTCCTCGTGCGCGCCGATGGCCGCATTCGAACCCTCGACGAAATCTCCCGGGCGACCGTCGCGAACCGCGGCGGGGTGCCCGTCATGGTTCGTGATGTCGCGACCGTGCAGATCGGCGGCGAACTGCGCACCGGGTCGGCGTCCGAAAACGGCAAGGAACTGGTCGTCGGCACCGTCCTGATGCTCGCGGGCGGCAACAGCCGGATCGTGGCCTCGGCGGCGGCCGAACGCCTCGAGGATGTTGCGAGGTCGATGCCGCCGGGGATCGTCGTCAAGCCGGTGCTCGACCGCTCGCAACTCGTCGACGCGACGATCGGTACGGTCGAAAAGAACCTTGCCGAAGGCGCGTTGCTCGTCGCGGCGATATTGTTCTGGCTGCTCGGAAACTTCCGCGCCGCGGTCATCGCGACCTTGGTCATCCCGATCTCGTTCCTGGTCATGGGAACAGGAATGAACATCACCGGCACGTCGGGCAATCTCATGAGCCTCGGCGCGCTCGATTTCGGGCTGATCGTCGACGGCTCGATCATCATCATCGAAAATTGTCTCAGGCGATTGGCCGAGCGACAACATCATGAAGGACGATTGCTCTCGTTGAGCGAGCGGTTGCATGAGGTGTTCGAAGCCTCACGCGAAATGGTGAAGCCGACGATCTACGGCCAGGCGATCATCTTCCTCGTGTTCGTGCCGCTGCTCACCTTTACCGGGGTCGAGGGCAAGACCTTCTCGCCGATGGCGATCACGGTGTTGCTGGCGTTGGGCGGCGCGTTCATCGCATCGCTGACCTTCGTGCCGGCCATGGTTGCGTTGCTCCTGCGCGGCAAGGTCGCCGAGAAAGAAGTCCGTGCGATCGCTTGGGTCAAGGAGCGTTACGAACCTGTGCTGGGGCGCGTCATCGCGCGCCCCTGGCCGTGGATCGGTGCGGGCGGCGGGACGTTCGCGGCGGCCATCCTCGTGTTCGGGATGCTCGGAAGCGAGTTCATCCCGGTGCTCGGCGAGGGCAATCTTGCGATGCAGGCGCTCCGTATTCCCTCGACATCCTTGAACAAGTCGCAGGACATGCAGCTTCAGGTCGAAAAAGCGGTGTCGGCATTGCCCGAGGTTGCCTTCATCTATTCGAAGACGGGCACGGCCGAGGTCGCCAGCGACCCAATGCCGCCGAACGCGTCGGATACCTTCATCATCCTGAAGCCGCGGGGCGACTGGCCCGACGGCGTCCGTACGAAGGATGATGTGATCGAGCGGGTCGAGAAGAAGCTCGAACCTTTGGTCGGCAACGCCTTCGAAATCAGCCAGCCGATCCAGCTGCGTTTCAACGAGCTGATCGCCGGGGTGCGCGGCGATATCGCGATCAAGCTGTACGGCGACGATCTCGACGAGATGGGCCGCGCGGCGCAGCAGGTGGCGGCGATCCTGAACACCGTGCCGGGCGCCGCCGACGTCAAAGTCGAACAGACCGCGGGCTTCCCCGTGCTCGATGTCCAGTTCGACCGCGATGCCATCGCCCGATACGGTCTGACGCTTCGGGACGTCAGCGACACTGTCGCGGCGGCGCTCGGCGGGCGCGAAGCCGGGATCGTGTTCGAAGGCGACCGGCGTTTCGATATCGTCGTCCGGCTCGACCGGGCGACGCGCGACGATCTCGATGCGGTGGGGGCGCTCCCCGTGCTGCTGCCGGGCGAGGGTGGCGCGCGGGCATCGGTGCCGCTCGGCGAACTCGCCAAGTTCAGCTTCTCCGAGGGGCTCAACCAGGTCAGCCGTGAAAACGGCAAACGGCGCGTCGTCGTACAGGCCAACGTCCGCGGCAATGACCTCGGATCCTTCGTTGCGGAGGCGCAGGACAAGGTGAACGCGCAGGTGAAACTTCCCACCGGCAGCTTCATCGAATGGGGCGGGCAGTTCGAAAATCTGCAAGCCGCGTCGGCGCGCCTGTCGATCGTCATCCCGATCATCTTTGCCGCGATCTTCGGCATATTGTTCATGGCCTTGGGCGGCGTGCGGCAGGCGGTCGCGGTCTATTCGGCGATCCCGCTCGCCTTGGCAGGCGGGGTGTTTGCGCTCCTGCTCACGGGGTTACCCTTCTCGGTATCGGCCGCGGTGGGCTTCATCGTGCTTTCGGGCGTGACCGTGCTGAACGGCCTCGTTGTGATGACGAGCATCAACCAGCGCATCGACGAAGGAAAACCTGTGGACGTCGCGATCGGTGAAGGCGTCATGGAGCGGGTTCGCGCCGTACTGATGACCGGGATCGTTCCGGCCATCGGCTTCGTTCCGATGGCGCTGGCCACCGGCACCGGCGCCGAGGTACAGAAGCCGCTCGCGATCGTCGTGATCGGCGGTTTGATCACCTCGACGCTGCTGACCTTGTTCGTCTTGCCCGCAATCAGCCATTTGCTGCTTCGTGGGCGGGCGCGGGCGCATGTGGCGGGCGACTATGCCGACGTCACGGCGCTGGGCGAGCGGGCCATCGCCGCTGACCAGAAGTAGGGCGGAATCCTGCCGCACAGCCGGCCGGTACACACCGGCGGGCTGTGCGGCTCCGATGGGGAGGCCGCCATTGCATTCGCGAAACGGTCCGGTGATATACGGCCGGGCCATGACGGAGCGGATTCACTATCATCTGTTCGAGACCGCGGCGGGCTTCGCCGCGATCGGCTGGAACGACAAAGGGATTTCCAGCCTGCGGCTGCCTGCGGCGAGTGCGCACGAGGCGGAGCGTTCGCTGGTGCGCCGGTTTTCGATGGCGCTGCCGACCGAACCGCCGCCGGCGGTGCGGTCGGTGGTCGATGCCGTGGTGCGCTATTTTGCGGGCGAAAGGGTCGATTTCGCGGCGGTCCCGGTCGACATGGGCGAACAGTCGCTCTTTTTCGAGCAGGTCTACGCCTTCGTCCGCAAGCTCGGATGGGGGGAGGCGACGACCTATGGTGCGGTCGCGAAGGCTCTCGGTGCAGGTCCCGAATTTGCGCGAGACGTCGGCCAGGCGATGGCGAACAACCCGGTTCCGCTGATCGTGCCGTGCCACCGTGTGACCGGCGCCGGTGGCAAGATCGGGGGTTTTTCAGCCCCTGGAGGGTCGACGTCGAAAGCGCATATGCTCGCACTCGAAGGGGTCTCGATCGAAGCGGCCCCAACGTCCCGAAAGGCCGCGCCGGGCAAGACCGACACCCAGGCCGGTTTCGACTTCTAACCCACTCTAGTCGCCGCGCTGGAGCGTCATCGCCAGTTCCTCGACGTCGAGGTCGCGCTCCAGTTCGTGGAGAACCTCGTCCTCGATCAGCCCGGCGCGGTGGATGCGGATCAGTTCGGCGCGGCCCGCCGCGATGGCCTGAAGCAGCACGTCGAAATGCGCCCGCAAGCCGTCCATCGTCGTGCTGGCATCGGCTTCGTAGCGCTCCATGAAATTCATCCGTTTGCGATGCTCCTCGAGCATCATCGGATGGATGAGGGTGCCGTCCTCGTCATAGGCGAGTTTCTCGATCACCGCGAAGCGCGCGCGTGCCATCGCGGCTTCGGCGGCGGGCAACGCCATCTTGGCGGGCGGATCGACATCGACTGGTTTGACGCGGCGAATCAGCAGCCCGAGGCTCGATCCCTGGACGACCACCGTCACGAAGATCACCGCGAAGGCGCAGATCAGCATCAGGTCGCGGCCCGGCATGGCCATCGGCAGCGTCAGCGGCACCGCCAGCGTCACGACGCCGCGCATCCCGGCCCAGCTCAGTACCGTCGCCTGCCGCCAGCCGAGCGGTCGCGCGCGTTCGAGGCCCACCCGGCGCGCGGCTTCCAGCACTGCCTCCGACGCGAAGATCCAGACGAAGCGCGCGACGGTGACGGTCAGGACGACGCCGACCATCATGGTCACCCAGCTGCCCGGGATCGCGCCGATCCCGCCAATCCGCTCGATCGCGTCGCGCAGCGAAAAGCCGATCAGGATGAACACCAGCGCTTCGAGGACGAAGACCATGATCTGCCATCCCGAATTGGCGCGCAGGCGGACCGCGGCGGGCAGGATCTCATGCTGGTACCAGCCCATGGCGAGCCCCGCGGTGACCGTTGCGATCACGCCCGAGACATGGACGGTCTCGCCCGCGATATAGGCCGCCCAGCAGAGCAGGATCGTGATCAGCATGATCAGCATCGGATCGCTGAAGCGCTTCGCAAGGATGATCCAGCCCTTGGCGACTACGGCACCGACGACCACGCCGCCGAGTGCGACGAAGGCGAAGCTCTGCACGGCGTCGCCGGCGTCGAAAACCCCGCTGAGCGTTGCCGCGACCGCGAAGCGGAAGAGGATCAGGCCGGTCGCGTCGTTGAGCAGGCTTTCGCCCTCGAGCAGCGCTTCGAGCCGGCGGGGAAGGTGGACGCCCTTGAGCACCGCGCGCGCCGACACGGCATCAGGCGGCGAAACGATGGCGCCGAGCGCGAAACAGGCGGCCCACGGCAGCTCGGGTAGAATCCAGTGCGCGACCACGCCGACGACGAGGGTGGTGAAGACGACCGCACCCACCGCGAGCGACAGGATGCCGGGCAGATGGCGCCGGAAGCGCCCGAGCGCGGTGTAATAGGCGCCGTCCATCAGCAGCGGCGGCAGGAACAGCACGAGCGCGAGTTCGGGGTCGAGCGAAATATGTGGCAAGCCCGGAATGAAGGCCAGCGCACCGCCGCCCACAAGCAAAGCCGTTGCCGGCGGCCAGCGGAGCTTGAGCGCCAGCCAGTGCAGCACGATGACGAGGGCCAGGAGAGCGAGGACAAGTTCGAAGGCTTCGACGGCATGCATCGTTTCAGCTCCGATGCCCGGCGATGCCGAAAGAAGATGTCATGCCGAGCCCCCGCATTTTTTAGCCAGATACGGCACCGCTTCTGACGCCGTTTGCCGCCGCGATCAATGCTCTGGCGTGAAAGGGGGCAAAGAGGAACCTTTATCCCCCGTCCGCCGCGCTTGGCAGCCGCGACGGGGGAAAGGTTGTGTGTGCACAAGAGGAACATTAGGGGAACAAATGGACTCTGTCAACTCCTCTTGTCGTTACGGCGGCCATTGGTTCGACTGGTTGACGTAAACGTCAATTGGCGCCAAGGCCGGATCGTTCAACGAAAGGGAGAGACGATGGCGGAGCAACCCAAGTTCGACCTGACGGGCCGCGTCGCGCTCGTCACCGGGGCCTCGTCGGGGCTGGGTGCGGGTTTCGCGAGGGTGCTCGCCGCGTCGGGCGCGAAGGTCGTGCTCGCCGCGCGCCGCGCCGACAAGCTCGCCGAGCAAGTCGCGGCGATCGAGGCTGCGGGAGGGCAGGCGATAGCGGTGTCGATGGACGTCACCGACGAAGCCTCGACTATTGCCGCCTATGATGCCGCAGAGGCCGCGTTCGGCACGGTCGACACGATCGTCGCCAATGCCGGGGTCGCCACCGAGAAGATGGCCTTTGGGCTGTCGGTCGACGACGTCGATTTCCTGCTCGCGGCCAATGTTCGCGGCGTTTTCCTGACTGCGACCGAGGGCGCCAAGCGGCTCGACAAGGCGGGGGCCCGCGAGAAGCAGCATGGTCGCATCGTCCTGATCGGATCGATCACCGCCGAGAAGGTGTTTCCCGCGACCTCGGTCTATGGCGCGACCAAGGCGGCGGTGCGCCACCTCGGCAAGGCGCTGGCGCGCGAATGGGCGCGGCGCGGAATCAGCGTCAATGTCATCCAACCGGGCTATTTCGAATCCGAAATGACCGCTGAACTGTTCGACAGCGATGTCGGCGCGCAGATGGTGAAGAGCTTTCCGCGCCAGCGCATGCGTCCCGCTACCGACCTTCATACGCCGTTGCTCATGCTCTGCTCCGACGCGGCGCTCGGCATTACCGGCAGCGTGATCACCGTCGACGATGGGCAGACGCTGTGAGCGAGCTGCTGATCGAGACGCGTGGGCAGGTGGAGATCGCGACGCTCAACCGGCCCGATCGGCTGAACGCGCTCAGCGAAGGGCTGGTCGACGAACTCAACGCCTATTTCGGCGGCCTCGCCGATCGCAAGGAGGTGCGCGTCGTCATCCTGCGTGGGGCTGGGCGCGGTTTCTGTGCCGGGCTCGACATCCAGGAGGATCGGACGACCGACGAGACGCCGGTGCTGCGCACGCTGCGCACCCAGACGAGCATCGGCAACATCTATCGCAAGATGCGCGCCTGTCCGCAGCCGATCATCGCATTGGGCCATGGCGCCGCGGCGGGCGGCGGGCTGTCGCTGCTGCTCGCCTCGGACGTGCGCTATGGGACGCCCAGCTTCCGTTGCAACGCCGCCTATATCCGCATCGGGCTTGGCGGCTGCGACATGGCGTCGAGCTATTTCCTGCCGCGGCTCGTCGGGGCGAGTCTGGCGGCGGAGATGATCCTGACCGGGCGTTTCATCGATGCCGAGCGGGCTTTGCGCGCCGGGCTGATCAGCGAGATCGTCGAGGAAGAGGCGCTGCTCGACCGCGGCCTCGCGCTCGCCGACGAGATGCTGGCGACCGCGCCCTGGGGGCTGCGGCTTTCGAAACAGGCGCTCAATCTCAACATTGACGCGCAGAGCCTCGACGCCGCGATGGCGATCGAGGACCGGCAGCAGGTGATCCTGTCGGCGACCGAGGATCATAAGGAAGCGCTCGCCGCCTTCCTCGGCAAGCGTCCCCCGGAATATAGCGAACAGTGACCGGCACGCTCACCCTTTATGCCTTCAACACTGGCTGGTTCCAGTGCCGCCCGGGCTATTTCATCGAGGGCGAGGAGGGCGATTATCTCAAGGGGCCGGTTCCCTCTTATCTGATCGACCATCCGAAGGGCCGCGCGCTGTTCGATAGCGGCATGGGGGTGCGCTATCGCCGCACGCTCGAAACCGCGCTGCCGCCGAACAAGTTCGGGCTGCAATTTTTCGAGGGGCAGGAGATCGCGGCGCGGCTGAAAAGCATCGACGTCGACCCCGGCAGCATCGACTATGTCATCAACTCGCACCTCCACATCGACCATTGCGGCGGCAATGCCAGCCTGCCCAATGCGACGGTGATCGTGCAGTCGCGCGAACTCGCGGCCGCGCAGGCGACCGAGGAGGCGGGGCTGTACGAGGCGCTCGATTATGCCACCGGCCAGCCGGTGAAGGCGATCGACGGCGAGTGCGACCTGTTCGGCGACGGCAGCGTGCGGATCGTGCCGACCTATGGCCACACACCGGGGCACCAGAGCGTGATCGTCAAGCTGCCGAGCGGACGCGAGGTGCTGCTCGCGGCGGACTGCTGCTACACCGAACGCAACCTCGACCTGATGGTGCTGCAAAAAGCGGTGGTCGACCGCGAGGCGGGGATGCGAACGATGGCGTTTTTGCAGCAGCAGCGGGTAGCGGGGACGCAGATCCTGTTCGGCCACGACGGGCGCCAATGGGCGAGCGTCGAGGAGGGCAAGGCGATCGGGTGATGCCGATCCTCCCCGTTCCGGGGAGGATCCTAAAACTGCTTCGCCACCCGTTCGGCGAAATCGGGCGCCACCCCGGCGCTGTTGAACACCTCATGCGCCAGTCCGGCAGCCAGCGGCAAATCCGCCTGTTCGCGATAGAGCTTCTTGTACGCAAAGACGCTGTGCCGCGATTGGCCGGCAATCGCCTCGGCCAGCGTCCGCGTCGTCGCCTCCAGATCGGCATCGGCGACGCAATGATTGGCGAGGCCGATGCGCGCGGCCTCGGCGCCGCTCACCGGCAGGCCGGTGAAGCTCATCTCGCGTGCCTTCCAGGCGCCGACCCGGCGGGGGAGGCGCTGGCTCATGCCCCAGATCGGTACCAGCCCAAATTTGCCGTGCGTATCGGCGAAATGCGCGCTTGCGCCCGCGACGATGATGTCGCCGGCGAGCGCGAGCTCGAGGCCGCCGGTGAAGCAGCCACCCTGCACCGCGACGATCAGCGGTTGCGGCAGATCGGCCAGCTTCGTGACGATCGACGCCTGATAATGCGGACGGGGCGCTTGCAGCCCGCGCTCCTTGAGGTCGTTGCCCGCGCAGAACACCGGGCCGTCGGCGCGCAACACCACCGCGCCGATTGCATCGCCCGCGGCGGCAATCGCGTCGGCATGGGCGTCGAGTTCGCCCCACAGCGCAAGGTTGAGCGCGTTGCGCTTTGTCGCGCGGTTGAGCGTCAGGGTCGCGACGCCGTCCCTGTCCTCGCGCAAGACCAGTTCGTTCATGCCTTCGCCTCCGCCGCCATGATGGTTCGTCCATCGGACCCGATCGCCGCCATTTCCCAGCCGCCATCCTTCGCGCGCCCGACGAGGTGCATCGGTTCACCGACAAAGGCCGGTGCCTGCGCGCGCATCGTGAACGCCGTCAGCGCGTTGGCCCCCAGTTCGCGCTGCGCGAGGTCGAGCAGCAAGGTCGCGGTCAGCGGTCCGTGGACGACGAGGCCGCGATAGCCTTCCTCATCGCGGGCATAGGGCAGGTCGTAATGGATGCGGTGGCTGTTGAAGGTCAGCGCCGAATAGCGGAACAGCATCGCCTCGTTGGGCACCAGGTCGCGCCGCCATGTCCAGTCTGACAGATCGGGCGCGTTCGTCGATACTGGCGTGGGCGCGGGGGCTGCGGTGGGCGCGGGGGCGCGGAAGACGATCGTCTGGCGCTCGCTTACCGCCAGCACGCCGTCGGCGCGCGTTTCATGCTCGACCTCGGCAAAGACGAGTTGGCCGGTCGCGCCGCTCTTCTCCCTGATCGCCGCGAGCATCGAGGTCCGCGCGATCGCGGCGCCGGCCGCGATCGGGGCATGGAAGCGCACGTCGCTCGCCGCCCACATCCGGCGCGGCAACGGGATCGGCGGCATGAAACTGTCGGGACTGTCCGCGCGCAGCGGGTGGCCGTCGGGGCCGAGCGTCGCGGTCGGCGCGTCGGGCAGGCACAGGCACCAATGGATCGCCTGCGCGGCAACGTCGCCGGTCGCGTCGCTGTCGATCGTCGCGCGGAAGCGCGCGAGCGCGGCAGGCGTCAGCACATCCTGCTGCGTGATCCGGCGCCCGATCCATGCCGTCCAGTCCGCCATTCAAACCTCCCTGCCGCCTTGCGGTGCGGTTGCGGTAGGGCGTAATGCGGTGATCGAGAAGTCAAAAATAGGTGGCCCGCGCGGCGCGCGCGAGATCGTCATCGCGGCGTCGACGACAATGAAGCGATGGTTTCCCCCGATGCTCCTGCCCGTGATGAGGCCCGGCGACGGGCGATGGCGTGGCGGACCGAGCCTCGTGTGCGCCGCAACGCGAAAAACGGCAAAATCATACGAGAATACTATGCGACAGATTGTTTCGGTCTCTCGCATTCAAACGCGCGCCTCTCCTATTTGAGGGTCCGCAGACGACTCGTGCCACGCCCCGTGGCCAGCGCCATGCTGGAGCAAACCCATGCAGGACCTTCTCTGGATCGGCCTCATCCTCTGTCTGGTCGCGGCAAGCCTTGGCTATGCCCGCCTGTGCGACGACGCGTGAAGGACGGATGGCGATGACACTCGACCTCTGGCTCGCGGGCGCCACCGCGCTCGGTCTTCTTTTCTATCTCGTGGCCGTGCTCGCACGGCCCGAACGCTTCTAAGGGAGGCGAACCCATGACCTTTCAGGGATGGTTTCTCATCGTCGCGTTCGTCGCGATCCTGCTCCTGCTCTGCAAGCCGATGGGCCAATGGCTGTTCGCGCTCTACGAGGGGCGCCGGACGCCACTGCACCGCATATTCGGGCCGGTCGAAACCGGCTTTTACCGCCTGTCGGGTATCGACCCGAACGAGGAGCAGGGGTGGCGGCGCTACGCGATCCATATGCTGATCTTCAATGCGACGCTGCTGCTCTTCACCTATGCGATCCTGCGCCTGCAGGGCGTGCTGCCGCTCAATCCGCTCGGACATGACGGCACGAGCGCGGATCTCGCGTTCAACACGGCGATCAGTTTCACCGCCAACACCAACTGGCAGAGCTATGGCGGCGAGTCGACGATGTCGAACCTCAGTCAGATGCTTGGCCTTACCATTCACAATTTCCTCTCGGCTGCGACGGGGATTGCGCTCGCTTTCGCGTTGTTTCGCGGCTTCGCGAGGCGCGAGATGAAAACGATCGGCAATTTCTGGGCCGATATGACGCGCGTGACGCTCTACCTGCTGCTGCCGCTCTGCGTTGCCATCGCGATCTTCTACATCGCGAGCGGCGTGCCACAGACACTGGCGGGTTCGGTCGACGTGACGACGCTCGAGGGCGCGAAGCAGACGCTCGCGCTGGGTCCGGTCGCCAGCCAGGAAGCGATCAAGATGCTCGGCACCAACGGCGGCGGCTTCTTCAACGCCAACAGCGCGCATCCGTTCGAGAACCCGACCGCACTCACCAACCTCGTCCAGATGCTCTCGATCTTCGCGATCGGGGTCGGGCTGACCTGGACCTTCGGCCGCGCCGTGGGCAACCAGCGTCAGGGCTGGGCCATCCTCGCCGCGATGATGACGCTGTTCGTTGCTGGCACCGCCATCACCTATTGGCAGGAAGCCGCCGGCAACCCGATCCTTCACCAGCTTGGCGCCGCCGGCGGCAATATGGAAGGCAAGGAAGTTCGCTTCGGCATCGCGGCCTCGTCGCTCTTCTCGGTCGTCACCACCGCGGCGTCGTGCGGCGCGGTCAATGCGATGCACGACAGCTTCACCGCGCTCGGCGGGATGATCCCGCTGTTCAACATGCAGCTTGGCGAAGTCGTCATCGGCGGCGTTGGCGCGGGCATCTATGGCTTCCTGCTCTTTGCAATCCTCGCGATCTTCGTCGCGGGTCTGATGGTCGGGCGTACCCCCGAATATGTCGGCAAGAAGATCGAGGCGCGCGAGGTCAAGCTCGCGGTGCTCGCGATCGCGGTGCTGCCGCTGATCATACTCGGCTTCACCGCGATCGCGTCGGTCACCGAGGCGGGGCTGGCCGGGCCGCTCAACAAGGGGCCGCACGGCTTCTCGGAGATCCTCTACGCCTTCACCAGCGCGGTCGCGAACAACGGGTCGGCCTTTGCGGGCCTCACCGCCAACACGCCTTTCTATAATGGCATGCTGGGCGTCGCGATGTGGATCGGCCGTTTCTTCATCATCATCCCCATGCTGGCCATCGCGGGCGGCCTGGCGGCGAAGAAATATACGCCCGAATCGGCGGGCAGCTTCCCCACCACGGGGCCGCTGTGGACGGGCTTGCTGATCGGCATCGTGCTGATCGTCGGCGGTCTGACCTTCCTGCCCAGCCTCGCGCTCGGTCCAATCGCCGATCATCTCGCGATGATCAACGGCCAGCTCTTTTAAGGATCTGCACATGGCTCGGTCTGAAACCAAGTCTCTGTTCACGGCAGACCTGATCGTTCCGGCGATCGGTGACGCCTTCCGCAAACTCAACCCCAGGGAACTTATCCGCAATCCGGTGATGTTCACCACGGCTGTCGTAGCGACCTTGCTGACGGTTCTCCTCGCCGTCGGTCAGGACGGCCTTGCCACCGGCTTCAAGCTGCAGCTCGTGATCTGGCTCTGGCTGACCGTGCTGTTCGGCACCTTTGCCGAAGCGCTCGCCGAAGGGCGCGGCAAGGCGCAGGCGGCTTCGCTGCGCGCCACGAAGGCCGAACTGACCGCCAAGAAGCTGAAGGGCACCGGAAAGGCGTTTGAAAACGTTCCTGCCAGCGCGCTTCGGGTCGGCGACGTCGTGCTCGTCGAGACCGGCGACCTGATACCGTCGGACGGCGAAGTCGTCGGCGGTGTCGCGTCGGTCAATGAAGCGGCGATCACCGGCGAAAGCGCGCCGGTGATCCGCGAGGCGGGCGGCGACCGCTCGGCGGTCACCGCCGGTACCCGCGTGATCTCCGACGAGATCCGCGTCCAGGTGATGGTCAATCCGGGGCAGGGCTTCCTCGACCGGATGATCGCGCTCGTCGAAGGCGCCGAGCGGCAGAAGACCCCGAACGAAATTGCGCTGACCCTGCTGCTCGTCGGCCTCACGATCATCTTCCTGATCGCGGTCGGCACGATCCCGGCATTTGCGAACTATGCGGGCGGCAGTATTCCGGTCGCAATCCTCGCGGCGCTGTTGATCACGCTCATCCCGACGACGATCGCGGCCTTGCTCTCGGCGATCGGCATCGCGGGCATGGACCGCCTTGTGCGCTTCAACGTGCTCGCCAAGTCTGGCCGCGCGGTCGAGGCGGCGGGCGACATCGATGTGCTGCTGCTCGACAAGACCGGCACGATCACCGTCGGCGACCGGCAGGCGACCGAATTCCGTCCGGTTGGCGGCCAGTCGATGGCTGTCCTCTCGGAGGCGGCGCTGCTCGCCAGCCTCGCCGACGAAACCCCCGAAGGCCGCTCGATCGCCGCACTCGCGCGCGAGAAATTCGGCCGGACGGTGACCGAACTGCCTAAGGGCGCGGAGATCATCCCCTTCACTGCGCAGACCCGCATCTCAGGCATCAAGATCGGTCAGAGCGTGATCCAGAAAGGCGCCGTGGATTCGGTCCTCAAGGCAAATCCCGGTGCAGGGGCAACCGCCGCTGCGACCGAGCTGCGCCGCATCACCGACGAAATCGCGCGCGCCGGCGGCACCCCGCTCGCCGTGGCGAAGGACGGCGAGTTGCTCGGCGCGATCTTCCTGAAGGACATCGTCAAGGCGGGCATTCGCGAACGCTTCGGCGAGCTGCGCGCGATGGGCATTCGCACCGTGATGATCACCGGCGACAATCCGCTCACCGCCGCGGCGATCGCCGCCGAGGCCGGGGTCGACGATTTTCTCGCGCAGGCGACCCCCGAGGACAAGCTCGAGCTGATCCGCAAGGAACAGGCCGGCGGGCGGCTCGTCGCGATGTGCGGCGATGGCACCAACGACGCCCCGGCGCTTGCGCAGGCCGACGTCGGGGTCGCGATGAACACCGGCACGCAGGCGGCGCGCGAGGCGGGCAATATGGTCGATCTCGACAGCGATCCGACCAAGCTGATCGAGGTCGTCGGCCTCGGCAAGCAATTGCTGATGACGCGCGGCGCGCTGACGACCTTTTCGGTCGCGAACGATGTCGCCAAATATTTCGCGATCATCCCGGCGATGTTCATCGTGCTCTATCCGGGATTGGGCGTGCTCAATGTAATGGGGCTGAGCAGTCCTGAGAGTGCGATCCTGTCGGCGATCATTTTTAACGCGCTGATCATCCCGCTGCTTGTGCCGCTGGCGCTGAAAGGCGTCACCTACAAGCCGATGGGGGCGGGCCCGCTGCTCGCCCGCAATCTCGCCGTCTACGGCCTCGGCGGCCTCGTGGCACCTTTTGTCGGCATCAAGCTGATCGACCTCGCGGTCGGCGGCCTGGGTCTCGTCTGAGGATATGACAATGAACAAGGATTTCATCACCTCGCTGCGTCCGGCGCTCGTCATGACGCTGCTGTTCGCGCTGCTCCTCGGGCTCGCTTATCCGCTGGCGCTCACCGGTATCGGGCAGGCGCTCTTCCCCAATCAGGCGAACGGCAGCCTCGTGGAAGAGAAGGGCCGCGTGGTTGGCTCGACCGTTGTCGGCCAGGCCTTCACGTCGGAGCGCTATTTCAACACGCGGCCTTCCGCGGCGGGTGACGGCTATGACGGTCTGGCATCGTCGGGGTCGAACCTCGGGCCGACGTCGCAGGCGCTCGTCGACCGGGTCAAGGGCGATGTCGAGAAACTGAAGGCCGCCGAACCCGGCAAAGCCGTTCCGTCCGACATGGTGACCGCATCGGGGTCGGGCCTCGATCCCGACATCACTCCCGAGGCGGCCTTCTATCAGGTCGATCGGGTGGCGCGGGCCCGCGGACTCACACCGGATGCCGTCCGCGGGCTGGTCGAACAGAGCGTTGACAAGCCGCTCCTCGGCATTCTCGGCGAGCCGCGGGTGAATGTGTTCGAGCTCAATCGACGACTCGATGCTTTTGGCGCTAAACCCGCCGCGTGACAGAGAAGGATCGACCATCACCAGAGGCCTTCCTGCGCCAGGCGGCGCAGGAAGGCCGCGGCCGTCTGAAAGTCTTTCTGGGCGCAGCCCCCGGGGTCGGCAAGACGTGGGAGATGCTCACCGACGGGCGGCAACGGCGCGAGGCCGGGGTCGATGTCGTGATCGGCGTGGTCGAGACCCACGGCCGCCGCGAGACCGAGGCGCTGGTCCACGGCCATGAGATCATCCCGCGCCGCGCCGTCGATCATCAGGGACATAGCCTTGGTGAAATGGACATCGACGCGATCCTCGAACGCCGTCCGGGACTGGTGCTGGTCGATGAACTTGCCCATTCAAACGCGCCGGGCAGCCGGCATCCGAAGCGTTACCAGGATGTCGAGGAACTGCTCGATGCCGGCATCGACGTCTATTCGACGATCAACATCCAGCACGTCGAGAGCCTGAACGACGTCGTCGCCTCCTTCACCCGCGTTCGTGTGCGCGAGACGGTGCCCGACTCGATCCTCGAAAATGCCGAGATCGAGGTGGTCGATATTCCACCCGACGAGCTGATCGAGCGGCTGCGCGACGGCAAGGTCTATATTCCGCAGGAGGCGAGCCGCGCGCTCACCCATTTCTTCTCCAAGTCCAACCTGACCGCGCTGCGCGAATTGGCGCTCCGCCGCGCGGCGCAGGCGGTCGACGCGCAGATGCTCGAACATGTCCGCGCCAATGCGCTGGCGGGCAGCTTCGCGGTCGGCGAACGGATCGTCGTTGCGGTCAGCGAACTGCCCGTCGCCGCCGAACTCGTCCGCGCCGGGAAGCGGCTCGCCGACGCGCTGAGGGCGCCGTGGACCGCGGTCTATATCGAGACGCGGCGAAGCCAGGCGATGTCGGATGACGATCGGCGGCAGCTTGCCGACACGCTCGCGCTCGCCTCGCGGCTCGGTGCCTCGACCGCCACCGTGCCGGCGGCGAGCGTCGTGGAAGGGCTGCGCGCCTTTGCCGGCGAGGCACGGGCGACCCAGATCGTCATCGGCAAGTCGAGCCGCCCCTGGTGGTTCGAAATGCGCCATGGCTCGGTCGTCGACCAGCTCGTCCGGACGATCGACGATGTCGCCATCCATGTGCTGCCCGGCGAGCCTGCCGCGCGGTCCGGACAACAGCGTGGCCGCCTTGTCGTTCCCGGGCGCTGGGGGCGGCCGGCGGACTATGTCTGGTCGCTGATCATGGTCGCCGCGATGACGGCGCTGGGCCGCCTGCTCCTCGCGGCTATCGACCTCGGCAATATCGCCTTGCTCTATCTGGTGCCGGTCATGTTCGCCGCCGCGACGTTCGGCGTGCGCGCCGGCCTGTTCGCGGGCCTTGCATCGAGCCTTGCCTATAATTTCTTTTTCCTGCCGCCGACCGGCACGCTCACCGTCAACAATCCGGAAAATGTCGTCAGCATTCTCGTGCTGCTCGGCGTCGCGGTGGTCACCAGCCAGTTCGCCGCGCGGGTGCGCGCGCAGGCCGATCTGGCGCAGTGGAGCGCGCGCCAGAATGCGGCGCTCGCCAGCTTCTCGCGGCAGCTGACCGCTGCCCCCGACCAGGACACGCTGATGCACGCGATCTGTGCCGAGGTCGGGCGTCTGCTCGATGTCCGCACGGCATTGTTGCTGCCGTCCGCTGACGGGCCGACGTTGCGCGCCGCGGTGCCGCCCGAAGATCGGCTCGAGCAGATCGAACGGGCCGCGGCACAATGGGCGATGGACAATGAACAGCCCGCCGGGCGCGGGTCGTCGACGCTCACCGCGTCGGACTGGCTGTTCCATCCGCTGCGCACGACGCGCGGTGTGCTCGGCGTCCTCGGCATGACCCGTGACGATGCGCGCGAACCCATCCGGTCCGATCAGGTGCCGCTGCTGATGAGCCTGCTCGACCAGGCGTCGATCGCGCTCGACCGCATGGCGCTCGAAGAAGCGTCTCTTCATGCGCGGCAGGTCGACGAGCGCGATCGTTTGCGTTCGGCCCTGCTGTCCTCGGTCAGCCACGATCTCAGGACACCGCTCACGACGATCCTCTCGGCGGCGCAGGAAATGCAGCGCCACCCGTCGCCGCAACTGGCCGAGACCATCGAGACCGAAGCGCGCCGCCTCAACCGCTTCGTGTCGAACCTGCTCGACATGGCGCGCGTCGAAGCGGGCGCCTTGCCGTTGAAGGTCGAGGCGACCGAACTGTTCGACGCCGCGGCGAGTGCGGCGCACGACACACGGGCGTCGCTGACCGGCCATGAGGTGAAGATCGATATCTCACCCAATATTCCGCTGGTCCGCGTCGATCCTGTGCTGCTCCACCATTGCCTGATCAACCTGCTCGACAACGCCGGGCGCTATGCCGATCCCGATACGCCGATCGTCATCCGGGCGCGGCGCATGGCGGATGCGATCCTGTTGTCGGTCATCGACCAGGGACCGGGTATCGCGCCCGGGAATGAGAAGCGCGTCTTCGAAACCTTTACCCGCCTCGAAGGAAGCGACCGCGCGAAGCACGGCACCGGGCTTGGCCTCGCCATCGTCAAGGGCTTTGCCGAGGCGATGGGGCTGTCGGTCGAGGCGGGCAACAATGCCGAGCCGCATGGCGCCTGCTTCACCATCCGCATCCCCGAAACGCTGATCATCACGCATCCGATCGACAAGGACATATCATGAAAGTGCGTCACAAGGTCTTGATCGTCGATGACGAGTTCCACATTCGCCGCCTGATCCACGCGGCGCTGGCGCGCGCCGACTATGCGATCGTCGAGGCGGAAAATGCGCGCGAGGCGATCGAGCGTCTGCGTGAAGAGCGTCCCGACATCACGCTGCTCGATCTCGGGCTGCCCGACCGCGACGGACTCGAGCTGGTTCCGCTCTTCAAGCAGCAGTCCGATACGACGCTGATCGTCGTGTCTGCGCGCGATGCGACCGAAGAGAAGGTCGCGGCGCTCGATCTCGGCGCCGACGATTATCTGACCAAACCCTTCGACACCGACGAGCTGCTCGCCCGTGTGCGCGTCGCTTTGCGCAACCGCCTGACCCGTGACGGCGGGAACCTGACCCTGTCGGTGGGTGATGTGACGATGGACCTGATCGCGCGGACGGTGACCAAGGCGGGGAAGGAGGTGCATCTGACGCCCAAGGAATATGCCGTGCTCGCGCAACTCGCGCGGTTCCCCGGCCGGGTCATAACGCACAACCAGATCATGAACGAGGTCTGGCCGACCGAGCATGAGCATCATGTCGAATATCTCCGCGTTCTCGTCCGGACCTTGCGCCAGAAGCTCGAAGCCGATCCGCAGCAGCCGCAGATCATCTGCAACGAACTCGGCATCGGCTATCGCCTGCGCCTCGGCGATCCTCTTGCGGAGGAGGGCGCGTCGGCGCGCTGAGTGGGAGGCGGCGCGCTGTCGGGCTGCGACTATATGCAATCTCTATGCCCGGCGGCGTTTCCCGATCTCGATTTCCTACGCGTACATGCATAGGTGAACGACCTCCCTTTGGAGGTCTGACGTGAAGAAATGGCATGACACTCTTGCGGCCGATCTGGGCCTGCGCGTCGGCGGCCTCGGGCTTCTTGTGCTGGGTTGGTTGGTTGCCGTCCGGCTTCACCACATGGCGCTCACCACCCCGGCCCGCGATGCGACATCGTTCATGATGCTCCTCTCCGCGATCATATTTGTCTGCGGCAGCGCCGGGAGCGCGCTCCTCTTCGTCGGTCCCGGCCTGTGGGAAACCGTCGAGGTTTCCGAGCGCTGGAGGCGTCTGCCCGCGTCTGACTTCGAAGCGCCGACGATATTCGAACAGCTGTTGGTGCCCGGCGATCGAAACCGGCCGGTCGCGTAGCAAAAACACTATGCGGGCGGGCGGTTCTCGCTCTCGATTTCCAACGCCGCGCCGATCTAGTTGAGCATCCTCGCGAGCCTCCGCCATGTCCGGCCGAGGCGTTTTCTAGAGGAAGATATGAAAATCATCATCTCGGCCGCCGTTTTTGCGGCAGCACTGTCTCCCGCCGCTGCATGGGCGCAGGAAGAAGGAAAACCGGCCGTCACCATTTCGGGTTCGGCAACGATCGCCTCGGACTATCGTTTCCGCGGCGTGTCGCAAACCGACAAGGAAATGGCGGTGCAGGGCGGCCTCACGGTGACGCATGAGAGCGGCCTCTATGCCGGCGCCTGGGCGTCCAATCTCTCGGGCTGGGGCACCTTCGGCGGCGCGAACATGGAACTCGACCTGATCGGCGGATACAAGGCGTCGATCGCGGACAATATGACGCTCGACATGGGCCTCGTCTGGTACATGTATCCGGGCGGCGCCGATGACTCGGATTTCGCCGAACCCTATGTCAAGCTGACGGGCGCCACGGGGTCGGCGACGCTGACGGCGGGCGCCGCCTATGCGCCCAAGCAATATGCGCTCGCGAACGTTTCCGCCGCGCCGAACAGCCGCGGCCAGAGTGAAGATAATCTCTATCTGTGGGGTGATGGCGCGTTGGCGATCGCCGGAACACCGCTGACGGCGAAGGCGCATATCGGTTATTCGGACGGAAACCCCGGCCTCGGTCCGAACGGCACGAGCGTCGCGCCGACCGGTCGCTATTGGGACTGGTCGCTCGGCGTCGACGCGGTCTGGCGCAATCTGACGCTCAATCTTTCCTACGTGGACACGGATATCGGCAGGGCGGAGGCCGCGCGTCTTCTGCCCAATTTCAGCAAGGGACTCGACGGCAGCGGCTCCATCGCCGACGCAACGGTCGTGGCAAGCGTCACAGCCTCCTTCTGAGTATATGCCGATCCGGACGGCGCGTTGCCGTCCGGACCAATCTCGTGGCCAGGGTCAGCGCGAACGCATGTCATGCGCTATGCAGGGATCGCCCGCGTCATTCGCCACGGTCGGAGCGGGAAAACGGACGGCGTCTTGGGCCGATGGCGAGAGACTGTGTGGTGCCGGCTGTCAGACTCGAACTGACGACCTACCGCTTACAAGGCGGTTGCTCTACCAACTGAGCTAAGCCGGCGCGCCGTTTGCGGCCCTAGGCATTTTTCGGTCGGATGGAAATATCCGGCGTCGAGAAAATGCGAAAAGCGAAAAACGCGTCAAACTATGCCAAAGGTCCAGCCTTCGGTGCGTGCGAGTGTGTCGGTGAGCGGGGCAGGCGCCCAGCGTGCGGGGTCGTGCGCGATCGCGCGCAGCCAGGCGGCGGTCAGCAGTGCGTCGCTCGCATGGTCTCCGATCGGGCCGATATGCCGCACGGGCGGTGATCCCAGTTCGGCCAGCGCGGCGTCGAGCACGGCGCCGTCGCGGATCTTGCTGCGGCCTGCGGGCACGCGCGCGGCGCGCGCGGCAAGGCCGGTGTAGATTTCGACCAGCAGCGGCCCCGCCCTCGGCACCGGATCGAGCGGCCACAGCGGCATGCGACCGCTGAGCCGATGGAGCAGGCGCATGCCCGCAAGGCTCGCCTTGCCGACCTGCGCCGCGCCGACGAGGTTGAAATTGCTCACGCTCGCCGCTTGCCTTGTGGCGCGCTGGTGCTGCTCGACGACACGCAGCCGGCCGGCACCGGCTTCGAAGAGGTCGCCGACGTCGCCGCGGCCGTGGCGGAAATGCCGCCGCGCTTGCGGATGCGCGAGGAAACCGCCGACCTCATAATGCGGATCGGCGGCGGTGAGATGTTCGACCAGCGCCCACAGCGACGGCAGGTCGGCGGGACTCTCCGGCCATTCGGGGAAATAGGCCTCGCGGTCGGCGAAGGCGAAGGCCGCCGAAAAGTCGAAACCGATCAGCATGTCGATCCCCGACGTAGCGACGCCTTCGAGCCAATCCAGCATCTCGGCGCGTGACCAGATATGGCCGGGCCGCACCAGTTCGGGCGCCGCCGTGCCGCTGGCGACCGCCAGCGCGATCCCGCGCTGCCGCGCGCCGCGCGCGCCCGACCAGTCGATCGCGGCGAAATGGGAGAAATGGCGCATTTTTCGACCCTACAGCATCTTTGTCGGCTTGCACAAAGCCCGATCGCGTCCCACATGCCCCCCATGCTGATCGAAACCGAATCGACGCCCAACCCCGCGACGCTCAAATTCCTGCCCGGCCAGGCGGTGATGGACGCGGGCACCCGGGACTTCGCGAGCCCCGAGGAAGCCGAAGCCTCGCCGCTCGCCGACGCGCTGTTCGCGCTCGGCGACGTCACCGGCGTCTTTTTCGGCCGCGACTTCGTCTCGGTCACCGCGGCGCCCGGCGTCAGCTGGAGCGACCTCAAGCCCGACGTCCTCGGCATCGTGATGGACCATTTCCTCGGCCAGATGCCGCTGTTCAATCCCGGCTCTGCTGCGGGGATCAGCGTTCCGGGTGAGGATGAGGCGAGCTTCGCCGACGATCCCGCCGACGCCGACATCATCGATCAGATCAAGGAATTGATCGAGACGCGCGTCCGCCCGGCGGTTGCCAACGACGGCGGCGACATCGTCTATCGCGGGTTCGACAAGGGCAATGTGTATCTGAAGATGCAGGGCGCGTGCGCCGGCTGTCCGTCGTCGAGCGCGACGCTGAAGAACGGCATCGAATCGCTCCTTAAGCACTATGTTCCCGAAGTGACGGCCGTCCACGCCGTTTGACCCGTCCCGAAATCAGGAGAATGATCCGATGAGCGAGCCGCTTTCCGATACTGCCCTCGACCAGCTGTTCCGCACCGCGCGCACCTATAATGGCTATGTCGACAAACCGGTGTTGGACGACCAGCTGCACGCGATCTGGGATCTGGTGAAATTCGGCCCGACCAGCGCCAACTGCCTGCCGGCACGGATCGTCTGGTGCACCAGCACCGAAGCGAAGGAAAAGCTCGCGGCGCTCGCGCTGCCCGCCAATGGCGACAAGATCCGCAGCGCCCCGGTCACCGCGATCATCGGCATGGATCTCGAATTCTACGAAAACCTGCCCGAGCTTTTTCCGCACGCTGACGCGAAAAGCTGGTTCAACACCAATGCCGAACTGGCGCACGCGACCGCGTTCCGCAATTCGAGCCTGCAGGGCGCCTATTTCATCCTCGCCGCGCGCGCGCTCGGGCTCGACACCGGGCCGATGTCGGGTTTCGCCAACGACGCCGTCGACGCGGCCTTCTTCGCCGATCAGCCGAGCGTGCGAAGCAATTTCATCTCGACGCTTGGTTACGGCGACCCCGCGACCATTTTCGAGCGCAGCCCGCGCCCCGGCTTTGACCGCTTCAACCGCGTCGCCTGACGGCCTGCGCCGGCTCGTCATCGATGGTGCCAGCGAGGCCTGCTCGGTCGCGCTGTTCGACGGCGCGCGCCTACGCGATTTTCGCCACGACATCATCGGCCGCGGCCATGCCGAACGGCTGGTGCCGCTGATCGCCGAACTGGCGGACGGCGGGCGCGCCGACGCGATCCTCGTCGGTTGCGGCCCCGGCAGCTTCGCTGGCGTGCGCATCGGTGTCGCCGCGGCACGCGCGCTGGCGCTCGGCTGGCGGGTACCGGCCTTCGGTTTTTCGACCCTCGCGCTCGTCGCGGCTGCGGCGGCCGACGAGATCGCGGCGGCGGACGGCGCACTCGTCGTGATGGAGGGCGGGCACGGGCAATGGTTCGTCCAGCCCTTCGCCGCCGACCTGTCGCCGCGCGCCGATATTCGCTCGCTGCTGCCCGGCGAAGCGGTGCGGCGCGACGACGCGCTGGTCGTCGGCAACCGCGCCGGGGCGTTCGTTGCGCTGCGCGGCGCGGGGACCGCCTTGCCGATGCTTCCCGACGCCCGCGCCTATCCGCGCCTGCCCGCCGCGGCGACCTTCGCCGATCCCAGCCCCCATTATGGCCGCGCGCCCGATGCCAAGCCGATGGCGGCGCGCGTATGAGCGACTTCCGCCTTGCGACCGCGCGCGTCGCCGACCTCGCCGCGGTCATGCGCGTGATGGATGCCGCCTTCGATCCGGCTTTTGGCGAGGCATGGAGCCGCGCGCAGTTGCTCACCCTCTTCGCGCTGCCGTCGGCGCGTGTCTGCCTCGCGTGGGACGGCGAGCAGCCATGCGGTTTTTCGGCGGCGCGCATCGCGGGTCCGGAGAGCGAGTTGTTGTTGCTCGCGGTCGATCCGGCGTGGCGCGGCCGCGGAATCGGCGCCGCGTTAATATCCGATTGGCAAGCCTGGGGCCGCGGCGAAGGTGCCGAGGACTATTTCCTCGAAATGCGCGCTGACAACGACGCCGTTCATCTCTATGAGCGCAGCGGGTTTTCGGAGTGCGGTCGGCGCAAGGACTATTATCGAGGCGGTGACGGGATGATCCGCGACGCGATTACCATGCGTCATTCATCCGGAACCGGTCTAACTAGGTGATAGACCTTGCGGAAATGCTGCCATAATGGCAGTATCTCGGCCGGATGAAGAACAGCCCCAATATTCGTCGTCCATCTTCTGGGTATATAAAAAAGGAACCGTCCCATGTCGGAGCAAACCGATACCAGTGAAATGCTGGTCACGCTGACTGCTGACATCGTTGCTGCCCATGTCAGCAACAACAGTGTCGCGATTTCAGATCTTTCTGCGCTCATCAACAACGTCCACGCCGCCCTCTCCGGCCTCGGTACGCAGCCTGTCGAAGAAGAGAAGCTGGTACCGGCGGTGTCGATCCGCACCTCGGTGAAGCCCGATTACATCACCTGTCTCGAGGACGGCAAAAAGCTCAAGATGCTGCGCCGCCACCTGATGACCCATTATGGCATGACCCCCGACGACTATCGCGCCAAATGGGGCCTGCCCGCCGACTATCCGATGGTCGCCCCCAATTACGCCGAAAAACGTCGTGCGCTGGCCAAGGAAATCGGCCTCGGCACCAAGGGCCGCGGCGGCGGGCGCAAGCCCAAGGCCAAGAAAGCGGCCTGACGCGTTTCGAGCTTTGGCCTTTCAGGGCAGATGGGGGCGGTGCTGCAAGGCGCCGCCCTTGTTCTATGCGCAGGCCGTGCCTATACAGAATATAAGAACAAAGAACGGCTGCAGATTGCAGGAAAGGCCCGCATGTCCGGTACCATCGACCTCGAAGCTCTGTGCCACGAAAAGGGCCTGCGCATCACCGAGCAGCGCCGCATCATCGCGCGCGTGATCTCCGACAGCGAGGATCATCCCGACGTCGAAACGCTCTATGAGCGCGCGTCGAAGGTCGACAGCGGCATTTCGATCGCCACCGTCTATCGCACCGTTCGCCTGTTCGAAGAGGCCGGCATCCTTGATCGCCACGATTTCGGCGACGGCCGCTCGCGCTACGAAGCGGCGCCCGAGGCGCATCACGACCATCTGATCGACGTCGAAACCGGCCGGGTGATCGAATTCGTCGATCCCGAGCTCGAGGCGTTGCAGAAGGTTATCGCCGAACGCCTCGGCTTCCGCCTCGTCGACCATCGCATGGAGCTCTATGGTGTCGCCCTCGATCGCAAGCGCGACTAGACCCGCACGGGTCACCTGGCGTTCGATCGTCCGCCTCACCGCGATGGTGCTGGCGCTGCTGTTCCTGATCGTTCCGCACCTTTGTTATCGCGCGGTCGGCCGCCCGTCGCCGATGGTGATGGCGTTCCTCAACGCCGTCGGTTGGATCGCGGGGCTACGCGTCCGCACGACGGGCACGCGGCTGCGGCGCAACGTGTTGTTCGCGTCCAACCATGTCAGCTGGCTCGACATCCTCGCGCTCGGCGGCGCCGCGCGTTCGGCATTCGTGTCGAAGGCCGAGGTCGAGGGCGTGCCGCTCGTCGGCTGGCTCGCCGACCAGAACCATACGATCTATGTGCAGCGCGAGGCGAAGCGCGAAATCCACAATCAGGCGAACGACCTGCGCAACGCGCTGGCGCGCGGTCGCCCGGTGACGCTGTTTCCCGAAGGCACGACGGGCCCCGGCGACGGACTGCTGCCGTTCCGCGCTTCGCTGTTCCAGGCGGTGATCCCGACCCCGCCAAACCTGCAGATCCAGCCGGTCTTCATGGATTATGGCGCGGAATCGAACGATATCGCCTGGCTCGACCCCGAATCCGGACTCGACAATTTCAAGCGACTGCTCGCGCGCGCAAAGCCGATCCATCTTACCATCCATTACCTTGATCCGCTGCCCGCCAGCGTGACGCATGATCGCAAGGCGATCAGCGAAGCGGCGCGCGCCGCGATCGCGCAGGAAATGGCCGAGACGGCCAAGCCTTCCGCCCGTGCGATGCATCGCCTATAGCGCGCCGATGAAATCCGACTCTCCCAAGACCTTTCACATCAAATCCTTCGGTTGCCAGATGAACGTCTATGACGGCGAGCGCATGGCCGAAATGCTCGGCGCGCGCGGGATGACCGCCGCCGCCGACGGCGCCGACGCCGATCTGGTCGTGCTCAACACCTGCCACATTCGCGAAAAGGCGGCCGAAAAGGTCTATTCGGACATCGGCCGGCTGAAGCGCGACGACGGCAGCCGCCCGACGATCGCGGTCGCCGGCTGTGTCGCGCAGGCCGAGGGCGCCGAAATCGCGCGTCGCGCACCGACCGTCGACGTCGTCGTCGGGCCGCAGGCCTATCACCGGCTGCCCGACCTGCTCGACCGCGCCGCGCGCGGCGAAAAAGCGGTCGACCTCGACATGCCCGCGATGTCGAAATTCGACGCCTTGCCCAAACGCGGCGCCGGTCAGCGCCCGACCGCCTTCCTCACCGTGCAGGAAGGCTGCGACAAATTCTGCACCTATTGCGTCGTGCCCTATACCCGCGGCGCCGAGATCAGTCGGCCCTATGCCGACCTGATCGCCGAGGCCCGCGCGCTCGTCGAGGGCGGTGCCCGTGAGATCACTCTGCTCGGCCAGAACGTCAACGCGTGGGACGGCGAGGATGATCGCGGCCGCGCCGTCGGTCTCGACGGGCTGATCCGCGACCTGGCGCGCGTCGACGGGCTCGAACGCATTCGCTACACCACCAGCCACCCCAACGACATGACCGACGGGCTGATCGCCGCGCATGGCGAAATCCCGCAGCTCATGCCCTATCTCCACCTGCCGGTGCAGGCGGGCAGCGACCGCATCCTCGCCGCGATGAACCGCAGCCACAGCGTCGACAGCTATTTGCGCGTCATCGAACGCGTCCGCGCGGTGCGCCCCGACATCGCGATCTCGGGCGACTTCATCGTCGGCTTTCCGAGCGAGAGCGAGGAAGATTTCCAGGCGACGCTCGATCTGATCCATGAGACGCGTTACGCCATGGCGTACAGCTTCAAATATTCGCGCCGCCCCGGCACCCCGGCGGCGACGATGGACGGCCAGATTTCGGAGGAGGCGATGCATGATCGCCTCCAGCGGCTGCAGGCCCTGCTCAACGAACAGCAGCACGCGTTCAACGCGGCGACGGTCGGCAAGGCGACGCGCCTGCTGCTCGAACGCAAGGGCAAGCTCGATGGCCAGCTGATCGGCAAGACGCCCTGGCTGCAATCGGCGCATGTCATCGCGCCGGGACTCGCGATCGGCGACATGGTCGATGTGCGCATCGCCGCGGCCGGGCCGAACAGCCTCACCGCCGGATTGCTCGTCGAAGAGGTCGCCTAGTGCGGCGCGGGGAGGCGGTGTCGCTTTTTGGCAACGCTGCTCGCTCCTTTCGTCCTCTTCTCCTCCATCGGAGTGGACTCCGGTCTTGGCGGGAGTAGAGTCATGTCGTTGATCGAAGGAGCCTTGCCCACGTGTCGAAACGCCCGCTGACCGCCGCCTCCCCCGCCGAACCCGGCGACCGCGTCCGACTGACGGCGGAGTTCGAGCGAACGCAGCTTTTGGGCATTCTCTTTGGCGAATTCGATCGCAATCTTGTCGGAATCGAAAACCGGCTCGGGGTCTATATCTCGGCGCGCGGCAACCGCGTGCAGATCGAGGGCGAGGCCGAAGCTGCGGCGCGTGCCCGCGACGTCCTCGTCGACCTCTACAACCGCATCGAACAGGGGCAGGAAGTCGACGCCGGTATGGTCGATGGCGTGATCGCGATGTCGGCGCAGCCGACGCTCGACGGTATCATCCGCCACGAGATCAACGAAGCGCCGCCGATCATGATCCGCACCCGTAAGAAAACGATCGTCCCGCGCGCGCCGTCGCAAATCCCCTATATGCAGGCGTTGGCGCGTGAAGACATCATCTTCGCGCTCGGCCCGGCGGGGACGGGTAAGACCTATCTCGCGGTCGCGCAGGCGGTCGCCCAGTTGATCACCGGCAGTGTCCAGCGGCTGATCCTGTCGCGCCCTGCGGTGGAGGCGGGCGAAAAGCTTGGCTTCCTGCCGGGCGACATGAAGGAAAAGGTCGATCCCTATCTGCGTCCGCTCTACGACGCGCTGCACGATTGCCTGCCCGCCGAGCAGGTCGAGCGCCGCATCGCGAGCGGCGAGATCGAGATCGCGCCGCTCGCCTTCATGCGCGGGCGGACGCTGGCCGACGCCTTCATCATCCTCGACGAGGCGCAGAACACGACGATCCCGCAGATGAAGATGTTCCTGACCCGCTTCGGCATGAACAGCCGCATGGTGATCTGCGGCGATCCGAAGCAGGTCGATCTGCCGATCCCCGCCAGCTCGGGCCTCGCCGACGCCGTCTCGCGCCTCGAAGGGGTCGAGGGCATCAACGTCAGCTATTTCACCAGCGCCGACGTCGTCCGCCACCCGATCGTCGGGCGCATCGTCGATGCCTATGAGGGGCCGGGGGCCTAACTCTTAAAGATTCTCCCTGTCGCGCGGCGATGGGGAAGGGCCGCTTGCGAAGCAAGGGGCGGTGGGGGCGGCGACGGCACCGCCAATGGCCCTCCGTCAGCGCTTCGCGCTGCAAACCCCTCGTGCCTGCGGCACAGGGAGGATCATTTCTACACTTTATCGTCATTCCGACGAAGGCCGGGATGACGGCATATGGCCCGCCTTCCCCATTTGTTCGTCGGTCTTTTGTCAATAACGAGTCGCAATAGCATATTGACCCCTTGAATTTGCGCGCCTAGACGGCCGCTATTGCGAGTCAGTCGCACAAATTCAGGGGAAGAAAATTGACCATCCAGCGTTCGCCGTCCGTCTCCCGTCTCGCCGCCGGTACCGCGCTGGGCATCGCGCTCGCCGCGACCGCGACGCCCGCCATGGCGCAGGATAATGACGGTGAATATTGGGCGTCGCGCAAGAATCAGATCGTCGTCACCGCGACGCGGACCGAGAAGAGTGTTGAGGATGTGCCGCTGACCATTTCGTTGATCACCGAAGAGCAGATCGCGAACGAACTGGCGACCGACATCCGCGACCTCATCCGCTTCGAACCCGGGGTCAGCGTCCAGCGCCAGCCCGCGCGGTTCGGCGCCGCGCTCGGCGCCACCGGCCGCGCCGGCAACGATAGCTTCAACATCCGCGGCATCGGCGGCAACCGCGTGCTGATCCAGGTCGACGGCGTGCGCGTCCCCGATGGTTTCAGCTTCGGCGCGCAGGCGGCGGGGCGCGGCGACTATGTCGACCTCGGGCTGGTGAAGTCGGTTGAAATCCTGCGCGGCCCCTCGTCGGCGCTTTACGGCAGCGACGGCCTTGCCGGTGCGGTCAGCTTCGTCACCAGCGATCCCGCCGACTTCCTGCCCGGCGGCAAGTCGGTCGGCGGCCTCGTGCGCGGCGCCTATAGCAGCGCCGACGACGAGTATAGCGAAACCGCGATCCTCGCGGGGCGCAGCGGCGACTGGTCGGTGATGGCCGCCTATACGCGCCGCGACTGGCAGGAACTCGACAACAAGGGCAGTGTCGGCGGTTTCGGCAGCCTGCGCACCGAGCCCAATCCGCAGGACGGCCGCTCGAACGCCGCGCTGGCGCGGATCGTCTATGATCCCGCCAGCGGCCACAAGCTGCGCCTGACCGGCGAATATCTCGACACCCACCTCTACACCAACGGCCTCACCGGGCGCAGCACCACCGTCGACCGCCTCGAAGGCTTCGACAGCGGCGAACGCAAGCGCGTCTCGCTCGACTGGAGCTGGGAAGGCGATGGGCTGATCGATTTTGCCCGCGTCGCGCTGTACTGGCAGGACGGCGAGGACAATCAATACACCGAGGAAGACCGCACCCCCGCCGCCGACCGCACCCGCCTCAACACCTTCGAAAACCGCGTCATCGGCGCCGCCGCCGATGCCCGCGCCGATTTCAATACGGGCGCGATCACGCATCGCATCGTTTTCGGCGGCGACATCAGCAAGACGCGCCAGCGCGGCCTGCGCGACGGCACCGTGCCGCCGGCGGGCGAGGTGTTCCCGACCCGCGCCTTCCCGACCACCGATTTCACCCGCGCCGGGCTGTTCGTCGGCGACGAGATCGGCATCGCCGGCGGCGCGTTGACGCTTTATCCGGCGTTGCGCTTCGACTGGTACGACCTGTCGCCCCGCACCGATCCGCTACTCCCGACCTTCGCGGGCGCCGGACAGGATGGTTCGCGCGTTTCGCCCAAATTCGGCGCGGTCTGGAAAGTCACCGACCAGGTGCGGCTGTTCGCCAATTATGCGACCGGCTTCAAGGCGCCCGAACCGGGGCAGGTGAACCAGTTCTTCGAAAACCTCGCCTTCGGCTATACCTCGGCTCCGAACCCCGACCTCGGCCCCGAACGCAGCGAAAGCTTCGAGGGCGGGCTGCGCTTCTCCAGCGACCATGTCAGCCTCGACCTCACGGGCTTCACGTCGCGCTACAAGGATTTTATCAGCCAGGAAGTGGTGAGCGGCAGCTTCACACCCGCCGACCCCGCCGTCTATCAATTCGTGAATCTCGATCGTGTCCGGGTCAAGGGGGCCGAGGCACGGTTCGAGGGGCGAGCGTCGTCCGGCCTCTATACGACGCTCGCCCTATCCTATGCGACGGGCGACGTGATCGAACCCAATGGCGCGCGCAGCCCGTTGTCGACGATCGACCCGCTCAAGCTCGTCGCCGGCGTCGGCTATCGCGAGCGCACCGGGCGCTTCGGTGGCCAGATCATCATGACCCACAGCGCGCGCAAGGAAGCGTCGCGGGCCGACGGCGTCTGCACCCCGCAATGCTATCGTCCCGACGCCTTCACTATCCTCGACGCAACCGCCTTCGTGCGGCTGATGGACGGGCTGACGCTGCGCGCCGGCGTCTTCAACATCCTCGACAAGAAATACAGCTGGTGGAGCGACGTGCGCGGACTCGCGCTGGTGTCGTCGGTGCCCGCGACGGTCCCCGCGACCTACGTCACGCCGGCCACCGCCGATGCCTATACCCAGCCGGGCCGCAACGCGAGCGTGTCGCTGAGCTTCCGCTTCTGACCACAAGAAGGACTGCACCGATGAAGAAAACATATCGTTCGCTCGCCGCCGGCCTGTTGCTGCTCTCCGCCGCGCTGCCGGTCGCGGCGCTCGCCCACCCGCCGATCGCCGCCGACGCCGCCGCAGCGAATTTCGAACAGGACCGCGCCGACATCCTTGCGATGGCGGGCAACTACCGCGTCAGCTTCAACATGCAGGAATCGACGCGCTGGGACCCGAATTACGAGGTGCTCGAGCCGAAGCGTTCGGGCGGCAACGAGGTCGTGCGCGTGATCGAGGACACGGGGCGCAAGATCGTGCTCCAGCACATGCTTGTCATCACCGGCGACGACGACAAGAGCATGATCATCAAGCATTGGCGCCAGGACTGGGAATATGAACCCGCCAGGGTACTCGTCTATTCGGACCGCAACACATGGACGTGGGAAGACGTCCCCGAGAAGATGCGCACCGGCCGCTGGTCGCAGACGGTCTATCAGGTCGACGACAGCCCGCGCTATGCCGGCTGGGGTCAGTATGAAACGCAGGGCGGCGTCCGCCGCTGGCGCTCGAACTGGACCTGGCGCCCGCTCGCCCGCCGCGATGCGGTGCGCAATCCGGTCTATGATCGCTATCTCTCGATCAACCGCCACCAGCCCTCGCCCGACGGCTGGGTCCATTGGCAGGATAATACCAAGATGGGGATCAAGGACGGCAAGCTGGTGCCGATCGTCCAGGAATATGTCCTCAACACCTATATCAAATACGACCAGTATGACCTGAAGGCCGCCGACGATTATTGGGCCGCCACGAAAGACTATTGGGCGGCCGTCCGCGCCGAATGGGACCGCGTCGCCGCGACCAAGGGCGGCATCGCGATCCAGGAGGAAGCACAGACCGGTACCGTGATCAGCGGCCGCCTGCTCGATATGGCGAACGAGATCCAGGACAAGACGCTGACGACCGCGAAGGCGATCGAAGAAGCGAAGAAACTGATCGAGACGAACACCCGCAAGCTTTGACGACCTTCACCATGTGAAGCCCGCACCTCAAGGGGCGGTCCGCAAGGGGCCGCCCCATTTTTCAATCTATCGATCGGTGCGCGTCAGGGCTGGGCCTTTTCCAACCACCGGATTGGGTTCACCCTTCGGGCAAAATCCATAGTCCGCCGGATCGAAGCGCTGGAATCGCGATGGCCAGCCGGGCAGGCATTCGAAGCTGGCGGTGTCTTCGCCATCGACGATGGCCAATGACAGGCCATGAATTCGCGCTTCCCCGATCAGGCAATTGAGCCGCGCGCGCGGTGTCTTCTCGAGATTGACGAACGCCGATCCCGCATGATCGGGAATGGCCAGATCGAGGGTAAATGCGTCGATGCCGCAATGCCGGATCAGCCTCGCGCTGGTCGGGCCATCTTCGGGTTCGTGGTCCGAACTCAGCAAATGGTCGATGTCGTCGTCGGCGATGCGCAGATAAGTCGGTTCGGTCCTTGGCGCGATCCAGACGGCCGCGACGGCGACGCCGGCCAGAGCCAGCATCGCCCCAATCGCGATTCCCACCAGCAAAGGTCGACGCACGCCTATTTCTTCATCGCCCCGTCAGCGCTCCAGATGCCCGCACCGCGCGCCGCGATGAACAGGAACAGGAAGCAGTAGAGCACAATGGTCTCGCCGCCGTTGGCGATGGGGAAGGGGCCTTGCGTGCCATGCGCGACCCAGTAACCGACCGCCGACATGCCGCTCGCGATGAAGGCGGCGGGACGGGTGAAGACGCCGATGACGATCAGGGTGCCCGCGACCAGTTCGATCGCGCCCGCCGCGGTGAGCATCGGGTTGAGCGGCATCGGGAAAGGCGCCGGGAAGTTCAGGAATTTCTGCACGCCATGCGCCAGGAATAACAGGCCCGCGACGATGCGCAGCAGCGCATAGGCCTGTTCGGTGAAGCCATCGAGAAATTTCATGATCGCGTACCCCTCGCTTGTTGAATGAGGGGCGGATGCTAGTTCAGCTTTCGCTTCCGTCAAAGCGCCATTCTCGCAACCCAGCGTTTCCGATCCTCCCTGTCGCGCAGCGATGGGGAGGGCCAGCAACGTCGGCCTCATCGCCCCTCCGTCAGCGCAGCGCGCTGCCACCTCCCCATGGCTTCGCCACAGGGAGGATTTGATGACCCGAATTTTTTCGTGCCCCATGTCACATCCGCCGATCCTGTCTCGTCATGTCCGTACAACCCACACAAGGAGACCGACGATGACCAAGGTAACCGACCCCTATGCCGCCGCCCCGCAGTTGATGAAGCAGTGGACGGCCTTTTCGATGGTCGCGCAGAAC
Organism: Sphingopyxis sp. OPL5; assembly: GCF_003797775.2. Classification (NCBI taxonomy): domain Bacteria; kingdom Pseudomonadati; phylum Pseudomonadota; class Alphaproteobacteria; order Sphingomonadales; family Sphingopyxidaceae; genus Sphingopyxis; species Sphingopyxis sp. OPL5. Next base: position 3,398,803 of record NZ_CP060725.1, read on the forward strand.
AGCCTCGAGCCGAGCCTGATCGAACTGGTGAAGATCCGCTCGTCGATCCTCAACGGCTGCGCCAACTGCATCAACATGCACACCGTCGAAGCGCGCGCCAAGGGCGAGACCGAGCAGCGCATCTACCTGCTGTCGGCCTGGCACGAAGCCCCGGTCTATACGCCCCGCGAACGCGCCGCGCTCGCCTGGACCGACGCCTTGACCACGGTCGCGCAGGGGCACACACAGAAGGCGGTCAAGGATGAACTCGAAGCGCATTTCACGCCGGAGGAACAGGTGAAGCTGACCCTGATGATCAACGTCATCAACGGCTGGAACCGCCTCGCGGTCGGCTTCGATCTCTGGTACGACATGCCCGCGGCGAAGGCGGCCTGATGCCCGCCGAGGGCATCCATGACGCCAACGATGCGGCGGACGCGGCGGCCGGTTTCGACCCGCTGCGTCCGCTCCTCACCCGCGTCGCCTATCGCATGCTCGGCTCGGTCGCCGATGCCGAGGATGTGGTGCAGGATGCCTTCCTCCGCTGGCTCGGCACCGACCGCAGCGAAGTGCGCGAACCCGCCGCCTTCCTGCGGCGCACCGTCACCCGCCTCTGCCTCGACCAGATCAAGTCGGCGAAGAACCGGCGCGAGACCTATATCGGCCCCTGGCTTCCCGACCCGCTGGTCGAAGAAGAGGAAGAGGACGACGTCACCCTGCCGCTGATGCTCGCGCTCGAACGCCTGTCGCCGCTCGAACGCGCCGCCTTCCTGCTCCACGATGTTTTCGGAGTGGGGTTCGACGAAGTCGCGAAGACGATCGACCGCGATCCCGCTGCGACGCGCCAGCTCGCGGCCCGCGCCCGCACCCATGTCCGCGACGCCCGCCCGCGCTACAAGCTGGAAAAGGAGCAGGGGCTAGAGATCGCCAATGCCTTTTTCGCGGCGTCGCGCAGCGGCGACATGGGGGCATTGGGCGCTCTGCTCGCCGCCGATGTCGGCATGTGGGCCGACGGCGGCGGCAAGCGCCCCGCCGCGATGGGGCCGGTTCTGGGCCATGATATCGTGATGAAGCTGCACCGCAGCCTCGCGGTGCTGTTCGGAAAATATGGCTCGACCCTGGTCCACACCGGCACGATCAACGGCCTGCCGGGTTTCGTGACGCGCGAGGCCGATGGCGAGTTCCAGACCACCGCGCTGGAGATCGAGGATGGCAAGGTCACCGCCATCTATGTGATGCGCAATCCCGACAAGCTGAAGCATATGCATTGAATGGCGGCCTCCCTCTCGTCGAGGGAGGTGCCGGTGTCACTGTTCGGCGGCGAGGCCGGGGATATAGTGCGAAGCAATCTTGTCGACGAACTTCTCGGGCGAAGCGCCCATCAGGTTCGTCAAGACCACAACGCTCAGGTCGTCCTCGGGATAAATGAACACGGTGGCGCGCGCTCCGCCGGTAAGGGCAAGTGCGGGATGCTCAGCGCGCCGCACCGATGGCCAGCCCAAGCCATAGCCATTGATGAAAGCGTTGAAGCCGCGATAGCTGCCATCTTTTTGCGGCTGTGGTTTCCAGAGTTCCTCAAGGCTGCTCTTGTTGACCAGTTGCAATTTCTGGATCGCAATAACCCATTTCGCCAGATCAATGGCCGTGGACTGGATGCCACCGATCGGGAGCAATTGCGCGGACGTCCATGCTTCCTGACGCACAAACGCGGTTTCACTGCGATCAGCGCCGACAGTTCTCATCCCGTCAAACTTCAGCGTCAAATGCGTATAGAGTTCAGCCAGGTCGGGGTTGGTCGAGACAGGATAGGCAAAGCGGGTCTGCTTCATGCCCACTTTATCAAACTGCCGATCGCGCACGAAATCGGAAAAGGATTTCCCTGAAAGCTTCTCGATGATTTTCCCCATCGCGACATAGTTGGTCTGGCTATATCGATATCCCGCTCCCGGCGGAAAGGTCAGGGGATTTTGCTGCACCCTTGCCCAGGAGGCATCCGGGTCAACGAGGCCGTCAATCGGCCGGGTATTGTCATCCACAATTTCGGGCAGCCCGGATGTATGGGTGAGAGCTTGCCGAACGGTGACACCGCTCCATGCTTCCGGAAGTTTTTCGAGATAGGTTGAGATTGGCGCATCAAGATCAAGCTTGCCCGCTTCGACAAGCTGCATTGCCGCAACACCGGTAACGGCCTTGCTGATCGAATTGATGCGGAAAATGGTTTTGTTCGTGACGGGGGCTGATGTTTCCCTGTTGGCCAGACCATAGGCACCCGTGAAAACGATCTTGCCATCCTGCGCGATCGCCAATTGCAGTCCGGGAATGTCACGCGCGGTCATCTCGCTTTGGACCAGTTGTTCGATCGCGGCCGTCTTGTTGTCTGCTTCGGTGACCGGCGTCGTGCGGGCGTTTGCGCTGTTGGCAAGGCCGCCCATGACCGCAATCAGACCGATTGCGGCGGAAATTTTGTTCAGCATCTTTTTTGGCGATCCAAAGCTGGAGGAATGTATCGGCTGCTAGTGTGTATTGCCATATCCATACACCGTCGCAGCCGTCAAGGGTGACGGCCGGGCAACTTTTTCGCTGTCCTACATCGCACCGTCGTTATAGCGTCCAGCGATGATCCACATCGACCTTCGATCCCCTTCGTCCGCCGCCCGGAAAATGCGATTCCAGAGTGAAGTTTCTCGGTTTTCCGTCATAATCTCGCTGCGGGAATTTTCATGCTGACCGTCGAAACCCATGCCGCGACGCCGTGGCCCGACGCCTTCGATTGGGAGGCGCGCGCCGCCGAGGCGGTGGCGGCGGCGCTGGCGCTGACCCCTTTTGCATCGCTTGCCGACGCCGCGCCGCTCGTCGAAGTCGCGGTGCGCCTCACCGACGATGCCGAGGTGCACCAGCTCAACCGCGATTTTCGCGGCAAGGACAGGCCGACCAACGTGCTGTCCTTTCCGCAGGTGCAGGACGACCTGCTCGAAAGCCTGGCGAACAGCGACGACGGCGAAATCCTGCTCGGCGACATCGTGCTGGCGCGCGAAACCTGCGCGCGCGAGGCCGAAGAGAAGGGGATTTCGCTGGAGGATCATGCGACGCATCTGATCGTCCACGGCGCGCTCCACCTCGTCGGTTACGACCATATGGACGATGCCAGCGCCGGCGCGATGGAGGCGCTCGAAGTGAAAGCGCTTGCATCGCTGGGCCTCGCCAATCCATATGCGGATGAGATTTAGCAGGGAAACACGACACATCATGCCCGACGACCAGGGGTCTTCGAACCGATCGGAAGAGGACAGTAGTAGACCCGGCCTGTTGGCCGGACTGAAGACATTGCTGTTCGGCGGCGACAAGGAGCCGTCGCTGCGCGAGCAGATCGAAGAGGTCATCGACGAGGCCGAGGAAGAAGGGCAGGAACGGCGCGGCAGCAGCGTCGTCGGCGACCTTTCGCCGATCGAGCGCAAGATGCTCCGCAATCTCCTGCATTTCGGCGAGCAGACCGTCGATGACGTCGCGGTGCCGCGCGGCGAGATCATCGCGATCGACGAAAGCGCCAGCTTTGAAGCGGTCGTCGCGCTGTTCGCCGAGGCCGGGCACAGCCGCCTGCCGGTCTACCGCGAAAATCTCGACGAGGTCGTCGGCATGATCCACATCAAGGACGTCTTCGCGGTGCTGGCGGAAAAGCGCGCGCCGCCGCCCTTGCTCGACCTGATCCGCCAGCCGCTGTACGTGCCGCAATCGATGGGCGTGCTCGACCTGCTCGCCGACATGCGCGCCCAGCGCACCCATCTCGCCATCGTGATCGACGAATATTCGGGCACCGAAGGTCTTGTCACCATCGAGGACCTGGTCGAGGAAATCGTCGGCGAGATCGAGGACGAGCATGACGACGAGCCGGTGCTGCTGTTCACGCCGGGCGAAAACGGCTGCTGGGACGCCGACGCACGCGCAGAACTCGACGATATCGGCGAAGCGATCGACCCGCGCCTCGCCGAGATCGAGGAAGATGTCGATACGCTGGGCGGCCTTTCGGCGGTGCTCGCGGGGCATGTGCCCGAGGTCGGCGAAATCCTTGTCCATCCGAGCGGCTGGCGGATCGAGGTGACCGAGGCCGACGAACGTCGCGTCCATCGCCTGCGCCTGCATCCGCCGGTCGTGGTCGAACTCGAGGCGCCGTCGGAGACCGGCGACTAAGATTGCCTTTGCCTGCCGAGACGATTAGCGGAGGCGGGATGGAAATTTCCGATCTCCGCATCGCGCTGTTCAGCGGCAATTACAACATGACCGTCGATGGCGCCAACAAGGCGCTCAACCGGCTCGTCGGCTATCTGCTCAGCCAGGGCGCGGCGGTGCGCGTCTATTCGCCGACCGTCGCCAATCCCGATTTCGAGCCGACCGGCGACCTGGTCAGCGTGCCGTCGATGGCGATCCCGAACCGCCCCGAATATCGGATCCCGCTCCATTTTTCGGGCCGCGTGCGCGAGGATCTCGCCGCATTCGCCCCGAACATCATGCATATTTCCAGCCCCGACCGCGTCTGCCGTCAGGCCGCGGCCTGGGCGCGCCGCCGCCGCCTGCCGGTCGCCTGTTCGGTGCACACCCGCTTCGAAACCTATTTCCGCTATTACAACCTCTCGTTCATCGAACCGGTGATCGTCGCCTGGCTGCGCAAGCTCTACCGCAAATGCGATGCGCTGATCGCGCCGTCCGAAAGCTTCGCGCAGGTGCTGCGCGAGCAACGGATGAATTACGACATCGGCATCTGGACCCGCGGGGTCGAGCGCGACGTGTTCAATCCCGGGCGGCGCGACAACAGCTGGCGGCAAAGCTGGGGCATCGCCGACGATGTCCCCGTCGTGGCCTTCCTCGGCCGGCTGGTGATGGAAAAGGGGCTCGACGTCTTCGCCGACGCGATCGACCAGCTCAACCGGCGCAAGGTGCGCCACGAGGTGGTGGTGATCGGCGAGGGGCCTGCCGGCGACTGGTTCGAATCGCGCCTGCCCGACGCCAAATTCGTAGGGTTTCAGGGCGGTCAGGACCTCGCCCGCGCGCTCGCCTCGTGCGATGTCTTCTTCAATCCCTCGGTCACCGAAACCTTCGGCAATGTCACGCTCGAGGCGATGGCGTGCGGGCTGCCGGTGGTGGCGGCGCGCGCGACGGGCAGTGCGAGCATCGTCAAGCATGGCGTGACGGGCTATCTCGTGTCGCCGGGGCTGATCACCGGCTTCGCCGACCATCTGCAGCATTATTGCCAGGATATCGGCCTGCGCGCGAAGCACGGCGCGGCGGCACTCGCCGAGAGCCATCACTATCAATGGGACGCGATCAACCAGACGGTCGCCGACACCTATATCCGGCTGATCCGTCAGAAACAGCGGCGGGGATAGGCGGCGGTGGCCGACGACCTGTTCGGTGACGATGCGCCGATGCGCGCCGCCGGCGGCCCGCCCGGCACGGCACCGCTCGCCGAACGGCTGCGTCCCAGGACCCTGTCCGAAGTCGTCGGGCAGGAACATCTGACCGGGTCCGACGGCGCGATCGGGCGGATGGTCGCCGCGGGGCAATTGTCGTCGATCATCCTGTGGGGTCCCCCGGGCACCGGAAAGACGACGATCGCGCGGTTGCTGGCGGAAGCGGTCGGCATGCGGTTTGCTCCGCTGTCGGCGGTCTTCTCGGGCGTCGCCGACCTCAAAAAGGTCTTCGCCGATGCCGAAAAGATGGCGGCGGCGGGCAAGCGCACCCTGCTTTTCGTGGACGAAATCCATCGGTTCAACCGGGCGCAGCAGGACGGGTTCCTGCCCTATGTCGAGCGCGGCACCGTGGTGCTCGTCGGCGCGACGACCGAGAACCCCAGCTTTGCCCTGAACGCCGCGCTGCTCAGCCGCGCGCAGGTGCTCGTGCTCCATCGGCTCGACCAGACGGCGATGGCGACCTTGCTGGGCCGTGCCGAGGAAGAGGTGGGCAAACCGCTGCCGCTGACCGACGCGGCGCGCGAGGCGCTGACCGCCAGCGCCGACGGCGACGGGCGTTTCCTGCTCAACCAGGTCGAGACATTGTTCGCGGCGGGCATCGCCGAGCCGCTCGACCCGGCGGCGCTCGCGCAGCTGCTCCACCGCCGCATGCCGGTTTACGACAAGGACCGCGACGGTCATTACAATCTGATCAGCGCGCTCCACAAGGCGCTGCGCGGATCGGACCCGCAAGCGGCGCTTTATTATATGGCGCGCATGCTCGTCGCGGGCGAGGAGCCGCTTTATGTGCTGCGTCGCCTCGTGCGCTTCGCGAGCGAGGATGTCGGCCTCGCCGATCCGCAGGCGCTGGTGCAATGCCTTGCCGCGAAGGATGCGTACCAGTTCCTCGGCTCGCCCGAAGGCGAACTCGCGATCGTGCAGGCGTGCCTCTATCTTGCCACCGCGCCCAAATCGAACGCCGCCTACGCCGCGCAGAAAGCCGCCTTCGCCTCGGCGCGCGACACCGGCAGCCTCGCGCCGCCCGCGAACATCCTCAACGCCCCGACCAAACTGATGAAGGACTTGGGGTACGGCGCGGGTTATGAATATGACCATGATGCCGAGGGTGGCTTTTCGGGCGCCGACTATTGGCCCGAGGAAATGGGGCCGCAGATCTATTACCGGCCGACTGATCGCGGTTTCGAAAAGCGCATCGCCGAACGTCTGGCTTGGTGGGACGAACAAAGGAAGGCGCGGGGGTGAGGACGGCTTTAGCAGCCCCAATGTTGGTCATCCCCGCGAAAGCGGGGACCCAGAGCGTCCTTAGGCTGACCCCACACTGGGTTCCCGCTTTCGCGGGAATGACAAGGTAAGGGAGTGACCGCTACCGTCCGCTCGTCCCCGCAGAAACCGCTTTCCTAATAAATCCCGGCATGATCTACCCTGTGGGATGACGGTGCCGCTTATCCCGAACTGCTTGCTGCTGGCCACCTCGGTCCACACCGGTCTTAAAGCGACAAAGGAGACATTTCGGACGCGTGCTTGCGTATCCTTTGTCTCCTTAAGGCGCGCTTGCCTCGGTCGCTGCTTCGCCTTAGCCATCGCATCGGGTCGCACCATGTCCGGGAAACAGCCATGTCTTTGACCCTTGCGCTCGCCGCCATCGCGACGCCCGTCATTTCCTGCCCCAGTGGCAGCATCGAAAGCGAATGCAGCCGCGCCGATGTCGCGGGGAAGATTGCGCTCGCGCCCGACCGCGTCGCGAAGATCGCCGACACTTGCCTCTATGATTATGGCGGTCGCTGCGGCGTCGAGGCGAGCGGGCGGATCGATGTGCCCGAACGCGGCACCATTTTGCTGTGGCAAAAACTCTCGCTCGCCCCGCGCGATGGTCCGGGCGCGTGGATGGTCGTACTGATCGCGCGCGATGCGGCGGGCAAGACGGCGCTTGCGGGCTTTGCCGAAAGCTCGGGCGTGATCGGCACCCCCGATCTCGTGTCGAGCAATGGCGAGCGCAGCCTCGTCCATGTCACCGGGACGCTGGCGGGCAGCGGCGCGGGAAACGCCGACGCGCTGTTTGCGGGCGAGGGCGCGGCGGCGAGCTGGCACCAGATCGATATCGGCGGCTGGTACGACGAAGGCGGCAAGTTGCTTCCCAAGGGCTATTGGCTGCGCGGCCCCGCCGACTTCCGCTTCGACGAGATGTTCGCGATCGTCCCGGTTGCGCGCGACGGCGACGGCAATTGCTGTCCGCGCGGCGGGCAGGCGCTGTTCGACTATTCGATTGTCGGCGATCGGCTGGTTGTCGATGGCATGCGGTTCCAGCCGATGCAGCCGGTCGGGGACGCGGTGGAGCAGGTCGTGGTGCGCCCCAAGCCGCCAAGATACTGAGAGGCGGAGCCGACATGACACCGAAGTTCGACAGCTGGGCCGATGTCGTCGCCTTTGCCTGCGCGCTCCCCGATGTCGAAATGCTGCCTTTCTATGGTACGCCCTGTCCCAAGCTCAACGGCAAGGCGCTCGCTGCGCCGGGGCGCGAGGCCGGCAGCTTCGCGGTCATGTGCAAACCCGACGAAAAGGAAATCCTGCTTGAAACCGACCCCGACACCTTCTGGCAGACCCCGCATTACGAGGGTTGGCACGCGCTGCTCGTCCGCTTCGAATCGGACGATCCCGAACGTATCGCCGATGTCCTCCGCCGCGCCTGGTGGGACCGCGCCAAAAAGCCGCAGCGGCAGGCCTTTGGCGCGCGGCCCTGAGATGCTGCGCTTCCTGATCCTCGGCGCGGCGCTGGCCTTCGCCGCCCTGCCGGCGCACGCAGCGGAACCCAATGCCGAGATCAACCGCGCGTGGGCGGCGGGTTATCGCGCCGGGGCCACCTGTTCGGCGCTGTGGAACGGCGCGGGCAAGGCGCTCGCCGATATCGAGCGCGACGAACTCACCAACATCTATCCCGAGATCGAACCCGATATCCGCCTGCAAAAGGCCGATATCGACGACAGGGCGAAGCGCGTCAGCGTGCGCTACCGCGAGGACATGCCGCCGCGTATCGCCGAATGGGACGGCGAACAGGGCTGTGTGACCTTGCCCATCGGCACGGCGCCGGGCGAGCGGAGCGGCTATCGTCCCGGCCGGCCGAACCTCGACGACCAGCCATGGCCGCTCGGCGATCGCGACGCGCTGGCACCGCGGCCGCGCAACGCTACACCTTATGAGTTGGCGACGATGGATATGGAGCGCTTCGGCGGGCGCACCAGTTCGCTACTTGTCGTCAAGGATGGCAAGATCGCGATCGAACGCTATCAGCAGGGGCACGGCCTCCACACCGCGCAGCGCACCTTTTCGGTCGCCAAGTCGATGGCGGCGACACTCATCGGCCATGGCGTGCTGAACGGCGACATCGACGTGACAAGGCCCGCGATGATCGCCGACTGGCAGACGCCGGGCGATCCGCGCGCCGCGATCACCACCGAGCAATTGATGCGCATGGCGAGCGGGCTGACCAGCGACACCGCGGGCAACCGCAGCGACGCCATTTACATGGGCGGCGCGTCGGTGCGGCAGTGGACGGTGCAATGGCCGCTGCTCAACCCGCCGGGCAGCGTCTATCGCTATGCCAACAACGACACGTTGCTCGCGGTCCAGTCGCTCAAGGCCGCGCAGCAGAAGGCCGAAGACGAAAAGAACAAACGCTCGGCGGTGATCCGCCGCGACCTGCACCTCGACCCTGCCGCCTTCTTCGACCGGCTCGGCATGACGCGCACCTTCGCCGAGCATGACAAGGACGGCGATTATATCCTGTCGAGCCAGGTATCGACCACCGCGCGCGATCTCGCGCGGCTCGGCCTGCTCTACCAGAATGACGGGATGTGGGCCGGCAAGCGGGTTTTGCCCGAAAATTGGCGCCGCTTCGTCACGACGCCGAGCGGACCGCAGCCGACCGGCGACTTCGGCTATGGTGCCGGCTTCTGGCTCTTCAACAAGTCCGACGGCATTCCCGCCGACGCCTTCGGCGCGTTCGGCAATCGCGGCCAATATATGGTCGTCATCCCTTCGCGCGGGCTGGTGATCGTGCGCCAGGGGTATGATGACGGCAAGGTGCGGCTCGACATCGCCGCGCTGGTCCGAGCGATCGTCGAGGCGGACGGCAGGCGCTAGCCCGGATAGCGCTCGAAGGTCGGCAGATCGCCGAGCGTTTCCATCCAGCCGATGCGCTCGGCGGTCTGGATCTGCACCTGTGCGGGGATCAGGTCGGGGTCGTCGAGCGTTGCGGACTGGACGTCGATCTGGCCCGGGAACACCGCGTCGCTGGTGTAGAAAAGCCCGGTGCCGCAATCGCCGCAGAAATGGCGACGGCCATGGTCGGATGAGGCATAGATTTTCGGCGTGCCGGTGACTTCCAGCTCGTCCTGCCCGACAAGCGCCCAGCCGACGAGCGGCGCGCCGGCGTGGCGGCGGCAGTCCTGGCAGTTGCACAGCGCGTGGTGGACGACGGTGGTCGGCATCGAATAGCGGATGGCGCCGCAATGGCATTGGCCGGTGGCGCGGGTGGGGGTCTCGCTCATGTTCCTCTCCTCGGGACTGAGGGGAGAACATAACATAAACATGGTCGGAGTCCAGTCGGATAGCGGGCGGCGTTAGCGGGCTGTTAACCACAAGCTTCTAGGGCGGTTACGACGGAATTTTGGGGAGTTTCCATGGACCATATGCGCTCCGCCGCGCCGGCTCTTGCCGGGTTGCGCCCAGCCGCGTTTTCGCGAGCGATGCTGCCATGACCAAGCTGATCATCCAGATTCCCTGCCTGAACGAAGCTGACGATCTGCCGACCACATTGGCCGCACTGCCGCGTCGGATCGCGGGCATCGACAGCATCGAAATCCTCGTTATCGATGACGGCAGCACCGACAATACGGCGCAGGTCGCTCGCATGTGGGGGGTGCAGCATGTCGTGCGCCACCGCACCAACCGCGGGCTTGCCGCCGCGTTCCAGTCGGGCATCGACGCGGCGCTGCGCGCGGGGGCCGACATCATCGTCAATACCGATGCCGACGGTCAATATGCCGGAGAGGATATCGAAACGATCGTCCGTCCGGTACTCGAAGGACGCGCCGACATCGTCGTCGGCGATCGGGGCGTCGCCGACAATGTGCATTTCGGTCCGATCAAGCGCCAGCTGCAGAAGCTGGGCAGCGCGGTCGTCCAGCGGCTCGCCAATGTCGAGGTCTCCGACGCCGTCAGCGGCTTTCGCGCGATCAGCCGCGAAGCGGCACAGCGCATCAACATCACCACCGAATTCAGCTATACCACCGATATGCTGATCCAGGCGGGACGCAAGCGCCTCGCGATCCTCAGCGTGCCGATCCGCACCAATGCCGCGACCCGGCCCTCGCGCTTGTTCAAGTCGATCCCGCGTTTCATCATGAACACCGGCATCACCATGGCGCGGGCCTATACGACCTATAACCCGTTGCGCGCCTTTGTCGGCCTCGGCCTGTCCATTGCCTTTTTCGGCTTTCTGCCGATCGTTCGCTTCCTGTGGCTTTACGCGCAGGGTGGCGGCGACGGGCATGTCCAGTCGCTCGTCATCGGCGGGGCGCTGCTGATCCTCGGCGCGCTTGTTGCGGTCCTCGGCGTGCTGGCCGATCTGATCGCCTCCAACCGCAAATTGATCGAGGCAAGCCTGACCCGGCTGCGCCATATCGAGGATCATCTCGAAAAATCGGTCGAGCCAGGCGAAGCTTCGTCCGAGAGCGACAAGCCGGTGCGCAGGCGGGCGGGTTGATCGTCGCCGCCTTCACGCGCGAGGAGGGAGTGCGGCGCTGGTGGCTGATCGCAATTTTTGCCCTCGCGATCTTGCTCCAGCTCGAACTGGTCTTCAACCGGCCGGTGAACTGGGATGAATTTTTCCATCTCAGCGAAGCGCATGCCTTTCATCAGGGTCGCCTGACCGAAGCATTGCAGGTCTTTTACGCACGCGCCTTTTTCTGGCTGCCGCTGCTGCCGCTCGACGCGATCGACCAGATCCGCGTCGCGCGGCTGTTCATGCTCGGGTTCGAACTGTTCACCCTCTATGCCATCTATGCGATGGCCAGCCGCTTTTCCGGGCGCCTTGCCGCCGCACTGGCCGCGCTGGCTTATGTCACCGGCGGCTATGTCTTCCAGCACGGATTTTCCTATCGCGCCGACCCGATGGCGGCGGCGTTCCTGATGGGGGCGCTGTGGATATTGCTCGCGAGCCGCCTCGACAGGACCGCGATCCTCGTCGCGGCGGTGCTGGCCGGTCTCGCGGCGCTGACGACGATCAAGGTCGTCTTTTACGCGCCGGCCTTCGCCGGGGTCGCGTGGCTACGCTGGCGCGAAGCCGAACAGCCGCGGGGCGTCGCGATGCGGCTCGTCGGCTTTGGCATCGCGGCGGTGATCTTTGCGTTACTTTTCATCGGGGCCACGGTGCTCAGCCTCCCCGATGTCGGCCATGGCAGCGCGGCCCGGACGGTTTCGACGTCGGGCATGATGATGTTCGACGAGGGGCTTTTCCCGCGCTGGCAATATGGCCTCGGCGCTATGCTCTCGGCGCCCCTGCTCGCCATATTGCTCGTCGCAACGCCGTTCGCGCTTGGGTCGCCCAACCTCTCGCGGCCACAGCGTGTCGCGTTGGTCGGCCTGTTGTTGCCGCTCGCCAGCTTCCTCTTCTATCGCAACGCCTTTCCTTATTATTACGCCTATATCCTGCCGCCGGCGATGGTCGCTGCCGCCGTCGCGATCGAGGCGGTGATCGGGCGACTTTCGGCGAAAACCCTGTCGGTCGCCCTGCTTGCCAATGCCCTGCTTGTCAGCCTGTCGACCCCGCGCGAAACCCTGTCGACGCAGCGGCAACTGCTGGCCGCAGTGCACGAGATATTTCCCGAGCCGGTCGCCTATTTCGACTATCCGGGCATGATCGTCGGTTTTCCCAAGGCCAATTTCTTCATGACGTCGTGGGGGATGCGAAAATATCGGGCGGGCTTTGAAGAAGCGCTGGTCGACGCGATGGACCGCGAGGTCGTGCCGCTGTTGATCGTGAATCACGACACGCTGGAAGCCAACCAGCTAGGGCTGGCACCGGCGGGTGCGATGCTGGCTCGCGATGCGGAGGCGCTGCGCAAGGGCTTCATCCAGCATTGGGGGCCGATCTGGGTTTCGGGGCGGCGGTTTGCGTCGAACAATGGTCCCGAATCTTTCGAAATCCATGCGCCAGGCCGCTACACCGTCGAAGGGGCGAGCGGGCGCATCGATGGTGTTCTTCATCTGGCGGGACAGAGCGTCGTTCTGGCGCGCGGGCCGCATCGCTTCGAGCCGGCGACGCCGGGTGACGAGACGATCCTGCGTTGGGGCGATCATCTGAAGCGCCCGGCCAAGCCCTTTGTCGGCGGACCGGTCTTCAGGGATTTCTAGGCGCGCCGCCCGGTCGCGAGGGTCGCGAGGCCATAGCCCAGATCGCCCGTGATCGAAGACGCGCGCAGCGCGAGTGTCGCCGCCAACGCGGCCGCGGCGGGCAGCGAGGCGCCCGCCAACGCCAGCAACGCCGCTTCGCGCACGCCGATCCCGCCGGGTGCGACCGGCACGACGAAGCCAGCCAGCCATGCGAGCAGAAAGAGGGCGGCAAAATGCGGCAACCCGGCATTGGCGGGCAATATGGCCCAGCCGACCAGCGCCGCCGCGGCAGCAAAAAGGGAAAAGGCGATCATCTGAAACGCCAGCGCGGTCATCAGCCGTCGGCGCATGACCAGGAGCGCGCCGACCAACGCCGCGGCACCGAAGCCGGCGACAATCGGGAGGCGCGCGAATGCCAGGCAGCCGGCGGCAACCGACAGGCTGCTCACCAGATGCAGGCCGATCTCGACCAGGCTCGCCTGCGCTAGCTTTTTATGCGCGAGCCCGGCCTTGGCGCCGCCGACCTGGCGACTGACATATTGGAATATCGAACCGGGAAGATATTTCATCAGCACGCCGCGCGCGTAAATGCCGGCAAGCTCCTGGCGCGGTATCTGGCCGTCGGGGTCGGCCGTTACAGCCCATCCGCGTTCGAGCGCGCGATCAGCGGCTGCGAACAAGAGCGGTGCGCCGACCATCGCCGCGCCGAACTGCCAGGTGACATGCGGTTGCAGCGTCGACCAGTCGAGCCGCCAGAGCCGGTCGCCGAGGAAGGCGATGCTCGCCGCCAGCGCTACACCGCCAACCCACCGCCCGATCCGGTCGATCGACGGGCGCCGCGGCCCAGCGGCGACGTCAGCCACGCAGGAAGCTGGTGAAGTCGGGGTAGGGGACACAATAGGACCGGCCGAAGTGGCGTTGCTCGGGCAAACCGCAGGTTTCGATGGCGTGGCGATAGCGCCGCCGCCCGCTGTCATCGAACAGGATCACGCCGCCGGGCTTCAGGTGCGGAACCGCGCGTGCCAGGCACTCGGCGCGGCGGCGGCCATCGACGACGATCATGTCGAACAGCCCGCCCGCCTCGTCGATCGCGCCGATATAGGCGTCACCGGTCAGATCGCGCTGCCACAATTCGATGTTCGCAAAGCGCGCGACCATCGGTTCCAGCCGCCGATGCCAGTCGGCATGATGCTCGACCGACATAACCGACCCGGCGCGCCGGGCGAGCCAGATCGTGCTGGCGCCGGCGCCATATTCGAACACGCGGGCGCCGGGGCGCGCGCGCAGATAGTCTTCCGCTTCGCGCGTTGCCGCGACGTTCCACCAAGGCAGGTCGAGCGCCACCATCCGATCGATGTCGTGGATCGCCAATAGGGACGCCGTCCACCGCTGCCATCGATAGGCATCGCTGGTGCGGGCGTCGTCGCTGAGCTTTTCCAGCGCGCCCAACCCCGCAATTGCATGCATCATTCCGGAATAGGTACGTTTGACGAGTTGCATGAATCCTCCTGTCCCGGAACGGGCGACAAGATTATATTAACCAAGAACCTCCTAGCGAAAGGTTAACAACCCGATCGCGCGCGCCGACCCTGGCGAAGGGTTCGAGTCATGTCCGAAGCCCGAAATTAGACCTTTGTTAACCTTGATATGGCAGTTCGGCGATGCGGAGGGGGCGCTACGAGCCTGTTTGCCGCAGGTGACCTACTCCTAATCATTGGCGGTGATCCATGCGGCTTGGCCTGCGCAACATTCCCCCAGAGATCGCGATCGCCGGTGGAACCCTGGCGATCATGTTCCTCTTCTCGCTGCTTTTGGGTTTGCCGGTGGTGACACCTTCGGGCGACCGGGCGGCCTTTGTCGGCGTACATTATATCTATCCGCTGATCGGCGTGGCCCTGTTGGGGGTCGCAACCTTCATCGCGGGCAAGCGCGACGTCGCGGCCAGCTTCCTGATCGCCTTGCCCTGCTACGTTGTCATCCTGTTTGCGCACTTCAATCTGAAGCTGTGGATTCCACACATCAATCCCGTCATGTACGACGATGTCTATTGGGCGACGGACGAGCTTTTTCGGCCGATCGTCGATCTTTGCGTCTATATGCGAAACAATATATTTGGCTTCGTTTCTGAAGATTCCAATTTCTACATGGTTTCGTTCATCGCACTATTCTACACCAGCTTTCTATATCATGCGATCAAGACGCCGGCCCATTTCCGGACATTGGTTGTGGCGGTGCTGTTGCTGCAGGCGTCGGGCGCCTTGGCCTATCTGGTGGCGCCCGCGATCGGCCCGTTCATCTATGAGCGCGGAGTCGATGCGGGCATTACCACGGGCCAGTTGAGCATGCTGGAGTTCTATCGGAACTCCGTCGCCCACGGGCCGGCCTGGCTCGCCGAGAACGGCAGCGCCAATTTCACCGTCGGCCTCGCGGCGATGCCGTCGCTGCACGCCGGCGGCGCCTTTCTTTTCTTCCTTTTCGCGTGGAAGCACGGCCGAATCCTCCTGCCGCTCTATTCGGTCATCCTCGTCTTCATCCTGGTGACGTCGATCGCCAGCCGCTGGCACTATGTCGTCGATGCTCCCGCCGGGCTTGCCCTCGCGTGGGTGTGTGTCCGGCTCGCGGAGCGGATCATGGGCAAGGCAAGAGATGCGGCTGCGCCGGACCCGATCGACACGGCGGTGCCCGCGGCTGCCTGAATTGCGTCAGTCGCCCAGATCGACCTGATGCGCCTTGGCCCAATCGGCATATTGGGCGCGGGGGGTCGATGACGGCTGGGCGAGGATCGCGGGAATATCGCGGCGCAGCGCGGCAAGGTCGAGCGAGCGGATCATCGCCTTAACCGGGCCGACCCCCGCGGGGGTGATCGACAGTCGCTCGATGCCGATCCCCAGCAGCGCCATGGCTTCCAGGGGACGCCCGCCCATCTCGCCGCAGACGCCGAGGGTGACCTTCGAGCCCGCGACGGTCTTCACCACGCGCGACAGGAAACGCATCACGATCGGCGACAGCCAGTCATAGCGCTCGGCGAGGCGCGGGTGAGCGCGGTCGGCGGCGAACAGGAACTGCGTCAGATCGTTGGTGCCGATCGACAGGAAGTCGAGGTGCGGCAGCATCAGGTCAAGCGTCTCGGCGAGCCCCGGCACCTCGAGCATCGCGCCATAGCGGATCGCCACGGGCAATTTCTTGTTGTGCTTGGCGAGCCAGGCGCGCTGGCCGACGAACAGCGCCCGCGCCGCTTCATATTCCCATGGCTCGGACACCATCGGGAACATGACGTTGAGCGTCCGCCCCGCCGCCGCTTCCATCAGCGCGCGCGCCTGGACCTTGAGCAGGCCTTCGCGTTCAAGCGCGAGGCGCAGCGCGCGCCAGCCCATCGCCGGATTTTCCTCGAGCACCGTGTCGGTGTTCATATAGGGCAGCGCCTTGTCGCCGCCGATGTCGACGGTGCGAAAGATCACCGGCCGGTCGCCCGCTGCGTCGAGCACGTCGCGATAGAGGCGCTGCTGACGCTCGCGTTGCGGCATCGTCGCCGACACCAGGAACTGGAACTCGGTGCGGAACAGCCCGATACCGCGCGCGCCGGTCAGATCGAGCGCCGCAATATCCTCGCGTAGCCCCGCGTTGATCATCAGTTCGATCGACACGCCGTCCTTGGTCACCGCCGGCAGGTCGCGCAGCGCCGCAAGATTGGCGCGGCGCTTCTGCGAAACCTCCAGCTTGGCGTCGAAAGCGTCGTCTGTCGACGGGCTGGGACGGACGTGTACCGTCCCATCGGCCGCGTCGAGCAACAGCATGTCGCCGTCGCGGATGACGGTGCGGACATCGCGCACGCGCCCAATGACCGGCACCCCCATCGCGCGCGCGACGATGATGACATGCGCGGTAAGCGATCCTTCCTCAAGGACGACGCCTTTCAGACGGCGGCGATCATATTCGAGCAGTTCGGCAGGGCCGAGGTTGCGCGCGATCAGGATCGAATCCTGCCGCAACCCCATCTGCGCCGCCGTGCCGAGCTGGCCCGAAACGATCCGTATCAGCCGATTGGAGAGGTCCTCAAGGTCGTGCATCCGGTCGCGCAGCAGCGGATCGTCGATCTGGCGCATCCGCATGCGGGTGCGTTGCTGGACGCGCTCGATCGCCGCCTCGGCGGTCAGGCCGCTGTCGATCGCTTCGTTGATCCGCCGCGACCAGCCCTCGTCATAGGCGAACATCTTGTACATCTCGAGCACTTCGTCATGCTCGCCGCCGACGCCGAATTCGGCTTGGCTCGCCATGCGGTCGATCTGTTCGCGCATCTTGTCGAAGGCCGCGTAAACTCTGTGGCGTTCGGCTTCGGTATCCTCGGCGACGGTATGCTCGATGACGACGCGCGGCTGGTGGAACACTGCGACGCCGCGGCCCATGCCATCGACGAGTTTCTGGCCGGTCAGCCGCTGGCTCGACTGGTCGGCCTCGGCAGCGTCGATCCGTGCGGTGGTGTCGACCAAGTCAGCGTTGGCGATCAGTTCGGACAGTACCATCGCGACGGTCTGCAGCGTCTCGATCTCGATATCGTCATAGCGGCGCGGGTCGCTGTGCTGGACGCAGAGCACCCCGACCGCACGCTCGCGGCGGATGATCGGCACCCCGGCAAAGCTATGGAACAATTCTTCGCCGGTTTCGGGGCGATAGGAGAAATCGGGATGCGCCGCCGCTTCGTCGAGGTTGAGCGTCTCGATCTGTTCGGCGATCGTGCCGACCAGACCTTCGCCAAGACCGAGGCGCGTGACATGCACCGCCTCCTGCTTCAATCCGCGCGTCGCATAAAGTTCGAGCGCGCCCTCGCGCAGCAGATAAATCGAGCAGACCTCGCTATCGAGGCATTCGCCGATGATACCGACGACCTGGTTGAGCTTGCCCTGCGCGTGGGTGCGCGCGGCCATCACCTCGTGCAGCCGCGTCAGGATCGTGCGCGCCGACTGGGCGGCTGTCGAGGGCGGGGGCGGGGCGTTTGTCATGTCCCGACGGTGCTAACAGATGCCGTGCCTCGACGCCAAGGGCGTGCGTGAATATTTACTGTTCGCCGCCTAGTTGCCCGGATTGGTCCCGGGCGTCGTCGGACTATAAGCGGCGCCCGGCGCGGTCGTCGTCGTCGGGCCATAGATCACGCTCGGGTTTGTCGTCAGCGGGGCCGGTGCGCTCATGATCGGCGGCGGGGGCGCATATTTGGCGTCCCATTCCATGACGTCGAGCTGGTATTTCGCATAGGCTTCATAGAAATCGACGAAGGGCTGGTCGAGCCGCGCAAGATGGGCTGGTGCCTGCGCGACGACGTCGGCGGGGGGCGTCGTCGACACGATCTGCGCGACCTCGTTGGCGCGCGCGCAGAAGGCGCGCTGGGCAGGCGGCTGCGCGAAATAGTTGAACAACTGGGTCGACAGGCGATCACGCTCCTTGATGCCGTTCGTCTTGTTCGCCTTGCCGAGGTCGGTGATGACGGTCTTTTCAGTCGCCTTGATCGCTTTGCCATGCGACTTGATGATATTGTTGTAGGCTGAAACCAGAGTGGCTTCCTCCAGCCCGCGGCAGCCGATCGCGGCGACGTTCAGCGCGATCTTCATCTGCCAGAAGGCGCGGTCGCCGGTGACGTTGCTGTTCGCGGTCACGAAGCGTCCGTCGATCGCGCGACCGGGCAGGATCTGGGTCAGCGAGGCGTTGCCGGGCGGCAGCGGGCGCGGCGGTACGATGATCACGACCGGCGGCGGAGGGGGCGGGGAGGCGGCGGCGGCGGCGGCGGCGGCTTGGTGCAGCCCGCGATGCTCGCAAGCAGTCCGACGACGATAATCTTCCGCAACAAAGTCATGCTCCACTCCCCAGCCGCCAAATCATGCGGCATCAACCCCGGGCCTGCAAGGCGGCTTCGGCCTGCTGCACCAGCGACGCGATGATTTCCCCCACGGTCTCTTCGCCGGTTACCATACCGACAGATTGCCCTGCCATTAACGAACCGTTTTCGACGTCGCCGTCGATCACCGCGCGGCGCAGCGCGCCAGCCCAATAATGTTCGATCTGCAACTGTGCCTCCAGCATGTCGACGCTGCCGCCGTCGAGCAGATTGGCGACTTCGCGCTGCTTGGCGGTGAATTCCTCGGTGCCAGCATTTTTCAGCGCACGCACCGGGATGACAGGCAGACGCGGGTCGATCTGGACGCTGGCGACGGCGTCACGCGCCGAAGCGCGGATGAAGGCCTTTTTGAAATTGGGGTGCGCGATGCTTTCGGTCGCGCAGACGAAGCGAGTGCCGAGTTGGACGCCCGAGGCGCCCATCTCCAGATAGCCCGCGATCGCCTCGCCGCGGCCGATGCCGCCGGCGACGAAGATCGGCACCTCGTCCGCGAGCGCGGGCAGGATTTCCTGCGCCAGCACGCTCGTCGACACGGGGCCGATATGTCCACCGGCTTCCATGCCCTCGATCACCAGCGCGTCCACGCCGGAACGGACCAGCTTCTTGCCCATCGCCAGCGTCGGCGCAAAGCAGATCACCTTCGCGCCGGATGCCTTGATCGCCTCGAGGCTGCCCTTGGGCGGCAGGCCGCCGGCGAGCACGACATGGCCGACGCGATGCTTTGCGCAAATGTCGATCAGGTCGAACAATTGCGGGTGCATGGTGATCAGGTTGACGCCGAAAGGCTTGGTCGCGAGCGCCTTGGTCGCCGCGATCTCGGTATCGAGCAATTCGGGCGTCATGGCACCACAGGCGATCACGCCGAAACCGCCGGCGTTGCTGATCGCGCTGACCAGGTTTCGCTCCGAAACCCAGCTCATCGCACCGCACAAAATCGCGTATTCGCTGCCCAGAAGCGCGGTTCCGCGCGCCATCAGATCGTTAATTTTTGTCATCGCACACGCCTTTGCCAGCACTGGGAGTCGCGCGCAATCCCTAGCGTCCCGCGCGTGCAAAACGCGCCGATCGGCAAAATTTCGCTTGGGCGTGCGAACCGGGCCTTTCGCCGCAGAAAGCAAATCAATCATTGTCAACTAAATCGATTGGCATATGCTTGTGGACGAATCGACAGGGTGTCGCAGGGAAAGGGAAACAAATGTCCGCTTCAGCAGAAAAGGCTCCGGTCCAGCGCGAGGCTGTGTCGCGTTCCGTCCAGACGGTGCTCGACGCGCTTGAAAAGCTGCGCTTCGGTGCGATCCAACTTACCGTGCATGAAGGCAAGCTGGTGCAGGTCGATATCACCGAGCGCCATCGCTACCCGAACTGATCCATCTCCCAAGGGGGCTAGCCTTTGCCCCATCCTTAAAATGCCGCAGACCGGACCGCCGGATGTGGCAATTTTTCGTGCAACTTCAAAGCAACAGGAAAATTGTCATGACCGCGAAATATCCGTCCGTGCGCGGCCGCTTGTCGGTGAGTGCCATCACCCTATCCTTCGTGCTCGCTTTCGCGGCGCAGCCGGCCACTGCGGCGGAGGGCGCCACGACTGCCGATGAGGAAGCCGCCACTTCGGCCACCGCCACAGCGCAGGATGATGATGTCAGCCGAGGCGATATCATCATCGTCACCGCCCGCCGTCGCCAGGAAACGGCGCAGGAAGTGCCCGTCGCCATCTCGGTGATTCGTGGCGATTCGATCGAGGCAACCGGCAATTTCAACGTCGTGAAGCTTCAGCAGCTTGCGCCGACGCTGCAGGTCTATACCTCGAACCCGCGCAATACCTCGGTGAATATCCGCGGACTTGGTGTCCCCTTCGGGCTGACCAGCGACGGTTTCGAACAGGGCGTCGGCATTTATGTCGACGACGTCTATAATTCGCGCGTCGCCGCCGCGACGTTCGACTTCCTCGACGTCGATCAGGTCGAAGTTTTGCGCGGGCCGCAAGGATCGCTTTACGGCAAGAACACGACGGCTGGCGCGATCAACATCACGACCAACCAGCCGACCTTCGATTTCGAGGGCCGCGCCGAAGTGACCGTCGGCAATCTCAATTTACGCCAGGCGAAGGCGGCGGTCTCCGGTCCGCTGTCGGACAAGATCGCGGCGCGCATCGCGATCGCCACCACCAGCCGGCGCGGCACTTTGTTCAACACCCGGACCGACCGCTGGATCAACGAGCAGGACAATCTGGGCCTTCGCGGCCAGCTTCTGTTCCAGCCGAACGAGGATCTCAGCATCACGCTGGCCGGCGACTACAGCAAGCAGGACCCCGAGTGCTGCGGCACCGCCTTTGTTCGCGTGGGGACGACGCAGCGGGCGCTCACCCGCCAGTATGACGCGATCATCGCGCGGCTTCAGGCCGCCAACCCAAACTACAATTACATCGTGCCGAGCCGCAACGTCTATGATCGCCTGACCGACATCGATGCCAGCCTCAACGCCGGCAACAAGATCGGGGGCGCTTCGTTGCGCGTGAAGTGGGATGTCGGTCCCGGCACCTTCACCTCGATCACCGCCTGGCGCTTCTGGGACTGGCTGCCCGAGAACGACCGCGACTTTACCGGCGCTTCGGTCGTCGCGAGGTCGCAGAACCCGTCGCAGCAGGATCAGTATAGCCAGGAATTCCGCTATAATTACGAAGGCGACAAGATCGACTTCGTCGCCGGCCTGTTCGGTTTCAGACAGCGGATCGATACCCAGGGTACCGAGCAGCAGGGGATCGACGCCACGCGCTACAGCCTGGCGCCGTCCACCGATCCGACCAATGTCTATAATCGCCCCGAGGTCCTCAACGGCCTGACCGCCTCCAATACCCAATTTCTGAAGGCCGACAGCGCGGCATTCTATGGGCAGCTCAGCTATAAACTGACGCCGGAACTGACCATCCAGCCGGGTATTCGCGTCAATTACGACAAGAAAGAGGGCTTTTATCAGCGCGTCGTGACCACAGGGGCGGGGCAGGTGATCACCAGTTGCGCCCCGACGGCCACCGCCGGCAATGCTGTGCTGACAGCGCAGTGCGGCGTCTATCAGCCGCAGCTTACCGCACCTTCGGTGAGTGACTGGAACTTCAGCTACGACCTGAATGTGAATTACAAGGTCGCGCCGGACGTGCTGGCCTATGCGACCTATGCCAAGAGCTTCAAGACGGTCGGCATCAACCAGAACGGCCTGCCGCTCGATACGAACAATCAGCCCGTCCTCAGCGCCAGCACGGTGAAGCCCGAATCGGTCAACCATTTCGAAGTCGGCCTCAAGACCCAATTCTTTAACCGCCTCGCCACCTTCAACCTCACCGCCTTCCGCACGGAGATCAAGAATTTCCAGGCGACGGTGAACGGCGGCCAGTTCGGCACGGTGCGCGGCTATCTGGCCAATGCGGAGAAGGTGGTTTCGCAGGGGCTTGAAGCGGATTTCAAGATCCGCGCCAGCGACCGCTTCACGGCCTATGCCAACGGCGCCTATACCGACGCCAAATATCAGAAGTTCACCAGCGCGCCGTGCCCGCCCGAACTGTCCGGCGGCACGACCGCCGGTGTCGGCGTGACGCCGGGCGCGGCGGGTGTTCCCGGTGCGCTCAGCCCGCGCCAGTGCGATATCTCGGGCCAGCGCCTGCCGGGCGTGTCGAAATATGCCTTCTCCTACGGCGCCGAAGCCAATGCTCCGGTCACGCTGCTGGCGAAGGAAGGCCAGGTCTATTTCGGCATCGACGGCAATTACCGTTCGCATTGGAATTCGAACGCGTCGCCGTCGATCTACACCAACGTCAAAGGCTATGCGCTGACCAACTTCCGCGCCGGCTTTCGCGGCGACGGCATCGACGTCTTCGCCTGGGTCCGTAACGCCTTCGACGTGAACTATGTCGATCTGTTGCAGGTCGCACCCGGCAACACCGGTCTGATCGCCGGTACGGCCGGCGATCCGCGGACATGGGGCGGGACGATCAAGGTCAGTTTCTGATCCCCACCGCCTTCGGATAAAGGAAAAGGGGCCGCTCCGGCAGGAGCGGCCCTTTCTCATGCAGCCTGCCTGTCAGCGCTGCTGCTGGTTGTCGCGGTCCTGGTCGGGCCGCTGACCGCCCTGCTGGCGATCCTGGCCGCCCTGCTGTTGCTGCTGCTTGCGACGTTGTTCCTCGTCGCGCTGCTGCTGCTCGTTGGGGTTTTGGTTAGCCACTTGCTCTCTCCTATTTGCCGCGCCGGGGGTGGGCGTGACCCTCGATCAACCCTCGGGCCGTCCCGCTGTTGCATCCGCCGCGCCGCCTTTCGCCGGGGCGTGGCGGCGGCGCGACCAACGTCATTTCCTTGCCGCAACCCGCGACGCTGTGATCGGTTCGTTCAATGACTGAATTCAGCTTATTCGGTTATGTCGATGGAGGGGTGCCGCCTATCCTTTCCATCCCAAGGCGAAAGGATGACCCCATCGACTCGCGGCCAGCCCCTGTCGAAGCCTGTCCCGCGACCTTCGCGTCGGCGCGTCATGCGCCGGTCATCGCCCGCCGCCACGATCAGCAAACAAAAAACCCCAAAGGAGAGACTGCATGAACGACCAGACCCCCATCGGCAGCGGTTGCCCGGTTCACCAGCCCGGCGGCGTTCGCGCGCTGCTCGGCCGCACCAACAAGGATTGGTGGCCGGATATGCTGGCGACCGAGATCCTTACCCCCAACGGCTCGTCGAACCCGCTTGGCGACGATTTCGACTATTCGAAGGCGTTCGCGTTGCTCGACTATCGGGCGCTGAAGAATGACCTGACCGCGCTGATGACCGACAGCCAGCCCTGGTGGCCGGCGGACTATGGCCATTACGGTCCCTTCTTCATTCGCATGGCCTGGCACGCCGCGGGCACCTACCGCACCGCCGACGGGCGCGGCGGCGCCAACAGCGGGCAACAGCGTTTCGCGCCGCTCGACAGCTGGCCCGACAACGGCAATCTCGATAAGGCCCGGCGCCTGTTGTGGCCGATCAAGCAGAAGTACGGCAACAAGATCAGCTGGGCCGACTTGTTCATCCTGACCGGCAATGTCGCGATCGAAAGCATGGGCGGCCCGGTCTTCGGTTTCGGCGGCGGCCGTGCCGATGTGTTCGAGCCCGAGCGCGACATTTATTGGGGTTCGGAGGACAAATGGGTCAATGAAGGTGTGCAGACGCGCATCGACCCCGACAAGGGCCTGGAAGCGATCGAAGGGCCGCTCGCCGCGATCCAGATGGGTCTGATCTACGTCAATCCCGAAGGTCCGGGCGGCAACCCCGATCCGCTGCTGTCGGCGCGCGACATCAAGGAAACCTTCGAGCGCATGGCGATGGACCATGAGGAAACCGTCGCACTGACCGCGGGCGGCCACACGTTCGGCAAGGCGCATGGCAATGGCGATGCCTCGCTGCTCGGCGCGGCGCCTTCGGGCGGCGACCTGGCGGCGCAGGGCTTCGGCTGGGTCAGCAGCCACGACAGCGGCGGCATCGGCCAGCATGCCGTGACCAGCGGCATCGAAGGCGCGTGGGTCAACACCCCGACCGAGTGGTCCGAGAACTATTTCCGCCTGCTGCTCGACTATGATTATGAGCTGGTCCACTCGCCCGCCGGTGCGCAGCAGTGGCAGCCGGTGAACCAGAAGGAAGAGGACAAGGCCCCCGCCGCCTGGGACCCGAACATCAAGGTTCCGACGATGATGACCACCGCCGACATGGCGCTGAAGGTCGACCCCGAGTTCCGCGTGATCAGCGAGAAATTCCGTAACGACCATGACGCGTTCAAGGACGCCTTCGCTCGTGCATGGTTCAAGCTGACCCACCGCGACATGGGGCCCAAGGTCCGCTACCTCGGCCCCGAAGTGCCCGCCGAAGACCTGATCTGGCAGGATCCGATCCCTGCCGGCGCTGCACCCTCCGACGCCGACGTCAAGGCGGTGAAGGACAAGATCGCCGCCAGCGGCCTGACCGTCAGCGAACTGGTCAAGGCGGCGTGGGCCTCGGCGAGCACCTATCGCAAGTCGGACTTCCGCGGCGGCGCCAATGGCGCGCGCGTGCGGCTGGCGCCGCAAAAGGACTGGGAGGTCAATGAACCGGCGATCCTCGGCAAGGTGCTGGGCACGCTCGACGGCCTGCGCGGCAATCTGTCGCTGGCCGACACGATCGTGCTGGGCGGCGTGGTCGGCCTGGAAAAGGCGATCAAGGATGCGGGCTTCGGCGTGACGGTGCCCTTCACGGGCGGTCGCGGCGATGCGAGCGCCGAACAGACCGACGCCGACAGCTTCGCGGTGATGGAGCCCGAGGCCGACGCCTTCCGCAACTATCTCGGCAAGAAGAAGCTGGCGGTGAAGACCGAGGAAATGATGCTCGACCGGGCGTCCTTGCTGGGTCTGTCGGTTCCCGAAATGACCGTGCTGGTCGGTGGCCTGCGCGTCCTTGGCGCCAATCACGGCGATCGCGGTCATGGCCATTTCACCAAGCGTTCGGGCCAGTTGACCAACGACTATTTCGTCAACCTGCTCGACATGACCAATGTGTGGAAGGCCGTCGATGGATCGGGCGACGAGGAATATGTCGCGACCGACCGCAAGAGCGGCGGCGAAACCTGGCGCGCCACCCGCGCCGACCTGGTGTTCGGTTCCAACTCCGAACTGCGCGCGGTTGCCGAGGTCTATGCCGAGACCGGCCATGAGGAGAAGTTCGTGAAGGACTTCGTCAAGGCCTGGACCAAGGTGATGAACGCCGACCGCTTCGACCTTGCCTGATCGGTAATAGCGACGGGTCGCAGGAACCCGCCCCCGGGGATATCGACCCGGGGGGCGGGTTTTCTTTTGGCTTAAAGCGACAAAGGATACGCATGCACGCGTTCAAAATGTCTCCTTTGTCGCTTTAGCGAAGCCTTCGTCACGCAGTACGGCGTGGACGACCGCCATGTCGGGACCGCCGCTGACGTCGATGGCTCCGCCCTTGAG
This sequence comes from Sphingopyxis sp. OPL5, assembly GCF_003797775.2. Taxonomy (NCBI): domain Bacteria; kingdom Pseudomonadati; phylum Pseudomonadota; class Alphaproteobacteria; order Sphingomonadales; family Sphingopyxidaceae; genus Sphingopyxis; species Sphingopyxis sp. OPL5. The sequence goes on from NZ_CP060725.1 coordinate 3,424,493, forward strand.
GACGCGGACCGTCGTGACGCCGTTGAGCGCGCGGTCCATCGCGATGCTGAACTGGTGCGTGCGGCCCATCACGATGGCGCGGTCCCACGCGGCGGCGAAGCTTGCCGCCTCCGCCCGTTCGCGGAGGCGATAGGCGGACGCCCGGCCCATGCCGACGGCGCGTGCCGCCTTGCCCACCGAACCCATCGCTTCGAGCGCGCGGATGAAATTGGCCTGGGTTTCGGGCGTCCAGCCGTCGGCGCGATGGCGCTGCGCGGGGACGGCTGCGAAGGCGAGGCAGGTGCCGGCGAGGAGCGCGGCGGGTGAGTCGGTCTGTTCCATCTGCCAGTTTGGAACATAGTGGGATATTTTAGGAAAGAAGTTTTTTGGGTGGGGGACTGGAGGACTGGTTTGGGGTGGAAACGGACGTTCTTTAAACCGTCGCCCCCGCGAAGGCGGGGGCCGCTAACGGCCTATTTCCGTATCGCTGCGTAAACCGACAGCGGCCCCCGCCTTCGCGGGGGCGACGTCTTGTTTCGGTCGGTACCGGCCATTTCATTCCTCCCTGTCGCGAAGCGATGGGGAGGTGGCAGCGCGAAGCGCTGACGGAGGGGCGATGACACTGAGGTTGCTGGCCCCTCCACCATCCGCTTCGCGGACGGTCCCCCTCCCCATGGCTGCGCCACAGGGAGGATTTTTGTGGCCGGTCTCCACCCTAGTGCGCATCCGTCGGCGCCGGACCTCCCATCGGCGGCGGTTTGCAGAAGGGGACCATGACCAGCGCCGCGAGGAAGATATAGGACATCAGGCGGAAGACATCGTCGAACGCCAGCGTCAGCGCGTGGCGGCCGACGAGCCGGGCCATTGTCGCGTCGGCCATCAGCGCGGCCTGCTGCGGGTCCGACACCCAGGTCCCGATATAGTGGGTCAATTGTGCGGCCGCTTGCTGCGCGCCCTGCGCCGACTGGCCGAGCGCTTCCGAAATGCGCAGCGCGTGGAGGCGCGCATTGTCGCCGAGCCAGGTGTTGACGAGGGCGATGCCGATGGCGCCGCCGAGATTGCGCATCAGGTTGAACAGGCCCGAGGCGTAGCGCAGTTCGGCGCCCTCGAAATTGCCGAGCGCGAGGCCGACCGAGGGGACGATGCACAGCATGATCGCGAAGCTGCGCACGACCTGCGGCCAGAACAGCGCGGCGAAACCCCAGTCGGGGGTCATGAAGCTGAACATCCATAGCCCGAGCGCGAACAGGCTGAGTCCGAAGGTGATGATGATGCGCGGGTCGACGCGCTGCGACAGCGCGGTGGCGATCGGCACGCCGAGCAATTGCGCCAGCCCTGAGACGAACACCGTCGTCCCGATTTCGGCGGCATTATAGCCGCGCACCCGGCCGAGGAAGATCGGGACGAGATAGGTGCCGGCATAGAGGCCGAAACCGATCACGAGGTTGAAGACGCAGGCAAAGGCGAAAGTCGGCTTGCGGAAGGGCGTGAGTTTGACGATCGGTCCATCGGAGCGGAAGGAGCGTTCGAGGAACAGCGCGAAGGCGACGAGCGACAGCCAGGCGGCGATCGCGATCGACGGCTCGCTGAACCAGTCGTGCTTCGGCCCTTCCTCGAGCACATATTCGAGGCCGGCGAGGAAAACCGCCATCGACCCCAGATGCACCCAGTCGATCCGGCGCAGCATCGACCAATCCGCCTTGTCGACGCGTACCAAGGCGAGGATCGCGATCGTGACCGCGATCCCCGGCGCGACATTGATGAAGAACACCCAGCGCCATCCCAGCGCGTCGGTGATCCAGCCGCCGACCGTCGGGCCGAGCGTGGGCGCGAGCACCGACACCATGCCGAGGATCGCGGGGATCATCGCGCGCTGCTTGCCCTCGAACAGCATATAGCCGGTGGCGAACACCGTCGGCACCATCGCGCCGCCGACAAAGCCCTGGATCGCGCGGAACAGGATCATCGATTCGATGTTCCAGGCGAGCCCGCACGCCATGCTGGCGATGGTGAACAGCCCCGCCGACGCCGCGAACAGCCAGCGCGTCGACATCGCCTGCGCGAGGAAGGCCGCGAAGGGGATCATCACCAACTCGGCCATCAGATAGGCGGTCTGCACCCAGCTGATCTCGTCGGGGCCGGCGCTGAGGCCCGCCTGGACCTCGTTCAATGAGGCGGCGACGATCTGGATGTCGATCAGCGCCATGAACTGGCCGAACGCCATCACCGCGAAGATCAGATATTTGCGCGCATTGGGCATCGCCGCCGGGTTGAACGGCGTGTCGGCGGGAGCGGGGCCTGACCCGGCGGAGAGGGGAATCGATGCCATCGGGCTTGTGTCCTGCTGCCTTTATATTATATGCATCATATAAAGGAGATCGCAAGTGCGCTATTCGAGTGGGCATCGCGCCGAAACGCGCGAACGGGTGTTGAAGGAAGCGGCGAAGGAAATTCGCGCCAAGGGTCCCGACAATGTCGCGGTCGCGGGCATCATGGCGCGCGCGGGACTGACCCACGGCGGCTTTTATGCCCATTTCCCATCGAAGGACGCGCTGGTCGGCGAGGCGATCGGGACGATGTTCGCCGATGCGCGGGCGCGGACCGAGCGGATCGATGCCGCCGGCGATCCGAAAGCCGTGTTGCGCGCCTATGTCGATTTCTACCTCTCCCCCGCGCATCGCGATAGCCGCGATCGGGGGTGTCCACTGCCGACGCTGTCGGGCGATTTCGCGCGGTCCGAACCCGCGACGCGCGATCGGTTCGGCGCCGGGGTGGTCGGCATTGCTTCGCGGCTTGCCGTGCCGCTGGCGACGCTCGGTTGCACCGATGCCGAGGCGGAATCGCATGCGCTGCTCGCGCAGTTGGTCGGCGGGGTCGCGCTGGCGCGCGCGGTCGGCGATCCCGCGCTCTCCGATGCGCTGCTGGCCGACACCCATGCCGCGATTGTTGCGCGCTATGGACTGGAGGCCGCGTCATGACGCTCGCCAAGGTGCAGGGGCTGATCGCCGCGGGCGGGCGCCCGCCGATCGGTCATACGCTGGGGTTCCAGCTCGTCGATGCGGGCGAGGGTTGGGCGGCGTTCGAGGGGGTGCCGGGACCCGAACATTATAATCCGATGGGAACGGTCCATGGCGGCTATGCTGCGACCCTGCTCGACTCGGCCTGCGGCATCGCGGTGGTGACCAGGCTCGCCGACGATCAGGCGATGACGACGCTCGAACTCAAGACCAGTTATCTGAAGGCGATGACCGACAAGACCGGCACGGTGCGCGCCGAGGGGCGGGTGATCTCGATCGGTCGCCGCGTCGCTTATGTCGAGGCGAAGCTAACCGATGCGGAGGGGCGGCTCTATGCCACGGCGACGTCGACCCTACTGGTGATCACGCCATGAACGCGCCGACGGTGATCGAGGCCGAAGCGCCTGTCGCGAGGCGTTTCACCTTTCCGGCAAAGGCGTGGAAGGTCGGCCTGATCGCGCTGCTGGTTGCCGCCGCGGGCATCTGGTGGCTGACCGCGCCGCGCACCGCGGAATCGACCGACAACGCCTATCTGCAGGCCGATTCGAGCACGGTGGCGCCGAAGGTCGGCGGGCTGGTTGCGGCGGTGCTGGTGCGCGACAATCAGGCGGTGAAGACGGGCGATCCGCTCGTCCGCATCGACGCGGAGGATTATGACGCGCGGCTGCAGGCGGCGGTCGCCGCGGTCGCCGACGCCGATGCACAGGTCGCGACGGCGCGCGCGGCGCTGGCCGCGCTCGGTGCCGATGAACGGCTTGCGGCGGCGCAGATCCGGGCGGTGGGCACGCAGATCGCCGCCGCCGACGCCGAGTCCGTGCGGGCGTCGGCCGACCTCAAGCGATACGACAGTCTGCTCGTCGACGGCTTCGTCACGCGGCGCGATGCCGACCAGGTGCGCGCGACCGCGGTCGGCGCGGCATCGGCGGCGCAGCGCTCGCGCGCCGACCTCGGCACCAGCTACGAACAGGCGGCGGTGACCAGGGCGCGGCGCCCGGTGCTGCTCGCGCAGATCCAGGCGGCCGAGGCGGCAGCGCTAAAGGCCCGCGCCGCGCTGGCGCTGGCGCGGCAGGATCAGGGGCATGCCTTGGTCCGCGCGCCGATCGCCGGGGTGGTCGGCAACCGCCAGGTGCAGGTCGGCGACTATGTCCAGCCGGGCTCGCGGCTGCTGACCCTCGTGCCGACGCGGTCGCTCTATGTCGTCGCCAATTTCAAGGAGACCCAGACGCGCGAAATGCGGTCCGGGCAGAAGGCCGAAGTGCATGTCGATGCGCTCGGCGGCGATCCGCTGACCGGTACCGTCGAAAGCCTCGCGCCCGGTTCGGCGAGCGAGTTCACTTTGCTGCCGTTCGAGCCCGGATCGGGCAATTTCACCAAGATCGTTCAGCGTGTCGGGGTACGGATCCGGCTCGATCCGGGACAGGCGGCGCTGGCGCAATTGCGCCCCGGCCTGTCGGTCACCGCGACGGTGCGGCTGCGCTAGGGGGCGTTCAGGAAGGCGGCGACCATCTTCACGGTCGCGTCGGGCTGTTCTTCCATCAACCAGTGCCCGGCGTCGGGGATGACGCCTTCGCTGACGTCGGTCGCGGCGAAGCGCATAACGAGCGCCATCGTCGGGCCGAAGGATTTGGCGCCGCCGATCCCCAGCACCGGCATCGTCAGTTTCTGGCCCTTGGCGAGCCAGGCGCGGTTGTCGATGGCGTCCTGATCGAAGGCGGCGAACTGCGCGAACCCCGAATGCATGCCGCCGGGCAGCGCATAGAGCCTGGCATAATGGTCGCGCGAGGCTTCGTCGAAGCGTTTGGGATCGGCCGAAAACTCGTTCCAGAAGCGGTCGAGATAGATGCGCTCGCGCCCGGCTACGAGCCGTTCCATGTCGGGGCCGCCAAAGCGGAAATGCCAGAGCAGCGGGTTCCTCAATATCTCGTCCCACGGTCCGACCCCGGGAACCGGCGCGTCGAGCAAGGCGAAGCGGGTGACGCGATCGGGCTGCTGCGTCGCGAGCGCGAAGCCGACCATGTTGCCGATGTCGTGGGTGACCAGCGCGAACTTGCCGATCTTGAGGCTGTCGAGCACGGCGGCGATATCGCGGCCCTGCGTCGCCTTGTCATAACCGCCGTCGGGATGCGCCGACAGCCCCATGCCGCGCAGGTCGGGAACGACGACGGTATGATCCTGCATCAGCGCGGCGGCGAGCGGCGCCCACATGTCGCCCGTCTCGCCATAGCCGTGGAGCAGGACGACCGCGGGTCCCTTGCCGCCGACGCGGACATGCAGCGTCGTGCCATTGGCCGCGATCTCCTGCGTCGTGAAGGCGGCCGGAAAGGGTGGAACCTGCGCGGCTGCGGGAACGGCGGTCAGCGTGAGCGCCAAGGCCGCCAAGAAACTGCCGGGAAATCTCATCGCCCTTGCCCCTCCGTCGACGGAAGCGAGTGCACCGCCTCTGCGGGCGAGCATGCGCCGGATGCCGGGCCCGCGCAAGGCCGGCCTCAGCCCTTCAGCATGTCGTCGAGCAATGCGAGCGCATCGTCGCGCGGGGCGCCCGCGTCGAGCAGCGGGTTGAGCCGGTCGTCGAGGAGCAGGATCGCATAGCCATGGACCATGCTCCACGCCCGCGCCGCATGGGCGCGGGTGGCGCGCGCGACGTCGGGGTCGCCTTCATGGGTGGCGGCGACCGATCCGGTCAGCGTGCCGAAGGCGCGCTCCATCGCGGCGTTCAGCGCCGGGCGCGATTTGTCGAGGCGTTCGCCGCGGAACATCAGCTGGAACAGGCCGGGCTCGGCGAGCGCGAATTCGACATAGGCGCGGCCGATCGCGTTGAGCTTGTCGGCGGGCGCGGTTTGCGCGGCGGCGGCGGCCTGCATGCGATCGGCGAAGCGCGTGAAGCCGATCGCCGCGAGTTCGCTGAGCAGGCCGGTCAGATCGTCGAAATGATTTTTGGGAGCGGCGTGCGAGGCACCGACCTCGCGTGCGACCCCGCGCAGGGTGAGACCGGCGACGCCGTCGCGGTTCACGATTTCCTCGGCCGCGGTCAGCAATGCCGTGCGAAGATCGCCGTGATGATAGGGCTTGGTCATCGGAACCGATTAGCGCGTCAATGTTGACGCTGTCAATTTATGCTTGACTTGCGGGCGCCGCCGCCTCAATATTGACAGTGGAAATATTGAGGCGAAAAGGACTGGCGGATGAAAACCTTGCTATACGCTCTCGGACCGATGCTGTTCGACTCGCTCGGCGTGCTTGTCTTTGCAGTGCTGCTTGTCGCTGGCGCGGATATCGTGATTGCGACGATCGCGGGCACCATCGTGGCGCTTGCGGTGGTCGGTTACGAGCTGGCGCGCGGCAGGAAGGTCGCGGCGCTGCAGTGGATCAGCCTCGCGTCGGTGCTCCTCACCGCTGCGGTGACGCTCTTCACCGGCGACCCGCGTTTCGTGATGGCAAAGCCCACCATCGTCTATCTGGTCGTCGGGACGGTGATGCTGCGCCGCGGCTGGCTCAACCGCTATATCCTGCCCGAACAGCTGGCGCTGGTCGGCGATGTCATGGACCGGTTCGGGATGATCTGGGCGGCGCTGATGTTCGCGAGCGCGGGCCTCAACCTGGTCATTGCGGTGTTCTTCACCGCCTGGTGGCCGCTCTTCATCGGGATATTCCCGCTGGCGTCGAAATTCACCCTGTTCGCGGGCCACATCGCGGTGGTGCATGTCATCGGCCAGGCGCGGCTGCGCCGCCGCACGGGCGGCGAGTTGCAGCCGTTGGCGGCCGAATAGGGCTTAGTCGGCGTCGAGCCCGTAGGCGGTGTGCAGCACGCGCACCGCGAGTTCGGTTTCGTCCTCGTCGATCAGCACGCTGACCTTGATCTCGCTGGTCGAGATCGCCTGGATGTTGATGCCGCGATCGGCGAGCGCACGGAACATCGTGCTGGCGACGCCCGCATGGCTCTTCATGCCGACGCCGACGACGCTGATCTTCGCCACCTTGTCGTCGCTGATGATGCGGTTGAAGCCGATCTTGTCCTTCGACGCTTCGAGCAGGTCGATCGAGCGGATGAGGTCGGTACCCGGAACGGTGAAGGTCACGTCGGTTTCGCCCTTTTCGCGGCCGACGTTCTGGATGATCATGTCGACGTTGATCCCGGCGGCGGCGAGCGGGCCGAAGATGTTGGCGACCGCGCCCGGCTTGTCGGGCACGCGGGTGACGATGATCTTCGCTTCATTCTTGTCGTGGGCGATGCCGGTGATCAGCTGCCGTTCCATCTGATGTTCCTCTATTTCCTGGTCGCTGACGATCATCGTGCCTTTTTTGGGCGCTTCGTCGCCTTCGACGAAGCTCGACAGCACCTGCACGCGCACGCCCATCTTCATCGCGAGCCCGACTGAGCGCGTCTGGAGCACTTTCGCGCCGACGCTCGCGAGTTCGAGCATTTCCTCGTATGTCACATAATCGAGCTTGCGGGCGCGCGCGACGATGCGCGGGTCGGTGGTGTAGACACCGTCGACGTCGGTGTAGATGTCGCAGCGGTCGGCCTTGAGCGCCGCGGCGACCGCGACCGCGCTGGTGTCCGAGCCACCACGGCCGAGCGTCGAGATGCGGCCGTCGTCCATCATGCCCTGGAAGCCCGGGATCACCGCGACCTCGCCGCGCGCCATCGCGGCGCCGAGTGCGCCGGTGTCGATATCGATGATGCGCGCGCGGGCATGCGCTTCCTCGGTGCGGATCGGCAGTTGCCAGCCGAGCCAGCTGCGCGCCGGGGTGCCCATCGCCTGCAGCGTCAGTGCGAGCAGGCCCGAGGTCACCTGTTCGCCTGCGGCGACGACGACGTCATATTCGGCAGGGTCGTAGCGCGGGTTCGCCTCGCGGCAGAAATTGACGAGGCGGTCGGTTTCGCCGGCCATGGCGGAAACGACGACGGCGACCTCGTTGCCGTTGGCGACTTCGCGTGCGACGAGCTTCGCCACGGTGCGAATTCGTTCGGTGCCCGCCATCGACGTGCCCCCGAATTTCATCACGATCCGCGCCATCTCGCCCCGCTTTCAAGAAACTGGTTTCCACCGCAACATTCGTACAATTTTGCGGCGCTCGGCTGTTAGGGAAGGGGGCGGGGGAAGGCAAGACCGGCAACGCACACGGCGGATAGAATTTCTTGCGCCGGTGATGCCCCGGTGCCACATCAACGGCCATGAGCACCGCCACGATCAACCCGAACGAAGCCGCGCATTTCGGGGCGCTCGCCGCCGACTGGTGGGACCCGCATGGGTCGTCGGCGATGCTGCACAAATTGAACCCGGTGCGGCTGTCGTATATCCGCAGCAAGATCGACGCGCATTGGCACGGTGACACGCGCGAGCGGCACCCGCTCACCGGGAAAAGCGCGATCGACGTTGGGTGCGGCGCCGGGCTGCTCGCCGAACCATTGGCGCGGATGGGCGCCGGGGTAACGGGGGTGGATGCGGCGCCCGAGAATATCGCGGCGGCGCAGGACCATGCGGCGGGGCAGGGGCTGGCGATCAATTACTTCGCTGGCGAACTGGCGGCGCTGCCGGCGGCGACCTTCGACCTCGTCACCTCGATGGAGGTCGTCGAACATGTCACCGATCCCGCGGCGTTCATCGGCGAACTCGCGGCGCGGCTTGCGCCCGGCGGGCTGATGATCCTGTCGACGCCGAACCGGACGATGCTGTCGAAGTTGCTGCTCGTCGAGGCGGCCGAGCGCGTCGGCGCGGTGCCGCGCGGTACGCACGACTGGGACCAGTTCCTGAAGCCCGAGGAATTGACGAAACTGATGGAAGGCGCGGGGCTGGAGGTCATCGACCGGACCGGGCTGTCGCCGTCGGCGGCGAAAGGCTTCAAGCTCGGCGGCAGCGAGGCGCTCAATTACCTCGTCACCGCGCGGTGGCCGGGATGAACCGCGACCCGCGCGTCGATGCCTATATCGCCGCGCGGCAGCCTTTCGCGCAGCCGATCCTGATCCATTTGCGCGAACTGGTGCACGCGCACGTGCCCGGCGCGGAAGAGACGTTGAAATGGGGCGTGCCGCATTTCACGCTGAACGGCCAGAATCTCGCCGGCATGGCGGCGTTCCAGGGCCATGCGACCTTCGGTTTCTGGCGCGACGAAGAGGTCACCGGATCGCCGCGCGATACCGGTGCGATGGGGAGCATGGGGCGGCTGGCGACGCTGGCCGACCTGCCGTCGGACGAGGTGATGGCGGCCTATATCGCCAAGGCGGCGGCGCTATGCGTCGAGGGCAAGGCCAAGCGGCCCAAGTCCGAGCCAAAGGCGGCGCTCGACCTGCCCGACGACCTTGGCGCAGCGCTGGGGGCCAATGCCGCAGCGCAGGGGCATTGGGATGCCTTTTCGCCGGGCAAGCGCCGCGACTATATCGAATGGGTACTTGAGGCGAAGCGCGAGGAAACGCGCATCAAGCGCATCGAAACGATCGTCGCGCAGGTCGCCGAGGGCAAGGACCGCAACTGGAAATATAAGAGCTGCTGAGTTCGTGTTCCCCGGCGAAAGCCGGGGCCCGGATCGCGCAGCGCTACATGGCATGGAGCCCGGCTTTCGCCGGGGAACAGCGACTTCCTCGCCGCGTCAGAAGTCCACGTCTTCGTAGTATTTTGGCGGCGTCACGATTTCCATCCGCTCCGCCAGCAGGGGGCGGAAGGAGGGCCGGGATTTCAGCCCTGAATACCATCCCTTTGTCTGCTCATGCCCGGTCCAGTCGATGCCGCCGAGATAGTCGGCGACCGAGATATGCGCCGCGGCGGTCAGGTCGGCGAGGCTCATCGTCGCGCCGGCGAGCCAGGTGCGGTGGTCGATCAGATAATCGACATAATCGAGATGCTGGTTCGCCGCCTTCATCGCCTCGCGCAGCGCGCCGCCGTCGGGGGGCTGGCGGTGGACGATGCGCTTCTGCATCCGTTCGAACAGCAGCGGCCCGGTGACCTCATAATAGAAATCCTGATCGAACCAGGCGGAGAGGCGGCGGATTTCGGCGCGATTGGCGGCGGTGCCGTTGATCATCGCCTTGCCCTCGACGGTCTCCTCGAAATATTCGGCGATCGCCATGCTGTCGATCAGCACTTGCCCGCGCGCATTGTCGACCATCACCGGGGTGCGCCCGGCGGGGTTCAGGTCGATGAATTCGTCGCGGCGCTCCCATGGCGATTCGCGCACCAGATCGTAACCGACGCCCTTTTCACCGAGCAGCAGGCGGATTTTGCGCGAAAAGGGGCAGAGCGGATATTGGTAAAGTTGCCACATGGCGTGGGCATAGCGGCAGGGGGGCGCGGCGCGCAACGGCTATGGTGCGTTGCGGCGCCGCAGGCTGTGGATCAGCGGCGCGCGGCGTCGCGTTCGCGTTGCCATTGCGCCGCGAGATCGCGCGCCATATCCTTGAGAACCGGGGCATAAGCAGCAGCGGTCGTCGCGAGCTGGCCCGCCATGCGCGAGGTGGCGCGGACGTCGTCGCCCATGCGCTGGCCGGCGTCGGGGTTGCTGCCCGTAACCTCGCCCAAAGTTGCATCATGGGGGATGTAAGCCGCGTCCGACTCCGGATCGACGCGCGCGATCGCCTCGGCAAGCGGGCCGATGTTGGTGCGCATCAGCGCATCGACGAGGATCGTCACGGTGTCGGCCATGCGGTCAGCTTCGGCAGGATCGGTCAGCGTCGCGGCGGCATCGCGCACATCGGCGGCCTGCGCCGGAAGCGGCGCGGCGATGGCGAGCAGGGGGAGGGCGGCCAGGGCGAGTTTGGGGGTCCAGCGGGTCATCGGCATCTTCCTTTCCGGGAAGGGTGCGGGGTCAGCGAAAGCGCGGTGTATGGGGACACAACGCTTTCGCTGGGCTGAACATGGCGGGCGATGCGGTGGGATGAGACGGCGATGCGACAAAGCGTCGCCCCCGCATAGGCGGGGGCGACGGACTCTACTCCGCCGCCACCACGGCCATTTCCTCGTCGCGCAGGGGGTGCGACAGGCGGCTGACCATTTCCTTGGGACACACCTGCCAGAATTGGCCGAGCCAGCGGTCCCAGTCGGCGAGCACCTCGTTCGACCATTTGCTGCCGGTGGCCCTGGCATGATCCTCGACCAGCGCCTTGAGCACGCCTTCCCAATGGCGGCTTTCGACGCGCTGCCAGACGATCGATTCGGGATTGGCACGCCGTTCGAAATGATCGTCGGCGTCGAGCACGAAGGCCATGCCGCCGGTCATCCCGGCGCCGAAGTTCGAGCCGACGGTGCCGAGGATCACCGCGATGCCGCCGGTCATATATTCGAGGCCGTTGGCGCCGCAACCCTCGACGACCACGTTAGCGCCCGAATTGCGCACCGCGAAGCGCTCGCCCGCCTGGCCCGCCGCGAGCAGGGTGCCCGCGGTCGCGCCATAGAGGACGGTGTTGCCGACGATCGTGTTGTGCTGGCTGACCAGCGGGCTCGACACCGTCGGGCGCACGATGATGCGGCCGCCCGACAGGCCCTTGCCGACATAGTCGTTGGCGTCGCCGAACACTTCGAGGCTGATGCCCTGGCACAGGAAGGCGCCGAGCGACTGGCCCGCGGTGCCGCGCAGGCGGACCTGGACATGATTGTCGGCAAGGCCCTTCATCCCGAAGCGCGCGGTGACTTCGGCCGACAGGCGGGTGCCGACGGCGCGGTGGGTGTTGCGGACATTGTACGTCAGCTGCATCCGCTCGCCGCGCTCGAACAAGGGCTTGGCGTCGCTCAATATCTGCGCGTCGAGGCTGTCGGGCACCGGGTTGCGGAGCAGGCCGTGCGAGCGGCGCTCGTTGTCGGGCGCGTCGACCTTGGCGAGGATCGGATTGAGGTCGAGGTCATCGAGATGTTCGGCGCCGCGGCTGACCTGGCGCAGCAATTCGGTGCGGCCGATCACCTCGTCGAGGCTGCGGTAGCCGAGCTTGGCGAGGATTTCGCGCACTTCCTCGGCGATGAAGGTCATCAGGTTGATGACCTTCTCGGGGCTGCCGGTGAACTTCGCGCGCATCTTCTCGTCCTGCGTGCAGACGCCGACGGGGCAGGTGTTGCTGTGGCACTGTCGCACCATGATGCAGCCCATGGCGACGAGGCTGAGCGTCCCGATGCCATATTCTTCGGCGCCCAAGATGGCGGCGATGACGATATCGCGCCCGGTCTTGAGCCCGCCGTCGGTGCGCAGACGGATGCGGTGGCGCAGCCCGTTGAGGGTGAGGACCTGGTTGACTTCGCTGAGGCCCATTTCCCACGGGGTGCCGGCGTATTTGACGCTGGTCTGCGGGCTGGCGCCGGTGCCGCCGGTGTTGCCCGAGACGAGGATGACGTCCGCGTGCGCCTTGGCGACACCCGCGGCAACCGTGCCGATGCCGGCGCTGGAGACGAGCTTCACGCAGACCCGCGCGCGCGGGTTGATCTGCTTGAGGTCGTAGATCAGCTGCGCCAGATCCTCGATCGAATAGATGTCATGGTGCGGCGGCGGCGAGATCAGCATCACGCCCGGGGTCGAGTGGCGCAGCCGCGCGATGAATTCGGTGACCTTGAAGCCTGGAAGCTGGCCGCCCTCGCCGGGCTTGGCGCCTTGGGCGACCTTGATCTCGATCTCGTCGCAGGCGCCGAGATATTCGGCGGTGACGCCGAAGCGCCCGCTCGCGATCTGCTTGATATTGCTGTTGGCATTGTCGCCATTGGCATAGGGTTGGTAGCGTTCGCTCGCCTCGCCGCCTTCGCCGGACACCGCCTTGGCGCCGATGCGGTTCATCGCGATCGCCAGCGTCTCATGCGCCTCGGGCGACAGCGCGCCCAAGGACATGCCGGGGGTGACGAAGCGCTTGCGGATTTCGGTGATCGCTTCGACGCTGTCGAGCGCGACGCCCTGCGCCGGATAGTTGAACTCCATCAGGTCGCGCAGATAGACCGGCGGCAGGTCGGCGACGCCGCGCGCGAACTGGAGGTAGGTCGAGTAACTGTCGGTCGCGACCGCGGTCTGCAGCAGATGCATCAGCTGAGCCGAATAGGCGTGGGTCTCGCCGCCGGCGCGCTGGCGATAGAAACCGCCGATCGGCAGGGTGGTGACGCGCTTGTCATACGCCGCCTCGTGCTTCTCGGTCGCGTTGATGAACAGCGATTGATAGCCTTCGCCCGAAATCTTTGCCGGCATGCCGGGGAAGAGGTCATTGACGAGCGCGCGGCTCAATCCGACCGCCTCGAAATTATAGCCGCCGCGATAGGAGGAGATCACCGCGATCCCCATCTTGGCGAGGATCTTGAGCAGACCGTCGTCGATCGCCTTGCGGAAGCGCTTCAGGCAGTCGTCGAGCGTCAGTTCGCTGCCGAACAGTCCGCGCGCCTGGCGATCGGCGATCGCGGCTTCGGACAGATAGGCCTGCACGGTGGTCGCGCCGACACCGATCAGCACCGCGAAGGCATGGGTGTCGAGCACCTCGGCCGAGCGGACGTTGATCGATGCGTAGCTGCGCAGCCCCTTGCGAACAAGGTGGGTGTGGACCGCGGCGGCGGCGAGCACCATCGCCATGCCGACGCGGCCTTCGCCCAGCTTTTCGTCGCTCAGGAACAATTCGCTGCGCCCGGCGCGCACCGCATCCTCGGCCTCGCGGCGGACGCGCGCGATCGCTTCGCGCAGGGTCGAGGCATCGCCGCCGACCTTGAAGGTGCAGTCGATGTCGGCGACCGCGTCGCCGAAATAGGCGCGCAGCCGGTCCCAGTCGTCGCCGACCAGCACCGGGCTGTCGATGACGAGGACATGGTCGCTCTGCCCCTTTTCATCGAGGATGTTGGCGAGGTTGGCGAAACGCGTCTTGAGGCTCATCACATGCCGTTCGCGCAAGCTGTCGATCGGCGGGTTGGTGACCTGGCTGAAATTCTGGCGGAAAAATTGCGCAACGTGGCGCGGCTTGTCCGAGATGACCGCGAGCGGGGTGTCGTCGCCCATCGAGCCGATCGCTTCCTTGGCATCCTCGACCATCGGCGAGAGGATCAGCTCCATATCCTCCATCGTCAGCCCGGCGGCGACCTGGCGCCGCAAAAGCTCGCTGCGGTCGAAGGCGGGCAGGGTCGATTTGCCGCCCCTGGGCAGGTCGGCCATGCTGCGGAAGCCTTTCACCCGCGACGCATAGTCGTGTGCGCCGGCGATCCGGTCCTTGATCGCGCGGTCCTCGTAGAGCGTGCCTTCGTCGAGGTCGACCGCGATCATCTGGCCGGGGCCGAGGCGGCCCTTCTTGCGGATGCTCGCTTCGGGCAGCAGCACCATGCCGCTTTCGGAGCCGACGACGAGCAGATTGTCGACGGTGAGCGTGTAGCGCAGCGGGCGCAGCGCGTTGCGGTCCATGCCCGCGACCGCCCAGCGGCCGTCGGTCATCGCGAGCGCGGCAGGGCCGTCCCACGGCTCCATCACGCTGGCGAGATAGGAGTACATCGCGCGGTGGGTATCGGGCACCTCGGCATCGTCACCCCAGGCTTCGGGAACGAGGATCAGCTTGGTCGTCGGCGCGTCGCGCCCGGCGCGGCACAAAGCCTCGAACACCGCGTCGAGCGCGGCGGTGTCCGACGCGCCCGCCGGGATCACGGGCTTGATGTCCTCGCTATGCTCGCCAAAGGCGAGGCTCGCCATCTTGATCTCGTGGCTCTTCATCCAGTTCTTGTTGCCGCGGATCGTGTTGATCTCGCCATTGTGGGCGAGGCAGCGGAAGGGCTGGGCGAGCCACCATTGCGGGAAGGTGTTGGTCGAATAGCGCTGATGGAAGATCGCGACGCGGCTTTCGAACAATTTGTTCGTCAGGTCGGGATAGAAATCGGCGAGGCTCTCGGCGAGGAACAACCCCTTGTAGATGATCGAGCGCGCCGACAGGCTGCAGATGTAGAAATCGGCGATCTGCGCCGCGACGACCTTTTTCTCGATCCGGCGACGGACGAGGTAGAGGCGCTTTTCGAACTCGGCGAGCGACTGTTCGTCGGGCAGCGGCCCGGCGATCATGATCTGCTCGATCTCGGGCCGCGTGCGCTGCGCCTTGTCGCCGATCACCGACACGTCGACCGGCACCTGGCGCCAACCATAGATGGTGTAGCCGGCGTCGATGATCTCGGATTCGACGATCGTGCGGCAATGTTCCTGCGCATCGAGGTCGGTGCGCGGCAGGAAGATCATCCCGACCGCGAGCCGGTTCGGCAGCGCCTTATGCCCCGATGCGGCGATGGCATCGTCGAAGAAACGGACCGGCAGGTCGACATGGATGCCCGCCCCATCCCCGGTCTTGCCGTCGGCATCGACCGCGCCGCGGTGCCACACGGCACGCAGCGCCTCGATCGCCGCCTCGACGACGCGGCGCGAGGCCTTGCCGTCGGTTGCGGCGACCATGCCGACGCCGCAGGCGTCGGATTCCATGTCGGGGCGGTACATGCCCTCGGCTTCGAGCCGGGCATGTTCGGGAGTGGGGTAGTGGGTCATCATGCAGTCCTGACGGTGTCTTGTTTTGCGGCGCCTATTCGGCGGTGTCGGGCAGGCCGAGCTTCTTGCGGGCGTTGGCCGCGGCGGCGGCCTCGGCTTCATAGGCGGCCGAGGTGGCTTCGCTGACGGCGGTTTCGAGCGCCTCGACCTTTTCGCGATCGGCGTCGGACCAGTTGCTGCGGTCGTAGCCGGCGTCGAAGTCGCCCGCGGCGTCGACGGCGTCGCCAGCCGCCGCGGCGGCATCGGCAGCGGCTGCGACTGCAGTGTCGTCATAGGCCGCGGCATCGGTCGCCTCCATCGCCGCATCGTCGACCGATTTGTAAAGGTCACGCTGGTCCTTGAGCGTCTGGACATCGACCTTCATCAGCCCGGCCAGCTTGGTGAGGTCGGCGTCGCTGAGGTCGGCCATCTGCCGCTCTTTCGGCAGGTCCTTGAACTTGCCTTCCAGTTCGGGAGCACGGTCGATCCACTTGTTCGCCATCGGCGGCACCGATTTGATGATGGCGAGGATGATTTCGGGGTCGGCCTGAAGCGCCATCCATTCGCTGGCATAGGCGCTGCCCGCCGGGGTCGCGAAAAAGGCGTTCATCTGGTTCAACTGGTCGGCGCTGAACTTGCGAGCAAAGGCGTTCGCCATGCCTTCGCGCATCGGGACTTCGAGGTCGCGGAGTACTTCGCTGATCAGCGGCTTGACGTTGGTCATGATCTGCTCTTCGCGCGCCTTGCGGTTCGGGTCGAAGATGTCGGCGATCTTTTCCTTGGTCACGTCGTCGAGCGCCGAAATCTTGTCGGCTTCCACGCCGGTCTTGTACGACAGCATGATGTCGGACATGCCGCCAAGCTCGCCCATCAGGCCGCGGAACAGCTTGCCGTAAAGATTGTCCATCATCTTTTCGAGGCTGCCCGTCGGAACGAGCGCACCCGTCGTCTTTTGGGCGATGGCCAGTTGGGCGGGAGCGATCGGCGGCAATTTGTCGGTGCCGAAGATCTTCTCGACCATCGCGATGGCCTGATCCATTTCCTTCTGCATCTTGGCCTTGGTCTGCGCGAGGCCTTCGGGCGAGGAGGGATCGACATAATCATCGGCCGGCACGTCGACCGCGATCACTTCGGCGGCGGGCGCTTCTTTCGGCACGGCGGCGTGGGCGGTCAGCGGCGCAAAAGCGATCGTGCCGGCGAGCAGCATGGATTTCCAGGTCGACATAATGTGATTCCTTCCCCTGATGGTCATGCCGCCTTCATTTCGCTTTCCGCGCGGACTTTCAACCATTTCGCCATCTGGTCGCTGACATCGCGGCCGTCGCGGATGCCCCAGACGACGAGGCTGGCGCCGCGCACGATGTCGCCGGCGGCGAAAACGCCGGGCAGGCTGGTCATCATCGTCTGGTGATCGACGCGCAAAGTGCCCCAGCGGGTGACGCTGAGGTCGGGGGCGCCGAACAGATGCGGCAGTTCCTCGGGATCGAAGCCGAGCGCCTTGATCACCATGTCGGCGGGCAGGTCGAACCGGCGGCCGGGATCGGCCTCGGGGCTGCGGCGGCCGCTGGCGTCGGGGGCGCCGAGGCGCATGCCCGCGACCGCGACCTCTTTGACCGCCTTGTCGGCGGTGAAGCTTTCGGGGGCCGAGAGCCAGACGAATTCGACGCCTTCCTCTTCGGCATTGGCGACCTCGCGCTGCGACCCCGGCATATTCTCGCGGTCGCGGCGATAGAGGCATTTCACCGACTTCGCGCCCTGGCGCACCGCGGTGCGGACGCAATCCATCGCGGTGTCGCCGCCGCCGATGACGACGACATGCTTGCCCTTCGCGTCGAGGCTGCCGTCGTCGAACGCGGGAACCGCGTCGCCGAAGCCCTTGCGGTTCGAGGCGACGAGATAATCGAGCGCGGCGATGACGCCTGCGGCTTCGTTGCCGGGGACTGCGATCTCGCGCGCCTTGTAGACCCCGGTGGCGATCAGGATCGCGTCATGTTTCCGGCGCAGTTCGTCGAGCGTCGCGTCGGCGCCGACCTCGAACCCCAGATGGAAATGGATGCCGCCGGCTTCGAGCCGTTCGATGCGGCGCATCACGACATCCTTTTCGAGCTTGAAGCCCGGGATGCCATAGGTCAGCAGCCCGCCGGCGCGATCGTGCCGGTCATAGACATGAACCTCATGCCCCGCGACGCGCAGATATTCGGCGGCGGTGAGGCCTGCGGGGCCGGCACCGACGATGCCGACCGACTGGCCGGTGGGCTTGCCGGGATGCACGGGTTCGACCCAGCCCTCGGCCCAGGCGGTGTCGGTGATATATTTCTCGACGCTGCCGATCGTGACCGCGCCATGGCCCGAAAATTCGATGACGCAATTGCCTTCGCACAACCGGTCCTGCGGGCAGATGCGGCCGCAGATCTCGGGCATCGTCGAGGTCGCGTTGCTGAGTTCATAGGCCTCGCGCAGCCGCCCCTCGGCGGTCAGGCGCAGCCAGTCGGGGATGTGGTTGTGGAGCGGGCAATGCACCGAGCAATAGGGCACTCCGCACTGCGAACAGCGCGCAGCCTGCGCATCGGCGTCGGGCGCGGCATAGCGCTCGGCGATTTCGCGGAAATCCAGCGCGCGCTCTTCGGCCGAGCGCTTGTCGGGATAGGATTGTTCACGCCCCACAAACTGGAGCATGCGATCGGCAGCCATGCAATTTCCCCTTCGTTGCGGGGCGATTGCATCGTCAAATCCCCCATGTCACGCAAGAAATGCAAGATAGGGAAGTTTTGCTGACCTAAATATCGAACTTGCCGAGCAGAAGAAAGTCTCCCGCGCAACTATCTTACATTAAAAGGTCCGGTCCGGACCTACCTCAGGGTCAGCCAAACCAGCGCGGCGCCGCCGACGATGATTCGGTACCAGGCGAAAGGGGTGAAGCCATAGCGCGTCACCACCGCGAGGAACGCCTTGATCACCACCCAGGCGACGATGAACGAGACAAAGGCGCCGACCCCGATCAGGCCGAGGTCGTTCGTCGTGATCGCGTCGCGATGCTTGAACAATTGCAGTGCCGTCGCGCCGGTCAGCGTCGGCAGCGCAAGGAAGAAGCTGAACTCGGCGGCGGTCTTGCGGTCGACGCCCAGCGACATCGCGCCGAGGATCGTCGCGCCCGAGCGGCTGACCCCGGGGATCATCGCGATGCACTGGACGAGGCCGATCAGCACCGACTGGCGCACCGACAGATTGGCGACCCCGCCGCTCTCCTTTGGCTTGGCATAACGTTCGACGAGCAGGATCGCGAAGCCGCCGATAATCAGCGCCCAGGCGACGACCACCGCATTTTCGAGCAGCACTTCGATATAATCGCCGAGCGCGAGGCCGAGCGCGACCGCGGGGACGAAGGCAAGCGCCAGGTTGCGGACAAAGGCGATCGCGACCGGATCGCGCCGAAAGAAGCCGGTGAACATCTCCCAGAACAATTTGCGGTAGAGCACGACGATCGCGAGGATCGCGCCCGGCTGGATCGCGATGTTGAAGATCGCCCAGCGCGACGCGTCATAACCGAGCAATTCGGTCGCGAGGATCAAATGCCCGGTCGACGATACCGGCAGGAATTCGGTCAGCCCCTCGACGATGCCGAGGATGATGGCGGTGATGATTTCGTTCATGGGGTCCTGCGACGATGGCTCTGAAACAAGGCGGGGGCGCCCGACCGATGTCGGACGCCCCCGTCCTGTGTCTGCCCTAAGGACAGCCGCGCGGCTTGGCCAGTCGCTATTTGAACCGCGCCCCGCAGGCTTTCAGCACATTGGCCGGCGGGCCGAGGTCGAGCGCCTGTTCGAGCAGCTTCTTCGGGCTGCCGGCGAGCGCGAGGTCGGGCATCATGCCGCCGTCCTGCAGTTTCTTGGCGACGGCCTTCGCCATCGCGCCTTCCTCGCCCTCCAGCGTTCCGAGCAGTCCGGCGTTGAAGCCGCACGCGGCGACCGCCTGGCCTTCGTCGGCGGGCAGCGTCACCGCGGTGGTCGCGGCGGCCTTGGGATACTCCTTGACGCAGGCGTCGGTCAGCGGGCCGACCGCGCCCGACGCAATCGCCCATTCGACCTTGCTCGCCATCGCATTCTGCGCCGCCGCCATGCCGCCATCCTGGTTCGCCGCGGCGATCAGGAAATAGGAGGATTGCGGGTTCATCAGGACGTTTTTCTGGAGCGCCGCGAGGTCGCTCGATCCGTCGCCGAACGCCGCGGCGACCGCGACCGCGGCGCAGGCCGCGGGCTTTTCCTTCGGCTCGGTCGGCAATTTCGGTAGCGGCTCGGGGTCGCCGAGCGCATAGGCCGCCTTGCACTGGTTGAGCGTGCCCAGCCAGTTGCCGCCCTTCAGCGTGTCCTGGATATCGCCGAGCAGCGCCTTGCCCTTTTCATCGTCGAGGCCGGTGGCGCTGAAGAAACCCGTCTTGTCGACGATGGTCTGCAGCAACTCCTGTCGCCTTTTTTCCTCGGCGGCTCCCTTGCCGCTGCCCGCCGCAGCATAGGCCAGCGCCGAACGACCGCACAAGGTCGCGCGCTCGGCGGCATCCTTTGGCAATCCATGCAAATCGGCCGGCGTATTGTCGCAGCCAGCCAGAACCAGCGCCGCCGTCAGCAGCGCGGCCATCCCCCCATATTTCATCGTACACCCCCGCAAAGCAGAAGCGACCCCGGTTCAGAGTAACAGCTTTTGCGATTGGCGCCAGAGGGCGCGCGGGCAGGGGGTTAGCGCGCGGCGAGTTCGGCGAAGCGGCCGTTGCGGCGATATTGCACCAGCCAGCCGTCGGCGACCGAGGCGAGCGACGCCGGCACGATGCCGAGGTCGCCAAGCCCCGCCGCGTCCGCGGCGACGACATTGTCGTGCTGCAGCATCAGCCATTGGTCCTTGGTGATCGGCGCGCCCGGCGCCCAGCCGAAACCGCTGGCGAGCGCCGCGGCGACGGCGTCGGGCACCTCGACGAACAGCGGGCTGCGCGCCGTCGCTTCGGCGATCCAGCGCTGCAATTCGGCCATCGTCAGCACCTGCGGCCCGCCGAGTTCGAACGTCCGGCCCGCCGCGCCCGCGTCGAGTGCCGCGACCACCGCGTCGGCGACGTCGGCGACATGGACCGGCTGGAACTTCGCACCCGGCGCGATCACCGGGACGACCGGCAGCATGCGGATCATCCCCGCGAAGCGATTGATGAAGCGGTCCTCGCGGCCGAAGACGATCGAGGGACGCAGGATCGCCGCAGCGGGGAAGGCGGCGCGGACCAGCGCCTCGCCGTCGCCCTTGCTGCGGCCATAGGCCGAGGCGGCGTCGCGGTCGGCGCCGATCGCCGAGACATGGACCAGCGCCGCGATGCCGGCGGCTGCGGCCGTCTTCGCGATATGGCCGACGCCTTCCGCATGGACCGCAGCCATGTCGTCGAAGCTGCCGACGAGGTTGATCACCGCGTCGCTGCCCTGGATCGCGCGCGCGACGCTGGCGGCGTCGCGAACGTCGGCGGCGACGAACTGCGTCTGGCCGAGCCCGCCGAGCGGTTTCAGGAACACCGCCTTGCGCGGCTCACGCTCGGCGATGCGCACCCGCGCGCCGCGCGCAAGCAGTTTCTGCACGACATAGCGGCCGATGAAGCCGCCGCCGCCGAGCACCGTGATCAATTGTCCGTCGAGATTTCGCATCATATCAGCCCGTGGTGATTCTGTCCCGGCACCGTCCGCCGTCCGCTTCCCCATGCCGCGAAGCGATGATGCGGGCAAGGGGAGAGCGGGACGGCGGCACCGGAAAGCGCCACTTTTCGATAAAATGCAGCGAGCCGGTTGCAGCGCGGTTGACAAGGCGCGTGCCGCGCCGCTAAGCGCCCGCTCCTACCCCGTGCCCAGATGGCGGAATTGGTAGACGCACCAGCTTCAGGTGCTGGCGATCGCAAGGTCGTGGAGGTTCGAGTCCTCTTCTGGGCACCATTTGTTCTTCCGGGGGCGTCCGAGGACGTCCGAAAAACGGGAGATTTCAGCCGTTTTTTGTGCTATAACCGTCCGGTCAAATCCGGGCGGATACGGCACCAATCGGGAACAATGAGGGTATATCCGAGGGTATCGTTTTCCGTCCTTTTGCAAGGACGATACCCCCATGAACACCCTTTTTGCCACCACGGTCGCGAACGCCAAGCCGCAGGCGAAGGACTATAAGCTGTCCGATGGCGGCGGTCTCTATCTTCTTGTGCGACCGAACGGTTCGAAGCTCTGGCGCCTCAACTATCGCTATATGGATAAAGAGCGCACGCTCGCTTTCGGCTCCTGGCCTGAGGTGACCTTGGCCGATGCGCGATCCCGGCGCGATGAAGCGCGGCGCCTGATCGCATCCGGCATCGACCCTTCCCACCAACAGAAAGTTGAAGCCGCGCGGGCCAGGGTCGAGGAGAACGACACCTTCAAGACGGTAGCCCAGGAATGGACGGCAAAGAATGAGCGCGAAGGCATGGCCGAGATCACGCTGAGTAAGATTCGCTGGTTGCTCGACAAAGCCTATCCCAAGATCGGTAACCGACCGGTCGCGAAGATC
Source organism: Sphingopyxis sp. OPL5 (assembly GCF_003797775.2). NCBI lineage: Bacteria > Pseudomonadati > Pseudomonadota > Alphaproteobacteria > Sphingomonadales > Sphingopyxidaceae > Sphingopyxis > Sphingopyxis sp. OPL5. The sequence goes on from NZ_CP060725.1 coordinate 3,446,467, forward strand.
ACCGCGCAGGAGGTGTTGGCCGTCCTTCGCGCGGTTGAAGCGAAAGCGCGCGGCGCATGCGCAGCGTCGTGAGCAGGGTTTTTCGCTATGCGATCGCGAAGACGCGGGCGGAGCGCGATCCGGCCTGCGACCTTCGCGGCGCGCTGACCGTGCCCAAGGCAAAGCATCTGGCTGCGATTACGACGGCCAATGGTGCAGGCGAGTTCATGCGCGCGATCGAAGGCTTTACCAGCCATGCCATCACCTTGTTCGGGCTCAGGCTGTCCGCGCACCTCTTCGTCCGACCCGGCAAATTGCGCCAGGCGGAATGGAGCGAGTTCGAGCAGGTGGTGCGGAGCATTCCCGCTGAAAAGATGAAGATGGGCCGGCCCCACCGCGTACCCTTGTTCACCCAAGGCGCTCGATCTCTTCGAACAGCTTTGGGAGCTGACGGGCACAGGCAAATATTGCTTCCCGTCCTTCCGGTCGCCCCAGCGCCCAATGTCGGAGAATACGGTGAATGCGCGCTGCGGGACTTGGGGTTCAGTCAGGGGCGGATGACCGCCCACGGTTTCAGGGCGATGGCGGCAACGCTGCTGAACGAAACCGGGCGCTTTCATCCCGATGCGATCGAACGCCAGCTCGCCCATATGGATATCAATAGCGTGCGGCGTGCTTGAACGCGCGGCGAATATTGGGGCGAGCGGGTCTCGATCCGCGCAAGCATCGAGATCACCCCCAATCGCAGCAAGGCGGGCACGCAGCTCGACTTCCGGGTCTTTTCCGAAGGCGTCGAGATCGGTGCGGGATGGGTCCGCACCGGCGAGATGTCTGGCAAGACCTACGTCTCGCTGAGCCTCGCCGCTCCCGAGTTCGGACCGCGCCGGCTCTACGCGCACCTCGGCCGGGCGGCGGGTCAGGACGACGACGACACCTATGCCGTCATCTGGAACCCGGCCGACTGAAGGCCGGCCCCCGTTCGCTCCGGCGGGCGCGGGGATCACCCTATTTCGTTGTCATGCCACAATAAATCGGTAGGATTCAAGGCACATGAAAAACAACCTCGACCATCTTTCCGGCAGGAAGCAGCAGGACCTCGCGCGCATCGTCGAAATCCTCTTCGCCGAGTTCGAGGATACGACCGCCCTTGCGACCCAGAAGTGGAAGAAGCAGGGGCGCATCCTCAAGGTCACCCTTTACGGAAACCATGTGCGCGGCGACTGGGTCGCCGATCCGGTCGGCGGCTAATATTCGGATTACGATATCCTGGTCGTCGTCAATCACGAGCGGCTCACCGATCCGAGAGGTCGTTTTGAGATTGCGTCAGTTTACCATGAGGGGGAGCATTTGAATGATTTGGCTTGAGCGCAGGACTTTGGAAACTAGAAAGGCAAATGATGCGCGGTCTGACGGTGATATTGATTACGGGCGCGTCGTACATTCGGGCTCCTTCCGTAGGCTGCAAGGCAAAACGCAGATTCTCAATCTTGGAGACAGCGATTTCTACCGTACGCGGTTGACGCACTCGCTGGAGGTGGCTCAGATTGCAGGAGGCTTGGTGAAGCAACTCCGCTTCAATCAGCCTGAACATCCGGCGATAGCTAACCTGCCGGAGCATAGCCTAATTCAGGCAGTCGCGTGCACGCATGACCTCGGGCATCCCCCCTTTGGCCATGGCGGTGAGGTCGCGCTCAATTATTGCATGCGTGCCGATGGCGGCTTCGAGGGCAATTGTATACTTGAGAAAGCAGAACGTAAGTGGTACAGGATTCGGGACAGGCCGGTACGCTCGAAATCCCTTCCGCTATGCTAGGCGCGGCTACGGAAGTGCTGCTTGATTTTGACCCAGAGGCCGAGGTTTCCCGCTTTGAACTCGCGCGCCAGATGCTGGGTGCTTTCTTTGACGCGGCTGGTTTTTCCGTAGTCTTCAAAGATTAGCTGCGCTTCCAGAGCGAAGCGCGCGACGTTCTCGCCGATGTCGCGCAGATCGGTGATGGAAAAGTCTTGAAAGCGCTTGGGGCCAGAGTACCGGGCCATCATGATTTTGGTGCTGTGGGGCTGTTCCGATGCTGCGTGAGCGCCATGCACGACAGTGTTGCGAAGCTCGAATATGTCTGCCTTGTCCATATCCTTGCGAAGCTGCTCAATGCGGTTGGTGAGGCGGTTCGGAAACTTGTGGTGACGGGACAACACGAGGGATTTTGAGATACGCTGGCGGCAATCCAAACCGGCGAAGACAATGTAGGCCTCTTCTGGTAGCATTAATTCGATTGCGCCAATCAGGTGCAAGAACGTGGTTTCGAGAACGGCCCACTGGATGCAGACGTATCCAATGAGCGCCATAACGGCGGTCTGATCGTCTTCGCCGGGAATGAGAGTTGTAGGCATGTCAGACACCGATCAAAAAGAGCTAGAGACGCTTCGCCGGATGCTGGCGACGCCACCGACGCCGCACAAGGCGAAAAAGGACAATGGCGATGGACCACGTAAGTCACGAACTGGAAAAGCTGGGCCGCGCCCTGAGTAGCGCCCCCGAGGGGGAGCGCTACGCCGAGTTTTACGCGGCCCAGCAAGCCTTAGCCTGGTCCCTCGACCCTCAGGGCTACAACGCCCCGAGCTGCATGATTACGGGCACTCAGGAAGGCTCAGCAGATTATCCGGCGTGTCGTAATCAGCCACAGTCTTCAGATATTTCCGCCCGTTTCGCTGAGCCACGATGACCTTTTGACCATGCCCTACTGGCGGCTTGGTCCAAAACTCCCAAGCGCCGTTCTCTATATGGGAAATGGCGTCGTCAGTGGTGATCTTCCAACGCTCGGCCCCGACCCCGCCGACGTGTGTGATGCGGTTGTAAGCATCGTATCGGGGGTCTTTGTTGATGCACGAAATGTATGCGACGTCAGCCATGTCAATTTACCCTGTTTAGAACCAGCAGGGGTTGACGCGACTCATGTCTAGGAGCAAAAGCCAAAACGTGATCACACCCGCCCCCGCTGGCGGTTTCCAATGATGGCCGAGGTCTGAACCACCTCGGCCATTTGGTATTTTACGGGTTGTTAATTGATTCGGCAAAGGGATTCTGTTCCCCGCCCGTTCTCACCTAGACCAACGTTTTCGACCCTCCCCGATCTGGCGAGGCGCCTGATACCAATCAGGCGGCGATTGCGTCAGTCCGCCGATAGGTGAGACGCTTGCCGCCGATGCGCGACAAGGCAATCGAGGCGCGTTCGGCGTCGGTCATGGTGCGGGTGTTGTAACGGAAGTCGAACTCGCCGGTATAGCGAGCCAGATGGGCCTCGCTCATATGGTGGTAGGTTCCGATCACGCCGCGCTTGAAGATGGAGAAGAAGTTTTCGGCGGTGTTGCTGTGCTTGAAGCCGCCGGTCGTGACGTACTCTTTCGCGCTGTGGTTGACGACGCTGTGGCCGTTAAACTCGCGACCGACGCTGGTATAGACCATGCTTTCATCGGTCATCAGGTGCGAGCGGCGGTCAACGTTGGTGACGATAAGGCCGCGCAGGTGCTTGGCGTTGACGTTGGCAACGTGGAACGAACGAACTTGGCCGTCACGCTCGACAAGGGCGACAACGGCTTTCTTGGGGGCAGGGCTGCGGGTGGCGCGGTTCTTGGCCTTGCCACCGACATAGGTTTCATCGGCTTCCACAACGGCGTCAGGACCGCCGAGGGGGCCGTCAGTGCCATCGGTTTTCATGGCCTCGCGGATGCGGTGGCACATGAACCAAGCGGTTTTGTAGGTCACGCCGAGCATACGCTCGATCTGCTTTGCGCTCATGCCCTTCTTGCTGGCGCAGAGCAGGTGATTGCAGAGCAGCCACTTGTGAAGCGGCACCTTGGAACGCTCGAACACGGTGCCAACGGTGACGGTGAACTGTTCGCGGCAATCGTTGCACTGGACGAGGCCCGCGCGGTGCTTCTTGCCCTCAAGGCGCGTGGCATTGAACGAGCCGCAATGGGGGCAGGTCGGGCCTTCGGGCCAGCGGATCGCTTCCAAATGCTCGCGGGCTTTGGTTTCGTCGTGAAAGTGCGGGGCGGTGATGTTCGTCATGCCCTATTCTATGCCGTCTCATGGGCTGCTTTGTCAAGTATATAATTGCCAATATGACGTTGAGAACCGGCTAGTGCAGACGCGCGCGCAGGTGAACAGCGACTGCGCGGCGCTATCTTATGCCGGCGCGCAAAGGGCGGCGCTGCGATACGATCCGCTGGGCCGGCTGTACATGTATGGCGGAACCGTGACCTCGCCGAGCCTAAGGCTGGTCTATGACGGCGACGAGCTCGTGGCCGAATATAGCCAGGTGACGCCGAACCCGCTCCTGCGCCGCTACATCCATGGTCCGGGGGGCGACGAGCCGCTCGTCTGGTATGAGGGGACGACGGTGGCAACGAGCGTGCTGCGCCGCCTCCGTACCGATCATCAGGGCAGCGTGATAGCGGTCGCGGATAATGCCGGGACAATGATCGGGATTAACCGCTACGACGAATATGGGATTCCCGCGGCGAGCAACGTCGGAAGGTTCCAGTATACGGGGCAGCTCTGGCTCGCCGATATGGGCATGTATTATTACAAGGCGCGTATCTACTCTCCGACGCTAGGACGTTTTCTCCAGACCGATCCGATCGGATATGCTGACCAAGTGAACCTCTATGCCTATGTGGCAAACGATCCGGTAAATCATACCGATCCGGATGGTCTGGAGTGCCAGCCCCAAACGGGCAGCCGGGTTTGCCGCACGCCCGTGGAAGATCGCGATCCGATGTGGCGCCTGTACACGCCGCCGAAGCTGGAAATGAAGATCGCGGCGGCAGGACAAGAATCCTCTTCGGGCTATCCCGAGCCATCGGCCCTTGAAGAGGCGCTTGGCGATCTATCGGAAGAAGCCGATAATGCAGCCACAATCGCTCAGCTGGGGTTCCTGGGCGAGAGCGCCGTCGAAGCCAAGTTACTGGAAGAAGGATACGAAATATTGGGTAGGCAGGTGCGCGTTCAGACCGGGCTTGGCTTGAGAATAATAGACTATGTTGTATTTAAACCAGGAGTTACCGAAATGACTTCTGTTGAAGTAAAGGTAAACTCATCATGGTATGGAGGCCTGCAGCAGGCAAAGGATAACGTTATATACGGAGGGGGAGGAAAGGTCGCGGGGTATTTGAATCCATCTTTTCCTCACGGATCCCTTTTTCCTTCAATGCCGACGTTTGTTGCCAGGGTTCAGTGTAGGTCAGTATTAGCTTGTTGAGGTTCTGCATGAGTCATGAAATTATTTTCAGAATTATCGATGAATATTTGATAGGAAAAGGATTTTTCAAATTTTTTAGCTATAAATGGAACTCATATATTTTTGCAAGAAGATCAAATGATCTATATGAATTCTATTGTCCAAGAATAGAGAAAAGAAATTCATTTACAAGAATTTCGGGTATTATAGGATTTTTTCCTTCGAAGCCTGAGGAGCTTTCGGCCGATAAAGCTGAGGATGTCTTTAACGATCAAAAAGGTTATTTGATATATAGGATGATAGAGAACTATCCGGCGATCTCTAATAGAGGATTTATAGATTCAGAAAGATACGATCTAATAGTCGAATTCTGCGAATTGTTGTTAAATCATATGAAAAAAGAGGTGCCGCGTAACCTATTTATAGCATCTCATAGTCTAAAAGAAACTGGAAGTATGGCTTGCAGTTTCAGCTATTTGAGTATAGCAAAATCGAGCAAAATCATAGATATTTTAAAAAAAATGAATGAGGAATCTAGCTAGTTGAATTGTTTTTGTTTGTTGTTAATTATTAATTAGGTCGGCTTCCCGGCTATCTTGGGAGCCGGGAAGATGGGCATGTTTCGATGACCTCACTCTCAGCCAACGCCTTGGTCGCCGCCAGCCAATGGCTCGCCGACGTCGCCACCGGGTCGATCTCCCTGGTCGCCGCGACCATCGCCGTTGCGGGGATCGGTTTCGGGATGCTGGCCGGGCGCGTCCACCTGCGCCGTGGCGCGACCGTCATTCTCGGCTGCTTCATCCTCTTCGCTGCCCCGTCCCTCGCAAACGGCTTCGTCCAATGGGCGAATGGCGGAGGCGATGCTGTCCCGCAGGCGGCAATGGCACCGCCCCTGCCGCTCACGCCCGCACCGCCTCCCGCTCAGCTCAGCGCCCCCTATGCCGGTCCCTCGCTGATCCGTTGACAAAAAATAGGGAAAGCCCCGCCCCGAACCTGCGCGATGCAAGTCCAGGGCAAGGTGAGTGAGTCAGCCCTACCAACCAGTCGCGCCCGCCTCGACGGCGCGCATCTCGGCCAATTGCTCAGGATAACGTCGACCGGACAGAGCGACCTGAGCCACTTCCTCTTCATTCTCGGCATCTGACAGCCTCTCGGCGGCGGCCCCTAAGACATTAAATAACCTCGGGCTGAGATCCTCTAGAAGCATCGCCAATTCGTAAGCACAGTCCTCGCCGTCAGCGAGGTCGCCCGACAGCAAGCTCCGAAACGCAGTAACTCTGGCAAAATGCCTCGGCGTGTCGAAATCATCCAGGATCGTCCGGCCTGCCCCTGTGTCCTCGAAATCAAGATCGCTGTAGCCGAGTGAACGCATGTCGTTCAGATCATGCTCGTCACACCCGTCCATGTTACCCATCGAGTAGAAGCTTCGCAGTCTCCGGCCTTGTAAGCGGTATTGTGGGGGAAGGCGGTTCCTATACAAGGCTAAATGGGGCGCAAACTCTAGATGAACGGATAGCGCACCCACATATCCACGGTGATTGAATAGGGCGTCATGCAATTCGGCCGCGAGCTCGCGTGGCATATTGTCGAAGACCATGCCGAATACCGTTGGAAAGCCATTTTGCACCCGCTCTTCGTAAAGGAGAGTCCAGTCGCTGTGATTGAAAGCCGCATTGAACAGTGCTTCAGGGTCTTGGCCAGCCGTAATCCCAACGAGCACATCGCCGATCGAAAGTTTCATATGTCGGCCGGAACGCTGGATAATATCGGTACCGAAGACAGCCTTGCGGATTTTGTGCCAATAATTGCCGCTCTGCTTGTAAGCGATCCAATTGAAAAGCAAAGCTATGATCATTCCGTCGTTCCAGCGAGGATGGCGCATGTGCGGGCCTATCTCTATAGATGTTTACATCAGAACCGCGCTAGGCTGGACGAGCGTCCTAGCTCTCAGGACTGTCTGCGGCGACGCCTTTCACGTGCGACATTGGCCAGAATCCAAACATCTTGTAGAACGCTGCGGTGAAGAATTCTGCATTTTCCCCTTCAAACGCAAGCTGTTCTTCCTTGGACAAAGCCGTCCATTTTGGGAGGGGCGTACGAACAATGAAGCGCTTGTAGAACCGGAACCATCGTTGTTTTAACCGGGGAGCTTCAGCCTCCGCGGTCAATTGAAGAAGGCCTGCGTTGAGGACGCGTTGAAGAGCTTCGATCGGCCACTCGCTCGACCAGATAGCATAAACCGAGTGCGCAGGAATGCTCCCGCTGAGATCCAGCGAAACTTCCGCGTGCGTCGACATCTCTCCAAGGAGAAGCTTAGGTTCATCGTTCCACTGGGACCCGATCGCGTCAATTGTCTTCCACCAGCGTTCTTGACCTTGCACGTGACTCCGCGCCTTAAGAGAGGTTTCGTGCTTCCGCGCCCATTTGAGGAAATTCGGCCAATATTCGATCTCGATCGCCTGACCGCGTCGGTCGTAAGGCACGACCACATTCAAGTCGGCATAGTCGATTACGCCACCGGTGAGGGCCTTGCGCGACAGGTATGGGCGAACAAGCTCGTTCTCGATGGTGGCAGCCTCAGTGGCATCCAGCAGAAATGTCTCGCCGCACCCCAATGCCGGACCGACCTTCACGATGCAGCCGGCGTCGGCCAATGTGCCGTATTTCGTTACGAGCGCGGCATGGCGCGTACGCGCTATCTCGCGGACACTATCAGGAGAGGGTGAGATCGGGGCGCCCATCGACAACCGCACAATCGCCGATGAAACGCCTACGCGCCGCACGAAGGGGGCTACCGGTTGATCATCGATAACTGCGAGCGACCATCCCTTGCCCTTAATGTCTGCAATGAAATCGGCGCCGTACTGCGCGAACATCCAGCGATCACTCACCAGGGCCGCAATTCGTCCATTCGGCCGGGTCCATTCGATCATCCGGTCGAGAAATGCTACCGCAACATCTCCTCGAGTTGATAGAGGCCGAAGAGATTTTCGATATTCTGCAGCGAGCGATAGCGGCAGTTTGCTCCAACGCAGATATGGGGGATTTGCTACGACGTGCGTGGCCTTGGCGGGCTCATGGAGGAGAAAATCGGCTTCGTGCACCCATGCCTCAGCAAGCAGGCCACTTGCCGCCCAGCCAATACCCTCGTTCATCAAAACTAGCCGGACGGCGCGTCTAGCGGCTGCGGCTGCCGGGCCGTGAAATTCGAAAGCCTTGATTCGTGCCTTCAGACTTCGCGTAGCCAAAGGCCGATCGTGCTGCCGAAAGCTCGCAATTAGGCGTCTGACGGCTTCGACCAGAATGGCTCCCTCGCCAGCACAAGGTTCAAGGAGCACTGCCGAGGTCAGGTCTCGGCCCGCTGTCCATTCCGCGATATCGAGAAGGCGATTGGCAGTTTCGGACGCAGTATATACCGCGCACTTTTCATGCATCTCCTTGATTGCCGCGGCTATCTTCATATGTACCCCGTAGCATCTTCCATCCAAATGGCTATAATGCCATTTTTTTTGGTAGGTCCATTGTCGGGGCGGGCCATTCGGGGGTGACTTGGCCAAATTCGCTGTAGATACCAAACTCTTTCGGGAGTTGGGCGAGCTACTCGTGGGTCGAGACAGCACGGCCATGGTCGAGCTTGTCAAAAATGCTTACGATGCCGATTCGCGGCTCGTCCGCGTCCATGGTGAGCGGTTGAATGACGCCGACGGCGTTATCACAATTCAAGATGACGGCACGGGAATGACGGTTCAGGCCTTTGAAAAGGGGTTTCTGACAATCGCGGGCCGGACAAAGACAGAGGGGCAGCATAAATCCCCTTTGTTTAAGCGGCGGTTCACCGGAGAAAAGGGCGTGGGGCGGCTCGCCGCGCATAAGCTTGCTTCCGACCTCCACATCACCTCCCATCATTGGGACGGCGCCCCACTCGATCCTGTCGAGGGGCTGCGGTCGGACCAGGGCGTCGCCGCACATATAGATTGGGATGAGATCGAGAAGCTGGAGACCCTTGACGACATCGAGGGTACCAATGCGGTGGAAACAAAACCCCTTGGCGCAGCAAAGAAGGCCGGCACGAAGCTCGTCCTGCGCCGCCCGAGACGCAGTTGGGGAGCGCGCGAATTTGACGCGTTCTTTCGTGACGTGGCCACGCTTGTCCCTGCTGAACCGATAATTGAGACGTTGCCGAAGAGCGTTGTTTCATCCAAGCTGCTGTTCGCAAGTCCGACAATACGGGATACATCGACCGGAGATCCGGGGTTTAAGATCGAGTATTCGGGCGATTTTCGCGATAGCGCGTCCGAAGTCCCGGCTGTTTCCGAGGCCGCATATTGGGTGATCGAGATCGACTGCGATCCAGCGCGCGGCAACGTGAAGGTTGCGGTGGAGCCGACCAATGCCGCGAGGCGCGCTTCAAAATATGAGAACGCTGAGGGTTGGCGTGGAGACTATCCCATTCCGAAATCCGATGACGCAGTTCAGTTTACTGCCCGGATTTTCGAGAAAGATGGAACGCCTTGGACACGCGCCTACGCGGGAATAAGGGTGTATTTGGAGGGATTTAGGATTCCTCCATACGGAGATCCGAACGACGATTGGCTTGAACTCGATTCCGAATATCGGAGCCGCGGAAAGGGCGAACAGGGGAGATTGCGACGCTTCACGGGATGGGAGGTTCCGGAAGGAGACGAGGGAGAAGGCCTAACTATTAAGGGCAACGCTCATTATTTCGGCGCGGTGTTCCTGACGCGAGAAGGCTCGTCCAAGCTCCAAATGTTGGTAAACCGCGAAGGCTTCCTTCCCGGGCCCCGCTGGAACTTCGTCAGCGATGTCGTTCGCTGGGCAGTCGGCGTACAAGTGCGTCAGCGGCGCATGGCGAGCGCAGATATCGTGCAGCACCGCAAGGTCGACGCAAAACGGCGCCGTGCAATCGTCGCACGAGCTGATGAAGGCTCGGCTCCAGTCGCATTTCATGCACGAGAATTGCATCAGCAGGCAGTGTCTATCGTCAGGGAGATGAAGACGCTCACTGCCGCAGGCAACTCGCGCGCCGCGGCAGAACAATTGGATCGACTAGAAGAAGTGGTGGTCGAGGCCGATCAGATCAGTAGCGATGATGTTTCCGAAGCGGTTATGTTCAGAGTTCTTGCTTCCGTCGGACTGGAACAGGCTGCTTTCATCCACGAGATATTGGGCTTGGGGGCCACAGCGGAGGTCGTCGCCGATGGGCTAGACCGGATCGCGAGGCAGGTGCCGATTGGTCCGGAGAAGCGTGCCCTTCGTGCGCTAGCAGGCGACGCCAAGGAACTGCGTGAAAGACTCAAACGAAACGGAATATACCTCTCGGAGATGACCGGCGTCGAAGGTCGAAAGCGTCGATCACGCCTGAAACTCCGTGACCGTTTCGAACCAGTGGCGGCATTCTATCAGGCATCAGCAGAACGTCGAGGTGTCGTGATCGTCAATGACATTCCCTCATCACTTGTGTCGCCGCCAATCTTTCCAGCGGAAGCCGCAGCCTTGTTCTCAAACTTGCTGAGCAATGCCGTGAAATTCGCCGGCACCCCTGGATCGGTTCGCGCCGTAGGTCGGGCTACCGACGATGAAGTAATAATCTGCTTTGAAAACACTGGGATTGCGGTCGATGCGAAGTCTGCGGACCGATGGTTCGAGCCGTTTCGTTCCACGACCTCCGAAGTTGATGCTAATCTTGGCCAGGGCATGGGCCTAGGGTTGACTGTCTCGCGCAGCCTCATGGACGAATACGGCGGCGTAATTCAGTTTGTGAAACCGAGCGCGGGTTTCAAAACGGCAATTGAATTGAGATGGCCGCGTCGATGAGAGTGTGGATTATCGACGACACGATGTCCGAGGCAGAAGCGAGAACCTTTGTTCCGCTGCCGGCAGACTTGGCCGTCAGCACGCCTGACGATGACGATTTCAGCGACCGCCTCGATGAGTTGTGGGATCTAATCCTCGTTGACGAGAATTTGGGAAAGCAACCCGGCGCGACGCCTGCCGTCTTCGATGGCAGCAGCCTAGTTGGCTGGCTAAGAGCTGAGGCGCGACGTTCTGGCCGACAGCTGCCGTGCGTTGCGATCTTCACCACCCAGCCTGATCTGTTCGATAAGGAGGTGCCCGCGGTGGGACCCGCACGGCCGATCGGTGGAAGCTTCGTAGGACGCGAAGCGCACCTTGCGCCGGTTTTGGACGTCGAGTGGCTCTTTGCGAAAAACGGCGACGAAAAGGCGATTATTGCCTCTAAAATTTCTTCGTTGGCCTTCGCGCAGGAAGCTGCGCGCATCCAATTTGGAGCTAATGGTGCTAGCTTCGACGAGTTGGTTGCGTTTCTTGGCCTTGGGGCAAATCTAGCGTGGCGGGCGTCAGCGATCTCATCAGTGGAACGCGCCCGCCCGCCGGTTTCGGAGGCGATGGGCAATGCAGCAACTTTTCGGGGGCCTGTCTCGGCTGTGCGCTGGTTGATCCACGAGACCTTGCCATATCCGGGCGCGTTCCTGTCTGACGACCAAGTGGCGACCCGCCTAGGTGTTACGCCAAACGCGCTTAACGCTCTCATTCGAGATCTCGCTACGGATTGGAGCCGAGCCCTTTCTGAAGCAGTATACCGTGGCCCCGCCGCAAGTCTCTTTCCACGGCGTTGGTGGGCGGCCGGTGTCGCGGATGCGTCGCTAACCGTCGCGATTGCCGTTCGCGAAGGCCAGGACAAAAAGCAGGTTCTGCAGGCATTGTCGGGCAGCGATGACGTTGCGTTGCTGCGCGAGCGCGACCCGGTGGCGATCGTAAACGGCGATATGATTGACGCTGGAATTGCCCCCGCTTCAAAATGTGTTCAGCTCCGACCACGGGGCTGGCCGCCGCAGTGCGAAGAGCCTTGGATGCGGATCACCGAAGCCGCCTCGGCACCGTGGTTTCGACACATGATCGATCCATCCGATCAGCCGCTTCTCGACGCCCCTGCCGACGAATGACAGTGCTGTTTCGACCATTGGCTGTCGCGCAGGAGTTGCGTCGCCTATCCGCTTCGGCGCGTCCACTTCTGAAAAACCGTGACGACCAGCGGTTGACCATGGCTGCGCAGGAACTTGAAACCTGGTTCCAGTCTAATCGGCCCGGTCCCTTCAGTTGGACAATCGACCCGGTTGTCGAAACAGAGGAATCGACTTCCTATCAAGGGCAAGGCGGAGCCCACGCAGTCAGCGCGCGGTTTACATTTCTCTGGATCTGTGAGCGCACCGACGATCCGACGCTGGTTGGCGCCGCTCGCGGCGGTACGAATGTTGTTATCCGACGGAATGGATCTGACGCCGGCAAATATCATTTCGATTTATGCGCCGGCGGGAATGAACCGCAATCGGAGGTCATGCATTGTTTCAGCCATGCGCAGGTAGATGGCCGAACTTCTTTTCCGCGCTTTCCAAGTGTTCTTCTCCTTCCGAGTGATGTTCTGGAAATGCTGCTGTTCGAACTGTGGCCGAGCGGATGGCAAGGCGTTGTAGACAAAAACCGAAATGGTTTGCTCGGGCATCACCGCGCTCAACGAATTAGATTGACCCGGGTTGCCCGGGCCTTTCAGCACCTCGCCACTAAGCGATACCCCCTAGTATCTCTTCACGCTCCCTTGTCCGAGTCGATCCGGCTTTTTTGAAATGAGAAATTCTATTCTTGGATTATACGCCGGCATCGGCGGTTTCGAACTTGGCTTTCACGACATCGGAATGCAGCCGTCATTGCTGGCGGACAAGGATGACTACTGTCGACTGGTCCTTGAGAAGCGATTTCCGCGAGCGAAGATACACGCGGACGTGGCGGATCTGGATAAAATGCCAGCCAACACGAAGATCGTAACAGCGGGATTTCCTTGTCAGAATCTTAGTATGGCGGGAGACAAATCAGGATTATCTGGTAGCAAGTCTAGCGATATCAGGCACTTATTTGAATTGCTGAGAGCGGGAGGGAGGCCGACGCTTGTAATAGAGAACGTCTACTTCATGCTTCATCTCGGGCGTGGCGCCGCGATGAAGTCGCTCGTCGGAGATCTTGAGGAACTGGGCTATAGCTGGGCCTACCGGGTCGTTAATACGACATCCTTCGGCTTGCCGCAGCGCCGCCGCCGTGTTTTTCTAGTCGCAAGTACCACTATCGATCCCAGAGGCGTGCTCTTCGCAGACGAAGCTGGGCCCGTCGCTAAGCCGATCCCCACTCTCGATCAGCCGATTGGCTTCTATTGGACCGAAGGTCGTCGGGGTATGGGACTTGCGGTTGATGGCATACCGCCATTGAAGATCGCGTCCGGGATCGGCATTCCTTCGGTGCCAGCTGTTCTTTTCCCTGACGGTGAAGTCCTAACGCCAAGCATTGAATCCTGCGAAGAATTGCAAGGCTTTCCGCGCGGCTGGACTGATGTGGAATTCGGAGTCGCCCGATCACCGCGTTGGTCCATGGTTGGCAATGCTGTTTCAGTTCCAGCAGCGCGTTGGCTTGCAAGCAGGATTAAAGAGCCCGGCGATATGCTGCCCCTAGGTTCGCGAAGTCTGACCGCCACATCCAAATGGCCCAATGCTGCGTTCGGGAACACTGACGGACACTTTGCCGTAGATGCGAGCGAGAGACCTCTTGACGTTCCGGTTCCTTCGATTGGACTTTTTCGTGATCAAAGCTGGAAGCGGCTCTCGGAGCGTGCATTGCGCGGATATATTGGTCGTGCGCGAGAAGGCGGACTACGATTCCCGGCCGGGTTTATTGAAGCCGTTGAGTCTGCCTTGATCAATCGATAGGTATTCGGATTGGGAGTTTTTGACATTTTTGGGTTATAAACAGTGTCATGATGACCGACTTTTCCTATCGAAGGGAACGGGTGATGGACGGCGTGGAGGCAAGGCGACTACGAAAAGCGAGTGGATTGTCGCAGGCTGACTTCGGTGCGGCGATCAGTGTGTCGCGCGAGACAATTGGTCGCATTGAGCGCGGAGGTGAGGCGCTGGATCGAAGAACAGAGCTTGCTATGCGCTATGTCGCGGAAGGCAGGCTGGAACGGACACCTGAGCTGGTGGAAATCCACGAGGCCGTTGCACATGTTTTGGATCAGGCGGCGGTCCGGGGTATCCCGCCCTACGATTACGCAGATCGATTGCGGGCCGCTGCAGCGCACTGGCGGGCGCGGCAAGGAAGTCCCGATGCGGACACTTTTCTTCAACGTGCACAGGGGACGCTGGGGATGCTCGATGTCACGCCGGACAAAAATCGAGTAAGAGACAAAGTTTTCGAGACGTTGCGCGAACTCAAACTCGCTTGGTACGAGTTTCAGCCAATGTAGATAATGGAATGGCTTGAGAGTCTTTTTTACAACTCAATACTGAATAGCAGATAGATCGCCATCGTCTAGTCAAGCTTAGCCGCCGCGCACCGTCGAGACTTGTAGGCGCCTTCGATTAAGAAAGTTCATGGATTAGAAGTAGGAAATGATAACTACTGGCCCTCTCTGGACTGACCAAGCCACCGCACTAGTAGCTATCGCGGCGTTGATAATGTCTGCGGCCAGCCTGTTTTTCTCGTGGAAGCGGCATGCCTTAGCCCACGACCAGGAGCGGCGGCGCCGTCCCGCGCTAGTACCCGATTATCTTGAAGGCTATTATTCGACGGGCGAGACCACCTCTGAGCGCACCTATCACATTCGAATCGCTGTCAGGAATACGAGCGATTCTGCCAATGCCGTTGCGCGCATCGAGTTAGGCATTTCCTATCGATTGATCGACGGAACCACGGTCGCCGCCCGTATCCCGGCTGCCGAAATTCAGAGGGAGAACGACTTCTCGGTGCCCCGGCTCATCGAAGCCCATGAAACCGTAGCGGGATGGTGTCGGTTCGTCATCGACACACGCTTTTGAGGGCGCGAACCGTCGAATCCTACGTTGTTGAACTGACTGACAGCCACAGCCAATTGGCTTGGGTAACGCCGTTGCTGATTTCGGAGCGATCCGGTGTTCGGTAGGTTCAAGAAACCCACGACCATATACCTTCCTAGCGCCGACATTGTGGCCATCGCCGGCGATGGCATAATTGGCGCAGCCAATGTGGGCGATGGCCGAATGATCCCAGTGCTGATCTTAGATACGAGCAACCGCGCCGACATTGAGGACTATATTCGAGTGCATGCCACCTCTCCACCAGGTGATGTGCGCGTCCAATGGGCATATATGCCTGATCGCGAGATGGTGGTTTTGATGCTCACTGTCGAACGGCCTTTGGTGATGAAAATGCTCATCGGATTTCAACTATCCGACAATCATGGGATTCTCGTCGAACAAATTTTGAAAGTTAGAGGGCTGTATCTGCAGGCAGGAAGGGGCGGCGATCGGTTAAGGACTACTTTTGACAGGCATCGGGTTGTAGTCGAGGTACCGGACACGGGCTTTCGTCCAACTTGGGACAAGATTTTCCTTAAGCACACAGTTTCTGTCTTGCGTCACCGAGGCTTACCTCGCAGCCGTGCGAAGATAGCGGCCCGAGATGCGATCGATATGATGCGGGAGACCGGGAGTTTCCGATTGCCGCAAGAATAGAGCGTCGCATTCCTGCATGATCCTTGAGTCCATCAGCATGCGATCCGATTTTTCCATCGTGGAATTGCGATGCAACATCCCGTGCCGCGCAGCGGTCTGACTGATGTCTGCTTTAATCGATTTTCCGCGAAAAGCAGACAGCCCGCTAGCGGCCAGCATGAGCCGTTCGCTCGCACTAAACGGCAATTTGGCCAGCACTTCCAACCGATAGCTGGATTTCGACAGGGTATAGCGTGGGTCGGGCCGTTCTTCCTGCCCAAAGCCACCCAAACAGGACCCAAAGAACGTCCCACGCGAAAGCCCCTTTGGCCTTACGTCTCGGATTTCCCTGCTGAAGGTGGTGGTGCCGCTTACAGGACTCGAACCTGTGACCCCATCATTACGAATGATGTGCTCTACCAACTGAGCTAAAGCGGCAACGATGGGCGCCTCTATCAGCGCGTCGGGGCGAAGACAAGCATCGTCGCGCAGAATCTGGTTGGACTGCATCGGGCGGTTTTGCCGGTCGTGCACGACCGCCAATATTCAAGCGGTCATGGCCGCCGACTGCAGCCGCAGCCTGCGCGATGACCCGAAGAAAGGGCGGTTCGGACGGTGATGCCGAGGAGGGCGGCGGCCGTCTATTCCCGCTGTTTTTTGGGTGCGGGTCCGATGATGATGGCGTCGGCGCGTATCTCGACCCCGAGATCGAGTTTCGCGGCGAGTTCACGCGCCAGCGCGGCGGGGTCGGCAAGATCGAAACGGCCACTGACCTCGATCGTTTCGAGCGCGGGTTCGGTGAGGCGGATTTTCACGGCGTTCACGGTATTGGCGCGGGCGACGACATCGCCGAGCGGCATCCTGTCGGCGTCGATCGCGACCGGGCCGGCCGCGGACCGCATCGAAGGCAGGATCCGGACGTCGGAGGTGACGACCTCGGCGGTTTCGCCGGGTTGCAACCGGACGCTGCGGTCGGAATTGCGCGAGGCGACCTCGATCGCCCCTTCGATCAGCGACACGCGCGGGCGGCTGTTGCGGAGGTCGACCTCGAAGATCGTGCCGAGGGCGGTGGTTCTCGAGCCGGCTCCGAGGACGATGAAGGGGCGTGTGGCGTCGTGCGCGACGTCGAAGCGGGCATGACCGCCGAAGAGAAGGACGCGGCGTTGCTGGTCGTCGAACTTGTTTTCCAGAACCGCGCCATCGGTCAGCGTGACGCCGCTGCCGTCGGGAAGCTTGAACGTGCCGCCGGTGAGGACCGCAGGCGCCGTGACGACGGTATCGATCGTGAGCGGTGCTGCGGCCTGCGGCTCCTGCCGGTCGCTGACGATATACCACCCCATGGCGAGCAAGCCGCCGACCGCGATCGTCGCCGCGATCGCCGGCCGTGTGCGGCTGGAGGCCAGCAAACCGCCTCGCGTCCGCGTGTCCCGTCCCGTCATGCCGATCCCCCGAATCCCGTTGTCGTGTGATAACCGAGCCGCCGACCTCCTCGAAGCCGTCAGCCGCGCCGGGTCAAGCGCCGGTTTGCCCGCGGCTTCGCCATTGTTCGCGCGCGAGTTCCCAATAGCGGGACACGCGAATCGATCCGTCGGGTCGGACGCTTCGCCTTTCGCCCTGCGACAGGAATCCGGCGGCCTCGATGACGCGCGCCGACCGCAGATTGTCCATGGCCGCGGTGAGGCCGATCAACCGCACGCCCAGATGGTCGAACATCCAGCCGAAACTGCGCGCGGCGCCTGTTTTTCCGCGGCCCTGGCCTTGTCCATCGGCGCGCTGCGCCCCGGCGAGTTCGGCCGCCGAGCGCTCGGGCCAGACGGTGAAATAGGAATATCCGGCGACGTCCCCATCCTCGTCCACCGAGACCGCCAATATCGCTTCGCCGCGCGCCTGCCTGTCGCGCGCATCGGAAATCCACGCCGACAGGACATCGTGGGTGAATGGTCTTGGCAGATCATAGATCGGATCGGAGACGGCGGGATCGGACAGCAGCGCGATCAGGCCCTCGATATGGCGCGCGTCCGCCAGATGATATCTGGCGCCGAGCAGGGAAAGGTCGGCGGCGCGAACCGCGGCGCGGATTGCCATCTCCTCCTCCGCCGCGACCGCGAGCTTCGTTTTGGGGGGCGCACTCATCGGTTTGTCGCTCTTCCCTTCGCTTTGCGTACGCGGCGGCCGCGTGCCGCGCCTATGGACGTGAGACGTCCAGGGTCGTTCAAAGGCCGCCTTCGCCTTCGCCGTGCAGGCTCATCAGCGAATCCATGAGCCCGTCGTCAGCGCTCGAGCAGACGCCGAGGACGAGTGCCTCCTCGCATCCCTCGGCGACGACATAGGCGTGGCCCATCGACGAATCGAGATAGATGCCCTGGCCGACTTCGAGCACCACCGGGTCGTAATATTCGGTGTGCACCGCCATCCGGCCCTCGAGGACGTAGATGAATTCCTCGCCCTGATGGTGGACCAGTTCGCCGAATTCGGTCGCGCTGTGCGCGCGGATACGCGTCAGGATCGGGATCATGCGCTTCTGGCGCAGGTCGGTGCAAAGGTAGTGATAGTCGTAATTGTCGGTGGTGACGCGCACGGCATTGTCGATCGTGCCGACGCTGCGGCGGCCGGTCGGGCGCGGCGACGCGTCCTCCGAATCCTCGGCGAACAGGTCGGACATGCGCATGTTGAGCCGTTGGCTGAGCTGCTGGAGCTTGTCATAGCTCAGCGTCAGCCGGTCGTGCTCGACCTTCGACAGCGTCGATACGGGGATACCCGACTGGGCGCTCATCTCCTTGAGTGTCCAGCGATTTCGCGACCTTATGCCGCGCATCACCTCGCCCAGCGTGGGGGGCTTTGTCCGGTTCGCCATCAGCGTTGCCACAAGCCGTTTGACAATTTTCTAATCAGGATCATTATGTCCCTATTGGGCTAACAGTTGTTGGTCCCTTGGTAAGGGGTCGCGCGGCTCGCTGCAAGGTTAAGTGAGGGCGCCAGCAAAAGGGAGGTCGCGATGCGTTTTGTTCGCAAGCTGATGATCGGACTGGCCGCGCTCGCGGCGGTGCCGTTGATGGCGCAGGGGCCGGCGGTCGCGCCGCCCGCCAAGAAGGTCGCGGTGCCCGCGACATCTGCCGCCAAAACCGCCGCCGCGCCGGTGACGCTCGACCGCGCCGACCTTGAGGCCTGGCTAGACGGCTATCTCCCCTATGCGATCGAACGCGCGCGCATTCCCGGAGCGGTCGTCGTCGTGGTCAAGGACGGCCAGGTCGTGCTGGAAAAGGGTTATGGCTTCGCCGACGTCGCCAAGCGCGCGCCGGTGCTGCCCGAAACCACCTTGTTCCGTCCCGGTTCGGTGTCGAAGCTGTTCACCTGGACCGCGGTGATGCAGCAGGTCGAGGCGGGCAAGCTCGATCTCGACAAGGACGTCAACGCCTATCTCGATTTCAAGATTCCGCCCTATCAGGGCAAGCCGATCACGCTGCGCAACATCATGACGCACACTGCGGGTTTTCAGGAATCGGTGCGTTACCTGATCAGTAGCGATCCCAAGGCGGTCATGACGCTGAAGAAGCAGATGCCGCTGGCGCTGCCCGACCGCGTCTTTGCGCCGGGCACGACGCCGGCTTACTCCAATTACGCGACCGCGCTCGCGGGCTATATCGTCGAGCGGGCGAGCGGCGAGGATTTCGACAGCTATGTCGAAAAGCATATCTTCGCGCCGCTCGGCATGACGCACGCTTCGTTCCGCCAGCCGCTTCCCAAGGCGCTCGAGGCGCATATGTCGAAGGGCTATCCCGACGTGACCGGCAAGGCGCAGCCGTTCGAAATGGTGATCCCCGCGCCGGCCGGCAGCTTGTCGGCGTCAGGCGCCGACATGGGGAAGTTCATGATCGCGCACCTCAACGACGGCGCCGGGCTGCTCAAGCCCGAAACCGCGAAGATGATGCACGATTATAAGGCGCCCGGCGTCGGCCCGCTCAACAGCATGGCGCTCGGTTTCTACGAACAATGGGTCAACGGCCACCGCGCGATCGCGCATGGCGGCGACACCGTCTGGTTCCACTCCTATCTGTGGCTGTTCCCCGATGCCGACATCGGCGTCTATATCTCGATGAACAGCCCCGGTAAGGCGGGCGACGCGGGTGCGGTGCGCAGCGCTTTGTTCCACAAATTCGCCGACCGCTACCTGCCCAGCACCGAAAAGCCGGGAACGGTCGACGCAAAGACCGCCGCCGCGCACGCGCAGATGATGGTCGGAAATTATGAAAGCAGCCGCGGCAGCTTCACCAATTTCATGAGCCTGTTCGGACTGCTCGGACAGGCGACGATCGGGCTGACCGAAGATGGCAAGATCACGCTGCCGGCGCTCGACGGCCTTGGCGCCGGTGCGCGCGACTGGGTCGAAGTCGAGCCGTTCGTATGGCGCGACACCGGCACCGGCGAGCGGCTCGCCGCCGAGGTCAAGGACGGCCGCGTCACGCGGTGGAGCGTCGATGCCGGCTCGCCGTTCATGGTGTTCGAACCCGCGCCGGCCGGTACCAACGCCGCCTGGCTCAACCCGGCGCTGATCTTCGCGCTCGGCATCGTCCTGCTCGCCGCACTGGCCTGGCCGGTGCGCGCGCTGGTCCGGCGCAGTTTCAAGGCCGACTTCGCGCTCGAGGGGAAGGCGCGCCGCGCCTACCGCCTGTCGCGGCTCTTCGCCTGGCTGGTGCTCGCGGCGCTCGCGGGCTGGATCGGGCTGATCATGGCCTTCTCAGCTGATATCGGCAGCATCGGCGGACCGCTCGACTGGCTGATCCACCTGCTGCGTATCCTGACGCCGCTCGCGACCTTCGGGCTGCTGGTCACGGCGCTGTGGCATCTGGGACAGAGCATCAAAGGCAAGCGTCGCTGGACGATGAAGCTCGGCGCGGTGCTGCTCGTGCTGGCGGCGCTTCCACTGGTGTGGGTCACGCTCGCCTTCCACCTCTATGGCTTCAACATGGTGTATTGATGGCGACGATGGGCAAGCAGAAACTGGCGCTCGACCTTCGGGTCGAGCGCTTTCCCTATCACCAGCCGTTCCGCATTTCGGGGCATGTCTTCACCGAGACCGCGCTGCTTGTCGCCGAAATTTCGGATGGCACACACAGCGGGCGCGGCGAGGGGGCGGGGGTCTATTATCTCGGCGACGACATCGACCATATGCTGGGCGAGGCGCAGCGCGTCCGCGGGGCGATCGAGGCCGGGGTAACCCGTGAGCAATTGCAGGAGTTGCTCCCCGCAGGCGGCGCGCGCAACGCGATCGACTGCGCCTTCTGGGAGCTCGAGGCGAAACAGGCGGGCAGAACGGTGTGGGACCTCGCCGGGCTGGCGGCGCCGCAGCCGCTGCTTTCGACGCTGACGCTCGGTGCCGACGCGCCGAGGATGATGGCGCGCGCCGCGCTGGCGCTCGATCCGGAGGCGCCGGTCAAGGTCAAGCTGACCGGCGATCTGGGTGAGGACATCGCGCGCGTTGAAGCGATTCGCGCCGCGCGGCCCGACGCCTGGATCGGGGTCGACGCCAACCAGGGCTATAGCATCGCGACGCTGCGCGAGTTGCTGCCGGTTCTGGTTGCGAATGGCGTCGCGCAGCTTGAACAGCCGCTTGCGCGCGGGCGTGAAGCCGATCTCGACGGATTGAAGCGGCCGCTGCCTTTCGTCGCCGACGAGAGCGCGGTGACGCTCGCCGATACCGCGTCGCTCGTCGGCCGCTTCGATGTGGTGAACATCAAGCTCGATAAATGCGGCGGGCTGACCGAGGGGCTGGCGATCGCGCGGCAGGCAAAGCTTCTCGGGCTCGACGTGATGGTCGGCAATATGATGGGCAGCAGCCTGTCGATGGCGCCGTCGTTCGTATTGGGGCAACTGTGCGACATCGTCGATCTCGACGGCCCGACCTTCCTCGCGACCGATCGCGATCCGGGGGTGCGTTACGCGGGCGGGCGGATCCATTGTCCGGAAGAAATTTGGGGTTAGAAGGTGAGGATGTCCTATTTGGGTTGACAATTCTCTGATTAGGACAATAGTCTTGAAATTGTAAACTTCGTGAGTTGGAGGGTGGAATGAAGACGTCATTCCCGCTGACGCGCCGCGCACTCGTCGCCGGCGCGGTCGGCACCGCTTTGTCCGCGCCGATGATCGGCCGGAGCGCGTTCGCCTTCGCCGCCGCGCCGGGGCGCAGCTATTCGCGCCGCGCCGTCGATCTGGTCGCGTCGTCGCTCGTCATCGACATGCTCGCGCCGCTCAAGATCACCATGTCGCCCGATTATGTCGCGCATCGGCTGACCGACGCCGAAGCCGCCGAGTTCCGGGCGAGCGGCATCACCGGTTTCCACAACGCCTATGGCCTCGGCGGCCCCGACGCCCGCGCGCAGGGGCTGGAGTTCCTCGCCGGCTGGCAGGGCTTTGCCGGGCGCAACAGCCATGTCTTCACCCTCGTCGACACCGTGGACGACCTCGACCGTGCTAAGGTTGACCGGAAATGCGCCGTCGTCATGGGCATCCAGAACGCCGAGCAGTTCGAAAAGATCGAGGACGTCGCGACCTTCCGCCGCCTCGGTCTGCGCTGCGCGCAGCTTACCTATAACAGCCAGAACATGATCGGGTCGGGCAGCACCGAGCGCGTCGATGGCGGGGTCAGCGACTATGGTGCCGCGATCATCGCCGAGATGGAAAAGACGAAGATGCTGATCGACGTCTCGCATTGCGGCGACAAGACGACGCTCGACGCGATCGACATCGCCAAGGGGCCGATCGCGATCACCCACAGCAACGCCCGCGCGCTGGTCGACCATCCGCGCGTCAAGACCGATGCCGCGATCAAGGCGCTCGCCGCGAAGGGCGGGGTGATGGGCATCACCGGGGTGCGGATGTTCGTGCGGTTGACCGACCCGACCAACGTCGGGCATATGGCCGACCATATCGACCATGTCGCGAAGCTGACCGGCATCGAGCATGTCGGTATCGGCTCGGACGCCGATCTCAACGGCTATGACGACATGAAGCCGGACGAATATGCGCTGCTCAAGCAGGGCTACAAGGCGAGCTACGGCTTTCGCGACAAGATCGACATCGACGGCTTCGACCATCCGCTCAAGGTCTTCGACCTGACCGAGGAACTGATCCGCCGGGGCTATTCCAACGAAAACATCACCGCGGTGCTGGGGGGCAATTTCCGCCGCCTGCTCGCGCAAGTCTGGGGGTAAGACGATGAAACAGGGTCTCTTTATCGCAGGAAGTATGGCCGCACTGATGGCCGCGATGCCGGCAGCGGCGCAGGAAGCCGGCGCCGTGGAAGCGGCGGGCGAAATCGTCGTCACCGCACAGAAGCGCGTCCAGAATGTCCAGGACGTGCCGATCTCGATCAGCGTCGTCGATGGCGAGGCGCTGCAGGAACAGGGTGCGGCGTCGCTCGTCGATTATGCGGGCTTCGTTCCCGGCATGCAGGTGTCGAACAGTGGCACGCCGGGCCAGACCACGATCACGCTGCGCGGGGTCGCACCGCTGAACTCGGCGCAGACGGTTGGCATCTATCTTGACGAGGCGCCGGTCGGATCGAGCGCGATCTACAACCGCGCGGGGGCGTTCACCATCGACCTCATGCCCTATGACCTCCAGCGTATCGAAGTGCTCAAGGGGCCGCAGGGTACGCTCTATGGCGCCAGCTCTATCGGCGGGCTGGTCAAATATGTCACCGTCCAGCCCGACACCAGCGCGTTCAAGGTGCGCGCCGGGGTCGAGGGTTTCGCGATCAAGGGCGGCGACGGACTCGGCTGGGGCGCGCAGGCGATGGTCAATGTCCCGATCGTCACCGACCGGCTCGCGATGTCGGCGAGCTTCGCCTGGCGCAAGACGCCGGGCTGGGTCGACAGCGTCAACAATGCCGCGCTCAAGGATCAGAACGACTATGAACAGCGCGGCGGCCGCGTCGCGCTATTGTGGCAACCGACTCCTGAATTCAGCGTCAAGCTCGCGGGCATCTGGCAGTCGCTCGATTCGGACGGCAACGGCCTTTACGCTGCCGACCTCGCCGGCAACCGGCTCGGCGACGGGCGTTCGTTCAACAATTATGTTCCCGAATCCTACGACATCGACCTCGACTATTATTCGGCCACGCTCGACTATGATTTCGGCGCCGCGTCGCTGACCTCGGCGACCACCTACAGCAAGACGCAGAGCCGGCAGGTCCAGGATGCGAGCTATGCCTTTGGCGTGCTGTTCCCGCTGCTCACCGGCGGCGCGATCGCGCCCGGCATCACGCCCTTCTACCTCGATCTCGGGCTGGAAAAATGGACGCAGGAACTGCGTCTCGCTTCGCCGGGTGGCGGGCGCTTCGAATGGCTGATCGGCGGCTTCTTCACCGACGAAACGACCAGCAATTCCCAGCTCGTCCGGTCGTTCGACATGGCCGGCAACCCGATCGCGCCGCTCGATCCGCTCGCCATCGTCGGCCTGCCCGCGACGTACAAGGAATATGCCGCCTTCGCCAACGCGACCTTCCGCTTCTCCGACCAGTTCGAGATTACCGGTGGCCTGCGCTGGGCACGCAACGAACAGACCTTCCGCCAGATCAGCTCGGGCGCGATCGTGCCGCAGGCGAACGATCCGGGTGAATCGGCCGAGAATGTCTTCACTTACTCGATCAGCCCGCAATTCCACATCAACGACGATGCGATGCTCTATGCCCGCATCGCCACCGGCTATCGCCCGGGCGGCCCGAACGTCATCGTGCCCAATGTTCCGCCGACGGTCGATGCCGACCGGATGAAGAATTACGAGCTCGGGTTGAAGGCCGATTTCGCCGACCGCCTGGTGTCGGTCGATGTCGCGCTCTTCTGGATGGACTGGACCGACATCCAGGTCGTGCGCGCCTTTGGCGGCGTGTCGGGCGGCGCGAATGGCGGCAAGGCGACGAGCAAGGGCATCGAAGGTTCGATGTTGCTGCGCCCCGCGCCGGGCCTGACGATCACCGCGACGGGCAGCTATACCGACGCGACGCTCAGCGAGGATGTCCCCGAAATCAGCGGCGTCGACGGCGACCGCCTGCCGGCGGTGCCGAAGTTCAGCGGCGCGCTGCGCGCCGACTATGAATTCGAGCTCGGCGGCGGTACCAAGGGCAGCTTCGGTGCCGGCGTCCGCCATGCCGGAAACCGCTTTTCGCTGGTGGAGAGCGATCCGCTGACCGCGCTCGCCAAACCCTATACGTCGGTCGATCTCAATGCGTCGCTGACCTTCAGCGACCATTGGACGCTGCGCGCCTATGCGCGTAACCTGCTCGACAACAAGGGGGAGATGGCGCGATCGACGATGGCCGACGGACTCAACCGGCCCAGCTTCCTCGCCATTTCGCCGCTGCAGCCGCGGACGATCGGCGTTGCGCTCGACCTGTCCTTCTGACGCGACCGGAGTGAACCAAATGAACGCCCCTACCGGACGCCTGTCCGACCGATTGACCCTGCCGCAGCCCTATCTGCTGTTCCTCGGCGACACCACCGAGGCGAGCTTTGCCAAGACCGCTTTCGGACTCGCCGACTGGGCGGCGGACCGCTGCGTCGGCGAATTTTCGGCCGCCGGTTGCACCGTCACCACCGGCCTGCCGCGGCTCGACCCCGCAGCGGCCAGGGCGGCGGGCGCGCGGTCGCTGGTGATCGGGGTCGCCAACCAAGGCGGGGTGATCGGCGAAAGCTGGGTCGCGATCCTGATCGACGCGATGGAGGCGGGGCTCGACATCATCAGCGGGCTGCACGTCCGGCTGGCGAACGTGCCCGCGCTGGCCGAGGCGGCGCGGCGCACCGGGCAACGGCTGATCGACGTGCGCAGTCCGCCGTCGGACATCCCGATCGGCACCGGGCGCAAGCGGGCAGGCAAAAGGTTGCTCACCGTCGGCACCGACTGCGCGCTCGGTAAGAAATACACTGCGCTCGCGCTGCACCGCGTCTTTGTCGAGCGCGGGCTCGACGCCGATTTCCGCGCGACCGGCCAGACCGGCATTATGATCGCGGGCGGTGGCATCCCGATGGACGCCGTGGTGTCGGACTTCGAGGCCGGGGCGGCCGAAATCCTCAGCCCCGATGCGCCCGCCGACCATTGGGACCTGATCGAGGGGCAGGGGTCGATCTTCAATCCGGCCTATGCCGCAGTGTCGCTCGGCCTGCTCCACGGCAGCCAGCCCGATGTGTTCGTCGTCTGCCACGATCCGTCGCGCACGGTGATCCTCGGCATGGAAAGCTTTGCGCTGCCGACGGTCGAGGAGGTCATCGACCTGACGATCCGGCTGGGTAGCCGCACCAATCCGGCGATCCGCTGCGGCGGGATCAGCCTCAACACCTCGAGCCTGGGGACCGATGCGGCCGAAGCCTTGATGGCGGCCGAAAGCCGGCGGCTCGGGCTGCCGGTCGCCGATCCCATCCGTGGCGGCGCGGCTTTCGCCGCGCTCGTGGACAGCTGCCTCGCATGAGCGCCGCCGAACCAGCCGGGACGTCGAGCTGGTTCCAGCGCTTCCTGCTCCCGGGCTTCGCGCTGAAGGCGGTGATCATCGGCGGC
The DNA here is from genome assembly GCF_003797775.2 of Sphingopyxis sp. OPL5. Taxonomy (NCBI): domain Bacteria; kingdom Pseudomonadati; phylum Pseudomonadota; class Alphaproteobacteria; order Sphingomonadales; family Sphingopyxidaceae; genus Sphingopyxis; species Sphingopyxis sp. OPL5. Next base: position 3,472,781 of record NZ_CP060725.1, read on the forward strand.
GGTTATGCCACCGGGCGCGAGCTCGCCGAATATTTCGTGCCGGCAGGGCCGTGGGGCGGGCTCGCCGCGATGCTGCTCGCGACTTTGGTGTGGAGCCTCGTCGCGGCGGTGACCTTCGCGCTCGCGCGCAAGCTCGGCGCCTATGACTATCGCGCCTTCTTCCAGGGACTTCTCGGTCCCGGCTGGATTGCGTTCGAGATTGCCTATCTGATCTTCGTCGTGCTGATCCTCGCGGTGTTTGGCGCCGCGGCGGGGGCGATCGGCGCCGCGACCTTCGGTTGGCCCGAATGGACGGGGTCGCTGCTGCTCGGCGTGTCGATCACAGCGGTGGTCGCATGGGGCACCGGCGTCGTCGAGCAGATGTTCAAATATGTCTCGATCCTGCTCTATACCGTCTATGGCCTGTTCTTGGTCATCGCGCTCGCCAGTTTCGGCGGGCTGATCGGGCAGGGGTTTGCCAGCGCGCCGCCGCCGTCGGGAAACTGGATGGCGGGCGGGCTCACTTATGCGAGCTATAATATCGTCGGCGCGGTGGTGATCCTGCCGGTGCTGCGCCATTTGACCAGCCAGCGCGACGCGGTGGTCGCGGGGCTGATCGCGGGGCCGCTGTCGATGCTGCCCGCGATCCTCTTCTTCGTCGCGATGATGGCCTTCTATCCCGCGATCGGCGCAGAGACCTTGCCGTCGGATTTCCTGCTCCGCCAGATGACGGTGCCGGGGTTCCATGTGATCTTCCAGGTCATGATCTTCGCGGCGCTGCTCGAAAGCGGCGCGGGCGCGGTGCATGCGATCAACGAGCGTATCTCGGGCGCGGTCGAGAGCCGTGGGCGCGCCCCGCTGACCGCCGCCGCGCGCGCGGTGATCGGCGCGGTGATCCTCGCGGGCTGCATCTTCGTCGCGGGGCGCATCGGCCTCGTCGACCTGATCGCCAGCGGCTACCGCTTCCTTGCCTGGCTGTTCCTCGCCGTCTTTGTCGCGCCGTTGCTGACCATCGGCGTCTGGCGCCTGCTGCGTCCTTCCCCTGTTGCCCCCATGGAGACCGTGTCATGAAACACGTCCGTTTGTTCGCCTTTGCGTTGCTCGCCACCGCTGCGGTGCCCGCCTGGGCCGAGCCGCCCAAGAATCTCGCGACCGAGGTCGAGGCGCTACGCAAGGAGATCGGCGCTACCGGCGTGTCGATTGCGATCGTCGAGGATGGCAAGACGACGCTGTCGCGCGGCTGGGGCGAGCGCAAAATCGGTGAGCGCGGGGCGGTCGATGGCCAGACGATCTTCCAGACCGGCTCGACCGGCAAGGCGATGACGGCCGCCGCGCTCGCGATCCTCGTCGACGAAGGCAAGATCGCTTGGGACGACCCCGTCATCAAGCATATGCCGTGGTTCCGCATGTACGACGCCTGGGTCACGCGCGAGATCACGATCCGCGACCTGCTCGTCCATCGCAGCGGGCTGGGGCTGGGGCAGGGCGATTTGATGTTCGTCCCGCGCACGCATCTGACGCGCAAGCAGACGGTCGAACGCGTCGCGTACCTCAAGCCGCAGACGAGTTTCCGTTCGGCCTATGCCTATGACAATATCCTCTATGCGGTGGCGGGGCAGCTGATCGAAGAGGTCAGCGGGCAGACGTGGGAGGCCTTCATGCGCGACCGCGTGCTGCGCCCCGGGGGCATGAAGAATGCGACAAGCGACAGCGAAGATCGTTTCCGCATTCCGAACCGGTCGTGGCCGCACGCGCGGCTGAACGGGCCGCTGCGCGGGCTCGGCGACCAGCAGGCGCTCGACGAGCGCGACGAACTCGGCCGCAACGGCGCGCCGGCGGGCGGGCTGGCGCTCAGCGCCGACGATATGGCCGCCTGGCTCAAGATCCAGCTCGCGCATGGCGCACTGCCGAATGGCCAACATCTGTTCAGCGAAGCCCAAGCCGCCGAAATGTGGAAGCCGGTGACGCCGATGCCGATCACCGAATTGCCCGCCGCGCTCAAACCCGCGCAGCCGATGCAGCAGGCCTATGCGCTCGGCTGGCAGGTGCAGGACTATCGTGGCCATCGCATCATCCAGCACAGCGGCGGCGTGTTCGGATCGATCACCCGCGTCGTGATGATCCCCGACAAGAATGTCGGCTTCGCGATCATGATGAACAGCGAGGAAAGCGGGATGCTGCTGGGGCTGACCTTCAAGCTGATCGACCATTATCTCGACCAGCCCGACTATGGCTGGACGACAAAATGGCAGGATTGGTACAAGGAGCGGCTCGCGGGCGGCGTCGAATATCTGAAGCAGGCGCAGGCGACGCCTGCGAAGGTCGGGCCGTCGCTCGACCCCGCGCGCTACGCCGGGCGCTACCGTGATCCCTGGTATGGTGACATCGTCGTCGCATCGACGCCCAAGGGCCTGACCATTGACTTCACCTCGACCCCGCGCATGGTCGGGCGTTTGAAGCATTGGCAATATGACAGCTTCGTCACCGACTTTGACGATCCCGCGATCGAGCCCGCCTATGTCACCTTCGCGCTCGACGCCGACGGCAAGGTCAGCGGCGTGACGATGAAGGCGGTGAGCAAGATCGCCGACTTCAGCTGGGATTATCACGATCTCGACCTGAAGCCGGTGGAGGGGGCGAAGTGAAGCGCCTTGTTCTGTTGATGACCGCCACCGCGCTGGCGGGCTGCACGGCGACCAAGGAAAAGGGCGCGACCGATGAGCGGCCGCTGCACAGCCGGATGCTCGTGCTCGACACCCATCTCGACACCCCGCTCCATTTCGATCGGGCGGAGTGGAGCTTCGCCGACCGCCACAGCCTCGCGACCGACCTGTCGCAACTCGACATCCCGCGCATGAAGGACGGCAATCTCGATGGCGGCTTTTTCGCGATCTACACCGAACAGGGGCCGCTCGATGCCAAGGGCTATGCCGATGCGCTGGCCTTTGCGCGCAAGCGATCCGACCTGATCGACGCAATGATCGCCAAACACGCCGACGCGATCAGCCCTGCGCTGACCGCCGACGATGCGCGCCGGCTCGACAAGGCGGGAAAGCTGATCGCCTTCAAGTCGATGGAGAACAGCTATCCGCTCGGCGAAGACCTGACATTGCTCGATGAATTCTACAAAAAGGGCGTGCGGCTCGCGGGGCCGGTGCATTCGAAGAACAACCAGTTCGCCGACAGCGCCACCGACAAGCCGCGCTGGAACGGCCTCAGCCCGCTCGGCAAAAAATGGGTCGCGGAAATGAACCGCCTTGGCATCGTCATCGACGCCAGTCATTCGTCGGACGCCACCTTCGACCAGATATTGGCGCTGTCGAAATATCCGATCCTGCTCTCGCATTCGAGCCTGCGCTCGGCGCACGATCATCCGCGCAACCTCGACGAGGGGCGGCTGAAGGCGCTTGCCGCGAAGGGTGGCGCGATGTGCCTCTCGACGATCTTCCTGTCGGAGATGAACATGACGCCCGCGCGCGCCGAGCTGTTCGGAAAATATGAACATATCGGCGAGATGACCGCCGCCGAACAGGCCGACCTCACCCGGCGCTGGCGCGAACTCGACAAGAGCGAACAGATGTGGGCCGCCGATTTCGAGGCCTATATGAAGATGGTGCTGCGGGCGATCGCGGTCGGCGGGGTCGATCATATCTGCTTCGGTGCCGACTGGGACGGCGGCGGCGGCCTGCCGGGGATCGAGGATATCTCGGCGCTGCCCAAGGTCACCGAGCGCTTGAAGGCCGCAGGCTATTCGGACGCCGATATCGCGAAGATGTGGAGCGGCAATATATTGCGCGTGCTGGCGGCGCAGAGGAAATGAGGAAAGGCCGGAAACATCCAGCCTGATCCCCGGCGAAGGCCGGGGCCCAGAGCGTGATAGCGTGACGGCGGCTTCCGGCCGCCCTGGACCCCGGCCTTCGCCGGGGCACGGGCTATATTGAGGAAAAGCTCGCCCACCAAAGGCCGCCGGTTCACGGTCCCAAGGGGCTAGCAACCGGCGACCGAACCGCATAGCAGGCCCAACATGACCGCTACCGTCGATCCCTTCTACGCCATCTCGATCAGCCGCCTCGCGCACCAGATGGCGGCGGCGGGCGATCCGGTGATCCATATGGAGTTCGGCCAGCCCTCGACCGGCGCCCCCGTCGCCGCGGTGGCGCGCGCGCAGGAGGTGCTGGCGCAGGACGGCATGGGCTATTGGGAAAGCCCGGCGCTCAAGACACGTATCGCGCGCTATTATCAGGAGACGCATGGCGTCGCGGTCGATGCCGAGCAGGTGATCCTGACTTGCGGTGCCTCGCCCGCTTTCGTCCTCGCGCTGACCTGCGCCTTCGCGCCCGGCGCCCGCGTCGCGCTCGCCCGGCCGGGCTATGTCGCCTATCGCAACACGCTGCGCGCGCTGCACATGGTGCCGGTCGAGATCGGCTGCGGCGAGGCAGAGCGTTTTCAGCTGACCGCCGCCGCGGTCGAGGCGCTCGATCCGGCGCCCGAGGGACTGATTGTCGCCAGTCCCGCCAACCCGACCGGGACGGTGATCGAGGCAGCGGAACTGGCGGCGATCGCCGAGGTCTGCCGGCGGCGGAACATCCGCATCATCTCCGACGAAATCTATCATGGCCTGTCCTATGTCGGGCCGGTGCCGTCGATGTTGCAGGAGGCGCCCGATGCCTTCATCGTCAACAGCTTCTCCAAATATTACAGCATGGCCGGCTGGCGGCTCGGCTGGCTGGTGGTGCCGCCCGACCAGATCGACGCGGCGCGCGCGCGGATGGGCAATCTGTTCCTGACTCCGCCCAGCCTCGCCCAGCATGCAGGGCTGGTCGCCTTCGATGAAAGGGACGAACTGGAAGGGCATCTCGCCACCTATAAGCGCAACCGCGAACTGCTGCTGGGTCGGCTGCCCGCGATGGGGCTGCGGCGGATCGCGCCGCCCGACGGTGCTTTCTATATCTATGCCGACATCGGGCATCTGACCGACGACAGCATCGCCTTCTGCCGGCAATTGCTGGTCGACACCGCCGTCGCGACGGCGCCGGGCGTCGATTTCGATCCGGTCGACGGATCGCGCTTCATGCGATTGAGCTTCGCGGTGTCGACCGCCGAGATCGAGGAGGCGTGCCGCCGTATGGCGCCCTGGTTCGAGAATTATGCCCGCTTGCCCTAGCGGCATCGCCACCCCAAGAATTTCTATTCCGCGCTGGCCTCGCCGCCGCTTGCCTCGCCTCGCCCTGCGTGCAAGGGACATTCTCGCATAAACCTATGCGGGAGAGATTTGGCGATGCGGTTCGACGTGGTGATCGTGGGGGCGGGGCATGGCGGCGCGCAGGTCGCGGTATCGCTGCGCACCCAGAAGTTCGAAGGCAGCATCGCGATCATCGGCGACGAGCCCGAACTTCCCTATGAGCGTCCGCCGCTGTCGAAGGAATATTTCGCCGGCGAAAAGGAATTCGAACGCATCCAGATCCGTCCCGCCAAATATTGGGACGAACGCGAGGTCACGATGCTGCTGAACAAGCGCGTCGTGTCGGTCGATCCGGTGGCGCACAGCGTCACCACCGACGGCGGCGAGACGATCGCCTATGGCAAGCTCGTCTGGGCGACCGGCGGCAGTCCCCGGATGCTGCCGATCCCCGGCGGCGACCTGCCGGGCGTGCAGGGGGTACGCACCCGCGCCGACGCCGACGCGATGAAGGCGGCGTCCGAAACCGCGAAGCAGATCGTCGTCATCGGCGGCGGCTACATCGGGCTCGAAGCCGCGGCGGTGCTGCGCAAGGCGGGCAAGCCGGTCATCCTGCTCGAAGCGCTCGACCGGGTACTGGCGCGCGTCGCCGGTGAGGATCTGTCGCGCTTCTATGAAAAGGAACATCGCGACCATGGCGTCGACCTTCGCCTCGGCGTGCAGGTCGCGGCGATCGAGGGCGATGCCCACGCGACGGGCGTGCGGCTCGGCTCCGGCGAAGTCGTCGCCGCCGATCTCGTGATTGTCGGCATTGGCATCGTCCCCGCGGTCGAACCGCTGATCGCGGCGGGCGCGGCGGGCGGCAACGGCGTGCTCGTCGACCATCATTGCAAGACCAGCCTGGCCGACATCTACGCGATCGGCGACTGCGCCGCGCACGAGAACGACTTTGCCGAGGGTGCGGTCATCCGGCTGGAATCGGTGCAGAATGCCAACGACCAGGCCAATGTCGTCGCCAAGGGCATCTGCGGCGACGAGGCGCGCTATCACGCGATCCCCTGGTTCTGGTCGAACCAATATGATTTGAAGCTCCAGACCGCGGGCCTGTCGACGGGCCACGACCAGACGGTGCTGCGCGGCGATATCGCCAGCCGCAGCTTCTCGGTCGTCTATCTGCGTCAGGGCAGGGTGATCGCGCTCGACTGCGTCAACGCGACGAAGGATTATGTCCAGGGTCGGATGCTGGTCACCGCAGGCCTGCAGGCGACGGCTGAGCAGCTTGCCGATGTCGAGACACCGCTGAAGGCGCTGCTGCCCGCCTGATCAGGCGGGCGGTAATTCGTCCGTCGGTTCATCGCCCAGCGTTCGCTTCAGCGTCGCCTTGATGTTGCGGAGCAGGCGGCGCAGCGCGATGATCACGATCACCGCCGCGACGAACATCAGCACCGCGATGACGATCGCGATCGGCGGATAGGCGATGGCGAGCGCGAGCAGTCCGCCGGTCGCGACATCCTCCCCGGTCGACACCGCAACATTGCTGAACGGTTCGGGGCTGACGTTGACCACCGCGCGCGTCGTCGCCTTGGCGCCGTGACTGAGCAGCGCGCCGCCGCCGCCGAGCAGGAAGGCGACAACCTGCCATGCCGGATCCGAACTGTCGACGAGCGCCAGCGCGAGCAGCGCCCCGCCGAGCGGACGGATGAAGCTGTGGACGCCGTCCCAGATCGAATCGACCCATGCGATCTTGTCGGCGAGGAATTCGGCGATGGTGCCCACCAACGCGACTCCGAGGACCCACGGATTGGCCAAGATCTGCAAGGATTGCAGATGGTCGGGCAGGGGCAGCCAGCCGAAATGCATCGCCACGCCGGTGGCAAGGATGGTGAGGTAGAGCCGCCAGCCCGCGAGCAGGCTGAGGCTGCCTGCGACGCCCAGTATCTCGACGATGCCCATCGGCCCTTCTCCCGCCGCCGACGCAAGGCGCCGGGCGATTGCCATCTTGCACGCAGCCCCCGGCGTGGGCAATGCCGGATGACAACAAGGATCGAGAGGATTATCGCCGGTGATAATGAGCGATGCAAACAAACTGCCCGACGGCGCGATTCCCGCGGCCACCCTCGTCATCATGCGGCCGTCCGATGACGGTGGCCCCGACGAGATATTGATGGTCAAGCGTGCCGCAAATATGGCCTTCGCGGCGGGTGCGGTGGTGTTTCCCGGCGGCCGGATCGACCCCGACGACTATCTCGTCGCCAGCCGTCACGGCTATGGCGACAGCGACACCGATGGTGCCGGTCGCGTTGCGGCCTTGCGCGAAACGCTCGAGGAAACGGGACTCGCGGTGGGCTGGCCCGCGCTGGCCGACGCGGATGTTCCCGCGGTACGGCAGGCGCTGCTCGCCGAACGGCTGCTTTCCGAAATCCTCGACGAACGCGGCGACCGACTCGCGCTCGATGCGCTGGTGCCCTTCGCGCGCTGGTGCCCCAATTTCAAGGAAGCGCGCACCTTCGACACCCGCTTCTTTGCGGTCGAGGCGCCCGCGCACGGTCATGAACTGACCGTCGAGGAGGCCGAACACAGCCATATTTTCTGGGCCGGCGCGCGCGAAACGCTGGCGATGGCCGATCGCGGTGAGGTGTCGATCATCTTCCCGACTCGCCGCAATCTCGAAAAGCTGGCGCAGGCCGATGATTTCGCCGCATTTTCGGCTCATGCTGCCGCACATCCGGTCGAATTGGTGACGCCATGGATCGAGGAACGCGAAGGGGAGTCGCACCTCTGCATCCCCGGACATCTGGGCTATCCCGTGACCAGCGAACCCTTCGAACGGGTGCGCCGGGGGTAGGCCAGGCCTTTTGGACAACTTTTTCTCTATTTAGCAGATTCATAAGAAATGCTGCAGTACGGCAAAACGCCTTGCAATATCTGGCAGCGATGCATAGAAGGGCGGGGCGGAAACGAGTTCGGGATGTGATTCTCAGGCTCGATTCGAGAAGATCAAAATTCCAGTGGATGGAGAAAACGATGAACTTCCTCAAGAAAGCAGCGATCTCCCTCGCCGCGACTTCGATGATTGCAGCACCGGTGGCGGCTTCGGCTGCACCCGCCATTTCGTCGGTGTCGTTTGACGACGTCAGCGCCGTTTCGGCCGTCGACGGCCAGAGCGAACTTGAAGGCAGCAGCTGGATCATCGCCCTCCTCGCACTGCTCGCCATCATCGGCGGCGTTGTGATTGCAGCCGGCAACAACAGCGATACCCCGACCAGCCCGTAATTCGGCCTAGTCGTCTAAGCTTCAAGGGGCTCCGAGTTTCACTCGGGGCCTTTTGTGCGTCTGAAGAACCGGCAAGCGAAACGCGCCGGATTGGGTGGGGTTAGAGCGCGGGGCGGCGATTGGCACGCGAACGCGCGAGCGGGATCGACTGGCGGGCGCTGTCAGTCGTCGCGGGATCGATCGGCACCACGACGATCTGGAAGTCTGCGGCGGGCCGCCCGGTCGCCACGCTTTCGCCGAGCAATTCGCCCCACGGCCCGACCGCCAGGCTATGGCCATAGGTCGATCGCCCGTCCGCATGCGTGCCGGCCTGCGCCGCCGCGACGACATGGCACCCGGTCTCGATCGCGCGCGCGCGGAGCAGGACGTGCCAATGTGCCGCGCCGGTCGAGACGGTAAAGGCGGCGGGGATCGCGATCAGGCTCGCGCCGCGCTCGACCAGCGCGCGATACAGTTCGGGGAAGCGCAGGTCGTAGCAGATGCTCAGGCCCAGCATGCCCACCGGAGTCTCGACGACGACCACCGACTCGCCGCCGGCATAGCTCGACGATTCGCTCCAGCTTTCGCCCGAGGGCAGCGCGACGTCGAACATGTGGATCTTGTCATAGGCGGCGGCGATCGTGCCGTCGGCGGCGATGACATGGCTGCGATTGACGCGGCGACCGCCGTCGTCGCTCAGGAACGGCATCGATCCGGTATGAACCCACAGCCCGTGGCGGCGCGCCATCGCCTGGAGCGCGGGCAGCCAGGGACTGTCGGCCTCGCGCGCCACATGTCCCGCCGACCGGGCGCGGTCGCGGTCGAGCAGCACCGACATTTCGGGGAAAAAGGCCATGACCGCGCCCGCCGTGGCGGCGGCCGCCAGCGCGCGGTCCATCGTCCCCAGATTGGCGTCGGGATCGATGCTGCTCGTCATTTCGACGAGCGCGATCAGCGGCGAGGCGGCCTCCATGGTCATCGCTATGGGCTAAGCCGATGCGACGAAGAGGGCAAGCATCGCGACAGTTCAGTGGCGAGCAAGGTTCGGACGCGATAAGGTGGGGCAATGTCCGATCTTTCAGCGCTGGCCCCCGCCCGCTTCGCCCGTTCCCTGATGTCCGCCTGCGCCGCGCTGGCATTGCTTGGCGCGCCGCCCGTCGCTTTGGCCCAAGGCAGCGCGCCGACCGCGCAGGTTCAGCCCGACAGCTGGCTGTACGAAGGCAGCGACATCCCGCGCGACACCGCGTGGCAGTTCGGCACGCTGCCCAACGGCGTGCGCTATGCGGTGCGCAACAATGGCGTGCCCCCGGGGCAGGTGTCGATCCGCGTCCGCATGGACGTCGGCTCGATGTTCGAAACCGAGCAGGAGCGCGGGTTTGCGCATCTTCTCGAACATCTGACCTTCCGCGGTTCCGAACATATTCCCGACGGCGAGGCCAAGCGCATTTGGCAGCGCTTCGGGGTGAGCTTCGGCAGCGATTCCAATGCCCAGACGACGCCGACGCAGACCGCCTATCAACTCGACCTGCCCAGCGCGACCCCGGCGACGCTCGACGAAAGCATGAAACTGCTCGCCGGCATGGTCCGCGAACCGCTGATTTCCGACACTGCGGTCGCCGCCGAGCGCGGTGTCGTGCAGTCCGAACTGCGCGAATCGGACGGGCCGCAAAAGCGGATCGCCGATGCGACCAACGCGCATCTGTTCGCCGGCCAACTGCTCGGCGACCGCTCGCCGATCGGCACCTATGACTCGCTTGCTGCGGCACGCGCGAGCACCGTCAAGGCCTTCCACGATCGCTGGTACCGCCCCGACCGCGCGGTGGTGGTGATGGTCGGTGACGGCGACCCCGCCGAATTCGCACGGCTGATCGCCAAATATTATGGCGACTGGAAAGCCGGCGGGCCGATGCCGAAACAGCCCGATTTCGGCAAACCCGACCCCAAAGCGCCCGCGGCACTGCAGATCGTCGAGGCGAACCAGCCCCCGGCGCTGACCCTCGCGATGGTCCGGCCATGGATCAAGCGGATCGACACGGTCGAGAACACCCGGCGGCTGTACCTCGAGTTCCTCGCCATCGCGCTGGTCAACCGGCGGCTCGAAAACCGCGCGCGCGCGGGCGGCAGCTACCTGGTCGCGACCGCCGAACAACAATATGTCAGCCGCAGCGCCGATGTGACGCTGGCGCAGATCGTGCCGCTCGGCGACTGGAAGGCGGCGCTCGCCGATGTCCGCGGCGTCATCGCCGATGCGACCCAGAACCCGCCGTCGCAGGCCGACATCGACCGCGAAGCGAACGAGATTCAGGCGTTCCTCGTCAAGGAATTGCAGAACGCGCGCAACGAACCCGGCGCTCGGCTCGCCGACGACATGGTGCGTGCCGTCGACATCGGCGAGACGGTGACCAGCCCGCAGGGACAGGTCGACATGTTCGCCGCGATCCGCGCCTCGGCAACTCCGAAGGTGATGCTCGACATCAGCAAGGCGATCTTCTCGGGTCCCGCGACGCGTGTCGTCCTGACCACCCCGACCGCCATCCCCGGCGGCCAGCCCGCGCTGCTCGCCGCATTGAAGGCGCCCGCGGCGATCCGCGACGACCGGCTGACCGCCGCCGACGTCAATTTCAAGCAATTGCCTCCGCTCGGTACGCCGACTCCGATCGTCAAGACCGAGCGGCTGCTCGGGCTGCGCGCCGAACGGATCGAACTCGGCAATGGCGTCACGGCGCTGATCTCGGACAACAAGGTCGAACCCGGCAAGGTGCGCGTCAACGTCCGGTTCGGCACCGGCAACCGCAGCGTCGCGGCGAACGAGCCGAACCTGCTGTGGACCGGCGACTATGCGCTGATCGCCAGCGGTATCGGTCCGTGGGGACAGAATGAGATCGACGCGCTGACCAACGGCCGCCAGATCCAGCTCAATTTCGCGATCGACGACGATGCGTTCGAACTGTCGGCGGAAACCAAGCCAGACGACCTCGACGACCAACTGCGGCTGATCGCCGGTAAGCTCGCGACTCCGCGCTGGGACGCGGCGCCGGTCGAACGGCTGCGCATCGGTTTCCTGACCGGATACGACCTTAACGACGCGACGCCCAACGCGGTGCTCGACCGCAATCTGCGTGGCTGGCTCGCCGCCGACGACAAGCGCTGGTCGCCGCCCGACAAGGCGGCGATCGAGGCGCTGACGCCCGCCGCTTTCCGCGCCTTCTGGGAACCGCGGCTCGCGAGCGGGCCGATCGAGGTCCAGATTTTCGGCGACCTGTCGGCGATCGACTATCGCAAGATCCTGTCCGAAACGCTCGGCGCGCTCGCACCGCGCCCGCCGATCCTGCCCGCCGGCGGCCAGCAGGTCGCCTTTGCCAAGCATCTTGCGGCGCCCGCGCTCGCCTATCATCGCGGCGACAAGGGGCAGGCGGCGGCGATGACCGCCTGGCCGACAAGCGGCGGCTTGGCCGCGCCGCGCGATACGCGCACGCTCGAGGTGCTCGCGGCGATCTTCAACGACCGGCTGTTCGACCGGCTGCGCGCCGAACAGGGGGCAAGCTATGGTCCCGTCGTCGACAGCCACTGGCCGACCGGTTTCGACAGCGGCGGTTATCTGCTCGTCGGCAGTCTGCTGGCGCCCAAGGATATCGACCGTTTCTATACGATCGCCGGGGATATCGCCGCCGACCTCGCCGCCAATCCGGTGACCGCCGACGAACTGGCGCGCAACGCCGGCCCGATCCGCGAGCAGGTGGCACGTGCGTCGACCGGCAACGTCTTCTGGATGTACCTGCTGGAGGGCGCGACAACCGACCCGCGCGTCGCCGCGGCGGCGCTGTCGATGGAACAGGATATCGGCGCGGTCACCGCCGCCGATGTCCAGCGGCTCGCACGGCTCTATCTGGCACCCGACAAGCAATGGTCGCTGGCGATCCTGCCAACGGGCATGACGCTGGCCGAGGCGTCGGCGCTCGATGCCCCGGCTGCCGCGGCCGCGGGCGGGCGCTAAACCGGCCTAGGCGGTGTCGTCGGCGCGGGCGGCGGGGCGCGGGCGCAGCTTGCGGATTCGCGGTTCCTGGTCGAGGTCGCCCTTGGTCATGATGTCGCGCCGCATCTTGGCGCGCACGTCGTGGATCGAGGCGATCACCGGCCCCATCGCGACGCCGAGGTCGATCAGCACCGCTTCGGCGAGTTGCAGCGAGCTTTCGAGCGTTTCGGGGACCGCATCGGTCGCGCCAGCGCGATAGAGCGCGGCGGCATGATCGGCGTCGCGGGCGCGCGATATGATCGGCAGCCTGGGATATTTCTGGCGCATCTGCTTCGTCATGCGCAGCTGCTGGACGGGATCGTCCATCGTCAGCACGACCGCGTCGGCGCTTTCGATCCCCAGCTTGTCGAGGCTGCCCGGACGCGCGACGTCGGCGAAGCGGACCAGGAAGCCGTCGCGCCGCGCCGCCGCGACGGTGTCGATATCGGCATCGACCGCGATATAGGGGCGCTGATGTTCGCGCAGCAGTTCGGCGACGGTACGCCCGACGCGGCCGAAGCCGACGACGACGGTGCGTCCCGTCGGCGTGTCGTCGGTCTGGGCATCGCCGGTTCGCATCTCGATCCGCCGCGAAATATCGTGGCCGACGCGGGCGAGTAGGGGGGTGATCGTCAGGCCGATCGCGGTGACGAGCTGCCAGAATTCGGCGGTGTCGCGGCTGATGATCTGCGCCTGCAGCGCGGTGGCGAGCACGATCAGCGTCGTTTCGGACGGGCTGGCCATCAGCAGGCCGACCTCGGTCGCGGTGCCGCGCCGCGCGACGCCCGAAAAGCGGAGCAGCGCGGCGGTGACGGTCGCCTTGATCGCGACGACGCCAACGACCGCGGCGATCAGCGCCGGCCATTGGTCGGCGATCGTCATCAGGTTGAGCCCCATGCCGACGCTGATCAGGAAGACCCCGAGCGCGAGGCCCTTGAACGGCGCGGTGATCGCCTCGACCTCGCCATGATATTCGGTCTCGGCGATCATCAGGCCGGCGAGCAGCGCGCCGACGATCGGCGACAGCCCGACCGTCGCGGTCGCGAGCGCGGCGACGATGACGACCAGCAGGCTGGCGGCGAGGAAGAGTTCGGGGTCCTTGGCGCGCGCCGCCTGCGCGAAGATGCGCGGCAACAGGAACCAGCCGCCGATCGCCAGCGCCGCGACGACCACCGCGCCTTGCCACAGGGTGGTCAGCAGCACTTCGGTGTTGTCGGCGGCGGCATTGGGCGCCAGCGCGCCGAGGATGAAGATGATCGGGACGATCGCCAGATCCTCGAACAACAGCATCGAGAAGGACGCGCGCCCGACCGCCGACTTTGTACCCGCGATCGGCAGCACGAGCGCGGTCGACGAGAGCGCGAGCGCGATGCCGAGCCCGAAGGCGGCGGGGGTCGAATAGCCGCCGATCAGCCACAGCGCGCCGCCGAGGATCACTCCGCCGAGCAGCAGTTCGGCGGCGCCGATCCCGAACACCAGCTTGCGGAGTTGCCATAAACGGCGGAACGACAGCTCGAGCCCGATCGAGAACAGCAGCAGGATGATGCCGAACTCGGCGAAGAGCGCAATGTCCTCGGTCGATCCGATCGTGATGTGTTTCAGCCACGGATAGTCGCCGGCCAGCGCCCCCAGCCCCGACGGCCCGACGAGCAGGCCGACGAGGATGAAACCGATCACCGGGGGTAGGCGAAAGCGCGCGAACGCGGGGATGACGATGCCCGCGGCACCGAGGACCACCAGCGCATTGCCGATGGCGGAGGTTTCTGTTTCCGATACCATAAGGGCCGACCTTATGCAGGCCGGCCCCGATTGGCTAGACGTCTATCTCAAGTAATTCGCTTGTTTAGGCGCTCATCTTCTTTTCGAGATTCTCGACGACGGCTTCGAAGAAGCCTTCGGTGGTCAGCCAGTTCTGGTCGGGACCGATCAGCAGCGCCAGATCCTTGGTCATCTTGCCGCTCTCGACGGTGTCGACGCAGACGCGTTCCAGCGTCTCGGCGAACTGGACCACTTCGGGGGTGTTGTCGAGCTTGCCGCGATGCTTGAGCCCGCCGGTCCAGGCGAAGATCGACGCGATCGGGTTGGTCGAGGTCGCCTTGCCCTGCTGGTGCATGCGGTAATGGCGGGTGACGGTGCCGTGCGCCGCTTCGGATTCGACGGTCTGGCCGTCGGGGGTCATCAGCACGCTGGTCATCAGCCCGAGCGAGCCAAAGCCTTGCGCGACGGTGTCCGACTGGACGTCGCCGTCGTAATTCTTGCACGCCCACACGAACTTGCCCGACCATTTGAGTGCCGAGGCGACCATGTCGTCGATCAAGCGATGTTCGTAGACGATGCCGGCGGCGTCGAACTGGGTCTTGAACTCGGCGTTGAACACCTCTTCGAACAGGTCCTTGAAACGGCCGTCATAGGCTTTGAGGATCGTGTTCTTGGTCGAGAGGTACACCGGCCAGCCGCGCGCGAGGCCATAGTTGAGGCTGGCGCGTGCAAAGTCGCGGATCGAATCGTCGAGGTTGTACATTCCCATCGCGACGCCCGCCGACGGGAACTGGAACACTTCCTCGTCGATCAGCGTGCCATCCTCGCCTTCGAACACCAGGCGCAGCTTGCCGGGGCCGGGGACGCGGAAGTCGGTTGCCTTATACTGGTCGCCAAACGCATGGCGGCCGACGACGATCGGGTCGGTCCAGCCGGGAACCAGACGCGGGACATTCTTCATCACGATCGGTTCGCGGAAGACGACGCCGCCGAGGATGTTGCGGATCGTGCCGTTCGGCGACTTCCACATCTTCTTCAGCTTGAATTCCTCGACGCGCGCTTCGTCGGGGGTGATCGTCGCGCATTTGATGCCGACGCCATATTTGGCGATCGCATTGGCAGCATCGACGGTGATCTTGTCGTTGGTCTCGTCGCGCATTTCGACGCTGAGGTCGTAATAATGCAGGTCGATGTCGAGATAGGGAAGGATCAGGCGCTCACGGATCCATTGCCAGATGATCCGGGTCATTTCGTCGCCGTCGAGTTCGACGACCGGGTTCACTACCTTGATCTTGCCCATATGCGTGCCTTTTCCTGCGGGGAGTCGAGTTGCAGGGGCCTTAAGCAAAGCCGCGCGATTGTTCAACTGCCCCGTGGTCCGTGAATTGGCGCCCCGACGACACCATCAGCGGACCTTATGCATTGTCTATGCGAGACCTGCCCCCTAGAAAGACCGCCATGTCCTCATCCATATCCTCCAACCGCCCCGGTGGCGGTATCAAATGGCATTGGCCGTCGATCCATCCCGAGGGACGGAAATTCGTCCTGATCGCCGCCATCGTCACCCTGTGTTTCTGGTTGCTCGGCTGGGAAATCGCCGGCTGGCTGATGCTCGGCATCACCGCCTGGGTCGCGGCTTTCTTTCGCGACCCGGTGCGCGTCACCCCGACCGGCAGCGATGTGGTGATCGCGCCCGCCGACGGGTTGGTCACCCAGATCGCCGAAGTCGCGCCGCCGCCCGAGATCGCGGGCGCCGACGGCATCGGCGACGCGCCGATGCTGCGCGTCTCGATCTTCATGAGTGTCTTCGACGTCCATATCAATCGCACCCCGATCGCGGGGACGCTGCGCAAGATCGTCTATATCCCTGGAAAGTTCCTCAACGCCGACCTCGACAAGGCGAGCGAGGAGAATGAACGCCAGCATTTCGTCGTCGAGCGCGGCGACGGGGTACGCATCGGCTTTACCCAGATCGCCGGGCTGGTGGCGCGGCGCATCCTGCCGTTCGTCAGCATGGGGCAGGATGTCTCGACCGGCCAGCGGATCGGGCTGATCCGGTTCGGCAGCCGCGTCGACGTCTATCTGCCCGCGGGCACGACGCCGCAGGTCCTGCTCGGCCAGCGCACGCTGGCGGGCGAAACCGTCGTCGCGCGGATCGGCACCGCGGACCTCCTCGACGGCATCGGCCAATAATATGGCGGCGGGCGAGGAGATTCCCGCGGACGCTGCCGGCCGTCGCATCGGCGGCATCAGCCTGCGCGCCTTTCCGCCCAACGCGATCACCGTGCTGGCGCTCTGTTTCGGGCTGACCGGGGTGCGGTTCGCGATCGGCGGGCAATTCGAATATGCGATCGGCGCGGTGATCTTTGCCGGGGTGCTCGACGGCATGGACGGCCGTATCGCCCGGTTGCTCCGCGCGCAGAGCAAGTTCGGGGCCGAGCTCGATTCGCTGTCCGACGTGATCGCCTTCGGCGTCGCGCCGGCGATGATCCTCTTCCTGTGGTCGCTCACCGATGCGCCGAAATTCGGCTGGACCGCGGCGCTCGCGCTCGCGGTGTGCTGTGCACTGCGCCTCGCACGTTTCAACTCGCGCATGGATGCCGATTTCCAGCCGCACAAATCGGCGGGTTTCATGACCGGTATCCCGGCGCCGGCCGGGGCCGGGCTGTCCTTTGTGCCGGTCTATCTGTGGCTGGTGACGGGTAACGAGCTGTTCCGCCAATGGTATCTGGTCATGCCCTGGGCGCTCGGGGTTGCGATGCTGATGATCTCGGCAATCCCGACCTACGGCTGGTCGTCCTTTCGCCTGCGCCGCTCGTGGCGGCTGTTCGCGCTGGCGGGCGTGGGCCTGTTCGGCGCGGCGCTGGTCACTGCACCCTGGCTGACATTGCTCGGGGTGTGCGCGGTCTATCTGGCGCTGCTGCCGTTCGGTATCGCCAGCTACGCCCGCGTCAGGCGGCGCGGCTGAGAACCGGGTAGGCCGTCAGCACGGCACGAACCGGTCGCGGCGCGTCGCGGCGTTCGGCGCGGCGGCGCAGCAGCACCGCATCATTTGTAGGACCGGTGACCGGACCCGTCGCGATCGGAAAGGCGCCTTCGCCGAGCAGCGCGGAGAGAATGGCCGATTCGTTGTTCTTCAGCATCGCGAGGATCACAGTGATGCCGAGCCCGGCGGCAATGGCGAAGAGGAGAGCTGCTGCGACCTGAACCATCATCTTGTCCTTCCGGTTTCTTTGTGCGAAACCATGATCGGAACGACGGCCTCGCTGCACATTTCGTTCCATGTTCTCGTTTTGTTCTCAAGGCATTTGCGACGAATGGAGTCATTTTGTCGCCGGGACGAGTCCGTCCGCGGGGCGGGCGCGATGGCTCGATGCGACGAAAAGCGTGCGCCGACCCTTGCTTTCGGCGCGCAAGCCCGCTAACGGGCCGCCCATTCCACATGGAAAGCGCACATAAACCGGTGCCGGGATCCGTCGCTTGCGACACCCGGTTCTTGCTTTCCAGAGGACCAACCGGAAGGAGAAAGACCATGGCGGCCCCTGTCGTCACGATGCAGAATCTTATCGAAGCTGGCGCCCACTTCGGCCACCAGACCCACCGTTGGAACCCGCGCATGAAGCCGTATATCTTCGGCGCGCGCAACGGCATCCACATTCTCGACCTGTCGCAGACCGTGCCGCTCTTTGCGCGCGCTCTCGAATTCGTCGCCTCGTCGGCGGCTTCGGGTGGCAAGGTGTTGTTCGTCGGTACCAAGCGCCAGGCGCAGGGCCCGATCGCCGATGCGGCCCGCGCCTCGGGTCAGCATTTCGTCAACCACCGCTGGCTGGGCGGCATGCTCACCAACTGGAAGACGATCTCGAACTCGATCAAGCGCCTCAAGACGCTCGAAGAGCAGCTCTCGGGCGACACCTCGGGCCTGACCAAGAAGGAAGTGCTCAACCGCACCCGCGAACGCGACAAGCTGGAAATGTCGCTCGGCGGCATCCGCGACATGGGCGGCATTCCCGACGTGATGTTCGTGATCGACGCGAACAAGGAAGAGCTGGCGATCAAGGAAGCCAATGTCCTTGGCATCCCCGTCGTCGCGATCCTCGATTCGAACGTCTCGCCCGACGGCATCGCTTTCCCGGTTCCGGCGAACGATGACGCCGCGCGCGCCATCCGCCTGTACTGCGATGCGATCGCCCAGGCTGCGACCCGTGGCGGGCAGCAGGCCCGCGCCGATCGCGGCGAAGACCTTGGCGCCGCAGTGAACCCCGTCGCCGAACCCGTGCTCGTCGAAGAAACGGCTCCGGTCGCTGACGAAGCCCCGGCCGCCGATGCTGCCGCTCCGGTGACCGAAGACGAACAGGTCTCGCCCGAAGCAGCGGCCGAAACCGAACGCCAGAGCGACGCCTAAGCGCTTGCTCGGATGACGGGACGGCGCGCGAACTCTCGGGTTCGCACGCCGTCCCGGTCATCGTTTTGACTTATCGCCCCGCCATGCGCGCGGGCGTCATGCAGGCCGGATCGACGGCTTGCCCCACAGGAAAGGATCACCCATGGCTGAGATCACGGCCTCCCTCGTCAAGGAACTGCGCGACCGTACCGGCGCCGGCATGATGGATTGCAAGAAAGCGCTGGCCGAAAATGGCGGCGACATCGAAGCATCGATCGACTGGCTGCGCACCAAGGGCCTTGCCGCCGCCGCCAAGAAGGCCGGCCGCGTGGCCGCCGAAGGCCTGGTCGGCGTTGCCACCGATGGCACCCGCGGCGCGATGGTCGAAGTCAACAGCGAGACCGACTTCGTCGCCAAGAACGAGCAGTTCCAGGGCTTCGTCCGCGACGTGACCCAGGTCGCGCTTGCCGGTAACCTGACCGACGTCGATGCGCTCGGTGCCGCGGCCTATCCGGCCGGCGGCACCGTCACCGAGGCGCTGACCCAGAATATCGCGACGATCGGTGAAAACCAGTCGCTGCGCCGTTCGGCGATCATGTCGGTGAACTCGGGCGTCGTCACCGCCTATGTCCACAACGCCGCCGCGCCCGGCATGGGCAAGATCGGCGTGCTGGTCGCGCTCGAATCGACCGCCGGTGCCGACGTTCTCGAACCGCTCGGCAAGCAGCTGGCGATGCACGTCGCCGCCGCCAATCCGCTGGCGCTGAACGGCGACGATCTCGACGCCGAACTCGTCGCCCGCGAACGCGCGATCGCCGAGGAAAAGGCTGCCCAGTCGGGCAAGCCCGCTGACATCGTCGCCAAGATGGTCGACGGCGGCATCGCCAAGTTCCGCAAGGAAAATGCGCTGCTGTCGCAGCTGTTCGTGATGGACGGCAAGACCCCGGTCGCCGAAGTTGTCGCCGCCGCCGGCAAGGACGTCGGCGCGACGATCACGCTCAAGGGCTTCACGCGCTTCCAGCTCGGCGAAGGCATCGAGAAGGAAGAAAGCGATTTCGCGGCGGAAGTCGCGGCGGTCGCCGGCGTCTAAAAGAAACGTGGGGTTGCTGCGCCGCGGCGCGGCAGTCCGCTTGGCAATGGCGCGCACTCTGACTAGGGTGCGCGCCATTCGCATATTGATAACTGACAAGAGGTTCACCCAGACATGGCATTGCCCGGCCTGAAACGCATTTTGCTCAAACTGTCGGGCGAGGCGCTGATGGGACCGACCCCCTTCGGCATCGACCCCGAAACGGTCGCGGGCATGGCCGCCGAGGTCAAGGCGGCGAAGGAGCGCGGGCTCGAAATCTGCCTCGTCATCGGCGGCGGCAACATTTTTCGCGGCATGGCGGGCGCCGCCAAGGGCATGGACCGTGCGCAGGCCGACTATATGGGCATGCTCGCCACCGTGATGAATGCGCTCGCGATGCAGAATGCGCTCGAGCAACTCGGCGTCGAAACGCGGGTCCAGTCGGCGATCGAGATGGACAAGGTTTGCGAGCCGGTGATCCGCCGCCGCGCCGAACGCCATATGGAAAAAGGCCGCGTCGTGATCTTCGCCGCCGGCGTCGGCGCCCCTTATTTCACCACCGACAGCGGCGCCGCGCTGCGCGCCGCCGAGATGAAGTGCGACGCGCTGCTCAAGGGCACCAGCGTCGACGGCGTCTATAACGCCGATCCCAAGAAGGATCCGAACGCGGTGCGGTACGACACGCTCGGTTACGACCGGGTGCTCGCCGACAATCTGAAGGTGATGGATGCCAGCGCGGTGGCGCTGTGCCGTGACAATCATATCCCGATCGTGGTGTTCAACATCCGCGAGCCGGGCAATCTGGCGCGGGTGCTGGCGGGCGAGGGTGTCTCGACCGTCGTCAGCGACGCGGCCGGCCACGCATAAGAGAGGAAATTACGATGGCGAAATATGACAAGGCCGATCTCGAGCGCCGCATGCACGGCGCGGTCGAATCGCTGAAGAGCGACCTTGCGGGCCTGCGCACCGGCCGTGCGCACACCGCGCTGCTCGATCCGGTGACGGTCGAGGTCTATGGCAGCCACATGCCGCTCAACCAGGTCGCCTCGGTCAGCGCGCCCGAAGCCCGCATGCTGTCGGTACAGGTGTGGGACAAGTCGAACGTCGGCCCGGTCGACAAGGCGATCCGTTCGGCGGGTCTCGGCCTCAATCCGATCGTCGACGGCCAGACGCTGCGGCTGCCGATCCCCGAGATGACGCAGGAACGCCGCAAGGAATTGTCGAAACTCGCCGGCCAATATGCCGAAAAGGCCCGCGTCGCGGTGCGCAACGTCCGCCGCGACGGCATGGACAATCTGAAGGCCGACGAGAATAAGAAGGAAATCAGCGAGGACGAGCGCAAGCGCCACGAAGCCGAGGTGCAGAAGCTGACCGACGCGACGATCGCCGAACTCGACGCCGCCGCGAGTGCCAAGGAAAAGGAAATCCTGGGCTAGTGCTTTCGAGGCTGCGCCCCTCCGCCGTTTGTGTCGAGCGAAGTCGAGACACGCTGCGCTTGCGCCAGACTTCACGTGTCTCGACTTCGCTCGACACAAACGGGTTCTGAGGTTTTTGTGACGATTCAGAACCACGGCGCGCGCCATGTCGCCATCATCATGGACGGCAATGGTCGCTGGGCGAAGAAGCGGCTGCTGCCGCGCGTCGCGGGACACCGTGCGGGAGTCGAGGCGGTGCGCACGATCGTGCGCGCGGCGGGCGACATGGGGCTGGAGGCGCTGACCCTCTACGCCTTCTCGTCGGAAAACTGGAAGCGCCCCGAGGACGAGGTTTCCGACCTGATGGGGCTGATGAAGCGCTTCATCATCAGCGACCTCGACGAATTCGCCGCCAACGATGTGAAGCTCAAGGTCATCGGCGACTGGCGGGCGCTCGCACCCGACGTCGTCACGCTGATCGAAAATGCGCTCGACCGCACCGCGGGCAACAAGCGCACGACGCTTGCGGTCGCGCTCAACTATGGCGCGCAGGACGAACTGGTGCGGGCCGCGACCGCCGCGGCCGCCGAGGGTGCGATCACCGCGGAAGCGATCGAGGCGCATCTCGACACCGCCGACATGCCGCCGCTCGACCTGCTCATCCGCACCTCGGGCGAGGTACGGCTGTCGAACTTCCTGCTCTGGCAGGCGGCCTATGCCGAACTCTATTTCACCGATCGGCTGTGGCCGGACTTCAAGCCCGCCGACCTTCAGGCGGCGCTCGACCATTTTGCGCGGCGCGAACGCCGTTACGGGGGACTATAGGGCATGGCGGCAGGGAAATCGGACCTGATGGTACGCGCGGGATCGGCGGTCATCCTGGTCGCCATCGCGGGCGCGGCGCTGTGGTTCGGCGGGATCGCCTTTGCGCTGCTGCTGCTCGTCGGGGCGGCGCTGCTGCTGGTCGAATGGTTCGCACTGGTGCGCGCGATGACGCTGGGCACTGGTGCCAAGACCGGCTTGATGGTCCTCGGCCCCGTGCTGACGATCGGGGCGGTCGGCGGGCTATGGTTTATCCGCGACACGCTCGGCATGACCGCCGCGCTGTGGGTTTTCGCGATGGTCTGGGCGACCGACATCGGCGCCTATTTCGCCGGGCGCGCCTTTGGCGGCGCGCGGCTCGCGCCCAAAATCAGCCCGTCGAAGACCTGGTCCGGCCTGTTCGGCGGCATGATCGCGGCGCTCGTCGCGGGTGCGACTCTCGGCGACCGGGCGGGCATCATCGGGGTGCCGCTGTGGATCGGCCTCGTCATGGGCCTGATCGCGCAACTCGGCGACCTCGGCCAGAGCTGGATGAAGCGCCGCGCCGGGGTCAAGGATTCGGGTAAGCTGATTCCCGGCCATGGCGGCGTCTTCGACCGTGTCGACGGGCTGTTGCCGGTCGCGCTGATCCTCGGCGCGCTGGCCTTTGCCGGCGATATTATCGTGCGAACGGCGCACTGATATGACACGTCGCCTCTCGCTGTTCGGCGCGACGGGATCGGTCGGGCAATCGACCCTCGATCTGGTGCGCCGCGACGGCGAGGCGTGGACCGTCGGCGTGCTGACCGCGAACAGCGACGTTGCTGAGTTGGCGAAGCTCGCCAGGGAGTTTAGCCCCGAAATCGCGGTGATCGCCGACGAGGCGCGCTACGCCGATCTGCGCGATGCGCTCGCCGGAACCGGAATCGACGTCGCCGCCGGAGCCGACGCCTTGGTCGCGGCGGCAAAGCAATCTACCGATCTCGTGATGGCGGCGATCGTCGGCTGCGCGGGGCTTGCCCCGACGATGGCGGCGCTCGAGGCCGGCACCCCGGTCGCTCTCGCCAACAAGGAAGCGCTTGTATCGGCGGGCGAGTTGATGACCGCCGCCGCGCGCGCGTCGGGGGCGCCGATCCTGCCGGTCGACAGCGAGCATAATGCGATCTTCCAGTGCCTTGCCGGCGGCCGCATCGACCAGGTGCGCCGCATCATCCTGACCGCCAGCGGCGGGCCGTTCCGCACGATGAGCGCCGCCGACATGGCGCGTGTCACCCCGGCGCAGGCGGTCGCGCATCCCAATTGGTCGATGGGCGCCAAGATCAGCGTCGATTCGGCGACGATGATGAACAAGGGCCTCGAACTGATCGAGGCCCATCACCTGTTCCCGGTCGGGCTCGACCGCATCGAAATCCTCGTTCATCCGCAGTCGGTGATCCACAGCCTCGTCGAATATATCGACTGCTCGACGCTGGCGCAGCTCGGCTCGCCCGACATGCGGATCCCGATCAGCAGCGCGCTCGCCTGGCCCGACCGCATGGCGACGCCCTGCGCGCCGCTCGACCTCGCGACCATTGCGCGGCTTGATTTCGAGGCGCCCGACGAGGCGCGTTTCCCCGCGACTGCGCTGTGCCGCGCCGCGATCGCCGAGGGCGGCGCGCGCCCGGCGCAGCTCAACGCCGCGAACGAGGTGGCGGTCGCTGCTTTCCTCGCCGGTCGGATCTCCTTCCCCGCGATCGTCGACACGGTGCGGCGCGTGCTCGATGCCTCCGCGCCCGCCGCTCCGACGTCGCTTCAGGACATATTCAGCGTCGACGCCGCATCCCGCGCCGCCGCGCAGCATTTTGTGGATCAGTTCGAACATGTCTAACGTGCCATATTGGCTTTATATCGTTGCATTTCTCGCGGTGCTCGGCCCGCTCGTCTTCGTCCACGAATATGGCCATTATATCGTCGGTCGCTGGTGCGGGGTGAAGTCCGATACCTTCTCGATCGGGTTCGGGCGCAAAATCCTCGGCTGGACCGACAAGCGTGGGACCGAATGGAAGATCGGCTGGCTGCCGCTCGGCGGCTATGTCCAGTTCGCGGGCGACCGCGATGCGGTCAGCCAGCCCGACGCCGACTGGCAGAGGCTGTCCGACGCCGAACGCGCGCATACCTTTCCCGCCCAGCCGGTGTGGAAACGCGCATTGATCGTCCTCGCCGGGCCGGTCACCAACTTCCTGTTCGCGATCCTGATCCTCGCCGGCTTCGCGGCGTTCGTCGGCACGCCCACGACGCCGCCGATCGCCGGCGGCATCGTCGCGGGGTCGCCCGCCGAAGCCGCGGGTATGCGTACGGGCGACCGCATCCTGTCGATCGACGGGCGCCCGATCGAGGTTTTCATGGATATCACGATGGCGGTCGCGCACCGGCCGGGCGAGGCGATGGATGTCCGGCTCGACCGCGCGGGGACCGAACGCACGCTGCGTCTGACGCCGCGGCTGTACAAGGCGAAGGACTCGTTCGGCAACGATGTGAAGATGGCGATCATTGGCATCGAGCAGCGGGGCGAGCGCGTTTTTCAGACCGTCCCGCTGAGCGAAGCGCCGATCGTCGCGGTGCGGCAGACCGGCCAGATCATCAGCCAGACGGGCGACGTCCTCATCCAGTTTCTTACCGGCAACCGCTCGATCAAGGATATGAGCGGTCCGCTCGGCATCGCGAAGGTGTCGGGCGAGGCGGCGACGCTCGGTCCGGACTCGTTCATCTTCCTGATCGCGCTGGTGTCCATCAATCTGGGGTTCATCAACCTGTTGCCATTGCCCATGCTCGATGGCGGACATCTGCTTTTCTATGCGTATGAAGCGATCCGGCGGCGCCCGGCACCGGCGGCGGCACAGGAATGGGCGTTCCGATTCGGCTTCGCGGCCATCGTCACGCTCATGCTGGTCGTGACTTTCAATGATTTGGCCTCATTCGGCCTGTGGGACGGGATCGCGCGCTTGATTGGATAGGCGGACTGGTGCAGGAGTGCGCGCCGACCCGTGGGCAAGCGGGTTCGTCGCTTTTGAGTTATTTTTGCGGGATGAACAGCGTGGCTTCACACAAATTTTCGGCGCGGACGCAGCTGACGACGCTCCTCCTTGCCGGCACGATGCTGGCGGGGCCAGCGTTCGCGCAACCGGTGCCGCCGCCGACCGTCCCGGCGTCCACCGTTCCCGCCCCTTCGACCGAGGCGGTTCCGGCCGCCACGACGGTCCGTTCGATCACCGTCACCGGCAACCAGCGGCTCGAGGCGCAGACGATCCTGTCGTACCTGCGCCTGCGCGTCGGCCAGACCTATGACCGCGCGATGCTCGACCAGGCGCTGAAAGACCTGGCCTCGACCGAATTGTTCAAGGATTTCCAGATCAGCGACGACAATGGCGCGCTGACGATCCAGGTCGCCGAGAACCCGGTGATCAACCGCGTGATCCTCGAGGGCAACAAGCGCCTCAAGGAAGACAAGATCCGGCCCGAGATCAAGCTCTCGCCGCGCCAGATCTTCACCCGGTCCAAGGTCCGCGCCGACGTCGCGCGGATCATCGAACTCTACAAGCGCCAGGGCCGCTTCGCTGCGACCGTCGAGCCCAAGATGGTGTCGCTCGACCAGAACCGCGTCGATGTGGTGTTCGAAATCAACGAAGGACCGAAATCGAAGGTCCGCCAGATCAACATCATCGGCAACGAGAAATTCAGCGACGGCGATCTCAAGAGCGAGATGGCGACTAAGGAATCGGGCCTGCTGACCATTTTGTCGTCCAATACCAGCTATGACCCCGATCGTCTGGCTTATGATCAGCAGAAGCTGCGCCTGTTCTATCTTTCGAACGGCTATGCCGATTTCCGCGTCATTTCGGCGGTCGCCGAGCTGACGAGCAACAAGCAGGACTTCATCATCACCTATGTGGTGGAAGAGGGCGAGCGCTATAAATTCGGCCCGGTGAACGTCGAAAGCGAATTGCGCGACTTCCGCCCGGAAACGCTGAAGACGCTGCTGCCGATGAAGGAAGGCGACTGGTACGACGCCAAGCTGGTCGAGGACACGGTCGAAAGCCTGAGCGAGACCGCGGGCCTGTTCGGCTACGCCTTTGCCGACATCAATCCTGATTTCCGCCGCGATCCCGAAACGCGGACGATGGCGATCAGCTTCAACGTCGCCGAAAGCCCGCGTACCTACGTCGAGCGCATCGACGTCAACGGCAACACGCTGACCCAGGACAAGGTGGTTCGCCGCGAATTCCGCCTGAACGAGGGCGATGCCTTCAACAGCTTCGGCGTCAAGCGCACCGAAAACCGCATCAACAGCCTGGGGTATTTCCAGGAAAATCTCGAGATCGAGCGCAAGGAGGGCAGCGCCCCCGACCGCATCATCCTGGAAACCAATGTCGAGGAAAAGCCGACCGGCGAATTGTCGCTGTCGGCGGGTTTCTCGTCGATCGAGAATTTCCTGCTCCAGGCCTCGATCCGCCAGCGCAACTTCCGCGGTCTCGGCCAGCAGTTGCAGGCGTCGGTCAATTATTCGAGCTATTCGAAGTCGATCGAACTGGGCTTCACCGAACCCTATCTGTTCGACCGCAACATCTCGATCGGCGGCAGCGTCTATCGCCGCGACCTGAACTCGTTCAACTTCATCAACAACGACCGCCGCACGACCTTCCAGCAGGTCACGACCGGCGCGCAGGTCACCGTCGGTGTGCCGTTGACCGAATATCTGTCGGCGTTCGGCCGCTACAGCCTCAACTTCGACGATGTGACGCTCGACAAGACCCTCTATTATTTCGGCGACGAGTGCGATCCGCTGGTTGCCGGCCGTTATCTGTGCGACGCGATCGGCAAGCGCACGACCTCGCTGCTCGGCTTCACGCTCGCCTATGACGACCGCGATAACCGCATTCGCCCGACGCGCGGCCAGTCGCTGTCGATCAGCCAGGATTTCGCGGGTCTCGGCGGCAGCGTCAAATATGTCCGCACCCGCGCCAACGCGTCGAAGCATTTCAACCTTGGCAGCCGCTTCATCCTCAATGTCTCGGCCGAAGGCGGGTATATCTATCCGTTCGGCAGCGCGCCGACCGCGACCAGCGACAAGGTCCGCCTGACCGACCGCTTCTTCCTCGGCGAACCGCAGATGCGCGGTTTCGACATCCGCGGCGTCGGCCCCCGCGTCATTCGCTATTCGGTCGACAATACCGATCCGGCCAACCCCAAGGTGGTCACCGACACCACCAACCGTGGACAGATCGACGATGCGCTGGGTGGCCGCGCTTATTATCAGGGCCGGCTTGAGGTCGATATTCCGCTCGGCACGGGCGCCAAGGAACTGGGGCTGCGGCCGTCGGTCTTCCTCGACGTCGGTTCGGTGTTCGGCGTGAAGCGCCCGACCTTGACGACGCTGGCGACGTTCATCGATCCGGCTGACGGCCTGGCCAAGAACCTCTGTCGCAATTCGGCGACCGGGGGCACTAGCTTCGGCACGCTGGCGCCGCCGACCGACCATGACAATGATCCGACCACGCCGCCGGTCTCCGGGACGACCTATACGACCTGCCCCACGGGCACGACCTCGAACCTCGCGCCGTTCGAGGAACGCTTCTTCGGCGACAGCTGGATGCCGCGCGTTTCGATCGGCGCGGGCGTCAACTGGAACTCTCCTTTCGGTCCCTTCCGGATCGACTTCGCTTACGCCCTTCGCAAAGAAGAGGGTGATGACACCAAACGCTTCTCATTCAACGTAGGAACCCAATTCTAATGAAGAAAATCCTTGTCGCATCGGCACTGGCGATCGCCACGCTGTCGGTTTCGCCCATGATCGCCGCTCCGGCATTTGCGCAGGCCAAGGGCGTCGCCGTCGCCGACGTCCGCGTCGCCGCCGCGCGTTCGACCGCCTTCACCACCGCCAGCGGTCAGATCGAAACGACCTACAAGGCCGTGATCGACAATCAGAACACGCGCGCGCAGACGCTGCAGGCCGAAGTCAACGTCCTCGTCGCCAAATATAGCGAAGAGTCGAAAAAGCCGACGCCGAACCAGGCCGCGCTGCAGGCCGCCGCCAAGGCGGTGCAGGACAAGCGCCAGGCCGCGCAGGCCGAACTCAGCCAGATCGGCGCCCCGGTCGACCTCGCCATCGCTTATGTCGAGGACCAGATCAGCGTTCGCATGAACGAGGCGATCAAGGCCGCGATGACCGCCAAGAAGGTCGACCTGCTGCTCAACCCCGATGCGGTCATCCGCCGTGAGGACAGCGTGGACATCACCGATGCGCTGGTGGTCGAACTCAACCGCATCCTGCCCGCCGTCTCGACCGCGGTACCGGCCGGCTACCAGCCGGGCCAGCTTGTCCAGCAGCGCAACCAGCAGCTGATGGACGCCGCCCGCGCCGCCCAGCCGGGCGCCGCCGCGCCGGCCCCGGCCGGCACTGCGCCGACCACCCGCTAAGATCGTGGCGGACGGGGAAAAGACGGACGGCGCAAAGGGACCGGCGGATATCCGCCGGATCCTGGCGCTGTTGCCGCATCGTTATCCGATGCTGCTCGTCGACCGGGTGGTTTCGATGGTGCCCGACACCTCGATCCACGCGGTCAAGGCGGTGACGATGAACGAGCCCTTTTTCCAGGGGCATTTTCCCGGCCGGCCGATCATGCCCGGCGTCCTCATCGTCGAGGCGCTGGCGCAGGCCGGCGGCGTGCTGGCGATCGAATCGCTCGGCCTCGCCGGTACCGGCAAGCTCGTCTATTTCATGGGGATCGACGGCGTGAAGTTCCGGAAACCGGTCGAGCCCGGTTGCCTGCTCGACCTTCACGTCACGATCCTCCAGGCGAAGCGCAACATCTGCAAGTTCGAGGGACGGGCGATGCTTGGCGACAGCCTTGCGACCGAGTGCCAGTTCACCGCGATGATCGCCGATCCGCCCGCCGACTGACCACCCTTGCCAAATCACCCGTTCGCCGTTAGGGGACGCCGCTTCGCGTCCCCGGACGCACAGACTCAGCCGCTGGTCGGTAACCAGCGGCACAGGAGCCCGACATGAAAAAAGACATTCATCCCGCCTACCACATGATCACGGTCAAGATGACCGATGGCACCGAATATCAGACGCGCTCGACCTGGGGCAAAGAGGGCGACACGATGACGCTCGAAATCGACCCCACCGCGCACCCGGCGTGGACCGGCGGCAGCGGCCGCATGCTCGACGCTGCGGGCCAGGTCGCCAAGTTCAACAAGCGCTTCGGCGGTCTTACCCTCAAGCGCTGATCAGGCGTCGCCCCCGCGAAGGCGGGGGGCCGCTGGTAACCTTGCGCTGCATCGACAGCGGCCCCGCCTTCGCGGGGGCGACGTTAAGATAAAATCTTTGCAAGCGCGCTTTGCCACCCGGCAAGGCGCGTTTTGCGTTTGTCGGCGGCGAGCGCCGGGGTGAAGCGCGTCGCGGTGCCGCGCATTGCCTTGGCGGCGCTCGCCAGGTCGGGATAAAGCCCCGCACCGGTCGCCGCGAGCATCGCCGCGCCCAGCGCGGTGCTCTCGACGAAATCGGGGCGCTCGACGGTCAGGTCGAGCATGTCGGCCAGGTCCTGCGCCATCCAGTCGTTCGCCGCCATGCCGCCGTCGATGCGCAGGTCTGCCCAGTCGACTCCGTCGGCGGCGAAGGCCGATTTCAAATCATGCGCCTGATAGGCCTGCGCTTCGAGCGCGGCGCGCGCGACATGCGCCTTGGTGCTTGCAAAGTTCAGCCCCGATATCGCGGCGAGCGCGTCGGGGCGCCAGTGCGGCGCGCCAAGCCCGGTGAGGGCAGGGACCAGATAGACCCCGCCGTTGTCGGTCACCGATCGCGCCAGCCCCTCGCTCTCCCCCGCGTTCGCGAGCAGGCCGAGTCCGTCGCGCAGCCATTTGATCAGGCTGCCCGCGACGAACACCGAGCCTTCGAGCGCATAGCTGCGGTTATCGCCTTCCTGCACCAGCACCGTTGCGAGCAGGCGGTTGTTCGATTGCGGGCGCGTCGTCCCGCTCGCCGACAGGATGAAGGCGCCGGTGCCGAAGGTCGCCTTGGTCTGCCCCGGCGACAGGCATGCCTGGCCGATCGTCGCCGCCTGCTGGTCGCCCGCCATGCCGCAGATCGGAATCGCGCCGCCGAACAACGCCGGATCGGTGGTGCCGACGCTGGCCGTGCATCCGGTGATCTCGGGGAGCAGGTTCATCGGCACGCCGAGCAGGTCGCACAAGTCCGCGTCCCAGCCGCCGCCGCCGTTGATGTCCATCAACAGCGTGCGCGACGCGTTGCTCGCATCGCTGACATGCACCCCGCCGGTCAGCCGAAAGACCAGATAGGATTCGATCGTCCCGACCGCGAGCCGGTCGCCGGCTTCCTTCAATTGCGGCCAGTTTTTCAGCGCCCAGCCGATCTTGCTCCCCGAAAAATAGGGATCGAGCAGCAATCCGGTTTTGGCCTGTACCGCCGCTTCATGCCCCGCGTCTTTCAACGCCGCGCAGTCCGCCGCGGTGCGCCGGTCCTGCCACACGATCGCGGGCGCCAGCGGTTCGCCGGTCGTGCGGTCCCAGAAAACGATGGTTTCGCGCTGGTTGGTGATGCCGATCGCGGCGATGCGGTCGGCGCCGCCCGCTTTCTTGATCATCGCCCGCGTACAGGCGAGCGTCGCTTCCCAGATTTCGGCGGCGTCATGCTCGACGAGGCCGGGCCCGGGATAATGCTGCCGGAACTCGCGCTGCGCGCTGCCCAGCGGGGTGCCGTCGGCGGCGAACAGCATCGTGCGGGTCGAGGTCGTGCCCTCGTCGATGACGATGATTTTTTCGGCCAACCGGTTTCCCCCAAAGCTTTGACGGTGAACCTGCCAAAGGGGGCGGTTTAGAACAAGGGCAGGAATAGGGTTCACGCGGAGGCGCGAAGAAGAATATTCGCGCAGAGGCGCAGAGGCGCAGAGGCGCAGAGATCGCAGAGGAAGAAGAGCAAAAGGCGGCAAAGCCGCCAATTTTCCCTCTTCGTCTCTCCGTCCCTCCGCGTCTCCGCGCGAACAAAATCTCTGCGTTCTCTGCGCCTCTGCGCGAATCTCTTTTCTCGCCGACGCCGAACACTGCACAACGGAAACGTAATTATCTTGCAAAAGCGCGCAACCCATGCCATATGTTGTGCAGCGCAGCATGGCGGGATATCCCGCCGCAACACCCGGCAGCGTGATTTTCCCGCCCGTTTTCAGGCGCGGGACGAGCCGGACCAGCGCTTTGTCCCCAGAGGCACCCTTTCACGCGGGTCGTTTCGAACCCGCGGCCCGTGCGCCGTCCGTTCGATGCGAACGGATGCGCCTGCGCGTCGCCCATAGTGAGTATTTTATGACGACTTTCAACGACTTTGGCCTGCACGCCGACATCAACCGTGCGCTTGCCGCCAAGGATTATACCGTTCCCACCCCGATCCAGGTGCAGGCGATCCCGCCGCTGATGAAGGGCCGCGATCTGTGCGGCATCGCGCAGACCGGCACCGGCAAGACCGCCGGTTTCTCGCTGCCCTCAATCCATCACCTTTTGACCTATCCGCACCGCCCGACCCCGCGCGGCTGCCGGATGCTCGTGCTCGCGCCGACGCGCGAACTCGCGGCGCAGATCGCGCAGAGCTGCCGCGACTATGGCCGCTTCACCAAGCTGACCGTCTCGACCGTGTTCGGCGGCGTGCCGATCAACAAGCAGATCCGCGACCTGTCGGGCGGCGTCGACATCCTCGTCGCCACCCCGGGCCGCCTGCTCGACCTGATCGACCAGCGCGCGCTGCGCCTCGACGATGTCGAAATCTTCGTGCTCGACGAAGCCGACCAGATGATGGACATGGGCTTCATCCATTCGCTGCGCCGCGTGGCAAAGCTGCTGCCCTCGCGCCGCCAGAATCTGTTCTTCTCGGCGACGATGCCCAAGGAAATCGCGCACCTCGCCGAACAGTTCCTCGAGGATCCGGTGACGGTGTCGGTGACCCCGGCGGCGACAACGGTCGAAAAGATCAGCCAATATGCGACCTTCGTCGAACAGAAGGAAAAGCAGGCGCTGCTCCACGCGGTCGTCGCCAGCGAGGATATCGACCGCGCGTTGATCTTCACCCGCACCAAGCATGGCGCCGACCGCGTCGTGCGTCATCTGGCGGGCGCCGGCATCAAGGCGATGGCGATCCATGGCAACAAGAGCCAGTCGCAGCGCACCCACGCGCTGCAGGCGTTCCGTTCGGGTGACATCAAGCTGCTCGTCGCGACCGATATTGCCGCGCGCGGCATCGACGTGTCGGGCGTCAGCCATGTGATCAACTTCGAAATCCCGAACGTGCCCGAACAATATGTTCACCGCATCGGCCGCACCGCGCGCGCCGGCGCCGAGGGCAAGGCGATCAGCTTCATCGCCCCCGATGAGCGTCCGTATATGCGCGATATCGAGCGCGTCACGCGGAGCAAGTCCGAGCCGATGCCGCTGCCCGAGAATTTCAACGAGCTGGTCCGCAACCTGCCCAAGCCCGTTGCGGGTCCGCGCGACACCGGCAGCCAGGGCCGTGATCCGGGTCGCCAGCGCCAGGATGCGATGCGCGGTCGTGGCGGCGCCAAGCCCGGCGGCGATCGTGGTCCGCGCCGCGACGGTGCGGCGGGCGAGGGCGCCGAAGGCCAGCGCAAGCGCCGCTTCCGCCCGCGCAACAAGAGCGTCGGTGCGCACAAGGGCGCGGTAACCCGCGTCAACTGATCCAATCGGCCGCCGATCGATGCGCCCGCCTGGCGCATTGACGGCGGCCCCCGGTGCGCCAGACCCTGTTTCAGGCATATGGGAGCGACGTGATCGTCCAGCGAGCTGTGCTGGGGAGGAGCGTTGCGCAGGGCGGGCCGGTGGGCCCGTGCCAGCGACGCGACGCGCCCAGCGCGGCTCGCTGGACGACCGCCTCCGGCGGCGGGCCGATTTTTACGCGAGGACGTCGTTGCTCCTCGGTCACGATGGAAAACCATCGCTCCCTCCTCGCGCCTCGCCTCGCGTCAAAATCGGCTCCGTCACGCGCTTCCATATGCCTGAAACAGGGTCTAGGGTCGTTGTGGGTCAGGGTGGGGGACCGCGATGATCGACGACGACGACTATGAAGCACCGCCGCCGCGGCGGCACATGATGCGGCGCAAGCGGGTGCTGATTCCGCTCGGGCTGCTGCTCGCGATCGTCATCGCCTTCCTCGCGCTGCGCACCCCCGACACCGACCGCGCCGAGATGATCGCCAAATATGGTGGTCCCAGCGCGACCTTCGCCGCCGGTCCGGCGGGGCAGACCATCCATTACCGCGATCAGGGAAAGCGCGACGGTCCGGTCATCGTCCTGCTGCACGGGTCCAACAGCAGTCTCCAGACGTGGGAGCCGCTGGTGAAGCGCCTCGGCGCCGATTACCGCATCGTCACCCTCGACCTGCCCGGCCACGGCCTGACCGGCAGCACCCCCGACAAGGATTATGGTGCGAGCGGCATGATGGCGGCGGTCGACGTCGTCGCGGCCAAGCTCGAACTCGACCGTTTCACCCTCGGCGGCAATTCGATGGGCGGTTGGGTGGCGTGGCGCTATGCGCTGGGTCATCCCGAGCATGTCGACGCGCTGCTGCTGCTCGACGCCGCCGGTATGCCGCTGCGCGCGGGGGAGAAGCGCCCGCCGTCGAACATCGGTTTCCGCATCCTGCAATATCGTTCGGGACGCTGGCTCGCGACGCAGATCACCCCGCGTTCGCTGGTCGAGGAATCGCTGCGCGGGTCGGTGTCGAAGCAGGCCATCGTCGACGATGCGATGATCGACCGCTATTGGGAGTTGCTGCGTTTCCCCGGCAACCGCGAGGCGACCTCGCTGCGCGCGACCCTCGACCGCGAGCCTGCGATGGCCGACCGTATCGGCGACATCAAGGCGCTGACGCTGATCCTGTTCGGCAAGGAGGACCGGCTGATCAATCCGAGTGCGGCGCAGAGTTTCCACGAACGCCTGCCGGGGTCGGAGGTCGTGCTGCTCGACGGCATCGGCCACCTGCCGATGGAGGAAGCGCCCGACGAGACCGCCGCGGCGATCGCCGATTTCCTCAAGCGGCGGCTTGTTGCCCCGCCGGCGCGTCCAGAAAGTCGCTGATCCGTCCGGCGATCTTCGCCGCATGGGTAAAGGGGAACATGTGCGACCCCTGCACCACTTCGAGCAGCGCGCCGTCGATCAGTTCGGCGATCAACTGGCCGTGGCACGCGGGTACGACCCCGTCCTGCTCGCCCATCAGCACCAATGTCGGGATGCTCTTCAGCGTCGGCAGCATCGCCGCGCTCGTCCAGCCCGCCATCGCCATGCTCTGATAGGCCAGGCCGAGCGGGGTCGCGGTCGGCAGCTTGAGCCCGCTCGCGAGCATGTCGTCGTCGAGCAGCGCCGCCCAGCCGATGCCCGGCGCCGACACGGCCGGGGTCGTCGCCATCAGCACCATCCGCCGGATGCGACCGGGGAATTGCACCGCGACCTGCTGCGCCATTGCACCACCCCAGCTGAAGCCGGCGATGTCGATCGTCTTGTGGCCGAAGCGATCGGCGATCTCGATCAGGATCGCGGCCATCGTCGGGGCGCCATAAGGCAGCAGCGCATCGGGCGACCCGCCGACGCCCGGCATGTCGAGCGTCCAGACCTCGCGGTCGTGAAGCTGCGCCAGCAGCGGTGCCGCCGCGGCGATATCGGCGCCGATCCCGTTGAGGAACAGCAAGGGCGTCTCGCCCGCGCCGACGCGCCAGCGCGCGACGCGCAGCGTCAGGCCGTACACATGTTCCATGCTGAGGGTGGGGGCGCCGCTGATCCTGCTCATGGCCCCAGCCTTGGCAGCTTTTGGTGACGCGCGAAAGTCCGCGGGCGCCTCAGCCCGGCTGGGGGACGGGGGCGGCCGCCTTCTCGGCGCGCTCGTAGCGCAGGCAATCGAAAATCTTGGCGCCGGCGAGGAACACCGACCCGCTGCACGCGACGAGCAGCAATTTGCCGCCGAACCCCGGATATTCGTGGAGATAGATCATCCCGCGCGCCATCGCCCCGACCCCGAGCGCGTAGATGATGAGGCAAGCCTCGAGCTTGGTTTTGATGACGAACAGGCGTCCGATTTTTTTCAGCATCACCATTTATCCAGCAAGAGCCGTGCCAGTGGCGCAAATCGGGGATTCGGCGCGACGGACTTATGGTAAACTGTAAGTTAATCCGACAAGCGAGGGAAGGGCGGGGAAAGATTGTCCCAAAACCCATCGCCGAAACGCAAAGCGGCACCCCCGCATCGCTGCAAGGGTGCCGCTGACTGACAACCCAGGGTCGCAGAAGGGCCGGCAGTTGCGCACCTTATCGCTACCCCGGACCCGTCCCGCATCCTCCATATGGAGGATGGAGCGAAATATTCAGCCGGGTGTCGTCGCGCCGATCCGCGCCAGCAGCGACGCCAGATCGGCCTGCCGCGCGCAGCCGGTCTTTTCGAGGACCCGGCGCAGCTGGGTGCGCACGGTGCTGATCGCGACGTCGCCGTCGGCGGCGATCGCCTCGGGGGTCTCGCCGCCCGCGATGCCCCTCGCGACGCGGGCCTCCGACGGGGTCAGGTCGAACAGCGACTTCATCAGCGTCGCCGACGGCGCGCGCTCCGATGCGACCGGGATCAGCAGCAACAACGCATAGGAATCGCCGAACACGTCGTGCGCGCTGCGCCGTACCGGGACGACATGCGCGACCAGTTCGGGATCGCCCGCGAAATCGCGGATCGGAAAGGATCGCACCCGGTCGCCGGCATCGCTGCCCAGCGCCGCGAGCGCCTCGGCCAGCATCGTGTCGGCCTGTTTGTCGGCCAGCCGCAACCGCCCCATCGCGCCCCAGACGAGATGGCCGCCGAGCTCGTCGACCAGCGGGCTCGCCTCGGCGACGTCGCCGTTCGCGTGGAGCAGCAGCGCGGGCAGGCGCAGCGCCGCCAGCGCCTCGGTCGCCCCCTCGGCGCGCTTCAGCTGCAAGCGCGCGCTGACCAGCGCGCTGCGCGCGATATGCGGGCGGAGCCCATTGAGCCGCGCGACATTCTCGGGCTCGATCGGTCCGCCGTCGAACGCGCGCTCGACGCTGAACACGATATTGTCGCCGGTCGGCAGCTGCAGCCCGGTCCCCGCCGACCAGCCGAGCCCGCGCGGGCGAAAAAAGTCGCGATATACCGGATCGGCGCTCAGCTCCTCTTCGCTCCAGAAATCATATTCGACGAAGAAGGAGGGCGCCTCCTGGCTCATCAGGCAGACGCGGCGGCTGCATTTGCCGAACCAGCCGTCGTGGACATAGGCATCGAACGCCTCGGCGACGCTGTCCGACGCCGTCCAGTTCAGTGCCTTGCGCGCCGAAAACAGCAAACCGCCGGTGGATCCCGCCAGCGCAGCGACATCGTCGAGCACCGCAGGCCAAGCCTCGGGCACCACCGAACATTCGTAGATGCGGTCGATCAGATCGTCTTGCATCGAAAAGCCCCCCGGCGAATTGTCGCCATAGTCGGACTTTGACGGTGGAATGCAAGCGCGTCGCGACGGCGCGGGTCTTCAGAAGCGCATCGTCATCGCGATACCGCCGCTTTTGGTGCCGCCCCAGGGCAATATCTGGACGCGGTCGTTCGCCTTGCGGGTGATCAGGAAACCCGCGGCTTCGCCGATGGCGGCGCCGACGAGTACGTCGTGCACATGATGCTTCTCCGCCTCGACGCGGCTCAATCCGACGAAGGCCGCGACCAGCTGCGCGGGAACGCCGACCTTCCAGCCGTAGCGATTCTGCAGCGTCGCCGCAGCGGCGAAGGAAATCGAGGTATGCCCGGACGGGAAGCTCTTGTTGTCGCTGCCGTCGGGGCGGCGTTCGGGAAAAGCCTCCTTCAGCCCATAGGACAGGCCCCCGGCCACGCCGACGCTTCCCCCGGCCTGCAAGACGCCGTCCCAGTCGCTCTGCGCCGCCGGCACGCCGAAGGCCGCGACGACGAGCGCGTCGCGCGCGAGCGATCCGGCATCATTCCATCCCTTGTCGCTCGCGTGAGCGGAGGGGGCAAACGCCAGCGCCGTGGCGCCACCAAGAACGATCAGCGATCTACGCACGGCATCTCTCCCGACCGGCGACCAAAAGGGTCGAATCGCTGCCGTCCCGGAGCGCGTTTGCGTCAGCGACGCACAGGAAAAGTGGAGCATCGCGCGGCGCAATTCGACGACGGCAGACCCGTCGCTCAAAGGCTAGGGCCGCGACCGGATCATGCCCATAAGCAGACGCTCAAAGGGACCGGCATAAGCGGGAGTCCTATGCCGTCACGGCGCCGCGAGGGTCAGGTGCCGGTCGGGTTGTCCGGCCGTCCGGCCAGCTCAGGCCAGCTCGCTCAGCTCCAGCGCCTCCAGCAACGCCGCGCGCGCGCGCCGTACGTCGGCGGTCAGACCCGCCGAAGCGAGATCGGCCGCTGCAATCGCCTCCGGCCAATGCCGGGCCACAATCTCGGAAATCCGGTCGAGTTTGCCGGCATCGGCCATGAAGCGCGGATCGACCCTCGCCGGATCGGCGACGACGCGCAGCCGCAGGCACGCGGGGCCACCGCCATTGGCCATCGACTGGCGGACGTTGACCGGCAGCAGTTTGCGGATCGGGCCGTTGCCCGCGACATGCGCTTCGAGCCAGCTCCACACCGATGCGGTGTCCTGCGCCTCGGTCGGCAGGACGAGCCCCATGCCGCCGCCGTCGGGCAGCGAGACGAGCTGGGCGTTGAACAGATAGGATTTGATCGCGTCGGGCAGGCTCACCGCATCGGCGGGCACCTCGACGATCTCGACCGCGGGGAAGGCGGCGCGGATTTCGGCATGCGCCGCCTCGCGGTCGTGGAAGGCGGTTTCGTGGGTGAACAGCACGCGCTCGTTCGCCACCGCGACGACGTCGTTGTGGAAGGCGCCGCCCTGGATCGCGCTGTCCGACTGGCGGATGAACAGCGTGCGCGCGGGATCGAGCCGGTGATGCCGCGCGATCGCCTTCGACGCGTCGAGATGCTGGCGCGCCGGATAGCGCCCGCCACCGACGCCATAGACGAAGATCTCGACCCCGGCGGAGCCGTGGCCGTCGCACAGCCGCATATGGTTTGCCGCGCCCTCGTCGCCGAATGGGGCGGGGACGGGCCCGTGCACCGCGAAGGCGGGGTCGGCGAAAGCCACCCTGAGCTGCTTCAGCGTGCCCTGCCACTCGTGGCTGCGGTGCGGCATGGTGACGAGGTTGGCGACGGTCAGATGGCATTTGCCATCGCCGCTGTCGGGGGCGGGAGAGACCGTCGCGGCGTTCGCCGCCCACATCGCCGACGCCGACCAGGCCTGCGCGCGCAGATGCGGCTCGGCACCCTCGAGCGTCGTTCCCAGCACCTCCAGCCATGGCGCATCGGGCCGGTCGAGCGGGGTGAAGAAGCCTTGCGGCAAGCCGAGCGCCAGATTGTGGCGCATCTTGTCGATGCCCTGCAGTGCCGCGGCGCGCGGCTGCGACACGTCGCCGGCGTTCGACGCCGACGCGATATTGCCGCGGCTCAGCCCCGCATAATTATGCGTCGGGCCGATGATCCCGTCGAAATTGATTTCGGTGAGCATCAACGCCCGATCCAGCTGATGTCGTCGCCCTCGCCCACACCCAACAGCTTCGCGGCCGCGCCGTCGAGCGTGTCGCCATCGCCGACTTTGCCGAAACAGCAGCGGAAATCGGCGAGCCGCCCGGTCGCGACCAGCGCATCGGCGCCGCCTTCGGCAACCGCGGTCACCGTGCCGTGCCGCGCGTCCTTGATGCTCGCGACCTGGTCGGTGCGCGCGGTCATCGTCGGGCCGCCGTCGAAGATGTCGACGTAATTTTCATAGGCGAAATTCTCATTTTCCAGCATCCGCATCGCCGCGCGGCCGCTGGGGTGCGGCACCCCGATGACGCTGCGCGCATGGTCGTTCAGCATCGCGATATAGACCGGATGCTTGGGCATCAGGTCGGCGATGAACTGGTTGCCATGGACCGCGTTGAACTGGTCGGCTTCCTGAAAACTCATCCCGAAGAATTTGCCCGCGACCCCGTCCCAGAAGGGCGATCCGCCCGCCTCGTCGATCACCCCGCGCAACTCGGCGAGGATGCGGTCGCCAAAGCGCGCGCGGTGCCGCGCGATGAACAGATAGCGCGAGCGTGCGAGCAGCAGCCCGAGCCCGCCGGCGCGCGCCGCGGGGTGGAGGAACAGTCCGCCGACCTCGCTCGCGCCGTTAAGGTCGTTGCTGAGCATCAGCACCTGCGCGTGAAAGGTGCGGCCGAGCTGCTCGCTATGCTTGCTGTCGGTGCCGATGCGATAGGAGTAGAAGGGCCAGCGCTGGCCGACCTGTCCGAAAATCTGGCAGGTGCCGCGCACCTCGCCGCTGTCGAGGTCCTCTAGCACGAGCAGATACAGCTCGTCCGACGGATATTCCTTCTCGCACGCGAAACTCGCCTCGGCGCGCTCGAGCTTGGTGCGTAGCGCCTGCCGGTCGGGGGGCAGGTTGGTGAAGCCGCCGCCGGTCAGTTTCGCCATCTCGTAAATGCTCTGCAAATCGCCCGGCTTGGCCGCCCGGATCACATAATTCACACCGTCCCCCGTTCCGCTATTTTCATCATGGTCAGCGCCGACAATTGCGCCCGTTCGGCCAGGCTGTCGACGATCAGAAATTCGTCCGAACTGTGGATCGCGCCGCCGCGCGGTCCCATGGTGTCGACGACGGGCACGCCGCACGCCGCGATATTGTTGCCGTCGCACACCCCGCCGGTCGCATTCCAGCTGATCGGCGGCAGCCCGAGCGCCGCGCCGCAGTCGCGCACCAGTTCGAACAGGCGCGTCGCCGCGGCGTCTAGCGGCTTGGGCGGGCGGTTGAAGCCGCCGTGGAGGTGGCAGTGGACGTCGTGGTCGCGCGATACCGCGGCGATCGCATCGCGCAGCGCGACCTCGGCGGCGACCATCGCCTCAGGGGTCGAGGGGCGCATGTTGACGCGCAGGATCGCCTGGTCGGGGACGACATTGTTCGGCCCGCCGCCGTCGATTTTCGCCGGATTGACTTTCAATTCCAAGGATTTGAGCGCGTTCAGGCGCAAGGCCAGATCGGCCGCCGCGATCAGCGCGTTGCGCCCGTCGTCGGGGTTCCGCCCGGCATGCGCCGACAGGCCGTGCACGGTGATGCTGAAGTTGCCGCTGCCCGGCCGCGCGCCCGCCAGCGTGCCGTCGGGCAGCGCGGGTTCATAGGTGAGGGCGGCGGTCTTGCCCTTCGCCAGTTCGGCGATCAGCGCGGCGGAGGCGTGGCTGCCCGTTTCCTCGTCGCTGTTGATCATCACGTCGTAGCCGACGCGCGCGGCAAGCGGCGAGGCTTCAAGCGCGGTCAGCGCGGCAAGGATCACCGAGATGCCCGCCTTCATGTCGGCGGTGCCGGGGCCGTTGAGCACGCCGGGCTCGCGCCATTGCAATGTCTGGAACGGATGATCGGCGGCGAACACCGTGTCCATATGGCCGGTGAGCAGCAACTGCACCGGCGCCGCGGGCCGCACCCGCAGGTGCAGGTGGTCGCCGCGCTGCGTCGTCCGGATATTCCCCGCCGCATCGACGCTTTCGACCGGATCGGGCGCGACCAGCCGGATGTCGCCGGGCAGTACCGCAAAAGCATCGGCGAGCATGGCGGCGACGGTCTTGAGCCCGGCAAGGTTGCCGGTGCCGCTGTTCACCGCCGCCCAGCGCTCGACCTGTCCGAGCATCGGCGCATCGGCGGCGCGTTCGATCGTCGCGCTTTCGCTGGTGGTGAGGCTGGTCATGCGAAGGGGTATAGCGAGCGAGGACGCGCTTTGGCACCCCCCGCGCTGCAATATCGTTGCGGATGATACCGTAACAATCTGGCCCGCCGCATCATCGCGTCGCAGGGGGCGCCATTAACGAAAGATTCGTCGCTGCTATCCTATCGTTGGCGACATCATTGCAGTTCGGGTCCATGACAGCCGCCTTCATTCTTTCCACCAACATGTCGCTCATCGGCATCTTCGCGATCGCCTTTGCGGTGGTCGCGGCGATGAATCGCGACGCGTGCGGCGTGCGGTGGATCGCGCTCGGCTATGCGATGGGAATCGCCTATCTCGCGCTCGAATATCTGCAGACGACACAGGTCGACCCGACCCCGGTCGGCGTGAGCATCTTCCTGGTTTTCCTGCTCTCGCAAAGCTTCTGCATGATCGGCGTGGCGCGGCACTATGGTGTCGCGCCGCCGTGGATCGCGATGGCGGCGATCTGGAGCCTGACGATCCTCGCGGTGCCGGTGGTGTTCAGCCTCGTCTATGGCTCGCCGCTGCGGTCGATCCTCTATCAGGCGCCCTATATCGCGATGCAGCTGCTGTTCGCCGTGCTCGTCTGGCGATCGCAGCGCCGCCAGCCGCTCGACATGCTGTTCCTCGCGCTGCAACTGGGCGTGGCGCTGCTCTATCTCGCCAAGCCGCTGATCGCCGCGATCGTCGGCACCGCGCGCTCGCCGCAGGGCTATATGGACACGGCCTATGCCGCCATCTCGCAGAGCGCGAGCGTCGTGCTGCTCGTCGCGATCGCGCTCGTGTTGCTGCTCGTCATCATGCGCGACACGGCGGCGGAGATGGTCGCGCGGTCGGAAACCGACGTGCTGTCGGGCCTGCTCAACCGCCGCGGGTTCGATGCGCGGGCCGAAGACGCGCTGGCCCGCGCACTTCGGCTTGGCGAGCCCGCGGTGCTGATCGCCGCCGACCTCGACCATTTCAAGGCGATCAACGACAGTTTCGGCCATGCCGCGGGCGATGACGTG
The DNA here is from genome assembly GCF_003797775.2 of Sphingopyxis sp. OPL5. Lineage (NCBI taxonomy): Bacteria > Pseudomonadati > Pseudomonadota > Alphaproteobacteria > Sphingomonadales > Sphingopyxidaceae > Sphingopyxis > Sphingopyxis sp. OPL5. The sequence continues at coordinate 3,514,462 of NZ_CP060725.1, forward strand.
ATCGCCGCCTTTGCCCGATTGTTGCGCGACCATATGCCGCCCGGCGCGATCGTGAGCCGCCTGGGGGGCGAGGAGTTCGCGGTGTTCGTCACCGGCGCGACGCTCGCCGAGGCGCGGGGCCTTGCCGAAGCGGTCCGCACCGCCTTTGCCGCGACATCATTCGCCCATCTTGGCATCACGCGTGCCGTCACCGCGTCGTTCGGCGTCGCGCAGTTGGCGGCCGGCGACGGTCTGCTCACCCTCTCGCGTCGCGCCGATGCCGCGCTTTACCGCGCGAAGGCGCGAGGCCGGAACCGCGTCGGTACCATGCTCTCCGAACTCGCACCGATGCAGCCGGCGGGGGTGGCGGCGGGTTAGGAGGCGCGGCGCAGCGCCCGGCGCGACGATAAGGTGTGTCGCATCCGGCCTGCGCTGCTATAGGAGGCCGATGATCGGAAACGGCCGGACCATGCGCGCGGGAACCGCGCCCTTTACTCGCCATGGCTGAGGGGGCCGTATCCGGCGGTTATGTCTACAAGCCGCACGAACGCCCGATCATGCCGGGGTCGCCGGCAAACCCCGACCATCCGGGGCGGCGCAAGCTTTTCTACCTGTTTATCGGTTTTTATCTCGCGATCGTCGGCGGATTCCAGAACGGGCTGCTGCTCGCCAACCTGACCGCGTTGCAGGGCCATCTCGACCTCACCCCCGTCGAGTCGGGGTGGGTCACCGCCGTCTACAGCATGACCAACGCCTGCATGAGCATATTGCTGTTCAAGGTGCGGCAGGAATTCGGCATCCAGCGCTTCGTGCGCGCGACGATGTGGGCGCTGTTGCTCGCCAATTTCCTGCAATTGTTCGATGCGGGATACCGGCTCGAACTGGTGTCGCGCGGCATATCGGGGATCGCGGCGAGCGGGCTGTCGACGCTCGCGGCCTTCTATCTGATGCAGGGGATGCCGGCGAAGGCGCGGATCGGCGGGCTGCTGCTAGCGATCGGCATTTCGCAGGTCGGCCTGCCGCTGGCGCGCGCGATTTCGCCGCTGCTGCTCGCCGACGGCAATGTCTATAATCTGTTCGTGCTGCAATTCGCGATGTCGCTGGTCGCGGTCGGGTTGGTCAATGTCCTGCAATTGCCGCAGGGCGATACCGTCCGCTCGTTCGGCAAGCTCGACCTCGTGACCTTTCCGCTGCTCGCGGTCGGGGTGGGGCTGCTCTGCGCCTTTTTTGTCCAGGGCCGCATCGTGTGGTGGACGACGCCCTGGCTCGGCGGCACGCTGGCGGCGGCGATCCTGCTGATCGGTATCGCGTTCCTGATCGAGCATAACCGTGCCAACCCGATGCTCCACACGCGCTGGATGGGGAGCAGCGACCTGCTGAAATTCGCGCTGACCGGCGCCGCGGTCCGCGTGCTGCTGTCCGAACAGAATTTCGGCGCCTCGGGCCTGCTCTCTGCGGTCGGCATGGGGAACGACCAGCTTGTCACTTATTATGCGATCCTCGCGGCCGCGACGCTGGCGGGCGGCGTGCTCGCGGTGGCGCGGCTCAACCCGCTCGACCTGCGGCGGCCGATCCTCGTCTCGCTCGCGGTGATCGCGGTCGCCGCGTTCGCCGACACCCATTCGGGCCTGATGACGCGGCCCGGGAACCTGTATCTGACCCAGGCCGCGCTGGCCTTTGCCGCGGTCTATTTCATGGGGCCGATGCTGATGGAGGGCTTTGTGCGCGCGCTCGCCAAGGGGCCGTCGTACGTCATCAGCTTCCTCGCGGTCTTCAACCTGTCGCAGACCTTGGGCGGCCTCGCCGGGGTCGGCGCGCTGTCGGCGTTCCACACGCTGCGCACCAAGCAGCATCTGATGACGCTGGGCAGCAGCCTGTCGACGAGCGACCCCGGGGTGGCGCAGGCGATCAACGCGCTCGCGAACGGCCTCGGCGGCACGATGACCGACCCGGCGCTGCGCAGCGGGGTCGCGGGGGCCCAGGTGGTGCAGGAGGTGGCGCGCGAAGCCGCGATCCTCGCCTTCAACGATATTTTCTTCGTCATCGGCAGCCTGTCGGCGCTGGCCTTCGTGGTCATGTTCGCGCGCTGGCTCTATGATCGCCGGCGCGGGGTCAACCCGCTGGCGAAGGAACTCGAAGCCCTCCAGAAAATGTTGGCAAGGACTCAATGACCGACAAGACCACATCCGATCCCGCGCCCGCCGGCCCGCCGCCGGTTCCCGCCGAAACGGCAAAGCCCGCGCCCGCGCCCGCGCCGACGCCCGCACCCGAACCGGCCGCGCCGCCCGCCGACGCCGCGCCCGCCGAAAGCGGCGAAGGCAGCGGCTGGCGGCCCGATCGTTCGCGGCGGCAGATGGTGCTGTTCGGCCTCGTCATCGTCGCCGGGGTGCTCGCGGCGCTCTATGCCTGGGGCCTGCCGCCCTTCCGCGCGTCGAGCCAGACCACCGACAACGCCTATGTGCGCGGCCAGACGACGATCATCGCGCCGCAGGTCGGCGGCTATGTGACCGAGGTGCTGGTGCAGGATTTCCAGACCGTGCAGCCCGGGCAGGTGCTGGTGCGGATCGACGACAGCATCTATCGCCAGCGCGTCGCGCAAGGGGCCGCCAGCATCGCGGCGCAGACCGCCAGCCTCGACAACAGCGCGCAAAGTCAGCGCTCGGCCGAGGCACAGGTCAAGGCGCAGGACGCCGCGGTCGCCAACGCCCGCGCCCAGTTGCAGCGCGCGCAGGCCGACATGCGCCGCGTCAATGAACTGGTCGATGCGGGATCGGTGTCGCTGCGCGAACGCGACCAGACGCTCGCCGCGCTGCGTCAGGCGGAAGCCGGGGTCCGCGCGGCCGAGGCGCAGCGCCAGATCGCGCTCGAACAGGTGCGCTCGGTCACCGTCGGGCGCGGCGGGCTGCAGGCCGGGGTCGAAAATGCGAAGGCGACACGCGGGCTTGCCGACATCGACCTGATGCGGACGGTGGTGCGGGCGCCGCGCGCCGGCAAGCTGAGCGAAGTCACCGTGCGCGTCGGCCAGCTCGTCAATCCGGGGACCCAGATGATGTATCTGGTACCGCAGAAACATTGGGTCGTCGCCAATTTTAAGGAAGCGCAGACCGCGAAGATCCGCGTCGGCCAAGCGGCGACGCTGCGCATCGACGCGCTCGGCGGCGCCGAGCTCAAAGGGGTGGTCGAAAACATCGCCCCGGCGGCGGGCAGCGAGTTCAGCATCGTCAAGCCCGACACCGGATCGGGCAATTTCGTCAAGGTGCCGCAGCGTATCGCGGTGCGGATCCGTATCGAACCCGGTCAGAAGCTCGCCGAGCGATTGGGACCCGGCATGTCGGTGATCGCGACCGTTCGTACCGGGGCCGAGTGATGCGGCGCGTTCTTCCGATCGCGGTGCTGCTGCTTGCCGGCTGTGCCCCGGCGATCACGCCGCGCCCCGATGCCAGCCTCGTCGCACCGCCCGCCGACTGGCGCACCGCGATGCCCGCCGCCGGTCCGGTCGAGAGTGCCTGGTGGGCGGGCTTCGGCGATGCGCGATTGTCGGCGCTGGTCGACCAGGCGCGCGCGAACAATACGGATCTGGCGATCGCGGCGGCGCGGGTGGCCGAGGCGCGGGCGCAGGAACGCGTCGCCCGATCGCTGCTGCTGCCGACGCTGTCGGCCAATGTCCCCGGCGCCGAGGCGCGCAGCGTCAATGCCTTCGGCCAGCCGAGCGAAAGCTTCTCGGCGCAGCCGGCGTTCCAGGCGGCGTATGAGATCGACCTGTTCGGGCGCAACGCCGCGACGGTCGACGCGGCGCGCGCCAATGCCGCCGCCGTCGCGGCGGCGCGCGAGGCGGCGACGCTGTCGGTCAGCGCCGCGACCGCGAGCAGCTATATCGTCCTTCTCGCGCTCGACGAGCGGCGCGCCTTGCTGGTGCAGACGCTGGCGTCGCGTGGCGAGGCGCTGCGCATCGCGCGCGACCGCGCCGAGGCGGGCTATACCTCGCGGCTCGAACTCAGCCAGGCCGAGGCCGAATATCGCGGCACCGAGCAGCAGATTCCGGCGATCGAGGCGGCGATCGCGCGGCAGGAAAATGCCTTGTCGCTGCTCGTCGGCGATACGCCGCATGCGATCGATCGCGGCGCCGATTTCGACGCGCTCGTTACCCCGGGGGTGCCCGCCGTGCTGCCCTCCGACCTCGTCCGCCGCCGCCCCGACATCGCGCAAGCCGAATATGCGCTCGCCGCGACCGACGCCAATTTGCGCGGCGCACGCGCGCAGTTCCTGCCGCAAATCCGCCTGTCGGCGTCGGCGGGGGCGGCGATTTCGTCCTTGCTCGACGATCCGATCTCGGTCTGGTCGATCGGCGGCAGCATCCTGGCGCCGATCTTTTCGGGCGGGCGGTTGCAGGGCCAGTTCGATGCGGCGACCGCGCAGCGCGACCAGGCCGCCTTCGCCTATCGCCGCACCGTGCTCACCGCCTTTCGCGAGGTCGAGGACCAGCTGGCGGTGATCGACCGGATCGGGGTGCAGCAACAGGCGCTGCTCGCCCAGCGCGCGGCGGTCGCCGAAACATTGCGCCACGCGACCAACCGCTACCGTGCCGGCTATTCGCCCTATCTCGAACAGATCGACGCGCAGCGCGCGCTGTTCGCGGTCGATATCGCGCTGATCCAGCTGCGCACCGACCGGCTCACCGCCTATGTCGCGCTCTATCAGGCGCTGGGGGGCGGGGCGCCGACCTAGGCCGTGCGGGCGAACCAGATGACATGGCGGCCGCCCTTGCCGTTCGCGCGGGCGCGCACCGCCGCTTCCTCGACAGCGAAGCCCGCGTCCTTGAGCTGGCGGGTGAAGCGAACGTCGGGCGCCGCCGACCAGATCGCGAGGATGCCGCCGGGGCGCAGCGCGGTGCGCGCCCGCGCCAGACCCGCCATCGAATAGATGCGGTCGTTGCCGGTGCGGGTCAGCCCGTCGGGGCCGTTGTCGACGTCGAGCAGGATGGCGTCGTAGCGCCGCGTCGCACCGCCGATCACCGCGCCGACATCGTCCAGCACCAGGTCGACGCGCGGGTCGTCGAGGCAGCTCGCGGTGAGCGTCGCCATCGGCCCGCGCGCCCAGTCGATGATCTCGGGCACCAGCTCGGCGACGGTGATGCGGGCGTCGGCGCCGAGCCGCGCCAGCGCCGCGCGCAGGGTGAAGCCCATGCCGTAGCCGCCGATCAGCAGGCGCGGGGCGGCGTCGTCGCGCAGCCGGTCGCAGCTCATTTCCGCGAGTGCTTCCTCGGACCCGCTCATCCGGCTGGTCATCAATTCGCTGTGGCCGAGCGTGATGAAATAATCGTCGCCGCGCTGGAACAGGCGCAGCGGGTCGCCGCCGGGGACGTCGGCGGTGGCGAGGAGGATGCGCGGGGTCATGCGGCGCGTATAGACGGATGGCGGGGCGTTTGGCGAGGCCCCGGCGCCGCGGTCACGCCAATCCGCTGGCCGCCCTGCGCCGGCTCTGCCATTGTGAGCCAAAGGAGATACCGGATGGCGACCCAGTATAGAACGCCCGGAGTCTATATCACGGAAATCGATGCCTTCGGGTCGTCGGTCGTCGGCGTCGCGACTGGCGTGCCCGTTTTCGTCGGCTATACGCAATTTGCCGGCAACCCGGTCACCGGGGCGTCGCTGTACAACACGCCGGTCGCGATCGCGTCGATGGCCGAATTTGTCAGTTATTTCGGCGGCCCGGCGGTGCAACGCTTCGTGGTTGCGGCGGACGCGGCCGCCGCGGACGGCTTCACCCTGGCGCCGGTCGCGGGCGGGGCGGGCCCCGACGCCTTCAACCTTTATTGGCAGATGCGCCTGTTCTTCGCCAATGGCGGCGGCGATTGTTTTATCGTGTCGGTCGGCAGCTATGGCGCCGACGACCATCCGACCAACGCGGGAAATATCGGTACGTCGCCGCCCGGCGCCATCCGCGCCGCCGACCTGATCGGCGGGATCAACGCGGCCGGCCATGCGGTCGGTCCGGCGATGCTGGCGGTGCCCGAGGCGTGCCAGCTCGACCTTGCCGGTTATGGCACCGTCGCCTGTGCGATGCTGACGCAGGCGGACAGCCTGCAGGACCGTGTGGCGATCCTCGACCTGCCGGGCTGCCTTGCCGCCGATAGCTTCGCTTCGCTGACCGCCGCGCAGGATGACTTCTGGACCGCGATCGCCCCGGCGCTGGCCAGCGTCCGCTATGGCGCGGCCTATGCGCCCGCGGTCCATGCGTCGATCGTCGCGCCGGCCGACACAAGCTATACGCAGTTGCGCGCGGCGGACGGCGGCAATGATGCGATCAACGGCCTGCTGACGGCCAATGCGGTGGAGCTGTATAGGGACCCCCAACTGGCGACGGTGCAGGCGGCGATCGCGACGGCGTTTCCGCCCTCGGCCGGGACTACCGGCAACAGCGCGACATATTCGGCCGACGGCAGCGCCTATCCCATACTCGCCCCGCCGCAGACGCCGGCGCAATGGCAGCTCACGCTCGACGATCTGTTGCGGGCCGCGCTGCCGCTGTACGCCCGAATCGCGCAGGCGATGACCGACGCGCTGAATGTCCAGCCGCCGAGCGGCATCGTTGCCGGGGTGTGGGCGCAGAACGACCAGCAACGCGGCGTGTGGAACGCCCCGGCGAACGTCGCGCTCGGCGCGGTGACGTCGCCGCTGTGGGGCTTCACCGACGACGAGCAGGGCGGGTTCAACGCCCCCGTCAATGGCCTGGCGATCAACGTCCTGCGCGTGCAGACGGGGCGCGGGGTGGTGGTGTGGGGCGCCCGGACGCTCGACGGCAACAGCAATGACTATCGGTATATCCAGATGCGGCGCGAACTGATCTATGTCGGGCAGTCGATCAAGGCGGCGCTGCAATCCTTTGTCTTCGCGCCCAATGACGCGACCACCTGGGCGACGGTCAGCGCCGCGATTTCCAGCTTCCTGACCGGGCTGTGGCAGCAGGGCGGGCTGATGGGCGACAAGGCGAGCGACGCCTTTCAGGTGCAGTGCGGCGTGGGGACGACGATGACGGGACAGGATCTTCTCGATGGCCGGCTGGTCGTTTCGGCGACGCTGGCGATCACCCATCCGGCGGAGTTTATCGTGCTGACGTTCGAACAGATGATCGCGAGCGGCGCACCCCCCATTGCCAATATGCCGCAATGAAGGCATAGGGCGGCACCCTTTCCTCCCCGGACCAACGGGCGCGAATGCGCCGAACCAAAGGGTGCTGCAATGACCGAATTTCTGGACCGCCACGGGCTGTCGATCGATGCGCGGCTGGTCGATTTTGTCCAGGATCGCGCGCTGCCCGCCACCGGGCTCGACGCCGACAGATTCTGGGCGGACTTTGCGGCGCTTCTCGGAAAATTCGCCCCCGAAAATACGGGTTTGCTCGCGAAGCGTGAGGATTTGCAGGCAAAGATCGACGCCTGGCATCTCGAACGGGCCGGGCAGGCGCACGACCCCGCTGCCTATCAGGCCTTCCTCCGCGACATCGGCTACCTCGTCCCCGAACCCGCCGCCTTCCAGGTTGGTACGACGAACGTCGACCCCGAAATCGCGACGATGGCGGGGCCGCAGCTTGTCGTCCCCGCGCTCAACGCGCGCTTTGCGCTCAACGCCGCCAATGCGCGCTGGGGCAGCCTGTACGACGCCTTTTACGGCACCGACGCGCTCGACGCGCCGCCCGCGCAGCCCGGCGGTTATGACGCGGCACGCGGCGCGGCGGTGATCGCGCGCGCCAAGGCCTTCCTCGACGACGCCGTGCCGCTCGCGGCGGGAAGCTGGGCCGAGTGGACTGGCGGCACGCCCGCGCTTGCCGACCCGGCGCAGCTTGTCGGGACGAAGCCGGGCGCCATCCTGTTGAAGCACAACGGCCTCCACATCGAACTGGTCATCGATCCCGCGAGCGCGATCGGCCAGACCGACCCCGCGGGCATCGCCGACGTGTTGCTCGAAGCCGCGCTGACCACCATCATCGACCTTGAGGACAGCGTTGCGGCGGTTGACGGCGAGGACAAGACCCTCGGCTATTCCAACTGGCTCGGCCTGATGCGCGGCGATTTGACCGAGGTGTTCGCCAAGGGCGGCGCCACCGTCACCCGCGCGATGGAGTCCGACCGCGAGTGGACCGCGCCGGACGGCGCCGCCTTCACCCTGCCGGGGCGCAGCGTGATGTTCGTGCGCAATGTCGGCCATCTGATGACGACCCCGATGGTGAAGCTCGCCGACGGCAGCGAAGCGCCCGAGGGGATTTGCGACGCGGTGTTCACCAGCCTCTGCTCGCTCCATGATTTGAAGGGCCTCGGCACGCTCCGCAACAGCCGCGCGGGCAGCATCTATATCGTCAAGCCCAAGCAGCACGGGTCCGAGGAATGTGGCTTCACCGACCGGCTGTTCGACGCCGTCGAGGATATGCTCGGCCTGTCGCGCCACACGATCAAGGTTGGGGTGATGGACGAGGAGCGCCGCACCAGCGCAAATCTGGGCGCGTGCATCCATGCGGTGAAGGACCGCATCGTCTTCATCAACACCGGCTTCCTCGACCGCACCGGCGACGAAATCCACACGTCGATGCGCGCCGGCCCGATGATCCCCAAGGGCGAGATGAAGGCGTCGGACTGGATCGCGTCCTATGAGGACCGCAACGTTCGCATCGGGCTTGCCTGCGGGCTTTCGGGCAAGGCGCAGATCGGCAAGGGCATGTGGGCGATGCCCGACCTGATGAAGGGGATGCTCGACGCCAAGATCGGCCATCCGAAGTCGGGCGCGAACACCGCCTGGGTGCCGTCGCCGACCGCCGCGACGCTGCACGCGCTCCACTATCATATGGTCGACGTGTTCGCGCGGCAGAAGGAGATCGCGGGCGAGGCGGTGCCGTCGCTCGACCGGCTGCTCAACATCCCCGTCGCGACGGGGCGCAACTGGAGCGAGGCCGAAGTCACCCGCGAACTCGACAATAATTGCCAGGGCATACTCGGCTATGTCGTGCGCTGGATCGATCAGGGCGTCGGCTGCTCCAAGGTGCCCGACATCGACGATGTCGGCCTGATGGAGGACCGCGCGACGCTGCGCATCGCGAGCCAGGCGCTCGCCAACTGGCTGCTCCACGGCGTCTGCACCGAAGCGCAGGTCGACGCCGCGCTGGCGCGCATGGCGGCGAAGGTCGATGGGCAGAATGCCGGCGACGCGCTCTACGAAAAGCTGACCCCCGACGGCATCGCTTACCAGGCGGCGCGCGCGCTGATCTTCGAGGGCGTGACCCAGCCGTCGGGCTACACCGAACCGCTGCTGCACGCCTATCGCCAGAAGAAGAAGGCGGCGGCGTGACGCTGTCCGCTTCGTGCCTGTGCGGCGCGACGCGGTATCGCTTCGACGGGCCGGTGGGCGAGGTGGTGCTGTGCCATTGCGGCCAGTGCCGCCGCGCGAACGGCGGCGCGTATAACGTCGCGGTGCTCGCCGATGTCGCCGAGGTCCGCTTCGACGCGCGCGACCGGGTGCGCGAATATGAAAGTTCGCCGGGCAAATATCGCGCCTTCTGCACGGGTTGCGGTGCGCCGGTGTACAGTCGCCGCGACGATCTGCCGGGGGTGCTGCGGCTGCGCGGCGGGTTGATCGACGATCTGCCCGCGCCGCGCGACCTGATCGTCAGTCACCGCGACGACGGCTGGGACTGGATAGGCTGACCGGGCAGCGTCGGGGGTGGCCGCCGACGACCTGTCTTCCTCATTCCCGCGAAGGCGGGAATCCCGCGTCTCTGGCCCGTTTCGAAGATGTGCGTGCAGAGGCGCAGAGATCACAGAGGCGCTGGGTCTCTCCTCTCTGCGACCTCTGCGCCTCTGCGCGCATTTGATATTCGCCGTCGGGGCGACCGCTAATGACCGAATAGCGGGCATAAATCCTCCCTGCGGCGAAGCCGTGGGGAGGGGGACCGCCGCGAAGCGGTGGTGGAGGGGCCGCCGCCTCGCACCAGCCTTTGACGGCGTCGGCCCCTCCGTCAGCCCTTCGGGCTGCCACCTCCCCATCGCTTCGCGACAGGGAGGAGCGGCAACGTCCGCTTCCCACCCCAAGCGCCGTCGTTCCCGTACAATAACCTCTTGCCTTCATTTGCTATAAACCCGCATTTGCGGACGCGGGGACTAACAGGGGGGCAGGGCGATGACGGCACCGTTCAATTTCGGGCAACTCAAATTTCTGGAGGCGCTGACCGAGGCGCTGTTCCACGGCGTCGACATGGCGATCACCGCCGAACAGGTCGTCGCCAATGTCGTCGAGCTGTTCGGCAAGGTCGGCGGGACCAAGCTCGACGAGCTGCGATTCTCGCTCAACATGACCGAACTGGCGCTGGCGCCGGTGTTCGTCGAACTCGACGTCGACACCCGCGCCGAACGCGTCCGCGACCGGCTCCAGAACAGCGAGTTCGACCTGTTCCAGGACATGGCCCGGCTGCGCGGCATCATTTATGCGTGTTATTATGGCTATTGGGAGGGCGGCGAGCAGCCGCGCGACGCGGGGCAGGACGCCAATGTCGCGAACCCCGTCCACAAGCAGATCGGTTTCACCCTGCCGAAATTCCGTACCCGCACCGACCCGCCCGAAATGCCGATCGCCGACGTGACGGGGCGCGAGATCCACCCCGACCATATCCTCACCGCCGACACGCTGGAGGACGATTATGACGTCGTCGTCATCGGCTCGGGCGCGGGCGGCGCGGTCGCCGCCTATAATGTCGCGGCGCAGGGCTATAAGGTGCTGATCGTCGAGGCGGGGCCCTTTTATCCCTCGCCGCGCATCACCCACCGCGAACTCGACATGATCGCCGCGCTATACAAGCATGGCGGCGTCCAGACGACGACCAACAATGATTTCGTGATCTTCCAGGGGCGCTGCGTCGGCGGGTCGTCGACGGTCAACAACGGCATCTGCCTGCGCGTCAACGAAGCAGGCCGCACGCATCCCGACGCGCCCGACGTGCTCGCCAAATGGGCGAGCATCGGCGCGCCCGTCGACGCCGCCGCCTTTCACGCCAGTTACGACGCGGTGCAGGCAAAGCTCGGCATCGGCCGCGCCGAACCGCGCAGCGGGCGCCACAATGGCACGCATCTGATCAACGGCTGGCACAAACATGCCGCCGCTTCGTCGGACCCGCGCGAACAGCGTGCGGTGACCGACTGGTTCGACAAGAATTTCGGCCCGCCGAACACCCCGAACGCCTGCGCCTATTGCGGTTATTGCAACTCGGGCTGCCCCTATGGGCGGCGCATGGGCATGGCGCAGACCTATCTGCCGCAGGCGTGCCGCGACCATGGCGCGCGTATTCTGCCCGAAACCAAGGCCGAGGAAATATTGTGGCGCGACGCCGCGAACGACAAGCTGGAGGCAGAGGCGGTCCGCCTCGTCATGCCCGACGGGTCCCGCCGCCTCGTCCGCGCCCGCGTCGGGGTGATCGTCGCGGGCGGCACTATCGCCTCGTCGAAACTGCTCGACAGCAGCGGCATCGAAGGAACGGGTTACCAGATCTCGCTCAACGTCGCCTCGCCGGTGGTCGCGCTGATGCCCGCCGGGGTCGGCGGCAATGCGTGGGACGAGGACCAGATGACCAGCTATGTCGACTGCGGCAAATATCTGCTCGAAAGCCATTTTCAGCCGCCGATGGCGATGGCGTCGCTGATGCCCGGCTGGTTCGGCACCCATGCCGAGCGGATGCGGAATTTCAGCCGCGTCCATTCGGCGGGCATCCTCTTCCCCGCCGACCGGCGCGGGCAGGTGGTCGACGGCAAGCTGCACTTCCGCCTCGACGTCGATGACGATATGCCGGTGCTGCGCGATGCGATGGCGACGCTGACCAAGGTCCATTTCGCGGCGGGCGCGCTCGAATGCTATCCCGCGCTGGCGAACGGCAAGACGATCAAGCCCGGCATGGACGTCGACGAATTTTTCGCCCGGGAGATCGGCCAACAGGACGATCTGACGCTGTCGAGCAGCCACGCGCATGGCGGCAATGCGATCAACGAGAATCCCGAATATGGCATCGTCGACCCCGAATGCCGCGTCCATGGGACGACCAATGTGCTGGTCACCGACGCGAGCGTCTTCCCGAGCTGCATCCGCGTCAATGCGCAATGGACGACGATGGCGATGGCGCATTATGCGACCGGGCGGGGCGATCCGTTTCGGTGACCCGACTCGTCATTGCGAGCGAAGCGACGCAATCCAGAGCGGTTTACGCGGGCTCTGGATTGCTTCGCTTCGCTCGCAATGACGTACTTTTGTTTGATGCGCTGTGGGAGTAGGGGGCGCCGATGTTTCAAGTCGCCGCCCTCTATCGCTTCGCGCCCTTCGAAGACCCCGCCGCGCTGCGCCAGCCGTTGCTCGACCTCTGCGCGGCCGAAGGCGTCAAGGGCACGCTGCTGCTCGCGCGCGAAGGCATCAACGGCACCATTGCCGGAAGCGCCGAGGGCGTCGCCGCCGTCCTCACGCATATCCGCGCGCTCCCCGATTGCGCCGACCTCGACGTCAAATATTCGGCCGCCGCCGCGATGCCCTTCCAGCGGCTGAAGGTGCGGCTGAAGAAGGAAATCGTGACGATGAAGGTCGCGGGCATCGACCCGTCGCGCGACGTCGGCCGCTATGTCGCGCCCGCCGACTGGAACGAAGTGATCGCCGATCCGGGCACGGTGGTCATCGACACGCGCAACGATTTCGAGGTCGGTTATGGCAGCTTCGACGGCGCGATCGACCCGCAGACCAAAAGCTTCGGCGACTTTCCCGGCTGGTGGCAGGAGCACAAGGACGAATTCGCCGGCAAGCGGATCGCGATGTTCTGCACCGGCGGCATCCGCTGCGAAAAATCGACCGCGTACCTCCGCAGCGAAGGTATCGACGACGTGGTCCACCTGAAGGGCGGCATCCTCGCCTATCTCGAACAGGTTCCCGAGGCGACAAGCCGCTGGCACGGCAGCTGTTTCGTCTTCGACGAGCGGGTGAGCGTCGGGCACGGGCTGGTCGAGGTGGGGGAGAAGGGATAGCGGCGTTTTGGGGTGGAAGCGGACGTCCAAAATTGTCATCCCCGCGAAAGCGGGGACCCAGTAGCAACGTTGGCTCGCTGGGTCCCCGCTTTCGCGGGGATGACGAGGTAGTGGACCGGAGTAGAAAAATTCATCCGAAACCAGCCACTTCCGCCCGCTACTCCGCGCTCACCCGATAGGTCACCTTATACTCGCTCCGATCCCCGTTGATCGTCCGGGTGAAATTTCCGACCCTCGGCTCCAGGTCGATCGTCCCCAATATGTCGTTCCCGCCGACGTCGTCGTCCTCAAGCAATTGCACCGTCGAATTGCCGTCGAAATCGAAGCTGCGCGGCACGACCCAGCGCTGGCCCTTTTTCATCGTATAGCTGTCCTTCTTGCTCTCGGGAAAGCGCTGGCTGCCCCCGAAGCGCAGGAACAGCTGGTCGGGCAGCCCGAGGAAACCCGTCACCTTGATGCATTCGATGACAATATCCGACACGCGATATTGGCCCCCGCGCACCGCGCTGCCGTCGGCGCTCGGCGTCAGCAGCCGCGCGATCGCGTCCGACGCGTCGGCGGCGTAACGCCCGCTCGGAAACTCCGACAGATAGGCGCTGAACGCGCGCACGCTGCTTTCGGTGAGCGCGCCTTTCCAGAAAATCTCCTCGCTCGCGGTGCGATCACCCGTGGGCACCGCCGGCGCCGCGGCGACCAGTGTCGGCACGATGCGCGGCACCAGATAGACCGGGGTGCCGGTGATGCTCGCGCTGACGAAGGGCCGCTGGTTGCCGCCGGTCGCGGCGAGCACATCGTCGCGGATCGCGCCGCCGAGCAGCTGCACCGGCAGATCGGGCTCGGGCAATCGCCGCGCGAGCGCGAGGGCAAAGGGGCTGTTCGCGCCATTGCCGTCGCTCGCGGTCTGGCCGGGGGCGGCGGCGAAGATGACGAGCACATCGTCGGCCTCGACCCCCGCCATGCCGCGCGCCACCGCGCGGGTGCCCGACCGCCACTTGCTGCCGAAGGGATTGTTGCGGCACGCGTCGAGCACGACCATGCGCACCTGCGCCCCCGACACCGCCTCCATCAACCGGCTGAGCTCGATCGCCTCATAGGGCAGGTCGAGGTCCGATTCGAGCTTGGCATCGACGGGGAGCAGCCAGTTCTTGCCCTGCGCCTCGATCCCGTGCCCCGCGAAATAGACCATCGCGACCTCGGCGCCGTCGGCCTTGGTGCGGAAATCGCGCATCGCGCCCTGAAAGGCCTGATTGCCGAGATTGCTCGCGGTGACCACCTCGAAGCCCGCGGCTTTCGCGGCGTCCGCGACGATCCGGATGTCGTTCACGGGGTTGGTCAGCGCGCCGGTGTTGGCATAGGCCGAATTGCCGATGACCAGCGCGACCTTGCGCGCCTCGGCGCTGGCGGGCGCCAGCAGCATCAGCAGGGTCAAAAGGGGTAGCCAGAAACGCGTCATCTTAGCTGTCCTTTCGTCGTCAGTTCGGGCGGGCGGCTCCATATTCGACCCAGCCGAAGGGGCGCGGGGTCTTGGGCATATACAGCGCGGCCTGCCGCTCGACCGCGAAACCCGCGGCGGCATAGGCATCCGAAATCGGCCGGGTGAGGTGGCAATTGCCGCCGATGCGTTTCCAGATCGGCTCGATCCGCCGCTGCCATTTCGCGACCCCGGCATCGGGCGCGCCGCCATGTTCGAGGAACAGCGCGGTGCCGCCGGGTTTGAGCACGCGGCGGATTTCGCGCAGCACCGCGCTCTGCTCGGCGACCGAGCAGAGGGTGAAGGTGGTCACCACCGTGTCGAAACGCCCGCTTTCGAAGGGCATCGCTTCGCCGACCCCGCCCTGGATATTGGCGTCGATGCCGTGCGCCTGCGCCGCCGCGCGGCTCATCGCCAGCAATTCGGGCGAGGGGTCGAGCCCGGTGAAGCTCGTCACCCGCGCGCGGTCGTAAAATTCCATGTTGATGCCGCCGCCGCAGCCAAGCTCGAGCACATCGCCCGCCGCATGCGGCACGACCTTGCTGCGCGCCTTCATGATCTGCCCCTGCGAACAGGCGCATTTGATCAGGCGCGGTACTCCGTGACGTTCCCACCAGCTCGCCATATCGGCACACTCCCCTTGGCGCGCAGCCTGTCCCTTGCTAGCGCGGTTGGCAACACCCATTTAGGCGAACCCCGCCAGTTTAAGGACGATCATGCCCGCCACCCACCACACCAAGATGCTCATCCTCGGCTCCGGTCCCGCGGGCCTGTCGGCCGCGATCTACGCGGCGCGCGCGGGCATGAAACCGATCGTGGTGCAGGGGCTCCAGCCCGGCGGCCAGCTCACCATCACCACCGACGTCGAAAACTACCCCGGCTTCGCCGAGGTGGTGCAGGGCCCCTGGCTGATGGAGCAGATGACCGCGCAGGCGACGCATGTCGGCACCAGCATGATCTGGGACACGATCGTCGACGTCGACCTGTCGCAGCGCCCGTTCAGGCTGACCGGCGACGGCGGCGATGTCTATCTGGCGGAAACTTTGGTGATCGCAACGGGCGCGCAGGCGAAGTGGCTCGGCGTGGAAGGCGAACAGGAGCTGGGCGGCAAGGGCGTTTCGGCGTGCGCGACGTGCGACGGTTTTTTCTATCGCGGCAAGAAGGTCGTGGTGATCGGCGGTGGCAACACCGCGGTCGAGGAAGCGCTCTACCTCACCAACCACAGCGACGATGTGACGCTGATCCACCGCCGCGATCATCTGCGCGCCGAGAAGATCCTGCAGGACCGGCTCCACGCCAATCCCAAGATCAAGGTCTTGTGGAACAAGAAGGTCGACCGTTTCGTCGCGGGCGAGGGCGTCGCGGGCCTTGTCGGGGTCGACCTGATCGACACCGTCACCGGCGAAGCGAGCCATGAGCCGACCGACGGCGGCTTCGTCGCGATCGGCCACAGCCCGTCGACCGAATTGTTCAAGGGCAAGCTGCCGCTCGACGCCGACGGCTATCTGGAGGTCACGCCGGGTACGTCGCTGACGTCGATCCCGGGTGTGTTCGCGGCGGGCGATGTCACCGACAAGGTGTACCGCCAGGCGGTGACCGCGGCGGGCATGGGCTGCATGGCCGCGCTCGACGCCGAGCGGTTTCTGGCCGAGGCCGAGTATCACGCGATGGTGGATGCGTAACAAACCGTCGCCCCCGCGAAGGCGGGGGCCGCTGTCGGTTTACACAGCGACGCAGATTTAGGCCGATTGCGGCCCCCGCCTTCGCGGGGGCGACGGTTATTTGAGGGCGGCCAAAATCCGTTCCGCCAGCCACTCGGCATCATCCCCCGCAAAACTGTGCGACGGGCTCGCCAGCCGCTCTACGCGGATCGATCCCGGATTTTGCTCGATATAGGCGAGCGATTTCGCCAGCTTTTCCATAAAGGCCTGCGCGGTCCGGTCGCCGGTTGCGAGCAGGATCGTCACCGGACAGAAGATCTCTGCCAACAGGCTGTCGAGTTCGTCGGCGAGACTGCCGAACGCCGGTGCCGCCGGCTTTTTCCCCAGCGCCGACAAGCCGCGAAACAATTTCCGGAAATCTACCTCGCCCTTCACCAGCCGCAGCAGGCTTTTCGGGTCCTTCAGCCGCGACAGGTAACGCGCGCGGATCGCCGAGGCCGGGGGCAGGGCGGGTTCGTCGGCTTCAGCGTCGTCGTCGCCATCATCCTCATAAGTCCAGGGGTTGGCGAGGATCAGCCCGTCGAGCGCCAGCGGCTGGTGCAGCAGCAAGGCGCTCGCGGCATCGCAATTGCCGAACGCGACGACGCGGGTCAGCTGCGGCGCCGCGTCGCGAAATGCCGCGATCGCCGCCGCAATATCCGGCCCGCTCGATCGGTAGCTGCCGTTTTCGCCTTCGCTGTCGCCGATGCCGCGCCGGTCGAAACGAAAGACCGGATGCCCCGCCGCGGCGACGCGCTGCGCCAGAATCGCCATGCCGCGATGCGCGCCGCTGCGAATCTCGTTGCCGCCCGACACGATCAGCAGCCCGGTCGTCCCTGGCGCTCCCGGCGCTTCGTCGAGCGTGGCGGCGAGCGCCGCGCCTTCGCAGGCGAAGCTCAGTTGACGCCGCATGACGCCCCCCATGCCGTAATGTCGACGGCGATCGTTTCGGCCATGACCGCATCTTCGCCGGGTTCGGCGCGCAGCCATAGCGGGGTGCCCGCGATGCCGTCGGCGCTGAGCGCGACGTTGCGTAGCGGTTCGACCGGCTGGGCCTCGGCGCTGCCCAACTGCGCGATCATCGCGGGCGAAAGCCGATTGCCCGCGAGCAGCAGTGGTTCGCGTTTCGCCGTGTCGGTCAGGCTTTCGAGCGACGATGTCACTCCCGCCTCGCGGTCGGCCGAGACGCGCGCGCGAAGCAGGGTGCGCAGCAGCGACGCCCCGCCCACCGGCGCCAGTCGCCACCAGCCGGCGGCTTTCACGCGATGGTCGATCAGCGCCCCGCCCCGGACCGATGCAACAAGGACGGGTCCGTCGATTGTCGCCGCAACTTCGGCGAGGGCATTTTGCCACATGTCGAGGTCGACGCTTTCCAGCGCCACGAGGCTCTCATTCTGCCCCGGCAGGTCGGGCATCGCCGCCGCGAATCCGCGCTCGCCAAGCGCGCGCATCGCGAGCACGAGGGTGCGGCGTGTGCGGTTCGCTTCCTCGAACAGCGGGGGGACGATCAGGACGGTGGCGCGCGGCGCTCCGGCGGGTGTGACGCGCAGATGATGTTCGCCCATGCGCGCGTCGATAGCGGTCAGTCGGTCACTTTGCGCAGCGAAAATGCCAGCAAATTGCCGTAGGTTTCGAAAATCTCGCCGTCGATCTCGTCGTCGTCGATGATGATGCCGAGGCGATCTTCCATCTCGGTCAGCACGGTCGCGACCGCCATCGAGTCGAACTCGGGCAGCGCGCCGAACAGGCCGCTGTCCTCGGTCAGCGCCGCGGCGCGGGCTTCGCCGAGGCCCAAAATGTCGGCGAGCAACGCACGCAGCGTCGCATCGACGCCGGAAGAGGTGGGGCTGGCGGGGGTATCGGTCATCACGTCCTCACTCGCGTGCCGTAAGGGAACGCGCAAAAGCCTTTATCGCGGGTCCCCATGCCGCGATGCGCGACGGATTGAAAGCCTCCAATCGCCACAGCGGTTCGTGGCGGTTCATCCAGTCCTTCTTGTACCCGTCGTTGCCGGTGCCGAAATCGATGCGCTCGACATGGTCGACGTCGATGACATGGCGGAACAGCGCCGCCGAAAGCAGCGTGCCGGGCGAGGCCTTCAGACTGTCCTCGACATGCGCGAGCTTGTGGATGAAGGCGGTGCCGTCCTCGACGGTCCAATATTGCGCGGCGACCGGGATGCCTTCGATCCGCGCGATTCCCATGCGCAGCGTGCCGCGCGCGCTCTCGGCCTCGGCAAAGGCGCGCAGCAGGGCGGGATGGCCTTCCTCGGGCTTCCAGCTCGCGGCATAGATGCTCTCATAGGCGGCCCAGCTGCCGGGATCGAAGGCGGTGAGCAGCTGGATATCGACCACGCCCTTCTTCGCCTTGCGCTTGACGGTGTTTTTGAGCGCGCCGGGGCGACTTTCCCACCACGCGTCATGCGTCAGGCCGGTCAGGTCGAGCCAGTGGCGGTCGCCCGCCGGGGTCGCCTTGACCCACCAGCCGGCGGCGCGGAGCGCGGTAGCGAGGTCGGCCTGGTCGGCGTCGGGCACCGGATAAAGCGACAGCCGTGCCGCCCGCTTGCGAAGCTTGGAGAACAAATCGACAAGCGCGCCATCTCTCTCGCCCTTACCGATTCCTCTAACTGCTCCCCGGCGAAAGCCGGGGTCAAGGCTTCGGTCGCCAACCGCAGAACCCGCGCGCTCTGGGCCCCGGCTTTCGCCGGGGATCGCTGCCCGATATAACGGTCGAAGGGCAAAGCTGTACCAGTTGGTGAGGCCCGCAAAATGGCCGGGCTGATCGCGGCGTAGCGGCAGCCATGCCGTCACGTCACCTGCATGGCCATGCGCATCGACGCGGCCTTCGCCCGCAAAACCATAGTCTGTCAGCAGGTCGAACCACGCCGCGCGGTCGAACGGCGACGCAGGCGCAGCGGCGCGCGCGTCGGCGGGCAGCCCGCCTTCATCATTAGCGCGATGTTCACCGTTCCCTTGCATAGGCTGGCGCTCTATCACCCAGTCCTAAAGAACCGATGACCGAAGCCCTGATCCCCTCGTCGCGCCCGATCGACCATCTCGCCCGCCGCGGCGCGGTCGATGCGCCCGCGTTGCTGATCGGCGACCGGGGGACGAGCTTTGGGGAATTGGACGCAGGGGTCGGCCGGCTGGCATCCTGGCTGCTCGAACAGGCGGGCGGCCCCGGCGAACGCGTCGCCAGCTGGAGCGCGAAGACGCGGCTCGCGTGCCTGATGCCGCTCGCGGCGGCGCGCGCGGGGCTGATCCATGTGCCGGTCAATCCGCTGCTCAAGGCGCCGCAGGTGGCGCATATCCTGGCGGACAGCGGCGCGAAGCTGCTCGTCACCAATGCCGCGCGCAGCGACACGCTCGGCGAAGCCCTGCCGGTCGATTGCGTCGTGCAGGATTTGAGGATCGCCGACGAAGTGATTGATTCGGGCGGGCAGGGGCTTCCCCCGTCGCTCGCTGAGCCCGGTGATCTGGCGGCGATCCTCTATACCAGCGGCTCGACCGGGCGCCCCAAGGGAGTGATGCTCAGCCACGCCAATCTGTGGCTGGGGGCCGAGGCCGTTGCGGATTATCTGGAGATCGTGCCCGCTGACCGCGTGCTCGCCGTGCTGCCCTTGAGCTTCGATTATGGTCAGAACCAGCTGTTTTCGACCTGGTATGCGGGGGCCGCGGTTGCCCCGATCGACTATCTCACCCCGCGCGACGTCGTGAAGGCGGTGGCGCGGCATGGCGCAACGACGCTGGCGGGTGTGCCGCCGCTCTGGGTGCAGCTCGTCGAAAGCGAATGGCCCGCCGAAAGCGCGGCGCATCTCAAGCGCCTGACCAACAGCGGGGGCGCGCTGACGCCGTCGCTGATCGACGCGATGCGGGGCATTTTCCCGAACGCAGACGTCTATCCGATGTATGGGCTGACCGAGGCCTTCCGATCGACCTATTTGCCACCAAAGCTGGTCGCCGATCATCCGACCTCGATGGGCCGCGCGATCCCGCATGCCGAGATTTTGGTGTGCCGCGCCGACGGCACGATCACCGCCGACGAGGAACCGGGCGAGCTCGTCCATTGCGGGCCGCTCGTCGCGCAGGGCTATTGGCAGGATGACGAACGCACCGCGCAGCGCTTCAGGCCCGCGCCGCGTGCGTCGCACTATGGCGGCATGGCGGTGTGGTCGGGCGACACGGTGCGCCGCGACGCCAATGGCCTGTTGTACTTCGTCGGCCGCGACGATGCGATGATCAAGACCGCCGGCAACCGCGTCAGCCCGACCGAGGTCGAGGATGTCGCGATCGCCTCGGGCCTGATCTACGAGGCGGTGGCATTCGGGGTCCCCGACGCCCGGCTCGGCGCGGCGATCGTGCTGATCGTGCGCGGCAAGGGGGAGGGCGATCCCGACGGTCTCGCCGCCTATCTCAAGGCGAACCTGCCCAATTTCATGCAGCCGCAGGCGATCGAATGGCGCGCCGAACTGCCGCGCAACCCCAATGGCAAGCTCGACCGCGTCGCGATCGCCGCCGACTGGAAGGTGGCAGCATGAAACCGCATGGTCCGATCCCGCCCGGCTTCGCCGCCGATGCCGACGGCATGTTGCTGATCGGCGGCCAGCGCGCCGACGACCTCGCCGAGGATGCCGGCGACACGCCGCTGTTCGTCTATGACAGCAAGCTGCTCACCGCGCGCGTCGCCGAATGGCGCGCCGCGATGCCCGCCGAATTGCAGCTTCATTATGCGATGAAGGCGAACCCCTATGGCCCGCTGCTCGGCCATATGGCGGCGATGGTCGACGGACTCGACGTCGCGTCGGGCGGCGAGCTCAAGGCCGCGCGCACCAGCGGTATGGCGAGCGGGCACATCAGCTTCGCGGGGCCGGGCAAGCGCGACTCCGAACTCGAATATGCGATCAAGGCGGGCGCGACGCTCAATCTCGAATCGGCGGGCGAGGCCGAACGCGCGCTCGCGATCGGGGCGCGGCTCGGCATCGTCCCGCGACTCGCCGTGCGCGTGAACCCCGACTTCGACCTCAAGGGGTCGGGCATGAAGATGGGCGGCGGTGCCAAGCCTTTCGGGGTCGATGCCGCCGAGGTCGCGGCGCTGGTGGGGCGCCTGCTCGATGCCGGCGCCGACTGGCAGGGTTTCCATATTTTTGCCGGATCGCAGGCGCTTGATGCCGGCGCCATCGCCGATACGCAGGCGCAGACCGTCGCGCTCGCGGCGCGGCTCGCCAATGAAATCGGCGCGGTGCCGCCGCTCGTCAATCTCGGCGGCGGCATGGGGGTGCCCTATTTTCCCGGCGACAAGGCGGTCGATGCGAAGGCGGTCGGCGATGCGCTCGCCGCGACGCTCGCGGCGCGTGACCCGATGCTCGGTGCCAGCCGCTTCGCGATGGAACTCGGGCGCTGGCTCGTCGCCGAGGCGGGGGTGTATCTGACCCGAATCGTCGATCGCAAGACCAGCCATGGCGAGACCTTCCTCGTCACCGACGGCGGCCTTCATCACCAGCTCGCGGCGAGCGGCAATTTCGGCACCGTGATCCGCCGCAACTACCCGATCGCGCTCGCCAGCCAGTTCGGCGCCGAGCCGGTCGAGACGGTGTCGGTCGTCGGCTGCCTCTGCACCCCGCTCGACCGGCTGGGCGACCAGGTCGCGCTGCCGCGCGGCGAGGTCGGCGATCTTGTGGCGATCTTTCAGGCGGGGGCTTATGGCGCCACCGCGAGCCCCTCGGCTTTCCTCGGCCAGGGTCCGGCGCGCGAGATGCTCGTTTAAGATCCTCCCCATCGCGAAGCGTTGGGGAGGGGGACCGCCGCGAAGCGGTGGTGGAGGGGTTGAAAGGTTGCACCGACGCCTGACGGCGTCGACCCCTCCGTCAGTCCTGCGGGCTGCCACCTCCCCAACGCTACGCGATGGGGAGGATCGGAATGGCCGTTTCTGTCCCGAACTGGCACAGAGTGCGACGAGCGCGGCGCAAACCTAGCCGACTACTAACGGTATATTCACCCTTTTCGGTCATCGCTGATCCTGACGCATTGGCTTTCGCCCCGGGCATTTAGCTCGCGGCGACGCCGCTGCCGCAGGAAAGGTGATACCATGACGACGTCCTTCCCCGCCCTTCGCGCCGCGCGCGTGGCCCTCGCGTGCGGGATCGCCGCGACCGCGCTGACCGGCTGCATGGGCGGCGGCGCCGCCGCGCCGCAGCTGCCGAGCGCGACCTTCGTTCAGAATCAGGAAGGGCCCGGCGAGGAATATATCATCGGCCCGCTCGACGAGCTGCAGATCTTCGTGTGGCGCAACCCCGAGCTGGGCGGCAAGGTCCAGGTCCGCCCCGACGGCCGCATCACCACCCCGCTGATCACCGACATGCCCGCGGTCGGCAAGACCCCGACGATGCTCCAGCAGGACCTCAAGCTCCAGCTCAGCCAATATATCACCGACCCGATCGTCAGCGTCATCGTCACCAGCTTCAACAGCACCTTCTCCCAGCAGGTGCGCGTCGTCGGTGCGACCGAAAAGCCCGCGTCGATCCCGTTCCGCGCCAATATGACCGTGCTCGACGCGATGATCGCGGTCGGCGGCCTCGGCGAATATGCCGCGGGCAACAAGGCGCGTCTCGTCCGTTACGACAAGGGCAGCGGCAAGCAGCATGAATATGGCCTGCGCCTCAACGACCTCGTCAAGCGCGGCGACATCAAGGCGAACGTCCGGCTCCAGCCGGGCGACGTGATCATCATCCCCGAAAGCATGTTCTGACGCGCCACCGCGCGGCCGACTCCCCAAACCTGCCAAGGACTGAAACCAGACAATGAACGGCCTTTACGACGAATTCCGGGTGGCGCTGCACAGCGTCTGGACGCGCCGCTGGCTGGTTCTGGCCGTGGCCTGGGGCATCTGCATCCTCGGCTGGCTGGCGATCGCGTCGATCCCCAACCGGTATGATTCGCGCGCCCGCCTGCTCGTCGACATCAACGAGATCGTCCCCGCCGACAGCCAGAGCGGCCCCTATGCCGATCGCGCCCAGATCGACCAGATTCGCGAGACGCTGACCAGCGCGCGCAACCTCGAGAAGGTCGCGGTGACGACCGGCATGCTCCCCGCCGGCGCCGGCGAGCGCGAAAAGGCCGGCGCGGTCGCGATGCTGCAAAAGAATATCAAGGTCATCCCGCAGCAGGAAAATATCTTCGAGATCACCTCGTCGATCGGAGTCGGCAGCCTGTCCGACGCCGACAATGCCAAGCTTGCGAGCGGCGTCCTCGACAGCCTGATCACCGTGTTCCGCGACGAACAGCTGCGCGGCGGCCGGATGACCGCGCGCGAGGGGCTGAAGTTCCTCGACGCCCAGCTCGCCGACCGCGAAAAGGCGCTCGGCGAGGTCGAGGCGCGCCGCGCCGCCTTTGAGGCGAAGAATATCGGGCTGATCTCCAGCGGCACCGGCTCGCCCGGCCAGCGTATCGACGCCGCGCGCGCCGAACTCAGCCAGATCGAAACCCAGCTGGCCGCGGCGCAAGGCTCGCTCGCGGCGGCGAACGGCCAGATGGCGTCGACGCCGGCGACGATCAACGTCCCCGGCATGGGCGGCGTCGGCGGCGGTGTCGCGCGCCAGCAACTCGCCGGGGCACAGAACGAACTGTCGTCGATGCGCGCGCGCGGGCTGACCGACGCGCACCCCGACGTCATCGCGCTGAAAAGCCAGATCGCCTCGCTGAAGGCGATGGCCGACCGCGAAGGCGCGGGCGCCGGTGGCGGCGGCAACGCCCAGAACCCCGCCTATGCGACGCTGCAGGCGATGCGCGCCGAACGCCAGGCGACCGTCGCGGCGCTGTCGTCGCGCAAGGCGCAATTGTCGGCCGACATCAACCGCATCACCACCGCGCAGATCCAGAACCCCGGCGTCGCCGCCGAATATGAACGGATCAACGGCGAATATACCGCGCTCAAGGCGCAGTCGGACCGGCTGATGGCACAGCGCGAACAGGTGCGCATGCGCGGCGAGGTGCAGACCGAAACCGATGCGATCAAGGTCGAACTGCTCGACCCGCCGACGAAGCCGACCAGTCCTGCGGCGCCGAACCGCCCGTTGTTCCTGACCCTCGTGTTGTTCGCGGGCATCGGCGGCGGCATCGGGGTCGCCTTCGGCCTCGGTCAGGTGCGCACCAGCTATGCGACCGCGGCCAAGCTCGAACGCGCCAGCGGCCTGCCGGTCATCGGATCGATCACCGAGGTCGTGACGCCCGAACGGCACGCCGACCGCAAGAAGAAACTCGTCTGGCTCGCGGGGGGCAGCGGCGCGCTGGTGGCGCTGTTCGTCCTGCTGCTGGTCGCCGAATTCGTCCAGCGTGGCATGGTCGCGTGACGGGGGACAAGAAAATGAACGAACATCGCCCCATCAAGCGCACGCCCTCGCTGCTCGAACGCGCCGCCGACATGTTCGGCACCGATCCCGCCGCCGGCGCACCGACGATCGACGTCTCGGGCCTGCCCGAGGAGCCGGTCCGCAAGGGCAAGGCGAAGAAAAAGGCCGAGTCCGAAGCACCGGCGACGCCCCCGCTTACGCCGGAGGCCGAAACGCTCGATCCCGTCGTCGAGACGGCGCCCGCGGTCGAGGCGGCGCCGAAACCGTCGCCGCGCAAGGATGTCGCCAGGGCGGCGCCCGCCGTCGTGCCGACGCGTCAGGGAACGATCGACCGCGAACGGCTCGCCGCCAGCGGCATGATCGTGCCGGGGGCGGCGGTCAGCGGCATTTCCGAAGAATATCGCATCGTGAAGCGCGAACTGATCCGCAACTTCGCGGGCAGCGGCAGCCGTCCGGTGTTGCCGCGCGGCCACCGCGTGCTGATCGGCTCGGCCAACCCGGGCGAAGGCAAGACCTTCTCGGCGGTCAACCTCGCGCTCAGCCTCGCGGTCGAAACCGACCATGACGTGCTGCTGATCGACGCCGACATCGCCAAGCCCAGCGTGCTGAACGCGCTCGGGCTGGAGGATGGTCCCGGGCTGATGGACGCGCTCGCCGACCCGCACCTGCCGCTCGGCGACTGCCTGATCCAGACCGATATTCCGGGGCTGAAGGTCATGCCCGCGGGCACCGCGCATATGCACGACACCGAATTGCTCGCCTCGGCGCGCACCGAAACCTTGCTCGCGCAGCTCGAAGCGGGGGCGCCGGGCCGGATCATCATCCTCGATTCGCCGCCGGTGCTCGCGGCGTCGCCCGCCGCGGTGCTCGCCGGCCATGTCGGCCAGCTGATCATGGTGGTGCGCGCCGATACGACGCTCGAAAGCGCGCTGCGCGACGCGATCGGGCTGATGGGCGCCTGCCCGCACATCCAGCTGCTCCTCAACGGGGTCAAATATTCGCCGGGCGGTCGACGCTTCGGCACCTATTATGGACAAGGAGGCGCCTGACCATGCGCACCACTCTCCCCCACGCACGCCGTGGCGTCATGACGGCGGTGGCGCTGCTGCTCGCCGGCACCGCGACCAGCGCGCATGCACAATTCTCGGGTCCCGAAGGCGGCAGCGGTGATGGCGCTGCGTCGTCGGCACCGGCCTCGGCCGAAAGCGGCACCGGCAAGCGCGACGAGCGCGGCCAGAAGCGCAGCAAGCGCACGGTCGAAGTCACACCCTATCTCGAAGTCGGGCAGGTGCTGCAGGCCGATCTCAAAAATGATGGCGATGTGCTCACCTACACGACGCTCGCCGCCGGGGTCGACGCGGTCATCACGACGCGCCGCGCCGAAGTCGCGGCGACGCTGCGCTACGAATATCGCATCGGCGAATCGGGCGGCCTCGGCGATTCGGACACGATCAGCGGGCTGCTGCGCGGCCGCTATGAACTCGCGCGCGGGCTGAATGTCGAGGCGGGAGCGCTCGCGACGCGCACCCGCGCCGACGGGCAGGGCGCCGACAATCCGATTTTCGTCGGCAATGGGTCGAACTCCGCCGACGTCTATTCGATCTATGCCGGCCCGACCTTCGCGCGCCGCATCGGCGGACTCGACGTCGGTGCCGGTTATCGCTTCGGCTATAACAAGGTCGAGGTCGACACCCCCGCAGTGCTGCCGCCGGGTGCGACCAGCCAGGATATTTTCGACAGCTCGACCAACCATGTCGCGTGGGGCAGCGTCGGCCAGCGGCCGGGCGACCTGCCGTTCGGCTGGCAGGTGTCGGGCGGTTACGAGCGCGAGGATGCGACCCAGCTCGACCAGCGGTTCGAGGGCAAGTTCGCCCGCGCCGACGTGACGGTGCCGATCGGCCCGACCGTCGCGCTGCTTGGCGGCGTCGGCTATGAAGATATCGAGATCAGCGAACGCAACCCCGTCGTCGACGCGAACGGCGTGCCGGTCCGCGACGCGAACGGGCGCTTCGTCACCGACAAGTCGAGCCCGCGCCAGCTGTCGTTCGACACCGACGGGCTGATCTGGGACGCCGGCGTGATGTGGCAGCCCAGCCGCCGCACCTCGCTGACCGCCAAGGTCGGGCGCCGCTATGGCGACACCATCTACACCGGCAGCTTCTATTACCGCCCGGGCCATGCGACGCAGATCCAGGTCGGCGTCTATGACGGCATCTCCAGCTTCGGGCGCGGGCTTTCCGCTGGCCTCGCCGGCCTGCCGACCCAGTTCGACCCGACGCGCAACCCGATCGACGGCGATATCAACAGCTGCCAGTTCGGCGCGCAGGGCGGCGGCTGTCTCAACAACGCGCTGTCGAACGCGACCGGCGCGCAGTTCCGCAGCCGCGGCATCCAGGGCATCTTCACCAGCCGCGCCGGGGCGTGGAGCTATGGCTTTGGCGCCGGTTACGATCGCCGCCGCCTGCTCGTGCCCGCGCTGTCGCAGATTGCCGACCTCAACGGGGTGACCGACGAGAATTATTATCTCTTCGCGTCGATCGGGCGCCAGCTCGGCCGCGATGCCGACCTGTCGTTCAGCGGCTTCTACAATTATTTCGACAATGGCTCGCCGGGCGCGACCGACGTGCAATCCTATGGCGCGTCGGCGGTCTATTCGCAGCGCTTCTGGCGCGGGCTGACCGGCAGCGCGGCGGCCAGCCTCACCGGCTTCGACCAGGACGGTTTCAACAGCCAGCTCGTGGCATCGGCGCTGTTCGGTCTGCGCTACAATTTCCGGTAACGGGGAAGATAATATGTACGATCAATATTATGGCTTTACGGGACGTCCTTTCCAGCTGACGCCGGACCCGAATTTCTATTTCGAGAGCGGCACCCACCGCAAGGCGATGTCCTATCTCGGCTATGGGCTGGCGCAGGGCGAGGGCTTCATCGTGATCACCGGCGACGTCGGCGCGGGCAAGACGACGCTCGTCGGCCATCTGATGAACACGATCGACCCCAACCGCCTGACCGCGGTCAAGCTGGTGTCGACGCAGGTCGAGGGCGACGACCTGCTCCGCCTCGTCGCCGAACAATTCGGGCTCGACTGGGAAGGCGAGAGCAAGGCCGAGCTGCTGCGCTCGATGGAACAATATCTGCGCGAACAGGCGCGCGCCGGCCGCCGCACGTTGCTGATCGTCGACGAGGGGCAGAATCTCGCGATCTCGGCGCTCGAAGAATTGCGCATGCTGTCGAACTTTCAGCTCGGCGGCCATTCGCTGCTGCAGATATTCCTGCTCGGCCAGCCCGAATTCCGCCAGACTTTGTTCCACTCGCCGCAGCTCGAACAGCTGCGCCAGCGGGTGATCGCGACGCATCATCTGGACCCGATGGAGCCCGAGGAGGTCGAACCCTATATCCTCCACCGCCTCGGCAAGGTCGGCTGGACCGGCAACCCCAGCTTCAGCCCCGACGCCTTCGAGGAAATCTTCGATTATAGCGAAGGCGTGCCGCGCAAATTGAACGTGCTGGTCAGCCGCCTGTTGCTGTTCGGCGCGGTCGAGCAACAGCATCGCATCACCGCCCAGCATGTGCGCGACGTCGTCGCCGAGATCGAGGCCGATCGCGGCATCGACGCGAAGACGCTGGTGCCGCCGGCCCCGGTCGAACCGGCTTTCGCCGCACCCGCACCCGCACCCGCACCCGCTGCCTTCGCACCGGCGCCGGTGGCGTCGCTCGCGGCGATGGCGGCCCCCGCACCGAAACCCGAACCGGTGTGGGCCGAACCCGCGCCCGTGGTGGCCGCCGCACCCGAACCCGCGGACCCCGAAGAGGCGCCGTTCGAACTGGTCGAGGCCTTCGTCGAACCCGACCCCGTCGTCGTGCCGGTCGAACCCGAAGCAGAACCCGAACCCGCGCCCTTTGCCGCCCCGGTCGCCGAGGTCGAAGCGCCGCTCGAATGGCCGGCTGCCGCCGCTATCGCCGAACCGGTCGTCGAAGCCGAAAGCGTCGAAGCGGCGCCGGCGCCCTTCGCCGCCCCGGACGAAGAAGCCCCCGCCATGGGCCTCGAACGCCTGTCGATGCGCGCCGCGCTCGAAGAGGTCGACATCCTGCCGCCGTCGCACGCCGCGACGAGCTTCGTCGAAGCCCGTTCGCTCGTCGCCGAACAGCTTGGCCTCGCGCCCGCCGCGGCCGCCGAAGTCGAACCCGTTGCCGAAGCGCGGCGTTTCGCCATTGCCCCCGACCCCGTCGAAGCCGCGGTCGAGCAGGAAGCAGAAGCATCCGAACCGAGCGCGGCCTTCGCCGAACCCGAAGCGATCGCACCCGAACCGGTCGAAGCCGAGGCGTCGGCCGAAGCCCCGGCCGCCGCGTTGGTCGACGAGGCGCAACTGGTCGCCCTCCAGCGCCAGCTCGCCGGGCTGGAGGCGCGGATCGCCGAACAGGATGTGGCGCTGCGCCGTGTGCTTGATTTGTTGATCGATTGGGTCGAACGCGATCCGGCGAATGCGCCCGATCCGACGCTGACGCAGACCTGGGCCGCCTGACGGCGTCCCGGTCGCGGCTAGCTGCCGGATCGATGAAGGTGAGGGATCATGCAGAACGGCCTGTCGGTCGATGTCGAGGACTGGTTCCAGGTCGGTGCCTTTGAGCGCGTGATCGACCGCGCCGACTGGCCGGCGCTCGAATGCCGCGTCGAGGCGAATTGCGACGCGGTGCTGCAACTCTTCGCCGAGGCCGGGGTCAGCGGCACCTTCTTCACATTGGGCTGGGTCGCCGAACGCTATCCGGCGCTGATCAAACGCATCGTCGATGCGGGACACGAACTTGCGAGCCATGGGTACGACCATCAGCGGGTGTTCGCGATGACCCCCGACGCTTTTGCGGCGGACCTGAAGAAGACGCAGGCGATCCTCGAGGATCTCGGCGGCGTGCCCGTGCGCGGCTATCGTGCGCCGAGTTTCTCGGTCGACCAGCGCACCCCCTGGGCGCATCCGATCCTCGCCGAGCAGGGCTATGCCTATTCGTCGAGTGTCGCGCCCGTCGTGCACGACCATTATGGCTGGCCCGCCAGCCCGCGCCACGCCTGGCGCCCGGTCGCGGACAGCGATCTGGTCGAATGGCCGGTCACCACCGCGCGCTTCGCCGGGCGCACGCTTGCGGCCGGGGGGGGCGGCTTCATGCGCCTGCTTCCCTATGGCTTCACCCGCTGGGCGATCGCGCGCATGAACGCCGAAGGGCATCCCGCTATCCTCTATTTCCACCCGTGGGAGATCGACCCCGGCCAGCCGCGCGTCGCCGATGCGCCGCTGAAATCGAAGATCCGCCATTACAGCGGTCTCTCGGCGATGGCGGGCAAGCTCAAGAAACTGCTCGACGATTTTGAATGGACGCGCGCCGACGCTTTGCTGCCCGCGCAACAGGGCCGCGCGGTGCCGTGGCAGCAGGCGGCATGAACGCGCCGCTGCATCCGGTCGCCGCGCCGCTCTCCGACGACGCGGCGTGGGACGCCTATGTCGCCGCGCACCCCGACGCGACGCCCTTTCACACGCGCGCCTGGTGCGAGGCGATCACGAGGGCGACGGGGCACAAGCATCATCTGATCGCGCAGCGCGATGCGGCGGGGCAGATCGTGGGCATCCTGCCGCTGCACCATGTCCGCTCGCCGCTGTTCGGGCAGGCGCTTGTCGCCAGCGGCTTTGCGGTTGGCGGCGGCCTGCTCGCCGACAATGCCGACATCGCTGCGGTATTGGCCGACGCTGCGATCGACCTCGCCGGCTCGCTCGGCGTCCCGTCGATCGAATTGCGGGGTGGTTCGTTGCCAGAGGGATGGCCTATCGAGGAGGGTGTCTACGCCGGCTTCGCGCGGGACCTTGCCAGCGACGAAGAGGCCGAACTCCTCGCTATCCCCCGCAAGCAACGCGCCGAGGTTCGCAAGGCGCTTGGGAGCGATCTGAAGGTCACCGTCGGCACCGACGAAGCCCACCGCGCCGACCACTACCGCGTCTACGCCACCAGCGTCCGCAACCTTGGCACGCCTGTGTTCCCCAAGTCCTTGTTTTCACATGTTCTTGACGCATTCGGATCCGACGCCGACATCCTCAATGTGCGCAACGATCGTGAAGTTGTGGCCGGCGTCCTCAGCCTCTATTGGCGCGGCACCGTCATGCCCTATTGGGGCGGCGGCCTCGCCTCCGCGCGCGGCTCACGCGCCAATGAAATGATGTACTTCGCGCTGATGAACCACGCGCGTTCGAAGGGTTGCACCCGCTTCGACTTCGGCCGCTCGAAACTTGGAACCGGGCCATACAGCTACAAGAAGAATTGGGGCTTCGAGCCCGAAGCACTGACCTACGCGCGCTGGCTCGCCGAGGGTGAGACCCCGCGCGACACCAACCCGACCAGCGCCAAATACCGCCTGCAGGTCGACCTGTGGAAAAAACTCCCGCTCTGGGCCGCCAACCGCATCGGACCGCTGATCGCGCGCGGGCTGGGTTGATGGCCGAAATCCTGTTCCTCGTCCACCGCGCGCCCTGGCCCCCCGACCGCGGCGATCGCATCCGCAGCTGGCATATGTTCGAGGCGCTGGCGAAGCTCGCGCCCGTCCATGTCGCCGCGCTCGCCGACAATGAAGCCGAGGCCGAGGTCGCGCGCCGCAAGATGGCGCCGCTCTGCGCGAGCCTTGCCATCGAGGTGCGCAAGGTCTCGCGCCCGCTCGCGCTGGCGCAGGCGGTGCTGCGCGGCGAGCCGGTGTCGAACCGGCTCTTCCGGAACGCCGCGCTGGCGCGCCACGTCGGCGGCCTGATCCGCCACGGCGAGATCAGCCATATCGTCGCCTTCTCGGGCCAGATGGCGCAATATCTGCCCGCCGATTTCGCCGGCCCGGTGGTCATGGATTTTGTCGACGTCGATTCGGCCAAATTCGCGACCTACGCGGCGCAGGACAAGCGTCAGCCGCTCCACTGGGTTCACGCGCGCGAGGCCGACCGGCTCGGGGCTTTTGAGGCCGCCGTGGCGGAGCGCGTCGATGCCAGCCTGTTTGTCAGCGGAGCCGAAGCGACCTTGTTCCGCACCCGCAGCGGGCTCGACGAGAGGCGCGTTCAGGCCGTCGAAAACGGCATCGACACCGACATCTTCGATCCCGCGCTGCCCTTCGCGCCGGTGGGGCAGGGCGAGGGCCCGCTCGCGGTTTTCACCGGGCAGATGGATTATCGCCCCAATATCGACGCGGTGCGCTGGTTCGCCACGGACATCCTGCCACTGATCCGGAAACATCACCCCGACGCGCGCTTCGCGATCGTCGGGCGCGCGCCGACCGACGAGGTACGGGCGCTCGCCAGCCTGCCCGGGGTGAACGTCACCGGCGAGGTTCCCGACGTGCGCCCTTGGCTCGCCGCCGCCGATACGGTGGTCGCGCCGCTGCTGCTGGCGCGCGGTATCCAGAACAAGCTGCTCGAAGCGATGGCGATGGCGCGGCCGGTGGTGGCGAGCGGTGCGGCTGCCGAAGGAATCGATGCAACGCCGGGCGAGCATATGCTCGTTGCCGACACCGCCGACGCGATGGCGGTGGCGGTGGGCACGCTGATCGACGACCGCGCGCAGGCGCAAAGGATGGGCCAGGCCGCGCGTGCGCAGATGATCGCGCGCTATGGCTGGGACGCGCGCCTCGCGCCGCTCGGGCAATTGCTGGGGCTGGCCGCATGAGGACGGGGGCGCTGAACCTGACGCAGCCGAAAAGCTGGACGCGCTGGCAATCGCATCTGATCGCGCTGACCGGGCTTTCGCTCGCGATCCTTGCGCTCTTCCACCGCGACACCGCCGATATCGCGGGCATCTGGTGGCATAGCTCGACCTTCACCCATTGCCTGTTGATGGTGCCGATGATCGGCTGGCTGGTGTCGCAGCGTGCCGCGCTGCTCCGCCCGCTGACGCCCGTTTACTGGTGGCCCGCGCTGATCTGGATCGCGGGCGCGGGGCTGGTGTGGCTCGTCGGCGAGGCGGCGGGGGTCGGGCTGTTCCGGCAAATCGGGCTGGTACTGATGCTGCAAGGGGCGGTCGCGGCGACGCTCGGCGAGAAACTGGTGCGCGGGCTGCTCTTTCCGCTTGCCTATGCGCTGTTGCTGGTGCCGTTTGGCGAGGAACTGGTGCCGCTGCTCCAGACGCTCACCGCGCATATCAGCATCGTTCTGCTCCATCTGGTGGGGCTCGACGCGCAGATGGAGGGGGTGTTCATCACCACCCGCGCGGGCTTCTTCGAGGTCGCCGAGGAATGTTCGGGGATCAGTTTCCTGATCGCGATGTTCGCTTACGCGGTGTTCGCGGCGCATCTGTGTTTTCGCAGTTGGACGCGGCGGATCGTCTTTGTCGCGGGCGCGCTCGCGACGACGATCCTCGCCAATGCGCTGCGCGCCTGGGGCACGATGGTCGCCGCCGAGATCTGGGGTGTCGAGGCGGCGGGCGGGATCGACCATATCTTTTACGGCTGGATCTTCTTCGGCGTGGTGATCGCGCTGGTGATGCTGGTGGCGCGGCGCTGGTTCGATCGGCCGGCCAATGATGTCGCGATCGATGGGAACGGGCTTGAAGGCGTGCCGCTTTTTGCGGGGCGTGCGAAAGCCGTGCTCCCCGGGGCGCTCTTCATACCGCTGCTATTCATGGCTTGGGCGACACTGATCGGTGGGCGTTCGGCTCCCTTGGCCCCAACGATGGCTGTGGCAACACCAGCCGGGTGGACTGCGCTGAGGGAAACGAGTCCGCTTTGGCTGCCGCGTTTCGATGGAGCGGACCGATATCTCACTCGCTATTTCTTCAATGCGAAAGGCCACCTCGTCACCGTTGCCATTGGCGGGTACGAGCGGCAAGCCGAGGGACGCGAGGTCGCTGCTTATGGGCAGGGCGCGATCGACCCTGACAGCAAATGGGCTTGGAGCGCATCGCTCCCGTCGATCGATGGAGGCAAGACAGAAAGGTTGCTGCACCCCGGCCCTTGGCTGCGCGACGCCACCACCTGGTATGTCGTCAATGGGACGGCCACAGGCAGTCCGCGTGGTGCGAAGCTCGCGGGCCTCAAGGCGCGGCTGCTCGGTGGCGATCCCCGAGCCCTATCGCTGATCGTCTCGGCTGAGGAGGGGCGGGGCGGGACGAAAGCGATCGCCGATTTCGTTTCCGCGTCGGGCGGAGCGCAGGCGATGGCTGACCGCGCGCTCAAACTGCGCTAGAGCCCCACCGAATATGTGCGGGATCGCGGGCCTTTATCATCTGGACACGGCAAAGCCGGTCGATCCGGCGCGGCTGCGCGCGATGCTCCATCCCATGAGCCATCGCGGCCCCGACGGCACCGGTGTGTGGACCGCGCCGGGCGTCGGTCTCGGCCATCTGCGTCTCTCGATCATCGACATCGCCGGCAGCCCGCAGCCGATGGCGAGCGACGACGAGGCGGTGACGCTCAGTTACAACGGCGAAATCTATAATTTCCGCGAACTGCGCGCCGAACTGGAGGAGCGTGGGCACCGCTTCCGCACCAGCGGCGATACCGAAGTCATCATCGCGGCGTGGAGGCAATGGGGCGTCGAGTGCTTGTCGCGGCTCAACGGCATGTTCGCCTTTGCGCTCCATGATCACCAGCGCGGCTGCCTGTTCCTCGCGCGCGATCGGTTGGGGGTGAAGCCGCTCCATCATGCGCGGTTGTCGGACGGGTCGCTGGCGTTCGCGTCCGAGCTCAAGGGGCTGCTGCGGCACCCGCTGCTGCGGCAGGATGCGAACCTGTCGGCGATCGAGGATTTCCTCGCGCTCGGTTACGTCCCCGACGACAATTGCATCGTCGCGGGGGTGCAGAAATTGCCCGCGGGCCATTATCTGCTGCTCGAACGCGGCAAGCCGGTGCCCGCGCCGACCTGCTGGTGGGCGCCCGATTTCTCGAAACGCATCCGCGCGAGCGAGGGCGAGGCGGCCGAGCATCTGACGCACCTGACGCGCGCCGCGGTGACCGACCGCATGGTGTCCGACGTACCGCTCGGCGCCTTCCTGTCGGGCGGGGTCGACTCGAGCGCGGTCGTCGCGCTGATGGCCGAGGCGAGCAGCAAGGCGGTCAAGACCTGCACGATCGGCTTCGACCAGGCGGCGCTCGACGAGACCGCCTATGCGCAGGCGATCGCCGAGCGTTTCGCGACCGATCATCGGACACGCACCGTCGCGGCGGCCGATTTCGGGCTGGTCGATACGATCGCCGACATGTTCGACGAGCCGTTCGCCGATGCGAGCGCGCTGCCGACCTACCGCGTGTGCGAACTGGCGCGCGAAGAGGTCACCGTCGCGCTATCGGGCGACGGCGCCGACGAGGCGTTTGCTGGTTATCGCCGGCTGGTGTTCCAGCATCAGGAAGAGAAACTCCGCGGGCTGATCCCCGGCGTGCTGCGCCGCCATGTCCTCGGCCCGTTGGCGAAGGTCTGGCCGCAAATGGACTGGGCGCCGCGCCCGTTGCGTGCGCGCGCAACGCTTGCCAGCCTGTCGAAGAGCGGCGCGGAGGGTTATGCCGAGGCGGTCGGGGTGACCGGCCCCGACCAGCGCGCGCGGCTATTCAACGATGCCGCGAAAAACGCGCTTGGCGATCATGTCGCCGAGGCGCGCTACTGGCAGGCGATGGCCGATGCGCCCGCGCGCGAGCCGCTCGACCGTGCG
This sequence comes from Sphingopyxis sp. OPL5, assembly GCF_003797775.2. NCBI lineage: Bacteria > Pseudomonadati > Pseudomonadota > Alphaproteobacteria > Sphingomonadales > Sphingopyxidaceae > Sphingopyxis > Sphingopyxis sp. OPL5. Next base: position 3,549,642 of record NZ_CP060725.1, read on the forward strand.
CAATATGCCGATCTGAAGATCTGGTTGCCCGGCGACATTTTGACCAAGACCGACCGGATGAGCATGGCGGTGAGCCTGGAGGCGCGCGAGCCGTTGCTCGACTATCGTCTGGTCGAATTTGCCGCGAGCCTGCCGGCGTCGATGCGGGTGAAGGGCGGCACCGGTAAGGCGATCTTGAAGCAGGCGATGGAACGCTATCTGCCGCACGACATCCTCTATCGCCCCAAGATGGGGTTTGTGACCCCGGTCTCGCACTGGTTCCGCGGGCCGCTGGTCGAGCAGGCGCGGGCGCTTGCGACCTCGTCCACCCTCGCGCGGTCGGGCTGGTTCGACATGGCCGAGATCGAACGCATCGTCTCCGCGCACCAGAGCGGACGGCGCGATCACGGGCGGCTGATTTGGCAATTCTTCATGCTGGAAAAGTCGCTGGCGAAATTGTTCGGGATTTGAGGTGCGACGACGGTCCGCTTGCGGATGATTTCTAGACCATCCTCTATTTCCGTTTGTGTCGAGCGAAGTCGAGACACGCGAAGGCCGGCGCTCCCCAAGCGTGTCTCGACTTCGCTCGACACAAACGGGATCTATAGCGCAGCTTATCCTCTACCGCCTGAAACCGGTCGCTCCGCTTATCCTTCCAGCCACCTCATCTTAACCCCTCGCTGCTAGCCTGCCCGCAATGACGGTTTACCCCGCCTTTCCGGTCGACGGCGCCCCGATGCCCGCCAGCGCTACGCCGCTGACGGTGCGCGTCGTTGATCCGCTGGCGCTGTCTCCGGCGCTTGCGGTCGCGTGGGACGCGGTTGCGGCCGAGGCGAGCGAGCCGAACCCCTTTGCCGAACGCTGGTGCCTGCAGTCGGCGCTGCACCTGCTCGATCCCGAGCGGCTGACGCGGCTCGTCATGGTTCGCGACGGCGCCGACGGGCCGGTAATCGGCGTCATGCCGCTGGCGCCCGCCAGTCATTATGGCCGCCTTCCGTTTCGCCATGTCACGGGTTGGGCACATCCCAATCATTTTCATGGCGCCCCGCTGGTCCGCGCGGGGTTCGAGAGCCTCTTCTGGTCGATCCTGCTCGGCTGGTGCGACGCCGCGCGCTGGGCGAAGACGCTGGTCCATATGCCGCGACTGACCGAGGACGGGCCGCTTCACCGCGCGCTGGTCGATATCGCTCGCGGTCGCGGCGGCGAGGCTGAGATCGTCCATCGCGAAGAGCGCGCGCTGCTCGAAAGCACCCTGTCGCCCGAGGATTATTGGGACGGCGCGGTGCGCGCGAAAAAGCGCAAGGAACATCGGCGGCAGGCAAACCGGCTGGCCGAACAGGGCGCGGTCGCCTTTCGCCGCTGGTCGGCGGACGAGCCGGTCGAGCCATGGATCGATGCCTTCCTCGACCTCGAAGCGCGCGGCTGGAAGGGCCGCGCCGGATCGGCGCTCGCGAGCCATGGCGAGACCGAGGCGTGGTTCCGCGCGATCCTCGCCGGGGCCGCGGAAGCCGGGCGGCTCGACATGCGTGCGCTCGACCTCGACGGCCGGCCGCTCGCGATGCTGGTCAACTTCCTCTGCCCGCCGGGCGGCTTTTCGTTCAAGACCGCGTTCGATGAGAATTATGCGCGCTTTTCGCCCGGGGTATTGCTGCAACAGGCGAACCTCGACCTGCTCGCCGACGACCGCGTCGACTGGATCGACAGTTGCGCCGCGCCGGGCCATCCGATGATCGACAGCGTATGGCGCGAACGCCGCGCGCTCGTCTGGATCAATGTGCCGCTGAGCGGCGCCGGCGACCGGCTGCGCTTCTCGCTGCTCACAAAAGCCGAAAGGGCGTGGCGGCGCTGGAAACGGACCGATGCCGCACCCGCCGAAACGCCCGAAGACCAGGACCAGCCATGACCGCGCACCAAAAGATCGATAGCCGCGTCTTTCCGCCCGAGACGCTCGAAACGATGGAACGGCTTTATCCGCAACAGGCCGGATTGCTGCATCACCGGCTGCCCGACCATCCGCTCTTGTCGCTCGAAGCGCTGGCGCGGCTCGGCGAAGGCCTGCCCGCGGGGCAGGTCGAATATAATCCGGGCGACGTGCCGATCGGCATATTGCCCGAAGATATTCCCGCCAACGGCCTGTCGATCGGCGAGACGATCCGCACCATCGACAGCAATGGCAGCTGGGCGGTGCTCAAGAATATCGAGAGCGAGGGGCCGTATCGCGACCTGCTGATGGCGTTGCTCGGCGAACTCGAACCCGTGGTGCAGCCGCGCACCGGCGCGATGCTGACGCCGCAGGGGTTTATCTTCATCTCGTCGCCGGGGTCGATCACCCCGTTCCACTTCGACCCCGAGCATAATATCCTGCTGCAACTGCGCGGGACCAAGGTGATGAACGTCTGGCCGGCCGGGGACGAACGCTTCGCGCACCGCCGCGAGCATGAGCGTTATCACACCGGCGGCCACCGCAATTTGCCGTGGGAGGAAGGCTATGAGGGTGGGCAGAAGGCCGTGCCGCTCGCGCCCGGCGACGCGGTTCTGATGCCCGTCATGGCGCCGCATTATGTCGCCAATGGCGACGCGCCGTCGATCTCGCTGTCGATCACCTGGCGCAGCGAATGGAGCTATCGCGAATCCGAAGCCCATGCCGCCAACGCCGCGCTGCGCCGCATGGGGCTCGACCCCGCGATGCCGCCGCGCTGGCCGAGCTACGCCTGGGCCAAGACCATCGGCTGGCGGCTCGCGCGGAAGCTGCGGCTTGTCCACTGACAGATGGCTTTCCATCGCCGCCTTTTGCGGCTATGGGCGCGCATCCCAATTTGTTCGAGACCCTTGAGGATTGATGGCGAAAGAAGAACTTCTGGAAATGCGCGGCCAGGTGGTCGAACTGCTTCCCAACGCGATGTTTCGCGTCAAACTGGAAAACGATCACGAGATTCTCGGCCACACGGCCGGCAAGATGCGCAAGAATCGCATCCGCGTGCTCGTCGGTGACGAGGTTCTCGTCGAACTGACCCCCTATGACCTGACCAAGGGTCGGATCACCTATCGCTTCAAGTGAGCGGGGCGGTGGATGCTCCTGCGCTGGTGCTGGCCTCGACGTCGCCGCGCCGGCTCGAATTGCTCGCGCGCATCGGCCTGACCCCGGCGCGCGTCGCAGCCCCCGAAATCGATGAAACGCCGCTGAAGGGCGAGCTGCCGCGCGCCTATGTCGCGCGGCTCGCCGAGGGCAAGGCGCTTGCGGTCGACCGCGCCGCAAACGAGGTCGTGCTCGCCGGCGACACCACCGTCGCGGTCGGACGCCGTATCCTCGAAAAGCCGGTCGACGAGGCCGATTTGCGCCGCATGCTCGGCCTGCTGTCGGGACGGCGGCACCATGTCTGGTCGGGCGTCTGCGTCGTCGGCGCCGACGGCAAGCCGCGCGTCCGCGTCGCCGACACCATCGTCGCCTTCAAGGTGCTGAGCGCCGCCGAGATCGACTGGTATGTCGAATGTGGGGAAGGGATGGGCAAGGCGGGCGGCTATGCGATCCAGGGCCGGGCCGAAAGCTTCGTCCGCCTCCTGTCGGGCAGCCATTCGAACGTCGTCGGCCTGCCGCTGTTCGAGACGCGCGGCCTGCTGAGCAGCGCGGGTGTGCCGCTTGGCTGAGTGGCTGTACGAAGCCGGGATCGGCGAGGCGCGCGCCGCGCTGGTCGAGGACGGTGAAATCGTCGAGGCCCGGATCGAGCGCGACGATGAAGGTCCCCTCGTCGGAGCGATTGTTTCCGCCCGGCTGGTCGAATCGGGCAAGGTCATGCTCGACGTGCCGGGCCAACCCGTCGCGACGATCGCGGCGCTGCCATCCCCCATCTCGCTCGGTACGAGGCTCATCGTCGAAATCACGCGCATGGCGCTACGCGAACGCGGGCGCGACAAGCCCGCCCGCGTTCGGCTGGCGACCGAGGGCAGTTCGCCGGTCGCGGGACCCGATCTTCGCGCGCGCATCGCCGCGACGGAATTTCCGGTGGTCGACTTGCGCCCGACCGACCCCGACCGCCTTGAAGAGGCCGGGTGGTCCGAGGTGATCGACCATGTCCGCGCCGGCCATTGGCCCTTTGCCGGCGGCGCGCTGTGGGTCGATACGACGCCCGCGATGACGCTGATCGATATCGACGGCGAAGGTGACGCCCTGGCGCTCGCGAAGGCGGGGGCAGCGGCGGCGGCCCATGTCATCCGTTGCTGCGATGTCGGCGGGTCGATCGGAATCGACTTTCCGTCACTTCGCACCCGCGCCGAACGGCTGGCCGTCGACGCGCTCATCGACGAAATCCTGCCACAGCCTTTCGAACGCACTGCAACCAACGGGTTCGGCTTGCTGCAGATCATCCGCCGCCGCGAGCGGCCGTCGCTGATCGAGCAGGTGCGGTTCGATGCGACCGCGACCGACGCGGCGCTGCTGCTGCGGCAGGCAGAGCGCGCGGCGGGGACGGGGGTGTTGCGCCTGACCGTGCGCCCGGCGGTTGCCGACCATATTGCGGCGCACCCTGCGTGGACCCATATGCTGCAGACACGCACCGGACGCCCGGTCGAACTCATCGCCGATGCCGCCATCAAAGGATCGGGCCATGCCCAGTAAACCCGCCGCCAGACCGCGTACCTGTCCGCTATGCGGCCAGCCGCGCGCCGACGAATTCAAGCCTTTCTGCAGCCGCGGCTGCCGCGACCGCGACTTGCTCAACTGGTTCGGCGAGGGCTATCGCGTGCCGGTCGACCAGCCCGCCGACGGCACCGCCGACGAGGATTATTTCACCGACGAATAGCCGGTCGAAACACGACAACAAAGGTGCTGGACAGGACGCGAGACCCTGCCTATAGCCGCCGCTCGCCAGCGGGCCGGTCGGCTTCGCGAGGCCCGTGCCCGGGTAGCTCAGTTGGTAGAGCATGCGACTGAAAATCGCAGTGTCGGCGGTTCGAATCCGTCCCCGGGCACCACTTTTCCCATCCTTGTGACGTCAACCGGACGGTCTCGCGGTCATTCGTCCGGCGTCGCCGCGATCGTGCCCGAGGGTAGCGATATCCGGTCGGCGGCATAGTCGGCGAACATCGCGTCGGGATCGCGCTTCAGCGAAAAGCGGATCGATGCGCGGGCGCGCTCGGCCTCTTCCTCGGTGGTCGAGCTGAAATAATTGGGGCACCCCGCCTTCGAGATCGTGATCTTCCTCGCCGGCACCCCGGTGACTCCCGCCGCCGATATGGATCCGCGCCCGGCGCGGTAGGAGGAGGCCACGACATGGCTCACCCGGTCGGTCGCGCCGGTGAGGCGCCAGAGCGTCGTTTCATAGGATGTCAGGACAAGATAGAGCGGTTGCCCGCCCGGCTCGATCGTCACCTCGACCAGCCGCGTCTTTTCCCGCTTGTCGTTGCTCTCGATCTGGACGGGCGAGATCGTCCGGCTCTCATAGCCGCCATAGGCGATCAGCCTCGCAGCGGCGGGCACGGCTGGTAATTGGCAGATTTCGGCCTGCCAGGTCATCTGGCTTTCGCGTATCCGGCCCCGGATCGCCGCAAGTTCCGGCTCCGATGTGGTGCCGTCGCCATCGGCATCGACGGCGCGGAATGCCTTTTCCGCCAAAACGGTCAGTTCGGCGGCGGTCAGCCGGCCGTCGCCGTCGGGATCGGTCGCGAGCAGCGCGACGAGCCGATAGTCCCATGCCTGCTGGCGCGCGGTCGCGGCGGCTTCGGGGAGGGTAATGACGCCATCGCCGTCGATGTCATATTGCTGGAGATGATGCTCGATGCGGCGGTCGCGCGCGGTTTGATCGTCGGGCGTGCCGGAATCGGCGCTCGTGCTCGTCCCGATTTCGTCGCGGGTGATGCGGAGGTCGCCGTCGAGGTCCATCGGCAGGATTCGCTGGATCGGCCCGGCGCGCTGGACCGCTGCGCGCCGTGCCATGGCAAAGTCGATGTCGCCCTGGTCGAGGCCGTCGCCGGCCCGATCCGCCTGGCGAAGCTCGCCGACCACCCGCGCTACATAGTCTTCGATATGGCCGCCGCTGTGGAATCCGTTCACGAGGGCGATCGGAACGTCGGGGACTGCGGGTTGTGCGGCAGCGGATGCCGCGATCGCCAGCGCGGCCGCCGCGGCGATCCCGGGGGGCATGCTCCTATGTGTAGCTTGCATCATGATCTCCTCGCTCGCAGTAGCGTCACCCTAAAGGGGCAAGGTTAAGACATGGCCTATTGTGGCGATGCCATGGCCTGACTTGACCCGTCATGGTGCGGTGCAAACTGTTGCTTTTTGGTCACTTAACCCCGGAAAATCAGTCATGTGATAACGCCGCCCCGTTGACGCGGCGAACCGGGCGGCTAGAGCCGCCAGTTCCCGCTGGAGCATCCCCTCCTTTGGCCCATGGGCCGCGTTCCGGCGGGTTGGAGAGAGAGACCTCATGACCTTGCGCAACATCCTGTTGGGCGCCACCATGCTGTGCGCCGCAACCACCCCTGCCTTCGCCTTTGCCCAGGACGCCGCCCCGGCCGCCGACACGACGACCGAAACCGTCGATTATGGCAACGAGATCATCGTCACCGCGACCAAGCGCTCGCAGACGCTGCAGGACACGCCCGTCGCCGTTTCGGTGACCTCGGCCGCCGACCTCGAGCGTTCGCAGATCCGCGACCTCATCGACCTGCAGTCGGCGGTGCCGAGCCTGCGCGTGTCGCAGCTCCAGTCGAGCGCGAACACCAACTTCATCATCCGCGGCTTCGGCAACGGCGCGAACAATGCCGGGATCGAACCGTCGGTCGGCGTCTTCATCGACGGCGTCTATCGCTCGCGCTCGGCCGCCCAGATCGGCGACCTTCCCGCCGTCGAGCGCATCGAAGTGCTGCGCGGCCCGCAGTCGACCCTGTTCGGCAAGAACGCCTCGGCAGGCGTGATCAGTATCGTCACGCAGAAGCCGCAGTTCAAGTTCGGCGGCAGCGCCGAAGTCACCTATGGCAATTACGACGCCATCACCGTGAAGGGCAATGTCACCGGCCCGATCAGCGACACGATCGCCTTCTCGATCGGCGGCAACTACAATCGCCGCGACGGCTATGCCCAGGACCTGAAGCTCGGCACCGACGTCAACGACCGCAACCGTTACGGCGTGCGCGGCCAGCTGTTGTTCGAACCGACCGACGCGCTGTCGATCCGCCTGATCGGCGATTATGACAAGATCGACGAAAATTGCTGCATCGCCGGTAACGTCATCGCCGGTCCCACCGTCGCGATCACCAACGCGCTGGCGGGCGGCGCTAGCGTCGACGCGAACAACCCCTTCTCGTACAATGTGTACAACAACTTCCTGTCGTCGAACAAAATCAAGAACTACGGCGGTTCGGCCCAGATCGATTACGACCTCGGCAACCTCGCGCTGACCTCGATCACCGCCTATCGTCAGGTTCGTGCCGACACCAACCAGGATTCGGATTTCACCGGTGCCGACCTGATCGGTGAGAAGAGCGATTATGTCGACATCGACACCTTCACGCAGGAATTCCGCGTCGCGTCCGACTTCGACGGCCCGCTCAACTTCCTGCTCGGCGGCTATTATTTCAATGAGAAGATCGACCAGCAGAGCGCGATCAAGTTCGGAAACGACTTCCGTCCCTATGCCAGCGCGCTGATTCAGCAGGCGAGCGGCGGGGCGTTCAACGTGGCACAGCTTGAGGCGGTGATGGGCAGCGCCAATGGCACCAACTACAGCGGTCAGTTCTTCCGCGCCGGCGACGGTCTCGACGAAGCTTATCGCCTGAAGAACGAAGCCTTCTCGCTGTTCGGCACGGTCGATCTGGAAGTGACCGACCGCCTTACCTTCACGGTCGGCGCGAACTATACCAAGGATCGCAAGCGTTTTGCGACCAATGTGGTCAGCAGTGACGTGTTTTCCGGTATCGATCTGACCGGGACCGGCGGACGGGCGCTGACGCAGCAGTTCGTCGCGACGCAGGTCGGGGCGGCTCTGGGACTGCCCACCGGACAGCTTGCCAGTGCCGCGCAAATTCAGGCGTTCGCACAGGCCCAGCCCGCCGGCTTCCAGCAGATCGCAACGGTCGGAACGCAATTTGGTCAGCTGAATGCGGGACTCAACCCCGCCGACGTGGCGAATGACGGCAATCCCCTGACCGTCGGCAACCCCCTGCTGGCCCTGCGGCCGCTCCAGTTCCTGCCGCCGTTCCTGAACCTGCCCAATGCGGTCGAGCCCGGCAAGACCAACGACAGCGATCTCGCCTACAGCGTCCGCGCTTCCTATGAACTCACCGACACGGTCAACCTCTATGCGACCTATGCGACGGGCTTCAAGGCGAGCTCGGTCAATCTGTCGCGCGACAGCCGTCCGCTCGCCAGCGACCTGCCGGCGATCATCAGCGGCGGTCTGGGCACGGTGAACCTCACCTCGGGTTCGCGTTTCGCGGCGCCGGAAGAATCGACCGTTTATGAAGCGGGCCTCAAGGCCAACTGGTCGGTCGCGTCGCTGAACCTCGCGGTGTTCAAGCAGTCGATCAAGGGCTTCCAGTCGAACATCTTCACCGGGACCGGCTTCGCGCTCGCCAATGCGGGCAAGCAGTCGACCTTCGGCGTCGAGTTCGACGGCTCGGTCCGCCCGGTCGAGGGCCTGAACCTGACGATGGCGCTCACCTATCTCGACCCGAAGTACGACAGCTTCATCAATTCGGCGTTCGGCGATATCTCGGGCAGCACGCCCGCGGGCATCCCGGCGCTGACGGTGTCGGCTGGCGGTACCTACACGCATGAATTCGCGGGCGGTACGCGCGCGATCCTGCACGTCGACTATCATTATGAGAGCCCGGTGCAGATCGTCGAGGGCCTGACCGGTTTCCCGGCCAGCGTCGCGCAGAATCTGAAGCGCGAAGTCAACCAGCTCAACGCATCGTTCACCGTCGCGCTGACCAATGGCGTCGAAGTCGGCGTGTGGGGCCGCAACCTCACCAACGCGACCTATCTGACGACGATCTTCCCCGCGGTTGCGCAGTCGGGCAGCGTTTCGGGCTATCCGAACCAGCCGCGCACCTATGGCGGTGTCGTTCGCTTCAAATTCTGAGGATCGGGATAGCGAGGGGCGGCACGCCTGCCCCCCGCTATCGGGTCCCCGGATTTCGGGCATAGAAAAACCCGGCCTCTCCGCCGAGAGGCCGGGTTTTCTTGTGGGCGTCGCCGCCGTCGAGCTTTAGAACTTCACGCCCGCCGCGATGCCGTAGCGGCGCGGTTCGAGGGTGAAGATGTTGGTGTAGTTACCCGACGACTGGTCGGTGATGTACAGGCCCGTGACGCTCGACGAGTTGAACAGGTTCTGGATGAACCCCTTCACATACCATTTGTCGTCGGTACCGTTCAGCTGCATCTGGGCGTTGACCTGGGCATAGCCGTTGATCTTGTTCACACTGCCGTTGAAGATGCTGCCATAGCTGTCGCCGGTGTAGGCGAGGTCGACGCGCGGAACGAGCGACATGCCGTCCCCGAAGTTGATGGTGTACTGGACGCCCGCCGAGAATTTATAGTTCGGCGCCTGCGGCAACTTGTTGCCCTTGAGGTTGACGGGGATGCCAGCGGAGAAATATTCGACACCGCCGAAGTTCGCCGGGTTGAGACCCAGCGGAGCGAAGGCGCCCTGTGCTGCGGCGCTCAGAACACCGCAAATGCCGAATGCGCCGGTCGAGGCAATGCCACCGTCGGACGGGAAGGGCGTTGTTCCCTGCAATCCGGCGCCAGGCTGGATGCCGGGGATAACGCGCGTGGTAACCGCCGGATCGGGATTGATGTCCGGGTTGGTGTTGATCAGATTGTTCACCTGATTCACGAACGCATTGATTCCCGCGACATTCCCCGATGTGGACGCGACGGCGCAGTTCGCGGCATTGGTGATGTCCTTGACGATCACCGCATCGGCACGGCCGCCGCCAAAGTCACGCGGGTTGCTGCTGAACTCGTCGCCAGACACTTTGGTGTTCAGATAGCTGAAGCCCAGGTTGATGACGAGGTTCGGATCGGGACGGACGATGCCTTCGGCCTCGAAGCCCCAGATATTGGCGTTGATATTGTCGTTGACCGCGGTACGGGCGACGATCTTGCTGAGCTGAAGATCCTTGTACTTGTAGTAGAAGGCGGTGAGGTTCAGCTGCAGCGCGCCGTTGCCGAAGGTGTTCTTCGAACCGATTTCGAACGCGTCGACCTGTTCGGGCTTGAAGCTTTCGGGCACCGCGAAGATCGGCTGCAGCGGCGGGTTGATGCCACCCGATTTATAGCCCCGCGAATAGGAGGCGTAGATCAGATTATCCTCGGTGACCTTGAAGTCGAGGACCGCGCGTCCGGTCAGCTTGTTGAACTTCACGCTGCGCGCCTGGATGATCTGGTTGCCCGGCGTGCCGGGATCGGCGTCGAACGAACCGACGAAGGGCGAACCGAATACGTCGCCGGTCTGGCTGAACGGCGTCAGGAAGCTGGCGAGGGTCGAGCGCGCCGTCACCGCCTTCTTGTCGTTGTTGTAGCGCAGACCCGCGGTCAGTTTCAGCCGGTCGTTGAACTCGAAATAGGCCTCGCCGAAGATGCCATAGGATTTGATCTTCAAATCGTCGGTGTTGTTGCGGAAGAACGGCGTCGCGAGGAACGACGGCGGCAGGCCATTGGCGAAGCTGTTGAACGCGCCGAGAACGCCGGTCAGATAGTCGATCGGGAAGGCGTTCACATAATAGCTGTTCTCGGTCAGGTGGTAATCGGCATAGATGCCGCCGACGAGGAAGTTGAACGGACCGTCGAGGTCGCTGCTCAAGATCGCTTCGCCCGACCAGCTCGTATTATACTGGTTCGACCGGTCGAACTGCAGCGAGGTCGCGTCGCAGATCTTGTTGCCGCCGAACGAGCCGAAGCCGGTTTCCTCGGGCAGCGAGGTGCAGAGCGGGCCGTTCGGGCCCTGCGGAATGATCGCGGCGGCGACCGGCGCGAAATAGGCGGCCGAACCGGGAACAAAGGCGGGAAAGGGTGCCGGCAGACCGGTCGGGATGCCATTGGCGGCAAAGAAGGCCAGCGTGTTCAGGCCGCCCGCATACAGGGCCCGATTGCCGACGTTGCTGTTATAGTCCTGCATCGAGTCGAGCTTGACCTTTTGGTACTGGCCCGAAACCTGCAGCGAGACCGGCCCGAAATTATGCTCGATCTCGCCCTGCAGCGTCAGTTCGCTGGTGAAATATTGCGGGGTGAAGGCGGTGTTCACGGTACGCGAATCGGCGGGGATCGTCGTGTTGGCATAGACGTCGGGACCATAGAGGCTGCCGAGTGCGAACGCCGTCGGGATACCCTGGGTCGCGAGGAATTCCTTCGACGTCAGCGCGGCGGTAAAGGTCGCATTGCCGTTGAACGGCGAATTGTCGCGGCGGGTGTTCAGACAGCCGAGGATACCGGTCGGGTCGCGCTGGCACTGTTGTTTCTGGATGCGGGTGCGCTTGTCGCGTTCGTGGAAATAGGAAGCGAGGAAATCGACGGTGGTATCCGGGGTCGGCTCCCAGCGGATCGAACCGCGCACCGAATACAGGTCGCGGTCGTCGATGCGGGTATTGAGGAACGTGTTCTTGGTATAGCCGTCGCGGTTGAGGTAGATGCCCGCGACGCGCAGGGCCAGGGTGTCGCCGATGGGAATATTCACCATCGCCTTGCCCTTCATCGAATCATAATTGCCGTACTCGGCTTCGGCGGCGGCTTCGAACGCGCCGAGCTTGGGCTTGGCGGTGATGACGTTGACCACGCCCGAGGTCGCGTTGCGGCCGAACAGCGTGCCCTGCGGCCCGCGCAGCACTTCGATGCGTTCGAGGTCGAAGAATTCGGTTTCGAACAGGCGGGTTGAGAAGAGCGGGTCGCCGTTCAGGTGGATCGCGGTCGCGCTGTCGCAGGTCGTGCCGACGCAAAGGTCGCCGATGCCGCGGATGGTAAAGCTCGCGCCGGTGAAGTTGGTCTTGGTGAAGGTGACGTTGGGCAGCGTCAGCTGAAGATCCGATGGCGTCTTGATCTGCTGCGCCTCGAGCGCTTCGGTCGAAAAGGCGCTGACCGCGATGGGAACGTCCTGCAGGCGTTCGGACTGGCGCTGCGCGGTCACGACGATTTCGCCGCCGAATGCGTCGCGTTCGGTCTCGTCCGCCGCGTTCTGCGCGAACGCCGGGCTCGCCACCGACATCGCAAGGATCGAGGTGCCGATCAGTGCCTTGAACTTCATATATAGCCTCCCTTTTTCGATCCGCGTCGCGGATCGCCCAATTGCATCACTCAATTGGGAGGGGATGTGTCCAGACGTGTGACTACGAGCGCCGAACCTCATCGGTCCGGCGCGAGCGCGTGCGCGATATATTGTAGCCAGCCGTGCTGGGCATCGTCCTCTCCCCCCGGCGCTCGGGGAATAACGCCGGCTCTCCGATCACGGCCTGCTTGAGCAGGCTCTGTAACCTCATAAAACTGCGCCCAGTTGACGAAAGCGTCAAGTGACTTGTTGAACCAGATTCACCTGCTGGAATATTATTACGCGAGACGAGAAAAAAGCTCCGATTCCGCAACGTAAGCTTTGCCCGCTGGAGCAAATTATTGTCGCGCGGGGCTTGCTTCGCGGCGCTTTCGTCCCGAAATGTGCGACATGATAGCAACAGTGAAGGCGGGCGGATGACGAAGGTGGAAGTGGGACCGGACGGCAGGCCGGTGGTGCCCGACGCGGTCCTCGATGCGGTCCGCACGCTGATCACATGGGCCGGCGACGACGTGTCGCGCGAGGGCCTGCTCGACACGCCGAAACGGGTCGCGCGCGCCTGGCTCGAATATTGCCAGGGCTATGCCGAGGACCCGGCGATCCACCTGTCGCGCACCTTCGAAGAGGTCGGCGGGTACGACGAGATCGTCCTGCTGCGCGACATCCCGTTCCAGTCGCACTGCGAACATCATATGGCGCCGATCACCGGCAAGGCGTCGATTGCCTATCTGCCCAAGGACCGCGTCGTCGGCATCTCGAAACTGGCGCGCGTGCTCAACGGTTACGCGCGCCGCCTGCAGGTGCAGGAGCGGCTGACCGCCGAGGTTGCGAAATGCATCTGGGACAATCTCCAGCCGCATGGCGTCGCGGTCGTCATCGACGCCCAGCATGGCTGCATGACCGGACGCGGCGTGCGCACCCCGGGCGTCGGCATGGTGACCAGCCGGCTGCTCGGCTGCTTCCTTGAGGATGAACGCAGCCGCAAGGAAGTGCTCAGCCTGATGGGCTATTGAGCCGCGGCTGCGGGGTGCAATAAAAACCGATGCTGGGCGATACCGCGCGGGGGACCCAGCCATAGGGCGAACGGTGCACCGCCTGGATGTCGAGATGCGCCGCGATCACCCGTTGCAGCGCGCGCCAGTCGAAGCCCTTGTGTCCGGTCCGGTGCGGCGCGACCTTGTCGAGGCGGTAGGTCGCCGAGTGGAAAGTGTCCTGCCAGCTATATTCGCGGTGCCGCCGATATCCGATCATCGCCGACCCCAGGTTCTTGACTGCGATGGCGGGACCGATCTCGTTCGGTACGGTGCAATAGAATCCGTCGATCTCGGCGCGACCGATATGCTCGACCAGCACCGCGACCTGGTCTGCGGGAATATGTTCGAGGGTTTCGAGCGCGATGACCAGGTCGACCTGGTCGATCAGGTCGAGCCGGTTGCCGATGATGTTCCGCACGGCCCGAAAATTGGGGCGGTCGCCGAAACGGTCGCGGGCGACTGCGCATAGCTTCTGGCGCATTTCGACACCGACATAGTCGATGGCGAACCGGGGATTGAGCAGGCCGAAGGCGCGCGCGCTGCCGCAGCCGATGTCGAGGATTCGGATCGGCTTGCCGCCGCGGAAACTCGATAGCGCTGCGACGACGCCGAGCAGGTTCTTGTAGCGGACCGAATGGAGAAAGCGGGTGACCGCGCTGTAGTTGAGCCGGGCTTCGTAGCGGGTTTCTTCGTGGCCACTCACCGGCCCTAGCGCCGCCACATCCGCAGCAGCTGATATTGCACCGCCTGCAGCCGCGTATAATTTTCGGGATCCATCTTGCCGCCCTCGAGCGCCGCGACCTCGTTGAGTTCGTACATCAGATTGCGGTGCGCGACGTCGGGGATCAGGCTCTGGATGAAGGTGATCGCGACCAGCCGTTCGCCGCGGGTCACCGGCTCGACCTCGTGCAGCGTGTGCGAGGGATAGACGATCGCGACGCCCGGAGCTTCCTTGAAGCGCAGGTCGGCGTTGCCGAGCTGCACGTGCAGCGCGCCGCCGTCATAATCGGCGGGATCGCCCAGGAACACCGTGCAGCTGACGTCGGTGCGCAGCTGGCCATCGGGCAGCGGGATATAGGCGGCATCGGGGTGCAGCCCGTAATGCATGCCCGGCTTGTAGCGCGTCAGCAGCGGTGGCGCGATCCGCGCGGGAAAGCTGAACTCCATGAAATCGGGATTGCGCACCATCGCGTCGAGCAGGATCTTCGACGAGCGTTCATAGGCCTGCGCATCGTGGAGCTGGAGGTTGTTCTTGATCGTCGAATGCGGGTTGCTGATCTTGCCGTCGACGAACTGGCCGGCCGCGGCGATGTCGCGCAGCGCGCGCACTTCCGCATCGTCGAGCAACTGGACAAGCTTGAACATCGTCGTTCCTATCGGCCGTGGATCGGCAGGTCGCCGACTGTCTTATCGCGTGCGGCGAGCGCTTCAACCCAGGCGATGGCCTCGGCGATCGCCGGAGCGTGCTCGGCGGCGGCCTGCGCCTGCAATTGCCGCCGCAGGTCGGGGCTGTAGCCATGCTCGGGCGCCTTCGAATATTGGCGCATGATCGGCCCCGCGAGCGCGGCCTCGATCCGCGCCGCGTCGAGCGCGAGGCCGAAATGCCGTGCCTGTGCGGTCAGGCTGGTCGCGGGGTCGGCGAGCATCGCCTCGAAATCGACCCACAGGTGGCGCGGGTCGGCCGGCGGCAGGGTGCGCGCGGCGGTCGCCATTTCGCAAAGCCAGCTCATCGCGACACGGGTGATCGGGGCCAGCTGCCAGAGCGCGAAGGGCAGGTCGGGTAACAACACCGCGAGGCGCGCCATGCGGGCGGGCGCCTGCGCCAGTGTTTCGGCAAGCGACGCCTCGCCCGCCAGAATGGTTTCGATGTAGCGCGCGAGCGGGGCGTAGAGAAACAGCGCGCGGCCCGCTTTACCTGTCAGGTCGTCGGCAATCGCAGTAATGACGCTCGACGCCTTGACCATCGCGACCTGTCCGGCGGCGAAACCGCGGCCGAGCCAGCCCGACACCTGCGCCAGCCGCTGGCGATACAGATCGGGCGACCAGACCGACTCCGGCCGATCGATGCGCTCGGCGACCTGCGCCAGCGTGCGCAGCAGCATCGGCTCACGCAGCGGCAGGACGTCGCCCGTCTCGGCGAGCAGCCGCGAGACCAGGGTCGAGCCGACATGGCCGATGTGGAAGATATGGTGCGGGCGCGGTGCCGTCGTGCCGAGGTCGGGCAGCGCATCCCACGCCATCCACTCGCGCCCGATCCGGTCGGTGAGCAGCCGCTGGTCGAGGAAGCTCGCGGCGCGATAATCGGCCTCGGTCAGCAGCGCGATCAGGACGCGGTCGTTCGCGAGGTCCGCCATATGCGGCAACAGGCTCGCGTCACCGGCGAAGCGGCGCTGGAAGGGATCGTCGGCCATCAGTTGCGGCCATAGGAAAGGCGAGGGGGATTGGCCAGCGGGGATCGGCGGGTGGGTGCGTCGGCTTTGGGGTGGGGAGCGGGCACCTATTTCATCGTCACCCCGGGCTTGACCCGGGGCCTGCCTTGCCTTTGGTCCGACGGCGAAAGAAGGGAGGCGGGTCCCGGGTCAAGCCCGGGATGACGATGCGGATTACGCAAACGCGGCGTTCGCCCGCAACCCATCACCCCCAAACAGAAAGGGCCGCGTTCCCTTTCGGAAACGCGGCCCTCTCAAATGGCTTTGGCTGAAAAAGCTCAGGCTTCTTCGGCGTCGTCCGCAACCGCTTCGACGGCGGTTTCCGAAGGCGGCGTGCCTTCTTCGAACTCGTCTTCGCTGTCGGGTTCCAGCGCCGTGGCAGCAGCCTCGGCCTGTTCTTCCTCGAACATCGCGGCGATGACGTCGATGCCCTGCTTCTGCATTTCGGCTTCGTCGGGCGAGCGCGCGACGTTGACGCCGACGGTCACGACGACCTCGGGGTGCAGCTTGACCTTGACGTCGACCAGGCCGAGCGCCTTGATCGGGCGTTCGAGTTCGACCATCGACTTGCCGATGCCGGTGATGCCGTCTTCGGCCAGCGCATCGACGATGTCGCGCACCGAAACCGAACCATAGAGCTGGCCGGTGTTCGACGCCTGGCGGATCAGGACGATCTGCTTGCCGTCGAAATCCTTGGCGCGGCCTTCGGCCTCGCCACGACGTTCGGCGTTGTCAGCCTCGATCTTGCCGCGGTTGGCTTCGAACAGCTTGCGGTTGGTGTCGTTCGCGCGCAGCGCCTTGTTGTTGGGCAACAGGTAATTGCGGGCAAAGCCGTTCTTGACGGTGACGACATCGCCGATACCGCCAAGCTTTTCGATACGTTCGAGCAGGATGATTTCCATCGGACCAGCCCTCCTTACTTAACGATATAGGGGAGCAGGCCGATGTGGCGCGAGCGCTTGATCGCCTTCGCCAGCTCACGCTGCTTCTTGGTGGACACCGCGGTGATGCGCGACGGGACGATCTTGCCACGCTCCGACAGGTAACCCTGGAGCAGGCGGACGTCCTTGTAATCGATGACCGGTGCGTCCTTCGCGGTGAAGGGGCAGGTCTTGCGGCGGCGGAAAAAGGGTCGTGCCATGTCTTTGTTCCTTATTCTTCGCCGTCGCGGTCACGGCCGCCACGGCCGCCCCGACGTTCCTGCTTGCGCATCATGACCGAGGGACCCTTTTCGAGTTCGTCGACCTTGATGGTCATCCAGCGAATGATATCTTCGTTGATCGCAGCCTGACGCTCGATCTCGGCAACGGCTTCGCCCGACACTTCGGCCGACAACATCACATAATGACCCTTGCGGTTCTTCTGGATCTTGTAGGCGAGCTGCTTCAGGCCCCAGGTTTCGGTCTTGTGGACCTCGCCCTTATATTCGCCGATGACGTTGGTGACGGTTTCCGCCAGCGCGTCGACCTGAGCCTGGCTCAGGTCCTGACGCGCGATAAAAACATGCTCGTAGAACGGCATGGTGCGCTTCCTTCGATTTGGCCGATCGCTGGTTCCGCGCCAATCGCGAACCCCCTCCGGCTGTCGTCTCGCTTTGCGAATCGGTGCAAAGCAAACGGGGCGATGGCTCAAAGCCTCGCCCCGATGGCCGCGCCTATACAGATTTGCGCGAGGGAATCAAGCATGCCGCCCCTCTCCCCTTGAGGGAGAGGGTTGCGAAGACTTACCGCCTTGGCGGTTAGTCGAAGCTGGGTGAGGGGTTGCGGTCCGCAGGGCCGCGCGCGCCTCTGGCGCGCAACCCTCATCCAACTACGCCGAGCGCCTTCGGCGCAAGGCTTCGTATCCTTCTCCCTCAAGGGGAGAAGGAACTATGCGAGCTTCGCCAGCAATTCGCGCCCGAACTCGGTCAGCGTATCGTCGCGCGCGCCGAGGATGAGGATGCGGTCGCCCGCTTTCGCCTCATCGAGCATCGCCGCGCCGCAATTGGCGCGCGTCGTCAGGTGGACCGCATCGCCGCCGCCGGCGACGATGTCGGCGACCAGCGCCTCGCTGCCGATGCTGCGGTCGACGGTGCCGCCGAAATAGACGGGATCGCAGACGAACAATTTGTCGCCGTCGCGCATGCCGGCCGTGAAACTGGCGGCGAGTTCCTTGCCCATCTGGCGCAGCGGGCCATAGCCGTGCGGCTGGAAAAACAGCAGCGCGCGGCCCGGCAGTTCGGCTACCGCCGCGAGGGTCGCGGCGACCTTGTCGGGATTATGCGCGAAATCGTCGATCATAGTGACGCCGCCGGCTTGCCCCAGCACCTCATAGCGCCGGGCAAGGCCGGTGAAATCGGCGAGCGCGGCTGCCGACTCCCGGATCGAAATGCCCAGCGCGCGCGCCGCCGCCATCGCTGCCAGCGCATTGGACGCATTGTGGCGCCCCGGCATCCGCAGCCGCACCTCGCACTGCGTGACGTTGAAGTGCGCGGTGAAACGGCACCCGTCCGGCAGTGCCTCGAAATCGCTGCCGCGCATCCCGGCGAGCGGGCTGAAGCCGAAACGCATGACATTCTCGCCGCTCATCAGCGGGCGCGATTCGGGGTCGTCGACATTGACCACCGCGATCCGCGCCTTCGCGGCGAAATCGCTGAACAGCCGATGCAGCTCGTCGAGGCTCTTGTGGTCGAGGCTGATGTTGGTGACCACCGCGACGTCGGGGCGGTAGATCGCGATCGATCCGTCGCTCTCGTCGACCTCGCTCACATAAGTGGCCGCATCGCCGACCAGCGCGCTGGCGAAGGGTGTTTCGTCGCTGGCGAAATTGCGCATCACCGCTCCGTTCATCACCGTGGGTTTGCGTCCAACACGCGCGAGGATCCAGCCGATCATCCCGGTGACAGTCGACTTGCCGCTGGTGCCGCCGACGCCGACAGCCTGCGCCGCTTCGTTGAACAGCGCCGCGTTGAGATCGGCGCGCGTCATGCGGGGGAGGCCCAGCTTGTTGGCGGCGGCGATGTCGGGAACGCTGTCCTCGACCGCGGCCGAAGCGACGAGGGTCTGGCCGGCGGCGACGCCGCTGCCGTCCTGCGGGACCAGCGCGATGCCCTGGCCTTCGATCCACGCGAATTTATCGGGCGAACGCCCCTGGTCGCGGCTGCGATCCGAGCCCGAAACCTGCGCGCCGCGCGCCGCGACGATCATCGCCAGCGGCAACATGCCCGACCCGCCGATGCCGCAAAAGAAATAGGATTTGTTTTCGGTCATGGCGCGGCGTTATGGCGTTGGCGAGGGCTTGGCAAGGGAAGGGGAGGCGAACGCTATGCGCATCGGGATCGTCGCCCCCAGCACCCCCATATTGCCCGACGATGCCGAGGCGGTGCGCGCGCTGGCGAGCCTCGGCTATCCCGACGTCGAACTCGTCTTCGACCCGCAATGTTTCGCAGTGCATGGCCATTTCGCGGGCGAGGAAGGGCATCGCTTCGCGGCGCTGGTCGAGATGGCGAACCGTCCCGACATCGACGCGATCTGGTTCGCGCGCGGCGGTTATGGTGCCTGCCGGATCGCCGAGGACGCGGTTGCGGCGATGACCGATGTCGCGCGCGGCAAGGCGTATCTCGGCTATTCGGACCAGGGCAATCTGCTCGGCGCGCTCTATCGCGACGGCTTCGACCATGTCGCGCACGGGCCGATGGTCGCCGATATCCGCCGCGCGGATGGCGATGCGGCGGTGCTGCGCGCGCTCGACTGGCTCGTCGCGCGCGATCCTGCGGTGTGCGAGCCGGGGCTTCAGCATGGCGCGCGCCACGCGGCGTTCAACCTGATGACGCTGTCGATGCTGCTCGGCACCCCGCTCGAACCCGATCTTGGTGGTCATATATTGCTGGTCGAGGAGGTGAGCGAATATCTCTACGCCTTCGACCGGGCGTTCTTCCATGTCGCCAGCTATCTCGGCCCGCGCGGGCTTGCCGGGCTGCGGCTCGGCCGGGTCAGCGACATCCCCGAAAACGACCGGCCCTTCGGCGCCGACGCCGAGGATATCGCGCGCCACTGGTGTGCGCGCTGCGACATTCCGTATCTTGGCCGCGCCGATATCGGCCATGATGCGGGCAACAAGGTCGTCCCCTTCGGCTTGCATCGCGCGGGGTGAGGGAATAGGCGCCTGACCCTATTGCGTCGCCCCCGCGAGGGCGGGGGCCGCTAGAGTTCGAACGCCAACGGTCCCCGCCTGCGCGGGGGCGACGATATAAGGACAGGGTCATGCGCGCATTCATCTTTCCGGGTCAGGGCAGCCAGGCGGTCGGCATGGGCAAGGCCTTGTCCGACGCGTCGCCGGTCGCGCGCGAGGTGTTCCAGGAGGTCGACGACGCGCTCGGCCAGAAACTGTTCCAGCTGATGACCGAGGGCCCCGAGGACCAGCTGGTCCTTACCGAAAATGCCCAGCCCGCGATCATGGCGAACGCCATCGCGACGCTGCGCGTGCTCGAAAAGGAAGGCGGCGTCACGCTGTCGGCCAAGGCCGATTATGTCGCGGGGCACAGCCTCGGCGAATATAGCGCGCTCTGCGCCGCGGGCGCCTTCGACCTCGCGACCACCGCGCGGCTTTTGAAGACGCGCGGGCAGGCGATGCAGGCGGCGGTGCCCGTCGGCATCGGCGCGATGGCGGCGCTGCTCGGCGCCGACATCGACACCGCGCAGAAGCTCGCCGACGCCGCCGCCGAGGGCGAGGTCTGCACCGTCGCCAACGACAACGACCCGTCGCAGGTCGTGATTTCGGGCCATAAGGGTGCGGTCGAGCGCGCGGTCGCGCTGGTCAAGGATTATGGCATCAAGCGCGGGGTGCTGCTTCCCGTCTCGGCGCCCTTCCACTGCCCGCTGATGCAGCCCGCCGCCGACGCGATGGCCGAAGCGCTCGGCGCCAATCCGCCCGCCGCGCCGTTGGTCCCGGTGGTCGCCAACGTCACCGCCAGCCCGGTGGGCGACGCCGATACGATCCGCGATCTACTGATCCAACAAGTCACCGGCCGCGTCCGCTGGCGCGAAAGCGTCGGTGCGATGGAGGCTATCGGGGTCGGCCAGTTCGTCGAATTCGGCGGCAAGGTGCTCGGCCCGATGGTCAAGCGTAGCGCAAGCGGCGAGGTCGAGGTGACGAGCGTGATCTCGATGGACGATATCGAGGCGCTGCTGAAGACGCTTTGACGAAATATCACTTTTCTCTACTAAAGAGATAAGGTATCATAACTCCCTTGGTTCAAGCCGGGGAGAGGGCGATGAGCGGATTCACACGCATTTGGGCTTTTGGCCAATGGGCGTTCGTTGCGGCGCTCTTTGCGTCGCCCTTGTGGGCCGGCGCGGCGGCGCCGGTCGCGCAGCAGATCGCCGCCGCGACGGGCGCGACCAGCAGCATGCGCGCCTTTGCGAGCGAGGCGGAACTAAAGACATTCCTGGACCGAAGAAGAGCCGCTGAGCGGCGCAATCCGCCACCACCGATGGACGCATCGGCCGCTTCGGCCGATGCGGCTCCGGCTCCCGCCATGGCCCTCGACGTCGAGGAACCTCCGCCCGCGACCAAAGCCGCCGAAGGCATCACCAATGTCCAGACCGCCGGGGTCGACGAGGGTGGCATCGTCAAGAAACAGGGCGATTTGCTGATCGTGCTGCGCCGTGGGCGCATCTTCACGATCGACGCCTCGGGCGGCGGCATGCGACCGATCGCGGCGGTCGATGTCTTTCCGGGCAAGAGCGATGCCGACGGCACCTGGTATGACGAGATGCTGGTTAGCGACGATACCGTCGTCGTGCTCGGTTACAGCTATGCGCGCAGCGGCACCGAGGTGAACCGCTTCCACCTCTCCGCCGACGGCAAGCTGACGTGGCGTGACACCCATTATCTGCGTTCGGGCGATTATTATTCGTCGCGCAACTATGCCTCGCGGCTGATCGGCGACAGGCTGATCTTCTATGCGCCGCTGCCGACCTATGAGGGGATCGTCGACAGCCTGCCCGCGCTTGCGACGTGGCAGAAGGGCAAGGTCGGCGCCTTCAAGCCGTTCACCGGCGCGCGCGACATTTATATGCCGCAGCCGGCATGGGCCGACGACAGGCTCGCCGGCGATGTGCTGCACAGCGTGATGATCTGCGACCTCGGCAGCGACGATATGGATTGCGATGCGACCAACGTGCTCGGCAGCTGGTCACGCAGCTTCTATGTCTCGCAGAACGCCGTCTATGTCTGGGCCGGCATGGGGTCCGAATGGAGCAGCGATCCGGCGGACAACCGCGCTATGCTCTATCGCATCCCGCTGGGCGGCGGCGCACCGCAGGCGGTCGAGGTCGCCGGTATGCCGCTCGACCAGTTTTCCTTCCGCGAAGAAAGCGACGGCGCGCTCAACGTGTTGACGATGGACGAGGGCGGCGGCGATGCGATGTGGCAGGCCGAGGCGAATGACAAGGGCGACATGGCGCTGCTCCACCTTGCGGCATCGCGCTTTGGCGACGGCGGGGCTAAGGTAAAGCCCGCCGACTTCCGCGCGCTGCCCGGCGTCGAGGGTTGGGAGCGGCAGAACCGCTTCGTCGGCGACTGGTTGCTCTATGCGGGCGGTCAGATACGCCGCGACCTGCGCAAGGAAGGCGGCGAGCAGGCCGCGCTCTACGCCGTCCCTGTGAAGGGCGGCGAGGTCGTCCCGCTCGATCCGGGTCATCAGGTCGGGCGGATCGACGTCATGGGCCGCGACGCGATCATCGTCGGCTCGGGCGATGGCGGCGCGCTGACCTTCACGACGGTGGCGCTCGACGGGGCGCCGAAGCTCGCGAGCCGCTATGCCTTCCCGGCCGCGGCGGAGGGCGAGAATCGCAGCCACGCCTTTTTCTATCGCCCCGACCCGGACGGCAACGGCGACGATGGGTTGCTCGGCCTGCCGGTGATGCGCGGCAGCGACGACGGGACGAAGTTCCTCGGCAGCGCGGCGTCGATCCTCTACCTCCGCCGCGCCGCGCGCGACCTGTCGCTCGCGGGCACGCTCGACGCCCGCCCGGGGCAGGGCGACGATCATTGTCTCGCCTCATGCGTCGACTGGTACGGCAACGCGCGTCCGGTGTTTTTTGGCGGTCGCATCTTCGCATTGATGGGCTATGAACTTGTCGAAGGCCGCTGGCAGGACGGGAAGATACGCGAAACGGCGCGCATCGACTTCACTCCGAGGAAAGGCGGCCGGTCGGGGTAGAAGATTTGCGCGCAGAGGCGCAGAGGACGCGGAGAGTTGGCTGGGGATGGGCGAGGCGGCGCTCCATATCGACCAGATATCGCATGACGTGATTGGCGTCGCGATGCGGCTACATAGCGAGATCGGTCCGGGGCTTCTGGAAAGTGTCTATGAGACGCTCCTTGCCGGTCGCCTGGCCGCCATGGGATACAAGGTTGATCGGCAATGGCCGATCAACGTCGTTTTCGACGGGATCGAATTTCGCGAGGTTGCGTGCGCCGATCTGGTGATCGACGACCGGCTGGTCGTCGAAATCAAATCCACCGAGAATCTGCATCCGGTGCACGCGAAACAGGTTCTCACATATCTGCGGTTGATGCATATGCCCGTCGGCCTGCTGATCAATTTTGGCGAGCCGACATTGAAGCAGGGAATTCGCCGCCTCGTAAACGACCATAAAGACTCTGCGTCCTCTGCGTCTCTGCGCGAAAAAACTGATACACCGACGTCCGGAAAAACCGGACCATTGCAAGGATAGATATTGATGTTCGATCTCACCGGCATGACCGCCCTCGTTACCGGCGCCAGCGGCGGCATCGGTTCGGCCATCGCGCAGGCGCTCGCCGCCCAAGGCGCGCGGCTCGCGGTTTCGGGGTCCAATGCCGACAAGCTGAACGCCTTTCGAGACACCCTCGGCGGCGACCATGTCGCGCTGCCGTGCAACCTTGGCGACAGCGCCGCGGTCGATGCGCTGGTCCCTTCGGCGGTCGAGGCGCTCGGCGGCAAGCTCGATATCCTCGTCAACAATGCCGGGGTGACGCGCGACAATCTGATCATGCGGATGAAGGACGAGGAATGGATGGACGTCATCCGCATCAACCTCGAAGCGAATTTCCGCCTCGCGCGCGCGGCGGCCAAGCCGATGATGAAGGCGCGCTTCGGGCGCATCATCTCGATCACCAGCGTCGTCGGCGCCACCGGCAATCCGGGGCAGGCCAATTATGCGGCGTCGAAGGCCGGCGTCACCGGCATGACCAAGGCGCTGGCGCAGGAACTGGCGAGCCGCGGGGTCACAGCGAATTGCGTCGCACCGGGCTTCATCGCCACCGCGATGACCGCCGAACTGCCCGACGCGCAGAAGGACGCGCTCAACACCCGCATACCGGCGGGGCGCATGGGCGAGGGCAGCGACATCGCCGCGGCGGTGGTCTATCTGGCCTCGAAAGAGGCGGGCTATGTCACCGGCCAGACGTTGCATGTTAACGGCGGCATGGCCATGCTGTCCTAGGTGACTGTATTGCCGAGGGAAATTCGGGTGGAAGGGACGATCCTATGTTGAAGGGAATCATGGCGGGCGCCTTGCTGGCATGGACCGCCATGCCTGGCGCCGCAATGGCGCAGGAAGGCGCCAAGTTCGACTGTGTGACGAAGGACGCCAATGCGACGCTGAAGGCGTCGATCGGGGCGGCGATGACCGGCGTCGGCGACGATGTGTCGCGCGACGCGCTGTTCAAGCAATTGGCGACGATCACCGACACCTGTGTCGCTCGCCACGGAATCGACGATGCAAACAAGGCCGACTATTTCGACTACGGCCTCGCGCGGATTTCGCGCGAATGGCTGATCGGCGACCTTGCGCGCAACAGCCTGTCGAACGCGCCGGTCGACAAGGCGCTTGATTTCGGTCCGAGCGGCACGAATCCGGACCTGTCGGCCGACATGACCGATGACCAGATCATGTCGATCGTCCAGGCCTATATCGACATCGGCGTCGACATCGAAAAGGTCGATTCGGGGGTGTGGGAAAAGGTCGGCGCATACGCCGCGGCGACCTCGATCTACTGGAACAAGCGCAAGCTGCTGCCGTTCTGATTGCGGCGATCAAGCCTGGTCCAGCCGTACTGGACCAGGCTTTGCCCCGCGGACCCGGAATCTAGAAGCTCGCGCGGGCGGTAATCCGGATATCGCGGCCGGCGAGCGGCACATAATCCTTGGTGAAGCTGGCGTGACGCCGCGCGTCGACGTCGAAGATATTGTTCGCCGCCAGCGTCAGCGACAGATTCTTCGTCTCGGGCAGCGGACGCCAGGTCAGCGACGCGTTGACGAGGGTGAAGCCCTTGGTCGGGGTTTCGAAGGTCGCGATGCGGTTCTGGTCGTCGGTCCATTCGACCTCGGCGCGCGCGTCGATCCGGTCGCCCTGCGCTTCCAGCCCGCCGAGCACGCGCAGCGGCGGGATGCGCGGGACGTTTCCATCGATGCCGGCGCCCTTGATCTTGGCGCGCGTCATGTCGGCGGTGACGTCGCCGACGATGTTGAAACCGGCGATCTGTGCGATCGGCGCCGCCGCTTCGAACTCGAAGCCGTAGGTGCGCGCCTTGTCCTGCACGAACTGGAACAGCGGCAGATCGTCTTCGATCAGCCCGGTATCGCTTTCATAGATGAAGCCGTCGAACCAGCTCGCATAGCCGGTGAGCGCGACCGAATAGCCGTCGCGGTTGAACTTCAGCGACGCTTCGCCGCCCCAGCTCGTTTCCTTGTCGAAATCGGGATTGCCGCGCTCGAAGGTTTGGGTCGCGGCGTGCGGACCGTCGGACAGCAGTTCCTCGGCCGAGGGCGCGCGTTCGCTGTGCGAGACCGAGATGCTCGCCTTGATCCCGTCGGCGAGGGCATAGCTGAAACCGCCCGCACCCGAAAAAGCGTTGAACGACCGGTCGTAACCGATGCTGCTCGCCTTGATATTGCTCTTTTCGAACCGCAGCGCGCCCTCGAGCGTCAGCGGACCCATTTCCTTTTCCTGCAGCGTGAAGGCGGCAAGGCGGGTGGTTTCATTGGGCGGCAAAAAGGCTTCGTCGCCGATCGCCGCGAAGTCGCGGAAGCTGTACTGCAAGCCGCTCGCGCCGCGCCAGCCGCCGCGGTCGTTCTGCGCCAGTTCGGTGCGGAACTCGATGCCCTTGTTGAGGAAGGTGGTGCCGGGGACGCCGTCGTCGAATTCGGTGTGGGCGTAATCGCCATAGGCGCCGCGCACGCGCAGTTTCTCGAACAGGCCATCGCCCAGTTCGACCTCGCCGCGCAGGTCGACGCGATACTGGCGCGACGAGATCGTCGGTTCCTCGCCCAGGTCGGCGCGCGGCGGGATGCCATAGTCGGTTTCGAGATAGCCGAACGACAGGCCGAGCATGCCGCCGTCGTTGATATAGGCGGCGCCGACCCCCGCGCTCGTGCTCGTGCTCGCGCTGTTCGGGATGCGGCCGCGGCTGTTCGCGGCGCCGGTCAGCCGCGCGGCCTCGTCGGCATCGCCGTCGGCGGTCGCATCGGCGGCGAGGCCGAGCAGACGCTGGCGCAAAGGCTCGGCATAGATCAGCCCGCCGGCGCGAACATCGTTCGAATCGCGATAATTGCCATCGACGTGGAAGACGAGCTGCTTGGTCAGGGCGACGTCGACCGAGGCGCCGACGCTCTTGTCGTCGGCGGCGCTGCCATAGCTGGCGAGCGCGTCGACGTGAAAGGGCGCTTCGGGAATGCCGCGCGGGATGCGGCGGTCGAAGACGTTGACCGCGCCGCCGATCGCCTGGCTCGAAAACAGCAGCACCGACGGGCCGCGCAGGATTTCGATGCGTTCGGCGGTCAGCGGATCGATGCTGACGCCATGGTCGGCCGAGGTCGAAGAGGCATCGATTGCGCCAAGGCCGTCGACGAGCACGCTGACGCGCTCACCCGAAAAACCGCGCAGCACGGGACGCGAGGCGCCGGGGGAGAAGCTGCTGGCCGACACGCCGGGCTGGCTGGTCAGGCTGTCGCCGATCTGGCCGCGAATATCCTGCGCCAGCTTTTCGCCCTCCATCACCGACACATTGCCCAATATGTCGAGGCTGCGCACATAAGGCGCGGTGACGATGATCGGCTGGTCGGTGTGATAATCGTCGTCGCCCGTCTGCGGTCCGGTGTCCTGCGCAAAGGCGGGCGCGGTCAGCATCAGGGCGAGGGTCGAAGCGGCGGAGCAAAGCAAGCGCATGGAGAGGAAATCCTGTTTTCGTTGGCGACTGTGGCGGCGTCAGTAATGATATATTGTTACAGAGGCAAGGGCCAGTTCCCGCCGTTCGTCGGGACCACGGCGCCGTCCGTCGATGAAGGCCGACCTTCGCCCGGACAAAAGAAGCTGTCTTGCGGGCCGCGGGACGGCGCCCTAGATCAACGGCCATGACCATTGCGCACACCAGCCTCGAGCTGATCGGCAACACCCCGCTCGTCCTTCTGAAAGGCCCCAGCGCCGCCACCGGCTGCGAAATCTGGGGCAAATGCGAATATGCCAACCCCGGTGGATCGGTGAAGGATCGCGCTGCGCTGTACATCGTCCGCGATGCCGAGGCGAACGGCAGCCTGAAGCCCGGCGGCACGATCGTCGAGGGAACGGCGGGCAACACCGGGATCGGCCTCGCGCTCGTCGCCAATGCGCTCGGCTACAAGACGATCATCGTCATGCCCGACAATCAGAGCGCCGAGAAGATGGACACCATCCGCGCATTGGGTGCCGAATTGGTGCTCGTGCCGCCCGCGCCCTTCGCGAATCCGGGCCATTTCGTCCACACCTCGCGGCGCATCGCTGAGGAAACCGACAATGCGATCTGGGCGAACCAGTTCGACAATATCGCCAACCGCAAGTCGCACATCTTCGGCACCGCCGAGGAAATCTGGGACCAGATGGAAGGCCGCATCGACGGTTTCACCTGTGCCGCGGGCACCGGCGGCACGATCGCCGGCACCGGGCTCGGCCTGAAAGCCAAGGATGAGAAAATCACCATCGCGCTGACCGACCCGCACGGCGCGGGCCTCTATAATTATTACCAGTGCGGCGAACTCAAGCCCGAAGGATCGAGCGTCGCCGAGGGGATTGGCCAGAACCGGATCACCGGCAATCTCGACGGCGCGCCGATCGACACGCAATTCCGCATCTCGGATGCCGAAGGGCTGGCGGTGGTGCGCCAGCTGCTCGACGAGGAAGGGCTGTGCCTCGGCCTGTCGTCGGGGATCAACGTCGCGGGCGCGATGGCGCTGGCACGCCAACTTGGCCCCGGCAAGCGCATTGCAACCATCCTGTGCGACAGCGGGTTTCGCTATCTCTCGACGCTCTACAACCCCGAGTGGCTGGCGAGCAAAGGATTGGCGGCGTGAACATGAAAAAGCCCAGGGCCTCGCCCGTATCGCCCGAACCGCTGGGTCCCAATGATTCGATGCGCCGGCTGCAGATCGGCATCGCCGGGGTGATGGCGGTGCTGCTGCTCGTCGGTCTCGCCGGGCTGATCGGGGATCGGGCGCGCGAACAGGTCGCGAACGATGCCGTGACCGCGAATCCCGCCGCGACCGGCGCGGCCGAAAAGGGCAGCGGCGCCCCGCTCGAAGAACTGGGCGTCCAGCCGGTGACGCCGACGGCCGACGCCGCAAAGGCGGCCCCGTCTGCGGCCAAGGCCGCACCCTTGCCGCCCGCGACGGCAAAGGTTCCCGACCTCGAACCCGATCCCGAACTGCAGCGCGCACGGAACAAATCGGCACAGTGACGCGCGCGCGTTTTGCCGGGCTGGCGCCGACGCTCCGACTGTCCGCCGCCTATGTCCTTCCGGCGCTGGCGCTGGCCTGGATATGCGGTGGCCAGATGCTGCTCGGAAGGGTCGACGCGGCGCTGGCAATCCCTCTGCTCATGCCGGGCGCGCTGCTCCTTGCATGGCTCATCCGGGGCGAGAGCCTGCGGGCGCGCGCCCGGACCTTTGCGGCGGCGTTGCTGATCCTGGCCATGACGCAGTTGGCGCTGCACTATGGACTGGCGGAGCGAATGGGTGGCCTCCAACTCGTCGCCACCTTGCTATGTGGTGGCGTAGGATGCGGCATTGCGGCAATCCTCATCGGGCGCACCGGTAATTGGCATGCGGCGCTGCGTTGGCCGGCAATGCTTCTCACGCTGATTTTGTGGTTTGTCGGCGGGCAGGCGTTGATCGGCCCAGCCTATGCAACATGGACCAAGCCGCTTTCGCAGCCCGTTGCTACGATAACGGGCCTGCCGCTGCGCTGGGCCGGGCAGGGCGGCGATTTTGCGGCGATGCTGGAGGCGGGGCCTTCCGAGGCGCAGGCGCTTTCGGAATTATACCGGAGGCTGGACGTTCATGTCGTCGATAGTCTCGCGGATGTCCGCGATGAAGATGCCTTGCTCGTCGCTCATCCACGCGCGCTTGCGCCAGAGGAACTTGTCCGGCTCGACACACTCACCGCGCAGCCGCGCACCATCGTCATCCTCGCCGACGCGCTGTCGAGCTGGACGCCCGCCTACCCGCTCGGCGATCCGCGCAATCCGCCGGTAACCAGCCTGCTCACCCCGCTGCTCGACCATTGGGGGATCGCGCTCGCGGCGGTCGACCCTGAGCGGGCAGGGGATGTCGATGTCTTCCTCGACCCGGCGGGGCAGAAGCTCCGGCTCCATTCGGCGGGCCGCTTTACGCGCCTGCCGGCCGGCTGTGCGACCTGGGGCGACCGCCGCGTCGCGCGCTGTCCGATCGGTCGGGCGACCGTCTGGCTCGTCGGGGACGCCGACCTGCTCCACGAAAGCCTGTGGCAGTCGCCGATCCCCGATGCGCTATGGCTCCGCCGGTCCGACAATATGAAATGGCTGGTCTCCGCCTTGGGCGGCCCCTCCAGGGCCTATTTCGAGCCGATCTGGATCCGCTGACCGCCGGAACCGGCGTTTTTCCGCCCCTTGATTCTTATCCACAGCGGTCTGCGGCGTGCGCGTCGCGGGCCATTGCCGCTCATTTGCGCTCCTTTCGCCCCGATCTGCCCTAGAAATGTGGTGAATTGACCCGGTCAGGCCCTAATTTACCCCTTTCCACCCCGACCGAGACTTGGTAGGCAGGAATCGGAGAGGGGCAATCTCCACCTGAGTCACTGGATTCGGAATTTTTGGATTCCGGGATCGGGGAAGTTTTGCCCGGGGTGCTAGGCTGGGGGCAAATCGATGGCGGTTATCACGCCCGGCAGCTATTCCGGCACCGAATTCGCCGCGATCGATGGCAAGGGACGCATCGCCGTCCCCTCTGAATTCCGCAACAATGTGCCCCTCAATGCGGATGGCCAGCGCGTGCTCTGGGTCGGCTTTCACGAAAAGCTGCCCTGTCTGGTCGCTTATGGCCAGGACCAGTTCGACCGCCTCAACGACGAAATCGCCCGCGATCGCGACATCGCGCGCGACCGCGACCGCGATTATGACGAAGACGCCGAATATAAGAAGCGCTTCGACTTCACGAAGAACTACACGCTCGACGAAAGCGGTCGCTTCCTGCCGACCTTCTCGCACCGCGACAATCCTTACGATCCCGACGTGCTGGCGTTCGACGGCAGCGCCTGCGCCTTCGTCGGTGCGGGGCGCCGGTTCGAAATCTGGTGGCTGCCGCTGCTCGCCGCCTGCGAAGAGGCCGACCCGCGCCTGCGCCGCGTCGCCACCGCATGGGAAGCCAGCAAGGCGAGGGGGCGGAAATGACCGACCTTGCCTCCAATGTCTTCAGGGATCCGCGCCATGACCCCGTGCTCCGCGACGAGATTGTCGCCGCGCTCGCGATCGCGCCCGGCGAATGCCATGTCGACGCCACCTTCGGCGCCGGCGGCTATACCCGCGCGCTGCTCGCGGCGGGCGCCCAGGTCGTCGCCTGCGACCGCGATCCCGATGCGATCGCCGAGGGCCAGGCACTCGTCGCCGAAGCCGCCGGTCGGTTGACGCTGGTCCACGGCCGCTTCGGCGAAATCGACCGGCTGCTCGCCGAACGCGGCATCGACGCCGTCGACGGCATCGTCTTCGACATCGGCGTCTCATCGATGCAGCTCGACCGCGCCGAACGCGGCTTTTCGTTCCAGAACGACGGCCCGCTGAACATGACGATGGCGCAGGACGGCGAGACCGCGGCCGACTGGCTCAACAGCGCCGACGAGGGCGCCATCGCCGATGTCCTCTTTCACTATGGCGACGAACGCCAGTCGCGCCGCGTCGCGCGCGCGATCGTCGCGGCGCGCCCGCTCACCCGCACCGGTGAACTCGCGACGGTGATCCGCAAGGCGCTGCGCCACCCCCCCGGTGCCCCCAAGGACCCGGCGACGCGCAGTTTTCAGGCGATCCGCATCCACATCAACGGCGAACTCGACGAGCTCAAGGCCGGGCTCGACGCCGCCGAACGGCTGCTGCGTCCCGGCGGCAGGCTCGCGGTGGTGTCGTTCCACAGCACCGAGGATCGCATCGTGAAGAACTTCCTGCGCGAACGGAGCGGAGGCGATGCCGCCGGTTCGCGCCACCGGCCCGCGCTAGCCCCTCCGGCGCGGGCCGCAACTTTCCTGCCCCCGGCGCGCCGGGTGCGCCCGGGCAAGGATGAAGAAGCACGCAACCCCCGCGCCCGTTCGGCGACGCTGCGCAGCGCGGTGCGCACCGATGCGGCGGCATGGTCCGCGGGTTCGACGACACAGGAGGCGATCTCATGCTGATGGCGGCGCGCAAATTGCAGGGTATCGGGCTGGTATTGCTCGTGCTGGTGTTCGCGATGATGCTCTATCCGGTGTCGCTGAAGGTCGCGGCGACGCGCAGCGAACTCGCGCAGATCAACCAGCAGATCAATCGCACCCGTGACAATATCCGCTACCTCGAATCCGAACTCGCGGTGCGCGCGTCGATGCGCCAGCTCGAGCAATGGAACGCCGAAACCTTCGGCTATTCGGCGCCGTCGGCGAGCCAGTATCTCGCGAACGAGCGCCAGCTTGCCTCGGTCGGCCGCTTGCAGCGCGCGCGCGGTGCCAATGACGTCGCGCCGGTGCTGATGGCGATGGTGTCGCCGGTCGCGCTGCCCGAAAAGGCCAAGCCCGCCGCCGCCACGGCGCCGGACGCCCCCGCCGCCCCGGCCGCGGCGCCGAAGCCGGCGGCGATCAAGCTTGCCGCGGTCCAGTCGGACACGCCGCCGCGCATGGCGCCGACCCGCCGCCGCGAACAATTGAAGATGATCGAGGACCAGCTCCTCGCCGAATCGACGCTCGCCGATCTCAAGCGGGCCGCCGCCGCCGAAGCAGGGGAAGCCAGGGGCCGATGAACACGCTGGTCGTCCGTCCGACACGCGTCCGTACCGCCGGGGTGCGGCAGCAACTGCTGCTCACCGCACAGCAGCGGCTGATGATCCTGATGCTGCTGTTCACGGCGGCGATCTTTTTCGTGTCGCTGCGTCTGCTCTATTTCGCGGCGTTCGACACGACGCCGCAGCGCGGCGCCGCCGCGGCGTTCGTTCCGGCGCGCGCCGACATCGTCGACCGCAACGGCGTGCCGCTGGCGCGCACCATCGACGGCTATTCGATCCGCGTCGTGCCGTCGAAGCTGCTCAACAACCGCGCCTATCTGGCCGACGAACTGGTCAAGATCTTCCCCGACACGCCGCGCGAGGAATTTCTCGCCAAGCTGACCGGCCCGCGCGCCACCTATATCCGCCGCCGCGCGCTGCCCGACCAGGTCGCGGCGGTGAACGCGATCGGTGAAATCGGTTTCGACTTTCCGCGCGAAAAGGAACGCCTCTACCCGCAGCTCAGCCTCGCCGCGCACACGCTGGGTTTCATCAACGCCGAGGGGCAGGGCGTCACCGGGATCGAGGGCGCCTATGACAAGCGCCTGACCGACGCCGCGACGCGCGGCCAGCCGCTCGCGCTGTCGATCGACGCGCGGGTGCAGGGCGTGCTCGAAAGCGAACTCGGCAGCGCGGTGACGAACCTCGAGGCGATCGGCGGCGCGGGGATCATCCTCGACGTCCACACCGGCGAAGTGCTGGCGATGTCGTCGCTGCCGACCTTCAACCCGAACAAGCTGACCGGCAGCGACCCCGCGACGCGCCGCAACGCCGTGACCTATAATCTCTATGAGCTGGGTTCGACCTTCAAGCCGCTGACCGTCGCGGCGGCGATCGACGCCGGCACGGTGACCAGCATGGCGCGGCGCTACGATGCGACCCAGCCGCTCGCGATCGCGGGTTTCCGGATCCGCGACAGCCATCCGGCGGGGCGCTGGTACAATGTGCCCGAAACGCTGATCCACAGCTCGAACATCGTCACCGCGCAGATCGCCGACGAACTGGGCCGCGAGAAGATGGAGGCGATGTTCCGCAGCGTCGATTTCGACAAACGGCCGGGCATCGAGCTGAAAGAACGGGCGTTTCCGCTGTGGCCTAAAAACTGGGGCCGGCTGACCACGATGACGACCGGCTATGGTCACGGGATCGCGGTCACCCCGCTGCACCTCGCCAGCGCCTATGCCGCGCTCGTCAACGGCGGCATCTACCGCCCGGCGACGATGCTCAAGCTGGGCGACAAGGCGCCGCCGCAGGGCCGCCGCGTCTTCAAGGCGTCGACCAGCGCGCGGATGCGCCAGTTGCTCCGTCTGATCGTGTCCGACGGCACCGGCAAGCAGGCCGAGGCGCCCGGCTTCCGCGTCGGCGGGAAAACCGGAAGTGCCGAAAAGCCCGGCATCGGCGGGTATAACCGGACGTCGGTCGTCGCGACCTTTGCCGCGGCATTTCCGATGGATAACCCGCGTTACGTGGTTATCGCGATGATCGACCAGCCCAAGGGCAATGCCTATAGTTCGGGCCAGCGCACCGCGGGCTGGACCGCGGCGCCTGTGGTCAAAAAAGTCGTGATGCGCGCGGGTCCGATGCTCGGCGTCTTCCCCGACGAAAGCCGCGACGTCGATGTGTCCGAACTGACCCCGCTGCTCTGGAGAAACGGGGAAGCCGAGTAATGCGTCTCGCGGCGCTGATCGAAAATCAGGCTTTGTCGGGCGCCGACCCTGTCGTCACCGGGCTCGCGATCGACCATCGCAAGGTTGCGCCGGGGACGATCTTCGGCGCCTTCGTCGGCGAAAAGTTCAACGGCGAGGATTTTATCGCCGCCGCGATCGAGGCTGGCGCCATCGCCATCGTCGCGCGGCCCGAGGCGAAGGTCGACGGCGCGGTCCATATCGCCGACGCCAATCCGCGCCGCGCCTTCGCGCATATCGCCGCGCGCTTTTTCCACAAATTTCCCGCGACCTGCGTCGCGGTCACCGGCACCAACGGCAAGACCTCGACCGTCGAAATGACCCGCCAACTGTGGCGCATGGCGGGGTTCCACGCCGCCTCGATCGGCACGCTCGGCGTCACCGCCGGCGACGACCGCGTCGTCACCGGGCTGACCACCCCCGATATCGTCACCTTCCTGTCGAACATGGCGGGCCTTGCCGCCGAGGGGGTGACCCACGCCGCGTTCGAGGCATCGAGCCACGGCCTCGACCAGTATCGGACCGAGGGCCTGCCCGTGAAGGCCGCCGCCTTCACCAACCTCAGCCACGATCATCTCGATTATCATGGCGACATGGACAGCTACATGGCCGCGAAGATGCGACTGTTCCGCGAGGTCGTCGACCCGAACGGCACGGTGGTGATCTGGAACGACGACATGTGGTCGCCGGCCGCCGAATATGAAGCGAAACAGCGCGGCGTCCGCATCCTGACCGTCGGCCAGCATGGCGAGGACCTGCGTCTCGTCTCGCGCGAGCCGACCCAACTCGGCCAATCGCTCGTCATCGCCGCAGGGCCGGTGGTGCAGAAAGTCACGCTGCCGCTGATCGGCGCCTATCAGGTCGCCAATGCGCTGGTTTCGGCGGGCCTCGTTATCGCGACAGGCGGCGACGTGGCGCAGACGCTCGGCAATCTCGCGCGGCTCCAGCCGGTGCGCGGGCGCCTCGAACGCGCCGCGATCACCAAAACGGGCGCGCCGGTCTATGTCGATTATGCCCACACCCCCGACGCGATCGAGGCCGCGCTCGACGCGCTGCGCCCGCACGCGACGGGCCGCCTGATCCTCGTCTTCGGTGCCGGTGGCGACCGCGACAAGGACAAGCGCCCTGAAATGGGCCGGGTCGCCGCCGCGAAGGCCGACATCGCGATCATCACCGACGACAATCCGCGCGGCGAGGATGCCGCGACGATCCGCGCCGCGATCGCCGCCGGTGCGCCGGGCGCGCAGGTCATCGGCGACCGCCGCGCCGCTATCGCCGCCGCCATTGCCGAGGCGCGCGCCGACGACATCGTCTGCATCGCGGGCAAGGGGCATGAACAGGGCCAGATCGTCGGCCGGGGCGACGCGATGCGCGTCATTCCCTTCGACGATGTGACCGTCGCGCGCGAGGAGGCGGCATGAACCCGCTGTGGACCGCGCGCGCCATCGCCGCTGCGACCGGCGGCACCGCCAGCGCCGACTTCACCGTCCACGGCGTCGCCTTCGACTCGCGCGAGGTGGGGAAGGGCGACCTGTTCGTCGCGATGAAGGGCGAGGCGACCGACGGCCATAACTTCATCGATAAGGCGATCGCCGCGGGCGCGGCAGGGATCGTGTGCGAAACCGCTATCGACCATCCGCATGTCCGCGTCGCCGACAGCGCCCTCGCGCTGAACGCGCTGGGTATCGCGTCGCGCGCGCGCTGCCACGGCCGGATCATCGGCGTGACCGGCTCGGCGGGCAAGACGGGAACCAAAGAGGCGCTGTTCGCGGCGCTCGACCGCTTCCGCCCGGGCAAGGCGCATCGCTCGGTCAAAAGCTACAACAACCATGTCGGCGTGCCCTTGAGCCTGTCGCGCATGCCCTCGACCGCCGATTATGGCGTGTTCGAAATGGGGATGAACCACGCCGGCGAACTCGCCGCGCTGACCCGGATGGTGCGCCCGCACGTCGCCATCGTCACCACCATCGCCCCGGCGCATATGGAATTCTTCGGCAGCGAAGCGGCGATCGCCGACGCCAAGGGCGAAATTTTCGAAGGCCTCGAACCCGGCGGTACCGCGATCGTGCCCTTCGACAGCCCGCATTATGCACGGCTGCGCGCCAAGGCCGAGCAGCACGCCGGGCAGGTGGTGAGCTTCGGGCTCGGCGCCGGCGCCGATGTCCGCGCGGTCGACTGGCTGCCCGACGGGCAGGGTGGTTCGCTCGTCACCGCGCAGGTTCAGGAAGCCTTGCTCTGCTTCAACATCGCGCAGGCGGGCGCGCATTGGGTATCGAACGCGCTCGCGGTGCTGGCCGCGGTGAAAGCCGTCGGCGGCGACCTTCCCGCGGCGGGGCTCGCCTTTGCCGAGATGGCCGGGCTTGCCGGACGCGGCGCGCGGCATCGCCTGCCGGTTGCGGGCGGCGGCCATATCCTGCTGATCGACGAAAGCTACAACGCCAACCCCGCCTCGATGGTCGCCACGATCGACCAGCTCGGCAGCGAATCCGCCGATCGCCGCGTCGCGATTCTCGGCGCGATGAAGGAACTCGGCCCGGGCGGCGAGGCCTATCATGCCGGTTTGGCCGCTCCGCTCGTCGCAGCGGGCGTGCAGTTCGCCTTGCTCGTCGGCGAAGAGATGACGCCGCTCGCCAAAGCGCTTGAGGGGCGTATCGATTTCGCGCATGTGCCCGACCATCGGGCCGCCAAAGAGCGGCTGAAAGACTTGATCCGCGCCGGCGATGCCGTGCTGGTCAAGGGGTCGAACAGCGTTGGCCTGTCGCATCTGGTGACGGCGCTGACCAACGGGGAATATTGATGCTGTACTGGCTGGCGGAATGGCTTGGCTTTCCGGGGGTCCTCAACCTCATTCGTTATCTGAGCTTCCGCTCGGGCGCCGCGGTCGCGACCGCGCTGATCATCGGCCTGTGGATCGGCCCGCGCTTCATCCTGATGCTGCGCATGCGGCAAGGCAAGGGCCAGCCGATCCGCGACGATGGCCCGCAGACGCATCTCGCGAAAAAGGGCACGCCGACGATGGGCGGGCTGATGATCCTGATTTCGCTGATGATTTCGGCGCTGCTCTGGATGGATTTGTCGAACCGCTTCGTCTGGGCCTGCCTGTTCGTCACCGGCGGTTTCGCGGTCGTCGGCTTCCTCGACGATCTCGACAAGGTGACCAAGGCCAGCCACCGCGGCATCCCCGGCCGCGTGCGGTTGCTGATCGAATTCGTCATCGCGGGGGTCGCGGTGTTCCTGATCGTGTCGCGCACCGGCACCGACCTGTACCTGCCCTTTTTCAGCGGCATCGTGCTCGAACTCGGGCCCTTTTATTATGTCTTCGCGATGGTGATGATCGTCGGCTTCGGCAATGCGGTGAACCTGACCGACGGGCTCGACGGACTCGCGACCTTCCCCGTGATCATCGCCAGCCTCGCCTTCCTCGTCATCGTCTATCTCTCGGGCAACGTGAAATTCGCCGAATATCTCGGCATCCCGCACGTCCCCGGCGCGGGCGAACTGGCGATCTTCGCCGCCGCGATCATCGGCGCCTGCCTGGCGTTCCTGTGGTTCAACGCGCCCCCCGCGGCGGTGTTCATGGGCGACACCGGCAGCCTCGCATTGGGCGGCGCGCTCGCGACGATCGCGGTGACCGCGCAGCACGAACTGGTGCTCGTCATCATCGGCGGCTTGTTCGTGGTCGAGGCGTTGTCGGTGATCATCCAGGTCGCCTGGTACAAACGCACCGGCAAACGCGTCTTCCGCATGGCGCCGATCCACCATCATTTCGAACAGCTCGGCTGGCCCGAATCGACCGTCGTGATCCGTTTCTGGATCGTGTCGATCGTTCTCGCGCTGGCAGGGCTTGCGACGCTCAAGCTCCGGTGATCACCAGCCGCGCCTTTGCCGGTCGCCGCTACGCGGTGCTGGGGCTGGCGCGCTCGGGGCTGGCTACCGTCGAGGCGCTCGTCGCCAGCGGCGCGGGCGTCACCGCATGGGACGACCGCGAGGATGCCCGCGACGAGGCGATGGCGCTCGGCGCCGACATCGGCAACCCGCTCGACATCGACCTGATCGGTTTCGCGGGCGTCGTCGTGTCGCCCGGCGTCCCGCTCAACCGCCACCCGATCGCCGCCCACGCGCGCGAGGCGCATGTGCCGGTGATCGGCGATGTCGAGCTGTTCGCCGAAGCGCGCGCGGAGCTGCCGCCGCACAAGGTCGTCGGCATCACCGGCACCAACGGCAAGTCGACCGTCACCGCGCTGGTCACCCATATGCTCGAAAGCGCGGGCATCCCGACGCTGATGGGCGGCAATATCGGCCTGCCGATCCTCAGCCGCGATCCGCTCCCCGAAGGCGGGGTCTATGTCCTCGAACTGTCGAGCTACCAGATCGACCTGTCGCACAGCCTCGCCTGCGATGTCGCGCTGCTCACCAACCTCACCCCCGACCATCTCGACCGCTACGACGGTTTCGCGGGCTATGCCGCGTCGAAGGCGCGGTTGTTCTCGCTCCAGCACCGGGATCAGGTCGCGATCGTCGCGGTCGACGACGACCCGTCGAAGATCATCGCGGGGCGGATCAATCACCGCCTGTTTCGCGTCTCGGGCAAGGATGTCGACCCCGTCGACCAGATGCGCTGGCCGGCGCTGCAGGGCCCGCACAATGCGCAGAACGCGGTCTGCGCGATCGCGGTGTGCCGGGTGCTCGGGTTGAACGACGAACAGATCGAACGCGGCCTCGCCACCTACAAGGCGTTGCCGCATCGCATGGAACTGGTCGGCGAAGTCGCTGGCGTCCGCTGGTACAATGACAGCAAGGCGACCAACGCGGCTTCCGCTGCACCGGCGCTGGCGGCCTTTCCGCCGGCGCCGGACCAGCGTCTGCACTGGATCGCCGGCGGGCAGGCCAAGGGCGACGGGTTGTCCGCCTGCCGTCCCTGGTTCGGACACGTCAAGCGTGCCTATCTGGTCGGCGAGGCGATGGACGGTTTCGCGGCCGAGATCGGCGATGCGATTCCCGTCGACCGTTCGGGCGACCTCGCGACTGCGGTCGCGCGTGCGGCGGCGGTCGCCGAGCCGGGCGACATCGTGTTGCTGTCGCCGGCCTGCGCGTCGTTCGACCAGTTCAAGAGTTTTGAGGAGCGCGGCGACCGGTTTCGCGCCATCGTCAAGGCATTCGGGGCATGAGCGGGGGGCTCGACAATATGGACGCGACGAACGAACGGCCGATCATCGCCACGACGCGCAGCAGCAAGCGGCGCGGCCCGCGGCTCAGCCGCGCCGACCGCACCCCGCTCGGGCTGTGGTTCTGGGAAATCGACCGCGTGCTGCTGCTGCTCGTGTCGATGCTGATCGCGGTCGGCCTCGTTGCGGTCACTGCCGCCTCGCCGGTCGCGGCGCAGAAGCTCTCGACCTCGACCGCCAGCCTCGACCCGCTTTATTATTTCTATCGCCAGCTGATGTGGGTGCTCGTCGGCGTGCCCGTGATGCTCGCGGTATCGATGCTGCCCAAACAGCAGGCGCGGCGCTTCGCGATCTACGGCACCATCACCTTCATGGGGCTGCTATTCCTCGTGCCCTTGATCGGGACCGAGGTGAACGGCGCGCAGCGCTGGCTCGGCAGCGGCATGTTCCGCCTCCAGCCGTCGGAGTTTCTCAAGCCCTTCTTCGCGGTCGCGCTCGCGTGGGTGCTGTCGCTGCGGTTGCAGGACCAGAGCCTGCCCGTCGTGCCGCTCAGCTTCGTGCTCACCGGCATCATCGCGATGCTGCTGATGGGCCAGCCCGACCTTGGCCAGACGATCATCTTCATCGCGACCTGGCTCGTCCTCGTCCTCGTCGCCGGCCTGTCGATGCGGATCATGGGCATGCTCGCGGGCGGCGGCCTCGCCGGCATCGTCCTCGCCTATTTCTTCTATCCGGTCGCGCAGCAGCGCATCAACATCTGGCTGTTCGCCGAGGGCGACAGTTTTCAGGTCGACAAGGCGCATGCGACGCTGACCGCCGGCGGGCTGATCGGCACCGGCCCCGGCGCGGGCCTCGCCAAATTCCAGCTGCCCGAGGCGCATACCGACTATATCTTCTCGGTGATCGGCGAGGAGTTCGGCATGATCGCCTGCATGGCGATCGCGATCCTCTATCTCGCGATCATCGTCCGTGTCCTCGTTCGCCTGCTCGACGAAGAGGACAGCTTCCTGATCCTCGCCGTCGCCGGCCTGATCGCGCAGTTCGGCGGACAGGCGATCATCAACATGGCGGTGAACACCCAGCTTTTCCCGTCGAAGGGGATGACCTTGCCCTTCATCAGCTACGGCGGCTCGTCGATGATCGCGCTGTCGATCGGCATGGGTTTGCTCTTGTCGCTGACCCGGCGGAACCCCTATGCCGCAAGGGTATCGATGACCCGCAACTGGAACAAAAAATGACGGCCCGCAAATGACCGCAACGCGCCATTATCTTCTCGCCGCCGGGGGTACCGGCGGCCACATGCTTCCCGCTTATGCGCTGGCGGGCGAGCTGATTTCGCGCGGCCACCGCGTCGCGCTGGTCAGCGACGACCGCGGCCTCAAGATTCCCGGCGCCCCCGCCGAACTCGAAACCCATGTCCTGCCCGCCGGGCGCGTCGCTGGCGGCCCCGTCGGCTGGGTCAAGGCGGCGCTGGCGATCCGCAAGGGGCGGCGCCTCGGCATCGAGTTGATCAATGAATTCGACCCCGCGGTCGTCGTCGGCTTCGGTGGCTATCCCTCGCTTCCCAGCCTGCTCGCCGCCAAGGCGACCGGGCGTCCGAGCGTGATCCATGAGCAGAACGCCGTGCTCGGCCGCACCAACCGGTTGATGGCCTCGCGCGTCGACGCGATCGCGGTCGCCTATCGCAACATCCATCGTTTCCCCGAAGCGCTGGCGCTCAAGCGCCACCTGACCGGCAACCCGGTGCGCGAGGAGGTCATCGCGATCCGCGAGGAAGGCTATCCGCCGCTTCCCGAGGACGGCATCCTGCGGCTGCTCGTCGTCGGCGGCAGCCTCGGCGCGACGGTGCTCAGCGAAGTCGTCCCCGCGGCGATCGCGATGCTGCCGCGCGCGCTGCTCGACCGGTTGCAGATCGTCCAGCAGGCGCGCGAGGCCGACCTCGAGGCGGTGCGCGCCAGATATGCCGAACTCGGCGTTGCCGCCGAATGCGCGCCCTATTTCGCCGATATCCCCGACCGCATGCGCTGGGCGCATCTGGTGATCGCGCGCGCGGGCGCCTCGACCGTCGCCGAACTCGCCTGCGCCGGCCGCCCGGCGGTGTTCATTCCCTATCCGCACGCGATGGACGATCATCAGACCTACAATGTCGCCGATCTCGTCGAGGCGGGTGGCGCGGTGTCCTTCGCCCAGCCCGACTTCACCGCCGCGGCGCTTGCCAAGCAGATCCAGCGCATGGCGCTCGAACCCGGCGCGCTAGAGGACGCCGCGGCACGCGCCGCGAGCTGCGGGCTTCCCGACGCGACGCGCGACCTCGCCGACCTCGTCGAATCGCTCGCCGCGCCGCCGATGATGGACGTCATCCGTGTCGGCGCCTCGTCGCGCTCGGCCGCCGTCGCGGGCGGCGTCGCCGCGACGCGTTCGGGAGACCGCTGATGCGCGGCGTCGCGACCGACATCGGCACCATCCACTTCATCGGCATCGGCGGCATCGGCATGTCGGGAATCGCCGAGGTGATGCACAACCTCGGCTATCAGGTGCAGGGCAGCGATATCGCCGACGGCTATGTGATCGAGGGGCTGCGCAAGCGCGGCATCAAGGTCGCGATCGGCCATGAGGCGTCGAACGTCGATGGCGTCGCGGTCGTCGTGACCTCGACCGCGGTCAAGCGCGGCAATCCCGAGGTCGAGGCGGCCTTGGCCGGCCGCATCCCGATCGTCCGCCGCGCCGAAATGCTCGCCGAACTGATGCGGCTGAAATCGACCGTCGCGATCGCCGGCACGCACGGCAAGACGACGACGACCAGCCTCGTCGCGGCATTGCTCGACGCGGGCGGGATCGACCCGACCGTGATCAACGGCGGTATCATCAACAATTATGGCTCGAACGCGCGGCTTGGTGCGTCGGACTGGATGGTGGTCGAGGCCGACGAAAGCGACGGCAGCTTCCTGCGTCTCGACGGCACGATCGCGGTCGTCACCAACATCGATCCCGAACATCTCGACCATTATGGCAGCTTCGACGCGATCAAGGACGCCTTTGTCGAGTTCATCGAAAATGTGCCCTTCTATGGCGCCGCGATGCTCTGCCTCGACCATCCCGAGGTGCAGGCGATCATCCCGCGCATCCGCGACCGGCGGATCGTCACCTATGGTTTCTCGGCGCAGGCCGACGTGCGCGGCACCAATGTGACGCCGGGCGCCGACGGCAACCGCTTCGACGTCGTCGTGCGCGACCGCGACGGCAACAGCCGGACGATCGAGGGCATCCATTTGCCGATGTCGGGGCGCCACAATGTCCAGAACGCGCTCGCCGCGATCGCGGTGGCGCTGCATATGGGCGTGTCGGACGAGAAGGTCGCCTCGGGCTTCAACGGTTTCGCCGGGGTCAAGCGCCGCTTCACCAAGGTCGGCGAGATCGCGGCGGGTGAGGGCGTGGTGACCGTCATCGACGATTATGCCCACCACCCCGTCGAAATCCGCGCCGTGCTCTCGGCCGCGCGCGAGGGTGTCGGGGCAGGGCGCGTCGTCGCGGTCGTCCAGCCGCACCGTTTCACCCGGCTTCGCGACCATATGGACGATTTCCAGCAGGCGTTTAACGACGCCGACATCGTGCTCGCGCTGCCCGTCTACACCGCCGGCGAAAGCCCGATCGAGGGTGTGTCGTCGGACACGCTGGTGGCGGGTCTGCGCGATCGCGGGCATCGCCAGGCGTCGACCGTCGCCGACGCCGACGCGCTCGCGGCCGCCATCGCCCGGTCGATCGCCGCGGGCGACCTCGGTGCAGGCGACAAGATCATCTGCCTCGGCGCGGGCGACATCACCAAAATGGCGGCGGGTTTGGCCGCGGCGGTGGAGCGCGCGGCGTGACAAGCTTCTCCGTTCCCATCCCATCTCCGTTTGTGTCGAGCGAAGTCGAGACACGCCGGCGCAGCGCCACGCGTCCCTCGACTTCGCTCGGGACGAACGGGGAAGGGATGCGGTTGTGAGCGACCTGGCCACCCTCCCGGCCGTGCGCGGCAAGCTGACGGCAAAGGCGCCGCTGGCGCCGCTCGTCTGGTTCAAGTCGGGCGGCCCCGCAGACTGGCTGTTCGAGCCGAAGGACGCAGACGATCTTGCCGATTTCCTGCGAGACCTTGATCCGGCGATCCCGGTGATGGCGCTCGGCCTCGGGTCGAACCTGATCGTGCGCGATGGGGGTTTCCCCGGCGTCGTCGTCCGGCTGGGCAAGGCCTTCGCGAAGATCACTGCTTCGGCCGACAAGGGTGGCGACCGCTTCGTTACGGCCGGCGGAGGCGCGCCGGGTATCTCCGTTGCTTCTGCGGCTCGCGATGCCGGGATCGCAGGCACGGAATTTCTTCGCGGAATCCCCGGCACTGTCGGCGGGGCGGTCCGGATGAATGCTGGTGCTTACGGGCGCGAAGTACAGGATATTTTGGTCAGCGCCGACGTGGTTCTCCGCACTGGCGAAATCAAAACGCTGCTCAATTGGCAATTGGAATATACCTACCGTCATTCCGGTCTGCCCGAAGGCAGCATTGTCGTTTCAGCTGTCTTCCACGGCCACCCCGGCGAACCCGCCGCGATCCAGGCCGAAATGGACCGCATCTCGGCAAGCCGCGAGGCGTCACAGCCGCTGCGCTCGAAGACCGGCGGTTCGACCTTCAAGAACCCCGACGGCCACAAGGCCTGGCAGCTGGTCGACGAGGCCGGCTGCCGCGGCTTCGCGGTCGGCGGCGCGCAGGTCAGCGAGAAGCACACCAATTTCCTCATCAACACCGGCGAGGCGACAAGCGCCGACATCGAAGCGCTCGGCGAGGAAGTCCGTCGGCGGGTCAAGGCCAAGAGCGGCATCGAATTGCAGTGGGAAATTCAGCGCGTGGGAGTGAAGAAGTGAGCCGGGGTCCGTGGCATGTCGCCGTCCTGATGGGCGGCTGGTCCGCCGAGCGCGAAGTCTCGCTGATGAGCGGCAAGGGCATCGCCGACGCGCTGGAATCGCGCGGGCACCGGGTCACGCGCATCGATATGGACCGTGACGTCGCGCGGCGGCTCGCCGATGCCAATCCCGACGTCGTCTTCAACGCGCTCCACGGTGTCCCCGGCGAGGATGGCACGGTGCAGGGCATGCTCGACCTGATGGGCCTCAAATATACCCACAGCGGCCTCGTCACCTCGGTGATCGCGATCGACAAGGAACTGACCAAGCAGGCGCTCGTCCCCCACGGCATCCCGATGCCGGTCGGCACGATGGTCGACAGCGAAAGCCTGTTTTCGGTCGACCCGCTGCCGCGCCCCTATGTGCTGAAACCCGTCAACGAGGGCTCGTCGGTCGGGGTCGCGATCGTCAAGGACGACAGCAATTACGGCAATCCGATCGCGCGCGGCGCGGTCGGGCCCTGGCAGGAATTCGACCGGCTGCTCGCCGAACCCTTCATCAAGGGCCGCGAACTGACCGTCGCGGTGCTCGGCGATCAGGCGCTCGGGGTTACCGAACTGCGGGTGAAGTCGGGCTTCTACGACTATGACGCCAAATATACCGACGGGCTGACCGAGC
Source organism: Sphingopyxis sp. OPL5 (assembly GCF_003797775.2). Taxonomy (NCBI): domain Bacteria; kingdom Pseudomonadati; phylum Pseudomonadota; class Alphaproteobacteria; order Sphingomonadales; family Sphingopyxidaceae; genus Sphingopyxis; species Sphingopyxis sp. OPL5. The sequence continues at coordinate 3,594,052 of NZ_CP060725.1, forward strand.
ATGTCTGCCCCGCCGAGGTCCCCGATGACATCGCTGAGCGCATGAAGGACCTCGCGGTCCAGGCGCACCGCCTGCTCGGCTGCAAGGGGGCTTCGCGCTCCGATTTTCGCTGGGACGACGAACATGGCCTCGCGGGCATCTTCCTGCTCGAGGTCAACACCCAGCCGGGGATGACGCCGCTCAGCCTCGTGCCCGAACAGGCACGCGCGATCGGCATGGATTATGCGGAACTGGTCGAACGCATCGTGGGGGAAGCATTATGAGCCAGAAGATCAAGCGGCCGACGTCCGCGCCGCGCCGCCCGGCGCGCGCGCCCAAGAAGCGCAAGACGATCAAGACGTCGCGCGTCGACGCGGTGATCAACGCGCTGCCGATCAGTCCGCAGCGGCTGCAGCAGGTCGCCAACTGGACGATCGGCCTCGGCCTGTTCGCCGTGGTCGGTCTTGCCGCCCATGCGACGGGCGTGACGGCAAAGGTGCAGGAGGAATATGCGCAGGCGGTCGGCCGCGCCGGCTTCCAGGTCAAGAAGGTCGAGGTCGTCGGCGCCGACCGCATCGACCGGCTCAAGGTCTATGACATCGCGCTGGCGCAGAAGGACCGCTCGATGGCGGCGCTCGACCTCGAAGGGGTGCGCGGCGACCTGATGAAATATGGCTGGATCAAGGATGCGCGCGTCTCGCGCCGCCTGCCCGACACGCTCGTCGTCGACATCGTCGAGCGCACCCCGGCGGCGATCTGGCAGCACAACAACCGGCTGTCGCTGATCGACGAAAATGGCGTCGTGCTCGAACCCGTCACCATCGCGACGATGCCCGACCTGCCGCTCGTCATCGGGCCGAAGGCGAACCAGCGCTCGCAGGACCTCGACCGCCTGCTCGCCGAAGCGAGCAGCCTCAAGGAATTGCTCGCCGGTGCGACCTGGGTCGGCAACCGCCGCTGGGATCTGCGTTTCCGCAGCGGCGAGACGCTGTCGCTGCCCGAAGGCGAGACCGAGGCCAAGGCCGCGCTCGCCAAATTCGCGCATATGGACGGCGCCAACCGGTTGCTCGGACGCGGTATCCTGCGCTTCGACATGCGCGACCCCAACCGTTTTGTGCTACGCTTGCCGCACGAAGGACAGGTCGCGCCCGCGAAGCTCGAAGGCGCGCGCGCCGCCGCCGACGCGCTGGCCGCGGCGACCGCGGCCGAAGAAGGATAGGGCGATGGCGCCGCCGCGCATCGAGAAAATCATCACCGCGCTCGATGTCGGGTCGTGGAAGGTGTGCGCGCTGATCGCGGGGCAGACCGCCGACGGCGCGCTCCACGTCCTCGGCACCGGCCAGCGCGAAAGCCGCGGCGTCCAGCGCGGCTATGTCGCCGACATGGAACAGACCGAACATGTGGTGCGCGAGGCGATCGAACAGGCCGAACGCATCGCCGGGCTCAACATCGACGATGTCTGGGTCGCCTTCTCGGCGGGCAGCCTCTTGAGCGACGTCGCCCCGATCGAAAGCGAACTCGGCGGCCATCGCATCGAACAGGAGGATGTCGACGACCTGCTCGCCGCGGGCCGCGCCGGCATCGATCCCGAAGGCCGCATGATCCTCCACGCCCAGCCCGCGCTCTACACGCTCGACGGCCTCACCGGGGTCAAGAACCCGATCGGCCTCCACGCCGACCGGCTCGGCGTCGACATCCATATCATCATGGCCGACGGTGCCCCGGTGCGGAACCTCGAGGCCGCGGTGCGCCAGGCGCATCTCGACGTCAACGCCGTGGTCGCCTCGCCGATCGCCGCCGGCCTGTCGTGCCTCTCCGACGAGGAACGCGACCTCGGCGTCGCGCTTGTCGAACTCGGCGCGTCGGTGACCACCGTTTCGCTCTATGCCGGCGGCATGCTCGTCGAAATGGCGTCGCTGCCCTTCGGCGCCAGCGACATCACCGACGATATCGCCTCGGCCTTCGGCATCCGCCGCAGCCAGGCGCAGCGCCTGCAGAGCTTCTACGGCTCGGCCTCGGCCAGCCCGCGCGACAACAACGAGATCATCGAACTCGAACCCGGCGCGCCGAGCGGATCGGAATCGCCGCGCATCACCCGCGCCCAGCTTGTCACCGTGATCCGCCAGCGCCTCGACGCGATGATGGGAGAGATCGGCAGGACGTTGAAAGACCTGCATTTCGTCGGCCCGATCGGCCGCCAGGTGGTGCTCGTCGGCGGCGGCGCCGACCTGAAGGGCATCGCCGACTACACCCAGAGCGCGCTCGGTCGCGCGGCGCGGGTCGGCCGTCCGAAGGGGCTTCTCGGGCTGCCCGATGCCCATTCTGGGCCGGCTTTCGCGACGCTCGCCGGGCTGGTGCTTTACGCCGCGTCGGACCCGGTGGACCTGCGCGACCTGCCGATGATGTCGCAGGACGTCTATCGTCCGCGCAGTACCGGAATTATCAATCGCCTGATGGCTGCACTTAAAAACAGTTTCTAGCGACGAGTTGCGCGAAAGGGTTAATTTTTTGAGTGATTCCGGCGTCACAATAGTGCAATGCGGTAACGGATATCGGGGCGGCGGGACCACCGCCCGTGGGTCGCACGATGAGGAAGCGGCAAGGGTTCGCCGCTGCAGGGAGATTATTTGATGAGCATCAATATTGGCCCGCCGCAGGTCGATGAGCTGAAGCCGCGGATCGCGGTGATCGGCGTCGGCGGTGCCGGCGGCAATGCCATCGCCAACATGATCGCGGCCAAGGTCGAGGGGGTCGATTTCATCGTCGCCAACACCGACGCGCAGGCGCTGAACGCGTCGCCGGCCGAACGCCGCATCCAGCTCGGCGCGCAGATCACCCAGGGCCTCGGCGCGGGTTCGCGGCCCGAGGTCGGGCGCGCGGCGGCCGAGGAAACGATCGCGCAGGTCGAGGACGCGCTCGACGGCGCGCACATGTGCTTCATCGCGGCCGGCATGGGCGGCGGCACCGGGACCGGTGCGGCGCCGGTGATCGCCAAGGCGGCGCGCGACCGCGGCATCCTGACCGTCGGCGTGGTGACCAAGCCCTTCATGTTCGAAGGCGCGCGGCGCATGCGCTCGGCCGATGCCGGCATCGCCGAGCTGCAGGACCATGTCGACACGCTGATCGTCATTCCGAACCAGAATCTGTTCCTGGTCGCCAACCCGAACACGACCTTCAAAGAAGCCTTCACCATGGCCGACGAAGTGTTGCAGCAGGGCGTGCGCGGGATCACCGACCTGATGGTCATGCCCGGCCTGATCAACCTCGACTTCGCCGACGTGCGCAGCGTGATGCGCGAAATGGGCAAGGCGATGATGGGCACCGGCGAAGCCGAAGGCGACGGCCGCGCGCTCGAAGCGGCGCAAAAGGCGATCGCCAACCCGTTGCTCGACGGCGTGTCGATGGCGGGCGCCAAGGGCGTCATCGTCTCGATCGTCGGCGGCGAGGACATGCGCCTGATGGAAGTCGACGAGGCTGCCAACCACATCCGCGAACTCGTCGATCCCGACGCCAACATCATCTGGGGCAGCGCCTTCAACGAAGCGCTGCAGGGCAAGATCCGGGTGTCGGTCGTCGCGACCGGCATCGACGGCACCGGCGAAGCCGCACCGGCTCCCGCCGCGACGCGCAGCTTCTCCTTCGCTCCGGCGCGCAGTGCGGCACCCGCCGCGGCGCCGGTCGTCGAAGAGCCGGTCGAGGAAGCGCCCTTCGAAGCGGCGGTCGAGGCTCCGCCCGTTGCCGCCGATCCGGCGCCGGGTTTCTCGCTCGGCGACAGCGCTCCGTCCGCGCCCGCGGCACGCGTCGAGGAAGAGCCGATGGAACTGTCGAACATCGCCGCGACCTACGACGACACGGCGGATGAGCTGGTCCTCGGGCAGCCCGAAGCGGCGGCTCCGGCCTATCAGCCCGCTCCGGCGCCCGAACCCGCCGCCGACGAGGCGCCGTCGCGCGCAATCGGTGGCGGCACCCTGTTCGAACGCATGTCGCGCCTGTCGCGCGGCGCCGCGCCGGCCGAGGGTGAGGAAGAGGGCAAGGAAGACGGGGTCGATATCCCGCGCTTCCTTAACCGCCAGAACAACCAGTAACGGGGCGATCATACCGCCGCCGTCCTTCAGGGCAGGGCGGCGCGGAAATCGGGATGAATTGGCCCATGCGGCGAACGATGAAGTCGGGCAGGCCGGGACGCGCGGCGCGTCATGCGCTCGCGCTTTCCGCGCTGTGGCTTGGCGTGCTGCCGCTCGCGGCCGTGCAGGCCCAGGTCACGCCGCCCGACGCGGCGACGCGCGCCGCGATGGAAAAGCGCACCGCGGCGCGAACCTTGCTGTCGTCGGCGCTGGCGCGGATCGCCGCGAACAGCACCGACGGCCCCGCGCTGCTCGACGCCGGACGCGCATCGATCGAGCTTGAGGATTATCGCGCCGCGCTCGGTTTCCTGACCCGCGCCGAACAGGCGAACCCGCGCGACGGCGCGGTCAAGGCTGCGCTCGGATCGGCGATGGTCCATATGGAAAATCCGACCCGCGCCCTCGACTATTTCGGCGAGGCGCAATTGCTCGGCGCGCCTGAGCGGATTTTCCTCTCCGACCGGGGTCTTGCGCGCGACCTGCTCGGGCAGCAGGACGCGGCGCAGCGCGACTATCAACTCGCGCTGTCGCTGGCACCGAACGATGAAACGCTGCGCCGCTACGCGCTGTCGCTGGGGATCGCCGGCGAGGCCGACCGCGGCGTGCAACTGCTGTCGGGCCAGCTCCGCACGCAGGATCGCGGCGCCTGGCGGATGCGCGCGATGATCCTCGCGATCAACGGCCGCAACGGCGAGGCGACCGAGATCGTCAACGCGACGATGCCGCCGCAGCTGGCGCAGAATATCCTGCCTTATCTGGTCCAGATGGACCGGCTCAACCCGGCGCAGCAGGCCGCCGCCGCGCATTTCGGCCGCTTCCCGTCGGGCAACCTCGGCCCGCCGCGCAAGCCCGTGCAGGTCGCCGCGGCCGTGCCGCCGCCCGCAGCGGCGCCGTCGACGACCAAGCCTGCGGCGTCCAGGCCCGACCGCCGCCGCCCCAGCGAGCGCGATCGGGCACGCGGGACGCTGACGCCCGTCAGCGCGACGCCGCCGCCGGTAACCGTCCGCCGCGCCCCCGATCCGGCGCCCGTCGCAACGCCGCCACGGCAGGCGCCGAGCGTCGCCGTCGCCAGCGCGACGCCGGTTCGGACCACGCCGGTGCCGGCCCGTCCCGCGCCCACGCCCACGCCCACGCCCACGCCCACGCCTGCACCGGCGCCTGCGCCTGCGGCTACGACGGTCGCTCGCGTCGATGCCCCGGCTCAGGCGGTTCCGGCCGCCAGCCCGCCGCCCGCCGCGACGACGTCGGCACCGATCGGCGTCGCGATCCGCGACGGCGGTCCGGTCGGTCCCGGCTTCTCGATCTCGGACATCGGCCAGCCCGGCGCGGCGACGCCGGCGCCCGGCGCCCCGGCTCCCGCTCCGGCGTCCGCCGAGATGGCGCAGGCCGACGCGCCGCCGCCGCCGACCTCGGCCGTCGCGGCATCGCCGACCTTCGCGCCGACGCCCTCGGCGCCGCTCGCCTCGCTCGCCGATATCGTCGGTTCGCTCGAAATCCCCGCCGAGGAAATGGCGCCCGCCAGCGAAGCGGTCGACGCGGCCACCCTCGCCAAGCTGCGCGACGACAAGCGCAAGGCCGATGCCGCTGCCGAGGCGAAGCGCGTCAAGGACGACGCCGCGGCCAAGGCCAAAGCGGAAGCCGATGCGAAGGCCAAGGCCGAAGCGGCTGAAAAGAAAGCGAACCCGGCACGCATCTGGGTGCAGGTCGCGACCGGCGCCAATGCGAAGGCGCTGGCGACCGACTTCGGCAAATTCGCCAAAAAGTCTCCGGCGCTGTTCAAGGGCAAGGCGGGCGGCACCACCGAATGGGGCAAGACCCGCCGCCTGCTCGTCGGGCCGTTCAAGGACAAAAAGAGCGCCGACACCTGGCTCGCCGATTACAAAAAGGCGGGCGGCGACGGCTTCCTCTTCAACAGCGACGCGGGCCAAGACGTCGATCCGGTCAGATGAGCACGGCAGCGGTCGAGATAGATCCTCCCCATCGCGAAGCGTTGGGGAGGGGGACCGCCGCGAAGCGGTGGTGGAGGGGTTTCGACGCTGGCGTCCTTACCCCTCCGTCAGCGCTCCGCGCTGCCACCTCCCCAACGCTACGCGATGGGGAGGACCTCGATGGCCTCCGTCTCTGACTGCGCCAGCGATCCGCTGCAAAGTCGCGGACGCCGCCATGAAGAGGTCGGCCGCGTCGTGCGCGGGCCGCGCGACGCGTTCCAGCGCGACCGCGACCGCATCATCCACTCGATCGCCTTCCGCCGCCTGCGCCACAAGACGCAGGTGTTCGTCGCCCCCGATCTCGATCATTATCGCGTCCGCCTGACCCACAGTATCGAGGTCGCGCAGATCGGCCGCGGCATCGCGCGCGCGCTGGGGCTCAACGAGGATCTGACCGAGGCGCTCTGCCTTGCGCACGACATCGGCCATCCGCCCTTTGGCCATGCCGGCGAGGATGCGCTCAAGGCCGCGATGACCGACCATGGCGGCTTCGACCACAACGGCCACACGCTGCGTACGCTCGCGTGCCTCGAATGCCCCTATCCGTTGTTCGACGGGCTCAACCTGACCTGGGAAACGCTCGAAGGCCTCGCCAAGCATAATGGCCCGGTCAAATATCCCGGCTGGGCGCTCGCCGCGATCGACGCCGAATTTCCGCTCGACCTCTCCAGCCATGCCAGTCTCGAGGCGCAGATCGCGGCGGTCGCCGACGACATCGCCTATGACAATCACGACATCGACGACGGGCTGCGCGCCGGGCTGCTCAGCCTCGACCAGCTGATGGCCCAGCCGTTCGTCGCCGCCAATTTCGCGGCGGTCGAGGATCGCTTTCCCGGCGCTCCGCGCGACCGCTTGCTGCGCGAACTGGTCCGCGACCAGATCGGCGTCATGGTCAACGATGTGATCGCTGCGACGCGCGCCAACGTCGCCGACGCGGGCGTGACGAGCGCCGCCGAAGTCCGCGCCGCCGGCCGCACCCTCGGCGGCTTTTCAGGTGAACTGGCGCGCAAGGAGCGCGATCTCAAGCGCTTCATGTACGCCAATCTCTATCATCACCCCGAACAGGTCGCGGCGGCCGAGGCGGCGAACCAGATCATCGCCCGGCTCTTCGCCGCCTATGCCGACAATCCGCGCCTGATGGGCGCCGACTGGTCGGCGCGGGTGCCGGGCGAAGAATGCGCGACAGTGCGCCATATCGGTGACTATATAGCCGGCATGACCGACCGCTTCGCCATCGACCGCTATGCCGAAATCTTCGGCCGCGGCGAAGTGCCGCCCGCGCTGGCGCATGTCTGAACGATGCGGGGCGCTCTTGCTGTCCCGTTGCTCGCCATGGCCCTGATCCTGACAGGCTGCGAGGACACCACTGCGCCGCCGAAGCGAAATGGCGCGGATGAGCGTGATGGACGCGTCGCGATGGCGTTTGACGAATATGCATTCAGGCCCGAATTACCGAAGGACGCTTTTGTCTGTGCGGCGATGAGCGACACGCATCCGCACGGCTTCTTCTTTCGCGTTGGTGCACGCTATGCCGATTGCGATGCCGCACGTGACGCCGTCGCAAATGATCGTTGGGTCGCTGTCTGGGCCGACCACAATGCGATGGAGCATCGATCGCTGAAAGACGCCGGCTGCACGCCGGAAGTGCCAAACGCCGCGTTGACGCCAATGGTTGATAAATGGCGGAAACTCGGAATGGAGGTAGAGCAATGCGCGCCCGCCGGAAGCCGGAACGGCACCATCGAACTGAAACTTCTTTCGCCCGGTCGCGAAGCGATAGGTAAGGAAGCACGGCCACGTTTTCTTTACACGTTTCGGATGGAAAGCCCCGACAGGCATTTCGGGCGCGATCTGTCATTGTTTGCGCGAATGCTTGAGAGCGCCGAATTTGGCGCGCCCGATTGAAGGAAGATCGCATGACAGAGTCCGGTGGGAGAACATTGCTCATCGGCGCGACCGGGATGGTCGGCGGTGCGGTGATCGCGAACGCGGGCGCGCTGTCGTTGACCGTCCTCGTTCGCCGCGAAATGGACGATCTGCCCGAAGCGCATGCGCTGCTCGTCGCGCCGCCCGAGCGCTGGGCCGACATCATCGCGGTCGAGCGCCCGCGCGTCCTCATTTCGTGCCTCGGCACGACGATCCGGCAGGCGGGGTCGGAAGCGGCGTTTCGCGCCGTCGATCACGACCTGATCCTCGCGGCGGCGCGCGGCGCGCGCATGGCGGGGGCGACGCAGATGATCGTCGTCAGTTCGGTCGGTGCCGCGGCGAAGAGCCGCAATTTCTATCTCAGGACCAAGGGCGAGACCGAGGACGGGCTGCGCGCGCTCGGTTTCGAGCGGCTCGACATCCTGCGCCCCGGCTTGTTGATGGGCGACCGCGCCGGGCCGAAACGGATGGGGGAGGGGATCGCGATCGCCGCGGCGCCCCTCGCCGATGCGCTGCTGCACGGCTCGCTGCGCCGCTATCGTTCGATTCCCGGCGAAACCGTCGCGCGGGCGATCGTCGCGCTGGCGGGAAATGCGCAGCCCGGCGTGCGCATCCATGAAAATGACGCGATGCGGCGGCTCGCCGATTGACTCTGCCTTGGGGCGCCGCCAAGGCTCGGGCGTCTGTCGAAGATCGCAAGAGATTCGACCGGCCGCGCGGGAGAGCGCGAGGGCGGGGTCACCCGTGCTTCGCCACCGAAGGAGCAACCGCCCCGGAAACTCTCAGGTCAAGCGGACCGCGCAGGCCGGAACGGACACTCTGGAAAGCGTTTCAGCCACAGGCTGGAGCCACCGAAGGGGTAACCCCATGATATCATGGGGGAAAACTCTCAGGTTCCCGTGACAGAGGGGGCATGGCGACAAGGCGGCACCCGCGCCGCTCCTTGCCGTGCTTGAAACGGGAGTTCGCGATATGCGCGATGATCGAGAAGATAGTGAAGTCGTAGAGGTCGCGACCGAGACCCTGCCGCTCGACGCCTGGCACCGCGCGAAGGGCGGTCGGATGGTCGAGTTCGCCGGCTATTGGATGCCGATCCAGTATGACGGCATCATGGCCGAACATCTGTGGGTCCGCGAAAATGCCGGGCTGTTCGACGTCAGCCATATGGGCCAGCTCTACCTCTCGGGCGAAGGGCTCGACGAGGCGCTCGAGGCGCTGATTCCCGGCGATGTGAAGAGCCTCGCGGTCGGGCGGATGCGTTATTCGCTGCTGCTTGCCGAGGATGGCGGTATTCTCGACGATCTGATGCTCAGCCGCTGGCCCGAGGGCATCTATATGGTCGTCAACGGCGCGGTGAAGTGGGAGGATATCGGGCATCTGCGTGAAGCGCTTCCCGACGCGATCACGATCAACCATTTCGAAGAACGCGCGCTGCTCGCGCTGCAGGGCCCCAAGGCGTTCGACGCGCTGAAGCGCCACACCACCGGCAAATGGGGCCTCGACGCCCTCGTCTTCATGATGGGCGGCCCGTACCAGATCGGCGGCGTCGATGCCTGGATCAGCCGTTCGGGCTACACCGGCGAAGACGGCTTCGAGATTTCGGTCGACGCCGACAAGGTCCAGTACGTCGCCGACCTCTTGTGCGGCGAGCCCGAGGTGAAGCCGATCGGCCTCGGCGCGCGCGACAGCTTGCGCCTCGAGGCCGGCTTGCCGCTCTACGGCCACGATCTCGACCCGACGATCGATCCGATCGAGGGCGACCTCGGCTTTGCGATCCAGAAGCGCCGCCGCGAGGAAGGCGGCTTTCCCGGCGCGGCGCGCATCCTCGGCCACTATACTGACGGAAGCCCGCGCAAACGCGTCGGGCTGCTCGTCGACGGCAAGCTGCCGGTGCGCGAGGGCGCCAAGCTGTTCGACGGCGAGGACGAGATCGGCGTCGTGACCTCGGGTGGTTTCGCCCCCAGTGTCGGCGCGCCGATCGCCATGGGTTATGTCCCGCGCGACCATGCCGTCCCCGGCACGTCGGTCGCCGCCGAAGTCCGCGGCAAGCGCGTGCCTTGCACCGTTGCCGCGACGCCATTCATTCCACACCGCTATGTGCGCAAACAGGGAGGCTGACCGATGCCGCGTTATTATACCGAAGAACATGAATGGATCGACGTCGATGGCGATGTCGCGACCGTCGGCATCACCGACTTCGCGCAGGGCCAGCTCGGCGACATCGTCTTTGTCGAGGTCCCCGACACCGGCGCCGAGCTTACCCAGGGCGGCGACGCCGCGGTGGTCGAATCGGTGAAGGCGGCGAGCGACGTCTACGCCCCCGTCGACGGCACCGTGACCGAAGGCAATGGCCAGCTCGAGGAAGATCCCGCGCTCGTCAATTCGGACCCCGAAGGCGAAGGCTGGTTCTTCCGCATGACGCTGAGCGACAAGAGCCAGCTCGAAGCGCTGATGAACGCGACCGCGTACAAGGCCTTCTGCGACGATCTTTGATCCAAGTCCCCCTCCCGCAAGCGGGAGGGGTTAGGGGAGGGCCTGTCAGGGGACGCGCCTTCCTTCGAACAAGCCCTCCCCCGACCCCTCCCGCAAACGGGAGGGGGGAGAATCGACAATGCGTTACCTCCCGCTCACCCCCGCTGACCGTTCGGCCATGCTCGCCACCATCGGCGCTGCGACGATCGACGACCTGTTCATCGACGTCCCCGCCGAAGCGCGGCTCGACGGTCCGATTGCCGATCTGCCCGGACATGCCAGCGAACTCGCGGTCGAGCGTCATATGGGCGCCTTGGCACGGCGCAACCGCGCGGCGGGCGACGGGCCCTTCTTCCTCGGAGCGGGCGCGTACCGCCACCATGTTCCGGCGAGCGTCGATCATCTGATCCAGCGCGGCGAGTTCCTGACCGCCTACACGCCGTACCAGCCCGAAATCGCGCAGGGCACGCTGCAGATGCTGTTCGAATTCCAGAGCCAGATTGCGCGTCTGCTCGGCACCGACGTCGCCAATGCGTCGATGTACGACGGCTCGACAGCGTGCTGGGAAGCGGTCGTGATGGCGCGCCGCATCACCAAACGGTCGAAAGCTCTCTTCTCGACCGGCGTCCACCCGCATTACCGCAGCGTCGCTCGGACGATGGCAAAATATACCGGCGACGCGCTGGTCGAGGGCGACCCCGAACTGGTTCCCGGCACCGACTGGGCCGCGCTCGCCGCCGCGGTCGACAAGGAGGTCAGCTGCGTCGTCGTGCAATATCCCGACATCCTCGGCCGCATCGATGACATGGCTGCGCTCGCGAGCGCCTGCCAGGCAGCGGGCGCGCTGCTGATCGCCGTCGTCACCGAACCCGTCGCGCTCGGCCTGATCAAATCGCCCGGCGAGATGGGCGCCGACATCGTCGTCGGCGAGGGCCAGTCGATCGGCGTCGGCCTGCAATTCGGTGGTCCTTATGTGGGCCTCTTTGCGTGCAAGGCGAAATATGTCCGCCAGATGCCGGGGCGTCTGTGCGGCGAGACGGTCGACGCCAATGGCAAGCGCGGTTTCGTGCTGACGCTCTCGACGCGCGAACAGCATATCCGCCGCGAAAAGGCGACGAGCAATATCTGCACGAACAGCGGGCTTTGTGCGCTGGCGTTCAGCATTCACATGACGCTGCTCGGCGAAGCGGGGCTGCGCCAGCTCGCGTCGATCAATCATGGCCGCGCCAAGGCCGCCGCCGCCGAACTGGCGAAGGTGCCGGGCGTGTCGGTGCTGAACACCACTTTCTTCAACGAGTTCACCTTGCTGCTGCCGACCGCCGCAAGGCCGGTCGTTCACCAGCTTGCCGAGCGCGATATCCTCGGCGGGGTTTCGCTCGGCCGCCTCTATCCCGACAATGCGGGCCTCGAAAATGGGCTCGTCGTCGCGGTTACCGAAACCTGCACGGCGGAGGATATCAGCGCCTTTGCCGCGGCGCTGAAGGAGGTGCTGGCATGAGCACGCCCAACGCATCCGGCTGGCGCCCCGAAATGAACGCGGGCGGCGCCGACGACAGCACGACCTTCACCGGCAACCGCGCGCTGATGCTCGAAGAGCCGCTGATCTTCGAGATCGGCTCGACCGAAACCACCGGCGTCGACTTCGACGAGGTCGCCCCGGCGCTTGATCTCGGCGGCCTTGCACGCTCGGCGCCGATCGGCCTGCCGGGACTTAGCGAAGGCGAGACGGTCCGCCACTATACGCGCCTGTCGCGCCAGAATTACGCGATCGACCTCGGCCTCTTCCCGCTCGGTTCGTGCACGATGAAGCACAACCCGCGTCTCAACGAACGAGTTGCGCGGATGCCGGGCTTCGCCGACATCCACCCGCTCCAGCCGCAGGAAACGGTGCAGGGCGCGCTCGCGGTGATCAACGAACTGGCGATGTGGCTGATCAAGCTCACCGGCATGCACGGGGTCGCGATGACCCCCAAGGCCGGTGCGCATGGCGAACTCTGCGGCATCCTCTGCATCAAGGCCGCGCTCGAAGCGCGCGGCGAGGACCGGCGCGTGCTGCTCGTCCCCGAAAGCGCGCATGGCACCAACCCCGCGACCGCGGCGTTCGCCGGCTTTAGCGTCGAGGATATTCCCGCGACCCCCGAAGGCCGCGTCGACCTCGCGGCCTTGAAGGCACGCCTCGGTCCCGACGTCGCCGGCGTGATGATCACCAACCCCAATACCTGCGGCCTGTTCGAACGCGACATGAAGGCGATCTCGGACGCGGTGCACGCGGCGGGCGGTTATGTCTATTGCGACGGCGCCAATTTCAACGCGATCGTCGGCAAGGTGCGTCCGGGCGACCTCGGCGTCGATGCGATGCACATCAACCTCCACAAAACCTTCTCGACCCCGCACGGCGGCGGCGGCCCCGGCTCGGGCCCCGTCGTGCTGTCGGAGGCGCTCGCCCCCTATGGCCCGATCCCCTATGCGGCGCGCTACGCCGACGGCTCGTTCAAGCTGGTCGAGGAGGAAAGCGCGGGCGCCGAGCATCCCGAGACCTTCGGCCGCATGACCGCCTTCCACGGCCAGATGGGCATGTTCACCCGCGCGCTGACCTATATGCTCAGCCACGGTGCTGACGGGCTCCAGCAGGTCGCCGAGGATGCGGTGCTCAACGCCAACTATATCCTGCGCAGTCTCGACGATGTGCTCGAGGCGCCGTTCGGTGGCTCGGGGCCGTGCATGCATGAAGCTTTGTTCACCGACAACGGCCTCGCCGAAGGCTTCTCGACGCTCGACATCGCCAAGGGGATCATCGACGAGGGCTTTCACCCGATGACGGTCTATTTCCCGCTCGTCGTCCATGGTGCGATGCTGATCGAACCGACCGAGACAGAGAGCAAGGCGGTACTCGACCAGTTCGTCGGAGCACTGCGCAGCGTCGCGCTGCGCGCCAAGAATGGCGATCCGGCGCTCAAATCGGCGCCGCATTTCGCCCCGCGCGCGCGGCTCGACGAAACGGCGGCGGCGCGCAAGCCGATCTTGACCTGGAGCGAACCAGTCGTCGCCCCCGACACCCCGTCGCTCAGCGAGATCGGCGGCAGTTGAACGAGGCGCCCGCCAGCGCGCGTCCGTCGGGTCCGGCCGGATGCCTGATGGGCGGCGCGTTGTTCGCGGTGGTCTTCGTCGCGGTCTGGCTTGCCGCGATCACCCTCTACGGGCTGGTGGTCGAGCAATGGGAACTCGTGCGCGTGCGGCGCGAATTCAGCTATGACTGGGTGTTTCTCTATGCCCCGCTGATTGCAGCCGGCCTCGGATTCGTCGCGGCCTTCTTCGCGACCCGGCGCTTCTCGGCGGCGCGGCTGACCTTGTTGATCGTCGTGACCGGGCTGATCGCACTGTTCGCGGGCATCCTGCTCTTCGGGCTTGGCGGACTGCTCTGACGCTGGCAAGGCACGGGGGCACCGCGAACGAGGGGACGATCGATGAGTTGGGATACACTGTTTCTGCTGGCCAATTACTGGGCGATTGCGGGCTGGATCGTCCTCGCTTTCGCACCGCGGGGGCCGCGCCTCCTGTCGCTGGTCATGTATGCCGGCGTCTTTCTCCTGTGCCTCACCTATGTGGTGCTGATCGTCGGCTTTCTAAGCGGGGCGATCGATCCCGGCGGACCGGGCACCGACGGCAACCTGACCTCGCTCGCCGGGGTGATGAAGCTGTTCGATACCCCCGGCGGGACGACGATGGGCTGGATCCATTATCTCGCGTTCGATCTGTTCACTGGCATGTGGATCGCGCGCGATGCCGACCAAAAGGGCTTCAGCCGCGTCGTGCAATTTCCCTTTCTGTTCCTGACGCTGATGGCGGGCCCCGTCGGCCTGTTCCTGTGGCTGATCGTTCGCGAACGCCGCGCGCGGGCCCACGCCAAAGCCGCGAAGTGACACCGCGGCCCTGGATGCCGGGCGACGGCGACGAAGCGGCCAAGCGCCATGCCCCCGCAACGACGCGCAACCGCGACGCGATCGCCGCGGTGCTCGCCGACTGGCTGCCGCCCGCGGGAACGGTGCTGGAGGTGGCGAGCGGTTCGGGCGAACATGCGGTGCATTTCGCGGCCGTCTTTCCCCGTCTGCACTGGCAACCGAGCGACCCCGACCCGGCCGGGCTGGTTTCGATCGCCGCCTGGAGCGCCGACGCGGGCCTCGTGAATATCGCGCCGCCGCTCGCGCTCGACGCGTCGGCGGCCGACTGGCCGATTGCGAAGGCCGATGCGATCCTGTGCATCAACATGGTGCATATCAGCCCGTGGGCGGCGACGCTTGGCCTGTTCGCGGGTGCCGGCCGGCTGCTGGCGCCCGGCGCGCCGCTGATCCTCTACGGACCTTATTTCGATCCCGCTGTGCCGACCGCCGAAAGCAATCTTGCCTTCGATGCCAGTTTGCGGGCGCGCAACCCGGCATGGGGGCTGCGCGACCTCGATGCGGTCCGGGCTGCGGCAGCGGATGCCGGGCTGGATTTCGCCGAGCGGCGGGCGATGCCCGCGAACAATCTGATGCTGCTCTTCCGTCGGGCCTAGGCGCCCTTAGGCGTTCCCGGTCCCTCGGGTGGCTGGCGCGCATAATCTTCGGGCGTGATGTCCAGCCGTTCGATGCGCGGCGTGAATTCGCGGCGGCGCATGTTGGTGCCGGTGGCATCGTCGGTCCAACGCGCCGTCAGCGAATAGCGCTCGAC
Organism: Sphingopyxis sp. OPL5; assembly: GCF_003797775.2. Taxonomy (NCBI): domain Bacteria; kingdom Pseudomonadati; phylum Pseudomonadota; class Alphaproteobacteria; order Sphingomonadales; family Sphingopyxidaceae; genus Sphingopyxis; species Sphingopyxis sp. OPL5. Next base: position 3,609,248 of record NZ_CP060725.1, read on the forward strand.
CATGTAGAAACCCGGATTCACGCCATCACTTCCCGGTTTGAGCGGAGCGTAAACGCGCCCTTCGAGATGCGTCACCACGGGGGCCAGCCACTGGGTGCCGCCGCTCGAGCGCAGCACTTCGATATCTGACACCTTGCCCGACGGCGTGACCCAGAATCCGATGTCGGCCCATTTGCCGATCGAATTGAGCGCGACCAGCCGACGCGACGTATCGCCAGCCGCAATGGCCAGGAAACCGGCGCTCGTGACGCTGTCGGCCATGCTCTGGGTGGCGGGGTTGCGCATGGTGTCGATGCCCGGCGACTTGATCGGTGATGCCGCGATCAGGATCGGCCGCGCGGCGCCGCCTTCGGCGGCGAATTGCCGCAGCAGAGCGCTGGTCGAATCCGACCGGCCCGCTTTCCGGTCCATCCGCGCCAGCGATACCTGCGCGACGAGCCGCAGGTCGTCGGTGTCCGGAAGCGGATCGGCGATGATGTCGTTGAGCATCGCGCGGGCGCGCTTGCGGTCAGCGGATAGATTGCTGTCCTCTGTCGCGACCTGTGCGAGCACCGCCTGCCGTAGCCGTGCATATATGGCGATGCGGTTCAGCCCGCGGCCCAGCGCCTGCGCTTCGACGTCGGCATAGATACGCGCGGCCTCGTCGGGGAAGCCGAGCTTGGCACGGCTGTCGCCCACCTCGATCTGCGCGCCGAGTACCCGCGGATCGTCGCGGTCGAGTCCTTCTCGCAGGGTGTCGCGCATCGCGAGCACCGACGACTGGAAACTGCGCGCTTCGCCGACATGTTCGGCGACACGGCCGTTGGCGCGATAGAGGTCGGATACCGGCACCGGGAAGGCGCGGGCGTGCGCCTTGTTGCGGTCGATCGACTTCAACAGCGTCGAGCGTGCATCCTTGTACCGGCCGGCGAGGAACTGGTTCTCGGCATGTGTCAGCGTCGCCGCGACGTCCTGGTCGGGCGGACAGGCGCGGGCGAGGCACGCGGCAAGCGCCGCGGCGGTCTCGCCGAGCGGCTGGCCGGTGACGATGATGGGGCCGTCGGTTTCGGCGGCAAGCGCAGGCGCGACCGACAGGGTCGCGGCGAGCGGGGCGAGAAAAATCAGGCGACGCATCGACCTTCTCCCTTCACGCTGATGTGCGCGAAGGGTCTCATGAACGGCGCTCTTCGTCAATCGGACCCGGTCAACCCGTCTTGTCGTCGTCGATGATCGGCCGCTGGTAATTTTCGGGGGTGATGTCGAGCCGTTCGATGCGCGGGGTCGCTTCGCGGCGGCGCATGTTGGTGCCCGTCGCGTCGTCGGTCCAGCGCGCGGTCAGCGTATAGCGCTCGATCATGTAGAAGCCGGGGGTCGCATCATTGTCGGTGCGGCGCAGCGGCGCATAGACGCGGGTCTGGATTTGCTTGAGCACGGGTTTCAACCATTGCTTCGTGCCTTCGCCGCGCAGCACCTCGATATCGCCGACGCGGCCGTCGGCGTTGATCCAGAAACCGACATCGGCCCATTTGGCGATGCTGTTGAGCGCGGTCAGCCGCTGCAGCGTGTTCGCCTGCGGCTGGTCGTTGCCATAATCCTGGGTCAGGTCGATGCGCTTGATCGGTTCGCTGAACAGCAGCAGCGGGCGCGTCGCGCCGCCCTTGGCGGCGAAATCCTTCAGGATCGCCTCGGTCGAGCTTGCATCGCCCTTCTTGCGGTCCATGCGCGCGCGCATGACCGTCGCGACGAGCGCGAAATCCTCGCCGCCGGCGAGCGGCTGCGCCGAGATCTCGTCGAGCTTCGCGCGGGCCTTGGCATAATCGGCGTCGAGTCCCGAGGCTTCGGCCTCGGTCTGCAGCAACAGCGCCTGGCGCACGCGCGCGAACATCGCGACGCGGTTTTGCCCGTTCGCCAGCGCATCCTTTTCGACATCCTGATAGATGCGTTTCGCTTCGTCGGGGAAGCCCAGCTTGGCGCGGCTGTCGCCGACCTCGATCTGCGCGACCATCACGCGCGGGTCCTTTTCGCCGAGTCCGGCCTTCAGCGTGTTGCGCATGTCGAGCACCGACAGCTGGAAATTCTTCGCCTCGCCGACATGTTCGGCGACGCGGCTGTTGGCGCGGAACAGGTCGGAGACCTCGACCGGATATTTGGTCCCGAACTTGCGGTTGCGGCCGATCGACTTGAGCAATGTCGTGCGCGAATCCTTGTATTCGCCCTGCAGCAACTGGTTTTCGGCATGGGCGAGCGAGGCCGCGACATCCTCGTCGGGCGGGCAATTGCGCGCGAGGCATGCCGCGAGCGCGTCGGCGGTGTCCTTGAGCGAACGGCCGGTGACGACGATTTCGGGGTCGCCGTTGGTCTGCGCCGCGGCGGGAAAGGCGAAGGCCGAGGCGAGCAGCAGGATCGACAGGCGGGTCTTGGTCACATGAGTCTCCGTGCGGGCGATGGCGCCGCTGTGTTATTTTGATAATCCACCATAGAGGGATTGCCCAGGTGTCGCAATAAGTTGGGCGCGCCGCGATGCAATGGTCGCCCGCCCAATGCACCGCGCGCTTCGACGAACGCCCGACGTCGTGCGGGATTGCATAGAGAGCGAACTATCCGCAAGATGGCGGACGACACGCGGCGCGCGGATGGCTTGTCAAACCGCCCGCGACGTTGTTATCAGACTTGAGAATTTCCGAGAACGGCATCCGGGAGAGATTTATGAAAGCGCTGGCCGACCTTCTGACTTTTGACGAGTTCCTCACCCATTGGGCGGCCGACCGTCCCGACCGGCTCGCGCTGCGCGAAGAGGATCGCGAGTTCAGCTATGGCGAACTCGACGATCTGACCGCGAAGGTCGCGAGCGCGCTGATCGGCGCGGGGCTAAAAAAGGGCGACCGCATCGCGTGGATCGGCAAGAACAGCGACCTCTATTTCCAGCTCTTTTTCGGCGCGGCGCGCGCGGGGATCGTCATGGCGCCGATCGGTTGGCGGCTGTCGCCCGCCGAATGGGCCTATGTCCTCAACGATACCGGGGCAAAGATCCTGTTCACCGGCCCTGGCTTCGAGGCGGTGGCGCAGCAACTCGCCGGCAAGCTCGATCATGATCCGCGCATCGTGGGTGACGGCGAAGCGCGCGCACTGATTGCCACGACCGCGCGCGCGGCCTTCGAGGGCTCGGGTCCCGACGACGCGGTGCTCCAGCTTTATACCTCGGGCACCACCGGCAATCCCAAGGGCGCAGTGCTGTCGAACCGCAACCTGTTCGCGCTGCGCCGCAATTCCAGCGACCTCGACCTGCCCTATACCAAGTGGGAGGATGATGAGGCGGTGCTGGTCGCGATGCCCTGCGCGCACATCGGCGGCACGGGACTTGGCATCATGGCGCTCGCGGCGGGACTGCCGGGCGTTGTCCTCGCCGAATTCAACCCCGATGGCGTGTTCGACGCGGTCGAGCATCATGGCGTGACGCGCTTCTTTATCGTGCCCGCGGCGCTGCAGATGCTGCTGCTCCACCCGCGCTGCGCCGAGACCGATTTCAGCCGCCTCAAATATATCCTCTATGGCGCCGCACCGATCCCGCTCGAACTGCTGCGCCAGTGCATCAAGATGTTCGGCGCCGACTTCATCCAGGCCTATGGCATGACCGAAACGACGGGCACCATCTGCATGCTGCCGCCCGAAGATCATGATCCCGAAGGCAATCAGCGCATGCGCTCGGCGGGCAAGGCGCTGCCCGGGGTCGAAATCCGCATCCTCGGCGACGACGGGCAGGCGGTGCCGGTGGGCGAAGTGGGCGAGGTCGTGACCCGCTCGTCCAACAATATGATCGGCTATTGGAACCTGCCCGAGGCGACGTTGAAGACGATGACCGCAGACGGCTGGATCCACACCGGCGATGCGGGTTATCTCGACACGGACGGCTATCTTTATATCCACGACCGGATGAAGGACATGATCATCTCGGGCGGCGAGAATGTCTATCCGGCCGAGGTCGAGAGCGCGATCTTCGGCCATCCGGCGGTGCAGGAGGTCGCGGTGATCGGCATTCCCGATCAGAAATGGGGCGAGACGGTGAAGGCCGTCGTCGTGCCCAAGCCGGGCATGAGCATCGACGAGGCCGACATCATCGCCTGGGCGCGCGAACGCATCGCCGCGTTCAAGGCGCCGCGCAGCATCGACGTGATCGAGGCGCTGCCGCGCAACGCCAGCGGCAAGATCCTGCGCAAGGATCTGCGCGCGCCTTATTGGGAGGGGCGCGAACGGATGGTCAATTGACCAACGGCGAGGCCGTCCTCGAAGGCCGCTGCCTGTGCGGCGATGCCGGCTGGACGCTTGCCGGCGATCCCGGTTCGATCACTGCCTGCAATTGCACCATGTGCCGCCGCTATGGCGCGCTGTGGGCCTATGACTATGAGAATGAGCGCATTCGGATGACGGGGCCGACGGCGACTTTTGCGCGCCGCGGCAAAGCCGATCCGGCGCTCGAAATCCATTTCTGCCCGAGTTGCGGCTGCTTGCTGAGTTGGCGCGGTTTGCGACCGGAGGAAGATGGACGGCGTCGCATGGCGGTTAACATCCGCCTCGCCGAACCCGAGGCAGTGGCCGACCTTCCGATCGACCATTTCGACGGCCTCGACAGCTTCGAGGACTTGCCGGGCGATGGCCGCTGCGTGCGCGATATGTGGTACTAGTGCGGCCAGGCCGCTGTCTTGCGACACAGGGGCGGCGCGTCTAGGATAGCCGAGCCGCCCCAGCCATTCGAACAGGGGGCGGCGGGGAGGTCGGATGTCGATCGGCTTGGCGTATGCGCTCCTGACCGCACCGGTCGCGGCCTCCGCTGTTCCGGTGACGGTCATCACCGTCCACGACCTCACGCCCAAGGAAATTCGCGCGATGCAATGGCGCGACCGGCGGCTGGTCGCACTCTGCCGGAGCGCCGCGCGTCATCGCAACAACCTCGACAAATTGCTGGTCACCAAGGGCGCCGATGGCGACAGGCTGTCCGAAGTCGCATGGCAGCTCTGGGATGGCGAGGATGGTTGTCGCCGGGACCGCGCGCTGGCGATCGATGTGACGCGCCGTGTCATCGACGGCAAGGCGCTGACCGCCGCCGACGTCGACACGGTCGCGCAGCTCGCCATGTTCCTCCAGTCGCGCGGCGAACCCGCCGACCTGAGCGAACTCGCCGAGCTTCGACGCATAATGTGGGTGCGCGGCGACTATTATGGCGTCGGCGATTCCCCGACCTGGTCGGCCGATGAAAAGCGCGATTTTGTCGCGCGCGACGATGTTTGGGCCTTCATCGACAGTCCCGAACGGCGCGAAGGATGGAAGCATCGGGCGATGCTGCTCGAGGCGTTGCTCGACCCCTTGTCGCCGCGTCACGACGCTGCGCGCGCGGTGTCGATGATCGAGGAGGGGAATGACAGCCGCGACTGGACGCGTGCGGCGCGGCTGCTGCTCGAACGCAAGCAGTTGCCCGCCGATCCCGTGCGTGCCGAAGGACTGCTTGTCCGAGCCGCCGAATATGATGACGCGGCCCGCCTGTTGCTGCTGCCGATCCTGGCGCCGCGCCTCGACGGCTCCGATCCCGTCGCCGCTCAGGCCGCGCTCAAGGCGATGCAGGCCTGGGCGTCAAAGGCCGAGGCAGGCGGTGCGGCCACCCGTGCGCTCCTTTGGCCGGGCCTGGTGAAGAAGCTCTCCGCCCCCGCTTCCGAGGTGCAAATGGCGGCGGCCCGCGACCTGACCCAATATGCGATTCTGGGGGCCGAGGCCGACCGTGCGCCCTTGCTTCGATGGCTCGACACGGCGTTGCGTGACGGTAGCGAGGCGGAAAAGACCGCTAGCTGGGGAAATCTGGGCCGTTTGATGATGAAGCAGGAACCGGGCGCCGCCGAGGTGATGGCCGCGGCCTATGAACGGGAGGGCGGCCTGCTGGACGGCGGGGCACTCCAACCGGCAAATTTCCAGCCGTTCATCACCGCCGACGATTATCCGGCACGCGCCCTCCGCGACGAAAGCGAAGGTGTCGTCGAGGCCGAAGCCGTGATCGCGCCCAATGGTCGCGTCCTCCACGTCGTGGTGACGCGCTCGGCGTCGCCGATACTCGACGACATTGTCCAGCGGCTCGTCGTTCGCCGCTTCCGCCTCAAGGACAAGCCGGAATTTGCGGGGCACTATGTGCGCGCGAAGCTGCCGTCGATCCAGTTTCGCCTGCCGAATTGCGACATCCGCGCTGACCGCACGCCAGCTGTAGAGGCCGCGATCCTGGTCGACGGCGATTATTGCCCCCATCCAATCCAGGATGTGCCGCTGTCCGTGACGACGGCCAGCCGCGTCTCAGAAAAACTGCGTGCCGCCGTCCTGGTTGATGATCGCGCCGGTCATATAGGCGGCGCGCTTCGATAGCAGGAAGGCGAAGAGGTCGGCGAGTTCGTGCGGCCGCCCGACGCGCCCCAGCGCGACCTTCATTCCCCATTGTTCGGTCATCCAGCGGTCGAGTGCCGCCTCGGGGTCGTCGCCATAGGCCGCGACCGCCTGCTCGGTAGCCGAGGCCAGCGCCTCGGTCGCCACCGCGCCGGGCGCGACGCAGTTTACGCGCACGCCCTTCGGGCCATAGGCGATGGCGAGATTCTTCGACAGCGCCGCGATGCCCGACTTCATCGCGACATAGGGATAAAGATGCGCCGCCGCGGCGCGCGTCGAATAGGACGCGGTGAGTACGACCGCGCCGCCGCCTGACGCTGCGATGATCGGCAGCGCCGCCTGGCACGCGCGCACGCTGGTCATCAGCACCGCCTGAAAGCTGGCCTCCCACGCGGCGTCGCCGTCCTCCTCGAAGCTGCCGTGGCTGAGCACCGGTCCCGCGGTGACCGCGAGGCCATAGAGGCGGCCGAAATGATCGGCGGCGGACGCGATGGCGTCCTCGACCTCGCCCGGCCGCGTCGCATCAGCGCCGCGCACGATCACCTCGGCGCCGAGCGCACGCAGCGCCGCAGCCTTCGCCTCGCCGCGCTCCATATCGCGCGCGATCAGCGCCAGCTTCGCGCCTTCCTCGGCCAGTTGCCGCGCAGTCGCATAACCCATGCCCTGCGTCCCGCCGACGATGACGATCGGCTCGCCTGCCAGTTCGAGGTCCATCGCGGCGCTTCCCTATGCCGGCTTTTGCCGTTCGCGCGCGCGGACGAACCCGTCGCGCGCCATGCAGCGCGCCAGCCACGCCTTGGTCGCCTCGCCCAGCACATCGTCGGCCTTCAGCGTGGTGGCGAGAAAGGCGGCATAGCCGATGACGATATCGGCGATGGTGAAGCGTCCCGCGACGAGCCACTCGCGGCCATCGCCCAGCGCCGCCTCGATGCTCTTCGCACGGCCACCGAAGAAGGCCTTATAATCGTCGACCGCCTGCGCCAGCCGCCGCTCCGGGGCCTCGACGCGCGTGTAGCGCAGCATGATCGCGAGCGGGAAGGTCAGCGTCGCGTCGCTGCGGTGGAGCCAGTTGCGATAGTCCCAATAATCCGCTTCGTCGCGGCGTACCTCGAGCGGTGTTCCCTCCGCGATGCGTTCGCAGATCGCGGCCGACTCGGTCATCAGTCGCCCGTCCTCGACCCAGCCCGGCACCGTCATCAGCGGGTTTACAGGGCGGTAATCGGGGGCAAAGGCGCGAGGCGGAAAAGGCAGGACACGCAGGTCGACGTCGATCCCCGCCTCCTCGACCGCCCACAGACAGCGCAGCGAACGCGCGTCGGCGCAATGATAGAGGATGGGCAGGGTCATGCGGCGATATCCTTCATTCGCTCGATATGCAGGCGATGTTCGCGCCAGGCGATGAACAGTCCGCTGGCGACGATCAGCGGCGCGCCGATCCACGTCGTCTCGGCGGGCAGGGTGCCGAAGAACCACCAGCCGCAGGCGATCGACCACAGCAGGCTCGAATAATCCATCGGCGTCACCACCGACACGGGGGCGAGGCGCAGCGCACCGGTCAGCGACAATTGCACCACCGCGCCGAGCAATCCGAGTCCGACGAGCAGGCTCCATTCGCCCGCGCTATGTGGCGTGAAGACGAAGGGCAGGGCGATACCGAGCGGGATCATCGAGATCAGGCTGAACCAGAAGACGATCGTCATCGCGCTTTCGGTGCGGCCGAGGTCGCGGACCTGGATCGTGATCAGCGCGGTCATCACAGCGCCGCCGAGCGCGATCAGCGTGCCGAGTCCATGATCGCCCTCGAATCCCTGCATCAGCAGGGTCGTCGGGTTGAGTACGATGAGCACGCCGACGAAGCCGATGACGACCGCCCCCCAGCGTTGCCAGCCGACTCGCTCGCCGAGCAGCGCGGCCGCAAGGAAAACGCAGATGATCGGCACCGACAGGTTGATCGTCGTCGCCTCGGCCATCGGCAGGAAGATCATGCCGCCGAAATTGAGAGCCATGCCGGTCAGCCCCATCATCGCGCGCCGCGCATGGATGCCGATGCGCTGAGTCTTGAACAGGCCAAGGCCGCCGTGCGTTAACGCCCATATCGCAAGCAGCGGCAGCACCAGCGCCTGGCGCCAGAACAGGCTTTCGACGAGGTGGATGCCCGCCGCGTCGATATATTTGACCAGCACGAACATCACCGAAAGGCTGAGCATCGCGAGCAGCCGGAGCGCGATACCGCCGAGATAATGTTGTGGCGGATCGGATGCGGCGACGGCGGTCATGCAGGGGCGCATATCAGGGCGGCGATGCTTTGCAAGCTATGCATCGCCATAAGGCTTGCCCCGCCTGCTTTGTCCCGCTAATGGCGCACTCCGGCCTAGGGGTATAGCTCAGTTGGTAGAGCATCGGTCTCCAAAACCGAGGGTCGTAGGTTCGAGTCCTACTGCCCCTGCCAGGCCGCCGACAGAGGTCACGTCCTCGCCCGCGTTCACGGTTCTTCAAGGCCGGGACGGCCCGGCAGCCCGTTGCAGGAGGCTGCCCCCATGGTCTGGATCTATCTGACAATCGCCGGCCTGCTCGAAATCGTCTGGGCTTTTTCGATGAAGCAATCGGACGGCTCATGCGCCTCGCCGCATTGGCGGTGCGCATCGTCGTGGCGCTGCTGTTCGTCAGCGACCTCGTGCTGATGCAGGTCGCGTCGCCGAGTTAAAGCGCGTCAAGCATCGCTTTCACCTTGCCGACATAGGCGCTGGCATCGGCGTGGGTCTCGATCTTCCGGAAATCGGCGATGATGTCCTCGGCTGCGCGGCCGCCGCATTTTTGCGCGAGCTCGATCTCGGTCTTGAGCAGCACATGCAGGAAACCGACCGCATTGCCCGATCGCGGCAGCGGCTGTTCGTGCCGATTGTCGGGCGCCGCGCCGGTCTCATAGTCGCTTCCCTGCGGCGGGAGGACCGGGTCGGGCAGCGTCGTCGGGCAATCGCTGCGCGGCGCGCTTTCGGTTAGCAGCGGCCACAGGTCGGCGGCGGCGGTATCGCGTTTGGTCAATGGCCCCATGCCCAATTTGCGCGTCAGCGTGGCGAGCACCGAACTATGGTCATAGCGGGTGTGATCGACATGACCCTTCGCGATCCAGGGCGACACGATCACCGCCGGGACGCGGACGCCGAGAACGCTGAAATCGAAGCAATATTCGTTGAGCTTGCGATCCTTAGCATGGATATGATCGCCGGGTTCGACCGCGGGGGGGATCGCCGCGCTGTCATAGAAGCCGCCATGTTCGTCATAGACGACGATCAGCAGGCTGCTCTCCCAGACCGGCGAATTGCGGATCGTCTCATAGACATATTTGATCAGCCCCTCGCCGCCATAGCAATTATCCTCTGGATGCTGCGACGATCCCCCCGTGTAGCGCGGCCCCTTGCCGTCGCCGCCGGGTTGCGGCGAAAAGAAGCTGGCGCCGAAATTGGGCTCGATGAAGGTATAGGGATATTGGGTGTAGCTCGGCTTGCCATTGCCGTCGCGCGCGTTGATGTCGTGCGCGAATTTGGTCAGGTTCTCGATGCGCTCGAGGCCGATGTTCTTGATCGCCGCGACCTGCGAAATCCAGCCGCCCTGGTCCCAGTGCGACGGCCGGTCGCTGAAACCATTATCCTTGTCTTGGTACAGCTTCCATTGATGCTGCTTGGCATCGAGCGCGTCGTAGATCGACCCATTGGCATATTCGAAACCCAGTCCGCGCCACGCTTCCCATTCGGCCTCGTCGCCGAAGCTGGGGCTGATGTTCATGCCCGACGACGAGGCGCCATGGACGAAGAAACGGTTGGGCCAGGTCGGGCCGGGCAGCGCCGAATGCCATGCGTCGCACACTGCGAATTCGGTCGCCAGCGTGTACAGGACGGGCAATTGCGCCGGCGTGTCGAAACAGGCCATGATGTCGCCGATATTCCCGGGCTGCGGCGTCCCCGTGTCCTCGCTGACCGATGTCGCATAGCTGCTGGCAAAGCCCGAATTGTCGACCGGCGGATAGCTGCAACCCGCGCATTCGATGAAGCCGCGCGCTTCCTTGCGGCATTTCTTCACGAAACGGTCGAACGCGTCCGCGCCGCATAATTGTTGCAGCGCGTCGAGATATTCGTGGCCGGGATCGGTGGTCATGCACCAGGGGGCAGGGCTTTTGACCGGATAGGTCTGCCCGTCATAGCTGTTGCTGGCGTCCGCCGGCGCGACGCGCAGCCCGGGAATCCCCGACCGGCCGAGCATATTGTCGAACGAATGATTTTCCAGCATCAGGACGAAGATGTTGGTGATCGCGGCCTTGGCGGCGTCGGACATGGTTGATCCCCCCGGAATGAAACACATGCGCCCGATATTTTCATCGACATGTGGGCCGATGTGCCGGGCACGGCAATCTAAAATGGCATCGTTCGTTTGTTGACATGAGTGTCAATTGCTGAAAGCTTCGCGGCGGGATCGGAGACAAGGCGACGTGGCAGAGCAGCAGGCTTCGACGGCGCCGTCCGTCTCCGTGATTCCCGCGCCGGCCGGCGACGCGCCCGAGGCGTCGCTGCGCCCGCGCACCGTTGCCGCCTATGCCGCAACTGCGGGGCCGACCGCGATCCTGAGCCTGCCGTTCAGCGTCTATCTGCCGCCCTATATCGCCGAAGGCGGCGTCATCGCGGTGGGCCTCGTCGGGCTGCTCTTTTCGCTCACCACGATCTGGGACGGGGTGGTCGATCCGCTGATCGGTACGATGATCGACCGCGTCCGTACCGGCCTCGGCGCGCACCGGCGTTGGATGCTGCTCGCGCTGGTGCCGCTGGCGCTGCTGCTCGTCACCATCGTGACGATCGGCGACAGCCTGCCGTTCGCGGCGCTGTTCCTGCTGATGGTCTTCTTCTATTCGAGCTACAGCCTCTACGAGGTCGCGCAATTGTCGTGGGGTTCGGCACTGGTACGTTCGCCTGCCGACAGCGCCTTGCTCTATGGCATGCGCGACTGGTTCGCGAAGATCGCGCTGATCGCCGCCTTTGCCGCCCCGGCGGCGGCGCAAATCGCGATCCCGGGCATCAGTCTGCAGGGACGGATCATGGCCTATGCCAGCCTGTTCCTCGTGATGGTGCCGATCGCGCTGTTCGCGATCGGGCGCGTGCCGCCGCGCACCATCGTCGCCGAACCGGGGATCGGCTGGCGAAACGAGATTCGCGTTTCGCTAGGGTTTCCGCCGCTGATGCTGCTGTTCGGGGTCCAGTTCCTCAACAGCTTCGCTTTCGGATCCTTGACCTCGCTCTTCGTCTTTTTCGCCGCGGCGGTGCTCGACCTCGATGCGCAAAGTGCGATCCTGCTGTTCGCGAGCTTCATCGGCGGTGCCATCGCCTCGCCGGTGTGGACCTTCCTCGCGCGTCGGTTCGGCAAGCCGGTGACGATGATCGCGATGGCGCTGCTGATTTCGGGCTTGTTGCTCGCGACGCTGGCGCAGCAACCGCGCGGGCTGGCGCAGGCGGCGGGCTTCTCGCTGCTGCTCGGGACCGGCTTCGTCGGCCTGCTGTTTATCTATTCGATGCTCGCCGACCTCGTCCCGCGCGATGCGGCGCGCTGCGGGCGCAGCCGCTCGGCCTTTCTGTTCGCGCTGCTCAACCTGATGCAGAAGTTCGGCGTCGCCGCCGCCATCGCGGTCAGCTACGCGCTGCTCGGCCTCGTCGGTTTCGATCCGCAGGACGGCAAGGCGTCGGCGGGCGCGCTGCATCTGCTGTTCGTGTTCCAGCCGGTGATCAGCTGGGCGATCATGATCGTGCTGCTGCTTTTCATGCGCCGCCACATGTCCCACGCCGCACCCCGCCTTTGACTTGCAATCGCTCCCGGGCGCAAGTAAAGGCCGCAGCATTCGGACAGATGCGCCGTTTTCCTTCCGCCTTTCGCCGACATGCTCGGGGAGGGTGGGCGGACTATTGCCCAAAGCACGGTTGACGCGCGGCGGGCGGCAACCCATCTGCCCGATATTCGGACGCTTAGAGGATTAGGACGATCATGGCGAAGACCAGCCCGAGCCAATTCATCAATCAGGTGAAGGATGAAGCGCGCAAGATCGTTTGGCCCACGGGCCGCGAGACGATGCAGACGACGATCCTGGTGCTGATCATGACCACGATCCTGGCGTTCTTCTTCCTCGGCGTCGACACGGTTTTTAACGCGATCGTCACCTGGCTGACGTCGCTCGCGCGCTGATCCGCGCAGGCTTACAGGGATAGTATAGACATGGCGCGCTGGTACATCATTCACGCCTATTCGGGTTTCGAGAACAAGGTCCGCGATTCGGTGATCGCCGAAGCCGAGCGCATGGGCCTGACCCAACTCGTCGAATCGGTCGAGGTCCCGGTCGAGACCGTCACCGAGGTCAAGCGCGGCAAAAAGGTGCAGGCCGAGCGGAAATTCTTCCCCGGCTATGTGCTCGCCAAGCTGACGATGACCGACGACGTCTATCACCTCGTCAAGAACACCCCGAAGGTGACGGGCTTCCTCGGTTCGATGGGCAAGCCGCAGGCGATCAGCGAAGCCGAAGCCGCGCGCATCCTGAACAGCAAGGAAGAGGCTGCGGCCCGTCCGAAGCAGGAAATTCGCGTCGATTACGAAATCGGCGACCAGGTCAAGGTGCTCGACGGTCCCTTCGCCAGCTTCAACGGGCTGGTCGAGGAGCTCGATTTCGAAAAGGCACGCGTCAAGGTCAGCGTGTCGATCTTCGGTCGTGCGACCCCGGTCGAACTCGACTTCGAACAGGTCGAGCGCATGAAATAAGCGTCGCCCCCGCGCAGGCGGGGGCCGCTATCGGCATTGCGCCAGGTTGCCAGCGGCCCCCGCCTTCGCGGGGGCGACGGATAAGGGGCAAGCCGTCACCATGAATAAACTGACTCCCGACGCGATTCAGGCCCGCATCGACCGTGCCCGCGCGATCAACGCCAGTGTCGATGTCGGCGACGTGGTGGGTGCCGTCGCGCGCCTGTTCGACCTCGATGCCGTGCCCGGGGTCGAGGACGAATTCACCTTTCCCGCGCTCGCAACCACCGCGCGCGACCGCATCTTCGGCGGTCAGGTGATCGCGCAGGCGATGGTCGCGGCGGCGCGCACCGTCGATCCCGACAAGCGGGTGCATTCGCTGCACGCCTATTTCCTGCGCGGCGGCGACGAGACCAAGCCGCTGCATTTCCGTGTTCACCGCGACTTCGACGGGCGCAGCTTCGCCAACCGCCGCGTCGTGGTGCGCCAGGACGGCAAGGTGATCTTCAACCTCACCGCCTCGTTCCAGAAACCGACGCCGGGCTTCGCGCATCAGGTCGCGATGCCCGATCTGTTGCCGCCGGAAGAGTGCCAGGATTTCCTCGAAACGATCGCCGCCGACCCGAATGTGTCGGAGGATTCGTTCAACCATATGGCGCGGCGCCGTCCGTTCGAACTGCGCAACTATCGCCCGCCCGCCGCGGCGAAGGCGACGCAGCATTATCAATGGTTTCGCGCCGCCGCGCCGATCGGCGACGACCCGCTCGTCCATCAGGGTTTCCTCGCCTTCGCGTCGGACATGGGGCTGCTGTCGTCGGCGATGCTGCCGCACGGGCTCAACTGGTCGACGCCCGGCCTGTTCTCGACCAGCCTCGACCATGCGATGTGGTTCCACGACGATGTGCGCGTCGACGAATGGTTCGTCTATGTGATGGACAGCGACTGGTCGGGCGGCAGCCGCGGCATCAATCGCGGTTCGATTTATCGGCGCGACGGCACGCTGATCGCATCGGCGGTGCAGGAAGGGCTGCTGCGCCTCGTTCCGCAGGGCTAAAAACCTTGCTTTCGTGCCCGTTTCCGTCTAACGGCGCCGCTTCGCGCCAGACACGGGCGTGATTCCGCGCGGGAGGAAGGGGTGATGCCCTTCTGCTTGACCGCTAATTTTGAGGCTTTTCCCTCGGGAAAGTCGACAGAAAGATAGGAGGCCATATGGCTAAGAAGATTAGCGGCTACATCAAGCTGCAAGTTCCGGCAGGGACCGCAAACCCCTCGCCGCCGCTCGGGCCGGCACTCGGCCAGCGCGGTGTCAACATCATGGAATTCTGCAAGGCGTTCAACGCTGCGACCGATTCCATGGAAAAGGGCACCCCGACCCCGACCATCATCACCGTCTTTGCCGACAAGAGCTTCTCTTTCGTCACCAAGACGCCCCCGGCGACCTATCTGATCAAGAAGGCCGCGAACCTGAAGTCGGGCTCGAAGGAACCCGGCAAGATCAGTGGTGGTAAGATCGCGCGCTCGAAGCTCGCCGAAATTGCCGAGATCAAGATGAAGGATCTCAACGCGAACGATCTCGAACAGGCAACGAAGATCATCGAGGGCAGCGCGCGCTCGATGGGCCTCGAAGTGACGGAGGGCTGATCCGATGGCAAAGCTGACCAAGAAGCAGAAGGCCCTCGAGGGCAAGGTTGACGCGCTGAAGCTTCACGCCGTCGACGAAGCGATCAAGACCGTTCGCGAACTGGCCTCGGCCAAGTTCGACGAAACGCTCGAAGTCGCGATCAACCTCGGCGTCGACCCGCGCCACGCCGACCAGATGGTCCGCGGCGTCGTCACGCTCCCCGCCGGCACCGGCAAGGACGTCAAGGTCGCCGTGTTCGCGCGCGGCGACAATGCCGACAAGGCGCTCGCCGCCGGCGCCGACAAGGTCGGTGCCGAAGACCTGATGGAAGACATGCTCGCGGGCAACCTCGACTATGGCCGCGTCATCGCGACGCCGGACATGATGGGTATCGTCGGCCGCCTCGGCAAGACGCTGGGTCCGAAGGGCCTGATGCCGAACCCGAAGCTGGGCACCGTCACCCCGAACGTCGCCGAAGCCGTGAAGGCCGCCAAGGGCGGTCAGATCGAATTCCGCGTCGAAAAGGTTGGCATCATCCACGCCGGTCTGGGCAAGCTGTCGTTCGGCGAGGAAAAGCTCCGCCAGAACTTCGACGCCTTCGTCGATGCGATTGTCAAGGCCAAGCCGGCCGGCGCGAAGGGCAAATATGTCCGCAAGATCGCGCTGTCGTCGTCGATGGGCCCCGGCGTCAAGGTCGACACCGCCGACGTCACCGGCGCCTGATTTCAGGCACATGACTTAGGGAAGGGCCGGAGGAAACTCCGGCCCTTTTCTTATGGGTAG
This sequence comes from Sphingopyxis sp. OPL5, assembly GCF_003797775.2. Classification (NCBI taxonomy): domain Bacteria; kingdom Pseudomonadati; phylum Pseudomonadota; class Alphaproteobacteria; order Sphingomonadales; family Sphingopyxidaceae; genus Sphingopyxis; species Sphingopyxis sp. OPL5. Next base: position 3,624,810 of record NZ_CP060725.1, read on the forward strand.
CGCCGGCTTTGGGGTAGGAGGCGGCTATCCTTGATCCTCCCCATCGCGAAGCGTTGGGGAGGTGGCAGCCCGCAGGGCTGACGGAGGGGTCGGCACCCTTGCCTCATGACGCGCCGTCGAACCCCTCCACCACCGCCTACGGCGGCGGTCCCCCTCCCCAACGCTTCGCGATGGGGAGGATCTTTTGGCCGCAACCGGTCGAAACCCGCCGCACGCGGCCCCACCAAAAACCGCTTTCCTAATTTATTCGACCATGATCTACCCTGCCAGATGGCCGTCTCGCCTATCCCGCTGAACCCCGCAACGACGCCTGTCCTCCATCGCCCGCTTAAAGCCACAAAGGATACAATTCGGACGCGGCCATGCGGGGCTTTTGTGGCTTTAAGGCCAAACCGGGCCGGTTTTTCGCGATCCGCCGGCGTTTGTCATTCGCGCAAGCCTCGTAACGCGGCGCCCGCCGCAAACGGCCCGATCGCCGTGAGCAACAGGCTCACCGCCGCCAGCAGTTTGATCGCCCCGCGCCCCGACGGGTCGAGCATGCCGGCGCCAAAGATCAGCAGCGGCACCGCCAGCGGCAGCACCAGTAGCCCGCCGATCGCGCTTCCGCCCTTGAGACCCGCAGTCAGCGCCGCGCTCAGCACCGCCAGCGAGGCGAGGGCGGGGATGGCGATAGCGATCCCCGTCGCCAGCGTCTCCATCCGCCCCGCATCCTGCGCCAGCAGCGCCGAGGCGGGGAGGAGGGCGATCAGCAATGGCAGGCCAAAGCCGACCGCATGCGCGCCGATCTTCACCGCCGCGATCACCTCGTCGGCGACCCCGCGCACCGCGAGCTGGTCGAGCACCCCGGCATCGCGGTCGGGACGGACCAGCCGGTCGATCGGCAGCAGCGCCGCGAGCAGCGCCGCAACCCATGCCATCCCGCCGCCCGCGCGCTGGAGCAAAGGGGCATCGGGGCCGACCGCAAAGGGAAAGGCAGTGGCGACAAGCAGGAAGAACAGCACCGGCAGCCACAGCGCCCCGCTACCCCATGCCCGCCGCAGGTCACGCCAGAACAGGGCGATCAGCATCGTCATGCCCGCGCCCCCATGTCGAGGTCGGCCAGATCGGGGACGCCCAGCGCGAAATGCGACGCCAGCATCACCGCGCCGCCATTGGCCCGATGCATCGCAATCGCCGCGACCAGCCGCGCCTGCGCCGCATCGTCCATGCCGTTGGCGGGCTCGTCGAGCAGCCAGATCGGCGCCCCGCTGGCGACCACCCGGACCATCGCGGCGCGCTTGCGCTGTCCGGTCGACAGCATCGCGACCGGCACCTCGGCCAGCGGATGCAGCGCCATCGCTTCCATCGCGCGATCCACCGTATGACCGTCAACGGTATCGACCCGTGCCCAGAAATCGAGCGCCCGGCGCAGCGGCAGTTCGGCGTCGAGCGCCGAGGCCTCGTCGATCAGCGCGACCCGGCCGAAGCGCTCGACCGTTCCCGCGGCGGCGCGCAGCAGCCCCGCCGCAACGCGGATCAGGCTCGATTTGCCGGCGCCATTGGGGCCACGCAGCCACAGCGCCTCGCCGGGCGCCAGCGCCAGCGACAGCTCTTCGAACAACAGCCGGTCGCCGCGGATGCACGCCACCCGGTCGAGCCGCAGCAATACTGTCACGCCATGTCCTCGAGCGCGTGCATATCGTCGTCGGAAAAGCCGAAATGATGGCCTATTTCGTGGATCAGCACATGGCGCACCAGCCGGTCGAGTTTCTCGCCGGTCTCGATCCATTCGACGAGGATCGGGATGCGATAGAGGGTGACGCGGTCGGGCATGCCACCGCTCGCGTCGATGCTGCGTTCGGTCAGCGGGCGGCCTTCGTAGAGGCCGGTGAGGTCGTAAGGATGCTCGATGTCGAGCGACTTCAACACGTCGTCGTCGGCAAATTCCTCGATCGCGATCACCACATCCTGGATATGCGGCGCGAACACGGCGGGCAGGCTGTCCAGCGCCGCCTCGGCCATCGCGAACAGCGCGTCGGTATCGGGCGCCGTGCCGGTCCAGCCGGGAGGAAGAGAGGAAAGGGCGGTCTTGTCGCTCATCGCGCCCTTCCTTATGGGGAGCATCGCGCCATTACCAGCGGGGAGACGAAGCGATGATCCAGAAACTCGACGATGCCGCGCGCGATGCCCTGCTGGCGCGCTTTCCCGACTGGACACACGAGCCGCAGCGCGATGCGATCACCCGCCGCTTCAAGTTCGCCGATTTCGCGCAAGCCTTCGGTTTCATGACCAGCGTCGCGATCATCGCCGAAAAGATGGACCATCACCCCGAATGGTCGAACGTCTACAACCGCGTCGACATTCTGCTGACAACCCACGATGCCGATGGATTGTCGGCGCGCGATGCGAAACTGGCCGAGGCGATCGAGGCTTTGCTCTGACGCGATGATCCGTTTCGACCGCACCCATCAGCATCTGGCGGTTGGGATCGCGATCCTCGCCGGTTTCGTCGATGCGATCGGCTTTGTGGAGTCGTCGGGCTTTTTCGTATCCTTCATGACGGGCAATTCGACCCGGCTGGCGGTCGGTCTCGCCCAATGGAGCGACGCGGCGATGGTCGCGGGCGGCATCATCGCGACCTTCGTCGCGGGGGTGGTGACGGGCTCGCTCGTTGCCGCGCGTGCCGGTTCGCGGCGGTCGCCTTGCGTGCTCGCGCTCGTCGCGCTGCTGCTCGTGCTGGCGATCGGATTGCGTTCCATCCTTCCCGGCTGGTCGCCTGTCCTTTGCCTCGCCTTCGCCATGGGGGTCGTCAATGCCGCAATCGAGGGGCAGGACGGCGCCGTCGTCGGCGTCACTTACATGACCGGCACGCTGGTGCAGATGGGGCACAAGATCGCCAATGCGCTGCGGGGTACGGGCGACGGGCGCTGGTTCGCGCATCTTTGGCTGTGGGCTGCGCTGGTTGCCGGCGCGGTCGCCGGGGCGCGGGTGGTCCTGTGGTCGGCGCCGCTCGCTTACGCGCTGGCGGTGCTGTTGGCGGCAGGGCTGGCGGCGCGTGCGCATAGGGTGGCGCGCCCGGGTTAATGGCTCCGCTTGCCTTCTCCCCGATCCCGTTTCACAAGCAACGAAAATAGGGGAGCCCGAATGACCGACAGCCTGCTGCGCCGCAAAACCATCGTTCCGGAACAGCAGGAGGGGCACAGGCTCGCGCGCACGCTCGGCTGGCCACATCTCGTCGCCCTGGGCGTCGGTGCGATCGTCGGCACCGGCATCCTGACGCTGATCGGCGTCGGTGCCGACAAGGCGGGACCCGCGGTCATTTTGTCCTTTGCCGTCGCGGGGCTGATCTGTGCCTGCGCCGCGCTCGCCTATGCCGAAATGGCGACGATGATCCCCGCGTCGGGCAGCGCCTATACCTACAGCTATGTCGTGATCGGCGAACTCATCGCCTGGATCGTCGGCTGGAGCCTGATCCTCGAATATTCGTTGGTGGTCAGCGCGGTCGCGGTCGGCTGGTCGGGCTATGCGGCGCCGCTGCTACAAGCGTGGGCGGACGTCCCGATGGCGCTGATGCAGGGTCCCGAACTTGGTGGCATCGTCAACCTGCCGGCGATCGCGATCATCGCCCTCGTCGCGGGCATGTTGCTGTTCGGCACCCGCGAAAGCGCGACGGTCAATGCGATCCTCGTCGTCGTCAAGATCATCGCGCTGGCGGTGTTCGTCGCGGTGGCGCTGCCCGCCTTCGACGCCGCCAATCTCGAACCTTTCAGCCCTTATGGCTTCGCCAAGCATATCGGTCCCGACGGGGTCGAGCGCGGGGTGATGGCGGCGGCGGCGATCATCTTCTTCGCCTTCTACGGCTTCGATGCCATCGCGACCGCCGCCGAGGAAGCGAAAGACCCCGACCGCGACCTCAAGATCGGCATCGTCGGGTCGATGATCGTCTGCGTGCTGATCTATGTCGCCGTGGCGGTCGCGGCGGTCGGCGCCATTTCCTACAGCAAATTCGCCAACAGTCCCGAGCCGCTGGCGCTGATCCTGCGCGATCTGGGCAGCCCGAACGCGGCCTATTATCTGGGCGTTTCGGCGGTCGTCGCGCTGCCGACCGTCATTCTCGCGTTTTTCTACGGCCAGAGCCGCATCTTCTTCACCATGGCCCGCGACGGCCTGCTGCCCAAGGGCCTCGCCAAGCTGTCGTCGCGTGGGTCGCCGGTGCGCATCACCATCTTCACCGCCCTTGTCGTCGCGGTACTCGCGGGCTTCATCCCGCTCGACGAGTTGGCCGCGCTCGCCAATGCCGGCACGCTCGCGGCCTTCACCGCCGTTTCGGTCTGCATGCTGATCATGCGTGTCCGCGCGCCCGATGCGCCGCGCACCTTCCGCACGCCGCTGCCGTGGGTGGTCGGCGGCATCGCGGTGCTCGGCTGCATCTATCTGTTCTTCAGCCTGCCGGCGCAGACCCAGATCTGGTTCTTCATCTGGAATATCGCCGGGCTGGGCGTTTATTTCCTCTATGCCCGGCGAAATGCCGTCGCGGGCTGATCGTCAGTCGAAAAGCTCGCTCAGGAAGCTCTTTTTGTAGTTCTTCTTGTAGGGCTTGCCATAGTGGCGGTCGTCATAGCCGCGCTCGCCGCCGCGATATTCCTGCTCGCGATATTGCGGCTGCTGGGGCGGAGGCGCGGCCTGCTGCTGCGGCGCGGTCGCGGCTTCGCTGCGCTCGATGATCTTGTCGAGTTCGCCGCGATCGAGCCAGACGCCGCGGCATTGCGGGCAATAATCGATCTCGATCCCCTGCCGTTCGGACATCGTCAGATTCACGCGGCAGGTCGGGCAAAGCAGCCCTTGGGCATCGGTCACAAAAATTCCTTTCTCGGCACATGCGAAAGGCGGCCGAAAGCGACCGCCTTTCATCTCAACGCCGGAGCGGGATTTGCGTTCCCGCGCGGTCAGCCATCGGCCTCATGGACGAGCAGGTCGCCCGGCTGGCACCCGAGTTCGGTGCAGATCGCCTCGAGCGTCGAAAAACGCATCGCTTTGGCCTTGCCCGTCTTGAGGATCGACAGATTGGCCAGCGTGATGCCGATGCGCTCGGACAGGTCGGTTAGCGTCATCCGCTTCGCGTGGAGGAGGTCGTCCAGTTTCACGACGATCGCCATCACACGGTTCCTTCCAGTTCGTCGCGCATCGCTGCGCCCTGTTCGAACACCGCCGCGAGGACGAAGGCGAGCAGGATGGCGAGGATGTTGTTCAGCGACAGCCCGCCCATGCCGGCAAATTCGCTGTGCGCCGCCGCGACGCTGCTCGCGATCATGTGGAGCGGGATCGCCAGCAGCTGCGCCGCGACAAGGCCCCAGCCGATACGGCGGAGGCGCCGAGCATTCGCGGGGACGAAGGGATCGCCGGTCGCGGCGCTGGCGACCAGTGCCTGCAACTGGCGCAGCACATAGACGGCAACCGCCAGGATCGCCGCCAGCACGGCCATCATCCAGAGCAGTTGCGACTGGATGATGCCGGGGTCGACAAAGACCTTGCTGTTCTTCAGCTCGACCATCACGTCGGGCCAGGCGGCGACCAGCGCGATGCCGACGACGAGCACGAGCACGGTGGCCGCCGCCACCAGCCCCAGCATGAGCCAGAGCAGGCCGCGGGTGACCCCGAGCAATGTGGAATGTTGAGCGGGCATATCGTTCTCCGATAGGTTGTTTATCGAAGAACAATATTGCGAGTCGTCCTTATCGTCAATCGATATTATCGAAAAACGATATTTCGGGCCTAGGCCGCCTTCCAGTCGAACGTCAGCGGCGCTTCGCGGAAGGCGAAGCGATCGAGGTGGCGCGCCACGGCACCCTTCAAACCCTCGAGCTGGCCGTCGATGCTGGCATCGATGCGGACCGCCAGCGCATCCGCGCCGGCATCGAAGGTCACCAGCCCGTCGCCCGGCCACTCGGCGCCGCGAGCGTCCTTGGGAAAGGTAACGGTGCCATGGTCGGCGGTGAATTCGACCGCGAGGTTGTGCTGCCAATGCTTGCACAGTTGCTGGAGATATTTGCCGGCATGCGCGGTGGGCACGCTGGCGGTTGCCGATATCGTCATATCCGTTGCTCCTTACAGCCGTTCGATCTTCTGCGCGGCTTCGTCGATCAGCGCGACGACTTCGTGCAGCTTTGCCTCGTCGATGTCGCGGTCGCCGAGCCGATTGAGCAGCACCTGGCGCAGATTGCCCATCGCGCGGCGGACCGATCCGCCATCGGTCCGCTGCCGCTCTTCGCCGACCTCGGCCAGCCGCGCGAGCAACGCGTCTACGATATCCTTGTTCGCGTCGAGTTCGGCTGCGCCATCGGGGGTGATCGCGAACAATTTCTTGGCGCCTTCGCTTTGCTGCGCGGCGATCTGGCCCATGTCGTCGAGCAGGGTGAGGGTGGGGTAGATGACCCCGGGGCTGGGGGCATAGGCCCCGCCGGTCAGTTCCTCGATCCGGCGGATCAGGTCATAGCCATGGCGCGGTTCGTCGGCGATCAGCCGGAGCAGCACCAGCCGCAGTTCGCCGCTGTCGAACATCCGCCGCCGCGACCGGCGGCCATCGTCGCCGCCTCCATGTCCGTGGCGACCGCCGAAGCCGCGTCCATGGCCGAAGCCCCGTCCGTGTCCGCCGTTGTGCATCGCGCGGCGCATGCCGCAGCCGCGTCCTTCCATCTTTCCGTAAAACATCATATGGTCCTTAGAGCTATTTCCGATAGCTCTAAGATATATCTTATGAATGGCTGCACAAGGGGCGTCCGCAAATTTTCCGGACATGATCCTGCGGCTTTTGTGAACCGATGCGCCGCGAGGCGTCAAAGGCCTTCTTCCCGGGCCAGTGCCAGCAGGCGTTGCCAGTGGCGCCGGTCCCGGCCGTTCAGGCCGCGATCGGCGGCGCGCCGTTCCAGTTCGGGGCGTGTGTTGTCCCCGTGTTTCAGCTTCATCTGTTGCAATGCGTCGAGGTCGTCGGCGAGCTTTTGTGCCGCACGTCGACCGCCGAACATATCCGAAAAACCCAATGATCCCTCCTGTCGACATGGAAGATGCACGGGGGGAGTGACATCAAGTTGTGACAACTTATCAGATTAAAGGAGGCTTGTCTTGGGGTTGGCTGATCTCTTGCCGTCCCGGGCGGGGAACGGAGTCGGCCAGGCGGCGCATCGGCCTTGACTTCCCGAGCGCCGACGCTATTGGCCACCGCACATTGTCGCTGCTCCGGCAGCGGCGATTCCGTCCGAGACAGTTGGTGAAGGGAATATGCCCTTCTTAATTTCCAGCCGAGACGGGGAACAGTCTTTATCGGTCGCCCGCCTGGTTTCAGGTGACGCGGCTTGACCGACCCCATCGGACATCGTTGCGCAAAGGACAGGCGAGCTTTGGCTCGCTGCCGCCTTTGCGTGTTTTAGCCGCCCGGCGGCGCGCGCTTGCGCGCGGTACCGGGCACAGAGTGGAGTATAGGCATGGATCGTACGGAAAAGGCCGAAGCCGTATCCTCGCTGAACGCTACGCTGTCGTCAGCTGCCTCGGTTGTGGTCGTCCGCAACCTGGGTCTGACCGTCGCTCAGTCGACGGTGCTGCGCCAGCAGATGCGTGATGCCGGGGCCGACTTTCGCGTCACGAAGAACCGTCTTGCCAAAATCGCGCTCGACGGCACGTCCTACACCGGCATCGGCGAACTGCTGACCGGTCCCACGGCGCTCGCAACCTCCACCGATCCGGTGTCGGCTGCAAAGATCGCGGTGGAATTTGCCAAGACCAACGACAAGCTTGAGATCGTTGGCGGCGGCATGGGTGACGTGGTGCTCGACGTCGATGGCGTCAAAGCGCTTGCTTCGCTTCCCTCGCTCGACGAGCTGCGCGCCAAGATCATCGGTCTGGTGCAGGCTCCGGCCACCAAGGTTGCGCAGATTGCCGCAGCCCCGGCGGGCCAGCTGGCGCGGGTTTTTGGCGCATATGCCGCCAAAGAAGCAGCGTGATTTCGAACTAACCCCTTGAACTACTGCCGGGATATCCCGGCTCTGATGGAGAATGAACATGGCTGATCTTGCAAAGATCGTTGAAGAACTGTCGACCCTGACCGTCCTCGAAGCGGCTGACCTGTCGAAGCTGCTCGAAGAAAAGTGGGGCGTTTCGGCTGCCGCTGCTGTTGCTGCCGCTCCGGCCGCTGCTGCTGCCGGCCCGGCTGCTGAAGAGCAGACCGAATTCGACGTCATCCTGACCGGTGACGGCGGCAACAAGATCAACGTCATCAAGGAAGTCCGCGCGATCACCGGCCTGGGTCTTGGCGAAGCCAAGGCGCTCGTCGAAGGCGCGCCGAAGCCGATCAAGGAAGGCGTGAACAAGGCGGAAGCCGAAGAGCTGAAGGCGAAGATTCTCGCTGCCGGCGGTACCGTCGAACTGAAGTAAGCTCTTGTCCGGGCCCCTTCGCGGGGGCGCAGGCTGGAATAGGAAAAGGGCGGTGCCTCGCGGCGCCGCCCTTTTCTGTTTCCGGATACTTCAGGCAGTTAACTAGCTGCCGACGTACCCGGGACGAAGCCGGCCGGGAAAGAGCGGCGCCTGATCGGGGCGGCGCGTCGTCTGTTTGGCAAGCGCGGGTTCGGGACGGTTGGCGATTTCCCACGCACTGACCGGCTGGCGCGCGACCTGCGGTTGATCCATCAAGCCATCATATTCCATCCGCTCCTTGCGGTCATGGAAACGGGCGCGCTTCAGGCGCTTCTTGAGCGTCAGGAACGGGTTGTTGGCGGTCGGTCCGACCATTGCCAGCGCCTCGTGGCGTCCCATGCTGCCGCTCGGTGCGGCTGCGAAGGCCGGCGTCGAGCGCTGGGCTGGCGCGGGGGGCGCGATGACCTGTTCGTCGCGCAGCGCATAGGCGGGCGCTGCCGGAGCGATCAGGGGTTCGCGAACCGCCGCCGGGGCGATGGGTTCCACTACCGGGACATCGGCATATTCGACCGTCGATTCGGTCCATGCCTCGCGCGTCCGGCGACGGCGGCTGAAAGCCAGCGCGGCACCGCCGACTATCAGCAGCGCGGCGGCACCACCGGCGAGCTCCCACGGAAAGCCGTCAGTGGCGGGTGCCGCATCGGCGACCGGCGTCGGAACCGGATCGACCGTCGGCGCGCCCGGGGGCAGGCTTTCCACGGGCAAGGTGCTGGCCGCGGCTTCGGCGGGAATCGCTGCACTTGAGACAGCCGCGACGGGCGCAACTGCAACCGGTTCGGGCGCGGCGGTGCGTGCCGTTGCTGTCGGACGCGCGGCGGCCTTGGGCGCGGCGCGCGGCGTCGCCTTGGCGACCGGAGCGGGAGCGGGTTCGATATCGACGGGAACGCGGATCACCGGCGCGGGCTGCGTCGGTGCGGCGACCGGGGCGCTCATTGCCGGCGCCGGAGCCGTCGTCGGCGCGACCGGCGGCACCATCACCGGCGGGGCGACCGGCTCGGCCACGGGTGCGGTGGTTTCCTGCGCGAAAGCGCTGGGGCTGGACAGAACCAGGAACGCGGCAATCGCGCACGTGGCGGGGCGGGAGAGGGGAATGTTCTTCGTCATAGTGAAGGGCCAACGAACGGCACGCAAAAAATGCTGCCGAATAGCGGCGATTTTCACGATGAACCGTGGCAGCCGGACGGCGCGGCGATGATTCCGACTCGTTTCGGCGCCTTGCGGCGTCGGAATCGCGGTCAGGCGTGTTGGGGCGGGCGCGACGAATCCATTGCCGCCGCCGCGGCGGAAATCGCTGCGCCGATCAGCCCCATGTCACGGTCGAACCGGGTGTCGAGCGCCGCATCGTCGAGTGTCGCCATCTCGACCATCATCGGCATCGACAGCGAAAGCCGCAGCGTCCCGGCGGCGCGGCCATCGGCCAGACCATGCGTGCGCACCGGCTGGCCCAGGCGGATTTCGCGACCCAGCCATTGGCGCGATTGGCGCGCGATATGGCGATGGATTGCCCGCGCCTGATCGAAATCGCAGGTCGTCCAGCGTGCGGAGAGGTCGAGCGTGCGCAGGGTCGCGGCGGCGAGGCAGGGCGCGGTCCTGTCTTTGCCGTCGCTGTCCAGTACGTCGCGCAGTTCGAGCCGCGCGACCATCCGGCCGACATGATGGCCGAAGCGTGCGGCGATATGATCGACCTGCGGCGCGGGCAGCGCGGCAAAGCGTTCGATCTCGATCATCGCCGCCTGCAGGCGAAGGAGCAGGCCGAAATTGCCCGACGCCGGCAAACGATCGGCCCCCGGCCAGTCCGCCGGCCATTCGGCGCGCGTCGCGACGCGGCGATAACCGTCGGGAAGCGGCATGGCTCTGGCCCGCACCGCGTCGGGGATCAGGGCGAAGCCGCTGAACGGCGGCCCGCCGGCGAATTTCGATCCGGTCATCAACACGACGCAACCGAGCGCGAGGTAACGGCGGATCGTCGTAGGCGCGACGCGCAGCTGGCACGCGTCGACGACGATCGTCACCGCGTCGCCGAAGGCCGCGACGATCCGTTCGACATCGGCGAGGACCGGCAGGGTCAGTCCCGATTTCGACCCGTGGACGACATGGACGACCGGACGGCGGTCGTTTGCGATCGCTCGCTGCGCAGCGGCGGCGAGGTCGTCGGCGACGGTGCTCGACGCGCGCGGTCGTCCGGCGGCGTCGCGCACGGGAACATCGACCAGTTCGGTGCCGGCAAAGGCGGGATCGATCGCCGATTGCGCGACGACCCGCGCGCCGGTCGCGGTCTCGTCGGCGAAAAAGCGCCCCGCGGCGCTGTGGACGCAGCCGCTGCCGACTTCGTCGCGCCCGAGCAGGATCGCGGTGAGCGGTCGCCCGTCATGGGCCGCGGCAAGTCCCGCATATTCGAGGTCGGTGCCCGACGCGGCGAACACCACTGCGGTGTCCGGCGTCCCAAAGGCTTCGACCAGCTTGAAGCGCAGGATCGCCAGGGCCTCGGCATAATCGCCCTCGGCGACGGGGCGGTCGAGCCCGTGATGCCAGCGATCGAGCAGGGTATGAAAGGCGTGGTCCGAGATGCTGCTGATCGTCGACGAGCCATAGGCGAGTGCGTCCGACGGCAGCACGCTGGCATGATATTGGTTGCGACCGTCGGCGTCGGGGCGGATCCGCGCATCGCCGCCGCTGGTGAGTGCGGTCGCCAGCCGCGCTGCGTAGCGTTTGGCGGGCGGAAGGCGGGGTTCGTCGGCGGGAATCGCGTTGAGCAACATCGGGAGCGCGGTCCTGGCAAGGGGAGGGCAAGACCGATGTCTACCGCCCCAACATGACAGAGATTTGGCGTTTTGGTTTCAGCGCCGTCACCGAAAGGTCATGCCGCTGCAACCTCCGTGTGGTCGAACCGCCTTATGCGAACCACCTCTCTTCAGCCCACGCGGCTGCCCGACGCCATCCGCCAACAGCGGCTGCTCTTCATCGCCAAACATGCGCGCTGGACCGGCGCCTTGCACCCCGAGGACGGCAACCACGCCCTCTATCACCGCGAGATTCGCGAGATATTGGAAGGGCTTGGTGTCCCGCTTGTCATCGCTGACAGCTATGCGGCGCTGTTCGACAGACCCGATGCCGATTTCGTCTTTCCGCTGCTCAACCGGGGTGGCTTCTTCAATTCGGAAATGCTGCTGCCCCTGCTCTGCAACCGCATGGGCCTGCCCTATGTCGGCGCCTCGCCGATCGTGCGCGGACTCTCCGACGACAAGCATCTGACCAAGCTGGAGGCGGCCGCGCGCGGCGTGCCGACCGCGCCCTGGGCCTTGTTCCGCCGCGGCGCGACGGTCGACGTGTCGCGCTGCCCGCCCGCCTCGCGCTGGGTGATCAAGCCGAACAACAGCTCGGCGTCATGGGGCATCCGCGACGCGCACGATCGCATCGAACTCGCGCAGGCGGTCGCCGAAATCCACGCACTCGACCATGATGCGATCGTCGAACCCTTCATCACCGGCAGCGATGTCGAGGTACCGGTGATTACGCTGGACGGCGAACCCGCGATGCTGCCGATGATGATCTTCGAACAGGCCGATCCGACGCACCTGCGCACCTATCAGGAAAAGCGCGACCTGGTCGACCGCAGCGCCAAATATAGCCTCAAACTGTTCGACGAACCCGAAATCGGTGCGCGCATCGCGGCGATGACCGCGCAGATGGCCGAGGTCTTCCGCCCGTTCGATTTCGGGCGTTTCGAGTTCCGCGTCGACTTCGCGACCGGCGAGGTGCGGCTGCTCGAGGTGAACCTCAACTGCAATCTCTGGTCCGAAAAAGTCTTCGGCCGCGCCGCCGTCGCTGCCGGATTTACCCAGGCCGACCTGATCGAGACGATCGTCGCCGAAAGCATGCTCCGCCAGTTGGCGCCGGCGGCGGCGCGGAGGGACGCGGCATGAGCGGACAGCAAACGGGCCTCGGTTCTATCCTCATCCTCGCGGGGCGGCGGCCCGGCGCGGTCGACGCCCTCGCCGAGGCGCATGGCGTCGCCGACAAATGCCTGGTGCCCGTTGCAGGCCGTCCGATGGTCGCGCATGTGCTCGTCAGCGCCGCCGCGACCGACGCGGCGCGCATCTTCGTGTCGAGCCATCACGAAGGACTGGCCGACGATCTTGGCGATATCGTCGTCGACAGCCTCGGCGATCGCCTGGTGTTCGTGCCCGCTTCCGACAATCTGGCGGATTCCGTACTCGCTGTTGCTGAACAGGCGGATTTCCCGCTGCTCGTTACGACCGCCGACAATTGCCTGCTGACCCCCGCGACGATCGCCGAAATCAGCGCCGAAGCGGCGCGCCTCGGTGCCGAGGCGGGGGTGGCGCTGGCGCGGCGTGAGGATGTGCTGGCGGCGCATCCTGAGGGCCAGCGGCGCTTTTACGAATTTTCGGACGTCGCGGTGTCGAACTGCAACGCCTATTGGATCGGCCATCGCAGAGCGCTGAAAGCAGCCGAGGCATTTCGCGGCGGCGGCCAGTTCGTCAAGAAACCGGTGCGTGTGATGCAGGCGTTCGGCCTGATCAACCTGCTCCGCTTCCGCTTCGGCCTCGGGCCGATCCATCACATCTTCGGCCGCATCTCGAGGCATCTGAAGGTCGAGGTCGCGGCGCTGATCGTCCGCGACGGCGCGACCGCGATCGACGTCGACAACGACCGGTCGCTGCGCGCGACCGAGGCGATCATGGAAAAGCGCCGGCCGCCGCAGCGACCGGACGCGGATCTATTACTTGGCCTTGACCACGCGGGCCGACTTGATCATCGCCTTGCCGATGCCGGTCTCGTTGGCTGACACGGTCAGGCAATTGCCCTTGAACTTGGGCTTGTCGCACAATTCCCAGGTTTCGCCGGGGTAGACGGCGATGCTGCCGACGAGGAAGTCGTGCTGCAGCGACGGTTCGTCCTTTTCGAGGCGATAGGAATCGCCGTCGAACTTCTGGCCTTCGAACAGGGTCAACGTGCCTTCGATCGTCTTGGACTTATCCTGTGCCGCAAGCGGGCTTGCCAGCAAGGTGAGGCCGGCAGCGACGGCTGCGAGGCGGGTGAAACGGGCCATGCGGAATCTCCTTTATGGTGACCCTCATGGCGGAAAAAAGGGACCGGCGTCAACTGGGTGACGCCGGTCTCGAAATTGTCCCGTTTCAGTGGTTTGGGCGTCAGTCGGCGACCCAATTGCCGTGGAACCCCGGCGGGATGCGGTGCGGCAGGTGGATCACCGCCTGCGGCGCGCCGGTGAAATCGTCGGCGTTGAGGATGACGAGGTCTGTGGTCTCGTCGTTCATGTCGACGACGAGACCGATCAGCCAGCCATCGTCCTCGGCACCATTTTCGCTGCGCGGGACAAAGACGAATTCGCCGGGGTGGCGATCAGGGCCGAAGTCATGCGCCGTCGTGGTGCCGGCATCGAGGTCGTGGCGGAACAGTCGCGTTTCAGCCAGTGCCCATTCGCTCGATTGCGCATCGGGAATGGCCACGCTGTAGGCGTAGCGATAGGGCCGGGTCGTCAGCCGCTCGTCGTAGCGTGGGAATTCCTGCGCATGATCGTGGATCACGGTGCGGGTCGTCGTGCCGGCCGCGGGATCGATCGTCCAGCGTTCCATGCGCGATTTTTCGCTGTCGGGGCCGCGCTTCGAGCTTGCGAACATCGTTTCGTGGGCGACGACGTCGACGATCACCTTGCCGTCCGCCGTCTCGAAGGCGTTGGCGGGGTGGAAGACATAGCAAGGCTCGACCGGAACCCAGACGATGTCGTCGGCGCCGCCCTTTCTGGGGAGGAGGCCGACCCGCGCCTGATGCGCGTCGTTCCACGCATAGGGGAAGCGGTAGCCCGCCAGCAGCATCTTCATCGAGAAGGTCACCGGCAGGTCGAGCACCAGCACATAATTTTCGGTGATCGCGCAATCGTGGATCGACGGACCGTCGCTCACCGGGATCGCCAGTTCGCGGACGACCTGCGCATCCTTGTCGAGCACGACGTGCCAGACCTTATTCGGCTCGTCGCCGCGATAGGTGATCGCGTGCATTTCGTCGGTGAAGGGGTCGTGGTGCGGGTGTGCGGTAAAGGCGCCGGCGAGGCTGCCGTCGAACGGGTTGTGAGCGATCGTGTTCAATTCGTAACCCAGTTCGACCGGCTTGCCGCCCGCCTCGACGATCGCGAAGGTGCGGCCCGCGAGGCCGACGACGTTGGTGTTGGGGGCATCGTTGCGCCCTTCGCGCGGGCCGGGGGGCAGATCTTCGCCGAGGGCTTCGCAGGCCTCGCTGCCGCGCACCCAGCGATTGCGATACCAGTCGGCCTTGCCGTTCGCGATGCGGATACCATGGACCATGCCGGCGCCGGTGAACCAGTGATAGCTGGCGGGATCGGGGGCGATCGCGGGGTTGGGGCCGTTACGCAGGTAGCGGCCGGTCAGGGCGGCCGGGATTTCGCCGTCGACGCGCAGTTCCTCGAGCGTGAATTCCTCGGTCATCGGTTGGTGGATGCCGGTCAGGAAGGGATGCGCGTCGGTGGGGCGGGGGAGGCGCTTGCGGTTGAAATCGGCGACCTTGCCGATGGTTTTGGTGACGGCACCGCGGATGATGGTTTCGACGTTGCTGGCCATGATGAAGCTCCGTACGGAAGTTGGCGAAGGTGCCGCGCAACGTGGGGTTGCGTGGGCGACTCGATATGTTTACAGTGACAACATGATGGCGAGCAAAGATAACAGTGTCAACATAAAAAGCGACGGCGCGAAAGCGGCGGGCACCTATCATCATGGCGACCTGCGCGCGGCGGTGATCGCGGCGGGACTCAAGCGGCTGGAAGCCGGCGACGACGGCGAACTGGGGCTGCGCGCGTTGGCGCGCGACGTCGGGGTCAGCGCGACCGCGCTTTACCGCCATTTCCCCGACAAGGAGGCGCTGCTCGACGCGCTCGCGGGTGAGGGATTGCGGCGGCTCGGCGCGCTGCAGGCGCAGGCGTGGCTGAAGGCGGGCGGCGGGGTCGCGGGCTTCAAGGCGACCGGCGCCACCTATGTGCGGTTCGCGCACGACGAACCGGCGTTGTTCCGCCTGAGCTTCACGCGCCAGATGCCCGACCGCAAGGATGGCGAAGACGACGGCGGCGAAGTGGCGTATAATTTGCTCCGTGCCGGGGTCGGCGAGGCGCTGCCGGGGGTGAAGGACCCCGATGTTGCCGCGCTGCACGCCTGGGCGCTGGTCCACGGCCTCGCGATGCTGATCCTCGACCGCCGCATCGACTGGGACGAGGCGATGGTCGCACAGGTCGTCGGGCTGACCTTCGGCGGGGTGGCCTGACCGCCGGCGCCGCGACCGGCATTTCGTCGCAAATCCAGGGCGGCGGCGCTTATGTTATCGATTTCTTTGCCAATTTCGATCAGTCTTGCGGCATGACGCGGTCGATGTCCCCCAAGGTCGAGACGCTGTTCTGGTCGCTTTTGACGGCGCTGGGCTATTTCCTGCTCGCCAGCCTGTCGCTTGCCGCGACCAAGGGCGCTGATAATATCGCCGCTGTGTGGCCGCCGTCGGGCTATCTGCTCGCGATGCTGCTGCTGGCGCCGGCCGGCGCGCGGATCGGCGCCCTTGTCGGCATGGCGGGTGCGAGTGTCAGCGCCAATATGCTTGGCGGCGCCCCGCTGTCGCTGTCGGCCGCCTTCACCTTGGCCAATGCCGTCGAGGGTAGCGTCGCGCTGTGGATGATCAATCGCCGCGAGCGCGGCATATTGTCGTTCATGGTGCCGCGCTCGGTCGGCAATTTCTGTATCGCGGCGCTGACCGCCAGTTGCGCCAGCGCCGGTATCGCGACCTTGCTGACCGGTGGCGGTTTCGATTTTTTCCGGTCGTGGCTGACCACCGTCGGGCTGGGAATGCTGATCGTCACCCCGCCGATCGTCATGCTCGCGCGGCTTGCCGGAGCGGGCGCGCTCGGCAACAGCAATCGCGCCGGGACCGTCGAGGCGACCGCGATACTGACCGCGGCGGCGGCGATCACCACGGTCTGTTTTTCGCAGGCCGAATTCCCGGTCACCTTCCTGCCGTGCGTCGCGGTGGTCGCGGCTTCCTATCGTCTCGGCCCGTTCGGCGCCGCGGCCAGCGTGCTGATCGTCACGATCGTCGCGTCGTGGATGACCGGGCACGGGCTCGGCCCGATCGCCAACATGGACGCCGCGCCGACGACGATCGTCCTGTTCCTGCAATTCTATCTGCTGACCCTGTTGTTTACCGCGCTGCCGCTCGCGGCGCTGCTCGTGGTGCGGCAACGGCTGGCAAAACGGCTCGAGCAGAGCAACCGCTGGCTGCTCCAGGCCGAGGCGGCGGCGCTCGTCGGCCATTGGCGCGTCGACCTTGTCCGCTGGACGATCCAATGGTCGGATCAGGCCTATCGCATCCACGGGCTGGAACCCGACACCCCGATGACGGTTCAGGGCAGCCTCGACCGTTATATGCCCGGGGACGGCGACCGGATGCGCGCGACGCTGGAAAAGGCGGTCGCCGACGGCACATCCTTCGCATTCCATGGCCAGATCATCCGCCCCGACGACGAGGTGCGCGACATCGTGTCGCACGGCTCGATCGAAATGAGCCGTGGCGGCAAGCCGGTGGGCATCTTCGGCACGATCCAGGATGTGACCGAGACCGTGGAGAACGCCCGCATGCTCGAAGCGGCGCGAAGCGATGCCGAGGCCGCGGCGAACACCGACGCACTGACCGGATTGCCGAACCGCCGCCACACGCTCGCCTTCCTCGAGAGCGCGCTGGTCGGCGCGCGGGAGAATGGTGCGCCGCTGGCGGTCGCGATCTTCGACATCGACCATTTCAAGCGGATCAACGACATCCACGGCCATGGCGTCGGCGACGCGGTGATCCGCCGCGTCGCGCAGCGCGCCAAGGCGTCGCTGCGCGAAGAGGATATGGTCGGCCGTTATGGCGGCGAGGAATTCGTCTGCGTGCTGCAACGGTCGAGCGCGCAGGCCGCCGAATTGGTCGCCGAGCGGGTGCGGCAGGCGGTCGAGGCCTTGAACGGCCGCGCCGACGACGACGGTCCGCCGGCGACGGTCAGCATCGGCGTCGCGGTCTATGCCGGCGAGACCGGCGTCGAGGAACTGCTCCAGCGCGCCGATGACGCGCTCTACACCGCCAAGCGCGAAGGACGGAACCGGCTGCGCATGGCGGCTTGACGGGGTGTGAGGTCGGCTTTGGGGTGGGGCGCCGTCAGTAATTTCAGATGATGGTTGCGCCATTGGCTATCGCGACGAAGCCACAACCGGAGAAGGCAAGTATCACCACGCGCCAGATGTTCCGGTTGACGCGACCGATGCCTTTGCATTGTCCGAATAAGCTCACCTGGTGGCCGACGAGCCAAGTTACAGACATGAAGAGCAGCCAATTGCACGCCATAATGGGCCAAATGGGAAATTCCGGGGCCACAAAAGTGCTCACCAGCATGGAGAGGGAGGCGGCGACCGAAAGGATTGCGGCCACGATGACCGCTCGCTGTTTGTCTCGCAACATCTACGCTCTCGCAACAATACCCATTACATGTTTGAATGGGCCAGGAATCCATCGTCCGCAACCGATCGTTTGCCGTCATCGCCCCGCTCGGAGCCGCGCGGACGAGAAGGGGTAGAAAGCGGGCGTCGCCGCTCCTCGCTGTCGCGCAGCGATGGGGAGGTGGCAGCGCGCAGCGCTGACGGAGGGGCCGACGCCGTCAAAGGCTGGCGCAAGGCCACCGCCCCTCCACCACCGCTGCGCGGCGGCCCCCCTCCCCACGGCTGCGCCGCAGGGAGGATTTTTAGGGCTGGCTTCGGTCGTTAGCGGACGTCATCCGTCTCACCGACGCTCTATGGCGGCCAACGCTTTGCTGCTACAACCGGCCCGTCGATTGCGGCAGGCCCGAGCAGGAGTGCGTCATGGAGTGGGACGAGACGGAAATGCGGCGCCGGGCGCTGTTTGCGGGGGCGGCCGGGATGCTGGCGCTCGCGGTGACGCCATTCGCCATGGCCAAGGCGCCGAACGGCGGCGTGAAGTCGCTGATCGGCAACGCGTCCGACGGGGCGCTCGACAAACTGGCGCAGCCGGGGGCCTTTTACGCCGACAAGGCTGTGCGCATCCTGTTGCCGGGGGCGGGCGGAAAAATGGCGTCGAAGCTGTTCGGCATGGGCGACAAGCTGGGCCTGACGACCAATTTGACCAGAAGCCTGAACGACGCCGGCGGCAAGGCCGCGGGCGAGGCGAAGCCGGTTTTTCGTGCCGCGATCGACGACCTGCGCTGGTCCGACGCACCCGCGCTGGTGACCAAGAAGGATGGCGCGACGCGCTATCTGCAGACCAGCGCGGGGGACGTGCTGTTCACCAAAGTGTCGCCGCTGGTCGGATCGGCGCTGCAGAATGTCGGCGCCTTTCGCCAGCTCGACGATTTGTCGAAGGGCAATTCGCTGTTGGCGTCGGCGGGGCTGACGCATGACGGGCTGACCAAGTCGGTGACCGAGCAGGCGCTGAAAGGCATTTTCCAATATATGGCGGGCGAAGAGGCGGCGTTGCGGAAGAATCCGGCGAATTTGTTGAAGGGGATTTTCTGACGTCGGTCGGCGCGCGCGGGGGCTGCCACTCAAGTCTCGTCATTGCGAGGAGCGAAGCGACGCGGCAATCTAGAGCGGCGTAAACCGCTCTGGATTGCTTCGCTTCGCTCGCAATGACGAAGCTTATGAGAGCGGCGTTGCGACCGCGGCGGCCGTGCTCACTCCCCGCCGAACCGCGTCGTCAACTGCACCCCGATCACCCGCGGTTCGCCCGCGTAGAGGCTGTTGAAGCCCAGGCTGTTGTCGAACTGCACCGCCGACACCGCATAGCGTTTGCCCGTCAGGTTGGTCGCGAAGATCGCGATCTGGCTGTTGATGCTCTCGATATCCACCGACGCGCGGGCGCCGAGCAGGCCGTAGGCGGGCTGGCGCAGGCTGTCGCGGTAGATCGCCGAACCGACGAGCTGGGTCGCGCTGCGCCAGGTCCAGTCGACGCTGAGCCTGAGTTCGCCGAAATCGAGCGGCGCCGCGTAGGTGGCGCCGAGGCGGTAGCTGTATTTGGGGAATTGGAAGGGTTCGTTCGAGCGGTCGCCGGTGACGTCGGTGAAGTCGAGATATTTGGCGTCGTTGACCCCGAGGCTGCCCGACAGGGTCAGCCCGTCGAGCGGGATCGCGGTGACCTCGAGCTCGCCGCCGCGGATCCGCGCGCGCGCCGCGTTGGTGACCAGGCTGACGATCGCGCCGCCGGGCGAGGCCTGGACGATCGTGCGCTGGATGTCGCTGTAGTTCGCTTGGAAGATCGCGGCGTTGATGCGCAGCCGCCGGTCGAACAGATCGGCCTTTGTCCCGACTTCGTAATCGGTGACGGTTTCGGGGGCGAAGGCGGCGAAGCTGTCGGCGCTGCCGGTGCCGCGCAGATTCTGGCCGCCGCCCTTGAAGCTGCGCGCGGTGCGGGCATAGACCAAGAGCCCCGGCCGCAGTGTCCAGTCGACGCTGGCGAGATAGCTGTAATCCGAAAAGCCGTCCTTGAAGACCGCCTGGCAGGTGCCGCCGAGTTGCAGCGCCGGCGGGATGTTGCACACCGCGCCGCCCGACGAGCGGTTGAACGAGCGCAATTCCTTGCTTTCCTCGGTCCAGCGCAGCCCGCCGGTGAAGCGCAAGGCATCGGTCAGGTCATAGTTGAACTGGCCGAACACCGCCCAGCTACTGTTCTTGACGAAGCCGTCGGTGATGTTCGGATTGGTCGCGTTGATCGTGCCGAGCGCTGTGGCACGCGAGAAGTCGCGGCCGGTTTCCTCGTTGAAATAGGCGCCGACGATCCAGTCGAGGCTTTGGCCGATAGTGCCGCTGAACTGGAATTCCTGGCTGAGATTCTTGGCGTGGCTGGAAAGGCTCGCCTCGAGCAGCGGGAAGGGCGAAGCGTCGAGGTCGACGTCGAGCCAGCGTTTCAGCCAGCGCGCCGCCGAGATCGAGCGGAAGGACAAATCTGGCGTCAGCTCAACCGCCAGGTTCGAGCTGACGCCATAGGTGCGCGCATAAATGCCCTGCGCGCCCGTTGCATCATTGTCGTAAAATCCGCGCCGGTCGACGAGACCGGCGAAAAGCGTGCGGGCCTGCGCCAGCGCGGCGCCGATCGCGGGGCCGTTGGCGACCGGATCGGCGAGCAGCGCCGGGTTGAGGATGCCCTGGCTGATCGCGATGTCGATCAGCGCCGGGGCGGGGTTGGGAGTGCCCGCGGCGGGGCTGGGGAAAGGGCTGACGAAGGCGAGCTTGCTGACCGGTCCGTCGCCCTTGGTGCGGGTGTAATCGGCCGAGATCGCCCAGCTGACCGCATCGTTGGGGGTGAACAGCGTGTTGGCGCGAAAGGCGATCTGCTCGCGCCCGCCGATGCCTTGGTTCAGGCCGTTGACCCCGAGCGACCCGTTGTCGAGCCAGCGGCCGACGAGGCGCACACCCAGCTTGTCGGTGACGACGGGCAGGTTGAACACCGCGCCGATATCGTAGCGGTCGTGGGTCGCGCCGCTCGCCTGGACATAGCCGCCGACGCCCGACAGGTCGGGCTGGCGCGTCGTGATGTTGATCGCGCCGCCGGTGGTGTTCTTGCCAAACAACGTGCCCTGCGGCCCGCGCAGCACCTCGACGCGTTCGGTGTCGAACAGCGCGGTTTCGAGGTTCGACGAGCGGATGTAGTTCACCCCGTCGACATAGACGCCGATCGGCGATTCGATGGTCAGGATCGAATCCTGCTGCGACTGGCCGCGGATCGTCAGGAGGACACCGGTCGGGTCGGCGCTCGACGTCTGGACGAAGAAGTTCGGGGTTTGCTTGGCGATGTCGGCGATGCCCTCGACATTGGCGTCGGTCAGTTGCTGCGCACCAAAGGCGGTGATCGCGATCGGAATCGTCTGCGCGACCTCACTGGTGCGGCGCGCGGTGACGACGATATCCTCGATGCCGCCCTGCGTCGTCTCCGCGTCGGCAGGGGCGGGGGCGGGCGCTTCCTGTGCCGCGGCGCCGGTGGCGATCGCGATGCTGGCGCTGGTCAGCAGCAAAAACAGTCCGTGCGTCATTCTCATTTTGCTCTCCCTCCATCGCGCGCCACCGGCTGGAGCCGGTCTGTTCGTCCGCGAGACATTGAGGCCCACTTATCACACTAAGTGAGATAGATGCAACATTTTGCCTCATAGGGTGGGATATGCTAGCCAGCGCGTCTCAACGATGGAGGGAAAAATCGCGAGTCTCGGCCCAAATCTGCGCCCCGCGAGCGGCGATGCAGCGCGCGCGGCGGTGCTCGACGCTACTGCCGAGGTGGTGTCGCGCATCGGTTTTCACGACACGACGATCGATCATGTCGTGCGCGAATCGGGGGTGTCGCGCGCGACGCTCTATCGCTGGTTCGGCAACCGCGACGGATTGCTGCTCGCGTTGCTCCAGCATCTGGCGGGACCGTATCTGGAGCAGGGGGCGAAGATCGCGGTCGGGCTGGGGCCGATCGAGGACCGGCTGGAGCAGGTGATCGCGGGCGGGATCGAAAGCATTTGCAACACCCCGTGGATCCACAAGGTCGCGCAGGACGGGCTGCTCCACGACGATTTCTCGATCTTCCTCGCGGCGCACAAGTCGATCACCGGGGCGCTGGTGCGGTCGATGTTCGACGGCGCGATCGCCTCGGGCGGCTGGGCGCCGCCCGACGATCTCGACCGGTTGATCGAATGGCTGCTCCACCAGATGCTCGTGCTCGGTGCCGAGGATTATGACGATCCGCTGGAAATCCGGCGTCGCGTCGCCATCTATGTGATGCCGGTGCTGAACCTGCCGGCGCCGCCGGGCGGCGCTGGCGGCGATATCGCCGCGCGGCTGGAGCGGATCGAACGCAAGATCGACGGGCTCGATCGCTGAGGTTCCTGTCGTCGCCGCGTTGACAAAACAGGGCCCCGATCCTATATCGCCGTCACACCCCATCGTCCGAGATAGAGCCTGACTTTGCGCGGCAGGCTGTACGGATAGGTCGGCGGGGATTTCGACAGGCGTTTGAAAGCTGCGGTAAACCGGCGACGGTTGCCTGCGGCTTTTTTCGCGTCGATGCGCCCACGAGTTATTTTATCAAGGCGAGACAATCACTTATGGCGACCAAGGCGAAGTCGGTGGGCAAGGCCCTCGAAGCAACCGCAAGCAAGCGAATCCGTAAGCTGTTCGGCAACATCCACGAAGCGGTGGAAATGCCCAACCTCATCGAGGTGCAGCGCGAATCCTATGAGCAGTTCCTGCGCTCGGATCCGTCGACGGGTTATGTTTCGGGCCTCGAAAAGACGCTGCGCAGCGTTTTTCCGATCCGCGATTTCGCCGGCACCGCCGAGCTCGACTTCGTCCACTACGAACTCGAGGCGCCGAAATACGACGTCGACGAATGTCGCCAGCGCGGCATCACCTATGCGGCGCCGATGAAGGTCACGCTGCGCCTGATCGTCTTTGAAGTCGACAGCGAAACCGACACCCGTTCGGTCCTCGATATCAAGGAGCAGGACGTCTACATGGGCGACATGCCGCTCATGACCGAGAACGGCACCTTCTTCGTCAACGGCACCGAGCG
This sequence comes from Sphingopyxis sp. OPL5, assembly GCF_003797775.2. Classification (NCBI taxonomy): domain Bacteria; kingdom Pseudomonadati; phylum Pseudomonadota; class Alphaproteobacteria; order Sphingomonadales; family Sphingopyxidaceae; genus Sphingopyxis; species Sphingopyxis sp. OPL5. Next base: position 3,647,871 of record NZ_CP060725.1, read on the forward strand.
CGTCATCGTGTCGCAGATGCACCGTTCGCCGGGTGTGCTGTTCGATCACGACCGCGGCAAGACCCACTCGTCGGGCAAGTTCCTGTTCGCCGCGCGCGTGATCCCGTATCGCGGGTCGTGGCTCGACTTCGAATTCGACGCCAAGGACATCGTCAACGTCCGTATCGACCGCAAGCGCAAGCTGCCGGTCACCAGCCTGCTCTATGCGCTGGGCATGACGGGCGAGGAAATCCTCAACGACTTCTATGACCGCCTCGTCTTCGAGCGCGCCGAAAATGGCTGGCGCGTGCCGTTCATGGTCGAAAACTGGCGCGGGTCGAAGCCCGCGTTCGACGTCGTCGACGCCAAGACCGGCGAAGTCGTCTTCGCCGCCGGCCACAAGATCAGCCCGCGCCTCGCCAACAAGGCGGCGAAGGACGGTCTCGACACGCTGCTGATCCCGACCGAGGAAATCTTCGGCCGTTACTCGGCCTATGACCTGATCAACGAAGCCACCGGCGAGATCTACATCGAAGCCGGCGACGAAGTGTCGGCCGAGAATCTCGAGAAGATCGACGGCGCGGGCATCGACAAGCTCGTCCTGCTCGACATCGACCACAACAACACCGGCCCCTGGATCCGCAACACGCTGAAGGTCGACAAGGCCGAGGACCGCGACCAGGCGCTTTCGGACATCTATCGCGTGATGCGCCCCGGCGAACCGCCGACGCGCGAAACCGCGGAAGCGCTGTTCGGCGGCCTGTTCTTCGACGCCGAGCGTTACGACCTGTCGGCCGTCGGCCGCGTCAAGCTCAACATGCGCCTCGGCCTCGACGCCGAGGATACGGTGACGACGCTGCGCAGCGAGGACATCCTCGCCGTGGTCAAGGAACTGGTGAACCTGAAGGACGGCAAGGGCGAAATCGACGATATCGACAACCTCGGTAACCGTCGTGTCCGCTCGGTCGGCGAACTGCTCGAAAACCAGTATCGCGTCGGCCTGCTCCGCATGGAGCGCGCGGTGAAGGAGCGCATGAGCTCGGTCGACGTGTCGACCGTGATGCCGAACGACCTGATCAACGCGAAGCCCGCGGTTGCCGCGGTGCGCGAATTCTTCGGCTCGTCGCAGCTTTCGCAGTTTATGGACCAGACCAACCCGCTGTCCGAAGTGACGCATAAGCGTCGCGTTTCGGCGCTCGGGCCGGGCGGTCTGACGCGCGAGCGCGCGGGCTTCGAAGTCCGCGACGTTCACCCGACGCACTATGGCCGCATCTGCCCGATCGAAACGCCGGAAGGCCCGAACATTGGTCTGATCAACAGCCTCGCGACCTTCGCGCGCGTCAACAAATATGGCTTCATCGAAACCCCCTATCGCAAGATCATCGACGGCAAGGTCACGACCGACGTCGTCTATCTGTCGGCGATGGAAGAGCAGAAGCACACCGTCGCGCAGGCGAACGCCGATCTCCACGAGGACGGCAGCTTTGTCGAGGACCTGATCTCGGCACGCGAAGCGGGCGAATTCCTGATGGCGCCCAAGGCGCAGATCACGCTGATGGACGTGTCGCCGAAACAGCTCGTTTCGGTCGCGGCATCGCTCATTCCGTTCCTGGAAAACGATGACGCCAACCGCGCGCTGATGGGATCGAACATGCAGCGTCAGGCCGTGCCGCTGATCCGGGCCGAAGCGCCCGTCGTCGGCACCGGCATGGAAGAAACCGTTGCCCGCGATTCGGGCGCGGCCATCGCGGCCCGCCGCGGCGGCATCATCGACCAGGTCGACGCGACGCGTATCGTCATCCGTGCGACCGATATGGTCGAACCCGGCAAGTCGGGCGTCGACATCTATCGCCTGCAGAAGTTCCAGCGTTCGAACCAGAACACCTGCATCAACCAGCGTCCGCTGGTGAAGGTCGGTGAAGTGGTCAAGACGGGCGACATCATCGCCGACGGTCCATCGACCGAACTGGGCGAACTGGCGCTGGGCAAGAATGTGCTCGTCGCGTTCATGCCGTGGAACGGCTATAACTATGAGGATAGTATCCTCATCAGCGAACGCATCGTGAAGGACGACGTCTTCACCTCGATCCACATCGAGGAATTCGAAGTCACCGCGCGCGACACGCGCCTTGGCCCTGAAGACATCACGCGCGACATCCCGAACGTCGGCGAGGAAGCGCTGCGCAACCTCGACGAAGCGGGTATCGTCTATATCGGTGCCGAAGTCGGCCCGGGCGACATTCTGGCCGGCAAGATCACCCCTAAGGGCGAATCGCCGATGACGCCGGAAGAAAAGCTGCTGCGCGCGATCTTCGGTGAAAAGGCCAGCGACGTGCGCGACACCTCGCTCCGCCTGCCGCCGGGCGTGTCGGGTACGGTCGTCGAAGTCCGCGTCTTCAACCGCCATGGCATCGACAAGGACGAGCGCGCGATCGCGATCGAGCGCGAGGAAATCGAGCGTCTGAAGCAGGACGCCGACGACGAGCGCGCGATCCTCAACCGTGCGACCTTCTCGAGCCTGAAGGACCTGCTGATCGGTCAGACGACCAGCGCGGTGCCGAAGGGCCTGAAGAAGGGCGATGTGGTCACCGAGGACATGCTGGTCGAACTCGACCGCGGCGATTGGTGGAAGCTGGCGGTCGTCGAAGACAATGCCCAGACCGCCCTCGAAGCGATCAAGGCGCAGTATGACGACGCGATCAAGCGGATCAGCGCGAAGTACGAAGATCGCGTCGAAAAGCTGCAGCGCGGCGACGAACTCGCCCCGGGCGTGCTCAAGATGGTCAAGGTCTTCGTCGCGGTGAAGCGCAAGCTGCAGTCGGGCGACAAGATGGCCGGCCGTCACGGCAACAAGGGCATCATCAGCCGCATCCTGCCGATCGAGGACATGCCGTTCCTCGAAGATGGCACGCACGTCGACTTCGTGCTCAACCCGCTGGGCGTGCCGTCGCGCATGAACGTCGGGCAGATCCTGGAGACGCACCTCGGCTGGGCATCGCGCGGCTTTGGTCGCCGGATCACCGCGGCGCTCGAAGATTGGCGCATGGCGAACCCCGACCCCGAGGCGGGCGCTCCGCCCGAGGCGGTGCGCGAAGCGCTTCTGCAGGCCTATGGCGATGAATATGCGGACGAAATCAAGGCGCGTAGCGCCGATGAGGTCGTCGAGCTTGCCGGCAATCTTTCGGTGGGTGTGCCCTTTGCAACCCCGGTGTTCGACGGCGCGCGCGAAGGCGATGTGTCCGAGATGCTGGAACGCGCCGGTCTCGACCGGTCGGGTCAGGTCGATCTGTACGACGGCCGCACCGGCGACCGCTTCGACCGCAAGGTGACGGTGGGATATATGTATATCCTGAAGCTCCATCACCTCGTCGACGACAAGATCCACGCGCGTTCGATCGGGCCCTACTCGCTTGTTACCCAGCAGCCGCTGGGCGGTAAGGCGCAGTTCGGTGGCCAGCGCTTCGGGGAAATGGAAGTGTGGGCGCTCCAGGCTTATGGCGCCGCCTACACGCTCCAGGAAATGCTGACGGTGAAGTCCGATGACGTGATCGGCCGCACCAAGGTTTACGAAGCGATCGTCAAGGGCGACGACACCTTCGAGGCCGGCATTCCCGAAAGCTTCAACGTGCTCGTCAAGGAAATGCGCTCGCTGGGTCTCAACGTCGAACTGTCTTCCTATGCGGAGACCGATCCCGACGAAGGCCCCGACGCCCTTCCCGAAGCCGCCGAATAAGATCTTTTCCTCGCCCCTCCCGCACCAAGCGGGAGGGGAAGAGTGGAGCTAGAATATGAACCAGCTTACCAACTTCATGAACCCGGTCGCGAAGCCGGAAACCTTCGACATGATCAAGATCGGCATTGCGAGCCCCGAGCGGATCCGTTCGTGGTCGTTCGGCGAGATCAAGAAGCCCGAAACCATCAACTACCGCACGTTCAAGCCCGAGCGTGACGGCCTGTTCTGCGCGCGCATCTTTGGCCCGATCAAGGATTATGAGTGCCTGTGCGGCAAGTACAAGCGCATGAAATACAAGGGCATCGTCTGCGAAAAATGCGGTGTCGAAGTCACGGTGACCAAGGTCCGCCGCGAGCGCATGGGCCATATCGAGCTCGCCGCGCCGGTCGCGCACATCTGGTTCCTGAAGTCGCTGCCGTCGCGCATCGGCCTGCTGCTCGATATGCAGCTCAAGCAGCTCGAGCGCGTCCTGTACTTCGAAGCCTATATCGTCCTCGAACCCGGCCTGACGCCGCTGGAAAAGTTCCAGCTGCTGACCGAGGACGAACTGCTCGACGCGCAGGATGAATATGGCGAAGACGCGTTCAGCGCCGGCATCGGCGCCGAGGCGATCCGCGTCCTGCTCGAGAATCTCGATCTCGAACAGGAACGCGCCGATCTGATGGAAGATCTGGCGACGACCAAGTCGGAGCTGAAGCCCAAGAAGATCATCAAGCGCCTGAAGGTCGTCGAATCGTTCATCGATTCAGGCAACCGCCCCGAATGGATGATCCTCGAAGTCGTTCCCGTGATCCCGCCCGAACTGCGCCCGCTGGTGCCGCTCGACGGTGGTCGCTTCGCGACGTCGGATCTCAACGATCTGTATCGCCGCGTCATCAACCGCAACAACCGCCTGAAGCGCCTGATGGAGCTGCGCGCGCCGGACATCATCGTCCGCAACGAAAAGCGCATGCTGCAGGAAGCCGTCGATGCGCTGTTCGACAACGGCCGCCGCGGTCGCACGATCACCGGCGCCAACAAGCGTCCGCTGAAGTCGCTGTCCGACATGCTCAAGGGCAAGCAGGGCCGCTTCCGTCAGAACCTGCTCGGCAAGCGCGTCGACTATTCGGGCCGCTCGGTCATCGTGACCGGTCCCGAACTCAAGCTGCACCAGTGCGGCCTGCCGAAGAAGATGGCGCTCGAGCTGTTCAAGCCGTTCATCTACGCGCGCCTCGACGCCAAGGGTCTCTCGATGACCCTGAAGCAGGCGAAGAAGTGGGTCGAAAAGGAACGCAAGGAAGTCTGGGACATCCTCGACGAAGTCATTCGCGAGCATCCGGTCCTGCTGAACCGCGCCCCGACGCTTCACCGCCTCGGCATTCAGGCCTTCGAGCCCGTGCTGATCGAGGGCAAGGCGATCCAGCTTCACCCGCTGGTCTGCGCTGCGTTCAACGCCGACTTCGACGGTGACCAGATGGCCGTTCACGTACCGCTCTCGCTGGAAGCCCAGCTGGAAGCGCGCGTGCTGATGATGTCGACCAACAACATCCTGAGCCCCGCGAACGGCAAGCCGATCATCGTTCCGTCGCAGGACATGGTGCTGGGTCTCTATTATCTGTCGATGGAACGCGCGGGCGAACCCGGCGAAGGCATGCTGCTCGCCGACATGGCCGAAGTGCATCAGGCGCTGTTCACCGGTGCCGTGACGCTACACACCAAGGTCATCAGCCGCGTCCCGCAGACCGACGAGAAGGGCAATGAATATCTGCGCCGCTTCGAGACGACCCCGGGCCGCATGCTGATCGGCGAATGCCTGCCGAAGTCGCACACCGTGCCCTTCGACGTCGTCAACCGCCTTCTGACCAAGAAGGAAATCGGCGACGTGATCGATCAGGTCTATCGTCACACCGGCCAGAAAGAGACCGTGTTGTTCGCCGACGCCATCATGGCGCTGGGCTTCCGCAACGCGTTCAAGGCCGGCATCTCCTTCGGCAAGGATGACATGATCATCCCGGCGTCGAAGGAAGGCATGGTCGACGAAACCCGTGCGTTGGTGAAGGATTTCGAGCAGCAGTATCAGGACGGCCTGATCACGCAGCAGGAAAAGTACAACAAGGCGATCGACGCCTGGTCGCAGTGCGGCGACAAGGTCGCGAACGCGATGATGGACGAAATCCGCGCCGAACCGAAGGATCCGAAAACGGGTCGTCTGGCCCCGATCAACTCCATCTATATGATGGCGCACTCGGGTGCTCGTGGTTCGCAGGCGCAGATGAAACAGCTCGCCGGCATGCGCGGCCTGATGGCCAAGCCGTCGGGTGAGATCATCGAAACGCCGATCATCTCGAACTTCAAGGAAGGCCTGACCGTCCTTGAATATTTCAACTCGACCCACGGCGCCCGCAAGGGCCTCGCGGATACGGCGCTTAAGACGGCGAACTCGGGTTATTTGACCCGCCGTCTGGTCGACGTGTCGCAGGATTGCGTTGTCATCGAGGAAGATTGCGGCACCGAACGCGGCATGGAAATGCGCGCGATCATCCAGGGCGGTTCGACGATCGCCTCGCTGGGCGAGCGCATCCTGGGCCGTACCACGTTGGAAGATGTGCTCGACAAGGACGGCAATGTGCTGGCGCCCGTCGGCACCCTGCTCGACGAGCCGACGACGCAGCGGATCGAAGACGCCGAAGTCCAGTCGGTGAAGATCCGTTCGCCGCTGGTCTGCGAAGCGACGCTGGGCGTTTGCGGCAAATGCTATGGTCGTGACCTCGCGCGCGGGACCCCGGTGAACATCGGTGAAGCGGTCGGCGTCATCGCCGCCCAGTCGATCGGTGAACCCGGCACCCAGCTGACCATGCGTACCTTCCACATCGGTGGCGCGGCGCAGGTCAACGAGCAGTCGAACGCCGAATCGATCTCAGACGGCACGATCGAATATCGCGACATGCCGACGATCGTCGACCAGCGTGGCCGCCGCCTGGCGCTGGCGCGTTCGGGCGAAGTCGCGGTGATCGACAGCGAAGGCCGCGAACGCGCGTCGCACAAGCTGCCCTATGGCGCGCACATCCTGCTCAAGGATGGCGACAAGGTGAAGAAGGGCGAGCGGATTGCCGAATGGGATCCGTTCACCATGCCGCTGATCACCGAAAAGCAGGGCGTCGTGAAGTATCAGGATCTGGAAGATACCAAGACCCTGATCGAACAGGTCGACGAAGCGACGGGCATCGCCCAGCGCGTCGTGATCGAATATCGCTCGGCGGGCCGGTCGAAGAAGGAAGACCTCCAGCCGCGCCTGACCCTGCTCGACGACCAGTCGGGCGAGGCCGCGCGCTATCTGCTCGCGGTCGGCACGATGCTGTCGGTCGAGGACGGCCAGGAAGTGCAGGCGGGCGACGTGCTGGCGCGTGTCAGCCGCGAGGCGTCGAAGACGCGCGACATCACCGGCGGTCTGCCGCGTGTTGCCGAGCTGTTCGAAGCGCGCATTCCGAAGGACAACAGCGTCATCGCGAAGATCAGCGGTCGCATTGAATTCGTCAAGGATTACAAGGCGAAGCGCAAGATCGCGATCGTTCCGGAAGAAGGCGATCCGATCGAGTATCTGATCCCCAAGTCGAAGGTCCTCGAAGTGCAGGAAGGCGACCAGGTCAAGCGCGGCGATGCGCTGATCAGCGGTTCGCCGAACCCGCACGACATCCTCGACGTCATGGGTGTCGAGGCACTGGCCGAATATCTCGTCGCCGAAATCCAGGAAGTCTATCGACTGCAGGGCGTGAAGATCAACGACAAGCACATCGAGGTGATCGTTCGCCAGATGCTGCAGAAGGTCGAGATCACCGAAGGCGGCGACACCACGCTGCTGCCGGGCGAGCAGCTCGATTATCTGGAGATGATGGAATATAACGCCAAGCTGCCGAAGAATGGCCGCAAGGCCGAAGGTCGCCCGGTCCTGCTGGGCATCACCAAGGCGTCGCTGCAGACCCGCAGCTTCGTTTCGGCGGCATCGTTCCAGGAAACGACCCGCGTGCTGACCGAAGCGTCGGTGCAGGGCAAGGTCGACTCGCTGATCGGGCTCAAGGAAAATGTCATCGTCGGCCGCCTCATCCCGGCGGGTACCGGTGCTGCCATGAACCGCGTCCGCGTGACGGCCTCGTCGAAGGATGCCGCGCTGCGCGCCGCGATGCGCGCCGCGAATCAGGTAGACCTGATCGCACCGGCGACCGCCGCCGCAGAGCATGCCGCCGAACTGGCGCAGGGCCCTGAAGCGGCGATCGGCGACGATCCGCTGGGCAAGGTGCAGGGCGAGGACTTCACCACCGACGATGTCGCGGTGATCGACCGTCCCGAAGGTGAGGGCGAGGAGTAAGCTCCTCGGCCACACGGCTTGCGACAAGAAACAAGGACTCGCCGGGAAACCGGCGGGTCCTTTTTCGTTCATGGCCGGGCAGGCCATTGCCTGATACGCCGTCCACGGAACGCACATCTGCGGCGAAGGAGGGTATCATGAGCATCGGCAGGATCGGACTGGCGGCGGTTCTCGCGCTGGCGGCGGGCGGCGGTGGCGTCGCCGCGCAGGACAACAGCAATATCCAGGGCGAGGTGGTGGTCACCGCGCAGCGCGCCTCGGCGGGCTATCTTGCCGATGTGCAGCCGGTGGTGGGCCTGCGCCGCACCGCCGACAGTGCGATCCAGCGGGTGCAATTCACCTCGGACTCGCGCGAGGAGGATGTCCGCAAGCGCGAGATCCACGCGATGCTGGAGGCCGCGATCCGCCGCGCCGAGAGTGCCGGCGTCGAACTGGTCACCGGCGATTTCGAACTGACCAAGGTGACACTGACAAACTATAAAGGCCTGGCCTTCCAGCGCGGCGGACGGCCTGACACCAGCGAGATCGGACTGTTCGTCAAGGCGGGGCTCGCGGGTTCGGTCGGCAGCGCGCAGGAGCGGATCGATACGTTCGTCAAGGGCGTGCCCGCGAACGGTCGTGCGCTGATCGAGAAGCGCGGCGGCATCACGCTGACGATCAAGAATCCCGACCAGTATCGGACCGAGATCGTCAGGCTGGTCGCGGCCGAGGGGCTGAAGACCGCGGCGGCCTTCGGTCCCGACTATGGCGTCGAGGTCACCGGGCTCAACGAGCAGCTTGCCTGGGCGCAGGCCAGCCCGACCGAGGTGTTCCTGTACCTGCCGTATAATTTCTCGATCCGACCCAAATGAAAAGGCCCGCCGGGGGATAGACCGGCGAGCCTTTGATCTGTGGGAATGTGCGGGCCGGTGCGACTGCGCCTGAAAGGCGGCCGGCCCGGTGCTGGCTCTACGGCGCGAGGATCGCGACGGTGACGTACAGCAGCAGCGGCAGGCCGAAGCCCAGCAAAGTCAGCGCGACAAAGGCGACGCGCGTCCACAAGACGTCGAAGCCGAAGCGGTCGGCCATGCCGGCGCAGACGCCGAAGACCATCCCATCGCGACGATTCTTGCGAAAACCCTGTGTCATTTCTTTCCTTTCCATCCCGGCCATCGGGCCGGCGTTTTTCGGTGGCGGCGGGTCAGTTGGTCAAGCGACCAACTGACCGACATGTGCACCCGTCTGACCGACGGCGACCATGAAGAGCATCGCGGAGCAATAGACCGAAGCGAAAGCGGCGACGGCGTAGCTGCGAAGCGAGTCTGCGTTGAAATGGGCCATGATTTTGTCCTTCCTTTTTTCATCCCGCCGGACCTTCCGGCAGATGCCAAGGGTAATGCAGGAGGCGTGCCAATTTCATTCATTGGCGGTTAACTGCGGTTTTTCGGATTTTGATCGATTGTTTCAACGGGAAAAATCCTCCCTAACGGGATTAATTCCCAATGAACGGAAAATTCTAACATGGGCTAAGGGGGCTAGTTCCCCTCCCGCTTGCGGGAGGGGCTAGGGGAGGGCGTGTTTCTTACGCCGTGTTCAAAAGGCAGGCCCTCCCCCGACCCCTCCCGCAAGCGGGAGGGGAGAAACAGGGCGTTCCTTCGCCGCGCCAAATCCCCTAGGACGACGGCGCAATGACGCTCGCCCGCCTCTCGCTCACCGATTTTCGCAATCATGCCGCGGCGGAAATGGCGGCCGGGCCCGGCCTCGTCGCGCTGCACGGCGACAATGGTGCGGGCAAGACCAATATCCTGGAGGCCGTCTCGCTGCTCGCGCCGGGGCGCGGGCTGCGGCGCGCGGCGCTGTCCGACATGGTGCGCGACGGCGCCAGCGGAGGCTTCGCGGTCTTCGCCGAGGTGCAGGCGGGCGATGATCTGGCGCCGGTCGCGCTGGGCACCGGGATCGAGCCCGTGCATCCCGGTCGGCGGATCGTGCGGGTCAACGGCGCGGCGGCGGCGGCGACGGCGCTCGGCGACTGGCTCGCGGTGCTGTGGCTGACCCCGGCGATGGACCGGCTGTTCGTCGAGACCGCGGGCAACCGGCGGCGCTTCCTCGACCGGCTCGTCCTCGCGCTCGACCCACGCCACGCCCAGCACGGCAATCGCTACGAGGCGGCGCTGCGGGCGCGAGGAAAATTGCTCGCCGACTTCGCGGGCGCCGACCTGCAATGGCTGACCAGCCTCGAGGCGCAACTCGCCGACCATGGCGCGGCGATGGACGCGGCGCGGCAGAGGACACTCGCGGGGTTGTCGGTCGAACTGGCGCAGCAGCCCGACGCGCCCTTCGCGCGCCCGCTGCTGACGCTGGTCGACAGCGAGGGCGCACAGCGCGGGGCGCCGTGGACGGCGGAGGCGCTGAGGGCGTTGTTCGCCGGACGGCGGCGTATCGACGCGGCAGCGGGCCGCGCGACCGCCGGGCCGCATCGCGACGACCTGATGGCGGTCCACGCCGCGACGGGGCGCAGCGCGGCGCGCTGCTCGACCGGCGAGCAGAAGGCGATGCTACTCTCGCTCGTCCTCGCGCACAGCGATTGCGTCGCGCGCGCGCGCGGCCAGCGCCCGGTGCTGCTGCTCGACGAGGTCGCCGCGCATCTCGACCCGATGCGCCGTGCGGCGCTCTACGAGCGACTGGCGGGGCAGGGCGGGCAGGCGTGGCTGACCGGTACCGAGGCGGCGCTGTTCGCGGATATGCCGGGGCCGGTGACGCGCTTCCGCATCGCGGGCGGACGGATTGGGGCGGGATAAGTAACGCGATATCAAGGCTTGCCGTATAGCTGTGCCGTCAGAGGGGGCATGGCCATGGACAGTCGCGACAATCTGACGGGCGGGGGTTTCGGACGGCGGCGCAGCGCGTTGATGGGCGCGTCTGCCGGGGAGCCGGTGACCGAGCGGGCACCACCCTATGCCTTCGAGGCCGACGAACCGGCCAACCGCATTTCGGCGTTGCGCCTTGCTGCCATCATAATGGGCGGACTGCTGGCGCTGCTGTGCATCGAGGCGCTGTTTTCGGGGACTTCGTTGATCACGCCGATCAACGGGACCTTCCTCAACGCGATGCGGCTGATCGGTTTTGTCCTCGGCATACCCTTTGCGCTGTTCGTCATCACGCGGCCGCACGAGCCGATGGGGATCGCCAAGAAGATATTGATCGTGCTGTTCCTCCCGTTCCTCACGGGCTTCACCGGCGGGGAAGCGGCCTGGCGGATCAGCGACTGGACCGAGTTCGGCTTTTCCTCCGCCGCCTGGGAGCCCGCCAGCTATCCGATCAAATATGCGAGCCATGGCCGCAAGGGACGGCGCGATTCGTTCGAGATCGACCCGTATCAGGCCGGCGAAAGCACCGATATCGCGGTGCCGTCGGCGCAGTTCGACGCGATCTGGCCGAACCACAGCGATTATTGCATCACGGTGATGCAGCGCAAGTCGGCGTCGGGCGCGATCGAGATCGTCAACGACGGCGTGTTCACGCTGCGCGAACCCGCGCCCGCGGTGCTGACGCCATGTGGCGGGGGCGGTGGGGCTGCGTCCGGCGACACGTCGTCGCCGTGGGACAAGAAATAGGCGCTATCAGCCCTTCGGCTTGACCGTCACCCAGACGCTGACCGGGGCGACGAATTTGCCCGGCGCGGGCTTGCCGACGTCGATGCGCTCGGCGGTGACCAGTTCGCCGGTTTCGAGCGTGAAGCTGGCCCATGGTTTCGGCATGCGGCCAAAGCTCATCTTCTGGATCGGCTGGCCGGTGGCGGTGTTCATGATTGTTGCGGTGATACCCATGGCGCGCGGGTAGCGGCAGGGTCGCGATTCTGTCCAGCGGGAAGCGTCCTTTGGTCGGCTTTCGACCAATTTCAGCAGCTCAGCCGACCATTTTCCGTCCCCCGGTCCTGACCCTCCGCCATCGAACGCTAATCGCGACGGGTCTGATGGGGCAAATTATGACGGATCGGTCGGTGGAAAGCGCAATGTGGCAGCGATCTGTTCTTCGGCCGTGGTTGCCTCCGCGATGAGCAGGCGTAGTGCCTTTGCGGTGTCCTCCAGAAGTCCGGCACCAAGAGGCCGCTCGCCGTTGATAAAACGGCGGATGGCCCGCTCGTCGATGCCAAGACGCCGCGAGAAAGCCGTGGTGCCACCAAATAGTTGGACGCAATAAGCGAAGTGCTCGCGTCGCTCGTCCATTGAAAATGGCGCGGCCATTGTTTTCCCTTTTCCTTCGCTGTCGGCAGTCGCTTCCGGGGCCGACGCATGAACGATAATGGGGTTCAGTGTCAAAGTCATTGACCCATCGTGGTCGCAAGGGTTGTCCGCCGCGAGCGATTTTCTTGCCTCGCTTTCCGGCCCGACATCTGCCGCCGCATCGTTTCGTCCAAAACCGGTTGGTTCGGATTCCACCGCTTGTCCGTCGTTCGACGCCGATTGGATCGGAACGGCATAAATCGAGCGGTTGCTGTCGCTCCATTCCCGTCACCCCGGGCTTGACCCGGGGCCTGCCTTGTCTTTGAACCGGCAGCGAAAGAAGAAATGCGGGTCCCGGGTCAAGCCCGGGATGACGGTGACATAGGCGTCCGCTTCCCACCCCCAAGCGGTCGAAACCGATCAGAGAATCTCGTGCACCTTGTCCATCGGTCGGCACAGCCGAACCCCCTTATCGGTCTCGACGAAGGGCCGTTCGACATAGGCCGGGTTCGCCGCCATCGCGGCGATGATCGCGTCTTCGCTCCAGTCGGCGACCCCGCGCTCCTGCGCGTCGGTGCCGCGCAGGCGCAGCGCGTCGCGGGCGCTGATGTTGGCGGCTTCGAACAGCTGGCGCAGCTTGTCGGCCTCATAGGGCGTCTTGAGATATTCGACGACGGTGAGGTCGACGCCGGGCGTCTCTTGCAGGATCGCGAGCGTCTTGCGCGAGGTGCCGCAGGCGGGGTTGTGCCAGATGGTTGCTTTCATGGCCTAGGCTCTATCGCGGCAGGGGTTGCGGTGTAAACCCGCCGTTCATGGCGATTATGCCACAACTGGCGGCATGACGAACGCAATGCCGCTTGCCTTTGCAAGCCAAGCTGCGGCTAATACCCGGACGAGGGATCGCCAGAGGCGGCAGACGGGGTTGGGTTGCACGTGACAAAAATGATCGATCGCCGATCGATGCTGGCCGCGGTGGCGGGCGCAGGCGCTTTCGCCGCGACGGCGCTGCGCGCGCAGACGATGCCGAGCTGGATTCAGCAACCGGTGGCGGCGCAGCCACCGGTCGACTATCTCGCTGTGGCGAAACGCCAGTTGGCGACGCAGGGCCGAAATATTTCGCAAACCGACCGTGTCGGAATCGTCGATTTCGGCCTGCCGTCGTCGCGCGCGCGCTTCGCGCTGGTCGATATGGTCGCGGGCAAGGTCGACATGTTTCCGGTCACCCATGGCCGCGGCTCCGACCCGCAACACGACGGCTGGCTCAAGAGCTTTTCGAACCGCGTCGGGTCGCTGGCGACCTCGCGCGGGGCATACCGGACCAGCGATTATTATTGGGGCAGCAACGGGTCGTCGATGCGCCTCGCGGGACTTGAGCCCGACAACAACAATGCCGATCAGCGCGCGATCGTCGTCCATGGCGCCTGGTATGCCGAACCGTCGCTGATCGCGACGCAGGGCAAGCTGGGACGGAGCGAGGGCTGTTTCGTGTTCGGCGAGGAATTGTTGCCGATGATCCTCTACAAGCTGGGGCCGGGGCGGTTGCTGTTCGCCGACAAGCTGAGCCTGCCGCCGCCGGCGCCGGTGCCGTTCGAACTGCCCGGACCGCCGGCGCCTGGCACCGAAAATATGGTGCGCGCGAGCGCCCAGCAGGGCGTTTTTCCCACCAAGGCGGATTGACGCCGATAATCCTCCCTGTGGCGAAGCCATGGGGAGGGGGACCGTTCGCGAAGCGAATGGTGGAGGGGCCGCGGCGCCGCACCGACGCCTGACGGCGTCGGCCCCTCCGTCAGCGCTTCGCGCTGCCACCTCCCCACGCCTTCGGCGCAGGGAGGATCAGTCTTCACCCCATCTTCGTCCAGGTCACCGTCCTGCAAAAGACGCTGACGCAGCCCTTCATCGTCATCTTGCCGCCCTTCGCGGTGAGATGTGCCTTATAATAGCGGCCGTCCTCGGGGCTGTAGCCTTGGCCCTTCCACGCATTGCCGTCGGCGGCGAGGTCCCAGTAGATTTGCAGACCCGATACCTGGCGCGCGCGCTTCGCCTTGTCGGGATTGCGTTCGTCGCGCTGGCCGCCGGCGGGCTGGGCGATCAGCAATTTGTGGACCTTGCCGCACAGCTTGGCGCCGCAGGCATAGATGTCGACGATCGCCTTGCCGTCGTCGGTGGCCCAGCGGCCGGTAATCGATTGCGGCGCAACCGCCGACGCCGGCGATGCGGCGACGAACACGGCGGTCGCCGCGATGATAAGATGCTTCAATTTCTTCTCCCCGGTGCGGGCGGGGTTGCGACCCTGACCCTAGCTACATCCATGTCAGCAACATGGCTTGGCATACGCGCAGTCTTGCACCATGCTGGCAAAAAACAAGGGAGAGTCTGATGCGATTCCATTATTTGGCCTTGCCGCTGGTTGCCGCGCTGATGGTCGCGGTGCCGACACAGGCCAGGACGATCAAGATCGAAGCGGGCGCCGCCGACGCGAACGAGAAACTCCAGGAAGCGCTGATCGTTGCGCAGCCCGGCGATGTCGTCGAACTCGGCGCGGGAACTTGGCATCTGACCGATGGCCTGTCGCTCGACGTGGCGAACGTCACGATCCGCGGCGCGGGGACGGGCGAGGGCGGATCGATCCTCGACTTCACGGGCCAGCAGGGCGCGGGCGAGGGGCTGCTGGTCACCAGCGACGATGTTTTTCTTACCAATTTTGCTGTACTCAACAGCAAGGGCGACGGGATCAAGTCGAAGGGCGCCGACCGCATCGTCTATCACAAGCTGCGCGTCGAATGGACCGCGGGACCAAAGGAAACCAACGGCGCCTATGGCATCTATCCGGTCGAAAGCAGCGATGTACTGATCGACAGCGTCTACGTCCGCGGCGCGTCTGACGCGGGCATCTATGTCGGCCAGTCGAAGAATATCGTCGTCCGCGATTCGATCGCGACCGAGAATGTCGCGGGGATCGAGATCGAAAACAGCTACGACGCCGACGTCCACGACAATATCGCAACGAAGAACACCGGCGGTATATTGGTGTTCGACCTGCCCAGCCTGCCGATGCAGGGCGGGCACAATGTCCGCGTGTTCGACAATGACGTGAACGACAACAGCACGCCCAATTTCGCGCCGAAGGGTAATATCGTCGCGAGCGTTCCGACCGGAACCGGGGTGCTGATCATGGCGAACCGCCATGTCGAGATTTTCGACAACGACTTCGATCAGAACGGCACCGCGAACGTCATGATCGTCGGTTATCGCTACGAGCATAAGGACCCGAAATACCAGCCGCTGCCGCGTCAGATCGTCGTGCGCGACAATGTGCATGGCAAGGCGGGCTATGCCCCGGCGTTCGACGGCGGGACGCAGATCGCGGCGGCCTTCGGCGGCGCAATCCCGCCCGTCCTGTGGGACGGCGCGGGCGAGGATGTGATCGTGCTCGACAAGGTCGGGGTGCTGTCGCTGAACCTGCCCGACGTCGCAACGCCGCGCGACCAGGCGAAGCCCGCGCCCGCCGACCTGTCGAAGGGCACGCCGCCCGCGGCACTGCCGGGGATCACGCTGCCCGAAGCGATGGAGGCGAAGGTCAAGTGAAGCGCGTTTTCGCCGCGCTGGCGGCGGCATTGCTGTGCGCGAGTGGCAGTTCGGCGGTCGTCGTCCCGGTGCCCGAACCCGATCAGTCGGTGATCGAGGGCAGCGTCCTGCCGCCCAAATTGTCGGCGTTCCGGCTGTTCTGGCCGGACTCGTCGCAGCCGCTCGAATCGTTGACGCCCTATACGCTGCGCACCGCGCTGTTCTCGGACTATACCGAGAAGCACCGGATGTTCTGGATTCCGAAAGGCCGGAAAGCCTCTGTCGCCGCCGATGGCGGCATCGCTTTTCCGGTCGGCAGCATCATCGTCAAAAGCTTTGGCTGGCCCGACGTCAATGGCGGACGCCCGGTCGAGACGCGGCTGCTGATCCATCGCGCCGAAGGCTGGGTCGCGCTCCCCTATATCTGGGATGCCGACGGCAAGGATGCGACGCTGGCGCTGGGCGGGCGCCGCGTGGCGGTAAGCTTCAAGAGTCCCGACGGCGAAACACATGACATCCGCTACGCGGTGCCGAACAAGAACCAGTGCAAGGAATGCCACAGCCTGTCGGGCGAGATCGTGCCGATCGGACCCAAGGCGCGGAATTTTGTGCTGCCAGCGGGCGCGACCGACTATTGGCGTGGTATCACCTTCGACAAGCCTGCGGCGCTGAAACCGGTGATGCCGCAATGGGACGACCCCAAATCGGGCAGCGTCGCGGACCGCGCGCGCGCCTATCTCGACGTCAATTGCGCGCATTGCCACAATCCGGCTGGCAGCGCGTCGAACAGCGGGCTGTTCCTGCGCTGGACCGACGATCCGACGACGGTCAATTACGGCATCGGCAAACGCCCGACCGCGGCGGGACGCGGCAGCGGCGGCATGGATTTCGCGATCGCGCCGGGCGATCCCGACCACAGCTATATGATCTATCGCCTCGAAAGCACCGACGCCGGCATCGCGATGCCCGAGGTCGGGCGCTCGACGGTGCACAAGGAGGGCGCGGCCCTGCTGCGGCAGTGGATTGCGGAGATGCCGAAAGCATCGCATTAGACGCGCCATGACAAAGCTCGTCCTCCACGATTATTTCCGCTCCTCGGCGAGCTATCGCGTCCGCATCGCGCTCAAACTGAAAGGGCTCGCTTACGAGCGCGTCGAGGTCAGCCTGATCGCGGGCGAGCAGCGCAGCGACGCCTATCTTGAACTCAACGCGCAGGGTTTTGTACCGCTGCTGATCGCCGATGGCGAGACGATCATCCAGAGCCTGGCGATCATCGACTGGCTCGACCGCGCCTTCCCCGAGCCGCGGCTGATCCCCGAAGAGGCGATGCCGCGCGCGGTCGCGCTGGCGCAGGCGCAGGTGGTGGCGAGCGACATCCACCCGCTCAACAACCTGCGCGTGCTCAAATATCTGACCCGCGACCTCGGCCTCAACGAGACGACCAAGGACCGCTGGATCGCCACCTGGATCGCGCAGGGGTTTGAAGCTTTGGAAGCCATGGCGGGCGAGGGGACGTACCTTGGCGGCGCCACGCCGAGCATCGCCGACTGCTGTTTGGTGCCGCAGATGTACAACGCGCGGCGCTTCGAGGTGCCGCTCGACGCATTCCCGCGGCTGACCGAGATCGACGCTGCCTGCATGGAACTCGAAGCGTTTCAGAAGGCCCATCCCGACGCGGTCAAGCCCGTATGATCCGGCTGCTGACGGGGGTGGCGCTGCTGGCGATGCCGGCGGCGGCGATGGGGCAGGAAGCGGTCGATGACAGCGATACGGCAGTCGTCCTTCAAATGACGGCTCCGATTCCGGCGGAGGAGATCGTCGTCACCGGCGCTGGATCGCTGCGGCCATCGGGCGGTGACTCGGTGCAGACGACCGCTGTCCTCCGCGACCTCCAACCCGGCTTCGGCACGCGCATCGAGAACCGCCTCCGCGACGAAGCCGGCATCGTCCAGTTCCGCCGCAGCGACGGCCGCAGCGCCCATCCGACCAGCCAGGGCGTGACGCTGCGCGGGCTCGGCGGCAACGCGTCGTCGCGCGCGCTGGTGACGCTCGACGGGGTGCCGCAGGCTGATCCCTTCGGTGGCTGGGTGCCGTGGAGCGCTTATGACGCGATCAACCTCGGCGGCATCGTCATCGCGCGCGGTGGCGGCAGCGGCGCCGACGGCCCGGGCGCGCTCGCGGGGACGATCGGCCTCTATTCGACGATGACCGACGGCGTCACCGCGAGCGCGGCCTATGGCAGCCGCGACAGCTGGGACGCATCAGCGAGCGTCGGGGGCAATCTGGGCAACGGTCAGGTCGCGGTCGATGGCCGCTACAGCCGCGGCGACGGGTTCGTGCCGGTAGCCAGCGGCCAGCGCGGCGCGGTCGATCGTGCAGCGCCATACGAACAGGGCGGGCTCGGCCTGCGCCTGCGCTTCGACGCGGGCGACGACAGCCGGATCGAGGCGAGCCTGCGCGGCTTTTCGGACCGGCGCGACCGCGGCACCGATTTCACGACGAGCAAGACCGACGGCGTCGATGCCAGCCTGCGCGTCGTCCACGATCCCGCGGGCGCGGCGCAATGGCTCGCACTCGCCTATGTCGAGGTCCGCGATTTCGACAGCGGCTTTGCCAGCGTCGCGGCGGGTCGCAACAGCGTCGCCCCTGCGCTCTTCCAGCGCGTGCCCGCGACCGGCCTCGGCGCGCGCTTCGAGCTGCGGCCGGCGATCAGCGGCGACAACCCGCTGCGCATCGGCACCGACTGGCGCCGCACCACCGGGCGGACCGAAGAGGATTTCTTCTTCAGCGGCGTCACGCCGGGCCGCCACCGGATCGCCGGCGGCAGCAGCGATACCGTCGGCGCCTTCGCCGAATGGAGCGCGGGCGATGCCGGCGACGGGCTGCTCTGGACGCTCAGCGGCCGTGTCGATCACTGGTGGCTCGGCGAGGGCTATCGGCTCGAACGCAATATCGGCGGTTCGACGATCACCAACCTGCGCTTCGCGGCGCGGCAGGGCTGGGAAGGCAGCGGCCGCGCCGGGGTGCGCTGGACCTCCGACGCGCTGTCGCTGCGCGCCGCGGCCTATCGCGGCTGGCGGCTGCCGACGCTCAACGAACTCTACCGTCCGTTCCGCGTCGGTGCCGAGGTGACGACCGCGAACGAGATGCTCGAACCCGAACGTCTGTGGGGCGGTGAGGTCGGGGTCGACTGGGCGAGCGACGGCACGAAGCTGTCGGCGACCCTCTTCGCCAACCATCTGTCGAACGCCATCGCCAATGTCACCCTCGCCCCGAACCTCAACCAGCGCCAGAATCTCGACGCCATCGACAGCAAGGGCATCGAGGTCAGCGCCGAACAGCGGATCGGCCCCGCGACCTTGCGCGCGACCTATGCCTTTACCGATGCCAAGGTCGACGCCTCGGGCATGGCGTCGACGCTCGACGGTCGCCGCCCGGCGCAGATCGCGAAACATGGCGGCAGCGTGTCGTTGCGCAGCAACGACGACGGGCCGTTCGGCGGCTTCGCGACGCTGCGCTATATCGGCAAGCAGAATGAGGATGACCGTGGGCTGTTGGTGCTGGGCGACGCGCTGACGCTCGACGCCGGATTGTCCTGGCGCCTGAACAAGGCGGTCAGCATCGAGGCACGCGGCGAGAATCTGTTCGACGAACTGGTGCCCGCCGCGATCTCCGCGTCGGGCGTCGTCGAACGCGCGACGCCGCGCACGCTCTGGGTCGGTGCGCGCGCGTCTTTCTAGGAATTTGGCGCAATTGCGGCCTTCACAGCGCCGGGATTGTCGATAAGAACGGGGACATGGCCGCAAAGAACCTCAACCTCGACAATTTCCTGCCCTATCGCCTTTCGATCGCGTCGAACGCGCTGTCGGAACGGATCGCCGCCGAATATCAGAACCGCTTCGGGCTCAAGATCCCCGAATGGCGACTGATGGCGGTACTCGGCGAGGGGGCGCCCAAGACCCAGCGCGAGCTGGTGCAGGCGACGCGCATGGACAAGGTCACCGTCAACCGTGCCGCCAAGGCGCTTGCCGACCGCCAGTTGATCGGCCGCCAGGCGCATGAGGCCGATGGACGATCGCATCACCTCGACCTCACCGCGACCGGGCGCGAGCTTTACAACGCGATCGTTCCCGCCGCGCTGGCGAGCGAGGCGCGGCTCGAATCGAACATCAGCGCCGCCGAGCGCGCGACCCTGCTTGCGATCCTCGCCAAGCTGACCGCCGCCGCCGAAGATTATGGCTGATCGCCGGTATCGCGCAGCGGAGGCGGGGGTGCTGCGGGTCGAACCATTGGGCGAACTGACCGCGATCTTCGACCGGCGGTCGATGCAGACGCACCTCGTCGTGGCGCCGATGCCCGAGATATTGACCGCATTGGCCAGCAGCCCGTGCAACGCCGCGACGCTCGCCGCGCGGCTCGCCGACCGCTTCGACCTCGACGGCGAAGGCGATGCCACCGCGATCCTCGCCGCACGGCTGGCTGAACTGGCGGCGATGGGGCTGGTCGAACCGGCGTGAGGCACTGCACGCGCATCGCCGTCGGCCCGGTCCAGTTCCGTATCGGCAGCGACTGGGCCGCACCGATCGCCGCGTTGAAGACCCTCTATGCCGGCTATCCCCGCGACGATGCCCGCCCCGCCGACGCGACGGTGCGGTTGTTCGCGGCGCGGCCCTGGCGGCGCTGGCTGCGCCCGTCGGTGCATATCGGCGGCGATTATATCGTCCCCGACGCGCTGCCGCTGCCGCTGTCGATGGGCTTGCTCGCCGCCGAAATGGGGATGAACCTGCAGGTCGCGCTTGGCTGGCGGCGGCACATGTTGCTCCATGCCAGCGCGGTCGCGAAGGACGGCCGCGCGGTGATCCTGTCGGGCGAGTCGGGGTCGGGCAAATCGACCCTCGCGGCGCTGCTCGGTGAGAAGGAGGGTGGGGGCGACTGGCGGCTGATGGGCGACGAGTTCATACTGATCGATCCGCAGAGCGGTGACGCGCTCGCCTTTCCGCGTGCGGTCAGCCTGAAGAACGAGGCGATCGCCGAGGTCGAAGCGCGGGTCGATGCGGCGCGGCTCGGCCCGCTGCTCGCGGGCACGCCAAAGGGCGATATCCGCCACCTGATCCCGCGCGCCGACGCGATCGCCGCGATGCACGAACCGGTGCGCCCGGCGCTGCTTCTCTTCCCCCGCTTCGGCGGTGCGCCTTCGATCGAGCGCATCGGCGAGGGCGAGGCCTTTGTCCGGCTGACCGAGGCCTCGACCAACTATGTCGCGCTGGGCGAGGCGGGGTTCGCCGCGATGACCCGGCTGGTGCGCGAGACGCCGGCCTTCACCATCGGCTATCCCGACAGCGCGAGCGGCATGGCGATCGTCGAGCAATTATGGACGGAGGCGGTGCGATGAGCGCGGTGGAAGCGCTCGTCGACCTGCTCGCGGGGCGGCGCGACGCCGCCTCGCTGGCCCCGCGCGACTGGGACGGGGTGGTCAGCGTCGCGCGCGCCGAGGCGCTGCTGGCGACGCTCGCCTGCCGGCTCGAGGAGGCGGCGCTGCCGCCCTCGGTCGCCGCGCTGTTCGCCGACCAGCGCGCCGCCGCTGCCGTCGCGCAGGCGCAGGCGCTGTGGGAGGCCGAAATGGCGCGCCGTTCGCTCGACCCGGCAGGGGTCGAGTTCGTGCTGCTCAAGGGCACCGCCTATGCGGCGGCGGACCTTGCCTGTGCAGCGGGGCGCCAGATCGGCGACCTCGACATCCTCGTGCCCTGGCACGACCTTGGCCGCGCCGAGAATCTGGCGCTGATCGACGGATGGGAATGGCTGAAACAGGACGACTATGACGACGCCTATTACCGCGACCATATGCACGAGTTGCCGCCGCTGATCCACAAGGACCGCGACCGGATGATCGACGTCCACCACACGATCCTGCCGCGCACGCACCGGATTACGCCCGATGCGCTGGCATTGGTCGGCGATGCGATACGGACGCCGGGCGGATTTCGCGTGCTCAACCCCGCCGACATGGCCTGCCACTGCGCCGCGCATATGCTCGCCGACGGCGACCTGCAGGGCGGACTGCGCAACCTGTGGGATTTCCATAGGCTGACCGCCGAATTCGCCGCCGCCGATCGCGGTTTCTGGGGCAAGCTCGACGCGCGGGCGGAGGTGCACGGGCTGGAAAAGCCGGTCCACCGCGCCGCGCGGCTGGCGCGCGACCTTTACGGCGCGCAGCTGCCGTCGGGCTGGAACCGGATCAAGCCTGGCGACGAGCGATACCAGCGCCGCCTGCTTGCACGCGACGATTGGGGCCGCGCGACCGATCCGCTGCTGCAACAGATCTTCTACATCCGCTCGCACTGGCTGCGCATGCCGCCGCTGATGCTGGCGCGGCATTTGTGGACGAAATGGCGCAAGGGCCGCGCGGCTATTTGAGACCGCGCGCCATCTCCTTTTGCGCGGCCCGCATCCGTTGTCGTCCGGCGTCCGCGATCGTCTCGAGCTGCTCGGAAAGGGCGTTGAGCCGGTCGCTGTGGCGGTCGAATGCGGCCATGTCGCTTCGCGAGGTGAAGGCGAAGACCGTGCCCTGGGCATGCCAGTTGCCGCGCGCCAGCACCTCGCATGCGGCATGGGCGGCTTCGATCTGCTGGCTGTTGAGGTCCCAGCTTCGCTCGATGTCCGATCGCGCCTGCGGCATTCGGCTATCCATGCCGCGCAGAACCGCCTCCACCATCTCCGATTCCGCATCGACGTCTTCGAAATCGCGCCGCCCCTTTTCGATCAGGGCAAGGTGCCGCGCCTTATATTTCGGGATGTCCGACTTGACCGCGATGATCGCGCCGCAATTCTTGACCATGTCGGGATTGACGCGAATCCGGTTGGCATCGAACAGCGCCAGCATGCCGGACTGGTCCAGCTGAAGCATATATTCGTCGTTGAGCTTTTCGGTTTCCTTCGCGAGCTTGATCGTCGCTCGCGAAAAGGGACCGTGGCTCGACGGGTCGGGGGGCGCCACCAGCCTGCCGCCGGCGTCGAAATACAGCTTGCCGAAGGTCGCCATATCGGCCTTGACGGCCACGGCATGCCGGTCGGCCTTGTCCAGATTGACCAGCATGATGACGACGAACAGGCCGGCCGCGGTCGCGATCGGACGCCAGGTCGGGCCATCGCGCATCCAGGTGAAATAGAGGGTCGCCGAAAGCAGCACCGTCTGCATCAGGCTGTACCCGAGCACGCCGGTCGGTGAGACCTGCGACGGCCGCATCCCCACGATGGCCGCGATCAGCGCCGCGGCCGCGAGCACTCCGCCCAGCCGCACCCACTGATTGGGCGCCGGCGGCTCAATCTCTTCGTCCCATATCTGATTGGACATGCGAATCCCCCAACTCGCGCAACAAAGGCAGTAATGCGTTGTAATGATCGATAATATGGTCGGCGCCAAGCGTTTCGACCGGCTGGTTCGGAAAGCCGAACCGCACCGCGATGCTCGTCACCCCGGCGGCGTTGGCGGCCTCCATGTCATAGATGCTGTCGCCGACGAAGGCGGTGCGACCGCCGCCGCAGCGCGCGATCATTTCGTGGATCGGGGCGGGGGAGGGCTTGGCATTCTCGCGCCCCAGCGTGTCGCCGCCGATGATCGTCGCGAAACGATCGGCGAGCCCGAGGTCGCCGAGCAGCAAGCGTGCGAGGCGTTCGGTCTTGTTGGTCACCACCGCGGTCTTCACGCCCAGCGCGTCGAGTGCGTCGAGCGCCTCGATCAGACCGGGGAAGGGGTGGCTGTGCACCGCGATATTCGCCTCATAATGGCGCAGAAATTCGCGGAACAGCCGCTCGAAATCGCCGCCCGGAACCCCGCCGGTCGCGCGCAGCCCCTGTTCGAGCATATGCCGCCCGCCCAGCCCGATCATCGGCCGCACCTGCTCGACGGTCAGCGGCGCGCGCGCGGCAAGGCTGAGCGCATGATTGACCCCGGCGGTGAGGTCGCCCGCAGTATCGACCAATGTGCCGTCGAGATCGAAGCCGATGATGGCGAAGGGAAATGACATGACGCGAACCCCGATTCCCGTTCGTGTCGAGCGAAGTCGAGATGCCCCACGGACGCTTACGACCGATGGGTGTCTCGACTTCGCTCGGGCGAACGGAGTTTGAAGGAGCGCATGGCGCGATGTTCTGGAAACCGCAATGATTTGCTGGCATGGCGGCGGCCATGAGCAATCCGATCGCTGCCGTCATTCTCGCCGCGGGCAAGGGCACCCGCATGAAGTCCGACCTGCACAAGGTGCTGCACCCGATCGCCGGGCGTCCGATGCTGCTCCACCTGATGGCCAGCGTCGATGCGCTGAGACCCGCGAAGAAGGTCGTTGTCGTCGGCGACAAGGCCGATCAGCTCGAAGCCGCGCTCGCCGGCAGCGCCGACCTCGCGGTGCAGGACCCGCAGCTTGGTACCGGCCATGCCGTGCAGCAGGCCGAGGGCGCCTTGACCGGCTTCGATGGCGATGTGCTGATCCTCTATGGCGACGTGCCCTTCGTCCCCGCCGCGACGATGCAGGCGATGATCGACCGGCTCGCCGCAGCCGACGCGCCCGCCGTGGTCGTGCTGGCGTTCGAGCCGGCCGATCCGCTGCAATATGGGCGCGTGATTGTGGAGGGCGACCGCGTCACCAAGATGGTCGAGCACAAGGACGCCACCGAGCCCGAGCGCGCGGTGACTTTGTGCAATTCGGGGCTGATGGCGGCCAGGTCGGCCGATCTGTTCGCGCTGCTCGCGCGCGTCACCGACGACAATGCGGCGAAGGAATTTTACCTCGTCGATATCGTCAACATCGCCAACGCCGACGGGCGGCACTGCGCCGTCGTCAAGACCGACCCCGCCGACGTCGCCGGGATCAACAGCCGCGCCGAACTCGCCGCCGCCGAGGCGCAGTGGCAGGACTTCAAGCGCGAGGAGGCGATGGCGGGCGGCGCGTCGCTGCGCGCGCCGGACACGGTCTGGTTCTCCTGGGATACAGAACTTGGCCGCGACGTGACGATCGAGCCCCATGTTTTCTTTGGTCCCGGCGTCACGATCGCCGACAATGTGACGATCCGCGGCTTCAGCCATATCGAGGGTGCGAGCATCGCGAGCGGCTGCGAGGTCGGCCCCTTCGCGCGGCTGCGCACCGGCACCGTGCTGGAGGAGAAGGCGAAGGTCGGCAATTTCGTCGAAGTGAAGAAAACGACGCTGGGCAAAGGCGCCAAGGCCAACCATCTCACCTATCTGGGTGATGCGACGGTCGGCGCAGGCGCGAATATCGGCGCGGGGACGATCACCTGCAATTACGACGGCTATTTCAAATATCGGACCGAGATCGGCGAGAACGCCTTCATCGGATCGAACAGCGCGCTCGTCGCGCCGGTGAAGATCGGCCGCGACGCGATCGTCGCCGCCGGCAGCGCGGTGACCCGCGACGTCGCCGACGGCGAGCTGCGGCTGGTCCGCGGTGAGCAACTGGTCAAACCCAATTGGGCCGACCGCTTCCACGATGCGATGCGGAAGAAGAAAGCGGCGGAGAAGAAATAACGCCATGCCCGCGCCGACCCTCACGACCGTGCGCCTCGTGCTGCGCCAGCTGCGCGAGGACGACGCCGCTGCGCTATTTCCGGTGCTGTCCGACCCCGAGGTGATGACCTGGTGGTCGAGCGGGCCGCACGCGTCGCCCGCCGAGACCGAGGCCTATGTCAAAGGCAATGCGACCGAGGGGCAGGGCTTTCTGTGCTGGGCGATCACCGCGGGCGACGATGTTGCGCTCGGCTGGGTGATCCTGATCGACGGCAAGCCCGATGTGAAAGAAATCGGCTATATCCTGCGCCGCGACCGGTGGGGCAGCGGTATCGCGCGCGAGGCGGTGGCGCGGGTGATCGATCATGGTTTTGAGGATATGAAACTGCGCCGTATTTTCGCCGACACCGATCCCGAAAACCCCGGCTCGATCGGGTTGCTCGAACGCCTGGGATTCCAGCGCGAAGGCCGGCTGCGCGGCGAGTGGGAAACGCATATCGGCGTGCGCGATTCGCTGATCTACGGCTTGTTGCGGGACGAATGGATGATGGAGAAAACGATTTGAGTGACCGCTACACCGACAAGCCCTTCCTGCGTTATGTCGATGCCTGGGTGCTCCAGGCGATCGGCCATCTCGACGACGCGACCGCGGCCTATTGCAAGGCGATGGAGCCGCAATTGCACAAGAGCTTCGGCACGACCGGAAGCTGGCCGCAGATTGTCGCGCGGCAGATGAAGTTCGGCCCCGACCTGCCCGCGCAGATCCGCAAGATCTGGGAAGATGGCAAGGCGCGCTTCGAACAGGCGAACAGCGCGCCGGCCGATCCGGTGCAGTTCGCGATGATCTATGTCGACCGGAATTTCGGGCAACGGTAACGGGAGGGCGAGGGGGATGTTTATGGGTCGGGTCGCACTGCTGGCGTCGGCGCTTTTGATCGCGGGCACCGCTGCGTGCAGCGAGCCTGCGGTCGACCTCGCGAGCGCGCGCGCCGGGCATAGGCCGACGGTCGTGGCCGAGGTGCGCCAGAGCGACCAGGCGCCCAAGCCGCCGGCGAAGATCATGTCGGTCGTCCATTACCCCAGCGCGGTCGGGTCGATATCGGGCTATCTGACCTCGGTGCCCGATGATGGCCAGCGGCACCCGGCGATCGTCTGGGTCAGCGGCGGCGATCTCGCGATCGGCGATTTCTGGAGCCCGAAGCCGCGTGAAAACGACCAGTCCGCAGCGGCTTTTCGCGAGCGCGGCGTCGTGACTTTCTATCCCTCGCTGCGCGGACTCAACGGCAATCCGGGGCATAGCGAGGGCTTTTACGGCGAGGTCGACGACTTGGTCGCGGCGACGCGGTGGCTGAAACAGCAGCCGGGAATCGACCCCGCGCGCGTCTATCTGGGCGGCCACAGCACCGGCGGGACGCTGGTGCTGCTGGCGTCCGAATATGCCGACGAATGGGCGGCCGTCTTTTCCTTCGGCCCGGTCATTGATCCGCGGCTCTATGGCGACATGTTTCCGATCGACGTCAAGGACAAGCCGGGTGTGAAGCTGCGCGCGCCGGTCCACTGGCTCGCGTCGGTTCGCAAACCGACCCTTGTGATCGAAGGCAGCGAACGGGGAAATATTGTCGATCTCAACGAGATGAAGGAAGTCAGCGGTAATCCGCAGCTTCATTTCGTCGCGGGCGCAGGATGCGATCATTTTACCATATTGCGCCCTACCAGCGAGATCATCGCCGATGCGATCCGTGCGGACGCCGTCGATATGCTTTGGACCGGTGGAAAGCTTGCCAATATCTGCGGTTGATTTGATATCATGATATGATATCAATCTTCCATGCGCTTCCTCGCCGACATTCCCGACTCCGACGTCGAATGGCTCGATAGCCTCGCCGCCGGGCAAGGCGTCTCGCGCGCCGAGCTGGTCCGCCGCGCGGTTGCGGCCTATCGCGCCGACGCCTCGGGCGACGCCATCGACAATGCGTTCGGCATCTGGCGTGAGCGCGCCGATATCGGCGACGGGCTCAAATATCAGCGGCGCCTGCGGGGCAAGCGCGAATGATCGACGCGCAGTTCGACAGCGACATTTTGATCGACGCCCTCAACGGCGTCGAGGCCGCGCGCAGCGAGATCCGCCGCGCCGGGCGCAAGAGCGTCAGCCGGATCAGCTGGACCGAGGTGATGACCGCCGCCGACCCCGTATCGGTGAAGGCGGTCGAGGCGTTCCTCGGCTGTTTCGCGGTCGAGGAGGTCGGCGATGCGGTCGCGCGCCGCGCCGCCGCGCTCCGCGCCGAGCGCAAGGGGCTGACGCTCTGCGACGCGCTCGTGCTCGCGACCGCACAAATTAGCGGCCGCATTCTTGTTACACGCAATATCAAGGTGTTTCCGGCAGCGATGCCGGGTATTCGCGTTCCCTACACGCTCTAAACGAAAGCCAGACCCACATGTGCGGAATTATCGGAATTGTCGGCAAGGACCAGGTCGCCGATCGCCTCGTCGATGGCCTCAGGCGCATGGAGTATCGCGGTTATGATTCGGCGGGTGTCTGTACCGTCGAGGGCGGCCAGCTCGTCCGCCGCCGCGCCGAGGGCAAGCTCGGCAATCTCGTCAAGGAGCTTGCGGGCAACCCCGCGCCGGGCCTCGTCGGCATCGCGCACACGCGCTGGGCGACCCACGGCGCGCCGACGACGAGCAACGCGCATCCGCATGCGACGGGCGAGGTCGCGCTGGTCCACAATGGCATCATCGAGAATTTCAAGCCGCTGCGCGAGGCGCTGCAGGCGCGCGGCCGGACCTTCGAGAGCGAGACCGATACCGAGGTCGTCGCGCATCTCGTCAGCGAACAGGTCGAGGCGGGCAAATCTCCACAGGAAGCTGTGCAGGCGGTCCTCCCGCAGCTGCGCGGTGCCTTCGCGCTCGCCATCGCCTTTCGCCAGCATCCCGATCTGCTGATCGGCGCGCGGCTCGGCTCGCCGCTGGTCGTCGGTTATGGCGAGGGTGAGACCTATCTCGGCTCCGATGCCCTTGCCCTTGCGCCGCTGACCCAGAAAATCGCCTATCTCGAGGAAGGCGACTGGGTCGTCATCACGCGAGAGGGCGCGCAGATATTCGACAGCGCGAACAATCCCGTGACCCGCGAAATCACCACCTCGGGGGTCACCGCGGCGACGATCGAGAAGGGCAATTATCGCCACTTCATGCAAAAGGAGATTTTCGAGCAGCCGACCGTCGTCGCGCAGACGCTCTCCTCCTACATCCGCCCGCTCGAACAGACCGTCGCGCTGCCGCAGATGGATTTCGACCTGTCGGCGATCGACCGCATCACCATCGTCGCCTGCGGCACCAGCTTCTATGCCGGCATGGTCGCCAAATATTGGTTCGAGCAATTCGCACGCGTGCCGGTCGACATCGATGTCGCGTCGGAATTCCGATACCGCGACCCGGTGCTGCAACCCGGCGGGCTTGCGCTCTTCATCTCGCAATCGGGCGAGACCGCCGACACGCTCGCGGCGCTGCGCCACTGCAAGGCGAACGGGCAGACGATCGCGGTCGTCGTCAATGTGCCCACCAGCAGCATGGCGCGCGAGGCCGACTTGCTGCTCCCGACCCACGCGGGTCCCGAAATCGGCGTTGCGTCAACGAAAGCCTTCACCTGCCAGCTCGCGGTACTCGCCGCGCTCGCCGCGCACCTCGCGCTCAAGAAGGGCAAGCTCAGCGCTGCCGAGGAACGCGATATCGTCCGCCACCTGATAGAAGCTCCTGCCGCGCTCAACGCCGCGCTGAGCCACGACGAGGAAATCGCCGCGATGGCGCACCTCGTCGCCCCGGCGCGCGACGTGCTCTACCTCGGCCGCGGCCCCGACTATCCGCTCGCGATGGAAGGCGCGCTCAAGCTCAAGGAAATCAGCTATATCCACGCCGAAGGCTATGCCTCGGGCGAAATGAAGCACGGCCCGATAGCGCTGATCGACGAAGCGGTCCCGGTGATCGTCCTCGCGCCGAGCGGCCCCTTGTTCGAAAAGACCGTCAGCAACATGCAGGAAGTCATGGCGCGCGGCGGCAAGATCGTGCTGATCAGCGACGCCGAGGGCCTCGCCGAAGCCGGCGACGGCTGCATGGCGACGATCGAAATGCCCAAGGTCCACCCGCTGATCGCGCCGCTGGTGTATGCGGTGCCGGTGCAGTTGCTGGCGTATCATGTGGCCGTGGCGAAGGGGACCGATGTGGACCAGCCGCGGAATTTGGCTAAGTCGGTGACGGTGGAGTAGTAAATGCGCTGTCCGTCAGAGGGATCGGAGCCATGACGAAGAAATTTCTCGGGCGGAGGGCGATCGCCGATTTGGTGCGAAGCGCTGATCGAACGAATTCGCTTCAAAAGCGGGAAGGGCTAAGCCGGCACCCGGTTAGGGCCGTCACGTGCGGGTGCCCGGATGAAAATTGCGGCGGTTGGCATGTCATCGATACGCACCGCACCGAACCTGACGGCGAAGAGGCGGCCTTGACCCTCAAGGCACACGGCGAAGAGAGGAAGGCCGCAAAGAGATATGGGCGTATAGTTCGCGCCAAGGCTTCGAACAGATCATCTTAGTAGAAGTCACTCCGCCTTATTAGCCTGCTCCAGAATCGACGCCGCGATATCCTCCATCTTGCCGACGATCAGCAGCGGCGCGCCGCCGACCATGCCGACCTGCGTCTGGCCGTTCTCATAGTCGCGCAGCCAGGCGACATTTTCCGCGACGAGCAGATAATTACCGCCGCGCGATTTGAGCTCGATGAACTTCATGATTGCGTCTCCTGTTGCCATGGCCTCTAGGCCCGACAAGTTGCATTCGCATAAACAGGACGCGCGCTTATGACCCCCGCCGCCATCATCTTCGACTTCGACGGCGTCATCGCCGACAGCGAAGTGCGCGCGAATATGTCGCTGTCCGAGAGCCTGACCGCGGTCGGCATGCCGACGACCTATGACGAGAGTTTGCGCGATTATTACGGCCATAATTGGCAGGAGACGCAGCGGCGGATCGAGGCCCGCTTTGGGCGGCCGCTGCCCGCCGATTTCCGCGAGCGGCACCGTGAGCGGGCGCGGGCGCGCTTCATGGAGGGCTTCGACGCCGTCCCCGGCGCCGCTGCGTTCCTCGACACGCTGGGCACGACGCCACGCGCGATCGCCTCGTCGAGCCGCGCCGAATATATCGGCTGGGCGCTCGAGCTGTTCGGGCTCGGCCATCATTTCGGGGAGCATGTCTACAGCGCCGACGGATGGGACCGTGGTAAGCCCCACCCTGACATCTATCTCGCCGCCGCCAAGGGGCTCGGTGTCGATCCGGCGAAGTGCCTGGCGGTCGAGGATTCGCCGACCGGCGCGCGGTCGGCGCTGGCCGCGGGGATGACCGTCGTCGGTTTCTGCGGCGCGGGTCATATCGTCGATCGCGCCGCGCATGGCGCGATGCTGCGCGAGGTCGGCGTGCACCGGCTTGCCTTTACCTTTGAAGAGATTAGCATCGCTGGCTGACGATTTGCCGAGGGGGAAGGCCTATGTGGAATATCCTGTGGCCGTTGATGCTGTTCGGCGCGCTCGTCGTCTGGCCGGCCTGGCTGTGGCGGCGGATGAAGAAGGTGCAGCAGATGGCGCGCGACGCGCTCGACGATGCGCCGGTGCGCGGCGGTGCCCGCTGGGAGGAAACCGAGGCGGCGGCGGACGGGCGCCAATATGGCCGTGCCGACAACTTCGACCCGGTTCTGGACAAGGTGTCGCGAGACCTTGCGGCCCCGGACATCATCAAGGATCTGGAGGGGCGGCGCTGAGACCCTGAAAAGGAGCTCAGCGGTCCATAATGTTGACGACACATTCGGGTTGATCCTCCCTGTCGCGTAGCGATGGGGAGGGGGACCGCCGCGAAGCGGTGGTGGAGGGGCCGAAACCTTACACGACGCCTGACGGCGTCGGCCCCTCCGTCAGCGCTTCGCGCTGCCACCTCCCCATGGCTGCGCCACAGGGAGGATTGGATGCAAAAAGCGCTGTCCTAAAAAACATCGCCAGATTAGCCTGCGATCATGCAGTGCCCCGATCGCCCGTCGAAACGTCAATCGCGAATGAAGTTGCGCAGTTTTGCGCCGTTTTTCGAAGGCGAGTCGTTCGCTGTTTCCCGGAGCAGGCCGGGGTCCATGTCGTGGAGCGCGCGCCGATCTGTCTGGACCCCGGCCTGCGCCGGGGAACGATGGCCGGCGACGTGAATCCACTATAAAGTTCGGCAGTTTTCCGCCGCTTTCGAAAATCCCCCCAAGGAGAGACGCCATGTGCACCCAAGAAACCGAAGCCGACCTCGACCGCGCCGGGCTGCCCGTCGGGCGGCGCAGCTTTACCGCGCTCGCGGGCGCCGGGGCGCTGATGGCGGCGCTGCCCGCGCGCGCGCTGGCGGGCCAGCCGGTCAAGGGCCGCGATGTCGAGATCAAGACCGCCGACGGCACCTGCGACGCCTATTTCGTCGCGCCCGCCGAGGGCAAGCATCCCGCCGTGCTGGTGTGGCCCGACATCCGCGGCTTGCGCCCCGCCTTTCGCCAGATGGCCGACCGGCTGGCGGGCGAGGGCTATGCGGTGCTGACGATCAACCCCTTCTACCGCTGGCAGAAATCGCCGGTCGTCGATGCTGCCAACGACTTCAACGTCCCCGAGGTGCGCGAGAAATTGTTCGGCTATCTGAAGCAGCTTAACAAGACGCTCGTTACCACCGACGCGACCGCGCATCTCGCCTTCCTCGATGCGCAGAAGGAAGTCGACACCAAGCGGCGGATCGGCACCACCGGCTATTGCATGGGCGGCGCGATGACGATCTATACCGCCGCGCTCAGCCCCAATCGCGTCGGCGCGGCGGCGAGCTTCCACGGCGGCGGGGTCGCCACCGACAAGCCCGACAGCCCGCATCTGCTGATCGACGGCACCAATGCCGGTTATCTCTTCGCGATCGCCGACAATGACGACAAAGAAAGCCCGAACGAGAAGGTCTTGCTGGCCGAGGTGCTCAAGCCGCGCCCGCAGTGGCACGAGGTCGAGGTCTATGCCGGTGCGATGCACGGCTGGTGCCCGCCCGACGGCCGCGCCTATAACGAGGCGGCGGCGGAAAAGGCGTGGGGGCGGATGCTGCAGCTGTTCAAGGCCGAGTTAAAGCCCGCCTGATTTCCCGTTCGTGTCGAGCGAAGTCGAGACACCCCGAGGGCGTGAATCAACGATGGGCATCTCGACTTCGCTCGATGCGAATGGGATTAGGGCAGGCGGGTGAACTCAGCCGCCGCTCGCCGCATAGCTCGCATAGACGCGCTGGCCGCCGGGGCCGAAGGTCATCACCTTATAGGCTTCGCGGATATTGCGATATTCCATGCCGGGCGATCCGGTCGGCATACCCGCGACCGCCAGGCCCTTGACGCCCTTGGGCTTTTCCTTGAGCAGCCGGGCGATTTCCTTCGCGGGCACATGGCCCTCGATGACATAGCCGCCAACGAGAACAGTGTGGCAACTGCGCAGCGCCGCGGGCACGCCCTGCTTGTCTTTGACCGCATCCATGTCGGCCGCATTGACCACGGTCACCTTCGCCCCGAACGAGGTCTTCACCAGTTCGAGCCATTTGAGACAGCAGCCGCAGCCGGCGTCGCGGAACATCGTCGGATTGGCGGCGTGTGCGGTTCCGATGATGCCGGCAAAGGCGGCGAAGGCGAACAGGGTGCGGCGGGCGGGGGACATGCGGTTTCCTTTCGGGGTGACCCGGTCAGGATAGCAAAGGTCCTCCGCGACGCAAGGCGCTCACCCCATCGGGTAAAGGATGTCGCGGCTGACCTGGTGCAGCGCCGCCATCACATCGTCGCTCAGCACCAGATCCTTCGCGGCGAGGATCGGGTCGACCTGGTCATAGGCGCTGACCCCGACGATCGTCGAGGCGACGAAGTCATGCTGCTTCGACCAGGCGGTCGCCATGGTCACAGGGTGCAGCCCGGCCTCCTCGGCGATCTTCAGATAGCGCTCGGTCGCGGCGAGGCTCTTGTCGTTGACGAAGCGGCGGCCCATCACCGCCTGCCGCCCTTCCATCTTCAGGTAGCGCGAGAAGCGCGCGCCCTCAGGGGTCGCGCCGCCCTGATATTTGCCCGACAACACCCCACCGGCGAGCGGCGAGTATGGGATCAGGCTGACGCCTTCCTGCCGGCATACCTGCTTGAGTTCGTCCTCGAAGCGGCGGTTGTTGAGGCTGAAATTATTCTGGATCGTGTGGTAGCGATGGACGCCGAGCCGTTCGGACGCCGCGAGCGACTTCATCAGCCCCCAGCTTGTCTCGTTCGAGCAGCCGAGGATGCGAACCTTGCCGACGCGGACCAACTCGTCGAGCGCGTCCATCATCTCGTCATAGGGCGCGTCGTGGTCGGGCCAGTGCGTTTGGTAGAGGTCGACATAGTCGGTCTGCAGCCGCGTCAGGCTGTCGTCGATCGCCTGCATGATATTCTTGCGGTCGAGCGCGGTCATGCCGTTGCGGCAGGGCGACTTGAACCAGACATGGCTCGGCCCGGAGACTTTCGTGGCGAGGATGATCGCGTCGCGCGGCTTGGTCTTCAGCCAGCGCCCGACGATTTCTTCCGTGCGGCCGACCCATTTGGTATCGGGCGGCACCGGATAGCCCTCGGCGGTGTCGTAGAAGTTGATGCCCTCGTCGAAGCAGCGGTCGAGGATGCGGAACGCTTCGCCCTCGTCGGTCTGGCTGCCGAAGGTCATTGTCCCCATGCAGATGTCGGACACATGGATGGCGCTTTTGCCAAGGCGGCGGCTTTGCATGCTTCTCTTCTCCGGTCGCGAGGGGAGGTCGCGCCGTGCATTAAGCCGTCAAATCAGAAGCGCAAGCGATCCGACGAGCAGCGCCGCCATCGTCCAGTTGAAGGCGCGAAGTCGCGCCGGACTCGACAGCCAGCCGCGCAGCGCCTGTCCCATCACCGCCCAGATGCTCGTCGAGGGCAGGTTGACGATGCCGAAGACGATCGCGACGAGCAGCACCGCGACGACATTGCGGTCGGGGGCATAGAGTGCGATCGCCGACAGCGCCATCGTCCACGCCTTGGGATTGACCCACTGGAACAGCATCGCCTGGACGAAGGTCATCGGCTTGCCGCGCGCATTGCCGTCGGTGGTCGGTGCGGCGGCATTGGCGATCTTCCACGCGAGCCAGAGCAAATAGGCGATGCTGACGATCTTGAGGACGGTATTGAGAATGGGGAAGAGGTCGAACAGGCCCATCAGCCCGACGCCGACGAGGACGATCATCAGCGTGAAGCCGAAGCCGACGCCGAGCGCGTGCGGCACGGTGCGGCGCAGACCGAAATTGGCGCCCGACGCCATCAGCATCATGTTGTTAGGACCCGGCGTGATCGACGAGACGAGCGCGAAGGCGGAGAGGGCGGCGAGGGTGGTCTGATCCATATGCGCAATATAATGCGGCTTGCGTCGCTGGTGGTTGCAAAGATGGGCGGTTTTGGGATAGATTATGCAATCTATGAGTAATATAGACGCCATTGGCCGCAATATATTGCGCGAACTGTCGCGCGACGGGCGAATCTCGAACCTCGAACTTGCCGAGCGGGTTGGGCTGTCGCCGTCGGCCTGCTTGCGCCGGGTGCAGGAACTCGAACGCAGCGGCGTGATCAGGGGCTATCGGGCGCGCATCGACCCGGCGAAGGTCGGTTACAGCTTCATGGCCTATGTTACCGTCGGGCTGTCGACGCACACCAAACAGGCGCAGGAAGATTTTGAAGCCGCGATGGCCGAAGCGCCCGAGGTCCGCGAGTGCCACAACATCACCGGCGCGATCGAATATATCCTGCGCGTTGAGGCGGCCGACCTCGCTGCGTACAAGCATTTCCACACGGAGGTGCTGGGCATACTGCCGCAGGTGAATGCGATCACCACCTATGTGCTGATGGGTTCGCCGAAGGATGAGCGGGCCTAAGTTCCAAAACATCGTCATTGCGAGGAGCCGAAGGCGACGCGGCAATCCAGAGCCTGCGTAAACCGCCCTGGATTGCTTCGCTTCGCTCGCAATGACGAAGAGAGGTTGAACGGCGGTCGTGCCATCCGCATATCCAGTTTCATGCTGAAACTCTCCCTGCTCGATCTTGTGCCCGTCACCGACACCGGGACGATCGCTCAATCGCTGGCCAACGCGGCCGATCTCGCCCGACATGCCGAAACGCTCGGCTATGGCCGTTATTGGGTTGCCGAACATCACGGCATGCAGGGGATCGCGAGCGCCGCGACCGCGGTGGTGCTCGCGCATATCGGGCAGGCAACGTCGAGCATCCGGATCGGGTCGGCGGGGATCATGCTGCCGAACCATGCACCGATGGTGATCGCCGAGCAATTCGGCACGCTGGAGGCGCTGTTTCCCGGTCGTATCGACCTTGGCCTCGGCCGCGCGCCGGGGTCGGACGGAGTCGTCGCGCGGGCGCTGCGCCGCAACCTCGCGAGCGACGAGCGGCAGTTTCCGCAGGACGTCGTCGAACTACAGGCCTTCCTTGCCGGCGACGAGCGGCTCGGCATCCGCGCGGTGCCGGGCGAGGGGACCCACATCCCGATCTGGGTCCTGGGGTCGAGCCTGTTCGGCGCGCAGCTCGCGGCGATGCTCGGGCTGCCTTATGCCTTCGCCAGCCATTTCGCCCCCGATGCGCTCGACGAGGCGCTCGATATCTATCGGCGGCAGTTCAAGCCGTCGGCGCAATTGTCCGAACCCTATGCCGCCGCGGCGTTCAACGTCTTCGCCGCCGACACGCGCGAAGAGGCCGAACTGCTCGCCTCGTCGCAGCAACAGGCCTTTGTCGCGCTGCGCACCGGCAATCCCGGCAAGATGAAACCGCCGCTCGCGGGGTACAAGGACAGCCTGCCGCCCAATGCGCGCGCGATCCTCGACCATGTGCTGCAATGCTCTGCGGTCGGCACGGTCGACGATGTCCGCGACGGGCTGAAGGCCTTTGTCGGGCGCACCGGGGTCGACGAGGTGGTCGTGGCTTCATCGATGTACGACCATGACGCGCGGAAGCATTCGGTGGCGCTCGCGATGGAAGCGGCGAAGAGCCTTTAGCCAAACGTCGTCATTGCGAGGAGCCGAAGGCGACGCGGCAATCCAGAGTAGCGTCAACTCGCTCTGGATTGCTTCGCTTCGCTCGCAATGACGACGTTATTGAGGCCGAAAGCTTAGGCTTGCCAGCCGCCAAGCGTTGTCGCCCATCAACTCGGTGGCAGAGGGAATGACAGCCGGCGGCGCGCAATCGACCTCAGCGGCGATATAGCGGCCGGTTTCGCGCAGCCGCACCCCGACGTCGCCGAAGCGCGCCTTGAGCGCTGCGATCAGCCGTTCGGCATCCTCGGCAATCGCGTTCGAATCGAGCGCGCGCGGGGTGCCGTCGAGCAGTTCGGCGACCGCTTGCCGCAGCGCGCCCACGGCATCCTTGATGATCGACAGCGCGATGAACAGCGCCGCGCTGGCATCGGCCCACCACCAGCCGAACCCGATGCCAGTGATGCCGGCGATCGCGGCGAGCCCGGTCTGCCAGTCGGCCTTCTGCATCAGCGCGTCGGTGTGGAGCACCTTGTCGTTGATCCGCTTTGCCACCGGCTGTTTGATCCGACCGAGGATGAGCGGCGGGATGATCGAATAGACGAGCGCCGCGATCATCAGCCAGCCCAACCAGAGCGTATGGCCGAACAGGGTGATGCCGCCGACGGTCGGATGCTCCTGCCGCACCAGCGTCGTGACGCTTTCATAGATGAGGAAGCCGCCGACCGACAGCAGCGCCGTCGCGGCGACGAGGAAGGCGAGGCTGTTGGCGCGGCGATAGCCGAAAGGGAAGCGATTGTTGGCGCGCTTGCGCTCCCAATGCGCCGACAGCAGGAACACGATCGCAGGGATGAGGCTCAGCACATCCTCGATCACTGCCGACTTCATCGCCTGGCTTGCGCCCATCACCAGCGCCATCACCACGACGACGCTGCCGATCCATAGCAAGGTCCACCATTCGAGCCGTTCGCCATGCCGCACGTCGGCGGCGATGGCGTCGGGGATGCCGCTGTGCAGGCTCATCGCGGACCCTCGGAGACCAGCCGGTCGGTGGCGAGGATCAGGGCATTTTCGCCGTTGCGCCGCGCGATGCGCAGCACGGGATGTTCCTTGTCGTCGGGTTCGCCGCGCGCGACGGGCTTCGACAGCGCGATATCGGCCTGCCAAGGCGAGGCCTTTGCGAAATGACCGACCAGCACGTCGATCTCGCCATCCTCAAGCGCCTTATGCGCATGCTCGCCGTGCAAGGGCACGAGTTTCAGTCGCGCATGGTGGTCGCGGGCGTAAGCGCCGAGCAGGGCGAGTGCGGGGTGGGCATCGGGGGTGTCGGGGAGGATGGTCACGCGCATCGCCTGCATACGCTCGATCCGTTCGGTCGTACCCGCCGCATCGCGCGGAAGGCTGTCGCAGCCGGCTAGCAGCAGCGCAGCGAAGGAAAGGGCGAAGCTGTGTCGCATCCCGCTCATACGCCGCGCCGCCGCCTTGGTTGCTGCGCGCGGCGCTGTGTTGACGCGGCCAAGCAGGGGGCAGTATAGGGACCGCCCGACCCAAGGGCGGCCCATCTGGGGTCGCCTTTTTGCTTTGGTCGTATCTTTTGTGTTTTGGAAAGGTGCCTGACATGTCGATCACGCCGCTGATGCCCGTTTACCCCCGGTGCGGTGTGCGTCCGGTGCGAGGCGAGGGCGCCTATCTGATCGGCGAGCGCGGCGAGCGTTATCTCGACTTCGCGAGCGGCATCGCGGTCAATTTGCTCGGCCATGGCCACCCGCACCTGACCAAGGCGATCCAGGACCAGGCCGCGACGCTGATGCATGTCTCGAACCTGTACGGCAGCCCGCAGGGCGAAGCCTATGCGGCGCGGCTGGTTGAGAACACCTTTGCCGACACCGTCTTCTTCACCAACTCGGGCGCCGAGGCGGTCGAATGTTCGATCAAGACCGCGCGCGCTTACCACTCGAGCGCGGGCAACGCGCACAAGCACACGCTGATCACCTTCAACAACGCCTTTCACGGCCGCACGCTCGGTACGATCTCGGCGACCAACCAGGAGAAGCTGCGCAAGGGTTTCGACCCGCTGCTGCCTGGTTTCGCCTATGCACCGTTCGACGATGTCAATGCTGCGCTGGATCTCGTGGACGACAATACCGCGGGCTTCCTGCTCGAACCGGTACAGGGCGAGGGCGGTATCCGTCCGGCGTCGCAGCCCTTTCTGCAGGCGCTGCGCGACATTTGCGACCAGCGCGACCTGATGCTGGTGTTCGACGAGGTCCAGTGCGGCGTCGCGCGCACCGGCTCGCTCTATGCTTATGAACAGTTCGGTGTGACCCCCGACATCCTCGCCAGCGCCAAGGGCATCGGCGGCGGTTTCCCGATGGGCGCGTGCCTCGCGACCGAAAAGGCGGCGCGCGGCATGGTGATCGGCACGCACGGCTCGACCTATGGCGGCAACCCGCTCGCAATGGCGGCGGGGCAGGCGGTGCTCGACGTCGTGCTCGAGGAGGGCTTCCTTGAGGGCGTCAAGGCGACGGGCGAGCGGCTGCGCGGTGCGCTCGAACAGCTGATCCCGAACCACGACAATCTGTTCGAGAGCGTGCGCGGCATGGGGCTGATGCTCGGCGTCAAGATGAAGAGCGACAGCCGCGCCTTCGTCGCGCATCTGCGCGACAACCATGGGCTGCTGACGGTGGCGGCGGGCGACAATGTCATCCGCATCCTGCCCCCGCTCAACATTGAAGAGTCGCACATCAACGAGTGCATCGAGAAATTGTCGGCGGGCGCGGCGAGCTATACGCCGCCCGAAAGCTGATGCCGAATTTTCTAAACCTGTCCGATGCGGGCGGGGATGCGATCGCAGCGATGCTGTCGGACGCGATCGACCGCAAGGCGGCGCGCGCCGGCTGGCCGAAGGCGAAACCCGACGCCGACAAGCCGCTCGCCGACCATGTGCTGGCGATGGTGTTCGAGAAGAATTCGACGCGCACGCGCTGCTCGTTCGACATCGCGATCCGCCAATTGGGCGGGGTGCCGATGATCCTCGACGCGGGCACGAGCCAGCTCGGCCGCGGCGAGACGATCGCCGACACTGCGCGCGTGCTGTCGCGCTATGCCGATGCGATCATGATCCGCACCGATCATCACGACAAGATCGAGGAACTGGCGCATTTCGCCAGCGTCCCCGTGATCAACGGTCTGACCGACCTGTCGCACCCGTGCCAGATCGTCGCCGACCTGCTGACGATCGTCGAGAGCGGCAAGGCGCTGCCCGGTCTCGAACTCGCCTGGCTCGGCGACGGCAATAATGTGCTGGCGTCGCTGATCGAGGCGGCGGGGCTGTTCGGTTTCAACGTCCGCGTGGGCGTGCCGCAGGGCTATGAGCCCGATGCGGGCTTCGTCGAGGCGGCACGTGCGAAGGGCGCGAAGATCGATATCGTCCGCGACGCGCGCGAAGCTGTCGCCGGCGCCGACCTGGTCGTCACCGACACCTGGGTGTCGATGGGGCAGGACCATGCGCATAACAAGCTCGCTGCCATGGCGGCCTATCAGGTCGACGACCGATTGATGGGCGCGGCGAAGGGTGACGCGCTGTTCCTCCACTGCCTGCCCGCGCATCGCGGCGAGGAAGTCACCGATGCGGTGATCGACGGATCGCAATCGCGGGTGTGGGAAGAGGCCGAGAACCGCGTCCATGCCCAGAAATCCGTCCTGTTGTGGGCGCTAGGGAAGTTATGAGCGACACCGTCGAAACCTGGTTCGACCAGCCTTTGGTCTTTACCATTGCCGAGCGCCATGTGCGCGGGCGCTTCGTCCGGCTCGGGCCGGTGCTCAACACGATATTGAGCGCCCACAGCTATCCGCCGGTGGCGGAGAAATTGCTCGCTGAGGCACTGGTGCTGACCGTGCTGCTCGGTTCGACGCTCAAGACCGATGGCGGGCAATTGACGCTGCAGGCGCAGACCGGCGGCGGGCCGATCGAACTGCTCGTCTGCGACTATCGCGGCGGCGAGCTGCGCGGTTACCTCAAATTCGACGCCGAACGGCTGGCCGAGGTCGGACCGGACCCGACGCTGTTCGCGCTGTTCGGCGAGGGCTTTCTCGCGATCACCTTCGACCAGCCGGCGACCGACGAGCGTTATCAGGGGATCGTGCCGCTCGAAGGCGTGTCGATCGGCGATGCGGCCGAACATTATTTCGAACAGTCCGAGCAGATCCCGAGCCTGATCAGGCTCGCCGCGCGCCATGACCATGAAGCCGGCTGCGTCGCGGGCGGGTTGCTGCTCCAGCACCTGCCCGAGGGCGAGGTCGGTCGCGACCGGTTGCACACGCGCCACGATCACCCCGAATGGGAGCATGCGCGCACGATCGCGATGACGCTGAAACCCGAGGAACTGACCGACCCCGCGCATTCGCTCGAAACGCTGGCGTGGCGGCTGTTCCATGAGGATGAGGTACGCGTCGAATCGGGCATCACCGTGTCGCGCGGCTGCCGGTGCAGCCTCGATTATTTCGCCGGGGTGCTGCGCCAGTTTCCCGAGACCGAGCGCGTCGACATGGCCGACGAGGCCGGCAATATCGTCGTCGATTGCGCCTTTTGTTCGCGGATTTTCCCGATCCCGCTCGGCGAAATCGCCACCCCCAACTGAGCCGGCTGACGACGAACGGACGTTTTTCAGCGCCAAGCGGTTGAAATCGCGGCGCCGAAACGCTATTTTGTCTTCACAGGGTCGCATGTTTGCCCGCGACGGGGGCAATCGTTGGATAGGTGTACATGGCGATCTTCTCTCCCCCGATGAAATGGGTCCTTGCGGCCACGATGCTGGCCGGCGCGACGGCGGTGCCTGCGCAGGCGCCGTCGCTGGCGATGCTCGATGGCCTCGAAAAAGGCAGCTGGCAGCTGCGCGAACGCGGCAACAACGCCGTCGCCCAGACGATGTGTTTCGGCGACGCGCGGCGGATGATCCAGATCTACCACCCGCGCGCGAACTGCTCGCGCTATGTCATCGAGGACACGCCTAAGTCGGTAACGGTGCATTACACCTGTCCGGGCGCGGGCCACGGCCGCACCACGATCCGGTCCGAGACGAACCGCCTGGTCCAGATCGACACGCAAGGAATCGCCGACGGGAAGCCTTTCTCGCAGGCCTATGAGGCACGACGCAGCGGCGCCTGCACGAACTGAGCCGCACCCTGCGGTAACAATCCGTTAACCAAAAGCCGCTAAGCCGGGTGTCACGACGCACCGATGTGTGTCCTTCTCCCTAACGGCTTTCATGCCGAACTGGGCCGTGTGACCTGTCATGCGGCCCGTTTCTTTGGTGCAGCGCAGCACTTGCACGCCCGACGACGCGGGCCTATCTGGCGCCGATGCAAGACGTAGCCGGAAAAACGCTGATCGTCCTCCTCTCGGGCGGGCTCGACTCGATGGTTTGCGCGGGCCTCGCGAAAGAGGCCGGCGCGCGCATCGTCGCGCTGACGATCGATTATAACCAGCGTCACCGCGTCGAACTGGAATCGGCGGCGCGCATCGCCGAATATATCGGTGCGACCGAGCATATCGTCCTGCCCCTCGACCTCCGCCGCTTCGGCGGCTCGGCGCTGACCGACAATATCGCGGTGCCCAAGGACGGTGTGGGAAGCGACGTGCCGATCACCTATGTGCCCGCGCGCAACCTGATCTTCCTGTCGCTGACGCTCGGCCTCGCCGAGGCACGCGCCGCGCAGGACATCGTCATCGGGGTCAATGCGCTCGACTATTCGGGCTATCCCGACTGCCGCCCCGAATTCATTTCGGGCTTCGAAAAACTGGCGCGGCTCGCGACGCGCGACGGCGACAAGGGCGTCGATTTCCGCATCCACGCACCGCTCCAGCATATGACCAAGGCCGACATCGCCGCCGAGGCGGCGCGGCTCGGTATGGACGCGGGCATGAGCTGGTCGTGCTACGACCCGACCCCCGAGGGGCTGCACTGCGGCGCGTGCGACAGCTGCCGGTTGCGCAGCAAGGGTTTTGCCGATGCGGGGCTCGCCGACCCGACGCGCTACGCCTGACCATGAGCTACGCGGTCAAAGAGATTTTCCTGACGCTGCAGGGCGAGGGCGCACAGGCAGGCCGCCGCGCGGTTTTCTGCCGCTTCGCCGGCTGCAATCTGTGGACGGGTCGCGAGAAGGACCGGTCCAAGGCGATATGCCAATTCTGCGACACTGACTTCGTCGGCACTGACGGCACATTGGGGGGCAAGTATAAGGACGCGACGGCGCTCGCCGCGACGATCGTCGCGAGCTGGGGCGAGGGTGAGGCCGACCGCTATGTCGTGCTAACCGGCGGCGAGCCGATGCTGCAGGTCGACGATGCGCTGATCGACGCGCTACACGCGCAGGGGTTCATCATCGCGATCGAGAGCAACGGGACTTTTGCCGTGCCGCGCAGCATCGACTGGATCTGTATCAGCCCGAAGGCGGGCAGCGAACTGGTGCAGACGAGCGGCGACGAACTGAAGCTGGTGTGGCCGCAGCCGGGCAGCGACGTCGCGCGGTTCGCGACGCTCGATTTCGGGCATCTGCTGGTGCAGCCGCTCGACGATCCGAATGCCGCTGCCAATGTCCAGGCGTGCATCGACCTGGTGATGGAAGACCCGCGCTGGCGTCTGTCGCTCCAGGCACACAAGAGCCTGGGGCTGCGCTAACCCTTCATTATTCGCCGGCTTTTTTGGCAGGCGCCGGGGTGTCGGGCTTCTTGCCGACGGGGACAGTGATCGCTTCGCCTTCGCCACTCGTCTCTTCGGCGTCGGCCTCGTCGGTCGCTTGCTCGTCCTTCTGTGCGGGCTTCGCCGTCCCATCGTCGGGAACGCTGTTGTCGACCGCGGTGCCGTCGCCGCTCGCATCGTCGAGGATGATCATCGAATCGCTGATCGTGCCCGGCTCGACCTCGACCGTTTCGAGCTTGGTCGTCGTCTTGCCCGACGGTTCGCTGCCGCAGGCGGCGAGGGCGAGGATCAGGAGCGAGGGGAGGATGATACGGGTCATGATCTTGTCCTAGTCGCTGGCCGAAATTTTGTCGAGAAAGGCGGGAAGCGCGCGTTCGAGCGCGGCGTCGACCTCGGCGAAACCCACCATCTTGCCGAGCGCGGCGAGGCTGGTCACCGGAAATTCGGCGATCCCGCACGGCACGATGCCGCCGAAATGAGCGAGGTCGGGCGCGACGTTGATCGAGACGCCGTGCATCGTCACCCAGCGTTTCACGCGCACCCCGATCGCGCCGATCTTGGCCTCGCGGCCATTTTCGTCGTCGGTCCAGATGCCGATGCGGCCTTGGGCGCGGCGTGCCGTGACGCCGAATTCGGCAAGCGCATCGATCACCCAGCCTTCGAGCGCCGACACATAGGCGCGCACGTCGCGGCCCCGTTTGGAAAGGTCGAGCTGGACATAACCGACGCGCTGGCCGGGGCCGTGATAGGTGTAGCGCCCGCCGCGCCCGGCGTCATAGACCGGGAAACGGGGGTCGAGCAGCTCGGCGGGATCCGAACTGGTCCCGGCGGTGTAGAGCGGCGGATGTTCGAGCAGCCAGATGCGTTCGCTGGCCTCGCCCGCGAAGATCGCGGCGGCGCGCGCCTCCATGTCGGCGAGCGCGGCGGGATAATCGCTCAGGCCCGGCGAAACGGTCCATAGGGGCGGTGGCAGATGGCTCATCGTGCCGCCTCCTGCTCCCACGCGCGAGCGAGTGCAAGGGGCGCGCGCTAAATCGTTAACATGGCTGGACATCGGGGAGCAAGACCGCCAGTCT
Organism: Sphingopyxis sp. OPL5; assembly: GCF_003797775.2. NCBI lineage: Bacteria > Pseudomonadati > Pseudomonadota > Alphaproteobacteria > Sphingomonadales > Sphingopyxidaceae > Sphingopyxis > Sphingopyxis sp. OPL5. The sequence goes on from NZ_CP060725.1 coordinate 3,692,057, forward strand.
CCCGCGTCAGCGGGTCAACCATAGACGGGATTTAGATGCCAAAATTCGACATGGGCGCGGCGTGGGAAGACAGCTTGGTCCTGCTGCGGTCGCACAGCGTATTGACGGGCACCATCGCCGCCGTCTTCCTCTTTCTGCCGACGCTCGCGGTCGCCTGGTTCGGGCCGGTCCCGATCGAGCCCGCCGCTGGCGCGACATTCGACCAGATGATGATGACGTTTCGCGAAAGCGCGCGGCAGGCCGTGCCGTATCAGTTGCTCGTCAGCGTGATTTCGGCGATCGGCGGGGTCGGTATCCTGCGCCTCTGGTTGTCGCGGACCAGCACCAGCGTCGGCGACGCGCTCGTCTTCGCGCTCAAGATGATCCCGACGATGATCGCGATCCAACTGATCCTCGGCGTCGGGCTGGGCCTGATCGCGGTTCTGGCGATCATGCCGGGAATCGCGGCGGGGGGCGGCGCCGTCGGCGCGCTGCTGTTGTTCGTCGGCGCGCTGTTGATCCTCGGCATCTGCGCTTATTTGTGGGGGCGGCTCGCAGTGACCTCGCCGGTCGTTGCCGATCGCACCCAGTATAATCCGGTCGTCGCGATCCAGGAAAGCTGGCGTTTGACCAAGGGCAATGGTTGGCGGATTGCGCTCTTTCTGTTTCTCGTCACACTCGTGATCATCATCGTCGCACTGCTCCTCGGCGGGGTGATTGGCGCGGTCGTGGGGACCGGTGACGGTATCGGACGGATGCTGACCGGATTCGTCGAAGGCGGCGTCGCGGCGGTCGGCGGCATCGTCTCGGCCGCGATCAGCGCCGCGACCTACCGTCAGTTGGCGCTCACCGGCGGCAACGCCATATTTTCCTGAGGGAAACGCAAGAGGCCTTTGTCCGTGACGTCATGAAGTGATCGCAAACCGGACGACGGCCCGCTAATGAGGGACATTGGGCGCACAAAAAGGAACAAGGGCAAGTTCAACAAAGGGGGAAAATCATGGTCAAGATGAGTATCGGTGCCGCTTTTTCGGAGACCTTCGGGTTTCTGAAGACCAATTGGATGCAGATGCTGTTGTGGCTTGGCGGCGCGGTGGTGATCGCCTGCCTGCTCGGCTGGTTGCTGTTGCGCAATGCGATGATGACCATGATGATGGCGCAGGGCGATCCGTCGGCCGCATTCGGAGCCTTCGGGTCGATCATTCTGTTCGGTTTCATCGCCGGGACGATCGTCTATGCGGCGAGCCTTTTGATCTGGCGGACCGGACTGGTCGGCGGCGAGCCTGCCAGCGATATCGGCTGGGGCCTGGGCGCGGGCGCCGCGCTGATGCTCGCCAACTTCGTCGTGCAGATCGCGTTGATGATCGTCTTCTACATCGTGTTGTTCATCGTCGGCCTGCTGGCGTTCGGCATTTTCGGTGCCAGCGGCATGTCGCTGGAGAGTTTCGCGACCGGCGGTGCATCGGCGGGACTTATCCTGTTCGGCGTGATCTTCTATGTCGCGTTGATCGTCTTCTTCCTGTGGTTCTTTGGTCGCCTGACCGCCGCCGGCCCGGTGATGGCGGTGAACCGTTCGTCGAATCCCTTTTCGGCCTTCGCCGAATCGTGGAGGCTGACGAGCGCATCGCAATGGACGATCGTCGGCTTCAATTTCCTGATGATCCTCCTCTTTCTCGTCTTCTTTTTCATCGTCTCGATGGTCTTCGGCGGGGTTGCGAGCGCGATGATGACGCCCGACGCGGGCATGGGCGCGATGATCGGCGCGCTCATCATGGCGCTGGTCATCTATGTGCCGGTGGTTCTGGTGTCGGTGTCGATGCCGGCGGGCATCTATCGCTGCATCGGGGTGCAGGGTTCGCCGGACGTTTTCGCCTGAGGTGAGCCGATCAAAGCAAAAGAAGGGGCGCTCCGGAAACGGGGCGCCCTTTTCGCATCAGCTCCACTTGGCGAGTGGCGGCAGGCTCATCAGGATCGCGTCGATATTGCCCCCGGTCTTGAGCCCGAACAGGGTGCCGCGATCGTAGACGAGATTGAATTCGGCATAGCGGCCGCGCCAGATGAGCTGCGCCTCGCGGTCGGCGTCGGTGAAGGGCAGGCCCATGCGTCGCCGCACGATCTGCGGAAAGATATCGAGGAAGGCCTCGCCGACCGCGCGGGTCAGCTGGAAATTGCGGTCGAACTCGGCATCGTCGCCGGTTTCGAGATGGTCATAGAATATGCCGCCGACGCCGCGATGGACGCCGCGGTGCGGAATATAGAAATAATCCTCGGCCCATTTGGCATAGCGTTCATAGACCTCGGGGCCGAAAGGCGCGCAGGCGGCGCGCAGCCGGGCATGAAAGGCGTCGGTGTCCTCGGCATAGGGAATCGGCGGATTGAGGTCGGCGCCGCCGCCGAACCAGCGTCGCGTCGTGACGAGGAAGCGCGTGTTCATATGCACAGCGGGAACATGCGGGTTCGCCATATGCGCGACGAGGCTGATCCCGGTCGCGAAAAAACTGGGGTCCTCGGCCGCGCCGTGGATCGACGCGGCGAAATCGGGGGCGAATTGGCCGCCGACGGTCGAGACATTGACCCCGACCTTTTCGAATACCTGGCCGGTCATTACCCCGCGCACTCCGCCGCCGCCTGCACCGGAGTCGAGTCCTTCGGCCTCGCGGTCCCACGGCGTATAGGCGAAGCGCGCGTCGCTGCCGGCTTCGGTCTCGATCGCCTCGAATTCGGCGCAGATCCGGTCGCGCAGCGATTCGAACCAGTCGCGCGCGGCCTGTTGCTGGGGATCGAGCGAAATCATGCGGGAAAACCTTTCGTCTGCCGAAGCGCTTCGGCGAGCGCGATGCCAGCCGCGACCGCGACATTCAAGGAGCGAAAGCCCTGGCTCATCGGAATCGCGACCCGCGCGGTCACCGCCGCATGGACATGATGCGGGACGCCCGCGCTTTCCGATCCGAACAGCAGGATGTCGCTTGCGGTGAAATCGAACCGGGGCAGGGGCGTCGCCCCCGTCGTCGTCAGGAGCACGAGCCGCTGGCCGCCGATTTGCGACCATATCCGGAACGCGTCCCAGTCTGGGTGGCGCCGCACATTGGCGCGCACCGCATAATCCATGCCTGCACGCTTCAGCGCGCCGTCGGAGAAGGGAAAGCCGCACGGCTCGATAATATGCGCGGGCACGCCGAAACAGGCGGCGGTGCGCAGCGTGGTACCGACATTGCCCGCGATGTCGGGCTGAAACAGGGCGATTTCCATGCGCTTTCCTTAGGGCGCGCGGCGTCGCAAATCGAGCGTTTCGGCGCCGCGACATGATCCGGTCAAAGAAGCGGAAATTGCCTGTTGGCAAGCTCCGACTGTGCGGCTATCAGGCCCGCAATTCCCGGAGGGGCCGCCGGGGCGCGCCATTTCGTGCGCGCGCAATCAGGGTGGCCCTCAGCCCGGGGAAATTGTCAGTTCAGCCATACAAGGGCAATCGAATGGCCAGTGAAACCGAACACACCGCCGGAATCGAAGACGGGGTGCGCCGCCGTGATTTCATCAACATTGCAGCGGTCAGCTTTGCGGGGGTCGGTGCGGCCGCGGTCGTGCTGCCGCTGGTCAACCAGATGAACCCGTCGGCGGACGTGCTCGCGCTGTCGACGACCCAGATCGATATTTCGGCAATCCAGCCGGGCCAGGCGATCAAGACGAGCTGGCGCAAGCAGCCGGTGTTCGTTCGCAACCTGGTCGCCAAGGAAATCGCCGAGGCGAAAGCGGTGCCGCTGGGTGACCTGCGCGACCCCGAAACGATCGACCAGCGGACCAAGCCGGGCAAGGAAAACTGGCTGATCACGCTCGGCGTCTGCACCCATTTGGGCTGCGTGCCGCTCGGCGCTGCTGAGGGCGAGAATCGTGGCGATTTCGGCGGCTATTTCTGCCCGTGCCACGGGTCGCACTACGACACCGCGGCGCGCATTCGTAAAGGTCCGGCACCCAAGAATCTGGTTGTGCCGCCTTATAATTTTGACAGCGACACCGTCGTGACGATCGGCTGAGGAGCGAGATAAGATGAGCTTTCCCTGGGCCAAGCAATATCAGCCGCAGCATCCGTTGATGCAGTGGCTGGACGAGAAGCTGCCAATGCCGCGCCTCGTCTACAACGCGATCGGTGCCGGCTATCCGGTGCCGCGCAACCTCAACTATTTCTGGAATTTCGGCGTCCTCGCCGGCGCCGCGCTGGCGATTCAGATCATCACCGGCATCGTGCTGGCGATGCATTATGCCGCCAATGCGGGCGTCGCCTTCAATTCGGTCGAGCATATCATGCGCGACGTGAACGCCGGCTGGTTCATCCGCTATGCGCATATGAACGGCGCGAGCATGTTCTTCATCGTCGTCTATCTCCACATCTTCCGCGGCCTTTTCTACGGATCGTACAAGGCGCCGCGCGAAATGGTGTGGTTGCTGGGCGTCGTGATCTTCCTGCTGATGATGGCGACCGCCTTCATGGGCTATGTGCTGCCGTGGGGCCAGATGAGCTTCTGGGGCGCGCAGGTGATCACCGGCTTCTTCTCGGCGATACCGCTCGTCGGCGAACCGGTCCGCGAATGGCTGCTCGGCGGCTTCGTCCCCGACAATGCCACGCTCAACCGTTTCTTCTCGCTGCACTATCTGCTGCCGTTCGTGATCGCGGGTGTCATCATCCTGCACATCTGGGCGCTGCACATCCCGGGTTCGTCGAACCCGACCGGCATCGAAGTGAAGGACGAACAGGACACCGTCCCGTTCCACCCCTATTACACCGCGAAGGACGGCTTCGGACTCGGTATCTTCCTGCTCATCTTCGCCGCGCTGACCTTCTTCAGCCCGAACATGCTGGGCCATGCCGACAACTATATCCCGGCGAACTCGCTTTCGACCCCGGCGCACATCGTTCCCGAATGGTATTTCCTGCCCTTCTACGCGATCCTGAAGGCCTTCACCTTCAACTTCCTGTGGATCGACGCGAAGCTGTGGGGCGTGATCGCGATGTTCGCTTCGATCGCGGTGCTGTTCTTCCTGCCCTGGCTCGACAGCTCGCCGGTCAAGTCGTCGACCTATCGCCCGATCTATCGCTGGTTCTTCTGGGTCCTGGTGATCGACGTGTTCATCCTGGGTTTCTGCGGCATGCAGCCGGCCGAACAGCCCTATGTGATCATGAGCCAGATCGGTGCGATCTATTATTTCGCCCACTTCCTGGTGATCCTGCCGATCGTGTCGCGCATCGAACGTCCGTTGCCGATGCCGAATTCGATCACCGAGGCGGTTCTCGCCAAGCATGCCGACACGCCGTCGGCGGCCACGGCCTGAGCGCCGGACTTTAATAGGAGCTGATACAGCCATGGTTCGTCCGCTCGGATTCCTCGTCGGCCTCGGTTTCATTGCCGCGCTGGTGCTCGCGATTCTCACGACGCCGCTCAGCAATGAAGAGAATGTCGCCCACAAGTTTCACGAACATCCCAAGCATCTGAAGCTCGCCAGCGACGGCCTGCTGCCCCATTGGGACAAGCAGCAGCTGCAGCGCGGCATGCAGGTGTACAAGGAGGTCTGCTCGGCCTGCCACAGCCTGCACCTCGTCGCCTTCCGCGACATCGAGGCGCTGGGTTACAGCGAAGGCCAGGTGAAGACCTTCGCCAAGGGTTTCCAGGTTCCGTCGATCAACCCCGACACCGGCGAACCGGCAACCCGCGATGGGCTGTCGTCGGATTATTTCCCGTCGCCCTATGCCAATGAAACCGCGGCGCGTGCGGCGAACAACAATGCGTTGCCGCCCGACCTGTCGCTGATCACCAAGGCGCGCGAAGGCGGCAAGGACTATGTCTATTCGCTGCTGACCGGGTTCAAGAACCCGCCGGCTAACCTGCCCGCCGAACTCAAGCCGGGCACCGGGCTGCACTACAACCCCTATTTCGCGAACCTCAATCTCGCGATGGCGCCGCCGCTGGCTCCGAACCAGGTCACCTATGCCGACGGCACCAAGGCGACGGTCGACCAGATGGCCAAGGACGTCACCGCGTTCCTCGTCTGGACCGCCGAGCCGAAGCTGGTGAAGCGCGTGCAGGTCGGTTGGGCCGTCGTGATCTTCCTGGCGATGTTCAGCGTGCTCGCCTATCTGTCGTACCGGAACATCTGGGCCGACAAGAAGCATTGAGCGGACTAGGGAGGGCGCGTCCCATGATCGCCCTCCCGCCGCAGCCGGACCTCGACCTCGCGTCGCTGGTCCGCACCATTCCCGACTTTCCCAAGCCGGGCATCCAGTTTCGCGACATCACGACACTGATCGGCGACGCCGCCGGCTTTTCCGAAGCCGTGCGGCGTCTTTCCGTTCGCGCGGCAAGCCATGCGCCTGACCTGATCGTTGCGGTCGAGGCGCGCGGCTTCCTGTTCGGCGCCGCGATGGCGACCGCGATGGGGCTGGGCCTCGTGCCCGTGCGCAAGGCGGGCAAGCTGCCCGGCGTCACCATCGGGGTCGATTATGAACTCGAATATGGCGTCGACCGGCTCGAACTGCACGAAGGCGCGGTGCTGCCCGGCCACCGCGTGGTGTTGGTCGATGATCTGCTCGCTACCGGCGGCACGATCCTCGCCACTGCCGAACTGATGCGCAATGCCGGGGCGGAGGTTGCTGCCGCGATGTTCGTGATCGACCTGCCCGATCTCGGTGGGTCGCAGCGGCTGACGGCGGCCGGACTGGCGTGCGAGACGCTGATCGCCTTCGACGGAGATTAGGCGGTTGGTCTCGGACCTTCGAGGCCGTTTAGCCGCCCTCGGCCCAGCGCACAATGCGCGCCCACAGTGGCAAGATGGCCGAGAGCGCAAGCAATATGGCGGCAGGAACCCAGATCAGCACCGAATATTTATAGAATTGTAGCGCCAAACCCGGATCGTTGCGATTGGCCGGCTCGATTACCGGAAATGCCACGACCCGGATGATCGCAATCAGGACGAGGAAAATTCCCCATTTGAAAAGCCGTGAAGGTGGGAGCATCGGACTTGGCTATCACGACTCTTGTCCTACGCAAAACGCCCGCACCTTTCAGCGCGGGCGTTCGAAGCGTCCAAGGGGGAAGGGCGCTTTTTAGAAGGGGACCCAGTTCTGCTTCTTGCGGAACTTCATATAGCCGACATTGGCGCCTAACCGTGCGCCGACGCCGACGCGGATCGGGATCAGCACCACGTCACCACGGCGCAGGTACGACGCGTTGAAGCCGCCGATCAGATAGGCAGCGCCTTCACCCGCCGGATAGCGCTTGTAGAGATCCTGGGTGTCGAACAGATTGTAGACGAGGACGAAGGTGTTGCCCGCGTTGGCGCCCGCGTCGAAGCCGATCGACGGGCCGGTCCAGTAAGCGGGCATCTCGCCCTCGATCTTGTGGAACAAAGTGCCCGAGCCGTAGCGCACGCCAAGCACCAGCGCGCCGCCGGCTTCGCGGCCGACGATATAGGCATTGGGTTCGCCTTGTTTCTTGAGGATGTCCTCGATCAGCCCGGCAAGGCCCTGTGCGCCCTTACCGAACACGCCCTCAGCGGCGCCGATCAGATCGTCCTTCTTGTAGGTCGAGCCCGGGGGTGCGTTCGTCGCCGCAGCTTCGGGACCGGTGGTCGGGGTCGCCGCCGTGTCGGGTGAGGTTACCTGATCGCCGGTCGCGAGATCACTGTCATAGGACGTATCGCCGCTCGTCGTGCTGGTGGCTGGCGGCGGCGGGGCCGGGTTGTCGAGATCGGCATCGATCGCGCTGTTGGGATCGATCTGCGTCATTTGCGCCGCCGCAGGTAGCGGCGACACGGCGAGGCCGATCGAAGCGATGGCCATCAAGGCGAGACTGGAAAGCGACTGACGCATGATATTCCCCCAAATTCCGGGCCGGCGACGCGCGATCGCGCCGCAGGGCAGTATTTACCATGACTCCAATTGGCCGGCGGGCAATGAACCGGCGATGACCTGAGTCGATTTTGCGCCAGGCCGAATCGATTTCGGCGCCGATCCGATGCTCGGGTGCAAAAAAATGGCAATGTTTGCCGTTGCGGGGTGCGAGGCGGCTGGCTATAGCGACCCGCCTAAGCCAGCCTGTCGTTAGCGCGACAGACCATGCGGAGACGTGGGTGAGTGGCTGAAACCAACGGTTTGCTAAACCGTCGTACTGGTAAATCCGGTACCGAGGGTTCGAATCCCTCCGTCTCCGCCACCTACCCTTCCGCAGGGGTCCGTCTCAGTCCACAGAGATTGAGCTTTTCCCAGAAAACCAGAGCTTTTCGGATTCGCTCGTCCGCGACGTCTTTACGCGGCTCGGCGAGGCGACGGCGTGCGGCCTGAAGAGCCGCTTGGTGCGCGGTTTGCAGGAGGATTCTCGCGCCGCCAGCGTTTCGCCGCGATCGACTTGCCGAACAGCGCGCGGGCCATGCCCTGCCGGGTCGTCTCCTGCATGGGGCCTCGCGGAGATTGAGTCCGGTTATGCGGTGCTCGACGAGGATTGGCAGGGTGCCTTGAAAGCGGACATTCGTATTTCACCGTCATCGACTATATCCGCCAAGCCGGATTTAACCCGGCGACATGTCCTTGCTGGTACTCGCCCGGCGGGCTAGTGGAGCTGAGCGTAAGTGCTCGCGTTCATTTTGAATGCGCAATCAATTTTGCCGTTCGCACGTCAGGCAACCATCGCGACACGATATTCGTCCGAGCGACAACAGGATGCGTAGTGAAACTTCGCCAGATTGAAATCTTCCACGCCGTTTATGTGACTGGCTCGGTCAGCGCCGCGGCGCGGGTGCTGAATATTTCGCAACCGTCGGTCACGAAAATCTTGCGTTATGCGGAGACCAGCCTCGGGCTGTCGTTATTCGAACGGACGAAGGGGCGCCTGGTCCCCACCGAGGATGCGCACGAGCTTTTCCTGGAGGTGGCGGAGGTCCAGAAGCGTGTCGACCAGCTCCGGCGGGCGAGCCGCAACCTGCGGTTCGGGCAAGGGCGGACACTGCGCGTTTCGGTGCTGCCGTCCCTCGGGCTCGGGGCGATACCGGACGCGGTGACAGCGTTTCTGGCCAAGCATGAAGGCGTGTCGCTGGAACTGCACACGGCGCATCACGACGACATGGTGCGCAAGCTTTACGAGCGGGAAACGGACCTGGTCATCAGCTATGACGTGCCGTCGACCGCCCCCGTCGGCTTCGACGTGCTGGGCACGGGAGAATTGGTCGCGGTCTATAAACCGGGCGCGATTCAATGCGACGCGCCGCGCATGCCGCTGAACGCTCTGGAGGGGCATCGGTTCATCACCACCGTCAAGAGCGGTCCGATGGGCAATCTGCTGTCCGAGGAACTCGCCCAGACGGGGGTGATGCTGAACGACGTCGTCTCGTCCCAGACCTTCTTTGTCGCGGCGGCGCTTGTCCGGTCCGGGGCGGGCGTATCGATCGTCGACAGTTTCACGGCGCAGGCGACCGCTACGCCCGACATCGCCTTCAAGCCGCTCCAGCCGCCCATCCCGTTCAACGTTTATGCCATCTATCTGCAGAACCGGCCCCCGTCGAAATTGGCGACCGTTTTGCTGAAGCATCTGAAAAGCGCCTTTCAAGCCTATAGAAAATTTCTATAGGCCGCTGCCGCATAGATATTGTTCGGATCGTCCGTCGCGGATTAGGCAAGCAACATCTGTCAGTCAGCAAAGCGGATCATTGCGCTTGTCCTTCGATATTTGTGGTATTTCCGGGGTCGTATCCAGCCAATGGTCCGGCCTGGGCAGGCTTGGCCATCGCTTGAGGCGAGGGCGGCGTGGGACGCTGGCCGCATTGCTGGCCGGTGCCGGGATTGCGATAGGCATGGGAGGAATCGGATCGTCCTCGGCGCAGGTCGTCGACCAGCCGCGCGTCCACGCTCGCGACATTGGTATCGCGCCGGGAATATTTGCGCCCGGCCCTCTCAATTCCATCACCGACGTCGATGGCGTGCGAGTTGGCCAGGTGACACGTATCGAGGGCGCCGACGTCAGGACCGGCGTCACGGCGATCTTGCCGCACGGCGGCAATATTTTCCAGGACAAGGTGCCCGCGGGTATCGTCGTCGCCAATGGATTCGGCAAATTTGCGGGCGCGACGCAGATCGCCGAGCTGGGCGAGATCGAGACGCCGATCGTCCTGACCAACACCTTGAGCGTCGCGCCGGCGATCGATGGCATTCTCGACTGGACCCTGACGCGGCCCGGCAATGAACATGTCCGGTCGGTCAATGCGGTGGTGGGCGAAACCAACGACAGTGTGCTCAACAACATCCGCAAGCGGGTGATCGGCCGGTCTGACGTGATCGCGGCCATCGAGGCCGCGACCGGCGGCCCGGTTGCGGAAGGCAGCGTGGGCGCCGGCACGGGCACCATGGCCTTTGGCTGGAAAGGCGGTATCGGCACGAGTTCGCGCATGCTCCCACCGGCGCTGGGCGGCTATCGTGTCGGCGTGCTGGTGCAAACCAATTATGGCGGGACGCTGACGATGGATGGCGTCCCCGTCGGCAAAGCCTTGGGGCGCTATTATCTGCGCGAGCATAGCGAGCGGGCGTCGGCCGACGGGTCGATCATTCTGGTCGTGGCGACCGATGCGCCGCTCAGCGACCGGAATCTGACCCGGCTCGCCCATCGTGCAATCGCAGGTCTGGCGCGGACCGGGGCAGCCTTTTCAAACGGGTCCGGCGACTATGCCATCGCTTTCTCGACCGCCGACGGAGTTCGCCGGACGGCAGCACGGCGAGCCGGCGTCGCGGCCTATCCCGAACTGGCCAATGACGAGATGTCGCCGCTGTTCGTGGCGGTGTCGGAAGCGGCCGAGGAAGCAATCTATAATTCGCTGCTGATGGCGACGACCATCGACCGGCAGGCGACGGCCGAAGCCGGAGCGGCGAGGGGAGAGGCGCTCGACATCGCGGCGGTCAGGCAGGCGATCGCACGCTATCGACCGGCGGCGACACGGCGCCCGGCGCCGGCGAAGGGGAATGTCCGTTGAGGCGGGTCGACATATTGGTGATCGGCGGCGGGATTGCCGGCGTGTCGGCGGCGGCGCGGTTCGCGCAGCGGTCGGAAACCATCTTGCTCGAACGCGAAAGCGCGCTTGGCTATCATTCGTCGGGGCGCAGCGCGACCTTCTATCATTTCGGCATCGGCGATGATGCGGTGCGCGGGCTGACGGCGGCCAGCCGCCACTTCTTCGCCAATCCGCCGGGTGGAGAGGAACTGCCGCCGCTGTGGCAGACGAAATCGGCCATGTTCTTCGCAACGGCCGAAACGATGGACCAACTGACGGCGCTCGAAACCGAAATGCGGCGCTTTTCTGACAATATCTCGCAAGTGGGACCGGCTGAGATGCAGGCGATTGTCCCCGTGCTGAAGGTCGGGACGGGCGGCGCGGTTGCCGGACTGGTCGATACGGGTGGTCGCAAGCTGGACGCCGATCTGCTCCTCCAAGCCAATGCGCGCGCGCTGCGGGCGGCAGGCGGCGAGATACATTTCCACGCCGGGGTTACGGGTATCGCGCACGACGGGGCCGATTGGATCGTCGATACGGTGGAGGAGAGTTACGCAGCCCGGATCGTCGTCAACGCAGCGGGCGCCTGGGCGGATGAATTCGCGGCGATGGCAGGCGTCCGCCCGCTCGGATTGATCCCGCTCCGGCGGACTATCATCGGCTTTGATCCGCCACAGGGTCTCGATGTGTCGGACTGGCCGTTTCTCAAGACGGTCTTCGACGATGGCTTCTACATGTTGCCCGATGCCGGCCGGCTCCTGGCTTCTCCCATGGATGTCACGCCATCGCCGGCGTGCGATGCCCAGCCGGAAGATTATGAAACGGCGCTTGCCGCGTGGCGCGTCGAAGAGGCGACGACATTGTCGGTGGACCGGATCGCGCTGAAATGGGCCGGTCTGCGAAGCTTCGTGGCGGACAAGGTGCCCACCGCCGGGTTCGCGCCCGACGCGCCAGGGTTCTTCTGGCTCGCCGGGCAGGGCGGTTACGGGCTGCAGACGTCGCCCGCGATGGCGCTGGCCGCCGAAGCCCTGTTGTTCGAGCTTCCCTGGCCCGAACTGCTTCGCGAACATGGCGTCGAGCCGCGCCAGATCCGGCCCGAACGCTTGCGCATCTGATGCCCATGGCCGGGAGATGGTTTTTGGGACGATCCTATCGGGAGTAATCTTGCATGCGTTTCCTGACCCTGCTCGGCGCGCTCTGCGTCGCGACAACACCCTCCGCCTATGCGCAGGACAAATGGACGATCGTCATTCATGGCGGGGCCGGGGAGATGGCCCGGGGCAAGACGTCGCCGGAGCAGGATCAAGCGCTTCGTGCCGGTCTGAATGCGGCGCTCGATGCGGGGGCCGGCGTGTTGGCCGCCGACGGCAGCGCGCTGGACGCCGTCGAAGCGGCGATCAAGGTGCTGGAGGATGATCCGCGCTTCAATGCGGGGCGCGGCGCCGTCTTTACCTGGGACGGGCGCAACGAACTCGACGCCGCGATCATGGACGGGCGCACCCGCGCGGCGGGTGCGGTGGCGGGTATCACGCGCACGCGCAATCCCATCAGCCTCGCGCGGGCGGTCATGGAAAAAAGCCCGCACGTCTTCCTTGGCGGTGAAGGAGCCGACCGTTTCTCGATCGAGCAGGGATTGCCGCAAGTCGATCCTTCCTGGTTCGCGACCCCCGAACGTCGCAAGCAGCTCGAACGGATGAAGGCCGACAAATTGAGCTGGTACGACGTCGACCTGAAATTCGGAACCGTCGGCGCCGTCGCGATCGATGCCGATGGCAATGTCGCGGCGGCGACGTCGACGGGCGGACGAACCGGAAAGCGCTGGGGACGCATCGGCGACGCTCCGGTGATCGGCGCGGGGACCTATGCCGACAACCGCGCTTGCGCGGTCTCCGCAACGGGGGCGGGCGAATATTTCATCCGCGTCGGCGCGGCGCACGAGATTTGCGCGCGTATCCGCATGAAGGGTGAGACGCCAAAGGCGGCGGCGGATGCCGTCATGGCCGAGATCGGGCAATTGGGCGGCACCGGCGGGGTGATCGTCACCGGACCCGGCGGAACGGCGGACTGGTCGTTCAACACGCCCGGCATGTCGCGCGGTAGCGCCAGCAGCACCGGCGAACGCAAGGTGGCCCTCTACGGCGACGAGGACTGAACGCTTCCAGGCGCGGACAGCCGCCTGGAAGCCTGTGTCATCGCACGAAATAGCCGGCATTGCGCCAGGATATTTGTTGGCGGCGGAGCGTGGATATGCTCCTGCCGACGGACGGCGTCGGCGACCTATTCCCCTCAGGCATATGCCGACGTGGTCAAGCGGCTGCCGATCATCTGTGCATGGCACCGGGCATTGCCGTCATTCCGCCAAATCGGGAGAGAAATCCTGGGTCGCTGCCGGCGTCTGGCTCAAAATCCATAGAAAATTTCTATAGGTAGGGGAAGCCTTGATATTGGCCTTGTTTCCCTTCGCCGGTTCAACTGTCCTCCTCGGTCGGGCTGGTCTGCCTGATCGACCGAGGCTGCTTTATGCTGCGACGGCTGTCGGTCGGCGAATGCCCGCCGGACCCGCTGATACGCACCAAAAGCCGGAAGGAGAAGCGACGAGCGGCTTTGCGCCCCGGTCTTCTTCTTCCTGTTCAAGGAGGAACGCCACTTGTTGGTCGTGAAAAAAAGGGGGTCGAGATGGTGAGTTTCAGGAAATCTTTTGCGGTCGCGTTGCTGACGATGGTGTCGAGTACCGCGATGGCGCAGGATCTGACGTCGGGCACAGAGGCCGAAGGTGAGGCCGTGGCCGACGGTGAAAGCATCGTCGTCACCGGCACGCGCATCAAGCAGGATGGTTTTTCGGCGACGGTGCCAATCAACATTTTGGGTGCGGAAGAACTGGAAGCATCGGGCAAGACCGATCTTGGCCAAATCCTTGCCGAAATGCCGGGCGTTAACCTCGTCGACACCACCGTCGGGCAGCCGAACGGGACCATTCAGAACGCCGGCACCAGCACGGTCGCGTTGCGCGGCCTGTCGAGTTCGCGCACGCTGACGCTGATCAACGGACGGCGCACGGTTGCCAATGCCGCGAACCGCAGCGTGGTCAGCCTGAACACCATTCCCGTCGATTTCGTCGAGCGCGTCGATGTCATCACCGGCGCCGCATCGGCGGTCTATGGATCGGACGCGATCGCGGGCGTCGTCAACGTCATCACTGAATCCAAGCTCGAAGGCCTGCGTCTGCGCGGTCGCATCGGGTCTGCACTGACCGGCGGCGGCGGGGCTGAGGAGGCGATGGTTGCTGCCACTTTCGGCGCCAAATTCGCAGACGGCCGTGGCTATTTCGCGATCAGCGGCAGCTGGGACGACGATGGCGGCCTGCTCGCGCGCGACCGCCTTGCCCGCGCGACCAAGAACTGGACTTTCGCTTCGGGCACCAACACGATCAGCGACCCCGCGCTGAGCACCGATACGCCGGGCGGACGCTTTCGCGGCGGCGCCTTTTTCTATGACGACGCCGGCACGTTGCGCACGGGATTTGTGACCAATCGCGACGGCTATAACGATCGCTTCGATGACACGCTGCGCCTGCCGCGCACCGTGATGGCGCTGGCCGGCAAAGCGAGTTTCGAAGTGTCGGAGGCGTTCGTCCCCTATGTCGAGGTGCAATTCTCCGACCTCGACACCTTCTACACCCGCGCGCCCTATGGCTATCGCGATTCGAGCACGGTGTTCCTTCGCGACGAGATCGGCGTTCCGCTTCCGGGCCTGCCGACCTTCGCGATCGGGCGCATCTCGCGCGACAATCCCTTTGTTCCGACCGAAATCCGCGCCGGCGCTCCGGCCAGCGGCATCGATTGGCGGCGGCGCTTCGACGAACTGGGCAATCGCGACACGATCAGCGATCGCGACACGCTGCGCGTCTGGGGCGGCGTCCGCGGCAAGCTGGGCGGCGACTGGACCTATGACGCGACCTATTCCTATGGCACCTTCGACCAGGTCCAGACGCGACTGAACAATATCAACCTGCAGAATCTGAAATATGCACTCGATGCCGAGCGTCTGGCGAGCGGCGTGATCCAGTGTCGCGATGCCACCGCGCGCGCTGCCGGCTGCGTTCCGATCAACATCTTCGGCGTCGGGACGATCACGCCGGAGGCGGCGAATTACATCCGCCATGATTCGACATTCTACACCAAGCTGCGTCAGGACGTGTTCCAGGCCTTTGCCACCGGTTCGATCTTCGAGCTTCCGGCGGGCAAGGTGCAGCTTGCGCTCGGCGGTGAATATCGCCGTGAAAAGGGCACGTCGGGCAGCGATGCGCAGACGCTTGCGGTCATCTCGAACGTTGCGGCGGTTCCGAGCTTCAGCGGCAGCTTCAACGTCAAGGAAGCCTTTGCCGAACTTTCGGTCCCGCTGCTCAGCGGCAAGCCGTTCTTCGAGGAACTGAAGGTCGATTTCGCGGGCCGCGTGTCCGACTATAGCCAGAAGAACGTCGGCACGGTGTACAGCTATCATGCAGGCGCCGACTGGATGCCCGTGGAAGGGCTGCGTTTCCGTACCCAATATGGCACGGCGCAGCGCGCGCCCAGCCTTCCCGAACTTTATTCGCCGCCGCGCGACGACACCGACACGGTGGTCGACATCTGTTCGGGCATCACGGCAACGACCGCCGGCACGGTTGCCGGCAATTGCCGCCTGAACCCGGGCATCGCGGCGACGATCGCCTCGAACGGCGTGTTCACCCAGTCCTCCACCTCGATCCAGTCGCCCAATATGGGCAGCCTGGCTCTGCGTGAGGAAAAAGGCACGACCTTCACGCTGGGCACGGTGATCTCGCCGCGCGCGCTGCCGGGGCTCAACCTGTCGGTCGATTATTACAACATCAAGGTGACCAATGCGATCTCGGCGCTGGATAACGAGATTTTGCTGCGTCAGTGCTATTCGGACGCGACGAATTTCGCCGGCAACGAGTTCTGCCAGTCGGTGATCCGCGGGGCCGACGGCCAGATCCTGCAGATCAACCAGGTGCCGCAGAACCTCGATCGCATCTCGACGTCGGGCATCGATACGTCGTTCGCCTATCGGCTGCCGCTGGAAGGGGTCGGTGTCGCCGGCGACCTGCGTTTCGATTTCAACTGGACGCATGTGATCAAGAAGGAAACCCAGTATCAGGGGATCAACGGCACCGAAATTTCCAATACCAGGGGGCAGATTTCCTCGCCGACCGACGTTGTCCGCGCCCGGATCGGGTACACGAACAAGCTGTGGAACATCGACTGGCGCGTGCGTTACATCGGCCCGATGGTGTCGTCGAACGATCGTGTGGCGGCGGCCGAAGCGGCCGGGTTCGCCAATCCGCTATACCTCTATTATGGCGCCTATTGGCGGCACGACATCGGGGCGAGCATCCGGCCCGAATTCGGTGGCGGCAAGTGGCGCCTGTCGGTTGGCATCACCAACCTGTTCGACAAGACCGGGCCGAATGTGCCCGAAGGTGCGACGCCCTTTGACGACAATGGCTATATCCTCGACTATGGTGTTGTCGGACGCTCGGGCTTCGCGTCGATCGAGGTGAAGTTCTGATGCGCCGGCGGAAGGCGTCGGCGCGAGCCATCGGTCTGGCGATGCTGGTCCTGGCCGTGGCGGGAGGGACCATCGGCTCCACCGCCCTGGCCCGGGCGGCGGCCCCCGCCAAGGCGGCGAAGGACAAGGCGCCGGCCTT
Organism: Sphingopyxis sp. OPL5; assembly: GCF_003797775.2. NCBI lineage: Bacteria > Pseudomonadati > Pseudomonadota > Alphaproteobacteria > Sphingomonadales > Sphingopyxidaceae > Sphingopyxis > Sphingopyxis sp. OPL5. Next base: position 3,708,759 of record NZ_CP060725.1, read on the forward strand.
GCCGGACCTCAAACCCGGTGCGGGGAGCTTCCTTTTTTCCGGCTGGGCCGGAAAGCCGCTCCGCGTCCATTATTACCTGCCCGACAAGGTGACCGAGACCACGCGCATCCTGTTCGTCATCCATGGTGCCGGGCGCAATGCCGACGGTTACCGCGACGCGTGGATCCCCTACGCCAACGAGGGGCAGTATATCGTCCTGACTCCCGAATATTCGAAGGAGGATTTCCCGACCTCGCTAACCTATAATGTCGGGCATATCGTCGACGAAGCCGGCAATCCGCGGCCGCGCGAACAATGGTCGTTCGCGTCGATCGAACCGATGTTCGATGCTGTTCGCCAGGCGACGGGCACCAAGGTGCCCCGATATGCGATCTATGGCCACTCGGCAGGGGGGCAGTTCGTGCATCGTTTCGTCGAACTGTGGCCCGACGCCCGCTACAGCCGGGCGGTCGCCGCCAACGCCGGCTGGTACACGATGCCCGATCTGGCGATCCAATATCCCTATGGTCTGAAGGGTGCACCGACCGACGCCGCCGGATTGAAAGCGACACTGGAAAAACCGTTGACGATCCTGCTCGGCACAGCGGACACCGATCCCAATCATCACCAGCTTTCGCGGACGCCTGAAGCGATGACGCAGGGCGTCCACCGGCTGGCGCGCGGCGAATTCTTCCATGCCTATGGCCGCAAGGTGGCGCATGAACTGGGCGCCAAATTCGCATGGAAGCTCGATTACGCGCCGAACATTGCACATAGCAATACGGGCATTAGCCAATACGCGCAGAAGCTGGTCTGGGAATAACCCTACCCAACAGGGTGGTCGAGTACAGGTGGTCGTGGCGTCCCTATTGCGGGCCGGTCGCGTCCGGCCGCCTGCTGCCCGCACAATGCGGTTGCGTCCGAACCTTGCGCCGACCCGCATCCGGTAAAGCGGTAAACTTCACTCCCGTCATGGAGAATCGACGTGGCAAAGCGCCTGACGCTTTACATCTTTATCGGCCTCGCGCTCGGGTTGCTGGTCGGCTGGGCGATCAACGCCGCAATGACGGACGGCACCGCGGCGACGCAGGAGCGGCTTGTGACGATCGCCGGCCATTTCTCTGTCGTCAGCACGTTGTTCCTGCGGTTGATCAAGATGATCATCGCACCGCTGGTGTTCGCCACTCTGGTGTCGGGGATCATCCATATGGCCGATACCTCGGCGCTCGGGCGGATCGGGGGGCGGGCGCTGGCTTGGTTCATCGGCGCGAGTTTCATTTCGCTCCTGCTCGGCCTGCTGCTTGTCAACATCTTCAAGCCGGGCGTCGGCCTCGAACTCGATTTGCCTACCGCGACCGGATCGACCAGCCTCGCCACCGCTGATTTCAGCATCGCCAAATTCGTCACCCATCTGGTGCCGACATCGATGTTCGACGCGATGGCGAACAACGAGATATTGCAGATCGTCGTCCTGTCGCTGTTCGTCGGCGTCGGTATTACCAGCCTTGGCAGTGGCGGCCAACGGCTTGCGGGGCTGGTCGAGGAAATGGTCGCGGTGATGCTCAAGATCACCGAATATGTCATGCGCGTCGCTCCGATCGCCGTCTTCGCGGCGGTTGCCGCCGCGGTGATCGAGCGCGGCGTCGGCATCGTCGTGACCTTCGGTTACTTCATTGGTGTCTTCTATCTGGGGCTGGCCCTCCTGTGGGTTGTCCTTCTTTCCGCCGCATGGATATTGCTGCGCGCAAACCCGATCGTGCTGCTGCGCAACATTCGTGAGCCAATTCTGCTCGCCTTTTCGACCGCTTCGTCGGAAGCCGCCTTTCCGCGCACGCTCGAGGCCCTCGACAGGGGCGGCGTGCCGCGGCGGATTTCCAGCTTCGTGTTGCCGCTCGGCTATTCGTTCAATCTCGACGGGTCGATGATGTACATGGCCTTTGCAATCATGTTCATCGCCCAGGCCTATGGCGTCGAGATGGATTTGTGGCAGCAGTTCACGGTGCTGCTGATCCTGATGGTGACATCAAAGGGTGTGGCGGGTGTGCCGCGCGCCAGTCTGGTCGTCGTGGCGGCGACATTGTCGTTCGTGAACCTGCCCGAAGCCGGATTGTTGCTCATCCTCGCGATCGATCATTTTCTCGACATGGGCCGCACCGCGACCAATGTCGTCGGCAACGCGGTGGCCTGCACCGCGGTCGCGCGCTGGGAGGGCGTCCTCGGCGTTGAAGAGGAACCCGAACCGGCCGCATTGGCGCTTGAAATCGAGACCACCCCGGTCTCCAAAGTCTGAATGGCTTTTCTCCAATTCGCGAAAGGAATTTTTATGCGTAACATGGTGTTGCTGACCCTGGGCGCGGCCCTGATGGCAGCCTCCCCCGCGCAGGCCGCCCCCAAGGCGAAGCCCGAGGCCGTGCTGAAGACCAAGGGGTATGAATCAGCGATCAAGATCCTCGACCGCGACCATGACCGGATGATCGAAGAGATCATCAAGCTTACGGAAATTCCGGCGCCGCCGTTCAAGGAGGCCGCGCGCGCCGCCGCCTATGCCGAAATGCTGAAGGACGCGGGACTCCAGGACGTCGAGATCGACGAAGAGGGCAATGCGATGGGCGTCTATCGCGGCACCGGTCCCGCCGGCGGCCCGGCGGTGATGATCGCCGCGCATCTCGACACCGTCTTTCCCGAGGGCACGCCGATCAAGGTTCGCCGCGACGGGACGCGCCTCTATGCCCCCGGCATCGGCGACGACACGCGCAGCCTGGCCGTGCTGCTCGCCTATGCGCGCGCGATGAAGGAAAGCGGGATCAAGGTGAAGCAGGACATCGTCTTCGTCGGCAATGTCGGCGAGGAAGGGCCGGGCGACCTGCGCGGCGTCCGCTACCTGCTGACCAAGGGCAAGTATAAGGACCGGGTGAAGGCCTTCTTCTCGATGGACGGGACCGATGCATCGCGGGTCGTCAACGGCGGGGTCGGATCGCGGCGCTATCGTATCACCTACAAGGGGCCGGGCGGGCACAGCTATGGCGCGTTCGGACTGGTCAACCCGATGGCGGCGATGAGCCAGACCGTGGTCGACTTCTACAAGATCCCCGTTCCGGCCAAGCCCAAGACCACCTATGCCGCCAGCGTCACCGGCGGCGGCACCTCGGTCAATTCGATCCCGAACGAAGTGTTCATGGAATTCGATATGCGGTCGGAAAACCCCGCCGAACTCGCCAAGCTCGAACAGGCGTTCCTTGCCGTCGTCAAGAACAGCGTCGACGGCGAGAATGCAGCTCGGTCGGTCAAGGAAGGACCGGTTACCGCCGACGTCAAGCTGATCGGCGACCGTCCGGCGGGCGAGACCGCCGCGACGCAGCAGATCGTCCGCAATGCGGATGCGATCATCCGCGCCAAGGGGCTGGAACCGCGACCCTCCTTCTCCTCGACCGACTCGAACATTCCGATGAGCCTCGGCATCCCGGCGGTGACGATCGGGTCGGGCGGACAGGGCGGCCGTGCGCACTCGCTCGATGAATGGATCGACGTCGAAAAGACCAAGAGCCTGCACGGCGCCACCGTCGGTCTCGGCATCCTGCTCGCCACCGCAGGCGTCCAATAATGGGCACCCGGCCGCGCTACCTCCGCGCCTCGCGGATCGCCGGGACGGTCGCGGCCGGGTTCGCTCTCGCGCTCGCGCTGACGCTGTCGGCGCAGGAAAAGCTCGAAACGGCGCCGGTGCCGACAGTGCCGATCGCCGACGGCTTCACCATCGCGGGTGCGGGAGACCTCATCTACCTGCGCCCGATGCTGCCGACGATCGAAGCGCGGAGCCCCGATCTGCTGCGCCTGCTGCGCGGTGCCGACGTCACCTTCGGTAATTTCGAGACGAGCGTCATCGACCTGACCGATACCAAGGCGGTGCCGCAGGCGGAATCGGGCGGCACCTGGATGCACGCCGATCCCGGCGTTCCCGCCGATGTGCGCGCCATGGGCTTCACCATCGTCAGCCATGCCAACAATCACGCCACCGACTGGGGCGTCGAGGGGATGGACGAGACTGGGCGCCATCTGACCGCGGCGAAGCTGGTCTGGGGCGGAACTGGCAAGACGATGGCGGCAGCGCGCGCACCGCGCTACCTCGACACTGCCAAGGGCCGTGTCGCCATCGTCTCGGCCACTTCGACCTTCACGCCGATGTCGGTCGCCGCCAATCCGGTCGGCAGCGTTCCCGGCAGACCCGGGGTCAACAGCCTGCGCACGCGCCGCTCGACGGTCGTGTCGGCCGGCGAACTGGAGATGCTGGCGGGCCTCGCCGCGCGCTCCGAACTGCGCAGTGACGGGCGCAAGGACGACGGCGTCATGTTGATGGGCAGCCACTACAAGGCCGGGCCGGTGCGTGAAGGAAAGCTGGCCTTCAGCTATCGCGTCAACCAGCGCGACGTCGACGAGAATTTTCTGTCGGTCCGGCAGGCGAAGCAGAACGGCAATTTCGTCATCTTCTCGGTCCACAATCACGAACCTTCGAACGCTTCGCAGGAACCGGCGGATTTCGCGATCCAGCTTGCGCATGATGTGATCGACGCGGGCGCCGACGTCTATATGGGCCACGGCCCGCATCAGCTTCGCGGCATCGAAATCTACAAGGGGCGGCCCATCTTCTATTCGCTCGGCAATTTTGCGATGATGAACAATTCGCTCGACGAAATTCCCGACGACATGTTCCAGCAATATGGCGTCGCGCCCGGCGCGGCGACGGTTCCCGAATTGTTGCAAGCCCGCAACACGCGATCTTTCTCGGACCCTAATCTGTATGAATCGGTGATCGCGACCAGCCGCTACGTCGGCGGGCAGGTCGTCGAAATCAGGCTTTACCCGATCGATCTGGGCGTCGACGTGCGCGGCGCGGGCAAGGGCGTTCCTGCAATGGCATCGCCCGCGCGGGCACAGGCGATCCTCGAGCGGCTGCAGCGGCTGTCGGCGCCGTTCGGAACGACGATCAGCATCGAAAAAAATGTCGGAATCATCCGGCCGGGCGAGGGGCGCCGATAGCCATCGACGGCGACACATTCAGGTGCAGGATATCATGACACTTCAGGACTTGCAGACACCCTGCCTCCTTCTCGACGAAGCGAAGCTGCGGCGCAATGTTGCCGGGATGCAGGACCATCTCGCGCGGCTGGGGGTGGCCTTCCGTCCGCATCTGAAGACCGCCAAATCGCGCGACGTCGCGCGGGTCGCGATGACGTCATCGACGGGACCCGCGATGGTCTCGACGCTGCGTGAGGCCGAATATTTCGCCGAAGGCGGCGTGACGGACATGATCTATGGCGTCGGGATCGTGCCGGCCAAGCTTGGGCGTGTCGCGGCGATCCGCGGCAGGGGAGTGGATCTGGCGGTCATTCTGGACAGCATCGACCAGGCGGAGGCTGTCGTCCGCCATGCGCGCGCCAGCGGAGACCGGATTCCCGCGCTGATCGAGATCGACGGCGACGGCCACCGATCGGGCGTTGCGCCCGGCGACGCCGCGACGCTCGTCGAAATCGCGCGCGCGCTGGCGGATGGCGCCGAATTGCGCGGCGTCCTCATCCATGCGGGCGGCAGCTATGCCCTCGATGACCCCGATACGCTCGCGGCCGCGGCGGAAGCCGAGCGCTTCGCGGCGGTTTCCGCCGCCGATATCTTGCGCGCTGTCGGCCTGCCTTGCCCGGTGGTCAGTGTCGGCTCGACGCCGACCGCGCGTTTCGCCCGCGATCTCGCTGGCGTGACCGAAGTGCGGGCCGGCGTGTTCATGTTCGGCGATCTTTATCAGGCCGGCGTCGGCTCGGTCGGCATCGACGACATCGCTTTGTCGGTGCTCTGCAGCGTGATCGGACATCAACCTGCGAAGGGCCGGATTCTTGTCGATGCTGGTTGGATGGCGATGTCGCGCGACCGCGGGACGTCAGGCCAGGCTATCGACCAGGGCTATGGTCTGGTGTGCGACTTCGCCGGGCGCGTCTTTGACGACCTGATCATGGTCGAGGCCAATCAGGAGCATGGCGTCATCGCCCTGCGTCCGGGATCGACGGCCGTATTACCCGACCTTCCGGTCGGTGCGCAGCTCCGAATCCTGCCGAACCATGCATGCGCGACCGGGGCGCAATATGATCGCTATCATGTGCTGGACGGCGACGGTCAGTTGACCGCGATCTGGCCCCGGATCAACGGCTGGTAGAGACAGGATATGACCGATCGCCAGCTTGCCATTTCCGCCGCAGATGTCCGCGCGGCGGCTCTGCTGATCGCGGGCAAGGTGGTGCGCACGCCCTTGCTGGAATTTCCGTCGCTGAACGAGCGCGCCGGACGCCGTGTCCTCGTGAAGTTCGAGGGCGCGCAATATACCGGCTCATTCAAGTTTCGCGGGGCCTATAATCGTTTGGCGCGTTTGACCGGCGAAGAACGAGCGGCCGGCGTTGTCGCCTGGTCTTCGGGCAACCATGCCCAGGGCGTGGCTGCGGCCGCCCGGCTTCTGGGAATCGGGGCCTCGATCGTGATGCCGTCGGATGCTCCGGCCATCAAGGTCAGGAACACCAGGGCGTTCGGGGCCGAGATCATCTTCTATGATCGTACCACCGAATCCCGGGAGGACATCGCCACCGCGCTCTCGATCGAACGCGGAGCCGTTCTGGTGCCGTCTTACGACGATCCGTTCGTCATGGCGGGGCAGGGCACGATCGGCCTCGAACTGGTCGAGCAGTCGCGGCAGGCCGGAGCGGAACTGTCACAGGTGCTCGTCGCCTGTGGTGGCGGCGGGCTGGTGGCGGGAATCGCCACGGCCATGAAGGACGCGCTGCCCGATCTCCAGATGTTCAGTGTCGAGCCTTGCGCCTTCGACGACACGGCACGATCGCTCGACAGCGGGCGCCGCGAAACGGTGGCGACGGGAGCTGCATCGATCTGCGACGCATTGCTCGCTCCGACGCCGGGCTGCCTGACATTCCCGGTCAATCGCCGCCTGCTTTCTGGCGGGCTCAGCGTGAGCGATGACGAGGTGAAGGCGACGATGCGCTACGGCTTCGAGGAATTGAAGCTCGTCATGGAACCAGGCGGGGCGGTTGCGCTTGCGGCACTGCTGCACGGCCGCGCGCCGATGTCCGACTTGCCGGTTGCGGTCGTTGTGTCGGGATCCAATGTCGATCCCGCGCTTTATGCCCATATCCTGGATGAGGGGGCCGGGGCATGAACTCCATGGCGCCCCCCCGTGGATGCAGCTTGTCTTGGTAAGCAGCGGCGGGAGATCTGCGAAATTCTATTTCGGGTGCAGGAAGTCGCAATCATGAGGCTGCGGCCAAGACTGCCCAAACGGGCTGTCGCGAACGAAGGTGCCTGCTGACGCGAGCATGGGATACTCCGTGCGCTGCTTCGACGCCCTGATTAGTGTTTATGCCGGAACGCTGCGGGATTTTCGCCGGACGATCGTCTGGGCGTTGGTATATTCGAGCAGACCCTCCAGCCCACCCTCGACGCCGACCCCCGACTGTTTCATACCGCCGAACGCTGCGGTCGGCGACAGATGCTGGGTCTCGTTGACCCACACGGTACCGCTGGCGATGCGCTGGGCGATGGCGAACGCCTTGTCCTCGTCATGGCCCCACACCGATCCGCCGAGGCCGTAATCACTCGCATTGGCGCGCGCGACGACATCATCATAATCGTCGAATTTGATCAGCGGCAGCACCGGGCCGAACTGCTCTTCCTGGACGATCCGGCTGTCCTCCGGGGGGTTGTCGAGGATGGTAACCGGGATGAAATAGCCGGGCACCTCGGCCGCCTCGCCGCCAACAAGAAATGTATAGCCCTTGTCCTTCGCGTCCGCGATCAGGTCGAGCACGCGGCGGTATTGCGGTTCGTTGTTGATCGGGCCGATCTGGGTGCCCTGTTCGGACCCGTCGCCGACCTTCACCGTCTTCGCATAGGCAACGAGCGCATCGCGGAGCGGTTCGTAGATATCCTTGTGTACATACATGCGCTTGGTCGCGATGCAGATCTGGCCATTGTTACGGAACGCCGCCCAGAACAACTCCTCGGCGACCTTTTCGACGTCGATGTCGGGCATGACGATCGCGGCGTCGTTTCCGCCGAGTTCGAGCGTCACGCGCTTGAGTGTCGGCGCCGCCGATTCCATCACGCGGCGCCCGGTCGCGGTCGAGCCGGTGAAGCTGATCTTGTCGAAGCCCGGATGGCTCGTCATCCACGGGCCGAGCGCGTCGCCGCCGGTGACGATGTTGAGCACGCCGGGGGGCAGGATGTCCTTGACCAGTTCGCCGAATTTCAGCGTCGCGAGCGGGGTGAAGGGCGAGGGCTTGAGGACCATCACATTGCCCGCGAGCAAGGCCGGCCCGACCTTGAACATCGCGAGGATCATCGGGAAATTCCACGGCGCGATCGCGCCGACGACACCTAGCGGGACATGGCGCGTCTCGCTGTAGCGCTCGTCGCTGTCTTCGTTGACCGTCACCGGCAGGTCGAGCGACGCCGCGCCCATCAGCCAGTAGCCCGCGCCCATGATCTCGCCCTCCGCCTCACTGTGCGGCTTGCCCTGTTCGGCGGTGAGCAGGCGCTTGAACGCGTCGATGTTCGCGAGCACCGCCTGTCCCATCGCGTTGAGCGCTGCCTTGCGTTCGGCGATCGGCGTCGCGGCCCAGCCGGGGAACGCAGCGCGCGCGGCGTCGATGGCGCGGTCGAGGTCGCCGGCGCTCGCGTCGGGCGCATTGCCGATCACCTGTTCGGTTGCGGGGTTGATGACGTCGAAGCGGGCGCCGCCGGCTTCGAGCTTGCCACCGATCAGCATCGCATAGTCGCGGTCGAAATCCATATCGGGTCTCCTTCAGGGAATCAGCACGACCTTGATGCACTCGCCGCGCGCTTGCGCCGCGAGCGCCTCGTTGATCTCGGCCAGCGGGAAGGTCTTGATCAGTCGGTCGAAGGGAAAGCGCCCCGCTGCATGATGCGCGATCAGCTCGGGGATGAAGGTCTGCGGGTCGCTGTCGCCCTCGATGATCCCGATGATGCGGTGGCCGGGGGTCATCAGCGCGGCGATATTGACGCTGATCGCGGCGTCGGCCTTCGACGGCACACCGACGAGGCCGATCGCGCCATGGCTGCCGAGCGCGGCGAGGCCGGCTTCGATGACGGGAACGACGCCGCTGGTGTCGAAGGCGAAGTCGAGCCCGGCGGGGACGATCGCGCGCAAGGTTTCGACAAGATCGCCCGCTTCGGTCGGGTCGATGACATGCGTTGCGCCAAGATCCTGCGCGATGGCGCGCCGTGCCGCGATCGGCTCGACGAGGATGATCGTAGAACAGCCCTGGATCACCGCCCCCATCACCGCGGCAAGGCCGACCGGGCCGCCGCCGAATATCGCGATGCTCGATCCCGCGGGGCAGGCGAGCGAGTTCATCACCCCGCCCGCGCCGGTCTGGAAACCGCAGCCGAGCGGCCCGAGCAGTTCGAGTGCAACCTTCGACGTGTCGACCTTCACCACATTGCGCGCGCGGGTGATGGTGAGCGCCGAGAAGGACGACTGGCCGAAGAAGTGCGAGGTCACCCGTTCCTCGCCCTTTGCATAGGCGGTCGATCCATCGTCGAGCCGCATGCCGGCATAGTTGAGCGGCACGAAGCTCTGGCAATAGCTCGGCAGATGTTCGGCGCAGCGCGGACAGGCGCCGCAGCTTGAAAAGCCGACGACAACCTCGTCGCCGACGGCAAGGCTCTCGACGCCTTCGCCGACCGCCTCGATCACGCCCGCGCCTTCATGGCCGAGGACGCCGGGCAATGCGAAGGGCGCGAACTGGTCGCGGAAGATCAGGTCGGTGTGACACAGGCCGACGCCTGCAATGCGGACGCGGACCTCGCCCGCGCGGGGTGCTTCGACCTCGATGGCTTCGATCGAGAAGGGGCCGCCGGGTTCGCGCACCACGGCCGCTTGCGCCTGTGTCATCATCATCTCCGTCTAGTCGAGTCGCCGCGCTTCCTGCTGGCGATAGTCGCTGGGCGCCATGCCGAACCAGGCGCGAAAGGCCCGGCTGAAATGGCTCTGGCTGGTGAAGCCGGTCGCCTCCGACAGGGCGGCGAGGCTGAGGTCGGTCTGGACGAGCATCTCTTGCGCACGGTCGAGCCGCGCCTTCATCACATATTGGTGCGGTGAGATGCCCGTTGCCTTCTTGAACAGGCGGCAGAAGTGCGACGGCGTGACCCCCGCGACGGCCGCCATCGCCTCAAGGCTATGCTCCTCGGCCGGGTTTGCGAGCACCGCGTTCATGATCTTGTGGAGCCGATAGGCCGAGAAATCGGACACCGGAATCTCGGTCGGGTTGCCGTGTGCGGGCGGGCCCGAGAGGATGTGCGCCTTGAGCGCATTCACCATCGCCGCGACATAGGCGGTGCGCTCGTCCGCCTGCGGCGCATAAAGTTCGGAAAGGATCTGGCGCGTCAGCGCGACCCCGAGCGGGTCGGCGAAGGCGAAGCGCAGCTTGTTGAACTGGTCGGCATAGGGTTGCCCGGCGAGGACATCGGAAGACATCGACAGCGTCACGACGTCAAGTTCGCCGTCGACCAGCCAGCCGGTCGGCATGCCCGCGGGAACGATCGTCGCGCAGCCTGGGATCGAACTCGAGGTGGTCCAGCCGTCGCGATCCCATGTCTTGACCTGCGGCTTGCCCGCGACATGCACGGTAAAGATCGGCTGCGGCAGTGCGGGCAGGGTGTAGCTGCCGACAAATTGGCGCCAGCGGCACAGCGACCAGCCATCGCCGATCGACCCCATCTCGACATCTGGCGCGCGGCCGAGAACGTCGCAGATGATGTCCTTGTTGTCCCAGACGCTCTCGTGTTTCACGCTGTCAGCCTGACCTCGAGCCGCTTGAAGCCGTTGATGAAGTTCGATCGCACCCGGCTCGGCTCTCCGATGATCTCTATCCGCCGAACATGGCGCGCCATCGTGGCAAAGGCGAGTCGCAATTGCATCTCAGCCAGCCGCGAGCCGACACAGACGTGCGTGCCCGCGCCGAACGCGAGATGCTGGCGGATCGGGCGTGTGATGTCGAAGGCGTCTGGATCGGCGAAGATCGACGGATCGCGATTGCCGCTGGGGTAGAAGACGACGACCTTTTCGCCCTTGCGGATCGCCTGCCCGCCAAGCTCGGTATCGCGCGTCGCGGTGCGGCGCATGTGGATGACCGGACTCGCGTAGCGGACCATTTCCTTGACCGCATTCGGCAGCAACGCGGGGTCGGCGCGGATCGCATCCCACTGATCGGGGTTGTTGGCAAAAGCGATCAGGCTGTGGTTGATCGAATTGCGCGTCGTTTCGTTGCCGCCGACGAGCGCGAGGATCAGGTTGCCGACGAAGTCGCCGAGCGGGACGGGTTCGCCGTGGATTTCGGTATTTGCCAGCAGCGATGCGATGTCGGGGCCGGGGTTGGCGCGGCGTTCGTCGAACAAGGCGGTGGCGAACCCGATAAACTCGCCCATCACCGCCTGCATGGCTTCGGGCGACTGGCGGAAATCGGGGTCGTCCTCGCCGACGAAGGCGTCGGTCCAGCGGTGGAGGTCGTGCCAGGTCTCGGCGGGCACCCCGAGCAACTCGGCGAGCGTGAGCAGCGGCAGCGGCACGGTGAGGAGCGGCAATATGTCGATGGCCTCACCCAGCGGTACCTCGGCGAACAATCGCTCGACCCGTTCGGCGATCCGCGCCTCGATCCCTTCGAGCCGCCCCGGCGACAGCGCGGGCATCACGAACTTGCGATACTGCGTGTGCGTCGGCGGGTCGCGCGAGATGAAGGGGATGCCGATCGCGGATTCCCCGGCGCCGGTCAGCCCGACCTCATTCTCGTTGAAGATGCGGTGCCCGCCATTCTCGTGCGCCGAAGAAAAGAGATCGGCTTGCCGCGACACTGTGACGATATCGTCGAACCCCAGCACCGCCCAGAACCCGGCACCGTCGCTTTCAGGGTTCCAGTGGACCGAGCCCGCTTCGCGCAACGCCGCGAGCTCGGCATAGGGCATGCCGCCGACGTAAAGATCGGGGTCCTTGAGATCGGTCATCGTCAGAAGCTGTAGCGGAGGCTGACGCCGTAAGTGCGCGGCGCGCTCGGCACGAGGAAGTTATAGGGGAAGCCCGCGCCGCGCAGGTCGAGGCCATAGCCATAGGTCTTGCGCTCGAAGATGTTGTTCGCGAAAGCGCGGATCGTCAGCGCGTCGCTGCTCCAGCTGAGCGATGCATTGACCTTGGCATTCGCGCCTTGCTGGAGTTCGCTGTTCACCTGCGACGTGCCCGGCGCGTCGATTTCGTTGAAGGGCGAGAAATATTGGCGGCTCGAATAGGCGATATTCGGCGCGAAGGTGATCGTGCCGCCCGCGACCTCCACGACGTCCCATTCGACGCCGAGCTGCGCGGTGAGCTTGGGCGCGAAGGGCAACTCATTGCCCGACAGGTCCGCACCCTGCAGCGTCAGCTCCTTATATTTCGAGTGCAGCCAGCCGAGCGACGCATCAATGCGGAAGCCATCGACCGGACGCAGCGTCGTTTCGACCTCGAAGCCATAGACCTCCGACGACGGAGCGTTGACGAGGAAGGAGACCGGGCCGGCGCGCGTGTCCTGCAGCTGCTGGTTCGAATAATCATAATAGAAGGCCGAGGCGGCGTAGGTCAGCAGGCGGCCGCCGGCGCGGCCCTTGATCCCGATTTCATAAGCGTTGACGCGCTCGGGTTCGATATAGCCGATCCCCGCCGACGAGGTGTAGCCGCCGCCATTGACCGCACCCGCGCGATAGCCGCGGTTATAGCTCGCATAGACCAGCGGGCCGTCGTCGAAGCTGTAGCTGAGCGCGATACGGCCGGTCAGCGCATTGTTCGTGTCGGCGAGCGCGAAGCGCGCATCAGGATCATAGGCGCAAGTGCCCGCGACGCCGGCACAGGGGACGGTCGTCGCGATCGGGGTCTGCGGATCATCGACCCCGCCGACGAACAGGTAAGCGAAGGCGTCGTCGTAGCGCGACTTGTCCTTGGTATAGCGCGCGCCAACCGTCAGTACGAGGCGGTCGGCGAGGTCGATGTCGGCCTGGCCGAACACGGCGTAGCTTTTGCGGACCTGCCGATAATGCTGGAAGAAGCCGCCCGCCGGGGGCAACGGCAGGTTAAACGTGTTGTCGGTGATATTGCGGTCCCAGCCGTAGAAGAGACCGCCGACGAAATTGATCCCGTCGCCTTCATAGTTGGCGCGCAGTTCCTGGCTGAACTGCCGGTAACGCGAGCGCCAGTTGATGTCGAGGATGTCGAGCGGCGATCCGTCGGCCGCTTGCTGCAGATCCTGCTTGCCGCCGTCGTAGCTGGTAATCGAGGTCAGGCTTAGCGTGTCGCTGAGTTCGAGCGCGATATTCGCCGAGAAGCCCCAGGCGTCGGTGTTGTTGTCGCCGATGCGGTTCTCGTTGGTCTGGAAGAAGCCGAGCCCGGCGCGGAAGGGCTGGAGTCCATGCACGGCGGCCTGCGTGCCGCGGTCGCGGCCGGCATAGGCGCGCAGCACGATGTCCAGCGTCTCGGTGGGTTTGACGCGCAGCGATGCGCGACCCTGCAGCGTGTCGACCGAGGCGGCATCGCGCCCGCCGGGGAAGACATTCCTGATCTGCCCGTCGCCCTTGGCGTAGTTAACCGCGAGCCGCAGTCCGGCGACATCCTCGGCCAGCGTCGCCTCGGCGGCGCCCTGTGCGGTGAAGGTGTCGAAATTGGCGTAGCCGACCTGCAGATAACCGTTGGTGCCCGACAGGTTGGGCTTTTTGGTGATGAAGTTGATCGCGCCGCCGGTGGTATTGCGCCCGAACAGAGTCCCCTGCGGCCCGCGCAGCACCTCGATGCGGTCGAGGTCGAACAGGCCCATGCCGTGGCTGGTGCGCGGCGCCAGATAGACGTCGTCGAGATAGACGCCGACGGGCGAGGCCTGGTTGCTGTTATATTCGTTCGCGACCCCGATCCCGCGTAGCGAGAAGTTCGGCTGCGTATTGCCATAGGGGCTGTTGATCTGGAGATTGGGAACCGCGCTGCCGAGCTGCGCCGAATTGGTGATCCCGCGGTCGGCGAGCGTGTCGCCGCCAAGCGCGGTGACCGCGAGCGGTACGTCGAGCAACGATTGCTCGCGTCGCTGCGCGGTGACGACGATATCGCCGTCGCTCGCCGTCTCTTCGGCGGGCGGCGCGTCCTGCGCCATTGCGAATGTCGATGTCGAAACCGCGAGCGCCGCCATCAGGGTGCGCGTCAGTGCGATGCGTGCCATTGTCCTTACTCCCTTGTGCATCGGGGCTATTGTGAGCCTCCATTGCGATCAGGATTAGGCCACCGGGCCGGCCTTGGCTTTAGCGCGACTTGCAACTGGTTTTGACATTTCTTGCGCTGGGCGGCGAGGCGCTCGCAGCGTTCTGGCGCGATCGCGGGTCGGTGACGGCGGCGTCGCAACAAGTCTCCGCGCGTTGCAACAAGTTGCAACTTGGTCCTCGGCGACGCGACGCGGCAGAGGATTTCCCGATCGGACGGGATTTCACATGAACCCCAAGACCGGTCAGTCCTGACTTTCAGCCTTGGGGTTTCCGTCCGATGACCATCACCAATTTCTCCGCCGTTCGCCGGCGCACCCAGATGCGCGCCGCGCTCCTGTCCGCCACCGCGGGCTTCGCGGCGTTGAACGCGTCGCCCGCATGGGCCGAATGCGTCGTCCAGCCGGGCGGCACCGCGGTCTGTTCGGGTGAGAATACCAACGAGCAGAGCGTCGGAAACGGCGGGACGATTACCGTTACCACCGCGCCCGGTTTTGAGATCGACAGCCCTGGCAACGGCCTCGTCATTTCCGGTCCTGGATCGCTCACTTATAACGATGCCAATGCCTCGACCATCATCGGCCGCGGACGCGACGGGATTGCGGTCGGCAATGGCGGCGGCGCCTCGCGCATCGAAATCCGCACCGCGGGCGACGTGACTGGCGGCGGACGCGCGGGGATCATCACCAACAACGCGGGCACCGGCGGGGTGCTGGTCGAGGCGACGGGCACGGTGACGGGTGCGACCACCGGCATCACCGTCGTCGCGCTGCCCGGCAGCAATGGCGACATCGACGTCCTCTCGAACAATGCCGCAGGCGGCAACTCGGGCATCGGGGTCGAGAACCGGGGCGGCAGCGGCGCGATCCGCATCACCTCGACGGGCACGGCGAGCGCGACCGGCAGCGAGGGCTTCGCGATCGTCGGCTTTCACAGTGTGCAGGGCGCGGGCAGCGACGTCGTCATCGAGGCAAACAATGTCGGCGGTGTCGGCGGTGGTATCAACGTCAACAATTTCGGCACCGGCTCGACGAGCATCACGGTCAACGGCACGCTCGACGTGACCGGTCGGCAGGGTATCACGCTCGGCAATAGCGCTTCGGCGAAGGATATCGTCGTCACCACGCGCGGCGCCGTGACCTCGGGCGCGACCGCCATCGCGATCAGCAATCAGGGGAGCGGACGTACTATCGTGACCGCTGAGGGCCGGTTGCTGAGCAACAATGTTCGGCCGCAGGACGCCGAGGTCAGCGGCAACGGCATGAACATCACCACCGGCGGAGGCGCCGGCGATGTGATCGCAAATGTGGCGGGAGTAGAGGGTCGCGCGGGCATATTGATCCGCAACGGCGGGATTGGCTCGACGTCGCTGACCGCAACCGGGCTGGTACGCGGGCGTGAGGGACGCGGCGTGGAAATCACCGCCGCGGCGTCGGCGGGCGACATCGTGGTCCAGCTTGCCGCGGTCGAGGGGGCGACCGACGGCATCTTCATCAACCCGCCGGGCGATGGCGACGTCGACCTGACGGTGACCGGGCCGGTGGTTGCCGGACGCGACGGGGTGCGCATCGAACGGCCGACGGGAACCACCGGCGACACGCGCGTCGTGGTGGGTGATGTCACCGGCGCGCAAAGCGGCGTCGTCTTGCTGACGCAGGGGACCGGTACAACCAGCCTCGTGTCGACCGGCACGCTGACCGGCGCCGCTGGCGACGGTCTGTTCGTCAGCGGCTCGGGGCCGATCATGCTCGACGTCAACAATGCCTCGGGCGACGAATTTGGCGTGTCGATCCTGACGGGTGGCACGGGCGGGGGTGGCGGTGACGGCGGCGGGAGTCTGGACCTGCTGCGCGCCGCCGACAGCCGTATCGCGGCGATAAATGCGGACGCGGGCGACGGCACGACGCTGATCACCCGCGGCACGGTCGAGGGCGGCATTGCCGCGATCGATGCGGTCACCGAAAGCGGGCTGGCGTTCGGCCTGACCAACGATGGGACGATCCGCAACCGCTCTGGCGCTTCAAGTGACCTCGCGATCCAGGCGGCGGGCGGGCCGGTCGATATCCTCAACAACGGCACCCTGCTCGGCACGATCCGGCTTGACGCCGGGATCGTCGCGCCCGAACCCGAGCCCGAGCCGGAACCCGAGGATCCCGGTGAGCAAACCCGTGGCCGTTCGGCGCGCGGCGCCTTCGTCATCGCCGAAGTGCCCGATATCGAGGCGAGCCATCGCTTCACCAACGCCGGCAGCTGGAACAGCATCGGCGGGATCAATGTCTTTGGCGGCGTCGACGATGTGCTGGTCAATGTCGCCGGCGGGCGCCTGATCGGCGGCACCGCGGCGGCGACCGCCGAGACGACGACCTATTCGGGTCTCGAAACGCTGACCAACCAGGGCATCATCACCATGGTCGATGGCGGCATCGGCGATGTCGTCCGGACCGGCGGCGACGCGAGCTTCGCGGCGGGATCTCTGCTCGCGGTCGATGCCGGCGGTAGCGGATCGGACCGCTTTATCGCGGACGGCGCCACGACCATCGCGGCGGGCGCGCGGCTTCAGGTCAGCAACCCGCAGCCGGCGGTGCTCGGCACGCGATACACGGTGCTTGAATCGGCGGGCGGGGTGACCGGCAGCTTCACCTTCGCTGACCAGTTGCTCTCGAACTTCCTCGGCTATCGCCAGGGCCGCACCGCGACGACGATCTTTGTCGAACTCGCCAAGCTGCGCGCTTTCGCGGCGGCGGGTATCACGCCGAACCAGATCGCGGTCGGCACCGCGCTCGACGGGCAGGCGGCGACCGATCCGCTGGCCGCGGCGGCGCTGTTGCTGCCCAGCGATGCGGCGGCGCAGGCGGCGTTCGACGGCCTGTCCGGCGAAATCCACCCGAGCGTCCGCACCGCGATGATCGAGGAAAGCCGCCTGCCGCGTAACGCGGTGCTCGAGCGGCTCGACGGCCGGAACGGCGGGGCCGTCTGGGGGCAGCTGTTCGGCAATTGGGGCGACAGCGACGGCGCCAACGGCACTGCCGACCTCGACCGCGAGACGATCGGCGGCGTGCTTGGCGCGGATTTCGCTATCGGCGACAGCGCGATGATCGGTGTAGCGGGATCCTATCTCGAAACCGACGTCGATGCCCGTGCGCGCAGCAGCAGCGCCAAGCTCAAGAGCTGGCACGTGCTGGGCTATGCCGGGGTGCAGTTCGGCGGCGCGGCGCTCAAGGTCGGCGGCGGCTATGCCTCGGCCAGCATCGACACCGACCGCGCCGTCGCTTTCCCCGGCATCGGCCAGCGCCTTGTCGCCGGTTATGACGGTTCGGTCGTCCACGGCTTTGCCGACCTCGGCTATCGCCTGCCGCTCGGCGGCGGCCATGTTGAACCCTTTGCCCAGATCGTCGCGGTTCGCGCCGATACCGATGCTTTCGCCGAAACCGGCGGGAGCGCGGCGGTTGCGGGCGCCAAGAGTGACGAGAATGCGACCCTCTCGACGCTTGGCGCCCGCTTCTCGACCGCGACGTCGGGGGTCTTCTCGGTCGGCGGTACGGTAGGATGGCAGCATGGGTTCGGCGACCTGACCCCGGCGACCTCGATGCGTTTCGCGACCGGACCCGGCTTCACGGTCATCGGCACGCCGCGCTCGCGCGATGCTGGCGTCGCGACGATCGACGCGCGGCTTCGCCTGAGTGAGGGGGCGCTGATCACCGTCAGCTATGACGGTGTGATCGGGTCGGCAGGGCAGGATCACAGCATCAAGGCTGGGCTGCGGATCGCCTTCTGACTCCGGCCCGGTCCCCGTCTGGCGGCGGGGACCGGGTTTGGATTGCGCGAGTCCTTGTGACGCGCCATAGCCAAACCACCGTGTTTCCAGTCGAATCCATCTATGATGCCGCCACCGACGAGCGGATGTTTCCCGACCTGCTGCGGCGGATCGGCGATCATTTCGGCGCACAGGCAGGGTTTCTCGGCTGGATGGGCGGCACCAGTACCGCGGGTTTCCAGGCCGAATATGGCAACGACCCCGCCTATCTGAAATCCTATGTCGAAACCTATGCGGCGCTCGATATCCTGCGCCCGGCGTTGATGGAGACGCCCGAGGGTGAACCGCGACCCGCTTATCCGCTGCTGCAATCGGCCGAGGTACGCGAGAGCCGCTTCTACCGCGAATATATCGCGCCGCAGCACATCGTCGACAATCTCGCGGTCAATCTGATCAAGCGCGACGACATGTTCGCGACGATCGCGATCCTGCGGACCGGCGATGTCGCGCCGTTTTCGGTAGAGGACGTGGCCACCATGCGTGGGCTGGTGCCGCATCTGCGCCGCGCGGTGATCCTGTCGAGCCACCGCATCCGTCAGGCCGACCTGATGGCGGCGTATCGCGAGGCGGCACAGGGTGCGCGCGATGGATTGGTGTTGCTCGGTGACGACGGACAGATTCTCGACCTTGGACCCGAAATCGAACGGATGACCGGCTTCGCGTCGATCGAGGCGGCGCGCCGGTCGGCATTCGCACGGGCGCTCGCGCGCGCTGCTGACGCAGGAACGCCCATCCTGCGCGAATTCGACTTCGGCAACCGCAAGCTTCGGCTGCTACTCGCTTCGCAGCCACTCTCGCGCAACCGCTACGGCGACGTCAGCGAAGGCGGCGGCGCCGCGCATGCGGTCAGCGTGACCGAAGTCGATCGCCGCTGGGGCTTTGCTTATGGCGCGATGGCGGAGGCGCACGGGCTGACCGGCGGCGAGGCGAGGGTGCTCGAAGATGTGCTGACCAACGGCGAGATGATCGGAACGGCGCAGCGGCTGGGCGTCGCGCGCGCCACCGCACGCAGCCATCTCCACAAAATCTATGCCAAGACTGGGACCTCGGGTTTTCCCGACCTCTGCCTGTTCGCGCACCGTTTCATCGTCGCCGCGCGCTGACATCTAAACAGATGGTGGATGCCGGCCCCGGCCGCGCATGATAGCCCCGCCCGATCCTTGGCGTCCGCCAGCGCAGGAAGGGATGGGTGGCATCATGATCTCGTTCGGGGCGCTTCGGCGCAGCGCGACTCTCCGATGACGGGGGGCAGCAGGGTCTTGCCTGATCGCATCGACGGCTGGAAATCGATCGGCGCGCATTTCGGCCGCGACCGGACGACCGCGATCCGCTGGGCGCGCGAGCGCGACCTGCCGGTCCATCGTATCCCGGGCGGCAAGACCGCGACCGTCTATGCGCTCCGCCAAGAGCTCGATCTGTGGGCCCAGGGAGGAACAAGCGAGCCCGCGCTTGCCGCGCCGCCTCGCCGCCGCTGGAAAGCGATCGCGGCGGCGCTGGTCGGACTCGGCGTCATCGGCGGGGGTTGGTTCGCGGTGCCGTGGGTCGTGCCGTCGGCGCCTGCGGAAACCAGGACGGCGCTCGCGCTGCCCGGCGATCCGGCGGTCGCCGATTTGTTCCTGAAAGGCCGCGACCTGCTCGCCGATCGCGAGGCGGCGGCGATCGAAAAGGCGATCGACCTGCTGCGCGACGTGACGCGCCGCGACCCCGGCTATGGCCCGGGCTACGCCGCGCTGGCAGAGGCGCTGTTGCTGTCGCGCGAATTCGGCACGCGCAGCGACCGGCAGGCCTTCCCCGAAGCTCGTGCCGCGGCGGGCGACGCGCTGCGTCTGTCGCCGTCGCAGGCGTCGGCGCATCGCGTCAACGGCTTCATCGCTTATTGGCGCGACCGCGATTTCCCCGCCGCGCGCCGCTATTTCGAAAAAGCGATCGCGCTCGC
Source organism: Sphingopyxis sp. OPL5 (assembly GCF_003797775.2). NCBI lineage: Bacteria > Pseudomonadati > Pseudomonadota > Alphaproteobacteria > Sphingomonadales > Sphingopyxidaceae > Sphingopyxis > Sphingopyxis sp. OPL5. The sequence continues at coordinate 3,728,813 of NZ_CP060725.1, forward strand.
GCCTGGCGACGCCGGCGGCCATTTCTGGTTCGGTAACATTCTCGCCGATCATGGCGAGAGTGCCGAGGCGCTGACCCATTTGCGGCAGGCGCAGACGATGATGCCCGGATCGGTGCCGATCCAGACCGACCTCGCCTGGGCCTTGTGGTCGGCGGGTGAGCGCGACGAGGCCGTGGCGACACTCAACGACCTTGCGCGCCGTCACCCCGATTTTGCGGTGATCCACGATTGCCTCGCCGTGATCCATCTCGCCGACGGCGATTATCCCGCCTATGTCCGGGCGCAGGCGCAGGTCGCCGAGCTTCGCCAGAACGACACGCTGCGCTTGCGCACGACGGCGCTTTCGCAGGCCTTGAGCGCCGGGTCAGGCAGCGCGCAAAAATTGCTGCTCGAATATGCCCAAGCCGATTTGGCGAGCGGCGAAAGCCGGACCGCGGCATGGACCGCCTTCGTGGCATCGGCCGCCCGCGACCGCGCCAGCCTGCTCGCCGTTCTTCGCGCGGCCGAGGCGCGGCGCGAAAAATGGGGCGATGCCGGCCTGATCCGCGCGATGCGGAGAAAATGGGCCGGGGACGCGCAGGTCGAAACCCTGCTGACCCGGCTGGGCGCCGGATAATTTTCTTGGCCTCGGCTTCGCCGCGCGCTTAGGTCCGGTTGGTCGGGGCAAAGGGTCCTGCGGGCAAGCGGGGCGACGATGCGCTATTTTCTCGATACCGAGTTCAACGGCTTTTGCGGCGAGCTGATTTCGATCGCGCTTGTGCCCGAGGATGCTGGCCTGCCGCCCTTCTATGAGGCGATCTCGGTCGAGGATTCGACCCCTTGGGTGCGCGACAATGCGCTTCCCGTGCTCGAAACCCGCCCGCGCAGCCGCAAGGAGGTAACCGACCTGTTCGCCGCCTATCTGATGGACGATCCGGCGCCGCTGCTCGTCGCCGACTGGCCCGAGGATATCGCGCTCGCGGCGCGGCTGCTCATTACCGGGCCGGGCTATATGAAGCCGGTGCGCAGCCTGCGGTTCGAGCTGGTCGATCCCGACATCATCGGGCCGATGGTTCCGAGCGCGGTCCCGCACAACGCGTTGCACGACGCGGTGGCGTTGCGGACGACGATGCTGGCGTGGGAAGCGCGGATGGCGGGCTAACGCTCAGCCGAGGCTGGGTTCGAAATGGGCGACCATGTCGAACATATCGCCACGAAACACCTGCCGCACCGTCGTGACCGCGGCATCGCCGCGCCAGGTGCTGCGTTCGAGGATCAGGCAGGCGGTGTGTTCGGCGATGCCCAGAGCCGCCGCTTCGGCCACGGTGGCGCCCGCCGCGCGGATGCGATGCCGCGCCGAGGTCCAGGGGATATGCGCGAGCAACCAGGTTCCGGGCGCCACATCGTCGAAGCTTTCGGTTGCCGCGTCGGGCACCGTCTCGATTGTGATCGAGCGGGTTTCGAACGCGAGGGCCGTGTCGCCTTCATGATGCAGACCCTCGATCAGAAGCTCCGAACCCGTTCTCTTCCGCGATAGAAGCTGCCAGCGATAGACGTGCCCGCGCGCCGCGATCAGTTGCGCGAGGTCGGGGACTTCAAGCACCGCCGAATGGACATGCTGGTCGGCGACGAACGAGCCCGCCTTGCGCCGCCGTTCGATCAGACCGGCGCGATGCAAGGCCGCCATCGCCTTGCTGACCGTGGCGCGCGAACAGCCGTGCAGCGCCGCGAGGTCATGCTCGGACAGCAGGCGGTCGCCGGGGCGCAGTGCTCCCGAGCGGATATCGCCCTCGATCGCGGCGCGGATGCGGGCGTCGAAACTCATGCGAGCAGCGCGGCCACCACGCCGCGATAGCGCGCGGCGATCGCGTCGCGGGCGACATGACGTCCCCCCACGACCCATTTTTGTCCGGCGCGCCAGACGCAGTCGATCGTGTTGCTGCGCGCCGCGAAGATCCAGCGGTCGAGGATCGTGCTGGTGTCGGCACCTGCGAAGACCGGGTCGGCAACGGCGAGGGTGAAGAGGTCGGCGGGCTGTCCGGTGGCGAGGCCGGTGCCCGACCCCGTTGCGCGGGCACCGCCCGCGAGCGCTTCGCCGAACAGGCGCTCGCCGATCGACTGCACCGCCTCGCTGCCGAGCATCGCGCGGCGGCGGTCGCGGAGCCGTTGGCTATATTCGAGCGCGCGAAGCTCACCCGCCGCGTCGATCAATATGTTGGAGTCTGTGCCGATCCCGACATGTCCGCCCGCCGCCAGATAGCGGGTCGCGGGAAAGATGCCGTCGCCCAGATTGGCTTCGGTCACGGGGCACAGCCCTGCGACCGCACCGCTCGCCGCGAGGCGGTCGCATTCGCTGTCGGTCAGATGCGTGGCATGAACGAGGCACCAGCGCGCATCGACATCGGCATGGTTGAGCAGCCATTCGACGGGGCGCTCGCCGCTCCATGCGATCGAGGCTTCGACCTCGCGCAGCTGTTCGGCGGCGTGGATATGGATTGGGCCGCCGTCGGCAAGCGGCAGGATCGCCGCCAATTCTTCGGCGGTCACCGCGCGCAGCGAATGCGGCGCGATGCCGAACCCGGCATCGACGGGCAGTTTCGCGCGGCTCGCTTCGACGAGCGTGGCGAAATTGTCGACATCGGACAGAAACCGTCGCTGGCCCGGCGCGGGCGGGGCGCCGCCGAAGTCGCCATGGGCATAAAAGACGGGGAGGAGGGTGAGGCCGATGCCGCTCTCGTCCGCTGCCGCAACCACCGCGCTCGCGGTTTCGGCAGGGTCGGCGTAGCGTCGCCCGTCGGCGTCGTTGTGGAGGTAATGGAACTCGGCGACGCGGGTGAAGCCACTTTCCATCATCTCGACAAAGGCCAGCGCGTTGATCGCCGCGATGCTGTCGGGGGTGAGCCGGTCGAGGAAGCGGTACATGATCTCGCGCCAGCTCCAGAAATCATCGTCGGGCGCCCCGCGAAATTCGGAGAGTCCCGCCATGCCGCGCTGGAAGCCATGGCAGTGGAGGTTGGCGAGGCCGGGGAGGGCGATGGCGTGGCGCTCGTCGCCGGGCTGCGCGGCGACGCCGGTCGCGACGGCGGCGATGCGGCCCGCGTCGACCGCGATGCGCACATCCTGCGCCCAGCCATCGGGCAGCAGAGCCTGTTCGAACCAGAGTGATGTCATCGCCATGCTCCCTCGTGTTGGATTATTATGTCTAGACATAATGGCGATGGCGGGCAAGAATGAACTATGGATCGACTCTGGACCAATGCCCGAATCGCGACGCTGACCGGTGACGGGCTGGGCCTGATCGAGCGCGGCGCGATAGCGGTCCGCGATGGACGGATCGCCTGGGTCGGCGACGTGGCGGATGTCCCCGAAGCGGCGGAGGTCATCGATTGCGAAGGCCGGCTGATCACCCCGGGGTTGATCGATTGTCATACGCATTTGGTCCACGGCGGGAGCCGCGCCAATGAATGGGCGATGCGCCTCGAAGGCGCGACCTACGAAGAAATCGCGCGCGCGGGCGGCGGCATCGTGTCGACGATGCGCGCGACGCAGGCGATGGACGGGGCGGCGCTGGTCGAAAGCGCCCTGCCACGGCTCGACGCGCTGATCGCCGAGGGGGTGACGACGATCGAGATCAAGTCGGGCTATGGCCTCACCCTCGACGATGAGATCAAGATGCTGCGCGCGGCGCGGGCGCTGGGCAAGGTGCGGAACGTCCGCGTCGCCGCGACCTTGCTCGCGGCGCACGCGGTCCCGCCAGAGTATAAGGGCAACGCCGACGCCTATGTCGACCTGGTCTGCGAGCAGATCATTCCGGCATCGGTCGGACTGGCCGATGCGATCGATGGCTTCTGCGAAGGTATCGGCTTTTCGCCCGAGCAGATCGCGCGGGTGTTCGACGCCGCCAAAGCTGCGGGGCTGCCCGTCAAGCTCCATGCCGAGCAATTGTCGCATCTCGGAGGCGCCAGTCTTGCCGCCTCCTACCGCGCGCTGTCGGCCGACCATCTCGAACATATCGACGCGGCCGACATTGCCGCGATGGCCGAGGCAGGGACGGTGGCGGTGCTGTTGCCCGGCGCCTATTATTTCATGCGCGAGACCCGGAAACCACCGGTCGCTGGGCTGCGCGACGCTGGGGTGCCGATCGCGCTCGCCACCGACTGCAACCCCGGCACCTCGCCGACGACCTCGCTGTTGCTGATGCTCAACATGGGTGCCACCTTGTTCGGCCTGTCGGTTGGCGAATGTGTGCGCGCGGTGACAATCAACGCCGCCAGGGCGCTCGGCCTGCAAGGCGAAATCGGCACGCTCGAATCCGGCAAGGCCGCCGACCTCGCGATCTGGAATATCACCGAACCCGCCGAGCTCGTTTACCGCATCGGCTTCAACCCGCTTCACGCACGCATCAAGGACGGACAATGCAACTGAACCCCGGATCGGTCAGCTTCGCCGAATGGCGCAAGGTCTATCAGGGCGGATCCGTTCGCCTCTCGCCCGATTGCCGTCCTGCCATCGCCGAAAGCGCCGCCTCGGTCGAACGCATCCTCGCGCGCGGCGAAGCCGTTTATGGGATCAACACCGGCTTCGGAAAACTCGCGGCCGTCCGGATCGAGAGCGCCGACCTCGAAACGCTCCAGCGCAATATCGTGCTCAGTCACGCCGCCGGTGTCGGCGCGCCGATGCCGGTGCCGATCGCGCGGTTGATGATGGCGCTCAAGCTCGCCAGCCTCGCGCGCGGCGCATCGGGTGTGCGCCCGGCAACGATCGCGACGCTTGAGGCGATGCTCGACAAGGGGCTGATTCCCGTCATTCCCGCGCAGGGCTCGGTCGGCGCCTCGGGCGACCTCGCGCCGCTGTCGCATATGGCGGCGGCGATGATCGGAGAGGGCGAAATCTTCGTTGATGGCGCACGCGTTCCGGCCGCTGTGGCGCTCGCCGATGTCGGACTCGATCCGCTGGTCCTCGGTCCCAAGGAAGGCCTTGCGCTCCTCAACGGCACGCAATTCTCGACCGCCTATGCGCTGGCGGGATTGTTCGAGGCCGAGCGACTGTACCGCAGCGCGCTCGTCACCGGAATCCTCTCGACCGAGGCCGCCAAGGGATCGGACACGCCCTTCGATCCACGCATCCACGCGCTGCGCGGGCATCGCGGGCAGATCGAGACCGCCGAGGCGCTCGCCGCGCTGATGGAGGGTTCCGAAATCCGCGCGAGCCATATCCTCGGCGATGTGCGCGTGCAGGACCCCTATTGCCTGCGCTGCCAGCCACAGGTGATGGGCGCGGTGCTCGATCTGCTGCGTCAGGCGGCGACGACCTTGCTCATCGAAGCGAACGGCGTATCGGACAATCCGCTCATCTTCCCGGAAACCGACGAAGCGCTGTCGGGCGGTAATTTCCACGCCGAGCCCGTCGCCTTCGCCGCCGACATGATCGCGCTGGCGCTGTGCGAGATCGGCAGCCTGTCCGAACGGCGCACCGCGATGCTCGTCGACCCGGCCTTGTCGGGGCTGCCAGCCTTCCTCGTCGCGAGGCCGGGGCTCAATTCGGGCTTCATGATCCCGCAGGTGACCGCTGCGGCTTTGGTGTCGGAAAACAAGCAGCGCGCCTATCCGGCGAGCGTCGATTCGATCCCGACCTCGGCGAACCAGGAGGATCATGTGTCGATGGCGGCGCACGGCGCGCGACGGCTGATCGAGATGGCGGCGAATGTCGACGCGGTGCTGGCGATCGAATTGCTCGCGGCGGGGCAAGGCTGCGATTTCCATGGCGGCCTGAAATCGAGCGCAGCCGTAGAACGCGCTCGCGCCGCGCTGCGCGCCGAAGTGCCGACGCTCGACGAAGATCGCCATATGGCGCCTGATATCGAAGCCGCGAGCGTGATCGTGCGGTCGGGCAAGCTGGTCGATCTCGCCGGGGACCTGCCCGGCCTCGCGGCATGACCTGGCTGCGCGTCCAGCGCGGCGATGCGCCGCTGGTCATCGCCTTCCCGCATGGCGGGGCAGATCTCGCGGGCTTCGACGACCAGTTCGTTTCGCCTTGGCATGCGCGGATCGACACCGACTGGTGGATTGCCGATCTCTACGCCTTCGCCGCCGACCTCGGCGCGACCCTGATCGCGACCGATGTTTCCCGCAGCGTGATCGACATGAACCGCGATCCGTCGGGCGCGTCGCTCTATCCGGGGCAGGCGACCACCGAGCTGTGCCCGACGACCACCTTTGACGGCGAGCCGCTCTACCGCTTCGGTCAACCGGACGAAGCCGAGATCATGCAGCGGCTCAACCTCTATCACCGCCCCTATCATGAGACGCTGGCCGCCGAACTCGAGCGGTTGAGAGCGGCGCATGGCCGGGTCGTCCTCTACGACGCGCATTCGATCCGCAGCCATGTCCCGCGCCTGTTCGACGGCGAGCTGCCGCAGTTCAACATCGGCACCAACGGCGGCACGGCTTGCGCCCCCGAACTCGAGACCGTCGTCGCCAATATCTGCGCCGCGAGCGGCCACAGCCATGTCGTCAACGGGCGCTTCAAGGGCGGGTGGACGACGCGCCACTATGGTCGCCCCGACGACGGCGTGCATGCGATCCAGATGGAGCTGGCGCAGCGCGGCTATATGGCCGAGCCCGATGCAATCACGCCCGTCAACTGGCCATCACCGCTCGACCCCGGCCCCGCGATCCGGCCCGTGCTGGAGCAAGTGATCGCCGCAACCCTCGATTTTGCGAAAGGACGTTCATGACCCGTCTCGACAACAGCCGCGTGATCCGCCCGGCGACCGGCCCCGAGATCAGCGCCAAGAGCTGGCTCACCGAGGCGCCGCTGCGCATGCTGATGAACAATCTCCATCCCGATGTCGCCGAGGCACCGCACGAGCTCGTCGTCTATGGCGGTATCGGCCGCGCCGCGCGCGACTGGGAAAGCTATGACCGGATCGTCGAGGCATTGCGTCGCCTGAACGACGACGAGACGCTGCTGATCCAGTCGGGCAAGCCCGTCGGCGTCTTCCGCACCCACGAAAACGCCCCGCGTGTGCTGCTCGCCAATTCGAACCTCGTCCCCGAATGGGCGAATTGGGAGCATTTCCACGAGCTCGATAAAAAGGGCCTGATGATGTACGGCCAGATGACCGCCGGCAGCTGGATCTACATCGGCAGCCAGGGCATCGTGCAGGGCACCTACGAAACCTTCGTCGAGATGGGCCGCCAGCATTATGGCGGCAGTCTTGAGGGCCGCTGGCTGCTCACCGCCGGGCTTGGCGGCATGGGCGGCGCGCAGCCGCTCGCCGCGGTGATGGCGGGCGCGTCCTGCCTCGCGATCGAATGCCAGCCGAGCCGCATCGAGATGCGCCTGCGCACCGGCTATCTCGACAAGCAGGCATCGAGCATCGACGAGGCGATCGCGATGATCGAGGCAGCCCATGCCGAGGGCAAGGCGATTTCGGTCGGCCTGCTCGGCAACGCCGCCGAAATCCTGCCCGAAATGGTCCGCCGCGGCATCCGCCCCGACCTGCTCACCGACCAGACCTCGGCGCACGATCCGGTCAACGGCTATCTGCCCGCCGGCTGGAGCCTCGACGAATGGTTCGCCAAGCGCGAGAGCGATCCCGCTTCGGTTGCGAAGGCGGCCAAGGCGTCGATGGCGGTGCATGTCCGCGCAATGCTCGACCTGCAGGCGGCGGGCGTGCCGACGACCGATTATGGCAACAACATCCGCCAGGTGGCGAAGGACGAGGGGGTGGAGAATGCCTTCGACTTTCCGGGCTTCGTCCCCGCCTATGTCCGGCCGCTCTTCTGCCGCGGCATCGGTCCGTTCCGCTGGGTGGCGCTGTCGGGCGATCCGGAGGATATCTACAAGACCGACGCCAAGGTGAAGGAACTGCTTCCCGACAATACCCACCTCCACAACTGGCTCGACATGGCGCGCGAAAAGATTCAGTTTCAGGGTTTGCCGGCGCGCATCTGCTGGGTTGGGCTAGGCGACCGCCACCGGCTCGGCCTCGCGTTCAACGAAATGGTCGCGTCGGGCGAACTCAAGGCGCCCGTGGTGATCGGCCGCGACCATCTCGATTCGGGATCGGTCGCCAGCCCGAACCGCGAGACCGAGGCGATGAAGGATGGCTCAGACGCCGTGTCCGACTGGCCCTTGCTCAATGCGCTCCTGAACACCGCGAGCGGCGCGACCTGGGTGTCGCTCCACCATGGCGGCGGGGTCGGCATGGGCTATTCCCAGCACAGCGGCATGGTGATCGTCGCCGACGGAACACCCGAAGCGGCGAAGCGACTGGAGCGCGTGCTGTGGAACGACCCGGGTACCGGCGTCATGCGCCATGCCGACGCGGGCTACGACATCGCGATCGACTGCGCGCGCGAGAAGGGGCTGGATCTGCCAAGCCTGTGACGGGGGCTTTGTAACAAAGCATGACGCGCCCGATATGCGGGATTATTTGTTGTAATTGAGAATCGTTCTCGATAGTGGCGGCGCAACGCCTCCTTTCAGAACGATTTCATGCACGCACCCTCTCCCTCGCGCCCGGCCACCAAGAAGAGCCGCAAGACCTTCTGGTTGAAGCAGCTGCATATGTGGCATTGGATGAGCTCGGCGATCAGCCTGATCGGGCTGGTATTGTTCGCGGTCACCGGTTTCACGCTGAACCATGCCGCCGACATCGAGGGGGCGCCCGTTGTCACCGAAAAGACCGCGCAGATCCCGCCGACGCTGCTCGCGCAATTGGCCCAGGCCGACCCCGCCGATGCCAAGGGACCGCTTCCCAAGCCCGTCGCCGCATGGGTCGAGGCGAATTTCCCGGTCAAGGCCGGCGAGGCCGAATGGGCGCCCGAGAACGTCTATCTGCCCGCACCGCGGCCTGGTGGAGACGCCTGGGTCGACATTGATCGGGCGACCGGCGAAGTCACCGGAGAGGTCACCGACCGCGGCTGGATTTCCTATCTCAACGATCTTCACAAGGGTCGCAATTCGGGCGGCGAGTGGAGCCTGTTCATCGACATCTTCGCCTTCGCCTGCCTGGTCTTCGGGATCACCGGCCTGTTCCTGCTGTGGCTTCATTCGGCCAAGCGCAAGAGCACCTGGCCGCTCGTCGGCGCCGGGCTCGCGATCCCGGCCGCCATTGCCATCGTCTTCATTCACTAGGGAGTTTGTCCATGCAGCCAGCCACGCGTACGATCCTGATCGGGGGAACGCTGAGCGCCGCACTCGCCGTGCCGGTGCTCGCCGCCGCGCCCGCGACGATGGACGTCACTATTACCATTCCGCAGCTCAAGGTTGCCGAATATCACAAGCCCTATGTCGCCTTCTGGGTCGAGAAAGCAGGCGCCCCGGCGAAGACCGTCGCGGTCTGGTACGACCATGACATGAAGGCGAACGAAGGCACCAAATGGCTGCGCGACGTGCGCCAGTGGTGGCGTGCCTCGGGCCGCTCGATGACATTTCCAGCCAACGGCATTACCGGCGCGACGCGTGCGCCGGGCACTCACAAGATCAGCTTCAGCCGTGCCCAGCTCGGCGCGCTCGCGGCGGGCGAATATGTGCTCGTCGTTGAGGCGGCACGCGAAGTCGGCGGCCGCGAATTGCTGCGTATTCCCTTCACCTGGCCGGGCAAGGCCGGGGCCGGCGGGCGCGCCGCGGGCAAGACCGAATTGGGGACCGTTTCGGTCGCCTTCCGCTGATCAATCGAAAGGGCAGGACGATGAAAAAGCAGCTTTGGGGTTTTGCGGCGGGCGCCGTGCTCGCGGCGATGATCGCGGTTCCGGCGAGCGCACACCGCCAGTGGATGATGCCGTCGTCGACGGTGCTGTCAGGCGACGACGTCTGGGTGACGGTCGACGCCGCGGTGTCGAACGACCTCTTTTATTTCGAGCATCAGCCGATGCGCCTCGACGCATTGAAGGCCTGGGCGCCCGACGGCAGCGAGGCGACGATCGAGAATAAGGCCACCGGTCGCTATCGCAGCACTTTTGATGTCCACCTGACGCAAAAGGGCACCTGGCGGATCGCCTCGGTCGTCGACGGCGTGATGGGCAGCTATGACCTGAACGGCAAGACCGAGCGCCTGCCGCGCGGCACGACGACCGCCAACCTCGCCGAAAAGATCCCTGCGGGCGCGACCAATGTGCGCACCGCCGAATCGAACAACCGCAACGAAATCTTCGTGACGGTCGGCGAGCCGACGAACACGCTGTTCAAGCCGACCGGCAAGGGCATCGAGCTGGTTCCTGTGACACATCCGAACGACCTGATCGCGGGCGAAGCCTTTACCTTTCAGTTCCTGCTCGACGGCAAGCCGACCGCCGACCTGCCGGTCACCGTCATCCCGGGCGGCATCCGCTATCGCGACCAGCTCGGCCAGATCGACACCAGGACGGGTGCCGATGGCAAGGTCGAGCTGACACTCCCCGAAGCCGGCATGTACTGGGTGAATGTTACCACGCCGCAGGTCGAGGGTGAGGGTGAAGGCCCGCCGCCCGCCGATGCGCCGCCGCGTCGTCGCGCCAGCTATGTCACGACGCTGGAAGTGCTGGCGCCCTGACCGATCGCATCCTGATCCCCCGCGCGCTCACGCCAGCCGCTTTTGCCGGGCGCGACGCCGGGGCGATCGTCGAAACCTTCGCCGGCGAAACGATGGGGACCAGCTGGTCCCTGCAAGCCGTTGCGCCGCCCGCCGGGACGGGTGGGGGTGTCCAGGCCGCGCTCGATCGCGTCGTGGCGCAGATGAGCCAATGGCAAGCGGTTTCCGACCTCTCGCGCTTCAACCGCGCGCCGCCGGGTGAATGGCACGGCATTCCCGCCGAGTTCGCCGAGGTCGTGGCCGCAGGCATCGACATCGGAACCGCCAGCGGGGGCGCTTTCAGTCTCGCGATGGGTGAACTCAGCGAGGCGTGGGGCTTCGGTGCCGCCGGACCCGTCGACACGCTTCCCGACTTCATGGTGCCGAGCGACGGGGGTATCGATCTCGACCGTGATGCGCGGCGCATCCGTCGCAGCAAAGGCGCGCTGCTCGACCTGTCGGGCATCGCCAAGGGCTATGGCGTCGACCTTGCCGCCGATTGGCTGCTCGCCAACGGGGTACGCCATTTCCTGATCGAGGTTGGGGGAGAGTTGCGCGGCGAGGGGATTCGCCCCGACGGCCATCCCTGGTGGGTCGACGTGGAGGTGCCGCCTTCATGGGCCGGTGCCGGATGGCGCATCGCGCTCCACGACCTGTCGATCGCGACCTCGGGCGACTATCGCCGCGGGCTCGCGGTCGATGGCCAGCATTATTCGCACAGCTTCGATCCACGCACCGGCCGCCCGATCGCCAATGGCGTGCGGTCGGTGACGGTCGTGCATCGCCGTTGCATGATGGCCGACGGCTGGGCGACGGCGCTGACCGTGCTCGGCGCCGATGCGGCGATCGCGCTCGCCGACGAAAAGGAACTCGCCGCCTGTGTGCTGGCGAACGGGCGCGAATATGTGTCGCGCGCGTGGCGCGAGATGTTGGGCTAGCTGTCGGCCCAGTGCCGCAGCAGATTGTGATAAAGTCCGGTCAGTTCGATCACCGACCGGTCGGCTCCGCCCAACTGTCCGGTCAGCCGCTGTACCGATTGATCGAGATCCCACAGCATCCGCCGCGCCCCGGCGTCGCGCACCATCGACTGGAGCCAGAAGAAGGACGCCACGCGGGTGCCGCGCGTGACGGGCGTGACATGGTGCAGGCTCGACGACGGATAGACGACCGCGTGGCCGGCCGGCAGCTTGACCTGCTGTGAACCGAAAACATCCTCGATGGTGAGGACACCACCGTCATAAGCGTCAGGATCTTCGAGGAAGAGCGTCACCGACAGGTCGCTGCGCAAACGGAAGTCGGACCCGCGCTGGATGCGGATCGCATTGTCGACATGGGTGCCGAATGTCTGACCCTCGCCATAACGATTGAACAGCGGTGGATAGACTTTGAGCGGCAGCGCGGCGGAAAAGAACAAGGGGGAATTGCCCAGCGCCTTCAGGATGATCGCTGCGGCTTCGCGGGCCGCCGGACTGCCTTCGGCGAGCTGTTCGTTCTTCTTCGCCAGCGCCGATTGAGGGCCGGAGGTTGCATTTCCGTCGATCCAGTCCGCCGCATCGATGATCGCGCGGACGGCGGCGACGCCCTCGGCATCGAGAAGATTGGGGACGGAAATCATCATGGCCGGGTCCCTGAATCGCGTGGCGCGGGATAAGATGGATAAACGCTGCTGCCACAGCGGGGGTGGACAATCAAATCGTCGCGTCGCCGCTGGACTGGTTGCGGTTCAGTGCGGCGATGCCTTCCGATCGCAACCGTTCATCGCCCGATGCGGATAGCCATGCCTCCGCCTTGGTCATGAAGGCCGGTGTCGCGTTTTCTCCTACGCGCGCCAGCCACAACAGTGCATCATCGACGTCCCCGGCGCAGGCCAACATCCGGGCGTGATTGAACCGCCCGCGAAAATCGCCGCCTTCGGCCGCACGGCGATAATGATAGGCGGCGACCGCCATGTCGCGGTCGACGACCCAGCCATCCTCGTAAAAGCTGCCGACGAAGTTGATCGCCTTGGCGTTGCCCATCGCCGCCGCCTTCCGGAACAGCGCCAGCGCAGCCGGCTTGTCCTCGGCCACGCCCTGACCCAGCGCGAGCAGGGTGGCGTAATTATACAGGCCCCAGTCGAGCCCCTTGTCGGCGGCGATCCTGAACCATTCGGCGGCGCGCGCCTTGTCGATCGCAACGCCCCAGCCAAGGTCGTAACAACGGCCGATCATGTTGATCGCCATCGCATGGCCCTGTTCGGCGGCCTTGTGGAACCAGCCGATCGCCGCGCGCTGATCCTGCGCGATGCCACTGCCGTCGAGCAGCATCTGGCCGTAGAGCGCCTGTGCGTCGGCGAAACCGGCCTCGGCGGCCAGCTTTATGACGGCGGACCGCTCGACATTGTCGGGGGAAAGCAGCGCGGACAGTTCGTCCGCACTCATCGCTTTCAGCCGTTCAATGTCGAGCGTCGCCATCGGATCGGCCTAGTATTTGAAGTTCAGCGTCGCAATCGCCGAACGGCCCGGCGCGATACCGGCATAATGCGCCGTATAAGCCTGATTGAAATAGACCTTGTTGGTCAGGTTGTTGACGTTCACCGACAGGTCGAGCTGATCGTTGATCTTGTAGCCGACCCGCGCATCGAAGCGCCAGTAGCCGGGAATCGTGCGATAGACGACCTTGGTCGCCGGGTTCACGGTCACGACGCCCGCCGCATTTTGTGTCGCCGAACGATTGTCCGAATATCCGCCGAAGACGCGGCTGGTGTAGAAGGCGCCGCCGCCGATCGTCAGGCCTTTGGTGGGTTCGACATTGCTCCAGATGGTGAAGCTGTGCTTGGCGGTCTGCGGGAACTGCTTGCCGTTGTTGACCGAAGGAACCAGCACGGTCTTGGCAGCCTGTCCGGGAACGGCGGCGGCCGTCAACGCGGTAAAGCCGCCATCGACAATCTCCGCATCCAGATAGGAATAGCCGCCGAAGGCGGTCCAGCCCGGAATGATCGTGCCGTTGAAGCCGAGTTCGATACCCTTGATCTTGCGTTCGCCGATGAACTGGACGGTGTTGTTTTCACCGGTCACGCGGGCATTTTGGGTTTCCGTCTGGAAGGCCGCAGCCGTGAGTGACAGCCGCGAGCCGAACAGGTCGGCCTTGGCCCCGAATTCATAGGATTTCGTCTTCTCGACCTTGAGCGAGTTCAGCAGATCGACGGCCGCCTGGGTGTTCGTGGTCCCGAGGCTGTTCCCCTCCTGACCTTCGCCCAGCAAGCTGTTCGGCGGGGTCGCCGATGTCGCATAGGAGGCATAGAGGCTCACGTTCGCGACGGGTTTGTAGATTACGCCCGCCTGGTAGTTGACGATGTCGTCCTTGCGGCTCAGCGAGAATGTGCTCGTTGCCGTGGCGGCCTGGCCCGGCGTCACTTTCGATTTGAAGCTGTCGAACCGAAGGCCGAGGTTCACGATCAGCGCGTCGCCGATCGCCATCGAGTCGAAGGCATAGACCGACTTGGTCGTGCCGCCGTTGCGGGTTTCCTGGATCGGCAGCGTCTTCGTGATCGGTCCGATATCGGTGTACAGGCCGTTGGCATAATTCACCCACGGATCATTGGGATTCGGGTTGAAAAGACTGGTGCAGTTGAACGTCGCGACCTGCACATTGTTGCAAGCTGCGGCGTTTGCCGGCGGATTCGCGACCGGCGTCGCGAAATTGCGGGTCGTGACGTTGAAGCTGCCGCGGCGCGCTTTTTCCCACGACAGTTCGAGGCCGGTGGCAAAGCTGTGCTCGATCCCGCCCGTGCTGAACTTGCCGTAGAGGTCGGTCTGGTTGGTCAGGCTGTTGGTATAGCCATAGCGCGAGTTGGCACGGCGCCACACATAGCCGCCGCCGGCCGTGATGTTCGCAGGTGTCGCTGCGGCAGCGTTTCCAAACACATTGCCCTGCTGGTCGTCAGGCTGCGTGTAGATATAGGCCTGCGTATTGTGGTTGTAGCGCGACGTGTTGCGGAACTTGATGCCGTTGCCGAAATCATGATCGAAACGCAGCGTCAGCTGGTCGGTCTTGCTCTCGCGGAAATCGCGGTTGACCAGCCCGTAGAAGGTGTCGCGCGCGACGGTGCCCGTGGTGCCGTCGCGCGTCGTGCCGGTACCGATCAGCGGTTCGGAAAAGACGACGTCGCCAAGCGGCGCGTTGCCGATGGTGTAGAAATACGGAATGCCGCTGTCGGGAAGCTCGTCGGTATCGAGGTGGTAATAGGAGGCCGTCAGCTTCGTCGGACCTTCGACGCCGATCGTGATCGACGGCGCAACACCCCAGCGCTTCTGGAAGATCGCGTCGCGACCGGCGACATCCTGATCGTGCCACATGCCGTTGATGCGGACCGCGACGTTGCTGCCGATGACATAGTTCACGTCGCCGGTGACGCGCTTGTAATTGTCGGTGCCGACCGTGACCGAACCGCCGACGAAATTCTCGTTGCGCGGCATTTTCGACACGATGTTGAGCGAGCCGCCGGCGCTGCCGCGACCGCCCAGCGTCGAGTCCGAACCCCGCACGACCTGAATCTGTTCGACCGCGAATACTTCGCGGCTCTGCGCGCCGATGTCGCGCACGCCGTCGAGATAGGTGCTGCCCTGGCTGTCAAAACCGCGGATGAAGGGGCGGTCGCCGATCGGGTTTCCACCCTCTGCAGCGCCGAAGGTGATGCCGGGAACGGTGCGCAATGCCTCGACCAGCGTGGCCGAGCCGGTTTCCTTGATGACCTGCTTGTCGACGACGACGACCGAACGCGGCGTATCGAGCAGCGGCGCAACGGCCTTGGGCGTATCGACCTGCACCTGCTGGCCGTTGACGACGATCGTATCGCGGTCCTGTTCGCCGTCGGCTGACGAATCGTCGGCCAGATCGGCTGCCATGGCCGGCGCGGTGGCGATGAAGCCGACGCACGAGAGTGCGAGAAGCCTCGGGAGAGCCGCTGAATTGTTGGACATTGGAATATTTCCCCTTCGTTGCGAGGGGTCCGCTATTGAGAGTCGTTCGCACTGTCAATCCATATTGATAATCATTCTCATATTCGTTGCGGTTTCTGTTACAATCGGCGCGACGATCAGCGGCCTTCGAGCCACCAGCGCTGGCGCCAGCCATATTCGCTGGCGATCGCATCGCCGCGGGCGTTGGTCGCTGGCTGGAAGCGGAAGCGTTCCTCGATCAGGCCGCACGTGGTCGCGTCGAGCGACGCGTCGCCGCTCGATCGCGTGACGCGGCAACGGGTGACGCGACCGCTTGGTTCGATGGTGAAGCGGACTTCGACTTCACCGCCGATTTTGGCGCGGCGCGCCGCTTTGGGATAATCGCGGTCGGCGATCGCTCCGCTGCGCCACACCGGGCGCGTGCCGCCGCCGGTGCCGCTGCCCGATCCGCCCGCGCCGAAGCCGTCGCCGCGCCCGCCGGCGCCGCTGCCCGGACCCGCGACCGGCGCGGCCCCTGCCGATGCGTCGTTACCGCTTTCCGCTTTGGGCGCCGCTGCGACCGGGGGCGGCTTGACGGGCGGGATGATAGGCTTGGGCGCTTCGAGAGGCGCTGGCCTGGCTTGCCGGTTGGCGGCCGAAGCATCACCGGCGGGCGCGTTAGAGTTTTTGCTTTCGGGAGCCGCTCGCGGCTCGGGCGGGGGAACGGGCAGGGCGAAGGCTTGGATCGTCTCGCTCGCCTTGCGCACCACGGCGAAGTCGAGCCCACTGACCAGCCCGATACCGACCGTCAGTACGACGGCCAGCGCAGCGCCGCCTGCGATGGCGCGTTGCCGCGCCGGCAATTGCCCCGAATAGGTCATTTCGACGCCCAACCGCGCGCCCATGCGCGCAACCGGCGTCGGTTTAGAGGAAAGTGTCTAGCGTGGACATGAACCGGTCGAACTGGTCGTGGTGCAGCCAGTGGCCGGCGTTTTCGAATTCGATGACCTGCGCGGTCTTGAAATATTGGATGCGCCCGTCCTTTTCGGGGTTCGAGGCCCAGCTGTCGGCACCATAGAGAAGGAGCGTCGGGCACGTTATATTCGCCCACAGCTTGTGCAACTCCTCCTGCGGCATGTCGAAGATCGTCCAGATGTTCAGGTAATTGTCGAACTTCCAGCTCCAACTGCCATCCTCGTTGCGGCTCGCGCCCTGGATCGTCAGGTGGCGCGCCTGTTCCTCGGTCAGATAGGCATTTTCGGTCATCATCCGCGCCAGCGCCTCGTCGAGCGTGGCATAGCGCCTGGGCTGCCGCCCCGCCGCCTGACGCTTGTCGGCGATCCACTGGCGCATCCGTTCGTCGAACGGGGTCTTCGTGCGCTCCTCCTGTACCGCGGGCGAGGGACCGAGTCCTTCGATCGATACCAGTTTCCGGACCTTCTCCGGATAAAGGCCGGTGTAGCGTGTCGAAATATTGCCGCCCATCGAATGCGAAACGATCGTCACCGGGGCGAGGTCGAGCTGGTGGATCAATTGCGCGAGGTCGTAGACGAAGGCGCCGATCTCGTAATTGCCGTCGGGCGACCAGGCGCTGTCGCCATGACCGCGCAGGTCGGGCGCGATGACGTGATAGCGGTCGCACAATTTCTCGGCGACCCAGTCCCAACTGCGGCAATGGTCGCGCCCGCCATGGACCAGCAAAAGCGGGGGCGCATCCTGATTGCCCCAATCGGCATAATGCAGCTTCAGCCGCTGCGAGATGAAGCTGTTCGAAGTGGGGCCGCTTGCCATCATTTGATCCTTGCTGTCTTGTCGGGTTTCAAAAGGCCACCGATTCCATTCCGTCAACCCCATGCGGGCAGGAATGGCGGACAGGACAGGGAGAAGGAAGAGCATGAGCAGTTTTCGCGACAATCTGTTGGCGGGCAAGACGGCGTTCATCGCCGGCGGCACCAGCGGCATCAACCTGGGCATCGCCAAACGCTTTGCCCAACTCGGCGCCAAGGTCGCGGTCGCAGGCCGCGACCCCGACAAGGCACAGCGCGCGGCCGGTGAAATCGGCCATGACGCGATCGGCCTGTCGGCAGATGTGCGCGACTATGCGGCGATTCGCGATGTGATGGAGACCGTCGCCGACAAATTCGGGCCGATGGACATCGTCATTTCGGGCGCCGCGGGCAATTTCCTTGCCCCGGTGCTCGGCATGTCGGCGAACGCCTTCCGCACCGTGGTCGATATCGACCTCAACGGCACCTTCAACGTGTTCCGCGGTTGCCACGACCTGCTCAACCGACCCGGCGCGTCGCTGATCGCGATCACCGCGGGGCAGGCGATCAACGCCTCGGCGCTGCAGGCGCACGCCTGCGCCGCGAAGGGGGGGATCAACCAGCTGATCCGCGTCCTCGCGCTCGAATGGGGCCCCGAGGTGCGGGTGAACGGCATCTCGCCGGGGCCGATTGCGGGAACCGAGGGCATGGCGCGGCTCGCGCCCGACGCGGCGTCGCGCCAGTCGCATTTCGACCGCATCGCGATGAAGCGCTGGGGCGAGGTCGAGGAGGTCGCCGAATCGGCCGTGTTCCTGTGCAGCCCGGCTGCGGGCTATATCACCGGGACGATCCTCGACTGCGACGGGGGCAGCCAGATCGGCGACGCATCGCGCGGCGACCTGGCGCGTGGCATGGCGTAAACCGCGACGAACCTGGAAAGTAAAAACGCCGCCAACCCATTGGGGTAGCGGCGTTTTTAATGGTGGGCGTGGCAAGGATTGAACTTGCGACCCCTGCGATGTCAACACAGTGCTCTACCACTGAGCTACACGCCCATCCCTTGGGGTGACGCGCCCCCTAATAGGCCCCGCACCGCTTGGCAAGCCCTTCGGTGCAGCGGGCGTCCTTATTGTTGGTTCGAACGGTCGGCGCGGCCGAACAGATTGTCGACCTCGCGCACCAGATCCTTGAGGTGAAACGGCTTCGACAGCAGCTTCGCCTGCGGCACATTTTCCTCGGCGCGCAGCGAAACCGCGGCGAAACCGGTGATGAACATGACCTGCGTTTGCGGTGCGACCTTCGCGGCGTGCTGCGCGAGCTCGATTCCGTCCATTTCGGGCATGACAATGTCCGACAGGAGCAGGTCGAAGGTGCCCGAATCGATATAGGGAACCGCCTCGGTCCCGCGGTCGACCGCGGTGACGTGATAACCGGCGCTGGTCAGCGCCCGCGCGAGATATTCGCGCATTACATCGTCATCTTCGGCCAGCAATATGCGAATCATGCGGATAACAGCCCCCAGGTCCCACGGCGGCGCCTTCACGCGGCGACACCGTTATATCGAAACCGTCCCATAGCGCCACAAACTTAACAAATTCAGGCGGCGCTGGATTCTCCGTCGGATTTTTGCCACCCCGTGCCGATGACGCGCCCTTTCCTTTCGACCAACGCCGTTTCGGTCACGCGTCCGGACACCGCAGCCACGCCGATCGTGGTGTCGGTGGCGCATGCGGGGCGCATCTATCCGCCCGAACTGCTCGCCGCGGCGCGTGCGACGCGGCTCGAACTCGAACGGCTCGAGGACAGCTGGTCCGACCTGATCGCCGCGCGCGCAGGCGAGGCCGGCGCGTCCGTGGTGCAAGCGTTGTGGGCGCGTGCGGTGGCCGATTGCAATCGCGCTGAAGGACAGATGGCGCCGGGCGAAGTCGCCCCCGCGCTGCGCCCGCAATATTCGGCACCGGGCCGCAAGGAGCGCGCGGGGCTGGGCGTCGTGCCGACGCGGCTCGCCGATGTCGGGCCTTTATGGAAAAGGCCGATCGACCGGGCGGCGCTCGCCTGGCGGCTCGATTCGCTGCATCGCCCCTTTCACGAGGCGCTCGCCGACGCGCTGGAGGGCGCGCGCCGGCGCCATGGCCATGCGATATTGATCGACCTGCACAGCATGCCGTCGATTCCGGTGGGGCAGGCGGGGCATGGCGCGCGGATCGTCATCGGTGACCGATTCGGCGATACGGCCGACGGTTGGCTGGTCGATACGGTGGTAACGGCCGCCGAGCGGCTGGGCGTTCCGGTGTCGCGCAACCAGCCCTATGCCGGCGGACATATCATTCGCAGCCACGGCCGTCCCGATCGCGGCGTACACGCCGTGCAGATCGAGATCGACCGCAGCCTCTATCTGCGCCGCGACCGGTCGCCCGACGCCGACAAGCTGGGTCCGTTAAGCGACTGGTTTTACGGGTTGTTGGGCGATGTGGCGCGGGCCTGGCCGGGCGCCGTGGCACTGCCCCAAGCTGCCGAATAACGACTGCCCAATAAAAAACCACCTCGTACCGGAGTACGAGGTGGCCAGGGTCCAGGGAGGACGCGCCCGCACCTTTCGGTGGGACACTGCGCCGCGATGGAAAGGGGGAAAACCACAGCGGCGTAACACCAATCTAGGGTGTCTGCCGTCAGGTTACAAGGGGGTGATGATTGCAAAAGAAACTGGTCGGGGAGAGAGGATTCGAACCTCCGGCCCCTGCCTCCCGAAGACAGTGCTCTACCAGGCTGAGCTACTCCCCGACCGATCTTTGCGGACGGCCTGGGGCCGCCGCGAAGGCAGAGCGGTCCCCTAGACGTGCATCTTGCGAACTTCAAGCGCCAATCGGCATAGTCGCCACGATTGCGGCAACTAGAGCAATCCGGCACGCCAAAAGCTGAAATGTCCATCGGCAGTAAAGATCATATGGTCCGACAGGGTGACGCCGAGCAGCGCCAGGAAACGCGTGGATTCGCGCGTCGCGGCGAGGTCGGCGTCGCTCGGGCGCGCGATTCCCGACGGATGGTTGTGCGCCATCACGATCTGCGCGGGTTTCGTCTCGAGCGCCGCACGCCAGACCGGCGGCGGCACGATACAGCGCCCGGCGCGGTCGCTTTCGGCGCGTTCGAGGCACAGCAACCGGTCGAACGCGTCGAATCCGGCAATCAGCAATATTTCGCCGTCGACCGGAAAGCAGGGGCGCAGCAGCAGCCGCGGCAACTCTTCTTCGTCGTCGCGCGGCACAAAGCCGGGCGACGCCGGCTGCGCGCCCGGCGCCTCGATGGTTTCATATCGTGTCATGACGCGCCTTCATGCGCCGCCGCCGGGCAAAGCCCAAGGCAGGATTGGCCCGCAATGGAGGATCGGGGGGCGAGTCTTGCCGCCTCGTCGCATGAAGCCTAGCAATGACGAGAAGCCGGGAGCGAATCTTGCCTGAGTCCATCCATTATGAACTGCAATATCTCGACCTGATGCGCCGCATCTGGGTCGAGGGCGACGAGCGCGTCGACCGCACCGGCGTCGGCACGCGCTCGCTGTTTGGCGAGACGATGCGTTTCTCGCTTGCGGACGATGCTATCCCGCTGCTGACGACGAAGCGCGTCTATTGGAAAACCGCGCTGCGCGAGCTTTTGTGGTTCCTCACCGGCGACACCAATATCCGGTCGCTGGTGGCGCAGGGGGTGAAAATCTGGACCGACTGGCCGCTCGAAAAATATCGCAAGGCGACCGGCGACGACATCAACGCCGCCGATTTCGAGGCGCGGATCATCGCGGACGACGACTTCGCCGCGCAATGGGGCGACCTCGGCCCGGTCTATGGCCACCAGTGGGTCAACTGGCCGCGCTACGAGTCGGCGGGTGAGGGGCTGTTCCGCCGTTCGGAGCAGGGGCACAACCAGATCGCGGCGCTCATCGAATCGCTCCGGACCAATCCGGGGTCGCGGCGCCATATCTTCACCGGCTGGAACGTCGCCGATCTCGACCGCATGGCGCTGCCCCCGTGCCATATGACCTATCAGTTTCACGTCCGCAGCGATGGCGGGCTATCGTGCCTGCTCTTCCAGCGCTCGTGCGACCTCGGCCTGGGTTTCGCGTTCAACGTCTTCGAAGCCGCATTGCTGACGCGCATGGTCGCCGAGCAGGCGGGGCTGCACGCGCACGAACTGGTGTGGACCGGGGGCGACGTGCATTTGTATCTCAATCACGCCGACCTGGTCGAACAGCAGATGTCGCGCATTCCCGGCGGGGCGCCGAAGCTGCGCATCCTTCGCCGGCCTCCGAGCATTTTCGACTATAAATTCGAGGATTTCGCGGTCGAAGCCTATGCCCCGCAAGCGCATATTTCAGCGCCGGTGGCGGTCTGACGCCGGCGTTGCAATCCTGTGGAGACGGTAATAATATGTCGCCACGTTGAAATATAACTAGGCGCGTCGATTCGCGCCAAAAGGGAAGAAGATATGCCCGAGACGCCTCGGATGCCGGCGAGCAACCTGCCGCCGCTGTCGCTCCATATCCCCGAGCCGCGCTATCGTCCGGGCGACACCCCCGACTTCGGCGATATCGCGGTGCCCTCCGTCGATGCGACCCCGCGCCCCAGCGAAGACACCAAACCCGATGCGATGCGCGAGCTGTGCTACGGCCTCGTCCGCGTGCTCGATTTCGACGGGGTGGCGAAGGGGCCGTGGGATCCGAAGATCGCGCCCGAGCGTCTCCGCGCGATGCTCCGCACTATGATGCTCGTACGCGCCTTCGACGATCGCATGTTCCGCGCCCAGCGCCAGGGCAAGACCAGCTTCTACATGAAATGTACCGGCGAAGAGGCGACCTCGGTCGCCTCGACCATGGCGCTCGACCGGTCGGACATGTGCTTCCCCAGCTATCGCCAGCAGGGCATATTGATCACGCGCGACTATCCGCTGATCCAGATGATGAACCAGATCTACTCGAACCGCGGCGACCATCTGATGGGCCGCCAGCTGCCGATCATGTATTCGGCACCCGAGCACGGTTTCTTCAGCGTCTCGGGCAATTTGGCGACCCAATATCCGCAGGCGGTGGGCTGGGCGATGGCCTCGGCATCGAAGGGCGACAGCCGGATCGCGACCGTCTGGTGCGGCGAAGGTTCATCGGCCGAGGGCGATTTCCACTCGGCGTTGACTTTTGCGACCGTCTACAACGCGCCGGTGATCTTCAACGTCGTCAACAACCAGTGGGCGATTTCGAGCTTCTCGGGCTTCGCTGGCGGCGAGCGCACGACCTTTGCCGCGCGTGCGGTTGGTTATGGCATTGCCGGGCTGCGCATCGACGGCAATGACCCGCTCGCGGTTTACGCCGCGACGCAATGGGCGGCGGATCGCGCACGCACCAACAATGGCCCGACCTTGATCGAGCATTTCACCTATCGCAGCGAAGGCCACAGCACTTCCGACGACCCGAGCGCCTATCGCCCGTCCGATGAGCCGACGATCTGGCCGTTCGGTGACCCGATCGCGCGGCTGAAGCAGCATCTGATCATTCTCGGCGAATGGGATGAAGACCGTCACGCGGCGCAGCGCACCGAACTCGACGATCTGGTCAAGACGACCCAGAAGCAATCGGAAAAGCTCGGTATTCTTGGCCACGGCATGCATCAGCCGTTCGAGACCATGTTCGAGGACGTGTTTGAGGAGATGCCCTGGCACCTCAAGGAACAATGCGATCAGATGCTCGCCGAGCAAGAGGCCAAATTCGGCCCCAATTGGAAGCCCGAATGATGGCCCCCGAGACTCAAGCGACCACCAAGACCATGAACATGATCGAGGCGATCAACAGCGCCATGGACGTCATGCTCGAACGCGACCCCAACACCGTGGTGATGGGCGAAGATGTCGGCTATTTCGGCGGCGTGTTCCGCGCCACCGCGGGCCTGCAGAAAAAGCATGGCAAGACCCGCGTGTTCGACACCCCGATCAACGAATGCGGCATCATCGGCGTCGCGGTCGGCATGGGCGCCTATGGCCTGCGCCCGGTCCCCGAAATCCAGTTCGCCGATTACATCTATCCGGGGCTCGACCAACTGGTCAGCGAGGCCGCACGGCTGCGCTATCGCTCGGCGGCCGACTTCATCTGCCCGATGACGGTGCGCACCCCCTTCGGCGGCGGCATCTTCGGTGGTCAGACCCACAGCCAGTCGCCCGAGAGCATCATGACGCATATCTGCGGCGTGAAGACGGTCATCCCGTCGAACCCCTATGATGCCAAGGGCCTGCTGATCGCGGCGATCGAGGATAACGACCCCGTCGTTTTTCTCGAACCCAAGCGCATCTATAACGGCCCGTTCAGCGGCTATTACGACCGCCCGGTCGAGCCTTGGTCGAAGCATGAAGCGAGCGCGGTTCCCGAGGGTCATTACCGCATCGAACTCGGCAAGGCCGCGACGGTTCGCGCCGGCGAAGCGCTGACCATCCTCGTCTATGGCACGATGGTCCATGTCACCAAGACGATCGTCGAGGAAATGGGCATCGATGCCGAGATCATCGACCTGCGCACGCTGCTGCCGCTCGATATCGGGGCGATCGAGGCGTCGGTGCAAAAGACCGGCCGCTGCCTGATCATCCATGAAGCGACGCGCACCTCGGGCTTCGGCGCCGAACTGGCGGCGCTCGTCCAGGAACGTTGTTTTTACCATCTCGAGGCGCCGGTCGAACGCGTCACCGGTTTCGACACGCCCTATCCGCACAGCCTCGAATGGGCCTATTTCCCCGGCCCGGTGCGCATCGCGACCGCGCTCACCAAGATTTTGAAGGACTGACGTCATGGCCCGCTATTCATTCCGTCTGCCCGACATCGGCGAAGGCATCGCCGAGGCCGAAATCGTTGCCTGGCATGTGAAGGTCGGCGAGCGCGTTGAGGAAGACGCCCAGCTTGCTGACATGATGACCGACAAGGCGACCGTCGAAATGGAATCGCCCGTGTCGGGTGTGGTCGTCGAACTGGCGGGCGAGGTCGGCGACCTGATCCCGATCGGGTCGACCCTCGCGGTGATCGAGACCGACGGCGATGGAGATGGCGAGATCGAAGCGCCGCCCGCCGACACGCCGGTCGAGAAAGAAATCGTCGCGGAAACGCCGGGTGCCGAGGAAGCGTCGGTCGCCGAAGTCGCTGCGCCGGTTCCCGCTGCGACGCCTGCGCCGGCTCCTGCACCTGTGTTGGCCCCGTTAGCCGCGCCCGCACACGACCGTCAGGTCCTCGCGTCTCCCGCTGTCCGCGCGCGCGCCAAGGATCTTGGCGTCGATCTCGGCCAGATCCACGCCGAGGGCGACCGCATCCGCCATGCCGACCTCGACGCCTTCCTCCGCTACAGCGGCGGGCAGGGCTATCATGCCCCCGGCGCGAGCCGCGCGCGCGCCGACGAGCCGATCAAGGTCATCGGCATGCGCCGCAAGATCGCCGAGAATATGGCGGCGTCGAAACGCGCGATCCCGCACTTCACTTATGTCGAGGAAATGGACGTCACGGCGCTGGAGGATATGCGCGCCGACCTCAATGCCAATCGCGGCGGCCGTCCCAAGCTGACAATGCTGCCCTTCCTGATCGTCGCAATCTGCCGCACCATCCCGCAATTCCCGATGATCAATGCGCGCTACGACGACGAGGGCGGCGTGGTGACGCGTTATGGCGCGGTGCATCTCGGCATGGCGACGCAGACCGACGCTGGACTGATGGTCCCGGTGATCCGCGACGCCCAGGACAAGAATGTCTGGCAACTCGCGAGCGAAATCACGCGCTTGGCCGAAGCTGCGCGCACCGGCAAGGCGAAGGTCGAGGAACTGACCGGCGGCACGCTGACCGTGACCTCGCTCGGTCCGCTCGGCGGTATCGCGACGACCCCGGTGATCAACCGGCCGGAGGTCGCGATCATCGGCCCGAACAAGATCGTCGAGCGGCCCGTGTTCGACGGCGACGAGATTCGCCGCGCGAAGCTGATGAATCTGTCGATCAGCTGCGACCACCGCGTCGTCGATGGCTGGGACGCCGCGAGCTATGTCCAGGCGCTCAAGAAGCTGGTCGAGACGCCGGTTCTGCTGTTCGCGGACTGAGACACCTCGTCATTGCGAGCGAAGCGAAGCAATCTAGAGCGGTTTACGCCACTCTGGATTGCTTCGCTTCGCTCGCAATGACGGAGCTATTTGTTCGGCCGGTTACAACCCCAACCCCTGAAAACTCGTCTGGTCGAACTTCAGCTTGAAGGTCACATAGGCCCCCGATCGCGAATAGCGGCTGTCCTCGAAATCGCGGTCGTGGAAGCCCGAGAAGTTGTAACCCAATGTGATATTGGCGTTCTTCATCGGCGCCAGCGTGACAGTCGGCCCGCCTGCCCAGCTGACCGTGTCGCCGCCAGTGCCGACACGCACGGTGCCCGACGCGCCGACATCGATATGTTCGCCGAGGTTGAAACGGAAATCGGCGCCGAGCAGGTTCGACCAG
Source organism: Sphingopyxis sp. OPL5 (assembly GCF_003797775.2). Lineage (NCBI taxonomy): Bacteria > Pseudomonadati > Pseudomonadota > Alphaproteobacteria > Sphingomonadales > Sphingopyxidaceae > Sphingopyxis > Sphingopyxis sp. OPL5. The sequence goes on from NZ_CP060725.1 coordinate 3,754,520, forward strand.
CCTTTGACGTCGTCGGCGCCGAACTTGTCGAAATTATAGCGCGTGCCCCAGAAGAAGCCGAACTCGCCGCGCTCATACCACATCCGGTCGTCGCTGCGGCGGCCGTCCGGATCGCGATTGCCCATCGGGGTCCAGTTCATCGACAGGCTGTTGAGTACGCGGCGGCTCGTCGCGTCGCCGTCGATGGTCAGCGCGCCGCCGCCGATCGGGCCGGGCTGGCCGGCGATGGCATCGCGGACCTTGTCCGAACGAAATTCGCTTTTGTTGAGCCATGACACGCGCGATTCGGCGGGGCGGTGCGCCCAGCTCATCTCGAAGCTCATGACCTCGGTGGTCGGCACGGTGCCGACACCGCTCGCCTTGGCGTAAGTGAAGAGCGCGCCGAGCGCACGGCCTTCGCCGAGCTGGCGGAGGCCGCCGAGCGTCAACCCGTAACGGTTCGCAAGCTCGCCATCGCGATATTCGGCGCGCCCGGTCAGCGTCCAGCGCTCGCTACGATACGTCGCGCCCGTGCTGATTGCGAGAAAGTCCTCGGTCAGCATACCGTTTCCGCCGAGGAAACCGCCCGAGGCGACCGGCTGCTCGACGTTGAGCACATCGCCGGCGCGGATGCCGCCGAGAGTGCGATTGCCGTCGACCGAAATATCGACCGTCAGCTTCTTGCCGAGCTGGAGCGATTGCGAGAGGCCATAGGCCGCGAAGCTGCGCGGGCCATATTCGCCGATTTCCTGCTGGTTCGCGGTCGCGAGCAAGCGGGCGCCGGCCCAGGGCGCCAGATCGAAACCGAGCCGCGCGGTGCGCGCCTTGATCGTGTCGCCGTCGGCGATCTCGTAGCTGCCGACGAGGTTGACGTCGCGGGTCACCGCGAAACGCGCGCCAAGGCGGTGGCGGGTCGGGAAATCGACGCTCGCATCCTTGCCGCCGAGCGCGAATTCGGTCTGCGCGTCGAGCTCGAAGCGCTTTTCGAACAGGCGCTGGGTCGCGCCGAACTGCACGATGTTGGAGGTGTTGCCTGTGCCGTCCGACAGCCGGTCGTCGGCGTGGGTCAGCCCGGCGCGGGCGACGGTGGTGCCATTGTCATACTCGACCAGCGCGCGCGCGGCGCGGCGGCGCGACCCGATGTCGAGATAATCTTCCTGCCAGGCGCTGCCGGTAACCGACAGCGTAGGGGTGGCGCGCAGCCGGGCATCGACGCCGAATTTGCGCGTGCCGTCCTCGCCGCGGTTGAGCTGGCCGGCGCCGAAGCCGGTTTCGCGTTCGCGGACATAGGCGAGCACATCCATCGTGCTGCTGTGATGCTCGGCCTCGATCAGCCAGGCGGTGGCGCGCCCGGCAGCGGCGACCGCGCTGCCGGCCTTGGCCGAGGCATCGCTGACCGCCAGCTCGGCGCGGATTTCGGTGTCGACGCTCGGGCGATAGCGCGCATCGACACCGCCGAGGTTGGTCTTGGCGTTGCTGTCTTCGTCGTGGATCAGCGTCGCGCCGACGCGCAGTTTCTCGTCGTTCGACTGATAGCTGACGCGGCCACCGGCGTTGAGCACACGCTCGCCGATGCCGTCGACTTCATATTCGGCGACGATGAACTGCGGGTCGAGCCCCGACGAGCGGCTGAGCACCGGCTCGCGGAAGCGCAATGTGCCCGCGAAATAATCGATGTCGTAATCGATATGGCGCGTCAGGCTGCGCGTTTCGATAATCCGCTCGCTATGCAGCCGGTCGCGCGTCTCGATGACGATCCGCTCGCTGTTCGGCAAGATATCCTTGGCGTCCAGCTGATACGGACCGGTCAGGCCGTTGCCCTGGATCTCGTCGCGGCGGAAGCGGTACGGCGTATCGGCGGCGAAAGCGGTCGCCGCGACATTCTTGCCGCGATATTCGGCTTTTCCGCCGTTCAGCGCGCGCTGGTAGCGGGCGAGCTGCGGTTCCGAAATGCCGGTCTCGAAGTCGCCGAACATCGCATAGAATTGCGGGCGTTCGAGCCGCAGATAGAGCTTGCGCACCGAGGCGGCGTCGTAGCGCGTCTCGTTGCGGTCGGCGTAGATGGTGTAATAGGCGCGCGGGTCGATCACGCCGCCGAAGCGCGCCTCGTCCTTGTCCTTGTCGCTGTCATAAGCCAGCGTCATCAGCCACTTGCCGCGCACCCGGCCCTTGGCATAGAGCGCGAGGCGCGCTTCGCCGTTGAGGTCGTCGAGCGTCTCGGCGACCGGTTCCATGCGATCGTCGAGCGTGTTGTAGCCGATCGTGCCCGCGGCGAAGCCGACGACGGTCCACGGGCGGTTACCCGGATCGAGCCAGGTTTCGATCGTCTGATTGCGGGTGACCTTGTCGTCGCGAAAGGCGAAGTCGATCGTCAGCGTGCCCGACGCGGTCGTCGGTTCGAGTTCGATATAGGCGATGCCGTCGTCGCCATCGATCTTCCACACCGGCCGCGCGCGTTCGAGCCCCGAGAGTTGGCGCGCCTGCTGCGCATCGGCTTCGATCGCGGGGTAATAGGGGGCGGGAACGCTGAAATCGCCGGTCAGGCCGCTGCGAATGGGCTTGCCGTCGCGGTCGGTCAAGCGGACCGCGAGCACCGGGCGCGTCACGCCGTCGGCGACCAGCACCGATTTTTCGCGGATCAGCGCCGCGCGCATCGGGGTGATCGAATAATGGACGCGGCGTTCGAGCGTTTCGACGGTCACGCCGTTCGCGTCCTTGACCGTCGCGACCAGACTGTTTTCGCCTTCGCGGATTTCGATCCCGCGCCACAGGCTGACCGCGACCTGGCCGTCGGCGGACTTGCTCGTGCCCTCGAAGCTCAGCGGATCGACCGGCTTGCCGTTGATCGTCAGCGCGACGCTCTGGCCCGCCGCATGCTTGATCGCGGCACGCACGGCCTTGGAGCGCGGATTATGGTCGGGCGCGGGGAACAGCCAGGCGATGCCGGGGGGCTGCCCGGTCAGCCAGTCGCGATTGGCGCCCGCAGCTTCGGGATCGCTGAGCACCAGGGGCGCTTCGACAGCCTGAAGGTTGGGCGCAGCGCGCGGGGCGCTGGCGATGGCGCGGAAATCGGCGCGCTTCAGCGAACCGCCGCGGCCCTGCACAAAGCGCGAGATTGCGCTGCCCGCGCTTGCCGTCGAGCGCGCGCAATCGACGGGTTCGCGGTCGAGCGGCAGCGTCGACGGGTCGATCTGCACGACATGCAGGCCCGGGCGCACGCCCTCGAAATGATAGCGGCCGTCCTGGTCGGTGACGGCATAGCTCCCGTCCTGCAGCATCACGCGCACGCCGCCGATTCCCTCGGCCTTGCCGGGGTTCACGCCGCAGCCGCCGTCGGTGATCCGCCCGATGATCGTCATCCGGTCGCCGAGTTGGTCGCGCTTGATCGACACCGTCGCCTCGGACACGTTGCTCGTCGCGCCGCGATTGTCGGTCGCGGTGGCGCGGTTGAGCGCATTTCCGGGCTGTGCCGAGACGATGACTTCGGCCAGATAGGTGATCAGTACCCGCTGAGCCGGCGCAAGCGCGGGCAGGGTGATGCTGAACTCACGACCGTTTCCGGCCACGACGGGATCGATACGCGCACCATCGGCGCGCACCGTGTCGAGGCGCAGGCGCATCCCCTTGGGCAGCGCGTCGCGCACCGTCACCACACCGGTAGCGCGTCGCGCGTCGCGGTTCGACACTTCGATCCGGTACTGGATCACGTCGCCGGGCACCGCGACCTGCGTCGAGGTGGTCTTGCGCAGGACGAGTTCGCCCCCGGGCTGGTCGACCGGGATATCGATGCGCACCGGCGCCGGATCGCTGAGCGTGAACGCCGCGCCGTAGCTGCCGGTCGTGATCGTATAGGGCAAACCGTCGTCGGGACGTCGGAAACCGGCCAGAGCTGAGGGATCGGCGGTCGATGGCGCGGTGAAGGGGGCCGGTGGCTCGACGATCAGGCGATAAGTACCGGGCGCGACAAAGGGGAAGCGATAGTCCCCGGGCGGGAAATTATAGACGGTGCCGCCGCTGTCGGTGACGCTCTGGCCGGTGATGACGCTCGACGGATAGCTCGACACGCCGTCGTCGCCGAACACGCGCGCTGGCTGGCCGGTCGCGGCGTCGACGATCGTCACGCGGCTGCCCGCGACCGGGGCGCCGTCGCCGCTGTCGAAGACGATGCCGAACGGATCGACGAGGAAGCTGATCTCGGCGGTCGCGACCAGGTCGGCCTGAACGGCGTCGCTGACGCGCATGGTCACGGTCGAGCCCGGCGCGACCGACAGGCGGCAGTCGCCCGCGACCAGCGCCGGCGGAATGCTGATCGTGTTGATGATGCCGACGAATTCGCCGCTGTTTACAGCGGTTTCGGACAAGGTGATGCGCTCGCGATCGCCATTTTCAAGCTCAAGCGTCACATCGAGCGTGTCGCGCGCATTGGGATCGCTGTTGGCGGCGGCCAACGTCACGCCGACCACGAGCACTTCACCGGCGTGAAAACGTCCGGTCGGCTGGAGCGAGGCGGGATCGGTCGGCAAGGCGGCGAAGGCGCCGGCGGGTTCGATCAGGCTGGTTCCGCTATTGCCCTGGCAGCGGGTCGGGACGACCGGCGCGGACACCGAACCGAGGTTGTTGGTCAGACGATAGGTGCGGATCGTCGGCCGCTCGGGCGGGCGCGGTGTCACCGTCACATCGACGCGGTTCGACAGCGCCTGGCTGGTCCGGCCGCTCGCGGTCCATTCGGCCGACGCGGTATTGGAAATCGTCTGGGCGCGTCCCGTCGCCGCGGGCAGCGTCACTGCCGCGACCAGCGCGGTCGCAAATGCTAGGCATTTCGGGAAAAGGGTCATGGGCGCTCAGGCAAGGGGGGAGCGCCGCCGGAACCAGTCCGGCGTCGCTGCCCTTTCCTTTTTCTGCGATCAGTTGACGGTTGCGCGGAAGACCAGCGTGCGCGTCGCGCCCGCCGCCACCGTGGCGATCGTCCCCGACACGACGGGCGCGGCATAGCTGCCCCCCGCCGCACCATCGGCGTTACACGTCCCCGACGTGACCGTGCCGTTGAGCAGGATCGTGCTGGCGGTAAACGTCAACTGCGTCGGCACGCTATCGCTGATCGATACGCTCGTCGCATCGGCGCTGCCGCTATTGGCAACCGCGATGCAATATTCGACCGTCGCGCCCGGGATCATTTTCGGGTTTGAGGTCAGGTTGAACGGATCGGAGATGACGCGGCTGGTCTTGGTGACCGTCAGCGTCGCCGTCTGCACCGTATAATCGTCGTCGTCGCTGTGCGACGCGTCGCGATTGGCGTCGTTGACGCCGATGCCGTCGGCAAAGACCGTATCCTTGGCCGCCGTATTGGCCCCCGCCGTCTGGCTGACCGCCGCACCCTGCGTACCGACAACACCGCCTTCACGGGCCGTGGCGCGCAGTTGCACACCCGCAACCGAGCCGTTGGCGAGACCGGTGGGGATGTCCGCGAGCACAAAGAGACGCGTGATCGCATCAGCGGCCAGTTCGTCGACATAGGTGACAAGGGCGTCGCCCGCGTCCCAACTGCCGACCGTGCCGGTCGTCGGATTGTCGCGATAAATCCGGATATTGCTCGCGTTGAAGCTGTCGGTGCCGCCATGCGCCGCCGTGCCGCCGGTGATCTGGGTGGCCGCGAGCAGGAAGTCGAGCCCTTCGTTCGACTGGTTGGTCAACTGGAAGGTCGTGATCGCGTTGGTCTGCCCCGGAACGACGTTGGTCGTCACGGTGCCGACTTCCTCGACGAGCAGGTTGATTTTGCGGTCGACCACGAAAGTGTCCGACGCGCTTTGCTGAACCTGGCTCACACCACCGACCTGGAAATCGACGGTGGCGGTATTCGTGATCGAGGCACCAGCGGTCGTGCCGGCGGCGAACGCCGGCGCGGAGGCGAAAGTTGCAATCGCCGCCAGACCCAAGGTGCCCATATTCGTCAGCTTGGTCATCAGCTGAACTCCTGGGCTTTGGTTGGTTGCCTTTCCCCACCGCCGGCAACCGTTAGGCGGCTTATTTCAAACGCTTATTTGACAACTCCACGGAACATCAGCTTGCCCGTTCCGCCCGCCGGGATCGGCTTCTGGAACGCCCAGCGGATGTGCGTGACGTCGCCCGGCTGCGCCGCACGCACCGTCCCGTCGGCCTGCCGCACGGTCATTTCGGGAAGCAGACCCCACGTCTTGCCTCCGTCGATCGAAACGAACGGCCGCGTGTCGCCGGCGTCGGCGAAACGCACCGCCGCGGGCAGCGGGTTGGTGATCACGAACTTGTCCGCCGGCTGCGCGCTCGCGTTGCGATAGTTGAGCACGAACACCAGGCGGTCGCCGGGAACGACGACCTTCGGCTCTTCGAGCAGCACGCGCTGCTTGCCGGTGGCGTCGGTCGAGACGCGTTCGACGAACACATTGTTGTCGAGCGCGACCTGATTGGCCGCCAGAGCCTGGCCGGGCAGGATTGCCGCGGCGAACGCTAGGAAAAACAGGCGCATGTTCTGCTCCATCAATCGATCTTGGTTCGGAAGGTGACAGTACGGGTCTGGCCGCCGGCAACCGTGCCGAGCGCGACATTGACCCGCGTGCCATTGTAATCGCCGGCGTCGGCATCGGCCGCGTCGGTCAGTCCGGTACCGCCGAGGGTAATCGAACTCGCGATATAGCTGGTGTCGGCGGGAATATTGTCGGTGATGGCGAGGCCGTTCACCGCGCCGCTCCCGGCGACCGTCGCGACGATGGTATAGGTGATCGTTGCGCCGGGAACCGGCTCGCTGCCGCCGAACGGATCGACGATGACCGCCGATTTGACGAGCGAAACCGTCGCAGCCGAGACGACATAGGCGCCCTGGTCCTGGCCGTCGGCACCGGTCGAGCCGACGACGGCATCGCCGCCGCCGTCACCTTGGCCGGCGAAGCTGGTGCCGGGCGCGCCGGTGCCCGTCTTCGCCGCGGCAACCAGGCTTACCGTGCCGCGATTGCCGTCGCCGACGCCGCCGGGCGTGGTCGAAAGCACGAAGATCGTGACGCTTTTGTCGGGATCGAGCGTCGGGTCGTTGGCGCCAGGCGTATAAAGCGTGTCGGTGTTGGCATCGAAGACGCCGTCGCCGTTATCGATGTAGATTTGCGTGACCGTCGGGTCGTAATCATCGCCGCCGCCGTTGGCGATCGTCGAAAGCGCGAAGCTTTCTTCGCCATTGCCGTTGTTGGTGACCGAAAAGGTGAGCAATTGCGCGGTCGCGCCGGGCGTCGTCGGGACGTCGGCGGGGTCGCTCGAATCGACCGTGACGTCGAGCAGTTCGTCGACGCGCAGGTCGACCTTGTTCGAATCGATCGTCTGGGTGCCGCCGCCGGCGTCATAGCTGGCGCTGGCGGTGTTGCTGATCGTCGAACCCGCGCGGGTGCCGGCGGCCTGGGCCTGCATCGGCAGGGCGAGCGCAATGGCAAGCGCGAGAATAGAAATGGCAGGGATGCGATACTGATGCAGCGCGCCCCCCACAGGCGCATTCACCATGATCTTTGACTCCGATTGGCTGGTCCGTGACCCCTCAATCGGCGAAAAAGGAAAATTTCTGGTTAAGCCCCCGTTAGAAAGTGCGATTCTGGCCCAGAGTTGGACAGAAGTCCGTTTGGGCGGGCCGATGCGAGCCGTCTGGCGCCGGTCGTGAAGCTGGCGTAGGAAGGACGGGTTAACAGGGAGATATGGCGCGTGGCCGAGGATCGGGGGGATAAGGATGCACGCCCGCCGCGCATCAATCCGCTGCAACAGATCGAGATCGACGATTTTCGCCGCGATCGCCTGCTCGCGGCGCTGACGCTGATCATTGGCGCGGCGTTCTGCCTCGCTTTTCCCTTCGCGCTCAAGGCGGGGGCCGAATTCTTCCTGCCGCTGACCGCCGCGATCGTCATCGCGATCGCGTTGGTGCCGTTGCTCGAATGGCTCGAGCGGCGCGGGGTGCCGTCGGCGCTCGCGTCGTTCCTCGCACTTTCAAGCTTCCTGATGCTGGTCAATGCGGCGCTGGCGATCATCGTCGTCCCCGCGACCGGCTGGTTTGCGCGGCTTCCCGAGTCGATTCCGCGCATCCAGAGCAATCTCGCGCCGCTGATCGATTTCTATTCGACGCTGCAGAAATTCGTCGACCGCACCTTGATGTCGGTGGCGAGCGGGACCGAGGCGACGGCGCAGGCGGTCGCGGCGCAGGCGCCGTCGTCGGTGGTCGACTATTTCATCACCTCGGCCCCGACCGCGGCGATCCAGCTGTTCTTCGCGGTGCTGGTGATCTTTTTCTTCCTCGCCGGCTGGACCCGGCTGCGCAAGGGCACGATTCGGCGGCGCGGCAGCTTCGACGGCGCGATGCAGACCGCGCGGGTGATCCAGAATGTCGTCGATGCGACCGCCGACTATCTGGCGACGATCACGATGATCAACGCGATCCTCGGGCTGCTGGTGTCGCTGTTGCTCTGGGCGCTCGGCATGCCGTCGCCCTTCATGTGGGGCGGCATCGTCAGCCTGTGTAATTTCGTGCCCTATCTGGGACCGATCGTCGCCGCGACCCTGCTCGGGCTCGGCGGGCTGATGACCTTCGACGCGGTCGGCATCGCGCTGCTGCCGGCGCTGATCTTCATCGGGGTGCACACGATCGAGGCGAATCTGATCACCCCGCTGGTGCTCGGGCGGCGGCTGACGATCAATCCATTGCTGATTCTGGTGTCCTTGAGCTTCTGGGGCTGGGTGTGGGGCGCGCCGGGCGCGCTGCTCGCGGTGCCCTTGCTACTCATCCTCCAGACCGTGCTGCAATCGACCGGAACGCCCGATCTCGCCGGTTTCCTGTTCGAGCGCGGCACGCTCACCACGGTCGACGACATGCACGACCGATTAAATCGCACCCACCCCGAAAGCGACGGTTGACAGGCAAGAGCGCGGCGCATATTGGCGCTGCTCCCAAGCACACGCGGGTGTAGCTCAGTTGGTTAGAGTGCCGGCCTGTCACGCCGGAGGTCGCGGGTTCGAGCCCCGTCACTCGCGCCATTCCTTCCATTTTCGGACGGAATGGCCACCGCGTCTTGGGAAGCTTTCCGAAGCGAAAACTGTGGATTGGCGCGGCTGTATCAGCCGCGCCACCGCCCCAATTCCATCCAGCGCAGCAGCCGCTTCAGCGGCAGGATCCATATCCAGGCGATCCCTGCGGTCAGGTAGAACAAGGCCTGGACCAGCACCGGCCAATCCCCGACCCAGGGCGACAGGCTGGCGACCAGCCCCGCCCAGACGATGATCAGCACCATGATCAGGAACATGCCGGCGGGTTTGCGCCAGCTGGGCTGCGGCTGAGGGGTCACAAACGGTCTCCGGTCACGATAAATTCCTGTTCGGTCAGCACGGCGTCGAGCGCCATGTCGGTGGGTTCTATCGGCGTCGCGTCGATTTCCTGCACCGACCAGCCGACGCCGATGCGCAAGGCGTCGGGATGCGCGGCGAACCAGCGGTCGTAGTGGCCGCCGCCCTGGCCGATGCGGCCACCGCTGCGGTCGAATCCGACCAGCGGGCAGAAGATCAGGGCCGGCGTTGCCGAATCGCTGCCGTTCGCGGGTTGGCGTGTTCCCCAAGGCCCCTTCACAAGCGGGTCGGCGGGGCGCCAGCGGCGAAAGGTCATCATCTCCACCCGGCCGGCGTGATGGGGAAGGGCGATCCCGTGGGCCTCGGCCTTGTCCGCGAGCATCGGCAGGATATCGGGCTCGTCGCCCCAAGCCGCATAGGCGCCGGTCACGGCATGCGCGGCCACCAGCGCCTCCAGCGGCGCGGGCAGCGCCCGAAAGGCGGCAAAGCGTGTGAACTCGTCGAGATTGGCGACGAAATGGCGCCGCCGAAAGCGCAGTTTCTCGCGCAAATGCTGCTTTTGGCTCGGCAGGTCGGCGGACGGATCGGTCATCGCCTTCTCTCTGCCTTCATCAAGTGGTTGGCGGGACCACCGTGGGTCGTTTGCTGGAAGATCCTCTGACGCCAGTAACGTCAGGTGGGGACCATATACGTCGGACCAGGGTCCGGGCAGGGACAGCCCCCTAGGATGATGTATCGCCTCAGGGATTTTCGCAAAAGCTCGTGCCGGGCAGTACCCGCCGCCCCCTATGTAGGGGGGGGGGCGCGCTTCCTCAAGGGATTTGCTCGACTTTCGTCGCCAGCGCCTCGATGCGGTCGGCAATCTGGCCAAGCGCGCGTCCGTGCGCGGGCGCTGCCGGCGCGGGGACGACGGGCGCGCCCTGACGCAGCTTTTCGAGTTCATCGAGCGCCGCTCGCTCGCCGTCCGCGGCTTTTTTCGCTTCGGCGAGCGCTGCCGACTCGCGCGAGATTGCGGCGCGCAGCTCGTCGCGTGCTGCCGTTTCGCGGCTCTCGGCGAGCGCGATCGCGGCGCGCAGCGAATCGAGCTGCGGTTCGGCACTGCCCGCCTTGGTCTGCGCGTCCTGCGTCTCGTCGGCGAGCATCAGCGCCGCGAACAGCAATTGGCGCACTTCGGTGCCGCCCTGGATGCCGCGCGCCTTGGTGTCGACGATGCTCGCAAGCTGGATCAGCTGCGCCTCCTGCCCGTCGGCGCAATGCACGTCATAGGGGCGTCCGGCGATGGTGAGTTTGACGTCAGCCACGGTCGGCCTCCGCGATCAGCCGGTCGAGTTCGCCGATCACCGCCGCGACTTCGGCCTTGAGCGCCGACTGTTCGGCAGGGGGCAAGGGGGTTGCCGAAACGGCGGGGGCGGCGGCCGGGCGGGCGGCGCGATCGGTCAGCGCCTTTTCCATTCGGCTGAGCGCCCGCTCGATACGGCCGATGGCGAGACTGGCTTCGTCGAGTTCCATGATGCATGGCGTAGCAGCGCAATATTGCGCCCTCAAGCGCGCATTTCTTGCCCACAGCGGTTGACTCTGCGGCATCCCCCCGCAAAGGGCTGTCCCCACCGAATCCCGCCAACTGCCTATCCTTTTCCGGGGGACTTATGACACTGCCCGAACGTCAGCTCGCCAACGCGATCCGCGCGCTTGCGATGGACGCCGTCCAGGCCGCGAACAGCGGCCATCCGGGGATGCCGATGGGCATGGCCGATGTCGCGACGGTCCTGTATTCGGATTATCTGCGCTTCGACCCGACCGATCCGCACTGGCCCGACCGCGATCGATTCGTCCTGTCGGCGGGGCATGGTTCGATGCTCGCCTATGCCACGCTGCACCTTGCGGGCTATGCGCGCCCGACGATCGAGGACATCCGCAATTTTCGCCAGCTGAGCAGCCCGTGTGCCGGTCATCCGGAGAATTTTGAGCTCGAAGGCGTCGAGACGACCACCGGCCCGCTGGGGCAAGGACTCGCCACCGCGGTCGGCATGGCGATCGCCGAACGGCATCTGAATTCGCTCTATGGCGACGACCTTGTCGATCACCGCACCTGGGTGATCGCCGGCGACGGCTGCCTGATGGAGGGCATCAACCACGAAGCGATCGGGCTGGCCGGCCATCTGCAGCTCGGCCGCATGACCGTATTGTGGGACGACAACAAGATCACCATCGACGGGTCGACCGACCTGTCGACCAGCGAGGATATCGCCGCGCGCTACGCCGCGACCGGCTGGCATGTCGAAAGCTGCGACGGCCATGATCCCGCCGACATCCGCCGCGCGCTCGACGCCGCGCTCGCCGATCCGCGCCCGTCGCTGATCGCGTGCCGCACGATCATCGGCTTCGGTGCGCCGAACAAGCAGGGCACGTCGGCGACTCACGGCGCGCCGCTCGGCGCCGACGAAATCGCCGCCGCGCGCGAGACGCTCGGTTGGACCGCCGCGCCGTTCGAAGTCCCCGCCGATGTCGCGGAAGCCTGGGCCGCCTTCGGCGAAGTGGGCAAGAAGCGTCATTCTCTGTGGAAGCTTCGCCTCGCAAATGACCAAAAGAAGGACGAATTTTCGGCGCGCATCACGGGCGACGTGACCCCCGGCGCGGCGTTCGACGCCTATCTGAATGGCCTCGTCGCCGAACCGCCGAAGGTGGCAACGCGCAAGGCGTCGGAGAATACGCTGGGTGCGCTCACGGCCGATATCGCCGCGATGATCGGCGGCAGCGCCGACCTCACCGGTTCGAACAACACCAAAACATCGTCGACCAAGCCATTGACCAAGGACGATTATTCTGGTCGCTATATCTATTATGGCATCCGCGAATTCGGCATGGCCGCCGCGATGAACGGCATGGCGCTGCACGGCGGCGTGATCCCTTATGGCGGCACCTTCCTGGTGTTCGCCGACTATTGCCGCGCCGCGATCCGCCTGTCGGCGCTGCAGCAGCAGCGTGTCGTCTATGTGATGACGCACGACAGCATCGGGCTCGGCGAGGACGGCCCGACGCACCAGCCGATCGAGCATCTCCAGTCGCTACGCGCGATGCCGAACCTGCTCGTGATGCGCCCCGCCGACGCGGTCGAGACCGCCGAATGCTGGGCGCTGGCGCTGGCGCAGACGGATCGGCCGTCGCTGCTCGCGCTGACCCGCCAGAATCTGCCGCCGCTGCGTCATGACGTCACCGAAAATCTTTGCGCCAAAGGCGGTTACCGTCTCCGCGAAGCTTCGGCTGCGCGCAAGATCGTACTCGTCGCAACCGGGTCCGAAGTGTCGCTGGCGATCGATATCGCCGACAAGCTCGAAGCCGCCGGCCATGGCGCCGACGTCGTCTCGATGGTCTCGACTGAATTGTTCGATGAACAGGACGGTGCCTATCAGGACGCGATCCTGCCGCGCGACACGCTGATCGTCTCGATCGAGGCGGGCACGACCTTTGGCTGGGAACGCTACACCGGCCGCGACGGCTTGCGGTTCGGCATCGACAGCTTCGGCGCCTCGGCACCGATCGACGATCTCTACGCGCATTTCGGCCTGACGGTCGATGCGATCACCCCGCAAATTCTGGCAAAGCTCGGCAATTAAGGACCGGGTCGCCCCACGCAGAAAGGACTTTTCGACATGGCAGTGAAGGTTGCAATCAACGGTTTCGGACGCATCGGCCGCAATGTGGCGCGCGCGATTCTGGAACGGACCGACCATGATCTCGAACTGGTGTCGATCAACGACCTCGGCGATGCCAAGGCGAACGCCCGCCTGCTCCGCCATGACTCGGTCCACGGCGCCTTCAACGGCACCGTCGAAGTCGACGGCAACGACCTGATCATCAACGGCAAGCGCATCCAGGTGACCGCCGAGCGCGACCCCGCCGCGCTGCCGCATGCCGCTAACGGCATCGACATCGTGATGGAATGCACCGGCTTCTTCACCAACAAGGCCGGCGGCCAGAAGCATCTCGACGCCGGCGCCAAGCGCGTCCTGATCTCGGCCCCCGCCAAGGAAGTCGACCTGACCGTTGTTTATGGCGTCAACGACGACAAGATCACCGCCGACCACCTGATCATCTCGAACGCGTCGTGCACGACCAACTGCCTCGCGCCCTTCGCCAAGGTGCTGCACGAGGCGATCGGGATCGAGCGCGGCCTGATGACGACGATCCACGCTTACACCAACGACCAGAAGATCCTCGACCAGATCCACGACGACCCGCGCCGCGCCCGCGCCGCCGCGATGTCGATGATCCCGACCTCGACCGGCGCCGCCGTGGCCGTCGGCCTCGTCCTGCCCGAACTCAAGGGCAAGCTCGACGGCTCGTCGATCCGCGTCCCGACCCCGAATGTGTCGGTCGTCGACCTGACCTTCACCCCGCTGCGCGAGACGACCAAGGAAGAGGTCAACGCGGTGCTCAAGGCCGCGGCCGAAGGCCCGCTCAAGGGCGTGCTCGGCTATACCGAGGAGCCGCTGGTTTCGATCGACTTCAACCACAATGCCGACAGCTCGACGATCGACAGCCTCGAAACCGCGGTCATCGACGGCAAGCTGGTGCGCGTGCTCAGCTGGTACGACAATGAATGGGGCTTCTCGAACCGCATGATCGACACCGCGGGCGTGATCGCCAAGTTCCTCTGAACCGAAGGGAAAAAGCGATGGCCGCGTTCAAGACCCTCGACGACATCGGCGACGTCACCGGCAAGAAGGTGCTGGTGCGCGTCGACCTCAATGTCCCGATGATCGATGGCGCGGTCGGCGACCGGACGCGGATCGAGGCGGCGATGCCGACGATCCGCGAACTGTCGGACAAGGGCGCGATCGTGCTGCTGCTTGCGCATTTCGGGCGGCCGAAGGGTGCGAAGAACCCGACTCAATCGCTGAGCCTCGTCATGGGCGGGCTCGAGGATGTGCTCGGCCATTCGGTGATGTTCATCCCCGAATGCGTCGGCGAAGGCGCCAAGGCGGGCATCGCCGTGCTCGCCGCCGGCGACGTCGCGGTGATGGAAAATACGCGCTTCAACCCCGGCGAAGAAGCCAACGACCCGGCCTTTGCCGATGCGCTCGCCGAAGTCGGCGACCTCTATGTCAATGACGCCTTTTCGGCGGCGCACCGCGCGCATGGCTCGACCGAGGGCATTGCGCACCGGCTGCCCTCCTATGCCGGCCGTGCGATGGAGGCCGAACTCAACGCGCTCGACGCGGCGCTCGGCAATCCGGCGCATCCGGTCGCGGCGGTCGTCGGCGGCGCCAAGGTGTCGTCGAAGATCGACGTGCTGCGCAATCTGGTCGGTCAGGTCGATCATCTGATCATCGGCGGCGGCATGGCGAACACCTTTCTCGCCGCGCGCGGGGTCGATGTCGGCAAATCGCTGTGCGAACATGATCTGGTCGAGACCGCCAACGCGATCTTCGACGCCGCCGACAAGGCGGGCTGCACCATCCATCTGCCCTATGACGTCGTGGTGGCGAAGCAGTTCGCCCCCAATCCGCCGACGCGCACGGTCAATGTCCATGAGGTTGCCGCCGACGAGATGATTCTCGACATCGGCCCCGCCGCGACCGAGGCGCTCGCCGACGTGCTGAAGAATTGCCGTACCCTCGTGTGGAACGGCCCGCTCGGCGCGTTCGAAACCCCGCCGTTCGACACCGCGACCGTCGCGCTGGCGAAAACCGCCGCGGCGTTGACCCGCGGGGGCACGCTGATTTCGGTCGCGGGCGGCGGCGACACCGTCGCGGCGCTCAACCATGCCGGCGCGGCCGCCGACTTCACCTTCGTCTCGACCGCCGGCGGCGCCTTCCTCGAATGGATGGAAGGCAAGCCGCTGCCCGGGGTCGACGCACTCAAAGCCTGATTTCGCGCGCGCATTTGCATCCCGCCAGCGGGGTGGCTATGCGCGCCATCGCATACCTATGCAAAGCCACGGAGATGTTATGACCACCGCCAATGCCGCCATGCTGGACCAGATCAAATCGGGGCAGGGCTTTATCGCCGCGCTCGACCAGAGCGGCGGTTCGACGCCAAAGGCGCTGAAGGGCTATGGCATCGAGGCCGATGCGTTCTCGAACGACGAGGAAATGTTTGGGCTGATCCACGACATGCGCAGCCGCATCGTTACCGCGCCCTGCTTCAATGGCGAGAAGGTGATCGGCGCGATCCTGTTCGAACGCACGATGGACGGCGACGCGGACGGCAAGCCCGTCCCGGCGCTGCTCTGGGAGCGCGGCGTGGTGCCGTTCCTGAAGGTCGACAAGGGACTCGAAGGCGAAGCCGATGGCGTCCAGCTGATGAAGGCCAACCCCGGTCTCGACGAGTTGTGCGCGCGTGCTGTCGCCAAGGGCGTGTTCGGCACCAAGATGCGCAGCGTCGTCAACCTCGCCAATCAAGCGGGCGTGAAGGCGATCGTCGAACAGCAGTTCGCCGAAGCGGCGCGTATCGCGGCACATGGCCTCGTCCCGATCATCGAACCCGAAGTGAACATCAAGAGCGCCGAGCGCGACGCCGCCGATCGCCTGCTGCTCGCCGCGACGCTCGCCGCGCTCGACGCCTGGGACGGCGAACCGGTTATGCTCAAACTGTCGCTGCCGACCGAAGCCGGGCTTTTCCAGCCGCTGGTCGACCATCCCAAGGTGCTCCGCGTCGTTGCGCTGTCGGGCGGCTTCGCGCGTCCCGAAGCCTGTGTCGAACTGGCGAAGAACCCCGGCATCATCGCCAGCTTCAGCCGCGCGCTGCTGGAAGACCTGCGCCACCAGATGAGCGACGACGACTTCAACGCGTCGCTGGGCGGCGCGATCGACGAAATTCACGCGGCCTCGGTGGCCTGATGTGATGGGAGAGAGGTGGCAAGCCGTCGACGATTATATCGCTGACAAATTGCTCGGCGCCGACGACGCGCTTGCCGCCACCCTCTCCAACAATGAAAAACAGGGCTTGCCGCCGATCGACGTGTCGGCGACGCAGGGCAAGATGCTGTTCCTGCTCGCCCAGATCGCCGGCGCGAACCGCATCCTCGAAGTCGGCACGCTCGGCGGTTATTCGACGATCTGGCTGGCGCGCGCGCTGCCCGATGACGGGCGGCTGGTGACGCTCGAACTCGAACCGCATCATGCCGCCGTCGCGCGCGCAAATCTGGAGCGCGCCGGGGTGTCGGACAAGGTCGATATCCGGATCGGCTCCGCCGCCGACAGCCTCGGCGCGATGGCGACGGGCGAGCCGTTCGACTTCGTCTTCATCGACGCCGACAAGCAGAGCAACGCGCTCTACGTGTCCGAGGCAATCCGTCTGGGGCGCAGCGGCACGACGATCGTCGTCGACAATGTCGTGCGCGAGGGCGGGGTGCTGGAGGCGGACAGCGACGACGAACGTATCGTCGGCACCCGCGCCTTGTTCGACATGCTGAGCGCCGACCCGCGCCTCGACGCGACCGCGGTGCAGACGGTGGGTGCGAAGAAATGGGATGGCTTCGTGCTGGCGCGGGTGCGCTAAATCCCTCCCGTCATTGCGAGCGAAGCGAAGCAATCTCCAGCCATCGACCTTGCGTACAGTCGATGTCTTGAGATTGCCGCGTCGCCTTCGGCTCCTCGCAATGACGAGGTGGGTTAAATCCCGCCGTCGAACCGGAAACTGAACCGGTAATCCTCGGGCTTCAACGTCACGTCAGTCCTTTTCTCCGGCCGCACCGACTCCAGCCGGATCGCGCCGTCCGCCAGCGGGGTCGATTCGCCGAGTGTCACCTCGAACGGTTGCTTTTCGCCATTGCCGCGCCACCAGACCATCTTCACCCGCACCCGGCCTGCCCAGACGCAGCGCGCGTTCATCGGGCAGCGGCTGTCCTCGAGTATCTCGACCGGCTGGACGATCGGGCCGTCGACCATCGCGCGCTGGCCGAGCGCGACGTCGCTTCCGTCGGCGAGCGGGGTGGCGGCGCCGGTCGCGGCGCAGGCCGAAAGCGAAAGGGCGCCGAGGGTAGCGAGACAGGCTGTTTTCATCATTTGCCCGCACCTAAGCGCGTCGCTATGAACCCGCCATGACCCAAGTGACCCGCACCCCGTGCCAACTTTATCTCATCTCGCCGCTCGACGTCGGTGGCGATTTTCCTGCCCGGCTTGAGGAGGCGCTGGCCGCCGCGCCGGTCGCAGCGTTCCAGTTTCGCGTCAAGGGGATCGAGCAGCATGAGGCGGCGCGGCTCGCCGAACCGTTGAAGGCGATCTGCGCCGCGCACGACACCGCCTTCATCGTCAACGACGATGTCGCGCTGGCGAAGCGGCTCGGCGCCGACGGGCTGCATCTGGGGCAGGACGATGGCGATCCCCGCGAGGCGCGCCGCATCCTCGGTGCCGATGCGCAGATCGGCGTGACCTGTCACGGCAGTCGCCACCTCGCGATGGAAGCGGGCGATGCCGGCGCCGATTATGTCGCCTTCGGCGCCTTTTATCCGACGACGACCAAGACCGTCGAACATATGGCCGACCCCGAAATCCTGACCTGGTGGCAAAGCATGTTCGAACTGCCGTGCGTCGCGATCGGCGGCATCACCCCCGACAATGCCCGGGCATTGATCGACGCCGGCGCCGATTTCATCGCGGTGTCGGGGGCGGTCTGGTCGCACCCCGAGGGCGCGGCGGCGGCGGTGAAACAGTTCGACGCGCTACTGGCGGGGTGAAAAGCGCGGCGGTCCGCGCTGCGATTGCGATGCTCGCATTGGGCGTCGCAGCGGCAGCGAGCGGACGCGGCGCACCGGACATCGCCATCATCATTCCGGTCGAGGGGATCAAGCCCTCCGAACTGGTCGACAGCTGGACCAGCGCGCGCGCCGGCGGGCGGGCGCACCATGCGATCGACATTCCGGCACCCGTCGGCACGCCGGTGCTGGCCGCGATGGACGGGCGGATCGAGAAGCTCTTTGCCTCCGATCGCGGCGGTCTCACCATCTACCAGCGCTCCGACGACGGTCGATTGATGCTCTATTACGCGCATCTGCAGGGCTATCGCCGCGGCCTCGCCGAAGGGGACAGGGTCAAACGGGGGCAGGTGATCGCGACCGTCGGGGCGAGCGGCAATGCCGATCCGGCCTTTCCGCACCTGCATTTTCAGATGCTGACCACCGTGCCGGGTAGCGCCTGGACGGCGGGCGAGCCGATCAATCCCTATCCGCTGCTCACCGGACGGCGCGGCCGCCGCTGACGGGTCAGCCGGCGGGGTAGTCGGGACCGGGCTTCTTGCCGGGGTCGTCATCGCGGCTACGGGGCGGGGCGCCATCCTTTCGCCAGCCGAACAGGCCGGCACAGGGGTGGGGCGCCGGGGGAGGGCGTTGCCGCCGCGGCGGGGGCGGCGCATATCGTCGGAGAGGTTGCAGGTCATCATGGGGGCGCTTCTGCCAGCGCCGGGCGCATTCCTATTGGATCGTTGCGTCAAAAGGATTTCGGTCCGTCGCATTTGGCGCTTCGGTCCAATAGCGCCCACGCCTTTTCGCTTGCGCATCGCGCGGCACCTCGCAACACAGCGGGCGGGGAGACCGAGTATGACCGAAGCCACCACGCCAACCACCGGGGCGAAAGCCGGCGTCCGCGAACTGACGCTGCGCGCCGTCCTGCTCGGCGGCGTCCTGACGTTGATGTTCACCGCCGCGAACGTCTATCTGGGGCTGAAGGTCGGGCTGACCTTCGCGACCTCGATTCCCGCCGCGGTGATTTCTATGGCGCTGCTGCGCTTCATGACCGGCGCGACGATCCTCGAGAATAATATCGTCCAGACGATCGCGAGCGCCGCGGGCACGCTCGCCGCGATCATCTTCGTGCTGCCCGGCCTCGTCATGGTCGGCTACTGGCAGGGCTTCCCGCTGCTCGAAACCACCGCGATCACGATGCTCGGCGGCCTGTTGGGCGTGCTCTTCTCGGTACCGCTGCGCCGCGCGCTCGTCGTCGATTCGGACCTGCCCTATCCCGAAGGACGCGCCGCCGCCGAAGTGCTGCAGGTCGGCGCCGCGAGCGCCGAGGGCGCGGCGGAGAATAAGGCGGGCCTGTCGGCCTTGCTGTGGAACAGCCTCGTCGCCGCCGGTTTTACCCTGCTCACCCAGATGAAGGTCGCGGCGGGCGAAGTGTCGAAATGGTTTTCTGTCGGGGCGGGCGCGACCGGTATCGCCGGCGGCCTCGGCTTCGCACTGTTCGGCGTTGGTCATCTCGTCGGCCTGTCGGTCGGTCTTGCGCAGCTTGTCGGGCTGGTCACCGGCTGGTGGGTGCTACTGCCGATCCTGACGCAGGGCGTCTCGGGCCCCGATGCCGGGACGATCGCGAATACCGTGTTCCGCGCCGACGTGCGTTTCTTCGGCGCCGGGGTGATCGCGGTCGCGGCACTCTGGACGCTGCTCAAGATCGCGAGTCCGGTGATCGGCGGCATCCGCTCGGCGATGGCGGCGAGCAAGGCGCGTCACGCGGGCACGGTGTTGGCGGTCGGGGAGCAGGATATTCCGATCGGCTGGGTGTTCGGCGGGTCGCTGCTGGTGCTGATCCCGATCGCCTGGCTGCTCTGGTCGATCCTCGCGGGCGGGCCGCTGGCGGGGTCGGCGGTGATTCTCGTCGCGGGCGCGCTCGTCTTCGTCGTCGTGATCGGGCTGATGATCGCGTCGGTCACGGGCTATATGGCCGGCCTGATCGGCGCGTCGAACTCGCCGGTATCGGGCATCGGTATCCTCGCGATCATCGCCTCGTCGTTGTTGCTCGTCGGGCTGCTTGGGCGCGGCGGCGGCGAAGAGGCGAGCGCGGCGATGGTCGCCTATGCGCTGATCGTCACCGGCGTGGTGTTCGGCATCGCGACGATCTCGAACGACAATCTCCAGGACCTCAAGACCGGCCAGCTCGTCGGCGCGACGCCGTGGAAGCAGCAGGTCGCGCTGATGATCGGCGTGTTCTTCGGTTCGCTTGTGGTGCCGCCTGTGCTCAACGTGCTCAACGAGACGCTCGGCTTCGTCGGCGTTCCCGGCGCGGGTCCCAATGCGCTGGCCGCACCGCAGGCCGGGCTGATCTCGTCGCTGGCCAAGGGCGTGCTCGGCGGTGATCTCAACTGGACGATGCTCGGCTACGGCGCGCTCGCGGGCGTCGGCTTCATCCTCGTCGACGAACTGCTCGGCCGCGCGGGCAAGCTGCGGCTGCCGCCGCTCGCCATCGGCATCGGTATCTACCTGCCGATGGCGGTGATCCTGCCCGTCGTGATCGGCGCCGTCGGCGGCTGGTTCTACGACCGCTGGGCCGAACGCCGCACCAACGCCGCGTTCGCGCACCGCATGGGCGTGCTGACCGCGACCGGAATGATCGTCGGTGAGAGCCTGTTCGGGGTCTTTTATGCGGGTCTCGTCTATGCGACCGACAGCGATGCGCCGCTCGCGGTGGTCGGCGACGGCTTCCATGTGCCGTCGATCTTCATCGGCCTCGGCCTGTTCGTCGCGCTGATCTCGCTCAGCTATGCGCGGACGCGCAAAGCGGTCGAGACCACGGCCTGAACGAACGCGCGCTTGCCCTTCGCCGCCTTCGCGGCTAAGGGCGCGCTCCTGTATCCGGTGCGTCGCGACGCGTCGGCGGCTCTTTCCATCCTTGAACCAGCGAGTGTGCGCGATGAAAATCACCGGCGTTGAAATCCGTCCCGGCAATATTATCGAATATGAAAAGGGGATCTGGAAGGTCACCAAGATCCAGCACACCCAGCCGGGCAAGGGCGGCGCCTATATGCAGGTCGAGGCCAAGAATCTGATCGACGGCCGCAAACTCAACAACCGTTTCCGCAGCGCCGACACGGTCGAAAAGGTCCGCCTCGACACCAAGGATTTCCAGTTCCTCTATGCCGAGGGCGACGATCTGGTGTTCATGGACAAGGACACGTTCGAACAGATCACGATCGCCAAGGACGTCGTTGGCGACGCGCATGAATTCCTGCAGGACGGCATGGATGTCGTGCTCGAGCTTTGGGAAGAGCGCCCGATCTCGGTCGAGCTGCCCGAACATATCGAAGCGACGATCGTCGAGGCCGACGCGGTGGTGAAGGGGCAGACCGCCTCGTCGTCGTACAAGCCCGCGATCCTCGACAATGGCGTGCGCGTGATGGTGCCGCCGCACATCACCAGCGGCACCCGCATCGTCGTGCATGTGTACGACCGCGAATATGTCCGCCGCGCGGACTGATTAAGTTCCCCTCCCTCTTGCGGGAGGGGTTAGGGGAGGGCCTGTTCGGGGAGCAGGCTTTTGTCCCGAATACATTCCCTCCCCCGACCCCTCCCGCAAGCGGGAGGGGGGAGATTCGAAATGGCCGTATCGGGCATCATCACCGTCATGGAACGCGCCGCGCGCAAGGCGGGCACCAAGCTGCGCCGCGACTTCGGCGAGATCGAACATCTGCAGGTGTCGCAAAAGGGCCCCGCAGACTTCGTCTCGAAGGCCGACCAGGCCGCCGAGCGCACGCTCTATGACGAACTTGGCCGCGATCGTCCGGGCTGGGGCTTCGTGCTCGAAGAGGGCGGCGTGATCGAGGGCGATCCCGGCAAGCCGCGTTTCATCATCGATCCGCTCGACGGCACCTCGAACTTCCTCCACGCGATCCCGCATTTCGCGATCTCGATCGCAGTGCAGGAGCCCAAGCTCGGCGGCGGCTGGGGCGATATCACCTCGTGCCTCATCTACCACCCGGTGACCGACGAAAGCTATTGGGCCGAGCGCGGGCGCGGCGCCTGGCTGCATGACCGCCGCCTGCGCGTGTCGTCGCGCCGCCATCTCAACGAATGCCTGATCGCCACCGGCATCCCCTTCATGGGCCATGGCAATATGGCGCAGTGGAGCCGCGTGTTCGGCGCGGTCGCGCCCGAAGTCGCGGGCATCCGCCGCTTCGGCGCCGCCAGCCTCGACCTCGCATGGGTCGCGGCGGGCCGTTATGATGGTTTCTGGGAAAGCGACCTCAAGATCTGGGACGTCGCCGCTGGCATATTGCTGGTGCGCGAAGCCGGCGGCTTCGTCAGCGATTTCCGCGGCGGCGACCGCGCTATCGAACGCAGCGAATTCATCGCCGGCAGCGCCGCAGTGCATTCGAAGCTGCAAAAGCTGGTCGCGGGCGCGCTGCGCAACGCCTGATTTCGCACGTTACGATTCAGGGATGCAGCGCGTCCCTGAGAAACCCCACGACCTGCGGCCAGGCATCGCCGCGCGCCTTGGCATTGGCGTCGGGACTGCCGCCGCCGCGCGGATCGTCGCGGGCTTCGGTCGACCCGCCCGCCAGGTCATGCCCGGCATCGGGATAGAGCAGCGCGGTGGTCTTCAACCCTGCCGCGTCGCGCGTCGCGACGATGTTACGCGCCATCCGGCCCGAATTCCACAGCCGGTCCTTGTCGCCCGCGATCAGCATCAGTTCGCCGCGATAGGCGTCGACCGGAATGCGCGCGGCGGTTTCGCGATCGCCATGGTCGGCGCGGCCATTCTCGTGGATCGCGCGCAAATCGGCCTTGTCCCCGGCCATCAGCCCTTCGACAAAACCGCGATAGGGCATGAAGGGCAGGGGCTTGCCATCGAAGGCGAAGGACGATCGCGTGCCCTCGGCCTCGACCATCTCGAGCCCCCAGCCCTCCCACACCAGATCGGACGGCGCATAGGCGACGACGCCGGCGATCCATGGATAGCGGCTTGCGGCGATCAGCGCGAATTCGGAACCTTTCGATCCGGCGAACAGGCCGAACCGGCTGGTGTCGACGCCCGGCATCGTCGCGAGTTGCGCCTTCAGTCCGGCGATCTGGTCGACCCGAATGTCGATGAAGCTGCCCGGCAGGTCGGCATATTCGGGCGGCGGTCCAAAGCTGCCCCAGTTCGGCGAATAATAGGGCAGGCTGACCGCGGCATAGCCAAGCCGGGCGAGGATCGGTCCGAAACGCTTTCCGGCCCCGTCACCGCCCTCGGCGCCGGCGAGGATGACGACGACCGGCCGCTGCTGAGATCCGGCAAGCCGGTAGAGCTTGGCATGCGGAAAACCCGCAATCGCCGTTTCCTCGATGGCCGCCGTTGCCGATTGTGGGGCCTCTTCGGCGCAGGCGATGGCCGGGCTGGCCAGTGCCAATATCGTTCCAACAAATGTCGCCCGCAGCATCGTCGTCCTTTCCTGGGATTTCGATCTGCTGTTTTAGTTTGATAATACAGCAAGGCAAGGGCGTTGCGCGGACGATTCCCCCATTTCTTCCTGCGGCGGTCGCCGGGCGCGACGTCCGTTGAGACATCGCGCCCGACGCTCCATCGCTATTTTTCCATGACGAACGCCTGATAGGCGTCCATCAGCGCCGCCCAGGTGCTGAAGCTATCGCTCAGATTTTCGCGCGGAAGGCCCGCGAAGTCGAGGTCGACGTCCATTTCGAGCACCGGGTCGCCGCTATCGTCCCGATAGGCGCGCGCGAAGCGTTTCTCGCTGTTCCATTTGTTGAGTTGCTCAAGCGTCGTGCTCTTGGCGTCGTTGAAACCCATATAATATTGCAGCGTCTTGCAGTCCTTGCCCTCGTCGCAGTTCATGAACAGGACGAGGAACTTCAGGCCGTCGCGGCTGCTTTCGATATAAGGATTCTCACCCGGCTTGGTGACCAGCGTCGCAGGCCAGCCTTGCGACTCGACGATCGCCTTGATCGCCTGCGGATCCTTCGCGTTGACCAGTTGGGCCTGCGCGGGCGCCGCCGCGAACATTGCCGCCGCCACGACCAACCCGCCCGCTATCGAAAATTTACCCATGTTCTTCCCTCATTCCATACCATCCGCGATACGCGCGGCCGACCGACCCGACGGCGGCGTAACATGCCTCGCCTAGGGACAATATGCTTTTGGTCACATGGGCATGATTTTCCTGTCCGCAGCGCTTGCGAGTGGCGCTTTGCTGGCCTAAAGCGCCCGCAACAAAGGGTGACCAACACCCCAACAGACAACAGATGAACTGCGAGCTCCCATGGTCGACCTGACGCAATATCTGCCGATCCTGATTTTCCTGTTCGTGGCTGTCGGCCTGTCGGCCGCATTCGTGTTCCTGCCGATGGGCGTTTCCCGCCTGACCGGTGCGCACCAGCCCGATCCGGCAAAACTGACCGAATATGAATGCGGCTTCCCCGCGTTCGAGGACGCGCGCAGCCAGTTCGACGTGCGCTTTTATCTCGTCGCCATTCTTTTCATCATCTTCGATCTCGAAGCGGCCTTCCTCTTTCCCTGGGCGGTGAGCCTCGAGGAAATCGGCTGGGCCGGCTGGGCGACGATGATGATTTTCCTCGCCGAACTCGCACTCGGCCTTGTTTATGCATGGAAGAAAGGGGCGCTGGATTGGGAATGAGCAATTCGAGCATCCTGATGCCCGGCCAGATGCCGGTGGCGCCCGGGACCAATCCCGACGCGGGCTTTTTCGACGACCTCAACAACGAGGTCGGCGACAAGGGCTTTCTCGTCACCTCGACCGAGGACCTGTTCAACTGGGCGCGCACCGGCTCGCTGTGGTGGATGACCTTCGGTCTCGCGTGCTGCGCGGTCGAGATGATCCACGTCAACATGCCGCGTTACGACATGGAACGCTTCGGCGCCGCGCCGCGCGCATCGCCGCGCCAGTCGGACGTGATGATCGTCGCGGGCACGCTGTGCAACAAGATGGCGCCCGCGCTGCGCCGCGTGTACGACCAGATGTCGAACCCGAAATATGTCATCTCGATGGGCAGCTGCGCCAATGGCGGCGGCTATTATCACTATAGCTATTCGGTGGTGCGCGGCTGCGACCGCATCGTGCCCGTCGACATCTATGTCCCCGGTTGCCCGCCGACCGCCGAAGCCTTGCTCTATGGCGTGATGCAATTGCAGCGGAAGATCCGCCGCACCGGAACGATCGAACGCTGATGGGTCATCCTGCTCCTTTGGTCGCCCCGCAGTCGGGCCTTGCTGCTGCGCTCAAGGCGCTGCTTGGCAAGGATTTGCTCGCGCATGATTTTGCCGCCGACGAGGACAGCATCACGGTGGATCGCGACGCGATCGCCGCGGTGATGATCGCGCTGCGCGACAATCTCGACTATCAGCAGATGATGGAAATCGCCGGGGTCGACTATCCCGACCGGCCTGAGCGCTTCGAGGTCGTCTATCACCTGCTCAGCGTCACGAAGAACCACCGCCTGCGCGTCCGCGTCTCGACCGACGAGGCGACGCCGGTGCCGACGATCGTTCCCGTCTGGCCGAACGCCGGCTGGCTCGAGCGCGAGGTGTTCGACATGTACGGCGTGCTGTTCGCGGGCAACCCCGACCTGCGCCGCATCCTGACCGACTATGGGTTCCAGGGCCATCCGCAGCGCAAGGACTTCCCGCTGACCGGTTATACCGAGCTGCGCTACAGCGAAGAGGACAAGCGCGTCGTCTATGAACCCGTGCGGCTCGCGCAGGATTTCCGCAATTTCGACTTCATGTCGCCGTGGGAAGGCGCCGACTATGTACTGCCGGGCGACGAAAAGGCCGGCGGTACGGGCGAGGCGCCCGGCAAGGGCGCGCCGACGCCGATGACCGCGAAAGAGGTCAAGGCCGCCGACGACAAGGCGAAGGCCCCGCCGCCGCCGACTCCGAAAACCACCGAAACCCCGGCGCAGACCGGCGCCGGCGCGAAGGCCAATCTGAAGGCCGCGAAAACCAGCCGCGACGGCGCGAGCGCGAAGGCGGCGACCAAGGCCGCCAAGACGCCCGCGACGACCAAGGCGGAAAAGGCCCCGGCCAAGCCGCGCGCGCCGCGCAAGCCCAAGGCTGCGAAGACGGACGGAGGTGACGCATGACCGACTCTCCCTATGTGAAGCACCACGGCGGCGACATGTTCGAAGGCTATCCGGTCGATACCGCGAACACCGCGGGCGACCAGGTCGTCACCAACTACACGATCAACTTCGGGCCGCAGCATCCCGCGGCGCACGGCGTGTTGCGCCTCGTGCTCGAACTCGATGGCGAGATCATCGAGCGCGTCGACCCGCACGTCGGGCTGCTCCACCGCGGCACCGAAAAGCTGATCGAGTATAAGACCTATCTTCAGGCTTTGCCCTATTTCGACCGGCTCGACTATTGCTCGCCGCTCGCGATGGAACATAGCTACGTGCTCGCGATCGAGAAATTGCTCGACCTCGAGGTGCCGGCGCGCGCGCAATATCTGCGCGTTTTGTTCGCCGAGCTGACGCGCATCTGCAATCACATGCTCAACATCGGGTCGCACGTGATGGACGTCGGCGCGATGACCCCGAACCTGTGGGTGTTCGAACTGCGCGAGGATTGCCTCAACTTCTTCGAACGCGCGTCGGGCGCGCGCATGCACTCGGCGTGGTTCCGCCCCGGCGGCGTGCATCAGGATGTCCCCGAAAAGCTGCTCGTCGACATCGGCGAGTGGGTCGAAAAGCGGCTGCCCGAATTGTTCGGCGACGCGATGAGCCTCGTCATCGACAACCGCATCTTCAAGCAGCGCAACGTCGATATCGCGACGGTCAGCAAGGAAGATGCGCTGGCATGGGGCTTCTCGGGCCCGATGATCCGCGGCAGCGGCATCGCCTGGGATCTGCGCAAGTCGCAGCCCTATGACGCCTATGCCAAGATGGATTTCGACATCCCCGTCGGCACCCGCGGCGACTGCTACGACCGCTTCATGGTCCGCGTCGAAGAAGTCTATCAGTCGGCGAAGATCATCAAGCAGTGCCTGCGCGACATGCCCACCGGCCCGATCGCCAGCCTCGACCGCAAGGTCGTGCCGCCGAAGCGCGGCGAGATGAAGCAGTCGATGGAATCGCTGATCCATCACTTCAAGCTCTATACCGAGGGTTTCCACGTCCCCGCGGGCGAAGTTTATGTGGCGACCGAAAGCCCGAAGGGCGAATTTGGCGTCTACCTCGTCAGCGACGGCAGCAACAAGCCGTACCGCTGCAAGATCCGCCCGACGGCGTTCTCGCACCTGCAGGCGATGGATATGATGTCGAAGGGCCATATGCTCGCCGACACCACTGCGATCATCGGCGCGATCGACGTCGTGTTCGGGGAGTGCGACCGGTGACGTCGCGGCAGACATCTCTCCTCTTCTTTGCCTTGTGCTTCCTGATCGGCATTCCGGTCGTGATGGCGACCGGCATGCCGTTCCTGTTCGGAGTGGTGGCTCTTTCGATTGCCGCAGCTTGGTGGGGCCGCAACAAATTAGTGAGCAAGCAGCATGGCTGACGCACCCCAAATCCCCGATGAGGCCGAAGTCCGCGCGCGCTGGGGCGCGTTTGCCTGGACGGCCGAAAATGCCGAAAAGGCGAAGACCGTCATCGCGCGCTACCCCGCGGGGCGCCAGCGTTCGGCGGTGATGCCGTTGCTCGACCTCGCGCAGCGCCAGGTCGGCGCCGAGACGCAGACGCAGGGCTGGCTGCCCGTGCCGGTGATCGAATATGTCGCGAGCCAGCTCGGAATGCCGTTCATCCGCGCCTATGAGGTCGCGACCTTCTACACCATGTACAATATGGCGCCGGTCGGCCGCTATCACGTCCAGGTGTGCGGCACGACGCCGTGCCTGCTGCGCGGCTCCGACGATGTGATGGCGGCGTGCAAGAACCGCGGCATGGTCAAGGGCAAGACGACGCCCGACGGCCTGTTCACGCTGACCGAGGTCGAGTGCATGGGCACCTGCACCAACGCGCCGATGGTCCAGATCAACGACGACAATTACGAAGACCTCGATTTCGACCGCACCGCCGCGATCCTCGATGCGCTGGCGGCGGGCGAAACACCGAAGGCGGGAACCCAGCTCGCCGATCGCCACACCAGCGAGCCGCAGGGCGGCCCGACGACGCTGGTCGAGATGGTCAAGGCCAACCACGACTATCGGAAGGCCTGGTAATGCAAGTGCAAAAGCTCATCCAACTGATCGTCCTGCTGATCTTCGTGATCGTGGCGTGCGTCCTGCTTTCGCTGGCGGCCAAGGTCGCAATCAATCTGGCGCAGATCGCGATCGTCGTCGCGGTCATCCTCGTCATCTATTTCCTCGCCGAACGGCTTTTCGGAAAGCGCCGCTAATGCTCGCCGACAAGGATCGCATCTTCACCAACATCTACGGTTTTCAGCCGTGGAACCTCAAATCCGCGCAGATGCGCGGCGACTGGGACAAGACCAAGGACCTGATGAAGCGCGGCCAGGACGCGATCATCGAGGAGATCAAGGCGTCGGGGCTGCGCGGCCGCGGCGGCGCGGGCTTCCCGACCGGTCTGAAATGGTCGTTCATGCCGAAGGAGCCGCGCGCCGATCGCCCGAGCTTCCTCGTCATCAACGCCGACGAATCCGAGCCGGGTTCGTGCAAGGACCGCGAGATCATCCGCCACGATCCGCACAAGCTGATCGAAGGCGCGCTGATCGCGGGTTTCGCGATGCGCGCGCGCGCCGCCTATATCTACATCCGCGGCGAGTTCATCCGCGAGGCCGAGACGCTCTTCGCCGCGGTGCAGGAGGCGTATGATGCCGGCCTGCTCGGCAAGAACGCCGCCAAGTCGGGTTATGATTTCGACGTTTTTGTCCACCGCGGCGCCGGCGCGTACATCTGCGGCGAAGAAACCGCGATGATCGAAAGCCTTGAGGGCAAGAAGGGCCAGCCGCGCCTGAAACCGCCGTTCCCGGCGGGCGCCGGCCTCTATGGCTGCCCGACGACGGTCAACAATGTCGAGAGCATCGCGGTCGTCCCGACGATCCTGCGCCGCGGCGCGTCGTGGTTCTCAAGCTTCGGGCGCGAGAACAACAAGGGCACCAAGCTCTTCCAGATCTCGGGCCATGTCGAGCGCCCGTGCGTCGTCGAGGAAGAGATGAGCATCCCCTTTCGCGAACTGATCGACAAGCATTGCGGCGGCATTCGCGGTGGTTGGGACAATCTGCTCGCGGTGATCCCCGGCGGTTCGTCGGTTCCGCTGGTTCCGGCGGCCGAGATCATGGACTGCCCGATGGATTTCGACGGGCTGAAGGCCGTCGGATCGGGCCTCGGCACCGCCGCCGCGATCGTGATGGACAAGTCGACCGACGTCGTCCAGGCTATCAGCCGCATCAGCTATTTCTACAAGCATGAAAGCTGCGGTCAGTGCACGCCGTGCCGCGAGGGCACCGGCTGGATGTGGCGCGTGATGGAACGGCTGCGCACCGGCGACGCCGACATCAGCGAAATCGACACGCTGTTCGACGTCACCAAGCAGGTCGAAGGCCACACCATCTGCGCGCTCGGCGACGCCGCGGCCTGGCCGATCCAGGGCCTGATCAAGCATTTCCGCCCCGAACTCGAACGCCGTATTCGCGACAATGGCGGTGCGTTGGAGGCGGCCGAGTGAAATTCGCCGCGCCGATCTTTGCCCTTGCAGTGATGGCCGCAGCGACTGTGCCGACCGACGCGTCGGCGCAGCGTACCGGCACGCGTATCGGCAAGACCGCGACCAAATATGATACGAGCGAAACCATCGCGCTTGTCACCGCTTGCATGGCGGAGCGGCGCAACCAGATCTCGCGCGAGATACTCGATACATTGCCCGGGACAGAGGCTGAGCATCGCGTGATGCTGCGCAGCGAGGGGCCGCTCGGTACCTGCATGGACGACGAACGGTTCGTGCTCGATGGGAAGAAGCTTGAATTCACCGGGCGTGCGCTGCGGCCCTCGCTCGGCGTGGCGATGGCGCGCCGGCAGATCGCGGACAGCAACGGGGCGGCATCGGTGCGGGCGAGCGAGAAGCCCTGGTTCGCCGCCGCGCTCGACGCGCTGCCCGACGACGCGTCGCTCGATGCGCCGCTGCTCGCGCTGTTCGAGATGGGCGATTGCCTGGTCAACCGCGAGAGCGCGGGCGCGATCGAACTGGTCCTGTCCGAACCGGGCAAGGGCGGGCAGGGGCCGGCGATGCGCAAGCTTATCCCTCATCTGTCGCATTGCGTCGTCGCAGGGCAGGAAATCGAGATCACGCCCGAAGTGCTGCGCTACGCGGTCGCCGAGCCGATCTTCCATCGTTCTCAACCGGTTGTCGAAGTGGGAGCTACGCAATGATCGCGCTTGCATTCGCCCTTCTTGCTGCAGCGCAGGCGCCCGAACGGGCGCCGCAAGTCGACAATACGCCGGCGCCGTGGCCCGACCCCGAGCGCGAGCAGAATGGCGCGATCAGCAAGGCCGATCCCGATGCGCGCCAGACGCTCGCGCGCTATGCCGTGTGCGTCGCCGAAAAAAGACCCGATAAGGTCGCCGACCTGCTGACGCAGGATTTTCGCCAGACCTCCTACGGCAACGGTCTGCGCAACCTCGTCCGCGCGAACGAGCTATGCGCGCGGCAGGTCGGCACGCGCGGCGAGCGGCTGCGCGGGCAGAACCTGCCTTTCGCCGCGGCGCTCGCCGAGGCGATGATGGCGCGCGACGCTACGCCGCTCAAGGCGCGGCTCGCCAAGGCCGCGACCGGCAAGGAAGCCGCGACCTATGCCCCCTCGGACAAGGTCGCGATGTGCGTCGCACGCTCGACCCCCGACGAAGTCGCCGCGCTGTTCGCGACCGAGGTCGGATCCGACGGCGAAACGCAGGCCGCGACCAAATTGCTGCCCGTCGTCAAACTCTGTGCGCAGGACGTGAAGCTCGAAACGAGCGTCGCCGGCCTCCGCTCGATCGTCGCCACCGCAAGTTTCCGCCTGCTCAAGGCTCAGGAAAGCTGATTCATGCCTAAAGTAACCGTAGATGGCACCGAAATCGACGTCCCGCAGGGCGCAACCGTCCTGCAGGCGTGCGAGCTGGCGGGGAAGGAAATCCCGCGCTTTTGCTATCACGAACGCCTGTCGATCGCCGGCAATTGCCGCATGTGCCTCGTCGAGGTCGCGCCCGGCCCGCCGAAGCCGCAGGCCAGCTGCGCGCTGCCCGCTGCCGAAGGGCAGGTGATCAAGACCGACAGCCCGATGGTCAAGAAGGCGCGCGAAGGGGTGATGGAGTTCCTGCTCATCAACCACCCGCTCGACTGCCCGATCTGCGATCAGGGCGGCGAATGCGACTTGCAGGATCAGTCGGTTGCCTATGGCCGCGGCGCGACGCGCTATGACGAGAACAAGCGCGCGGTCACCGAAAAATATATGGGTCCGATCGTCAAGACGGTGATGACCCGCTGCATCCAGTGCACGCGCTGCGTCCGCTTTGCGGAGGAAGTCGCGGGGGTCGAGGATATCGGCGCGATCTATCGCGGCGAGAATATGCAGATCACCAGCTACCTCGAAAATGCGGTGCAGAGCGAGCTGTCGGGCAATGTCGTCGACCTCTGCCCGGTCGGTGCGCTCACCAGCAAGCCCTATGCGTTCGAGGCGCGTCCGTGGGAGCTGACCAAGACGCTCGGCATCGACATGATGGACGCGGTCGGCACCAATGTCCGCATCGACGCCCGCGGGCGCCAGGTGCTGCGGGTTTTGCCGCGGGTGAACGACGATGTGAACGAGGAATGGGCGAACGACAAGACGCGCCACCATGTCGACGGCCTCGTCCGCCGGCGCCTCGATCAGCCTTATGTTCGGGTGAATGGCGCGCTCCAGCCCGCCAGCTGGGCCGAGGCGTTCGCGGCGATCAAGGCGGTCAACGCCGGATCGTCGGTCGCCGCGATCGCGGGCGACCTCGCCGATTGCGAGACGATGTTCGCGGCGAAATCGCTGGTCAATGCGCTCGGCGGCACCCTGCTCGAAGGGCGCCAGACCGGGCTCGATTACGACGTTACCAGCCTGTCGGCGGTCAATTTCAACACCACGATCGCCGAGGCGGAGAATGCCGACGTGATCCTGCTCGTCGGCACGAACCTGCGCTGGGAAGCGCCGCTGATCAACACCCGCGTCCGCAAGGCGGTGTGGAAAAAGGGCGCCAAGGTCTTCGCGATCGGCCCCGAAACCGATCTCACCTACAAGACTGAATGGCTCGGCGACGACGCCTCGCTGGTCGCGAAGCTGCCGAAGCCTGTCACCGACGCGCTGAAGGGCGCCGAACGGCCGATGCTGATCTTCGGCGGCGGCGCGCTCTCGGTGCCCGGCGTTCACGGCGCCGGCCTCGCGCTCGCCAAGGCGGTGGATGCGGTCAAGGACGGCTGGAACGGCTTCAACGTCGTGCATTTCTCGGCCGCGCGCATGGGCGCGCTGATGCTCGGCTACGGCCTGCCCGGCGGAATCAAGGACGTGATCGCGGCGAAGCCGAAGCTCGCCTTCTTCCTCGGCGCCGACGAGGTCGATTTCACCGCCTTCGCCGACACGCTGAAAGTCTATGTCGGCCATCATGGCGACAAGGGCGCGCACGCCGCCGATATCATCCTGCCCGCTGCGGCATGGACCGAAAAGGACTTCACCACGGTCAACACCGAGGGCCGGGTCCAGCGCAGCGACAAGGCGGTGTTCGCCCCCGGCGATGCGCGCGAGGACTGGAGCATTTTCAGGGCTTTGGCTGACGCGCTCGGCGTCAATATCGGCTTCGACAGCTTTGCCGAATGCCGCGCCGCGATGATCGCCGCGGTGCCTGCGCTGGGAGTCGAGGGACTTGCCGATTACGGATGGACGGCGCCCAAGCTGCCGACCAAGCCCGAGGCCCGTGCGATCCCGTCGCCGGTCAAGGATTTCTATCTCACCAACGCCATCTGCCGCGCGTCGCCGACGATGCAGCGCTGCTCGGAAGAGCTGGTCCATGGCGTCACTTTTGCGGAGGCCGCGGAATGACCCCGGTGCATATCATCGCCAGCACGCTGCTCGTCGGCATGGGCTACGCCGTCTGGCGCGGTTTCAACGCGCCCAAGAGCGAAAAGCCCGGACCGCATAATGGTTGGAAAAACCAGGACGGCGCGAAGAAATGACCGATACCTTCATCTCGTGGGGCATGGACCCGACCTGGGCATGGGGCGTCGCGACGATCGCCGGCATCCTGCTGATCGCGCTGCCGCTGATGCTCAGCGTCGCGATGATCATCTATGCCGACCGCAAGATCTGGGCGGCGATCGCGCTGCGCCGCGGCCCGAACGTCGTCGGCCCCTTTGGCCTGCTCCAGTCGTTCGCCGACGGTCTGAAAGTCTTCCTGCAGGAAACGATTATCCCGACCGGTGCCAACCGCGGGCTGTTCCTGATCGCGCCGATCATCACCTTCACGGTGGCGCTGATGGCGTGGGCGGTGATCCCGTTCAATGCGGGCGCGATACTCGCCGACATCAACGTCGGGCTGCTCTACATCCTCGCAATCTCGTCGCTCGGCGTTTACGGCGTGATCCTGTCGGGCTGGGCGTCGAACTCGAAATATCCTTTCTTTTCCGCGATGCGCGCCTCGGCGCAGATGATCAGCTATGAAGTCTCGATCGGGTTCATCCTGATCGGGGTCGTGCTCTATGCCGACAGCTTCAACCTGAACGAGATCATCAAGGCGCAGGAAGGTTTCGGGCTCGGCATCGTCAACGCCTTCGGCTTCAACCTGCTGCTCTTCCCGCTCGCGGTGATGTTCCTGATCTCGTCACTCGCCGAAACCGCGCGCGCGCCGTTCGATCTCACCGAAGCGGAATCGGAACTCGTCGCGGGCTATCAGACCGAATATTCGTCGATGGCCTTCGCGCTCTTCTGGCTCGGCGAATATGCCAACGTCCTGCTGATGTGCACGCTCAACGCGGTGCTGTTCTGGGGCGGCTGGCTGCCGCCGCTCAACATCGACCTGATCCCCTGGTTCGACATTCCGGGCTGGGTGTGGCTGTTCGGCAAGATCCTGTTCTTCTTCTTCGTGTTCAGCTGGGTGAAGGCGACCGTCCCGCGCTACCGCTACGACCAGCTGATGCGGCTGGGCTGGAAAGTCTTCCTGCCGATCTCGCTGATCTGGATCTTCCTGATCTCTGGCTGGCTGATGCTGACGAGGTATGGGGCGTGAGCATCCTCGCATCTGTCGCTCTTGCCGCTGCGGCGGGTCCGTCACCGTGCCTGCTTGTCGGGCCGTCACAATCTGTGGTGGTGGTGGCAATCGCTCAGAATTCCGATGGCGAAGTGGTAGTTGCTCCTTATGCTGGTCGTGAATGGCCGTTTGGAGATCAATTCAATCTCACAGCGACGTCGGGCAGGTACCGGCAGGCGCAACCTCGTTCAGACGGTCTTGTTGTCGAATTCACACCAATCGACCAAACCTATAATGTTGAGATTTATCGGGGAGGCGGTGGACGGCACAAAGGGCTGCCAGTTTTTTCAGGAAGCTGTCCCTCGCAATCAAATCCCGGTCTGTCGAAATATGCCACTGCTGTGGCGGCGAGGCGCGGAGCAACGCCGTCCCATGACGCCATTATCGACGGTCGACTTTCGGACTCGAAAGATTGTCAGGTGGCGTCATCCGCTGGATGGGTGAGCCGTTTCTCGTTTTTGGCGGGTGATTGGAACGGTCCCTTTCCGATTGATCCGCGCGACGATTATCTTTGGCCAAAAAAA
The DNA here is from genome assembly GCF_003797775.2 of Sphingopyxis sp. OPL5. Lineage (NCBI taxonomy): Bacteria > Pseudomonadati > Pseudomonadota > Alphaproteobacteria > Sphingomonadales > Sphingopyxidaceae > Sphingopyxis > Sphingopyxis sp. OPL5. The sequence continues at coordinate 3,789,277 of NZ_CP060725.1, forward strand.
TTGTCGGTGGAAAAGCATCCGGGCCTACCCTTGCCGCCACCCACGAGCGTTTTCGGCATGTTGTCATTTGACGGCGTCGGATCGCCCAGGAGTTTCAACGGAGCCATGTGGTTCAGCAGTAGCAATGACGGTCAGTCGATTTCAGCGCGTGTCGAATTCTATGACTACACGGGCAAGGGCAGCCCTTCGAAAGAGTGGCTCTCCGGCATTTGCAGTGATTTCGTAAGTTCAGGAGCGGCAGTGTCGTGACCACCATCGCCCATCTCGTCAAAAGCTTCACCTTGTGGGAGTTCGTGAAGGCGCACGCCCTCACGCTCAAATATTTCTTCAAGCCCAAGGCGACGATCAACTATCCGTTCGAGAAGAACCCGCTGTCGCCGCGCTTCCGCGGCGAGCATGCGCTGCGTCGTTATCCGAACGGCGAGGAACGCTGCATCGCGTGCAAGCTGTGCGAAGCGGTGTGCCCGGCGCAGGCGATCACGATCGAGGCCGAGCCGCGCGACGACGGATCGCGCCGCACGACGCGCTACGACATCGACATGACCAAGTGCATTTACTGCGGCTTCTGCCAGGAAGCGTGCCCGGTCGATGCGGTGGTCGAGGGGCCGAACTTCGAATTCGCGACGGAAACGCGCGAGGAACTGCTCTATGACAAGGCCAAGCTGCTCGCCAATGGCGACAAATGGGAACGCGCGATCGCGGCGAATCTTGCCGCCGACGCGCCCTACCGGTAAGGGCGCGCGCACATGATCCAGCTCTTCGCCTTCTATCTGTTCGCCACGCTCGTCATCGCGTCCGCCGCGATGGTGATTTTCGCGCGCAATCCGGTCCACAGCGTGATGTGGCTGATCCTCGCCTTCTTCAACGCGGCGGGACTGATGCTGCTCGCGGGGGCCGAGTTCATCGCGATGCTGCTCGTCATCGTCTATGTCGGCGCGGTCGCCGTGCTGTTCCTGTTCGTCGTGATGATGCTCGACATCGATTTCGCCGAGTTGCGCGCGGGCTTCGTGCGCTATCTGCCGCTCGGCGCGCTCGTCGCGATCATCCTCGCCGCCGAACTGATCTTCGCGGTCGGCGCGTGGAGCGCGGGTGGGATCGATCTCGCGGCGCGCGCCGCGCCCGCGGTCGCCGACAAGAGCAATATCCAGCAGATCGGCGAACTGCTCTACACGAAGTATATCTTCCTGTTCGAGGCGGCGGGCATCGTGCTGCTGGTGGCGATGATCGGTGCGATCGTGCTGACCCACCGCCAGCGCGGCGGCGCGCGCACCCAAAATATTTCGTTGCAGAACCAGCGCCGTCCCGAGGATGCCACGCGCCTCGTCGACCCGGGCGTCGGGCAGGGGGTTGAGCTGTGATCTCGGTTGGCCATTATCTCGCGGTCAGTGCCGTGCTGTTCACGCTCGGCGTGCTCGGCATCTTCATCAACCGCAAAAATATCATCGTCATCCTGATGGCGATCGAGCTGATCCTGCTCGCGGTGAACATCAACCTCGTCGCGTTCAGCGCCGCGCTCGGCGATCTCGTCGGACAGGTGTTCGCGATGTTCGTGCTGACCGTCGCCGCCGGCGAGGCCGCGATCGGGCTCGCCATTCTCGTGATCTATTTCCGCGGCCGCGGCACCATTGCGGTCGATGACGCCAACCGGATGAAGGGGTAAGCCGGTGATTCAGGCGATCGTATTCCTGCCGCTGCTCGCGGCGCTTGTCGCAGGCCTCGGCCAGCGCGCCATCGGCCCGTTCGCGGCCAAGCTGATCACCACGGGTGCGCTGTTCGCCAGCTGCGCCTTGAGCTGGCCGATCTTCCTGTCCTTCGTGTGGGGCAATGGCACGGCCGAGGTTGTCACCGTGCTGCACTGGGTCAGTTCGGGCGCGCTCCAGTTCAACTGGGAATTGCGCGTCGACACGCTGACCGCGGTGATGCTCGTCGTCATCACGACGGTCTCGGCGCTCGTCCACCTCTATAGCTGGGGCTATATGGAGGAGGATCCGGACCAGCCGCGCTTCTTCGCCTATCTCTCGCTCTTCACCTTCGCGATGCTGATGCTGGTGACCGCGAACAACCTTGTCCAGATGTTCTTCGGCTGGGAAGGTGTCGGTCTCGCTTCCTATCTGCTCATCGGTTTCTGGTACAAGAAGCCCAGCGCCAATGCCGCGGCGATCAAGGCGTTCGTCGTCAACCGCGTCGGCGACCTCGGCTTCATGCTCGGCATTTTCGGCACCTTCCTGGTGTTCGGCACCGTTTCGATCCCCGACATCCTCAATGCCGCGCCGGGCATGGCGGGCAGCAGCATCACCTTCCTCGGCATGCGCCTCGACACGATGACGATCCTCTGCCTGCTGCTGTTCATCGGCGCGATGGGCAAGTCGGCGCAGCTTGGCCTCCACACCTGGCTGCCCGACGCGATGGAAGGGCCGACCCCGGTGTCGGCGCTGATCCACGCCGCGACGATGGTCACCGCGGGCGTCTTCATGGTCTGCCGCCTGTCACCGATGTTCGAGACCGCGCCGGTGGCGCAGGGCGTCGTCATGTTCGTCGGCGCCGCGACCTGCTTCTTCGCCGCGACCGTCGCGACGACCCAGTGGGACATCAAGCGCGTCATCGCCTATTCGACCTGTTCGCAGCTCGGCTACATGTTCTTCGCCGCCGGCGCCGGCGCTTATGGCGCCGCGATGTTCCACCTGTTCACCCACGCCTTCTTCAAGGCTTTGCTGTTCCTTGGCGCCGGTTCGGTGATCCACGCGATGCACCATGAACAGGACATGCGCTATTACGGCAATCTGCGGAAACAGATCCCGATCACCTATTGGGCGATGATGCTCGGCACGCTGGCGATCACCGGCGTCGGCATCGCGGGCGTCGCGGGTTTCGCCGGCTTCTATTCGAAGGACGGCATCCTCGAGGCGGCATTCGCCAGCGGTGGCGGCGGCGTGGTGGCTTTCTGGGTCGGCATCTTCGTGGCGTTCCTCACCAGCTTCTACTCGTGGCGCCTCGTCTTCCTGACCTTCTATGGCAAGGCGCGCTGGGAGCAGAGCGAGCATATCCAGCATGCGGTTCATGACGCGCATGGCCACGGCCATGACGATCATGCGCATGACGATCATCATCACGACGCGCACCATGGCGTTTCGGGCGACGGCACCGCGGGTTATCACCCGCACGAAAGCCCGATCACGATGCTGATCCCGCTCATCCTGCTGTCGATCGGCGCCGTGTTCGCCGGCATCGCCTTCCACCACCAGTTCATCTATCCCGAAGAAGGCACCGCCTTCTGGCAGGGCAGCATGCTGGCGTTCGACGCGCATCTGATGCACGCCGCGCACGAAGTGCCTCTGTGGGTGAAATGGACGCCGTTTACGGTGATGGCGATCGGGCTGTTCCTCGCGTGGAACAGCTATATCCGCAACACCAGTCTGCCCGCGCGCTTCGTCGCGCAGTTCGGGCTGCTGCACAATTTCCTCTACCGCAAATGGTATTTCGACGAGCTGTACGACATCGTCTTCGTCAAGCCCGCGTTCGCGATCGGCCGCTTCTTCTGGAAGCGCGGCGATGAACAGACCATCGACCGTTTCGGTCCCGATGGCGCGGCGGCGCTCGTCCAGGGCGGCACGCGGCTCGCAGTGCGGCTGCAATCGGGTTATGTTTATGGATATGCGTTCGTGATGCTGCTCGGCCTCGTCGGTCTGGCCAGCTGGGCCATGGTGAAGTTCCTGTGAGCGGCTTTCCCATTCTTTCGCTGATGCTGGCGGTCCCTGCGGCCGCTGCCATCGCCTGTGTTTTCGTCGGCGACAAGTCGGCGCGCTGGGTCGCGCTCGGCGCGACGCTGGTCAATCTGGCGCTGGGCATCCTGCTCTGGGCGCAGTTCGACGTCGGTGGCGCGCAGTGGCAGTTCCAGGAACTGCACGAAGGCCTGTTCGGACCCTTCGACTGGGCGCTCGGCATCGACGGCCTCGCGCTGCTGCTGATCGTGCTCAGCACCTTCCTGATGCCGCTGTGCATCCTCGCGAGCTGGGAGGCGATCACCAAGCGTGTCGGCCTTTACATGGCGATGTTCCTGGCGATGGAAGTCGTCATGATCGGCGTCTTTGCGGCGCAGGATCTGCTGCTCTTCTACATCTTCTTCGAAGCCGGCTTGATCCCGATGTATTTCATCATCGGCATCTGGGGCGGCGCGAACCGCAAATATGCGGCGTTCAAATTCTTCCTCTACACGCTGCTCGGATCGGTGCTGATGCTGATCGCGATGATCGCGATGATCGCCGAGGCGGGCACGACCTCTATCCCGGTCCTGCTCAATTACGACTTCCCGGTCGAAATGCAGACATGGCTGTGGCTCGCCTTCTTCGCCAGCCTCGCGGTCAAGATGCCGATGTGGCCCGTCCACACCTGGCTGCCCGACGCGCACGTCCAGGCGCCGACCGCGGGCTCGATGATCCTTGCGGGCGTGCTGCTCAAGATGGGCGGTTACGGTTTCATCCGCTTCATGATGCCGATGTTCCCCGACGCCTCGGCGCAGCTGATGTGGATCGTCTTCGCGCTGTCGATGGTCGCGGTCGTCTACACCAGCCTTGTCGCGCTGGTGCAAAGCGACATGAAGAAGCTGATCGCTTATTCGTCGGTCGCCCACATGGCGATCGTCACCGCGGGCCTGTTCGCCTTCAACCAGCAGGGCATCGAGGGCGCGATGATCGTCATGCTCAGCCATGGCGTCGTCTCGGCCGCGCTCTTCTTCTGCGTCGGGGTGATCTACGACCGGCTCCACACGCGCGAGATCGACCGTTACGGCGGGCTCGCGGTGAACATGCCGGCCTATGCGCTGTTCTTCATGCTGTTCACCATGGCGTCGATCGGCCTGCCGGGCACCAGCGGTTTCGTCGGCGAATTCCTCAGCATCGCGGGCATTTATGAATCGTCGAGCTGGGTCGCCTTCGTCTGCACCACCGGCATCATCCTCGGCGCCGCGTACATGCTCTATCTCTACCGCCGTATCGTGTTCGGCGAACTCACCAAGGACGATGTGAAGGCGATGCCCGATCTCAATCCCCGCGAATGGGCGATCATGGTGCCGCTGGCGGCCGTGGCGCTGTGGATGGGCGTCTATCCCGAAAGCTTCCTCGCGCCGATGCGCGGCGACGTGACCACCGTGGTCGCGCGCCTCGCCCCGGCCAAGCCCGCCGGTGACGCGCATGTCAGCGCCGGCAAGCCCAAGGCCGCCGCCGACCATAGCGCCGGCCATGGTGAGGCACCCGCCGGCGAAGCGCATCATGCGGGAGGCGTCCAATGACCGCCGATCTCATGCTCGTCTGGCCCGAACTGATCCTGACGATCGGCGGGCTGATCACGCTAATGCTCGGCACCTTCCTCGGCGATCGCCAGGTGGGGCTGTACCAGCTCGCCGCGCTGCTGACGCTCGCCGCCGCGACGGTCGCGGTGGTCGCGCTGTTCGGGGTCAACGCCTCGGTCTTCTCGGGCACGCTGTCGGTCGATGCGTTCGGCGGGTTCGCCAAGCTGATCATCTATGGCGCCAGCGCCGTGTCGATCCTCATCGCGCCGCGTTTCTTCGCGGGCGGTATGCGCGCCGAATACCCGGTGCTGATCCTGTTCGCCGCGCTCGGCATGGGGATCATGGCCTCGTCGCGCGACCTGATGACGCTCTATGTCGGGCTCGAACTCAACAGCCTCGCCGCCTATGTGCTCGCCAGCTTCATGCGCAACGACGAGCGGTCGAGCGAGGCCGGGCTCAAATATTTCGTCCTCGGCGCGCTCGCGTCGGGCATGCTGCTCTATGGCATCTCCTTGCTCTACGGATTCAGCGGCACCACCGATTTCGCCGGCATCGCCACCGCGATGGGCGGTCAGCTCAACGCCGGGCTGATCTTCGGCATCGTCTTCGTGCTCGCGGGCCTCGCGTTCAAGATCAGCGCCGTGCCGTTCCATATGTGGACCCCCGACGTCTATGAAGGCGCGCCGACCCCGGTCACCGCCTTCTTTGCCAGCGCGCCGAAAGTGGCGGCGATGGCACTGATGACGCGCGTCGTCATCGACGCGATGGGCCCCGCGGTCGGTGCCTGGCAGCAGATCGTCATCTTCCTCGCGCTCGCCTCGATCATCCTCGGCGCGGTCGGCGCGATCGGGCAGAAGAATATCAAGCGCCTGCTTGCCTATTCGTCGATCAACAATGTCGGCTTCATGCTGATCGGTCTCGCCGCGGGAACGCAGGCTGGGGTTGAGGGCGTGCTGACCTATTTGGTGGTTTACGTGGTGACCACGCTCGGTGCCTTCCTCGTCGTGCTGCAGCTGCGCGATACGGACGGCAATGCCGTCGAGAGCATCCCCGCGATGGCTGGCCTCGCCAGCAAGCGCGGCTGGCTTGCCGCCGCGATGTCGGTGTTCCTGCTCAGCCTCGCTGGCATCCCGCCGCTGTTCGGCTTCTGGCCCAAATTGCTGGTGTTCCAGGCCGCGGTGAACGCCAACCTCGTGCCGCTCGCGGTCGCCGGCATCGTCGCGTCCGTTATTGGCGCATATTATTACATCATGGTCATCAAGACGATGGTGTTCGACGATCCCTCCGACACCGAATTCGCGGCCCCCGCGGCGCCGGTCGAACGGGTGCTGATGACGGTCAGCGCGCTGTGGCTGTCGGTGATCGGCTATCTCTTCATTCCGCTGCTGGCCATCGCATCGGCCAGCGCCGCATCGGTGCTGTTCTGATTCCGCCGATAGAGCGGATCGCCGAGACAGGTTCGACCAACGCCGACCTGCTGGCGCGGCTGGCCAGCGGCGAGCATGTGGGCGAGGGGCATTGGCTCGTCGCCGACCGCCAGACCGCGGGTCGCGGCCGCCTGGGGCGTGGGTGGAACGACGGGCAGGGCAATTTCATGGGCTCGACCGTGGTCCATCTGACCGCCGGCGATCCGTCGCCCGCGACGTTGGCGCTCGTTGCCGGGGTGGCGCTGGCAAAGGCCGTCGCGGCGCTCGCACCCGGTCTTGGCGCACAGCTCAAATGGCCGAACGACCTGCTGGTCGACGGCGCCAAATGCGCGGGCATATTGATGGAGCGCACCGGCAACAGCATCGTGATCGGCATCGGTGTCAACCTCGTCGCTGCGCCCGAACTGCCCGATCGCCCGACCGCGACGCTCAGCGACAAGGGCGCCAGCCTCGATCGCGACCGCTTCGCCGATGCGCTCGCGATCGCGATGACCGACGCGCTGTGGACCTGGCGACAGGAAGGCATCGGTCGCATCATTGCCGCTTGGCTGCCGCAGGCGCATCGCGTCGGCACCCCGCTGCGCGTGTCCGAACAGGGGATCGACGGTGTTTTCGACGGCCTGGCTCCCGACGGTGCGCTGCGCTTGCGCCGCGACGGCGGCGAGACCATGTTGGTCCATGTCGGCGACATCGAACTGCGCCGACCGCTCGAAGAGGGGAAATAGCCGTGCTGCTCGCGATCGATGTCGGCAACACCAACGCCAAATTCGCGCTGTTCCGGGGAACCGAGCTGCTTGCGCGCTGGCGCATCGCGACCGACGATCGCCGCACCGCCGACGAATATATGGTCTGGCTCGACCAGTTGCTGCGTATCGAGGGGCACGACCGCAGCCAGGTCGATGCCGTGATCATCTCGACAGTCGTCCCGCGCGCTCTGCACAATCTGCAGCTGCTTGCGCATAAATATTTCGGCGTCGACGCGCTCGTCGCGGGCCGCGAGCCGGTGACCTGGGGCATCGCGCTCAAGGTCGACGAGCCGCGCTCGGTCGGTGCCGACCGCGCGGTCAACGCGATTTCGGCGCAGGCGCTCGAGCCGGGCAAGGACAAGCTGGTCATCAGCTTCGGCACCGCGACGACGCTCGACCATATCGGTCCCGACGGCGCCTATCTCGGCGGCATCATCGCGCCGGGCGTCAATCTGTCGCTCGAAGCGCTGGTCGCTGCCGCTGCCAAACTCCCGCGCATCGCGATCGAGGCGCCCGCCAGCCCGAGCGTCATCGGCCGCACCACCGAAAGCCAGATGCTGATCGGCGTCTATTGGGGCTATGTCTCGATGATGGAGGGTCTGATCGCCCGCCTGAAGGCCGAAATCGGCAAACCGCTCACCGTGATCGCCACCGGCGGCCTCGCAACCCTGTTCGACGAGCAGGCACATCTGTTCGACCGCATCGACCCCGACCTCACTCTCAATGGATTAATGCATTTGTACAATCAACGGAACGCGGCATGACCAAACCCGGCAAGGAACTGCTTTTCCTCGCGCTCGGCGGCTCGGGCGAGATCGGCATGAACGCCAATCTCTACGGCTGCGACGGCAAATGGATCATGCTCGATCTCGGCGTGACCTTCGGCACCCATGATTATCCGGGCATCGACATCATCATGCCCGACCTCGAATTTATCGAGGACCGCAAGAAGGACCTGCTCGGCATCGTCCTGACCCACGGGCACGAGGACCATATCGGCGCCTTGCCCTATCTCGCCGCCGACCTCGGCGTGCCGCTCTATGCCAACCGCTTCACCGCGGGGCTGATCGCGGGCAAGCTGATCGAGGAAGGGCTGGAAAAGCAGGTCAAGGTCCATGTCGTCGACATCGACGCCCAATTCCAGCTCGGCCCCTTCGGGATCCGCTTCGTGCCGCTCGCCCACTCGATCCTCGAGATGAGCGCGGCGGTTATCGACACGCCCTATGGCCGCGTCTTTCACACCGGCGACTGGAAACTCGACGACGACCCGGTGCTGGGCAAGCCGTCGTCGGCGGCCGCGCTCACCAAGCTCGGCGACGAGGGCATCGACGTGCTCGTCGGCGATTCGACCAACGCCTTCAATCCCGAGGCGTCGGGCAGCGAAGGCGGGCTGTTCGACGGCCTGCAAGCCGCGGTCGGCGCGGCGAAGGGCCGGGTGATCGTCACCACCTTCGCTTCCAACGCCGCGCGGCTCAAGACGCTGGGCGAAGTCGCCAAGGCGACGGGGCGCACCCTGTGCGTCGCGGGCCGCTCGCTCGACCGCATCCTCGGCGTCGCGCGCTCGGTCGGCTATCTCAAGGATTTCCCGCCGACGGTCGATTTCGACGAGGCGATGCGGCTGCCGCGAAACAAGGTGATGGTGATCGCCACCGGCGGGCAGGGCGAACCGCGCGCCGCGCTCGCGCGCATGGCGTCCGACAGCCATCAGATCAAGCTCGAGGCCGGCGACACCGTCGTTTTCTCGTCGAAACAGATCCCCGGCAACGAAGTCGCGATCGGGCGGATCATGAACCAGCTCGCCGCCAAGGACGTGCTGACCGTGACCGAGAAGCAGGCGCATATCCATGTCAGCGGCCACCCCGGCCAGCCCGAACTCGCCGCGCTCTATGGCTGGCTCCGCCCCAAGCTCGTGGTGCCCGTGCATGGCGAGATCCGTCACATGCACGAACAGGCGCGCTTTGCGCTCGAACGCGGCGTGCCCGACGCGCTGATCCAGGAAAATGGCGACCTTGTCCGCCTGGCGCCCGGTCCGGCGAAGATCGTCGAGCGCGTTCACTCGGGCCGCCTGATCCTCGACGGCGATGTCATCCTGCCCGCCGACGGCGAGACGATCAACGAACGGCGCAAGCTGTCGGTCAACGGCCATATCACCGTCGCGGCGATCTTCACCAAGGGCAAGTTCACCGAAAGCGCGGTCAGCTATCGCGGCGTCCCGGTCGAGGACGATCGCGAGGCGTTCGTGGACGAGATGCGCGAAGCCGCCGCAATGGCGGCGCGCGCGCCCTCCAAGGATCGCGACAAGCAGCGCGAGGCGATCCGCCTCGGCGTCCGCCGCATCGCGACCGACTGGACCGGCAAGAAACCGGTGGTCGACGTCATGCTGGTCGACCTGTAAGGAGCGGCACCATGAAATGGACTTCCGCGCTCGCGATCTTCACTTTGTTCTGGGTGTTCAGCGCCTTTTTCGTGCTGCCCTTCCACGGCCGTCGGGCCGAGGACGAGGCCGCGCCGCTGATCGCGGGGCAGGATCGCGGCGCCCCCGCGACCTTCCGCCCGAAGCGCGTCCTCGCCCAGATGACGATCGCGGCGGCGGTCTGCTTCGCCATCTATTATGTGGCCTATGTGAACGGCTGGGCCGACCCCAATGTGCTGAGCGGGCGGGCTTAAATCACCCCGTCATTGCGAGGAGCTGAAGGCGACGCGGCAATCCAGAGCTTGCGGTAATGCCCTGGATTGCGTCGCTTCGCTCGCAATGACGCGTTCTATCCCCGCAACCGGTCGATCGCCTGCGCCAGCGCGACATAGAGCTTGCCGATATCCGACGACAGCAGGGTGACGCTGATCGCCGACCCGTCGCGCGCGCCCATCAGCAGCCGCAGCATCGCCTCGAAATCGTGGATGAACTGGTTCACCGAGGCGTGGAAGGCGTCGTCGTTCTGATAGACGCGCAGGATTTCCTTCGCCTCGCTATTCTCGACCAGCTTGACCGCCCGCCGCGCGAACACCCCGCGGTCGCCCTTGAGATAGGCGTCCCATGCGGTGTCGCTGACTTCGCTCGACAGGATCTTGGTGACGTCGATCGCGGTCGATTTCAGCGATTCGGTGAGCAGGCCGACCTGCTTCGCCAGCGAATCGCGGTCCGACGCCGCGATCGCCTGTTCGGCCTCGGCGGCGCGCGCCTCGACATTGGCGCTGGTGTCCATGATCGTGATCAGCTGGCGCATCAGCCGGTCGGTGGCGTTGTTCGCCGCCGCGACCGCGCGTTCGGACGCTTCGCCGATCGCGTCGAGCTGGCTCATGATCTCGGTGCGGAACGCCGCGTCGATCGCCTCGGTGGCGGTCGACTGCATCGCCTCGCGCGCGCGCGCCACAAGCGCTTCGAGCGTCTGCTGCGCCTGGCTTGCGGCCGACTCGGCGGTCTTGCGTACCTCGCCCAGCGTCGCGATCATCCTGGCGCCGCCCTGTTCGGCGAACTGGTCGGCCCCGTCGCGCAGCCTGGCGAGCGCGGTATCGGCCTCGGCGAGCGACGCGTTGATCCGTTCGACCAGCGCCTGCTGGCTTTCCGCATGACCCGTCATCTGGGTTTCGTTCGACGCGAGCGTCGCCTGCACCGCGTTGACATGCGACAGCGTCGATTGCGCGACAAGTTCGGAGGCTTCGAGCATCGGGCGCAGGTCGCCGAGCGTCGTGCGGGTCACCTTGCCGTGCGACGCGATGCGTTCGAGCGCGTGCGGCAGCGATTCGTCGAGTTCGCGCGTCACCGCGTCGAGCGCGAGCAGCAGCGATTCGGCGTGGGTGATCAACTGGTGCGCGGTGCCGTTGCCGGCCTCGGCCTGTTGCATGAACGCCGCGAGCTGCGACTTGGTGTCGTCGATGGCGCGTCCGATCACGCCGGCGCTCGCCGAAACGCTGACGTCGAGGAACTCCAGCCGATCGCCGATTTCGGCGACGTGCCCGGTGACCTGCGCGGCCAATTGCTCGCTCGCCTCACCATGCGCCGCCAGGCGTGCGCCGATAGCGTCGCTCGCATCGCGTGCGACCGCGAGCCGGTCGTCGAGCTGACCGGCGGAGGTCGCGACGCCGTCGCGGAACTGCTGCCAGGTCTCGCCCAGCCGCGCGCCCATTGCATCGACGGTCGAGGTCAGTTCGTGGTGCAGCGCGGTCGCGACCTGCGTGATCTGTGCCAGCGTCGTTTCATGCGCGCCGGTCACCTGTGCCGATACGGCGAGCAGGTCGGTTTCGGCCTGCCGGGTCCGCGCTTCGAGCGATCCGATTGCGTCGTTCAGCGTCGCCGCTGACGTTTCGCCGGTCTGCGCGGCCTTGACCGCTTCCTCGGCGAGCGCGGCGAGCTTGGCCTCGAGGCTCGCGCCCTGCTGGTGCGCGACGAGGCCCGCCTCACGGAAATTGCCTGCGAGCCGCTGCGCGACATCGTCGATGCGCGGCAGGCCCGCGAGCAGGCCATCCATCCGCTGCATCGCGACATCGCTCGACCGTGCGAGCTGGTCGTGAGCGTTGGCGATCACCGAGGCATTGGTGGCCAGCTTGTCGCTGCTTTCGGTCAGCCGCGCGACGGTATCGAGTCCGAGCTGCTGGACGGTCGTCGCCTGTTCGGCAAGCTGGCGCTGTGCATCGGCCAGATGGAGTCCGAGCGAGTGCATCGACTGGTTGAGCGCCGCATTCTCGTCGCGCAGCGCGGTCGCGACGCGGGCGAAACGTGCCTGTTCGGATCGGCTCGACCGCAACAGTGCCATCCACAGCACCGCGAGCAAGGTCAGCGGCATCGCGATGGTGGCGACTAGCGCTGGCCATTCAGCCATCGTCGGCGCGCGCGCGAAGCTGTCGGTTGCCGCCGCAGCGGCGAAAACGGTCCAGACGAGCCCGAGCAGGATCAGCAGGGCAGGGGCGATGCGGTCGCGCCAGGCCGACGGACTTGCCGTCGCGTCCTCGACGTCCGCTTCGCCGGCGAGCGCCGACATGTCGAGCCAGTCGCGTTCGGCGGGCGCGGGCGCCTCTGCCTCGGGCACGACCGCGCCCGCTGCCACCGGCTCCGCCGCCTGGCTGTCCGTATCCGGATTTGCCGCGGATTCCCGCCACAAACCGACGATTTTTTTATCCCCCGTCATAGTCGCATCTTAGCAGCAAATGCCCGCCATGAAACGGAAACTTAACCATGGACTGTCAAGGCTGTGGAATGTCGTTCGATAGCGGCCCTCTTGATCGGTATCTGAACGCGGCGGTCGGCGACGATCCCGCGATGACGCTCGACCTGCGCAACGCGTTCACCGGCAGCGCGCGCGACCTCAGCGACCTGATGCGCCGCGCCCGCTGCGACGCCAACTGGAACGTCGCGGCGCTTCGCCTGAAGGGGCTCGCCGCCACCTTCGGCATCATCCCGCTGATCCAGCTCGCCGAAGCCGCGATGGCCGGCGCCCCCGGCGATCCGGCGGTCCTGCGCGAAATCAACCAGGCGATCGACGCGATCGCCTGAGCCTTATCGACGAACGGGGTTCAATCGCCGTTCAGCCGCCCCCGGTCATTGCAAAATCAACCGGGCCTGTCTTGCCATGGCAACGTCGGAGGTTTAGCCGCGTTTAGAGCGCGGTCGAACCTGCGCGTGCCTATGCGCGCGGCGGCCGAATCGAAGGAGAGATTTCAGATGTTCACCCGTTTCCGCTCGATGCCCGCGACGGCCATGGCCGCTGTGCTGGGCTGCGCGCTGATGGCGATGTCGGCCACCCCCGCAGCGGCGCAGGACAAGCCCAAGAAGGAAAAGAAGAAGGGCAAGGAAGAAGAAGCCAAGAAGGGCACGACCATCGCAGCGAGCAAGGCGTTCGGCCCCTCGGTCAAGAAGATGATAGATGCATATAATGCGAAGGATGCCGCGGCGCTTCAGGCGGCGCTAGCCGAGGGTGAGGGCACTGCGTCGACCACCGAGGACAGATACTGGATCGCTAACTACACGCTCCAACTCGGCATCCTCAACAAGGACAAGGTGCTGCAGGGCAAGGGACTCGACGGGATGCTGGCGTCGGGCATCACGCCCCCCGAAAGCGTTGCGACCTATAATTTCTTCTCGGGGCAGTTCGCCTATCAGGACAAGGATTATGCGAAGGCGATCCAGCGGCTCGAGGCCGCCAAGGCCGCCGGCTCCAAGGAACCCGCGATAGACCTGTTCATGGTCGACAGCCTTTTGCAGACCAATCAACTCGACAAGGCGGTTGAGTTGGCGAAAACCTCGATCGAGGCCACGCGCGCCGCCGGCCAGCGGCCGTCGGACGAGCTCTATGTCCGCCCGATCCAGAAGCTGCAGGCGGCGAAGCGCAACGATGAGGTCGTCGACATGATGACGTTGCGCCTGCGCGACTACAACCAGCCCGAAGTGTGGCGCCAGACGCTGTTCATCCTGTTGCAGCAGTCGGGCGACAACAAGGAAATCGGACTCGACACGCTGCGCCTGATGCGCGCGACTGGGGCGATGCTCCAGCGCCCGGAATATCTGGAATATGCGGCGCTCGCGACCGAAGCCGCGCTGCCGGGCGAAGCCGTCGCGGTCATCAAATATGGCAAGGACCGCAAGGTTATCCAGGCGACCGACGCCAAGCTCGACGAAGTCCTCAAGACCCAGAGCGAACGCATCGGCGACGAGGAATCGACGCTGACCGCTTATGCCGCGAAACCCTCGACGCTTTCGGTCGCCAAGACCGCGGGCGCGACCGGCGATGCGATGGTCGGCTACGGTCGCTATGCCGATTCGATCCCGCTGTACAAGGCGGCCCTCGCGGCGGGCGGCGACAAGGAATTGTGGACCTATCGCATGGGCGTTGCGCAGGCGCTGGCCGGCGACGCCGCCGGCGCCAAGGCGAGCTTTGCATCGGTGGTCGGCCCGCGCAAGCGTCTCGCCCAGCTGTGGACGGTGAAGATCGACACCCCGGCGGCGGCTCCTGCGGCGGCAGCTCCGGCTCCGGCGCCGACCAACTAAGGGGCTCCGTACCCAAACGAAAAGGGCGCCATCCCGGCGGGTGGCGCCCTTTCTCATGTCTGGTTCGAAACCCCGTCAGGGTTCGACGGGGATCCCGGCGAGTTGCTTCGCGGTGCGGATCGTGAGCGAGGTCTTGACGCTCGTTACATTGGGCGCCGAGGTCAGATGGGCGGTCAGGAACGACTGGAAGCTCTGCAGGTCGCGTGCGACGACCTTGAGCAGGAAGTCGATCTCGCCGTTGAGCATATAGCATTCGCGCACCTCGGCGAGCGCGCCGACATAGTCCTCGAATGCCTTCAAATCGGATTCGGCCTGGCTGCGCAGGCTGACCATCGCGAACACCGTGATGCCATAGCCGAGCTTGGCGGCGTCGAGGTCGGCATGATAGCTGCGGATCACCCCCGATTCCTCGAGCGCGCGCACCCGGCGGAGGCACGGCGGGGCGGTCAATCCGACCAGTTGGGCGAGTTCGACATTGGTCATCCGCCCGTCCTTCTGCAGTTCGTGCAGGATTTGCAGGTCGATCTGATCGAATTTCTGGCTCGCCATATTGTAACTTCCGCTTCCCTCTGGAGGCGCTGACCATAATAATATTTCAGGCGATTGCAATTGTCCCACAATGCGACGCGGTTGGTTAAGGCGCTTTCATGACCGGATGATTCACGCTAGCCGGTAAATATCTGCTAACCAACCAACGGGGTGGGGGCCCGCACCGCGTGACAGCCGACACGATGATCGCGACCATATTGCGTCAGGCGCCGGCCGACCGGCGAACCTGTGTCGCGGCCTGGCGTCAACTCTCCGATATTCTCGCGCAGCGCGGCAATCAACTGGCCGATGACGATATTCGCCGCTCGCTTCACGCGCTCGCGGTCTTGCGCCCGCAAATTCCCGAAAATGTCCGCCGCGACTGCGCCAGGTCGATCGCGCGCCACAGCCGGTTCGCGCCGATCGTCGCGCTCTACGCCAACGACGTGCCTGCGGTGTCGCTCGCGATGCTGCGCGACGCGCAACTGGCCGAGGCCGACTGGCTCGCGCTGCTGCCCGCGACCGGCCCGATGGCGCGCTCGTTCCTCGCCGCGCGCAGCGACCTGCCGCAAGGCGTCAACCGCGCGCTCGCCAGCCTCGGCGCTGCCTCGGTCGCGCTGCCACAGCCCGACCGGATCGCGGAACCGGAGGCAGCAACGGCCGAGTCCGCGCCCGAACCCCAACCGGCTTCGGCGCCGGCGCCCGACACCGAACCGAGCCAGATCAGCGAACTCGTCCGCCGCATCGACAAATATCAGGCGGGCCGCGGCCAGCCGTCCGCCGCGTCGCGCCCCGCACCCGTCGCGCGCGAATCCTTCCTCTTCGAAACCGGTTCCGACGGCGTCATCCACTGGGTCGAGGGTGTCCCGCGCGGCGCCGCGATCGGGCTGTCGATCGCCGAGGCGGCGTTCGGCGGCGAACCCGGCACCGACGGCGTCGCGGCGGGGGCGTTCCGCCAGCGCGCCGAAATGATCAACGCGCGCATGATCCTCGAAGGCGCCGAGGCCGACGCCGGCGAATGGCGTTTCTCGGCTTTGCCCTGGTTCGACCACGTCAGCGGCCAGTTCCGCGGCTATCGCGGCAGCGCGCGGCGCCCGCATCGCAACGAAATTCCCTACGGCCTGCCCGCCGAGGACAATGCCGGCGATTCGATCCGCCAGCTGATCCACGAACTGCGCAGCCCGTTGAACGCGATCTCGGGCTTCGCGCAGATCATCTCGGGCCAGATGTTCGGCCCCGTCAGCGGCGCCTATCGCGCTATGGCCGACACGATCGTCGCCGATGCTGCGGCAGTGCAGGCGATCATCGACGATCTTCAGACGGCGACCCAGCCCGCCCCGACGACGGTGGCCCCCGCCAGCGGACACAGCGACATCGAGGCGATCACCGCGCAGGTCGAACGCGAGCTCGCGCCATTGTTCGCCGAGCATGGCGTTGGGGTCAGCATCTCGCGCGTCGGCGGGCCGTTCCACGCCGCGGTCGAGGATATCAGCGCGCGGCGGATGATCGGGCGGCTGATCACCGCGCTGGTCGATGTGTTCGAATCGAACGCGACGCTCGTCGGGCAATTGGTCACCGATCCGGCGAAAACGGACGAACTTCAGCTCCGGCTCGTTCGCCCGGTCGCGATCCGTTTCACGCCCGCCCGCGACCTGCTCGACCCCAGCTACAGCCCCGAGGGCGACGCGCCGGGCGCGGCGATTCTCAGCCTCGGCTTCTCGCTGCGGCTCGTCGACAGCCTCGCCCGCGCGGCGGGCGGTCGTCTCGATATCGGGCATAACGCCTTGACCTTGCACCTTCCCTCCGCCACCCCGGCGTCTGCCCTGGATCCGATGGTCCAGCAGCATGAAGACTGATCGGGGCAGGGCACCTCGTGCAGGGGAAGAGCTCGGTGGAACGAGCGGATAATCTGTTGAAGCCACCCGCGGCGTCGGATCTGGTCCGCTTGCGACCGGACGAAAGCCCGCGCTTCTGGGTGACCATCGATACCGAAGAGGATTTCGACTGGTCGGCGCCCTTCGCGCGCACCGGTTATCGGCTCGATTCGGTCCCCGCGCTCACCGATTGCCAGGCCTTTTTCGAAAGCGCCGGGGTCGCGCCGATCTATCTCGTCGATTGGCCGATCGTCGCCGACGACCGCGCCGTCGCGATCCTCGGCGCCGCGCGCGCGGCGGGGCGGTGCGAGGTCGGTGCCCAGCTCCACCCATGGGTCACCCCGCCGCACGACGAAGTGGTCAGCGCCTACAACAGCTACACCGGCAACCTCCCGCCCGACCTGCAACGCGCCAAGATGACCGCGCTGCGCGACGCGATCGCGGCGCGTTTCGGCGCGGCACCGACGGTGTACCGTGCCGGTCGCTATGGTGTCGGTCCCGACAGCGCGGCCATGCTCGCCGACCTTGGCTTCCGCTGCGACACGTCGGTGCGCTCGGGCTTCGATTATCGCCCCGGCCACGGCCCCGATTATCGCGCGATGCCGCTCCATCCCTGGTGGGTCGAGACCGGCGGACAGCGCCTGCTCGAAATGCCGGTGACGACGCTGTTCGGCGGCCTGCTCGGTCCGGTCGGGCGCTGGCTCTATCACCGCACCTCGTCGAACACCCGCGCGGCGTTCGCGCGGCTCGGCCTCGCCGAACGGATCGCGTTGACGCCCGAGGGCATTCCCGCCGCGAAGGCGTGCGCGGCGATCGATCTCGCGGTCGCGGCGCGGCTGCCGGTGCTCAACTTCTCCTTCCATTCACCGTCGCTGCAACCGGGCAACACGCCCTATGTCCGCACCGACGCCGACCTGGCGGCCTTCTATCGCTGGTGGGATGTGGTGCTTGGCCATCTCGCAAAACGCGGGGTCGAACCGACCACCGCGGCGGCGATTCTCGATATGGCGCAACGTTAGGCATCAGCGCCCTGATCGCGCTTGCCAAGCCTCGCCGCGCTCCGCTATCGCCACGCCATCCCCTCGGGGGCCTGTAGCTCAATGGTAGAGCCGGCCGCTCATAACGGCTAGGTTGCGGGTTCGAGTCCTGCCGGGCCCACCATTTTCTATTGTCGGGGAGAGGTGGGAGTTCGGCCATGGGAACGCGCGGCGGCAAGGTCGCTTTCGCTCTGACGCCGATCATCGCCTTTGCCCTTTTTCCGTTGACGATGGACCTGTTTCTCGGCCCCTGCTTTTTCGAAGAAGGCTGCGGTCCGGATGAGACCCTGTGGGTGGCCGGAGCGTTGCTGGCTGCGCTGGGGTTCTCCGTCGCCCCGGCTTTGGCGATCCGTGCGACCGTCAACCGACTCAGTCCGTCCCAGCCGGGCTAGCCCACGGCATTTCCCTTGCAATATGCAACCCATTTCGCTCTTTTGGGCGCGACAAGGGGAGAGAATTGATGGCGAAGAAGCGGACGATCCTGCTGGGCGGGCTGGCCATCGTGGCCATCATCGCCGGAACCGTCGCGGTCCGCACCGCGACCTTCGAGCCGGCGAACATCGCAGACGGCAGCGACGTGCGGCTTGCCGCGGTTCCCGCTTATGATCTGGACGCCGCGGTCGCGCATCTGAGCGCTGCGGCGCAGTTCCTGACCATCTCGCACCAGGACCCGGCCGAGAACCAGATCGCCGAATGGGATAAGCTCCATGCGTGGCTCGCGGCGACCTATCCCGCGACCCACGGCACGATGACACGGACGATCCTGCCCAACCGGACGCTCGTCTATCACTGGCCGGGCAGCGACCCCGCGCTCGCGCCGATCATCGTCATGGCGCATCAGGACGTCGTGCCGGTGACCGCGGGGACCGAAAAGGACTGGAAATACCCGCCCTTTGCCGGGACGATCGCCGAGCAGGCGGTGTGGGGCCGGGGCACCGTCGACGACAAGGGCTCGCTGATCGGGCTGTTCGAGGCGACCGAGGCGCTGGCGAAGGTGGGCTTCAGGCCGAAACGCGGCATCTATCTCGTTTCGGGCCACGACGAAGAAGCCGGTGGCACCGGCGCGATCGCGGCGGCGGCGAAGCTCAAGGCAGAGGGGGTGAAGGCGATCTTCACCCTCGACGAAGGCAGCCTCATACTCACCGACACCCCGGTCATCGATGGTCCCGCGATCATGATCGGCATCGCCGAAAAAGGCTATGCGACGCTGCGCGTCACCGCCAACGCCCCCGGCGGCCACAGTTCGATGCCGCCCGCCGAAACCGGCGTCGAAACGCTCGCGAAGGCGGTGCTCGGGATTACCGGCGATCCCTTTCCGATCGAATTGCGCGGCCCCGGCGCGGCGATGATCGGGGCACTGGCGGCAAAGAAGGGCGGCACGACCAGGATGGCGGTCGCCAACCCCTGGCTGTTCGCGCCGCTGCTGAAGCGCCAACTCGGCGCGACGCCCTCGACCGCCGCGGCCTTTCACACCACCATCGCCCCGACGATGCTGGAAGGGAGCCCCAAGGAAAATGTCCTGCCGCAATCAGCCAATGCGCTGATCAACTATCGCATCGCGCCGTGGAACAGCTCGGCCGACGTCATGGCGCGCGCGCGGGCCGCGGTCGGCGATGCCAAGGTCGACCTCGCCTGGGTCAAGCCGCCGCGCGAACCGTCGCGCGTGTCGTCGACCAGTTCGCCGGGCTGGAAATGGATCGCCGCCGCAGCGCGCGCCGACGCGCCGCAAGCGGTGCTCACGCCGACGCTCGTCGTCGCCGGCACCGACAGCCGCAGCATGGAAGGGGTGTCGCAGGATGTGTACCGTTTCATGCCGATGCATTTTTCGCTGAAGGAAACGGCGATGATCCACGGCACCAACGAACATATGGCGATCGACAGCTTCCAGCGCATGATCGATTTCTACGCCCGGCTGATCGCGACGTCGGCTGGCTAGGGGGCGGACGGGCCGGCCGGGATAGACATCCCGCGCCAGCCTGTTAAAGGCGCGACGGCGTCGGGGAGTGGCGCAGCCCGGTAGCGCGCTTGCTTTGGGAGCAAGATGTCGCAGGTTCGAATCCTGTCTCCCCGACCATTTCCACTTTTGACGTGTTTCCCGGCGCTTGGCGTCGGCCCGCCATGGTCCGGAGACGCGGCGGCATGGCTTCGCGCACGACCCGCGCGCGACACAACTTCCCGTAGCGAGCCAACCCACCAGCATATCCGGACGTTCCCTATCCATAAGGCATAGCGCACAAATTCCCCGGTGAAGCGATTCCTGCTGTCCCGTCGCGCTTGCGACTCGGGGCGACTCGGAGGGGCGTCGGTCGAATGACCGGGGTCAAAATCGGCATCGCGGCGCTCGAAAGAACCCGAACTTTGTTGGGTCCGTTTTGGCAAAGCGCGGTAACGCGTTGATCCACTGGTTAATGTCCTGAACTGAGACAGAAGCGGCCCTCCAGTATTCACGATAGTCGGACGTTTTTTTCACGATGTCGGGACGACCGCCCCGCAGTTAGTTGACACAAGATTAAGGATTGGTTCTGCGAGGGGGAGCCAGGCGGAAACTGTCGCACCGCTTTGGACGACTAATGGGGCATTGATCGCCAGGGCGATCGGGGGCCACCGGCCGAGTAACGGCCACGCAAACTAACCATAGAGCTTTTGTCGACGGGCTTCGGCCTGTTCGGCGGAGTTGCGGCTGCGTCCTTGCGGGCAAAGCCCAATCTCGGGGCCGTCGGCCCCGCCGCAGGTTCGTGTCCAATCCCGGCGCGAGCAGGTGGATGCGTGGCGAGCGATCGCGGCGCAACAAGGGGCCGGTTTCCATCCTGTGGGGAGGGGGACGGTCTTCCGGGAAAGCTACGCCGGCCCGCCGGGTCGGTTCAACATGTGGAGATAGTCATGAAGACCCTTTTTGCTGCTGTTTCGGCCATTGGCCTGCTTGCTTCGACCCCGGCCTTTGCGCAGACGAGCGCGACCGGTGAAATCCTGCTGAGCGCGACCGTCGACAAGGCGTGCGGCGTTGGCAACCACAAGTCGGGCGCCGCTTCGGACGCGGCTTGGGACCAGGCCGACATCAGCGTCAATCTCGCAAACGCCAACGGCCAGTTCGCGGGTCAGACCTTCACCAACCGCAGCTTCGGCAACGTGTGGTGCAACGGCGCCGCCAACGTGACGCTGTCGGTCGGTGCACTGACCAGCACGTCGTCGAGCGCCGATACCAGCTCGTTCACCAATCGTTTCGACGTCGTCGTCGTCACCGACGCTGGTGTCTATGTCGGTGCGGGCCAGGATGCGACCCTGAGCACGGTTGGCGAAGCTAGCGGCGTCAAGAGCCTGACCGGCGCGACCGGTGGTGCATTCGAAACCGGCCTGCGTGCCTTCGGCGGCGCCGACTCGATCCAGGTCGTTGCCGACCCGTCGAACCGTCGTGCGGTTGCTGGTGACTATAACGGCTACGTCCGTTTCACCGCCACCGCCATCTAATCGGCATTCCCCGCCCGTCTGTTATCGCGCCTCTTGGTGTCGATGACAGGCTGGGCGGGGAACGCTTTCGGATCGCATCCAGCGGACATCGGATTTTATGCGCGGATTGACCATCACCTTGCACCGGGCCTCTGCCCTGCTGCTCCTGCTCGGCGGGATTGGCGGGGCGGCGACCGCTTCGGCGGGCGAACTCGGTGTGGCGGCGTTGGGCACCGGCTATACGTCATCCGACGCGCCGCTGGGTGCGCCGACCGAATTGCGGATCGATCTGCGGGGCGAAGTCAGCGCCCGGTGCCGCATGGCATCGCCGCCGATGCTCGCCGCGGACCGACTGGACTTCAATCGCCAGGGCGATGCCAAGGCGCATTTCGGTCTCGATTGCAACGCGCCGTTTCAACTGCGCGTACGGTCCGGGGAAGGCGGGTTCGTCGCCGAGCATGGTCTCGAAGGCGTGGCCCGGCGCATCCCTTATGAAATTTCGGTCAACGTGGACACCGACTCCGGGGCAAATGCCCTGGGCTGGTGCCGCGCCGACCAATTGTCCGATCAGCAAGGTTCGGGCTGTGCCTTTGGCGGAGGAGAGGGGTGGTCGTCGGGTGACGCCACCGCCATCAACCGGTCGGGCACGATGAGCCTGCGCTGGAACGGTCCCGGTGCGACCGACGACCCGGCCCTTGGCCGGTATCGCGACACCATCGTCGTCGAATTGGCGGTGCGGGCATGACCATGAATTTTTCACCGGTCGGTGAGATCATGGCGGCATCGCTAGCCGCCGAACAGCACGTCCGCCTCGCGGATGAGTATAGGAGAAGATCGTGAAAACCACCCTGCTTCGCGCATTGGTGCTGGGCGCCACGGTGTATGCGGTTCCTGCCATGGCGCAGGACAGCGACACCTTTACCGTCAAATCGCAAGTCGCGCCCTTTTGCTCCGAACTGTCGATCAGTTCGACTCCGATCAACCTCGGCAGCTTGACCGGCGCGACGGGGCAGATCGTCAGCGATTTCAGTGGCACCGACGAGCGCGAACTTGCGGCGAGCTTCTATTGCAACGCACCGTCGAAAGTCACGATCACGGCCGACCCGCTGCGGCACGACACCGTGACGTTCGTTTCTGACTCGGCGTCGTTCACCAATCGCGTCGACTACACCGCGACGCTGGTCTGGGACGATGTCACGGGCAACGTCACCAGCACGGCCGCGTCGGGCCAGGAAATCTCCGCACCCGAGGCGAATATTGGTCAGATGAAGCTGACGCTTTCCAATCCGACCGTGGCCAACAATCTTCGTCCCGTCGCGGGCAGCTATAACGGTCAGGTTCGCCTCACCGTTTCGCTCGCCCAGTGATGCTGATCTTGTTTGGGAGTGACGATATGTTCCATCGCCTCAAATTGGTGACCGTCGGGATCGCAGCGCTTGCTGTATCCGGCGTTGCCCATGCGAATGAAGTTTCCGCCGAGATCGAGCTCGGGTCGACCGTGATCGGCGCCTGCAGCCTGGGATCGCCCAACGTCACCGAGATCAACCTCGGCGATCTGTCGGGTCCTGACGGCCTCCTCGCTGCGTCGCTTAAGGTGCCTACGACGGTCGGTACCGCAGTGATCGCCGACGCCTGGTGCAACACCTCGCACCGGCTGACGATCGAGGGGCAGCCGATGACGCTTGAGACCGCGAAGCCTTATGCCCAGCCCGCCTACATGACCCGTCACATCACTTTTGATGCGAAGCTCGTCGGATGGGCGGCACCCGTCGGCTTTCGCCCGCGCAGTGGAAGCGACCAGGCATTCCTGGAATGGCCCGAAGCGCGCGCAGCGCCTGCGGCGGGGCTGCGGCTCGATATCTCGAAACTTGAGACGCTGACCGCAGCGCGGGCCGAACAGCCCAATCTGATGCTCGAAGCCGGCAGCTATCGCGGCCGCGTCACCGTCACTTTGGCGACGAACTGAGATGTCGGCTCGTCCTCACCTTTCCGCATGCCATGGAGGAACCTCCGTCATGAAATCCATTTTGATCCTCGGCGTCGCTGCACTGGCGACGCTTGCAACACCGGCGGCGGCGCAGGACAGCGCTTCGGTCGATGTCATCGGCACCGCCGAAGCCTTCTGCAGCCTGCCCAGCACCTGGCAGTTCGCGTCTTCGACGAACAATGTCAGCGCGTCGCAGTTCAGCGGCAACACCTGGACGATCCCCTCCGCGCTGGTGGCTGACAGCGCCGGCAATGCGGTTCAGTCGACCGCCGAGGTCGCGATCCGCGTCCGCGGTCAGGCGGCGTGCAACACCACGCACACGATCACGGTGACCAGCTCGAACGGCGGACTGGCCCATGATGCCTCGTCGGGAAGCCCGCCCGCTGGCTTCGTGCGGATGCGCCGGATGACCTACAACGCCAATTGGCGCGACCAGAGCTGGGGCGTTCTGAACTTCGTGCCGTCGGCGCCCGGCGATAGCCGGACCTACGATCATGGTTCGCGCGTTCCGCCCGGCGTGCGCGACTTCGACGTCCGCATGGGCTTGCTGCGCGACCCCACCAACGCCCCGATGCTTGCTGGCACCTACACCGATCAGCTGACCATCACCATTTCCGTGGCGGGGTGACGGCATTCAGCCATGTCAGTGGCACGATTGATACCGAAGTGAATTGGGGGGCAGGCGTCGTGGTTTCGACGCCTGCCAAATTTCGTGTTGCCGGCAAGGCGGCACTTTTGGGGGCAAGATGCTTAAGTTGAAGTCGTTGTTCGTTGCCGCCGCGTTTGCGGCCATTCTCGGTTTGTTTTCCGCCGCCGCACAGGCGGCGATGACGGTTCAGCCGGTCATCCTCGACTTGCAGATGTCCGGGCGTCAGATGGGCGGGCAAATCCGCGTGGAAAACACGGGTACCAACCCGCTTCCGGTCGAAATCCGGTTGGTCGAGGCCGACTTGCTGCCCGACACCGTCAAGGCATCCGATCGCCTGACCGACGACCTAGTCGCCTTTCCCGCGCAGGCCATCATCCCCCCCGGCGCGACCCAGTCGTTCCGCATCCAATATGTCGGCGACCCCGAGGTCGATCGCAGTCGCCATTATTATGCGGAGGTTTCGCAATTGCCGGTCGAAGTCCCCGGCGGCCAGTCGACGATCCAGGTGCTCTATAATTTCCAGGCGATGATCAATGTCTCTTCGATCGTCGCGGGCGAGCCCAAGCTGACGATCGAAAGCGCGGAAATCGTGCGCCCGGTCGCGGATGCTCCGGCACGGATCGCCTTTACCGTGCATAATACGGGCAAGAATTACGGCTATATCAGCAGCGGGTCGCTCACCCTGATCCAGCGCGATGCCGGCGGCAAAGAGCTTTTCCGCCGGTCGCTCAACAGCAGCGACGTGCAGCAGATGATCGGTTTCGGCCTCGTCGGCCCCGAAACCAGCCGCAAGTTCGTGGCGCCGATCGATCTTGAAAACCCGGAAGGCACTGCGGAAGTGCTGACGTCCGGCCGGTCGCGTTGATTCCATCGTGCGAGGGGGCGTTCGGCGATCTTATCGATGGGGGGCATGCCCCTGGGCTGTTGCCGCGGCACTGGCTTTCACGCTTCCGGTCGACGCGGCGGAGGTGCGGGACGCTTCGCGCGCGCCGCTGAATCCGGATCCGCGCTCGGCACCGATTGTTCCTTGGGACCACGGCAGGGCCATTTTTCCGCCGGCGACGCGATCGTGCGAACCGCTGTCGCTGAGGACCTGTGTCCCGCGGATGCCTGTCGTGCGCGCGGGCGAGGAAGCGTCGTTGCCGCCGCCACCCGCGACCCAGGGCGTATCATTGCCCTTCGGCTCGGTCTCGGCCGCCGCGATGCAGGCGACCGACGAAGTCCGCCTGAACAGCACCGGGCGGACCATGACGATCGTCGTTCCGGTCAAGGACGGCCCCAATTATGTCGGTGACATCGAAGTCCAGATCACCTCCGATGACACGATCCTGATTTCGGTCGACCGGCTTGTCGAACTGCTCACGCCGCGGCTCGATACCGCGCGGCTCAGCGAATTGCGGGCAACACCGTCGGACCAGGGCTTCGCGCCGCTTTCGCTGTTCGAGCAACGCGGCGTCCCGCTCCTGTTCGACAAACGAACCCTCGAACTGACGCTCAGCATCGCGACCGCCGACCGGGCGTTGCGCACGATCGGCCTCAGCGACCTCGATCCCGCCAAGATCGGCGAGTTTGCGACGCCGGAGAAATTCTCCGCCTATGTCAATATTCGCGGATCGCTGGATTATGTCCACAAGGGCGGCCAGACCGGCCTCGGCGATCCTTTCCTGTTGTTCGACAGCGCCACGCGCATCGGCAAGTTCGTCGTCGAGTCCGAAGGCGAATATAACGGCCAGCGAAGCAGTTTCCGCCGGACCGGATCGCGGGTCGTCTACGACGATTCCGACCGTCTTGCGCGGTGGACCGCGGGCGACCTGCTTTCGGAAAGCCGGGGCTTTCAGGGCGCCGTCGACATCGCCGGTATCGGCATCGCGCGCAGCTATGCCTTGCTCGACCCGCAACGCAACGTCGCGCCGCGCGGCGGCCGCACCTTTTCGCTCGAACGCGATGCGACGGTCGAGGCGATCGTCAACGGCCGCACGGTGCGGACGCTCCGCCTGCAGCCGGGCACCTATAATGTCAGCGATTTCCCCTTCGCGCAGGGTGGCAACGACGTCGAACTGGTGATCGTCGACGACACCGGGCGCCGCGACGTGATCGCCTTCACGACCTTCATCGAACGCAGCCAGCTCGCGCAGGGACTCTCCGAATATAATCTCAACATCGGCGTGCTCACCGCCCGGACCGACGGGCTCGATTACAGCAACGATCTCGCGGTCTCCGGCTTCTACCGCCGCGGTCTCAACGACAATCTGACCCTCGGTGGCAATTTCCAATATGCCAACAAGGCGTATCTCGTCGGCGGCGAAGCGGTGCTGGGTACCGACTGGGGCACGATCGGCGGCGATGTCGCCTACAGCTATATCCCGTCGACCGGCAGCGGCTGGGCGGCCAATTTCTCGATCGAGCGCGTGACCCAGGCCGCCAACGGCGGCTCCTCGCTCATCGCCACCTTTGAAACGCGAAGCCGGCGGTTCGGCGCCGTGGGGCAATTGGCCGCCGACAATCCGTACAGCTTCAACGCCACGGTCAGCTTTAACCGCTCGCTCGGCCGCGCGTCGTTCCTGGGGGCGCAGGCCCGCTATTCCAAAGGGCGCGGCGCCTTTGCCGACGAACGCTCCATTCGCCTGAGCGCGGGGCACCGGATCGACCTGTCGACCAACGTCGTCATCGACGGCGAATGGAGCCGCGGCGCGCGCGGCGACGACAAGAGCGTCCGGGTTTCGCTGGTCCGGCGTTTCGGCGCCCGCACCTCGGCGCGCGCCGAATATGACAGCCGCGACGACCGCGTCCGGCTGGGGATGCAGAGTTCCGGCGGCTATGGCGTCGGGGCGTGGAGCGGCGTCGCCAACGTCGATGTCGCGTCGGACACCTACAGCGTCAACGCGAGCGGCAATTATGTCGCGAACCGCGCCGATGTCGGCCTCGCCCACACCGCGGCCTATTCGCAGCAGAGCAACAGCATCGTCGATCAGCGCACGTCGCTGCGCGTCGCGTCGTCGATTGCGTTCGCCGGCGGATCCTTCGCGGTCGGGCGTCCGATCAGCGACAGCTTCGCCATCATGCGCCCGTATAAGGGCGGCAAGGGCCTGTCGATCGAGGTCGAGCCGTCGCAGGGCAGCTATCAGGCGCGCTCGGGGACGTTCGGCCCCGCGCTCTATGGGCAGGTCGGTTCCTATTCGCCGCGCACGCTGACCTATGATGTCCCCAATGCGACGGCCGGCCTCGACCTCGGGACCGGATCGATCCGCATGTATGCGCCCTACAGGTCGGGATATGTCGTCGCCGTGGGATCGGATTACAACGTGATGGCAATCGGCCGTCTGACCCTCGGCGGCGAACCGCTGGCGCTCAAGGTCGGACAGGCGATCGAAATCGGCGGAGAGCAGCGCCGGGTCGAACTGTTCACCAACCGGCAGGGCCGGTTTGGAATCAGCGGGCTGCGGCCCGGTCGCTGGCGGATCGAAATGAACGATAGCCCGCCGATCATATATGAACTGGATATACCGGAAACCGATTCCGGCATCGTGCGCATCGGCGATGTCAATCCAGCGGATGAAAGGTGAACGGCGTGAAAAACTTCGCGATGGCCCTTGCGGTCGCTCTTCCTCTGGCCGCATTCGGCACCACCGCCGCCGCGCAATGCGTGACGGTCGATCCGGTGATCATACCCGACGTCCGCGTCGATCCGCTCGACGCGACGGGCGCGGCACAGGTCATGCAGCCGGTCACGATGATGTTTCGCCGGGTCGGGGTCGGCAACGCGCCGATCACCGTGACGTACCAGATCGTCGACGAGGATTCGTCGGTCCGGTCGCGCGTCGGCGTGACGGGCGGGCCGCAGCTGGAATGGCGGAGCGACGATTCGGGCCGCAATATCGGCGCGACCCGCAGCGAAGCCTATGCGCTGTTGCGGTCGGGATCGGTCACGATCGGCGCCGACGACAACAGCCAGCAAGCGACGCTGCGGCTGTTCCTGACCAACCTGCGCGAAGATCTGCCGGCGGGTGTCTATCGCGAGCAGTACACGATCCGCTATTGGTGCGCCGACCGCGATAGCTCGATACCCGAGGAAATCCCGGGCATCGTGACCGTCACGGTCCAGGTGCCCAATGTATTGAGCGCGAATGTCGCGGGCGCATCGACCCAGGGCGAAATCGATTTTCTCGATTTTTCGACGCTGACGCGGTCGCTGTCGGTCTCGGTCCGCAGCACCGGACGCTTTGCCGTCACCGCGCGCAGCGTCAACGGCAGCGTGATGCTGCGCGAAGGCGCCGCCGGCACCGACAAGGCCGACCGGATTCCCTATGTGGTTCGTTTTGGCGGTCGCGCGCTGGCGCTCGATACCGGCGCGGGCTTCACCAATCCGCGCGCCGGGCTCGCCGGCCAGCAGATTCCGCTCGAGGTCGTCGTCGACGATGTGTCGTCGAAACGCGCCGGAGCCTATAGTGATACGCTGATCCTGACGCTCGCCCCGGTGACCTGATGAGGGTCACCCGCTCAACGCGTCAATATTTGACTTCCATCCGCAGGCCGAGGCGGTTGATCGTTGCCGGATCATCGCCGAGGTCGAGCGCCAGCTGGCGGAAATGAAAGCCCGCATGGTCGGAATCGGACAGTACCGTTTCACCGGTCGCCGAAAGCGGGATCCGATCGGAATCGCTGATCACCGCCGCCTCGGGCATGTCGACCGGATGCTGGAGGATGACGCGATAGCCGCGCGGCGAGTTGCACAGTTCCTGCGACATGCCCAGGTTGACGACGCCATCGTTCGACGGAGCGCCCAGCGTCGGCAGCAACTCGACGTTGCAATATACCGGAACATGCGCGCGCAGGTAAATAGTCTTGCTGACGCTCCCCACAGTCGGGGTCGACGAAAGCGCGACGACGGCAAGCATCGCGGCCCCGGCAATTCGATTCTTTCGCAACATTGGCGTTCTCAACTCCTGTTCGACACCGGGGGTCTAATGCGAAATAGTTAAGAAGGGATTGGAAGCAGGCCGATCAGGCCGGGGCGACAGGGTGTTGCGCGACGGCGGATGGCGATTCGGGTCGGCAGAGATCGTCGGGACCGCCGCGATTTTGCGTCATTGGAGCCATCGCCGACGGAATCCGCTGCCGGCGGTGGGGCAGGGCGTGACGTGGCGAATTCGCGCGGCACCACCCCAAATTAATTTAGGGTCATTCGAAAATAAAACTTACTTTTTGCAAAAACATACAAAGATAATATAGAATTAATCATGGGGCTTGGGTGTGGTGGGAAGTAAATTTTTCCGGTTGGACCTGATCGGATCGTTTCGATTGGCGCGACCAGATGGGTCACGCGTGCCGATTGCCGCGAAACGATCGCGCATCCTGCTCGCGATGCTGGCGACGTCCCGTTCGGGCGAGCGCTCGCGCCGCTGGTTGCAGGAGCGCATCTGGGGCAGCCGCGAGCGAGCCAATTCGCAAGCCAGCCTTCGCCGCGAGCTTTCGAACCTGCGATCGCTGGTCAATTCCGGCGATCATCCCTTGTTGATCATCGGTTACGAAACCGTCGCGCTCGATCTGACGCAGATCCTTGTCGACGTCCGCGACCCCGCCCGGGTCGCTGAATCGCGCGACGAATTTCTCGAAGGGATCGACATCGCCTGGGAAGAAGGATTCGAGGACTGGCTCCGCGAGGAACGACAGGCCATCGACTCGGCGCGCGAGGCCGCCGGCGACCTCTTTGTCGGCGATCGGCCCTCGGCGCTATCCGATGACGATGGTCAGCAGGCCGATGGGCGTCCCGCGATCAGCATCCTGGTCCATGATCATGACCTCCCCGAAGGCCAGGCGGCGACCGTCGAGGAGTTGGTCGGTCATCTGGCCGAGAGCATCGCGGGCCTGCGCTGGTTGCCCCTTGTCGGAGCGCCGGCGGCGAACCAGCGCCTGTCCGGGCGGGGCAGCCTGGTTCGCGCGCGCAAGACGCAGGGGGTGGTGTATCTTTTGAGCTGCCAACCCGTGCCGGGCGAGGCGATTTTGATCTCCTTGTGCGAGGCGGCTTCGGGCCGCGTGATCTGGTCGAGCCGTCACGATCTCAACCAGAACGGACCGGGCGGCGACATCAAGCGCGTCGCGATCGATGCCATCGCCGCGGTTTCGTCGCGCATCGAGGCGGATCAGGCGGAACGGTTGCAGGATCGCCCGATCGAGGATCTCAATCCCGATGAACTTTTGTGGCGCGCCCGCTGGCACAAGCGCCGCCTCACGCGTGCCGATGCGGAACTGACCGCCGATCTGCTGGACCTCGCGGCGACGGCGCGACCGGGAACGGTGGACCTCATAATCGAGCAGGCCGAAGCGGAGGCCTCTCGTATCTGGGCGACCGCATCGGTGCCGGGATCGTTCGACGATCTCCGCGCTCGGGTCGCGCTCGCGCGCGACATCGATCCTTATGACGCGCGTGCGTGGCTGCTGCTGGGGGTCATCGACATGTGGCAGGGCCAGCACGACAGTGCCGCGGCCCTGATGCACGAGGCGATTGCGCTGAACCCCAGCTTTTCGCCTGCTTACGCCCAGTTGGGTACATGTTATATATTATCGGGCGAGCCCGACGACGGGATCCGCACGATCCATACGGCCTTGCGCTTGACCCCCCAGGACAACAAGAATTTTCATCGCTTCGGGCAACTGGCGCTCGCCAATATCATGCTCGAAAACTACGACGAGGCGGTCAACAGCGCGAACTCCGCACTGGCCCGGCGTCCGGGATATTCGTTCGGCCATGTCTATGGGGCCGCGGCGCTTTGGATGAACGGCGATCATGAAGAGGCCGAGCGTGCCGCGGCAAAGCTGTTGAGCAGCAGGCCGGACTATGACCTCGAATTGTTGAAGGCTATTCCGTTCAAGGACCGGATCTGGAACGACAGACTTTACGGCGCGATGTCGCAGTTGTTCGATCGATGCCGTTCGCCGGAACGCGCGACGGGGAACTGACGTCCCGGCCTGACGACGGCCTGTTCGGGCTTGGAGACCCGCTACAGGAGATGCTGTCGGCCCACGGGGACAAGCGCCGCGATTGACTCCGCCACCAAATTCGGCATCCTCTTGTCGTCCGGGCGCGCTTTGTCGCGCCGAGTCCAACAAACATTCCGGGTCGCCCCTAGAGGTTGAAGATGGGACGGCAGGCGATGGCCTGTCTGGACGCCGGTCGGCCATGCCAGACGCTGTTGCCTCGAGAATGGGGATTCAGCAGCATGAGCATTTCGCAGGATATGGCCTGGTTCAAGGGCAATTTCGGTACGCGCGTCCTGGAGGCGGTCCGCGGCACGCCCTTCACGCTCGATCTGATCGCGGCGATCGCCTATCAGGAAACGGGCAAGGAAATCTGGGGTCCACTGTCGCGGCGTGGCCTGCCGGTCGAGCAGATATTGAAACTCTGCACCGGCGACACGCTCGATTTCCCCAAGCGCGAAAGCGCCTGGCCGAAAAATCGCGCTGAACTGGAGGCGCATCCCAAGGGCGCGCAGATGTTCGCGATCGCCAGATCCGCTCTGGCGGCGATGGCGGCCAAAATCTCTGCGTACCAGCCGGTTCTCACCAACCAGAATAAATTCTGCCATGGTTACGGTATCTTCCAGTACGACATTCAATTTTTCCGCAACGTCGATCCCGATTATTTCCTCAACCGCGATTATGAGGTCTTCGAAAAGTCGCTCGGCAAATGCCTCTCCGAATTAAAGGCGAAAAAGACGAAGATCGGGCTCGACGGCCGGCCGGTTCTGACCGACGCCGAGCTATGTGCGGTCGCGATCGCCTATAACACCGGCGGCTATAATTCGGCGAAGGGGCTGCAACAGGGGCACTTCGTCAAGCTCGCCGACGGCAGCAAGAAATATTACGGCCAGTTCATCGCCGAATATATCAAGGCGGCGCGTGCGGTCGTCTTTTCGCCGCCGGTCATCACGCCGCCGACCCCGGTGCCGCCGCCGTCTCCCGTCACCGCGACGGGCAAGACCTACCGCGTCGAAACCCTGTCCGACCCGCTGGCGCTGCGTCGGACCGCCGCGAAGCCGGGCGCCGGGCAGCCCGACAATCGTTTCGCCGCGCTGCCGCGTCATTCGCTGGTCCGCGCGATCAGCGACGTGCCGGTGAACGGCTTCCTCGAAGTCGAGGCGAGCATCCAGGGCGCATTGAAGCGTGGTTTCGCCTCGGCGTCGTTGTTGAAGGCCGTCGTGACTCCCGTGGTGGCACCGCCGCCGCCTGCGACACCGCCCGTCGCGGCGCCGGTGGCGCTTCCCTCGCGTCCGGCGACCGCATCGGGTTCGGTGCTTCCCGAGGTTCACCTCAAGCGGAAGGTGGGGGCGGTCACCAAACGCACCGACCTGCCCAATCAGGGCGGCGCCTATCCGCTAAGCGAGGCGAACATGCCGACGCGGGGCACCGGGTCGGCGGCCGCGCGCTGCGCCAATATCGCCGCGATCATCGCCTATCTCGACAGCGAGAATCCGGCGCATCTGCGCTACAAGCCCGCCGGGCCGACCTATTGCAACCTTTATGCCCATGATTTCTGCACCCTCGCCGGCGCCTATTTGCCGCGGGTGTGGTGGACGTCGAAGGCGATCGAACGGCTGCGCACCGGCGAAAAGGTCGAGCCCGCCTATCTCGCGACGGTCGACGAGATGCGCGCCAACGCGCTCTACCGCTGGCTCACCGACTATGGCTCCGACTATGGCTGGCGGCAGACGGGCACCCTCACCAAGCTGCAGGATGTCGCCAATGCGGGCGGGCTCGGTATCATCTGCGGCCGCAACACGGTCGAGGGCAAGTCGGGGCATATCGTGATGGTCGTGCCAGAAACCGCCACGCAAAAGGCCAAGCGCAATGCTGCGGGCGAGGTTACCTCGCCGCTGCAGAGTCAGGCCGGACGCGTCAACTTCCGCTACGGGACGTCGCGCCCCGACTGGTGGCTCGGCGCCGACTTCGCGGCGAGCGGCTTTTGGGTGCACGATTAGCGCGCAGCGTCTCGCGCATCCTTAGCGCCCAACGAAAAAAGGCGGCCTTCCCTAAGGAAGACCGCCTCTTTCGGTTCAGTCATGCCCCGAGGGGCTGTGACTTACTTCTTGGCTTCTTCAGCCGGAGCAGCAGCCTTGGCGTCCGCAGCCGGGGCAGCGGCGGCGTCAGCAGCCGGAGCAGCGGCAGCGTCAGCAGCCGGAGCAGCGGCAGCAGCTTCGGCGCCAGCAGCAGCAGCGTCGGCACCGGCAGCAGCGGCGTCGGCACCAGCTTCAGCGGTCGCGTCTGCGGCCGGAGCTTCGGTGGTGGCGGGCTCTTCAGCAGCCTTTTCACCGCAAGCGGCGAGGGCGAACATGCTGGCAGCAACGGCGATAGCAGCAAACTTCTTCATGATGTGTGGCTCCCTAAAATGCCTTTACGCGGTGGGGAAATTCCCGTCACGCGAGCCGCGGGATTTAGCCGTTCCGTACCAATCGTCAACAAAAATAATTGAGTTGAAACCGGCGCGGCGGAAATCCTACTTTTTTAGTTGAGTATTATGGCAGTTCGGCGTCGCTGCTGCCCGCGAGAATCGCCAGAGTCGTCGTCCACGCCACGACATTCTGCCGCAGTTGCGCCGGGTCGATCTTGTCGAGCGTGTCGTCGGGGGTGTGGTGCAGGTCGAAATATCGGGTGCCGTCCTGCTGCAGGTCGATCGTCGGCACGCCCGCCTTGACCAGCGCGCCGATGTCGGCGCCGCCGCCCGCCGGATCCTTGCCGCGTACGATGCCCAAACCCGCCAGTTCGGCGGCGATCCGGTCCTCGACTCCCTTGGCGCTCGCCGGCAGCTTGAAATCGACGCGCCAGACACGGTCGGCGCCGAAATCGGATTCGAGCGCGACGGCGTGTTTCTCGGTACCGTGCTTGTCGAAATAGGCCTTGCCGCCGAACACCCCGACCTCCTCGGCGCCCGCCCACAATATGCGGATCGTGCGGCGCGGCTGGCCTGAACTCATCACATGCTTCGCGGCGGCGGTGATGATGCCGCAGCCCGCCGCATCGTCGATCGCCCCGGTGCCGAGGTCCCAGCTGTCGAGATGGCAGGCGACAATGACGGGGCTCGCGGCGGGGTCGCTGCCCGGCACTTCGGCGATGACATTGCCCGAATGCTGCTCGCCGACCTGCTTCGGGGTCAGCAGCAGTTTCATCCGCACCGCCTCGGGTGTGTAGCCCATCTCATTCTCATTGGTGCGCATCGCTTGCGCGCGCTTCCACTGGCGCACCAACTGGTCGGCGTCGGGGTTCGACAGCGCCCCGGCGGGGATCGGCGTCACACCGGCCTCGAAATTGGTGCCGCCGGTGTGCGGGGTGCGATGATTGTCGGTGCCGATCGAACGGATAACCACCGCGATTGCACCCTTCTTCGACGCGGCATTGGCGCCGATGAAGCGGCCGCGGCCGTATTGGCCGTAACCGCTGCCATCCTGCGCGCGCTCCATCTGATGGTCGATGAAGACGATCTTGCCTTTCACCTGGCTATCGGGCGCGGCGGCGAGGGCGTCGTAGCTCGGGAAATAGGCGATATCGCCCTCGACCCCCTTCGGCCCCGTCGAGGCGCTGTTGCCGAGCGCGGTGATCGCCAGCTTCTGCGGTTGGAACGGTCCGATCAGCGACGCCTCCTCGTCGCCGCGCACCCAGGTCGGCATCAGAAACTGTTCCTCGCGGACATTTGCAAAGCCCATCGCCTGCAACCGCGCGACCGCCCAGCGCCGCGCCGCCGATTCGGCCTCGGTGCCCGCCAGCCGCGGCCCGATCTCCGTCGTCAGGTCCTCGGTGATCGACCAGGCAAGGTCGTCGCCGCGCTCGGCGAGTTGCGCCGCCGTGGGGGGCGGGGGTGGCGGGATGGCGGCGGCACCCCCGGCGACGAGCGTGGCGGACGCGAGGGCGAGGATGCGAAGGCTGTTTGTCATGGCGTCGTCCTAGCTCTGCGCCGCCATCGGCGGCAAGCGTCGATTGCCAAGCGGGCGCCCATTCGCTAACCGGCGCGCAACATCTCTCCCGGTCGCCCGCGCGGCCGCGCCACATACCGGAGCATATCCCATGGCCGCTCAATATAGTTTCGTGATGAAGGGTCTGAACAAGACCTATCCCGGCGCGCAAAAGCCGACGCTCAAGGACCTGAGCCTGCAATTCTATCCCGATGCCAAGATCGGCATCGTCGGCCCGAACGGCACCGGCAAGTCGACGCTGATGAAGATCATGGCCGGGATCGACACCGAGTTCACCGGCGAGGCCTGGGCCG
Source organism: Sphingopyxis sp. OPL5 (assembly GCF_003797775.2). Lineage (NCBI taxonomy): Bacteria > Pseudomonadati > Pseudomonadota > Alphaproteobacteria > Sphingomonadales > Sphingopyxidaceae > Sphingopyxis > Sphingopyxis sp. OPL5. The sequence continues at coordinate 3,824,486 of NZ_CP060725.1, forward strand.
GCGACGGCATCACCGTCGGCTATCTGGCGCAGGAGCCGCAGCTCGACCCGACCAAGACGGTCAAGGAAAACGTCATGGACGGCGTGCGCGGCGTCGCCGACATGATGGACCGCTTCAACGAGATCAGCACGCTGCTCGGCGACCCGCCCGCCGACGCCGATTTCGACGCGTTGATGGAGGAAATGGGGACGCTGCAGGAAAAGATCGACGCGGTCGACGGCTGGACGCTCGACAACCAGCTCGAAATCGCGATGGAAGCGCTCCGCTGCCCGCCGGGCGACGCAAGCGTCGAAAACCTCTCGGGCGGTGAAAAGCGCCGCATCGCGCTCACGCGTTTGTTGCTCGAAAAGCCGTCGATCCTCCTGCTCGACGAACCGACCAACCATCTCGACGCCGAAAGCGTCGCCTGGCTCGAAAAGCATCTCGTCGACTATCCGGGCAACGTCATCCTCGTCACCCACGATCGCTACTTCCTCGACAATGTCGTCAACTGGATCCTCGAACTCGATCGTGGCCGCTATTTCGTCTACGAGGGCAACTACTCCACCTACCTCGAAAAGAAGGGCAAGCGCCTCGAGCAGGAAGCACGCGAGGATCAGGGCCGCCAGAAGGCGATCAAGGACGAGCTCGAGTGGATCCGCCAGTCGCCCAAAGCCCGCCAGGCCAAATCGAAGGCGCGTATCAAAAGCTTCGACCAGCTCGTCGAGGCGCAGGAGAAACGCATCCCCGGCAAGGCGCAGATCGTCATCCAGGTTCCCCAGCGCCTCGGCGGCAAGGTGATCGAGGTCGAGAATATCTCGAAGGCCTATGGCGACAAATTGCTCTTCGAAGACCTGTCCTTCTCGCTGCCGCCCGGCGGCATCGTCGGCGTCATCGGCCCGAACGGCGCGGGCAAGTCGACGCTGTTCAAGCTGATCACCGGTCAGGAAACCCCCGACAATGGCAAGGTGACGATCGGCGACACCGTCCACCTCGGCTTCGTCGACCAGAGCCGTGACGACCTGAAACCCGACAACAATGTCTGGCAGGAAATCTCGGGCGGCGCCGAAATGATGAACATCGGCAAGCACGAGATGCAGACGCGCGCCTATGTCGGGGCCTTCAACTTCAAGGGCGTCGACCAGCAGAAAAAGGTCGGCCAGCTCTCGGGCGGCGAACGCAACCGCGTCCATATGGCCAAGATGCTGAAACAGGGCGGCAACGTGTTGCTGCTCGACGAACCGACCAACGATCTCGACACCGAAACCCTCGCCGCGCTCGAAGAGGCGCTCGAGAATTTCGCCGGCTGCGCCGTGGTCATCAGCCACGACCGCTTCTTCCTCGATCGCCTCGCGACCCACATCCTCGCGTTCGAGGGCGACAGCCATGTCGAATGGTTCGAAGGCAATTTCGAATCCTATGAAGAAGACAAGATCCGCCGCCTCGGCGACGATGCGACGCGTCCGCACGCGACGTCGTACAAGAAGCTGACGCGCTGACCGGCATGAGCGGGGAGGGGGCGCAGCCTATTTCATCGAGCGCGATCCGCTTGGACGCCGACGCGCTCAACGCCTTCATGGCACAGGCCTTCCCGCATTCGGCGCCGGGATCGCGCGGCCATGTCGTCTCGGCCGCGCCCGGCCATATCCAGGCGCGCATGGACCCGAATGACAAGGCGCTGCGCCCCGGCGGGCTGATCTCGGGCCCGACCCAGATGGGGTTCGCCGACATGGCCGCCTATGCGCTCGTCCTCGCGCATATCGGCCCCGTCGCGATGGCGGTGACGAGTGGGCTCAACTACCAGTTCCTGCGCCCGTGCCGCCCGGGCCCGCTGTTCGCCGACGCGTATATGCTGCGGCTGGGCAAGCGGCTCGCGGTGATGGACGTGCGGATCTGGACCGACGATGCCGACAAGCCCGTCGGGCAGGCGAATGTGACCTACGCGATTCCCTAAATATCGTCATTGCGAGCGAAGCGAAGCAATCCAGGGCGGCTTTTCACCACCCTGGATTGCCGCGTCGCTTCGCTCCTCGCAATGACGAGCGTGTGTTTCAATATTCCAGCGCCGGATACCAGTCGGTCCCGCGCCCGTGCGGGGTCAAATCCAGCACATTCCACAGCGACGCGATATCGGGCGCGTCGCGCGGGTCCTGTCCCGGATCGGCCATGTCGCGGGTCATCTCGCTCTTCCAGAACAGCCGCACGCCCGCGCCATTCTTCTTATAGACCACCAGCGCCGGGTTTTCCGTCCCGTCCTTGTTCAGCAAATGATAGTCGCGCGCATAGTCGTCGCCGACGGTCTGGACGAAGTCGAGCGCCTGCCAGCCGCGTTCCTGTGCGAACGCCTTCTGCCGCTCGACGGGGCTGCGCCCCACGATCTTCAGCGCGACGCGCTGCTTGATGTCATTGGCGTTGCCGTTCACCGACCCCAGCCAGTTGGTGCACATCGGGCAGGGGCGCTCGCGCTCGGGGCCGTACATCCAGAAATAGGTCACCAGCGTGTCATGATCGTCGAACAGCTCGGCGAGGCCGAGGTCGGCGCCATGGGCGTCCTTGAAGCGGTAATCCTGCCCGATCAGCGGTCCGGGCGGCAGCGCGCGCCGTTGTTCGGCGACGCGCGTCATCTTGCGGCGAAGGTCGATTTCCTCGGCCAGCAACGATTTGCGGGCCTTTGCATAATCATCGTCCTCGCCGGGAAAGGGGCGCCGCCGCGACGCGAGCGCCGGTGCGGCCAATAAATGTTGGCGAAGGGCCATAGTGTCTCCCTGTTTGCGACTGTCGTCGCTCTGCCAGTCGGCCGGGAAAGCGCAAAATCGGCTGCCCGCAGTTGCGGGTCGCCTCGACCGGGAAGCGCCCGATATCGACGACGAGTTGCCGCGCGATCGGAAATTATGCCGGCGGCACTTCCCACAGGATCAGCTTGGTCGCGTTCACATTCTCGCGCGCCTGCGTCGCGTCGAGCCGGGTCAGCTTCACGCCGCCCTTCAGCGCCCCCATTTCGATCATCGCGTCGATCACGACCACGCCGCCCGCGCCGACATCGACTTCGATCTCGGCGGGCCGCGCCAGCTTCGCCTTGGCGGTCGCGACGTGGATCACATATTGGCCCGGTTCGACGTCGGCCATCAGCATCTGGCCCGACTTGATCTGCCCCTGCGCGCTGCCCATCGTGATATTCATCCCCTGCAACGCGGCGACAAAGCCGCGGCGGGTGACATAGATGCGTGCCTTGCCGTCGGGCGCGCGCATCTGCCGGGCGTCGGCAAGCGCCGCCGGATCGGCCTTGGCGCCGCTCTTGTTGCTCGACAGCGCCCAGATGCAGAAGACCACCACCCCGATCAGGAACAGCGGAGCGAGGATGAGCATCGTGCCTTCGCCGACCAGGCTGCCGATCGACGGTCCCATCAGCGCTCCGACAATGGCTGCCACGAAAATGATCGTCAACCACATCGCATTCTTGCTCATGTCCGTCTCCCCTGTCAGGCGGGTGCAAAATCTCCCGTCGCGTCGTCCATCACGTGCAGCACCCCGTCGCTGATCGCGAAAAAGGCGCCGCGCAGTGTCAGGCTTCCGCGCTTTTCCTTCTCCTCGATACAGGGAAAAGTGCGCAGATTGGCTATGCTCACGCGCACAGCCGCCATTTCCATCGCGCGGCCCGCCTCGCGATTGTCGAAATCGGGATAGTCGGCGCGAACCGCGGCACTCGCATCGTCGAGCATCGCGATCCAGTCGGCGATGAAGCCGCCACGCCCCGGCTCGGCGCCGTCCATCGTCCGGTGCAGCGACGCATGACAGCCACCGCACAGGCCGTGGCCCATCACGACGATTTCCTCGACCTTGAGGAACTGCACCGCGAATTCGAGCGCTGCGGAGACGCCGTGACGCCCCGGCGTCGTCTCGAACGGCGGCACCAGCGCCGCGACGTTGCGCACGACAAAGATTTCGCCCGGGTTGGTATCGAAAATCTGCGACGGTTCGGATCGGCTGTCGGAGCAAGCGATGATCATCACCTTGGGCGATTGGCCCTCGGCCAGTTGTTCCCAGCGTTCGCGCTGTTCCTGCCAGCCGCCGTTACGGAAACGCCGGTAGCCATCGATCATATCTGCAAAGCGAGTCATGCGCGCGCCTTAGCACAACAAGTGAGGTTGAGAAGAGCGGCGCGCGCGACTATGTGGGCGGCATGACCGCTCCCGTGCCCCAGCCCGCCCCGCAGCGCCAACGCAAGCCCGACTGGATTCGCGTCAAGGCGCCGACCAGCCCCGGCTATGCCGAAACGCGCAAGCTGATGCGCGAGCTCAACCTGCACACCGTGTGCGAGGAAGCGGCGTGTCCGAACATCGGCGAATGCTGGACCAAGAAGCATGCGACGGTGATGATCCTCGGCGACACCTGCACCCGCGCCTGCGCCTTTTGCAACGTCAAGACCGGCATGCCGCGCGCGGTCGATCCGTTCGAACCCGAGCATACCGCGATCGCCGCGGCGAAGATGGGGCTCAGCCACATCGTCATCACCTCGGTCGACCGTGACGACCTGCCCGACGGCGGCGCGAGCCAGTTCGTCAAGGTGATTCAGGCACTGCGCCGCGAAACCCCGACGACGACGATCGAAATCCTGACCCCCGATTTCCGCAACAAGCCCGAAAGCGCGATCGCGGCGATCGTCGATGCGCGCCCCGACGTCTATAACCATAATCTCGAAACCGTCCCGCGCCTCTATCCGACGATCCGTCCCGGCGCGCGCTATTATGCCTCGTTGCGCCTGCTCGAAAGCGTCAAGCGCCGCGACCCGTCGATCTTCACCAAGTCGGGGATCATGATGGGCCTCGGCGAGGAGCGGATGGAGGTCCACCAGGTGATGGACGACATGCGCAGCGCCGACATCGATTTCATGACGATGGGCCAATATCTCCAGCCGACGCCGAAGCATGCCAAGGTGATCGACTTTGTGACCCCGCAGGCCTTCGATGCCTATGCGCAGATCGCCCGCGCCAAGGGTTTCCTGCAGGTCGCGGCGTCGCCGCTGACCCGGTCGAGCTATCACGCCGGCGACGATTTCGAGGTCATGCGCGCGGCGCGCGAGGCCAAGCTCGCCCGCGCCGCGGCGGACTGACCACCGACTTGCCGAGGCATCAGGAAAGCCGCGTCCTGCCGTACAGCGCCGAACAGATGTTCGCGCTGGTGTCGGATATCGAACATTATCCCGACTTCCTGCCCTGGGTCGTCGCGCTGCGTATCCGCAGCGACAGCGAACATGAGGCGGTCGCCGACATGATTGTCGGCTTCAAGGGGCTGCGCGAAAGCTTCTCGTGCCGCGTCCACAAGGAGCGGCCGACCAAGGTCTCGGTTAGCTATATTGACGGCCCGATGCGCCACCTCACCAACGAATGGCATTTCACCGCGCTCGAAGAGGGCGGCTGCCGCGTCGACTTCATGGTCGACTTCGCCTTCCGCAACCGCATGTTCGAGGCGCTGGCGGGGCAGATGTTCGACAAGGCGCTCCGCAAGATGATCGCGGCGTTCGAGACGCGGGCAGGGGAGTTGTACGGGGTAGCGGCTTAGCAAGGCTTTCCGACCGGGCGCGCGCCCGACGATCCTCGTCACCCCGGGCTTGATCGGGAATCCCGCGAAAAAGCTTGTATGACGAATGGCCGCTATCGACCATTAGCGGACATTCGGGGACGCGTGCGAAGTTCTCGATAGCGGACACGCCTTCGTCGCCATATGGTAGCCCGATGCGGATCATCCTCATATTTGTTGCAATGTTGGCGCTAAGCGGCTGCAGCGGACAGGAGACCGTAAGCATTCCTTTGGATCGGAGCGGTGGCTTCCGAGACGGTTATCTTGTGCAGGTCAACCGTGGCGGAACCGTCAAGTGGAACGGCCAAAAACTCGACGATGCAGAGTTTAAGACCTACGTTCGACAATATGCTGCATTGCCCGAGGGAGCCGGTCGTCTATGGGTAGAGTTTGAGCCACAAGCCCCATCGGATCGTGCCCTTTTTGTTCGGAAGCAGATTGTTGAGAGCGGGCTGTGCCAACAGCAGCGATGCGTGGAAGGCGAGTGGGGCGCAAAGCGGCCTGTCGTTAACTGACGGCTATATACCTCATCGGCGCCGAAAGCAGCCATTCCACTCTCACCCATTCCGGAAACGCCAGCGGCAAGGGATCGAACCTGCACCCGTCGCCGGGATCGCTGTAGCGATACGTCTACCAATTCCGTTACGCTGGCCGGAAGCCCATAGCCGGAATGCGACGTGACCGCGAGCGCTCGCTTCCCACCCCGAAGCCGACAAAAGCTGTTCTCCCCCGTTCAAGCCGGCAGCGCAATATCCTCCGACGGCCCTAGCGTATCCTTCTCGGGCAACAGCAGGTCGAGCGCGAACAAGGTCGCCGCGTGGCGGATCCCCGCACGGTCGCCGCCTTCGAACTGCACCCGCTGGGTGAAATAATCGTCGGGGTCCTGCCCGCGCAGCCCGCGCGCGAAGACGACCAGGCCCACCGGCTTCTTTTCCGACCCGCCGCCGGGACCCGCGATCCCGGTGATCGCGACCGCGACATCGGCATCGCTGTTCGCCAGCGCGCCCGCCACCATCGCCCAGGCGGTCGCCAGCGACACCTCGCCGAACGTCTCCAATATCTCGCTGCTCACGTCGAGCTGCGCCTGTTTCGCCGCGCCCGAATAAGTGATGAAGCCCGCCGAAAACACGTCCGAGCTGCCCGCGATGTCGGTCAGCGCCGCGCACACCATGCCGCCGGTGCAGCTCTCGGCGACCGCGACCCTGCGCCCGGCGGCACGGTTGTCGGTCAGCACGCGCGTCGCCAGTTCGCCGCGTGCGGCCTCGCGACTGCTGGGGACGGCCGATGTATCAGTCATGGGAAAACCTTTGTGGCGCCCGGCTTGCCGGGCGGTTCAGAGCGATATTCGCCTAATTGGCGTTGTACAGGGCGCGCGGACAGCTTGCCACGCCTTTGCCACCGCGCGACACGGCTGCAAACGTCGCTGCGACGAACCCCACCATCTGGTCGGCACTCAGCGGCGCCAGCGTTTCGCTGATGTCGTTGACGTCGGCGCATTCGCCCGGCTTGAGTTCGATGCCGAGCGTTTCAACGAAGCCGGTGTCGATCGTTGCCCGCAATTCATCGTCGGACATGTCGAGCATCGCTGCCCCATCCTCCGGATTCTTGCCGCTTCCGATCTTGATGAAGCCCGCCCGGGCCAGCGGCCAGACCGCATCGGCGTTGCCGCGCAGTTCGGCGACGCGGGTGTCCAATCCGGTCAGCAGATAGCTGCCCGCCGGCAGGTGCGGACTGCATGTCTCGACGACGCCGTCGATCACCTGCGGCAGGAAATAGGCGACAAGGCCGCTCATTTCGGCCGGCGTGAGGCAGGGTTTTGTCGCCGCCTGCGCCGATGGCCCCGCCAACACCGCCGCGCCGGCTGCAACGCTCAAAACAATCCGCTTCATGAATCCCCCATCGTCTTTCGCTTTTCCGACCTTAGGCCCGGTCGTCGGGAAGCGACAGTGTCGCGACGGCCTGCGCAGCGATCCCTTCGCGGCGGCCGGTAAAGCCCAGCCGCTCGGTCGTTGTCGCCTTCACGCTGACCCGCAGCGGTGAAACCGCTAGGATGTCGGCGATACGCTCGCGGATCGCCTGGCGGTGCGGCCCGATCTTCGGCGCCTCGGCGATGATCGTCAGGTCGACATGTGCGATCCGCCCGCCGCGCGCTGCGACACGGGTGGCGGCGAAGGACAGGAAACGGTGCGATGCCGCGCCGCGCCACTGCGGATCGCTCGGCGGGAAATGGTCACCGATATCGCCGTCGCCAAGCGCGCCGAGGATCGCGTCGGTCAGCGCATGAAGCGCGACATCGGCATCGCTATGGCCTTCAAGTCCATGACTATGCGCGATTTCTATCCCACCGATCCACAAGGGCTTGTCGGCGACGAGGCGATGCACGTCATATCCCATGCCGACCGCGTTTTGCATCATCCTGCCCGTCTCCAGCAATCCCGACAGGATCGCCATATCGTCCGCATATGTCAGTTTGTGGAGCCGCGCATCGCCCGCGACCGCCGCCACCGGCACCCCGATCCGCCGCACCAGCTGCGCATCGTCGGTCGCCGCCGCGCCGTCGGCCGCGGCATGCGCGCGGCGTAATGTCCCGAGCCGGAACGCCTGCGGCGTCTGCACCCGCGCCAGCGCGCCGCGATCGACGACATCGCCCGCAACCCCGTCGGCCTGCGCGACCAGCGTATCGGGAACCGGCAGGGTCGGGATCGCCGCTTCGGCGCCGTCGGCGAGCGCGGCGAGCAGCCGGTCGATCACCGCGGCGTTGACGCCGGGCCGCGCCGCGTCATGCACCAGCACCGCTGCATCGTCGGGAAAGCCCGCCAGCGCCGCCAGCGCATTCGCCACCGATTGTTGTCGTTCGTCGCCCGGAGCCGCGGAAATCCAGCCTTCGGGCAGCATTCCGACCGCCGCCATGACGTCATCATTGCCCACCAGCACCCCGCCCGACAGCCCGCCATGCGCGGCAAAGGCGTCGAGGCTCCAGCGCAGCACCGGCTTGCCGCCGAGCAGCGCGAGTTGCTTGGGCTGGTCATAGCCTGCGCGCGCACCGACCCCGCCCGCCAGCAGCACGGCGACGACGGCAGGGGCGGGGGAAGGGGCGGACTCGCTCATCACCTCGCCGGTTAGCGCAGCCGTCGCTTGCGGGAAAGCCGCTTAACGTGTAGGGGCGCTGCTCAATTTTTAGGCAAATTCGAAGGCTTCCCCCATGGCGGCGCTGCGCCCCATCCAGATCGGCCCCATCACCATCGCGGATCCCGTGATCCTCGCGCCGATGACGGGCGTCTCCGACCTGCCGTTCCGCAAGCTCGTCCGCTACTATGGCTCGGGGCTCAACGTCACCGAAATGATCGCCAGCCAGGCGGCGATCCGCGAGACGCGTCAATCTGTGCAAAAGGCCGCCTGGGACCCGATCGAAGAGCCGGTGTCGATGCAACTTGTCGGCTGCACCCCTTATGAAATGGGCGAGGCGGCGAAGCTCAACGAGGATCGCGGCGCCGCGATCATCGACATCAACATGGGCTGCCCGGTGCGCAAGGTCACCAATGGCGATGCGGGATCGGCGCTGATGCGCGACCTCAAGCTCGCCGCCGCGCTGATCGACGCCTGCGTCAAGGCGGTGTCGGTGCCGGTGACGGTCAAGATGCGCATGGGCTGGTGCCACGACAGCCTCAACGCCCCCGAACTCGCCCATATCGCCGAGGATATCGGCGCCAAGCTGGTCACCGTCCACGGCCGGACCCGCAACCAGATGTACCGCGGCGAGGCCGACTGGGGCTTCGTCCGCTCGGTCAAGGATGCCGTCTCGATCCCGGTCATCGTCAATGGCGACATCTGCTCCGCCGACGACGCGCGCACCGCGCTGGCGCAGAGCGGCGCCGATGGCGTCATGATCGGCCGCGGCGCCTATGGCCGCCCCTGGCTGCTCGGGCAGGTGATGGCGGCGCTGCGCGGCGAGGCTGAGCGCCCCGACCCCGGCCTCGACGAGCAATATGACGTCATTACATCGCATTACCGCGCGATGATCGACCATTATGGCGAAATGACCGGGGTCAATATGGCGCGCAAGCACCTCGGCTGGTACGTCAAGGGGCTCCATGGTTCGGCCGAGTTCCGCAACAAGGTCAACCAGATCCCCGACAGCAAGGGTGTGCTCGACGCGCTCGAAGGCTTTTACGGACCGCATCTGACCAGGGCGGCTGCGTGAGCGCGCTCACGTCGAGCATCCCGACGTTCGACCATGACGAGCTGATCCAGTCGCATCCCGTCGCCACCCTGCTGATCGACCGCAACGGCGTCATCCTCTTCGTCAACGCCGCCGCCGAGCAGCTCTGCAACACCGGCCGCGCCGCGATGGTCGGCCATGTCGTCTATGACGTCATCGGCATGGACCGCAATTATCGCCAGCGGATGAGCGACCCCGCTTATTCGGCGCTTTTCGCCCATGGCGCCGAGATCAGCGTCGGCGGGCGCAAGGCGGTCGCGGTCGACATGCAGATGGTGCCTTATGGGAACGCCGGGCACCGCATCCTCGCGCTCGTCGCGTCGCAGCGCGACGCCGAACTGATGGGCGGCGCGATCGGCCGCTCGGGCCGCGCCGCCGGCGCCGCCGCCTCGATGCTCGCGCACGAGATCAAGAACCCGCTCGCCGGCATCCGCGGCGCGGCGCAATTGCTCGCGCGCGGCGCCGACGCGGGCAAGGCGCGGTTCACCTCGCTGATCGTCGCCGAGGTCGATCGCATCGCGACGTTGATCGACCAGATGGAGCATTTCTCGCGCGGCCAGCCGATCGCCTGCGAGCCGCTCAACCTCTACCAGCCGATCCACCAGGCGATGGAGGCGGTGCGCGCGCGCCAGCTTCCCGGCATCCGTTTCGCCGAGGATTTCGACCCCTCGCTGCCGCTCGTCCTCGGCAACCATGACGCCATGGTGCAGATATTGCTCAACCTGCTCACCAACGCCTGCGAGGTGCTGGGCGCGCGCGACGATGGCACGGTGCGTATCGCGACGGCGTACCGCCACGGCCTCTCGATCGACAATGGCGACGGCCGCGGACGCATCGCGCTGCCGATCGAAGTGTCGATCAGCGACAATGGTCCGGGCGTTCCTGCCGAGATTCGCGGCGACCTGTTCGATCCTTTCGTTACCACCAAGCGCGAGGGACGCGGCCTCGGCCTCGCCCTCGTGGCAAAGCTCGCGCGCGACATGGGCGGCACCGTCCAGCATATGCGCGACGGCGAATGGACCCGCTTCCGCATCCACCTCCCCGCAGCGCAAAAGGGTCAGACGGCATGAACGGCAAGACGATCCTGCTCGTCGAGGACGATCCGACGATCGCGCTGATCATCCGCGAAACGCTTGCCGAGGAATGCGGCGTCTTCGCCGCGGTCACCACCGTGGCCGAACGCAACGCCTGGCTCGCCGCGAACAGTCCCGACCTCGTCATCACCGATGTCGTGCTGCCCGACGGCGACGGCATCGACTCGCTGCCCGGCGCCGGGCTCGACGCGCAAGTGCCCGTGATCATCCTGTCGGCGCAGAACACCCTCGATACGGCGGTGCGCGCGACCGGCATCGGCAGCTACGACTATCTGCCCAAGCCCTTCGACCTCGAGGACCTGACGACCAGCGTCCGCGCCGCGCTGGCCCGCCGCCGCGCCGAACCCGCCGCCGCCGCCGAGGCCGGTCCCGCCGACAGTCACGGCCTCGTCGGCCGCGCTCCGGCGATGCAGGCGGTCTACCGCACCATCGCACGCCTCGCCTCGAACGACCTCGCCGTCCTGATCCTCGGTGAATCGGGCACGGGGAAAGAGGTTGTCGCGCGCGCCGTCCACGCCACCGGCCTGCGCCGCGCCGGGCCGTTCGTCGCGATCAACATGGCGGCGATCCCGCGCGAACTGATCGAGGCCGAACTGTTCGGCCACGAAAAGGGCGCCTTCACCGGCGCGCACAGCCGCAACGCGGGACGCTTCGAACAGGCAGCGGGCGGCACGCTCTTCCTCGACGAAATCGGCGACATGCCGATCGAGGCGCAGACGCGGCTGCTCCGCGTCCTTCAAAGCAACGAATATTCGACCGTCGGCGGCAGTCAGGCCTTGCGTGCCGACGTCCGCGTCGTCGCCGCGACCCACCGCGATATGCGCACCCTCGTCGCCGACGGCCGCTTTCGCGAGGATCTTTTCTACCGGCTCAACGTCATCCCGGTGACTCTGCCGCCCTTGCGCGACCGGCGCAGCGACATCGCCGCGCTGATCCGCCACTTCGTCGAGGCCGGCCGCGCGTCGGGCCTTCCCGACCGCCAGTTCGCGCCCGCCGCGATGCAATTGCTCGAACGCTATGACTGGCCGGGCAACGTCCGCGAACTCGGCAACGTCGTCCAGCGTCTCGCGGTGCTGTCGCGCGACACCGTCGTTTCGGTCCGCGATGTCGAGGCGGTGCTCCACGAAAGCGGGGAGGGCCACCCGATCCTCGCCCCCGCCGACGCGATCGGCCGCGCCGTCGACGACTGGGCGCGCGAGGAACTCGCCGCCGCCGAACAGGACGGCACGATCCACGAACGGCTTCAGGCGATCGTCGAGGCCGCGCTGCTACGCCGCGTGCTGCGCGACGTGCGCGGCAACCAGCTCGAGGCCGCCCGCCGCCTCGGCATCAACCGCAACACCCTGCGCAAGCGGTTGGGGCAGCTCGACATCGACCCGACGCGGGTGTGAAGCGGTGCCGGCGCGGCGAAGTGCACAGGCTTGAAAGCTGGCACGGGATGGCATGAGAGCCTTCAATCGAGCGAAGATTTCTCGTTCATCGTCACCCCGGACTTGATCCGGGGGGTATAGTGATAGCTCCGAAAATTATGAGTGATACACCCTTGATCGATCCCACTGGGCAATTTCGCGGAGAGACACGTCTCGCTGGCCTCAGCTACGAGCCCAAGGCATAGATTTCTTTTTCAATGTCGCGAAAGCGGTCTTTGACATCCTCGCCCGAATAAAAGGAGAGGAGGTCATCACTCGACAGCGTGCCATCAGAAAGAAATTTTGCCAGATACTTTTGATTGAATTCCATCAAAAGAAGGCTTTTTTCAATCTGTAAAAGTATTTTTCGGCAATTTTCGATGTTCGAAAAAACTAGATTCTTAATCAGAATAGTTTCACTTATATCTTTTATTATTCTATTAACAATTATAGTAAGAATATTTCCATCTAACGATATTGGTTTGCTATTTATAGCAATGTCTCGTGCTAGCATGTAGGCAATTGCGAGATTTTGGTAATCCCCTTTTTGAGAATCTATGATCGTAACGAATCCTATCGAAGGTATAAATCTCACATCTTGTACGAAATTTAGGATAGATCCATCGACAATTGACGCATCAAAAACAATGATTCCAACTTTTCCATCTCTATTTGCCTGTGCCTCCAGAAGCTGACTCCAAGCTGTATCCATCTTCTTCGTGAAAACGTCTTTCGATTGAATGTCTCCAAGCTTAATCCCTTTGTCAAACTTGCATTCGATCACAATCCGGAGATTTTGACCACCTCCGAGGTGGCAAACGATGTCTCCCGTCTTGTTGCGAGGGATAGTACCCGCGGAATTGCCTGTCAGTTCGACCTTATCGGGCAGCTTCTGCTTCGATAAGAAATCCTCGAGATATTCTGCGATTTCGTCCTCAGCTAAAATTCCTTTTACAGAAGTCTTGTAAAATATTTCTCGCTTCATATCGAAAAGTATTTTTAGACTTTCAAGCTCAGTTCCTAATTCATTGCTCGTTTTAGCTAGGAAACTCGAAATTCGATCCTCGATAAGCGCAAGGACCCCAATGTATAAAGCCTTGTGTAGTTTTTCGTCACGATCAGAAGCTGGAAGCTTATCAAAAAATGAAAATACGAGGGCATTGTCAATTTCAAATGAAGAAATCTGCACTCGATTTTTCTGTTGGTCCAAATAGACTATCGCCATCTTTAGACTTTTCCATATCGATAATGGCCTTTGATATTGGCAGCAAGAAACTGTCCCTTCGATTCTGCTCTCTCAAAATCCTGACTTACTTGCGACGGGACATCGTAGTAATGATATGTACCACCATTGAGGAAAGTGACCTCCAAAGTCTGAGTTTCATCATCATACCGAATGCTTTGAATGTTCGAAGATTCAAACGCGCCAAATTGATGCCAGCTCATTATTCATTCTCCTTGGATGCCTTGGGTATGACGGGGCTTTGCTGGCGCCACGCCAGCACAAACTCGTCATATTTTATATCTTTGGGTAGCGGGATATTCCAGCCACCCGGCGCCATCGAATCCTCTGGCAGAACATCGTCGCAAACAATTGGGTCTTGGCTATCCGGACGCCGATCTTTCGGTGGAGCTTGGATCATTGTCCTCATTGGGAGTCCGACGGCTTCGCCGAGTACAATCGCCTCGCCAGTCCGCAGGATAGGCAGCATATTAGTCAGCCCCTCCAGATTGTCTGATAGCGTACCGGTCACATGAGACCGGTCCGTCCCATTGCTGAGCCTTAGCGCGAAGAAAGTGCCGCATTGAGAAAGAATGGTTGAATTGATTTCGGAGGGGCGTTGACTCACGATCATAGCACCAATTCCGTACTTTCGTCCTTCCTTGACGATCCGCTGGACCACCGATGATGCAGCGCCGTCGAAATTATCATTCAGATAAGTGTGAGCTTCTTCCATCACAATGAGTAGCGGTCTTTCCCGCCCACCTTCCGACAGATTGCGTGCCCAAAACAACGCGTCGTAAAGAACCCGCAACACGATGCCGATAATGTCATTCATCATCGATGCCGGTACGCCTGACAGATCGAGGATCGTTATCGGTTTGTCGCTACCCAACCATAGCTTCATCAGGTCGGGCAGGTCTTTTTCAACTTTCCCGTCTAAATCGGGATGCCAGTCGCCAGCATTAAGGAGGAAATCGAAGCGGGAAACACGAATCTTGGAACCAAGATTCTCGACGGCCCCTCGAATATTATATCCATCCGGGATGTAATTTATCTTTTCGTCGTCAGATTTGATATTTTTTACTTTTTTGAACCGGGGAGGTCGGCCTATTTGAGCGTCTCCCATCATGGGTTTTTTAGCCGGGTCTAATTCATAGGCCCAGGTCTTCGGGTCTGATGCGTTCCCTTGCGCGCTATAATAAGTTCCAAATTCCGTACAGTAGAGGCTGTGCCAAAGCTTGTTCAGGGAGAATGGGATAGGGCTATCGGCACTAATATTATCATCGGTGACACCGGGCCTTTGATATGTTTTCAGTGTCTCGGCCTTTAGTTCGATCACCCGCTCCAAAATCATGTTTCTTGCTTTGCCATCTGCGGGCAGCGTTCCGAAAGTGACTTTGATAAGTTCGTCGAAGCTCATTGCCCAGAAGGGTATATGGAGCGGATGCTCATTGGCATTCCGGCTATCCGGGTTGATCTTGAAGATGTTTGCGCGGTCACCCAACGCGCGTGAATATTCCCCGTGAAGATCGAGAACGACAATGCGGGCCGATGGGAACCGGGTGCTGTCGGATAAAACGTTCAGCAAGCCCGCGACCGTGGTGGACTTTCCCGAACCGGTCGTGCCCACCACGGCGGAATGCCTAGTAACTAACTTGTTGATATCGACGAGCGCATCGATGGATTCACTCCCAGCAATATGCCCGATCCGGACGAAATGATTTTGCTTTCCAGCCTTTCCGTAAATCGCCGCAAGGTCGTCTTCCGAGACCAAATGCACCTCGTCTTCGATGGTAGGATACTGTGAGATGCCGCGCTGGAACTTTCCAGTGCGATACCCTTCGCCAATTAGCTGCACGGTGATCCACTTATAGCCCGTAGGCATGGTTGCTGAGAGCGCTTCTGGAACAGCGCTAGCTCCCACCTGAGAAACGATTCCATATAGATCAAGATAACCAACCGGAATCTTGACGAAACTTCCAATCTGACCGATCCGATACCCTTGGCCGCTCACAAAAGTGAGGCCTGAAAACTGATCAGCATTAAGGGTGACGCTGACCGACGTGCCGCTGACATCTTGAACTGTGCCGATGATGGTAGCGGTATGGATTGACTTAGACATCATCGTTTTCCGAACCGACGGCAAGCCCCTTGAGCAGGTTTCCCAGAACAGCGAAATCTCCAAGCTTCAACTCACAAACCTGCGTCGAGGGGTCTGTGTTGATTACGCCTTCAGGAAGATCAAACGATGTTGGCTCATCCGTGCCTGTCCACAGGCCTTCAACGCGCCCGATGATGCCCTTGTCGAAGGCAAGCACGCTCAGGTTTGGCGTAGAGAGCCCGCATTCTTTCGCTTGGGCATATTGCGAGCTGTCTAATGGTCCAAAAAGAAATGCAAAAACGTGCGCGGTTGGATTAGTCTCAAGGCTACGGCAAATTATGTCATTTATGTGCTCGTCCCCGAAGGAATATCCAGAAAGAAAAAGCAGAGATGAGGGATTTAATAAGAACGCCTTTAGACGATCCAGCATAGCCAGATATGGCATTTTCCGGCTCTGGTCATACTTTAGATGTGAAGGATAAATCAGATACGATTCCGTATCAGATTTCTGGTCGCTTCGAACGACGCTTTTGCCGTCTTGCAAACGCCAGTTCAAGGAACCATGAATCTTCCAGAGGCGGGTCCACCGTGCGGGTAAAATGTTTTCATCTTCGACTGCTCCCAAGTCGAAAAACGCCTTTCGAGAGCCAATGAATCCATCAAAGTATGGCGCGGAGCTTTCCTCGAGAGATTGCTCAGCTAAAAGGTCGTAGTTGGTGGTAAAAACGTGGACTGGCTTTTCACGTTTGACCGAACGGGTCCAAACCGCGAGATTATGATAGGCTGATTTTCTATCTGGCAGAGGCTTATTGACCTCTTCTGAAATGATCCGGCAGATTTTTTCATCTAACTCGCGGAGTTCATCCGCCTTCATGCCCCGCACTACGCCTTTTCCAGCGACACTTTGAAGCGAACGAATTTGGCTTAAAAGGAACTCGATGTTCTTTTCATTGCCCCCATCTTCCTTGGCGATTGCAATAATTCTGTCCCAACTTGATGGCGCGACAGGGTCAGCGTTTGCCAGTTTCTTGTGGATGATTGCGGTGAGACCGGCGACGTCCGGGATGAGTGGGTCGCTGAGCGTTTTGTCGCCTTCAACCCTTATATTCACTCGCACCGACAACGGGCACCCCGCGCCAATGAAGAACCCTATCTGCTTCCTATTTTGGGAAAGGGACTGCTGAATAAAGCCAACTTGGCGAATAGCGTCGTGTTGCATGGCACCTCTACATAGCTTGATACTGCTGTAGCGCGCATGATGAGCGTCGCCCCCTTTGTCATCTTATACAAGTCACGGTCCTTACGTCCATCGCCGACAAATCCAGAATGGGGGCCATGGAAAGTCTGGCGGCTCAAACCTCGACCGCCGCTGAGACAGCCCTAATCTGCGCCTTCCAGTGGCGGCGTGTAGGAAACCTTCGCTTTTGCGTCCCAGCCAGTGGCCGTCTGCCGCTCCCAATCATGGGCCTCTTTACCGATATGTTCGATACCGCAAATGAGAACGTGCCGTCGCTTCGTTATCCCGCTATCGAAATAGTCCCCGTTCAAAAATTTCAATTCCGGCGAGAGGTGATAGGTCGCAAGCGCTTCGGCATATGTCGCGAGCGCAGATGCGGTGATCGGATTGCCGGTTTCACGATCAAAGGCGAGCTGGATTGCGCGGTAATGTTCTTTATCGAACGGGGCAACCGGCCTGATCGGCAATCGTTTGCGCGGCCTTCCCCGCTTTGGCGCGGTATCGATTTGCTCGCCACCCGCGAAATCGAACGCAGCGCGAAGCGCAAGCAAGAAGCCGAACGGTTTTACCCGCTCGCGGTATGACCGTCCTTCGTTATAGCCCTTGAACCAGCGTAACAGGTTAGGTGATGTCGCAGCATAGCGGCTGACCGTCGGCTGATTAAGCGCCGGATGATAGTCGAGGGCAACCCGATCAGGGTGTCCCGCCAAAGTGGCTCGAACGATCTGGTGCCATAAATCGCAATGCCACCGCGCGGTGCCATATCGAAGAACGGACGGGTGCGGGATCGGGAAGCCCGCTGGGGCATTCGCATCGTCGTATGGTTCACGCAAATGCCCGAGGCCGTGCGCCGATATCTTGCGCATGGTCGGCGTGCCGATCGCCGTCAGGTTGAAAAGTGCATAGCGCTTCGACGAAATGGCGAGGCAATAGAGTGGCTCCAGCCCGCCGCCATCAAGGCCGTCATTTACATCCTCGATCTTGAGGATCGATCCGCCAAACTCATACGGGTTGAGCGGCTCGAACCAATCGACGATCGATCGGACGCGGGCGGTGAAATCGTCGCCTTCCAGATCATCGGGTTTAGCAAAGGCCATGCTATCGGTGTCGCAAAAGCTCCAATCAAGGCCCGCATCCGCCGCGAGCCTTTCTGCGATGGCGAGCATCAACCGTGCCGCACCAGTAATCAGCGTGGCGAGCAGCGGGTGGAAATAGCTCCCCGGCATTTCAGCCTTATCGGTATTGAGCGTGAATTGCTCGGCAGTCGAATTGAAGATCGTCACTGATCGAGGTTCCGGCCGATCCTCGACATTGACCTCGACCCAAATTCCGTAGCTGGTCGAGTTGGCGCAAATTTTGAGAGCGTTTTGTTCGATGTCGAGCCGGTCGCACTCTTCCGGCGGCGCCGCCTTCATCTGGCGTTTGGTCGCTTGCCGCAGTTCAATGACGCGTTTGAAGAAATCATCCTTGTAGGGATCGACGCGGTACGCTGGGTTTCCGGCAATATTGATCGGCTGGAATCCCTCCTGCGGCAGCCCCGCTTCGAACGCCATCGCTTCCACAATCTCCGGCGCTTTTCGGGTGGCCAGCTTTGCTGCAATGCAATCCGCCAAAGTGAACCACATAGGGTGCGGCGAGGTAAGGAAATTTGCACCAATTGTTGGCTGGCCCTCGCCGCAATAGTCGGCCCTAACCGGAAATATGTCGGCGTCGGGTTTGACCCGGACGATCATATTGAGCGCCGACCAGGTGCGCGGTGACCGCAACGCATCGAGATCAATACTATCGAGAAGGTCGCGGGCTTCGTCGGTCGCATCGCGCCATGTCATGCCGTCGGCGATGACAAACTGCCAAAGGTTCATGAGCGTACAGACGGTGGGATACATCGACAGGAAATCGCAGAGCATCACTTGCCGGATTTCGCGGCGGATGCGGACCTCCGATCGCCCCCCATAGTATGTGCCCATAACGTTGCCGATGAGCTGGGCGGGAAATTCCGGTTGGGCTTTACGCCACGGCGTGACGCCAATCTGTTTGAGATAGGCTTTGCCGATGCCCGCCTCGCTGTAGATTTTTTCCGGAATGCTGCGGTCGAGCTTCAAATCGACAAATCGGGCCATCAATTCGGCAAAGCATTCCCAACTCGCTTGGGTATCGCGCACGGCATATGTCAGGATATCATCGGTAATAGGTCCGTCGAAATCCTCAAAATCCAACTTGGGATTAGGAATTTCGAGGAATTGCGAAAGGCTTTTCAGCGAAAAAGACTTTGCAAAGAGCGCCGCTGCTAGCGTTTTGAGATCGATGAAATGGCCGCGTCGGACGGGCGATTTCATACCGCGACGCCGTTGTCCCCGTGAATCCGGATTGCCCATTGGTGCAGCAAAGGAAATGAGAGCGGCCTTCGCACCCATATGCTTCACGCGAACGTTCGGGAAAATCTTCTGGCGCGAGAGTGTGAAGGTGAAGCCGCCGCGCATGGGATGCGTGTCGGCATCGATCGGCGCCCGTGCCGAGCCGTGCCTGATCGAAAGGCGCGAGATGTCGAACGGCAGATTGAAGCCGATGATTGTCGCATTGAGCTGATAGGCTCGCCGGAAGAATATCTCGTCCACAAAGCTGTCACGGTCGCGAAGCGTCAGCTCCTCGCGATCGGCGAATGCGGTCATGACCTCCAGTTCGGCGCCAGTTATACCGTCGGGATCGTAGAATATCCCGCTTTCGCGAAGCTCCCCCTCTTTTCGCAATTGATAGGTGCCAAACCGGAGCGCCTGAGCCGCGTCGGTCGTTGTTTCACTGTCAAAGGTCAGTGACCATTTCGACGCGGGCAAAAGGCCTTTGCGGCGGCGTTTTGGCTTGGCGCTTTCATCGGGAATGATCCGCCATGTCGGCGTGGCATAAGCTCGAATGGCAACCGGAAGTTCATCGGTGATAGCGGGGAGATCGAGCGCGCTCATTTCGCGGCCTCCCCGACATCATCCGACTTTCCTTCAATGAGTATCAGGCCGAATTCATAGAGACGGCGCACAATGACCCGCAGCATGTCGGCGAGCCCCAGCAGGAAATAGCCGATCGCAGCCATTGGGCTATTGGCGTCCCGATCAAACGCTGGGTGGTCGCGCTG
Source organism: Sphingopyxis sp. OPL5 (assembly GCF_003797775.2). NCBI lineage: Bacteria > Pseudomonadati > Pseudomonadota > Alphaproteobacteria > Sphingomonadales > Sphingopyxidaceae > Sphingopyxis > Sphingopyxis sp. OPL5. The sequence goes on from NZ_CP060725.1 coordinate 3,844,451, forward strand.
ATCGTCGCTCATGATCCGATGACAATTGGCGCAAAGGATCACCGTCAAATCATCATGCTTGCGGCCCGCAACATGATGCAATTCCAAGGTGCAATCATTGCCTTCGCCGCACATCCCGCAATGGGGATCCTCGGTCCCTAGCTTTTCGAACCGCTTTTGCTGGCGGCGATCTCGTTCAAATTTATCAGTCATGGTATTCTCCTTTCAAGAAACTAGGCGGTAAACTTGGTGGAATAGTTCGTTCCCCGACTGCGACGCGGCGAGCCGGTGGAGCGTGTTCGGACGGGTTTCGAAGGGGTGGGCTTTGCCCTTGGCGTCGATCACCGATCGACCGACGAAGGGGGCGATCAGGTCGTAATCATTGAGCCGCAGAAAGGTGCGGACAGCGCTGAGATAATCGCCGTTAAGTGATGACTCTTCCCACCCGATAATCTTGATTTTGTAGACTTCGCCGCCGCTGATGGTCGTCATCTCGCGAAGCCGCTTGTCGGTGAAAGTCCATGCTCGGCCCTCGCGCTTGGCGAGGCCCAGTTCGCGGATGTACCGGCGTAGCCGTTCGGGCGCGATACGATGGGATTTGGCGGCGGTGGTCAGCGCGCCCGACTGGCGCATGTCGCTAAGCGCCGCCTCTAGGCGGGTCGTATCTATAGTCGGTTTGGGGCGAAGTGCCGCCTCGCCGGGACGGGCGTGGCCGCGAGCTTGTGATCGGCTTAGTCCCCGCTTTTTCGCGTTCGCCAACCGGCGTTTATATTCGCTGCGATAGTTTCTTTTCTGTGCCATGCCTCGCTGGTGACGTGACTCCCCGAGTCCGTTCTCGCGAATCCGGACGCATCTGTGCGATAGTGCGGAAATGACCAATCAAGAGCTGGCAGATCATTTGAATGAAGCCGTTGGGTTGACTGGCAAGGAAGCCGTCACCGTCAATGTTGTGCGACAGTGGGTAGGTTGGGACGTGCTGCCGAAGGCCCAGCCGATCGGCCAGGCCTTCGGTAAGGCGCCGGAATGGGCGCGGCAGGATACAGGCCTGGAGCGGGCCGTTCGATTATCCGAGCTCCGAAAGCTTGGCATCCGCCGCAAGAATGCTGTGGTCGCTCAGGCCTATTTCGAATGGGGACACCCTGATTTCGAATTGGCACGCGAGGCAGTCGTCAGTGAATTTATTAAATGGCGTGAGCAGCTGAATCGCCGCCAGACGACAACCTTGGGTGGAAAGAATTTCCAAGAAGTCAGCAGTGCGAAAAAGCGGGCAATCAAAACCCAACTTGGTCCGCTCGATCAGCGATTTGTTGATGCGCCGTTTGAGCAGGCCCCAGAATTGTACGCATTGTTTGCGGACGCTGCTCGTACAGGGCAGGTCGAAGCCTCTCAAATCGCCGCATTGCTGGCGGAAGGTCTGGAAAAAATCGATCCGAAAATTGCTAATCTTATGCCGCGGAAAGACTTACTCGCATTTGCTTCCGCGACGGCAGGTTTGACCGGTTATCAAGATGAAATCGCGAATTCAGGCGAAGAGACCCTCATAAATGCGGCAGCGGAGCAATTTGAGAAGGCACGCCAATTAAATAAAATAATGACCAACATTTCGATACCGCCCGACGTTGAAGCCGTCGCGGCCCAAACGGCCAAAAATCTTCAAAATTTGATCGACATTAGAATGCAATTGCATTCCCAAATATCAATCGGACCTTGGGCAATTTTTCAGTTTGCCGGAATTCTACATTCAATCGTGAACGATCCCAATTTTGGACAAAAACTCACTGATTTTGCGCGAATTTGCTGACATTTCCCCGGCGATTTCGCTATAGAACAATATGCTTTTAGAAACGCAATTTGAGCAATCGGAAATGGCCGACGAATGGGCAATTCGTTCCGATAATTGGATCGCCGAATTAGGGAAATTGCAAAAGCCGAGACGGCTTCGCGAGCGAAATCCCAATGCACTGATATTGACCGGCCACGGCAATAGCCTTCGCGTCGAGAATGGCTCCCTTATTATCAAACAAGGCTTTACCCATTATCCCCAAAAGCAGGAATGCCACCGCCTTCTCAAAGGCGATTTGGATTTGCCGCGCATCATAATGCTATTGGACGGAAGCGGCTCACTGTCCTTTGATGTTTTGGATTGGCTGTCAGAGCAATCCATTGCTCTCGCCCGTATCAAAGGGTCCGGCGACGTGGCGATCGTCGCCAGCGGAAATGGATTTGCGAGCGACCAATCCAAGATAGATTGGCAGCGAGAAACGCTTGCATGCCCAGTTCGACGCATGGCGTTCGTGCAAGAGCTTATTCAATCGAAGCTGACGAATAGCCTGGAGACGCTTTCCGGTCATTTGCCTAGGCACGCGGACACAGACGCCGCGATTGCAGGGGCCAAGCGCGGGATCACAGCACTCGATCGGCCTCTCCACGATATGCAGCAGGTGCGAGCGATCGAAGGCGAATGCGCATCCCTCTATTTTCGCGCTTGGCGCAATTTGCGCCCGCAATGGAAAATCTCGAAACGATATCCGGTCCCGGAAAGCTGGCTGACATATCGGGGCCGCAGCTCGGTTCACGAATGTAAACCCGAAAATCGCCGCGCTACCGATCCGATCAATGCCATGCTGAATTACGGCTACGCCGTGATGCATAGCAAATTGCAGATCAAAGCCGTCGCCGATGGCTACAGTCCGCTTCTCGGGATCATGCACCGGCAAAAGCGATCGAGCGCGAGCTACATTCTCGACATGCTAGAGCCCGAACGCCCGCGCGTGGACGCGGCAATTTTGGACTTTGTGCAATCCCGCACCTTTTCGGGCGCGGATTTCATACTGCGGAAAGACGGCGCTTGCCGACTGTCCCCGCAACTGGCGCGGGTTGTGGCGGCATTGATAATTTAGTCTCGCTTTTTCCTTCCGGGGCGAAGGCCGCTCAAATTCTCATCGTCCCTAATCGGTAGGAAAAATTCGAGAACACCGACATTCAAAATAGCCGCGATCTTATCGAGCGTATCGACGCTCGGATTTTCGTCGAAGCGCTCGATGCCTCCCAAATAAGAGCGGTCCACGCTGGCGTCGAACGCCAGCCGTTCTTGAGACACGCCTCTTTCGACGCGAATCCGCCTGATATTTTTCCCAACAAGTTCGCGGCCGCGCATGATCCGACAAAGCCGAAGATGCAGGGCATAAAACCACTGGATATATCCATCATATTAAGATTTGCGCGGTATCTTTGCCATGAAATTTGGAGGAAGATTATGCGCTTTTTCGCCCGTCTCATGCTGTCTGCTTTCGCGCTTGGCGCCACATCAGTTCAGGCCGCCGAACCAACCTTCGATCTCATCTGCCGGGGATTGAGCGGGCAGAAGCTACATTATCGATTCGACCTCGCGCAGAAGAAGTGGTGCATCGACCAATGCCAATCTGTCTGGGGGATTGATCGGCTTAGCGACAGCATGATTGAACTAGTTACGTTTAGCAGCGACGGCCAAAACGATTGGACGATAAAGATCGATCGTTACACCGGCGCATTTGCGGCGATACGCCGAGGCTTCGGGAGTGAACCAAAAGACACTGGCGCATGCGAGGCAAAGACCTTTTCGGGGTTTCCCGGGAAGAAGTTCTAGGCGGGGAGCATAGATTCAACGTTCGCCACATCAACCGTTGAGCAGCGGAAAGCTAACACCACCGGTGGCTGGCAACCGATGTTCGGTGCTGCCCTCCCACAAAGAACGATAGGCAGCGCTACGACGTTATTTCGGTCATCGCCAATCGTCCGAGCAAGATGCTCAGATATTTAGGTCTTATCAGCTTTTACCTTGCAACATGTCTCGGTACGATTGGAGGTTGCCATGTCGAAAGAGATGGTTCTCAGGGATATGGCAGCCGCCGGGATACCCGCCGCCCAATACATTCGCATGTCGACCGAGCATCAGCGATATTCGCCTGACAACCAAAAAGCCGTTATCGCAGCATACGCCCTTGATAGGGGCTTTGATATTGTCGAAACTTACCAAGATAGCGGGAAGAGCGGCCTAACGCTCAAGGGGCGGGACGAGCTGAAGAGGCTGCTTAGCGATGTCATCAGCGGCGAGGCGAACTATGGGGCGATTCTGGTTCTAGACGTGAGCCGATGGGGGCGGTTCCAGGATACGGATCAAGCCGCCCATTATGAATTTATGTGCCGCGCGGCGGGCGTTTCCATCCACTACTGTGCCGAACCCTTCGATTCCGAAGGTGGCATGGTCGCCTCGATCGTCAAGCACATGAAGCGGGTTATGGCTGCGGAATACAGTCGCGAACTGTCCTCGAAGATTGCGCGGGCACAGCGACTACAGGCGCGGTTAGGTTTCAAACAGGGCACCGCTCCACCTTATGGGCTTCGGCGGCAAGTTATCGACGAGAATGGCGTTCCTCGATTCGTCCTTAAGACTGGCGAACGCAAGGCACTCGCGACCGATAAAGTCGTCTTTGTTCGCGGTCCCGATCACGAAGCAGAAATAATTGCGCAAGTTTTCTACAATTTCGTGAGAAAGCGGATGAATCTTGGGCAGATTGCAGATTGGCTGAACCAGCAAGGCGAACGCCACCCCAACGGCAACCTTTGGCACACGCAGCCCGTTCGCACTCTTCTGACCAACCAGCTGTATATCGGCTATTACGTGTTCGGCAGAACGAGGAACAACCTACAGAAGAATGAGCCCAGAGCCAAGGATACCGACTTCAGCCGCGTCCGCGTCGTCGATCCCATCATCCCCGAAAAGCTGTTCGACGCTGCTCAACGGCGGTTGGCGCTGGTGACACGTCGGCATTGGTCGACTCAAGAAATTCACGCCGGGCTTCAAAAATTGCTAAAGGCGGAGGGGCGGCTATCTTATGATCTTATCGAGGTGTGCCCCTATCTCCCGCGAGCATGTGTCGTGTCCGATCGCTTCGGCGGTCTCGGAAAGGCGTTTCAAACAGTTGGGTATGAAATCCCGCCGCGTGTCCGCAAAAATCGAAACGGATTGCCCTATACGGACGAAGAGTTGTTGGAGGAGCTTCTTAGGATTTACCGTGGGCACGGCTACATTTCGCGCCACCTGATCGACCTGGACCCAGAATGCCCGACTGGGAGATACTACATTCGGCGGTTCGGCGGTCTGATACCAGCTTTTCGTCTGGCAGGCATCGACGCGGACGCCAACTCGCAGCGACGGGCAGCCACTGCGCGCAGACATGCATTTCAGGATGCCAACGGATTGCCTAAGGCGCGTCCGCCAAAAAGGGGAGTGCCCGATGCAGAGATGATCGATGGGCTGCGGAGGCTCTTGGCAACGCACGGCTACCTATCAATGCAATTGATAAATGCCGATCCTGATCTTCCCGCTGTCGGAACAATAGCGCGGAGGTTTGGTGGTCTGGTTTCGATATATGAGCAGGTCGGCTATTCGAGCAGTCGAAGCGAGATTATGCGGGCTGCGCGGAAGCGCCTTGGTATGCCTGTCTTGGCTATTCAGCGAGGTCGCAGTCCGAAGAGGAAAGGGTAGCGCTTGCGTCGGCGCTTTCATGCAATTTTTGCTAGCGATCACTATACCCCCCGGACTTGATCCGGGGCCTGCCTTGTCTTGCAGAAGAAAAAGGCGGCTGCCGCGTCAAGCCCGGCAGGACGACAAGGGATGGCGGCTAACGGCCGGTAGCGGCCAAAAGCGATCCTCCCCGGAACGGGGAAGATCGGCGACGTCCGCTTCCCACCCCAAAGCGGACCCCGTCGCCCACTGCCTCACTCCCACTCGATCATCTCCTCCACGGCGGCACGAAACCAGGACCATATATCGTCGAACCGGCCCGCATCCTCCCAACCGGGCGATGCGAAATCATGGATGATAACGACTTGCTCGCCGGAATCCTTCGACCAGCACGCCACATCGTCATTGTCCTGACGATAGGCGAAGGGGAACAGGTCGCGGGATGGATAACGTCGCGACAGTCCCTCGAAATGAACGGCGGCACGCCGCGCCTCCATGATATGCCAAGGAGTGATGTCGAGCAGCGCCTGTTCGACGATGCGCATAAAGGGCCCTGGATACTCCACCCAGTCGGGGCGCTCTCCTTCGGGCAGCAGATAGAGGCTGGTTGAACCCGGTCCAATGTCGGTCATGACCGGGTGATGCGGGCAGACGGCTTTTGCGTCAACGGATGTTCCCTGTCGGCGATTTGCGCATCGCTCGTCCGGAACGCGGCAAGCGAGAGAAAGCCGATGGTCGCGCATGACCGATTGCGGCCACGCCGGGCTTTGCTAGTATGACCCGGTTCAGAACATGGGGGAGGTAGCGATGCCCAGACCAATCAAAGGCTCATGCCTTTGCGGCGAAATAGGCTTCGTCGTCGACGGCAAATTCGGACCGGCCGGGCAATGTCACTGTTCGAAATGCCGCAAGGTGTCCGGAACCGATGGCAATGCCGTTTTCTATGCCGCGAAAGCCAGCTTCCGCTGGGTGAAAGGCGCGGACAATATCGCGACCTACCATGTCCCCGGTGAGCAGGGGTGGCAGTCCAGCTTCTGCAAGACGTGCGGAAGTCCGACCCCTCACACCGATCGGGAAGGAAAGATATATTTCGTCCCGGCGGGCTTGCTCGACGACGACCCGGGATTTCGTGGGTATGCCGCCCATATATTCGTCGGTTCGAAGGCGCCCTGGGTGTGCATAACCGACGGGGCGCCGCAATTCGCGGCAGGATTCCCCTCGGACAAGGCCGATAGCTGACCGCGCGGAGAAGCCAGCCCGTCGCCGACCCTCCGCGGGCGCCGGAATGGCCTCTCACGACCGGTTGCGGAAATGAATCCTCCCTGCGGCGCAGCCGTGGGGAGGGGGACCGCCGCGTAGCGGTGGTGGAGGGGCCGCGGCGTTGCGCCAGCCTTTGACGGCGTCGGCCCCTCCGTCAGCGCTACGCGCTGCCACCTCCCCATCGCTGCGCGACAGGGAGGAGTGGCAACGTCCGTTCCCCACCTCATTCCGGTCACCCGGTTCGAACCCAGCCAAAATGGCCGGTAACGACCGATTGCGGACTTTGTGACATCCTATAGAAGAATGTGATGCGCACTCATCCAACCAACATCGTTGACGCAATGACGGAGATGCTGACGTTCTTCGAAAATCGGTGTGACGATAGAGACACGCTCCGCAAACTTCTCATAATGATTGCGGATCGTGGAAGTTGGAAGGGCGCCCATGCGCTCTTCCAAGACATTCGACAAAAGACGCTGAAGGCGGAGAAGCGGGACGATCAGCTAGGTTTGGTACAATATGCTTTTGAGGAAATTTGCGCAAAGACCATATACAATCTCAGCGATTCTCCTGCGCCATTTGATGCTGACTCGGCATTCTGGGTGGTGCCTTTGGGTGTCGCTCTAGGGCGCCAAATGGGCCTTTCTGAGCCTTCACAGATCACGTCCCTATTGGAGATGTAGTCCACAGCGAGCGTCTGCTTCCTACCCCAAAGCGATCATCGGCATCGGAATCCGATCGCCCCGATCCGCGCCACCCGCCACGACCCGCATTTCCCGATCCCGGTATCGAACATCCGGCAAAACAACGTCCAACCGAACCGATTTATGCGCCAAACCGTGGTCCCCGCGCACATTGTGTGTTTTCTATGCAACAGGTTTGTCGTAACGAGGCAACAATGGCGAACGGCGTTACGGTAACCGGCGAAGCGCAACCCGAAGGGCAGGGGGCCCGTTCGCGCATCTGGACCTTTGCCGCGCCCGAATATTACACGCTGGCCCTCATCCTCAGCGTCGGCATCGCCACCTATGTCTTCGTTACCGGCGACGCGCAGAGCGAACGGTTGCTCACGCCGGGGCTGGTCGCCGTGATCATGGTCGTCAACCTCGTTCCCGCGATGGCGCTGATCGTGCTCATCGGCAGCCGCGTGGCGCGCGCGCGCGCGATGCGCTCGATGGCGGGCGGTACCGGGCGTCTCCACGTCCGGCTCGTCGCGCTCTTTTCGCTGATCGCCGCGACGCCGACGATGCTCGTCGTGATCTTCGCCTCGCTGCTCTTCCAGTTCGGGGTCGATTTCTGGTTTTCCGACCGCTCGCGCGGCATGTTCGAAAATGCGGCTGGTCTCGCCGAGGGCTATTATCAGGAAAACCAGCGCGAGGTCGTCGCGAACACGATGAAGATGGCGGGCGATCTCGGCGATATCCTGGCCCGGTTTCCGATCGATGGTCCCGATTTTGCCGATTATTATCTGCAACAGGTCGTCGTCCGGAACCTCAATGAATCGGCGATCATCGAGATCGGTCCCGATGGCGTCGCGCGTACGGCGGCGATGATCGATCCCGATAATCGCGATGCCGAAGCGCGCATTTCGCCGTCGATCGTCGCGCGGCTCGACAATGGCGAGGATGTCATCGTCAGCCGCCAGTCCGACCGGATCGAAGCGGTCACCAAATTGCCGCGGCGATCGCGCGCCTATCTCTATGCGTCGCGCGATGCCAATGTTCTGGGCTTTCAGCAGTCGCAGCGCGCGAGCACCGTGCTCGCCGACTATAATGCCCTGTTCAAACGTTCGCAGCAGCTCCAGCTCCAGTTCAACGGCGCGCTCTATCTCGGCGCGCTGCTCCTGCTCGCGCTCGCCGTGATCGCGGCGATCGTCGTCGCCGACCGCATCGTCCGCCCGCTCGGCACGCTCGTCGGGGCGACGCGTACCGCCGCCGGCGGCGACCTGTCGGTGCGGGTGACGCCGACCGCACACGACGACGAGATTTCGGTCCTCGCCCATGCCTTCAACCGCATGACCGAACAGATTCAGGGTCAGACCGGCGCGCTGCTCAGCGCCAACGAGCAGATCGAGGCGCGCCGAAGCTTCATCGAAGCGGTGCTCAGCGGCGTCTCCTCGGCGGTCGTCTCGGTCGACGCCGGCCATCACATCCTGCTTGCCAACGCCGCCGCCGAGCGATTGATCGGGACCCCCGCCGACCAGCTCACCGGACGCCCGCTCGAACAGGTCGCGCCCGAACTCGCGCGCCTGATCACCGGCGACGAGCGCGAGGCGGTGGTCCAGCTCGCGCGCCGCGAGGGCGAGCCCGCGACGCTCGCCGCCAAGGCGGTCGCGCAGGGCGACGGCTTCGTCCTCAGCTTCGAGGATATCACCCAGCAATTGCTCGACCAGCGCCGCGCCGCCTGGTCCGACGTCGCGCGCCGCATCGCGCACGAGATCAAGAATCCGCTCACCCCGATCCAGCTCGCCGCCGAACGCCTCCAGCGCCGCTTCGGCGACAAGGTCGAGGGCGACCAGGCGACCTTCCGCAAGCTCACCGACACCGTGATCCGCCAGGTCCACGACATGCGGCGCATGGTCGACGAATTCTCCAGCTTCGCGCGCATGCCCAAGCCGACCTTCGGGGTCGAGGATATCCGCGACATATTGAAACAGGCGGTGTTCCTGTTCGAGGTCGCCAAGCCCGACATCGCCTTCAGCGTCACCGTCCCGAACGATATCGAGCCCTTGGTGTGCGACCGCCGCTTGCTGTCCCAAGCGCTGACCAATATCGTCAAGAACGCGGTTGAAGCCATTGAAGAAAATGTAAAAAATCCCGAAACTTCACCGATCGGCCACATTCGTGCGATCCTCGATATGGGCAATGATCGTGAAGTTGTGATCCGCATCGCCGACGACGGCATCGGCCTCCCCGAAGCCCGCGACACGATCGCCGAACCCTATATGACGACGCGCCAGGGCGGCACCGGACTCGGCCTCGCGATCGTCAAGAAAATTGTCGAGCAGCATTATGGCGAACTCGATTTTTCCGACAATCCGGCAGGAAAGGGGACATGCGTGACGCTCACGCTTCATCCCGACCGCCTCCGCCCGCTCGCCGGGCGCGGCGCCGATACGACAACAGGGCAGGCCGAATCGGTCCCGGGCCGTTCCCGGAACCGACAGGATAGAGAAGATCATGGCGCTTGATATTTTGATCGTCGACGACGAGCGCGACATCTGCGACCTCGTCGCCGGCGTCATGGAAGACGAAGGATATGAGGCGCGTACCGCGTCCGACAGCGACGCCGCGCTCGAGGCGATCCGCCAACGGCGCCCGTCGCTCGCGCTGATCGACGTGTGGCTGCAGGGTTCTCGGCTCGACGGGCTTGGACTGGTCGAGGCGATCAAGGCGTTTGACCCGACGCTGCCGATCATCGTCATTTCGGGCCATGGCGGGCTCGACACCGCCGTCGCTGCGATCCGCCGCGGCGCCTTCGACTTCATCGAAAAGCCGTTCGAGGCCGAGCGCCTGCTCCACCTCGTTGCGCGCGCGACCGAAAACGAGCGGCTGAAGTTCGAATATGAGCGGCTGCGCGAACGTGCCGGTCCCGCCGACGAACTCACCGGCACCAGCGCCGCGATCAACAATGTCCGTGCGACGCTGAAACGCGTCGCCGGCACCGGCAGCCGCGTGCTGATCACCGGCGCGGCGGGCGTGGGCAAGGAGGTCGCAGCGCGCGTCCTCCACGGCTGGAGCGGCCGCCACACCGCGCCGTTCCGCGTCATTTCGTCGGCGCGCATGGACCCCGAAACGGTCGAGGCCGAGCTGTTCGGGTCCGAAAGCGACGACGGCGCGATCCGCGTCGGCCTGCTCGAACAGGCGCATGGCGGTACCGTCTTCCTCGACGAGGTCGCCGACATGCCGTTGACCACGCAGGGCAAGATATTGCGCGTGCTGACCGATCAGAGCTTCACCCGCGTTGGCGGGCGGACGATGATCCGCGTCGATGTCCGGATCATTTCGGGATCGGCGCGCGACCTGATGACCGAAATCGCCGAGGGGCGTTTCCGCGAGGATCTCTATTACCGGCTCAACGTCGTGCCGGTGCACATCCCGTCGTTGCGCGAGCGGCGCGATGACATCGCAGCCCTGTGCGAGCATTTTGTCGGTCGCTACGCTGCCGATCGCCGTGCGCCGCCGGCGGAAATCAGCACCGAAGCGATGGCGGCGCTCCAGGCGCACGACTGGCCCGGCAACGTTCGCGAACTTCGCAACGTCATCGAGCGCGTGATGATCCTCGCGCCGAGCGATCGGCTCGGGCGGATCGACGCCGACATGTTGCCTGCCGAACTGGTGCGCGGCGGCACCGACATATTGCCTAACGCCGAATCGATCACCGCAATCCCGCTCAAGGAAGCGCGAGAGAATTTCGAGCGCGAATATCTGCGGATCCAGATCAATCGTTTCTCGGGCAATATTTCGCGCACCGCGACCTTCATCGGCATGGAACGGTCGGCATTGCACCGGAAGCTGAAGCTTTTGGGTTTGACCGACAATTCGGACGGCGAAGCCTGAAAGCCATCGGCTTTGCGCTAGACCTGCGCGACGCTTTGCCGCATATTGGGCACGCCGCGACGAAAGCGGCGGTCCAGTCAGGGCCATCAAGCGGTTTTACCCGCCAAGAACAGGAGGCCAATGTGTCCGATAAAAACCAGAATCTCCAGGATCTCTTCCTCAACGCTCTCCGCCGCAGCAAGACACCGGTGACGATGTTCCTCGTCAAGGGTGTCAAATTGCAGGGCATCATCACCTGGTTCGACAATTTTTCGTTGCTTCTGCGCCGCGATGGCCAGTCGCAGCTCGTCTACAAGCATGCGATTTCGACCGTCATGCCTTCGCATGACTTCGACCTGTCGCTGCTCGGCGACAATCTGCGTGACGCGCCCGCCAGCAAGGGCAAGGCATTGCAGGATGTGTTCCTGAACGCGGTACGCAAATCCGACGAATCGGTGACGATGTTCCTCGTCAACGGCGTGATGCTGCAGGGCGATATCGTCGCGTTCGATCTGTTCTGCATGCTGCTCGAACGTGAGCGGCAGGTGCAGTTGGTCTACAAGCACGCGATTTCGACAGTGCAGCCCAACGGGCCGATCAATCTGACCGACAGCGAGCCCGAAGGCGACGCCTGATCGATCCGATGTCCGACAATGACGACGAGGTGACGCGCGGCGCCACGGCGGTGCTGATCGTGCCCGAATGGCACGCCCAGCGGCTGTCGCGCGACGTCGACGCTCGCGCCGAAGAAGCGAAGGGGCTGGCGCTCGCGATCGGGCTGGAGGTCGTGGCGGTGTTTCCGCTTCGGCTGCGGCAGACGCGGGCGGCGACGTTGATCGGGGTGGGGCAGATCGATGCGATCAAGGCGGAAGTTGGCGAAGGTGCCGCGCAGCTTGTGATTGTCGATGCGTCGCTGACGGCGATCCAGCAGCGCAATCTGGAGACCGCGTTCGGAACCAAAGTCATTGATCGGACGGGATTAATCCTCGAAATTTTCGGCGAGCGCGCGGCGACGGCCGAGGGGCGGCTGCAGGTCGAACTGGCGCATCTCGACTATCAGGCGGGGCGGTTGGTGCGCAGCTGGACCCACCTCGAGCGCCAGCGCGGCGGCTTCGGCTTCCTCGGCGGCCCCGGCGAAACCCAGATCGAGGCCGACCGCCGGATGATCCGCAACCGCATGGCGCGTATCCGCCGCAGCCTGGAGGATGCCAAGCGGACGCGGCAGTTGCAGCGCGCCAAGCGCCAGCGCGCGCCCTGGCCGGTGGTCGCGCTCGTCGGCTATACCAATGCCGGAAAATCGACGTTTTTCAATCGCTTGACGGGAAGTGACGTCATGGCGGAAGATATGCTGTTCGCGACGCTCGACCCGACGATGCGCGAAATTCGGCTGCCCGGCATTGACAAGGCGATCTTGTCCGACACCGTCGGTTTCGTGTCCGACCTGCCAACCGAATTGGTCGCGGCGTTTCGCGCGACGCTGGAGGAAGTGACGACCGCCGACCTGATCGTCCATGTCCGCGACATCGCGCATCCCGACAGCGAGGCGCAATATGCCGATGTTGTTGCCATCCTCAATTCGCTGGGCGTCAACGGCCCGCAGGACGGCGGGGAAGGGGGCGCCGATGCGCCCGCGGTCATTCCGCAGATCGAGATATGGAACAAGATCGACACCGCCGATTCCGATGAGCGAGCGGCGATCGAAGAGATGGCGGCGCGGCGGAGTGACGTCGCGGTCATCTCGGCGGTCAGCGGCGAGGGCGTCGAAGCGGCCCGGACGCTCATGGCGTCGCAATTGACCGCGCTGCACAGGGTCGAACGCATTTTCCTCGGCTACGACCATGGCGAAGCGGCGGCGTGGCTTCACGCGCGCGGCGAAGTGCTGGGCGACGAGCCGCAGGACGACGGTCATGTGTTGACGGTACGGCTCGATCCCGCCGACAAGGCGCGGTTCGAACGGCTGTGGCCGGCTAGGACCGCTCCGACGCCTTGACCGCCTGCCAATGCGCTTCCTGCGCGTCGAGCGACAGGCCGGCCAGCGTTCCACCCGCGCGGTCTTCCATGGCGGCAAAGCGTCTTGCGAACTTCATGTTGGCGTCACGCAGCGCACTCTCGGCATCGACTCCGAGCTTACTGGCATAGTTGACGACCGCGAAGAGCAGGTCGCCGACCTCTTCATGGCGTTCCTGTTCGTTGGTCGCCGCGGCCACTTCGGCAAGTTCCTCGGCGATCTTGTCGCGCGGGCCATCGGCATCGGGCCAGTCGAACCCGACGCGCGCGGCGCGCGACTGGAGCTTTTCGGCGCGGAGCAACGCCGGCAGCGACAGCGCAACGCCGTCGAGCGCACCCTTGGGACCGTCGGCGGCGCGTTCGTTCGCCTTGATCTGCTCCCATTGCAGCCGCACGTCGGACGTCGTGACGTCACCGAAGATATGCGGATGGCGGCGTTCCATTTTGTCGGAGATCGCGGTCGCGACATCGTCGAAGGTGAACAGGCCATCGTCGGCCGCGATCTGGCTGTGAAAGACGACCTGGAGCAGCAGGTCGCCAAGCTCGTCGCAGATGGCCACAGGATCGCCGCCGGCGATCGCGTCGGCGACCTCATAGGCTTCCTCGATCGTATAGGGCGCGATGGTCGAGAAGTCCTGCGCCAGATCCCATTCGCAGCCGCCGTCGGGGTCGCGCAAGCGGGCCATGACGCCAAGCAGGCGGGCCATGGGGGATGCGGGGGATTCGGTCGTGCCTTGGGACATCAGTTTATCCGATAATATATATTATGTTAAATCTGTGGAGAAGTAGAAGGCGACTGCTTTCCCAATCGTTCGTCATTGTGGGCGAAGCGAAGCAATCCAGAGCGATTCATGCCCGCTCTAGATTGCCGCGTCGCTTCGCTCCTCGCAATGACGAGGCCCTAAGCATAAGTCACGTCACGACCTGCCAAGTTCGGATCACGAGGAAAATCAGGCCGAAGATCGCGATCCAGGCCAGTGCCATCTTGATCCAGTCCTTCATCGGCAATTGGCGCGCGACGAGTGCGCTGACTACCAGCGCCAGCGAACCGATGCCCCAGATCAGATTGACGCCCATGTCGTTCACAGCTGCACCTCCAGCCCGTCATAGCCCGGCTCGACGCCCGGCGGCAGTTCGCCGGCAAGGTCGTCGTAATCCATCGTATTGTCCATATGGGTGATGATCGCGCGCGGATTTCCTACCTTTTCCAGCGCCGCGAGCGACATGGCCAGATGCGGATGCGTCGGGTGCGGATAGCGGCGCAGCGCGTCGATCACGAACAGATCGACACCCTGGAAAAAATCGACCATTTCGTCGGTAAATTTCGAGAAATCAGTCGCATAGCCGATCTTGTGGACACCATCGCTGAAGATGAGTCCGCTGGCCTTGATCGGGCCGTGCGGCATTTCGATCGCCGACACCTCAAGGGGGCCGATCGATTGATGGTCGAGCAGGTCGATCGGATCGACCAACGCCGGATAGCCGGCGTTCCCCGCAAAGGCGTAGGTAAAGCGCCATTTGAGCGTGTCGAGCACATGGTTGCGGGCGTAAGCCGGCACCTGCGAGCCGCGCAGATGCATGATCTGACGCAGGTCGTCGAGGCCATGGCAGTGGTCGGCGTGCTCGTGGGTCCAGATGATGCCGTCGACCGCCCCCACCTCGGCATCGAGCAGTTGCAGCCGCATGTCGGGGCTGGTGTCGACGAGCAGACGGAAACCGCCCAAGGAGATCAGGATCGACGAGCGACTGCGCAGGTTGCGCGGGTTGTCGGGATCGCACTGCCCCCAATCATTGCCGATCCGCGGCACCCCCGACGAGGTACCGCAACCCAGGATGCGAACTTTCATAGTGCGACCTTCATGCCAGACGTGACGTCATGGCGCCGCCTTGTTGAACAAATGGTAGAAATTGGCGCTTGTTGCGGCGCCCAGGACCGCCCTGTCCTCGCCGCGCAGATCGGCGAGATAGGCGAGGGTGTCGGCGACGAAGGCCGGTTCGCCGGTCTTGCCGCGGTGCGGGACGGGGGCAAGGAAGGGGGAATCGGTTTCGATCAGCAGCCGGTCCTGTGGCAGCCACCGCGCGGTCGTCTGAAGATCGGCGGCGTTCTTGAAGGTCACGATGCCCGAGATCGAGATATAGAGGCCGAGCGCCAGGGCCTGCCTTGCAAAATCGTCGCTGGCGGTGAAACAGTGGATCACGCCGGGGAATGTCGTCCTGCCCATCTCCTCGCCGAGCAGCGCGAGCGTATCTTCCTCGGCATCGCGGGTGTGGACGATGATCGGCAGGCCGGTCGCCTGCGACGCGTGGATGTGGCGGCGGAAACTGTCCTGCTGCCGCTGCCGGTCGCTCTTGTCGTAATAATAATCGAGCCCGGTTTCGCCGATGCCGATGACGCGCGGGTGCGCGGCGCGCTCGACGAGCTTCGCGGTGTCGACGTCGGGATGATGGTCGGCGTCGTGCGGATGGATGCCGACGCTGGCCCAGACATCGTCGTTCGCCTCGGCAGCGGCGAGCACATCGTCCCATTCGCTTTCACGCGTCGCGATGTTGAGCATCGCGGTGACGCCGCGGTTGCGGGCGCGCGCCAGCACCTCGTCCTGCTGTTCGGCAAGCCCCTTGTAGTTGAGGTGGCAGTGCGAATCGACGAGCATCAAAGGACCTTCAACGGCTCGTCATTGCGAGGAGCGTAGCGACGAAGCAATCCAGGGCAGTGCAAGGCCGCCCTGGATTGCTTCGCTTCGCTCGCAATGACGAAGTTTATGGGGGCGGTCATTCCCCTTCCCCCTCGGGCAGTTCGAGACGCGGGAAAATCGGGACGGGCTGGCCGACGGTGAAGCCGCTGCCCGCCACCCTGGCGAGCCAGTCGGTGTCGTCGAGCGCCGCAAAGTCCCGCGCGTCGACCGCGATGCCCATCTGGTCGAGCAGATTGTCGGCGGCGGCTGGCACAACCGGGCGGATGGCGATCGCGAGGTCGCGAACGGCGATGAAGAGAGTCATGAGCACAGCGGCCATTCGCTCAGGATCGGTCTTGCGCAGCGCCCAAGGGGCCATTTCATCCACGTACTGATTGCATGCAAAAACTGCCCTCAGCCAAGCGTCAATGCCGACTGAAAAATTCAGTTTCTCAAACTCGCGCGGAAGTTCGGAAGCGCAGGCAATTTTCACGGTGGCAAGCAAGTCCGCGTCCGCCTCTGCATTTCCCGGTATGACGGAAAGTTCGCCGCCCAAATTCTTGAAAATCATCGACAAGCTGCGCTGTGCCAGATTGCCGAAGCTGTTCGCGAGATCGGCGTTGGCGGCGCGCACGATCGCCTCGGCCGAATAGGTGCCGTCCTGACCGAAGCTGACTTCGCGGAGCAGATAATAGCGCAGCGGATCGACCCCGAAGGTGTCGGCGAGGGTCATCGGGTCGACGACGTTGCCGAGCGATTTCGACATCTTCTCGCCGCGGTTGAGCAGGAAGCCGTGCCCGAACACCTGCTTGGGCAAAGGCAGATTGGCGCTCATCAGGAAGGCCGGCCAGTAAACCGTATGAAAACGAACGATATCCTTGCCGATCATGTGGATGTCGGCGGGCCAATATTTGCCCCATTCGCCGTCGGTATCGGGATAGCCGAGCGCCGACATATAGGTGGTCAGTGCATCGACCCAGACATACATGACATGGCCGGGCGACCCCGGCACCGGCACCCCCCAGTCGAAGCTGGTGCGCGAGACGCTGAGATCCTTGAGCCCGCCCTCGACAAAGCGCAGCACTTCGTTGCGGCGGCTTTCGGGGCGGATGAAATCGGGGTTCGTCTCATAGAGCGCGAGCAATTTGTCCTGATAGGCCGAGAGGCGGAAGAACCAGCTTTCTTCGACGGTCCATTCGACCGCGGTCCCCTGCGGCGAGAGTTTGGCCTCCCCTTCCCCCGCGATCAGTTCGCTTTCATCGTAAAAGGCCTCGTCGCGGACCGAATACCAGCCCTCGTAGCGGTCGAGATAGAGATCGCCATTGGCTTCCATCGCGCGCCACAAGGCCTGCGACGCGGCGTGATGCGCGGGGTCGGATGTGCGCATGAAATGGTCGAAACTGATATTCAGTTTGGCATACATCTCACGGAAATATCCTGACATTTCATCAGCGAGTTCGATCGTCGGGCGACCCTGGTCGCGCGCCGTCTGAAACATTTTGAGGCCATGTTCGTCGGTGCCGGTGGTCAGCCGCACGTCGCGGCCGCGGGCGCGCTGGAACCGCGCCATCACGTCGGTCGCGATCGCTTCATAGGCGTGGCCGATATGCGGGCGGCCATTGGGGTAGCTGATCGCGGTGGTGATGTAGAAAGGGGTGTTGGTTTCGGACATGGCCGCGCCTTAGCGGGTGCGGGGCAGAAGGGGAAGTGGCCCCTTCCGCCGCGTCAGCGCGCCGGCATTCCGCGCGGGGCCAGCTCGGCGAGGCAATTGCCGATCTCGAACCCGACCATCGCGCCGTCATACGACCCGCGGATCGCATCGCGAACGGTGCGTTGCACCCTGTCCCATTGCGCGAGTACCGGCGCGATCTCGGCAACCGGGCGCTCGCGTGCGATGCGGGCGAGCAGGCCGGGGACGATGTCGATGACGAGTTCGAGTTTGGCGCGGTTGGCCGTGCCGCCGACCTCGCGCGCGAGCGCTTCGCGCAGGCGATTGCCGGGGTCGCCCGAGGTGGCGATGGCGAGCAGCTTCTTTTCCATCGCGCCGACGTCGCTGTCGATCAGCGCGAGCGCCTTGCCGGGGACGCCGCCCGATGCGGCGACGGTGGCGCGAAGCTCGACCATATCGGCCATCGGGCGCAGTTCGTGCAGCCACGCCGTCATGACGTCATGATCAACCGGTTGAAAACGCACCGTTCTGCACCGCGACCGGATCGTCGGGAGCAGGCGCCCCGGCGAGTGGCTGATCAGGATGAAGACGGTCTGCGCCGGCGGTTCCTCGAGCGTCTTGAGCAGCGCGTTGGACGCGGCAGGCTCCAGATCGTCGATCGCGTCGACAATGATGACGCGCCAGTCGCCGAGCGACAGCGAGAAGTGAAGACGGGCCTTGAGCTCGCGCACCTGGTCGATCGTGATGTTGCGCGCGAGGTCCTTGCCCTTGTCCTTCACCTGTCGGTTGAGGTGGAGAATCTCGGGGTGGTTGCCCGCGGCGACGAGGCGGTCGGCGGCGGTATCGCCGGGGTCGTCGAGAGCGACAGCGGCGCTCGCCCCGCCCTTGTCATGGGTGACGAGGAAGCGTGCGGCGCGCGCGGCGAAGGCGGCCTTGCCCATGCCCTGCGGCCCGGCGAAGAGCCAGGCGTGATGGAGCCGCCCGGCGGACCAGGATTCGAGGAACGCGTTCTCGGCGTCTTGATGCCCGATCAGAGCCATGGTTCGAGCTCGGCGAGGATGGCTGACGTCACGGCGTCGGCGGCGCCTTCGGCGGCGACAACGCGCCAGCGGTCGGGTTCGGCGGCGGCGATCGCGGCGAAGCGCGCGGAGAGGCGCGCCTGATAGTCGGCGGACTTGCTGCCCATGCGGTCGGCGCCGGCGGCGTCACGGACCGAGAGGCGCCTCGCGGCCTCGTCGGTGCCGACGGTGAGCAGGAAGCTGCGGTCGGGAAGCAGGCCTTCGGAGCCGATGCGATGGAGGGTGAGGATGTCGGCATCGGTCAGCCCGCCGCCGGCACCCTGATAGGCGCGCGATGAGTCGACGAAGCGGTCGCAGAGCACCCAGGCGCCGCGTGCCAGCGCCGGGCGAATGGTGCGCGCGACATGGTCGGCGCGCGCGGCGGCGAAGAGCAAAGCTTCGCTGCGCGCGTCCCAGCGGTCGTCGCTGCCGGTCATCAGCAGGGTGCGGATCGCCTCGGCGCCGGGGCTGCCGCCGGGTTCGCGGGTGGTCACGACATCGACCCCGCGCTTCGTGAGCGCGGCCGCGAGGGCGCGGATCTGGGTCGACTTGCCGACCCCCTCGCCGCCTTCGAGCGTGATGAAGCGGCCGCTCACAGTCCGGTGAGCCGGTAGAAGCCGGTGCGCGCGCGGTCGAACCAGCCGCCCTCGCCGACATCGGTCGCGGCGAGCAGCGGCGTGATTTGCGGCGGCAGGCCGTCGGGGGTGACGATAAGGTCGGCGACACGGGTGCCGCGCGCGATCGGCGCGGCGAGCGGGCTCTGGCTGCGAACGGTCGCGCGATAGCCGCCCCGATAGCCCGCGGGCACGGTCATGCGGACCGGGATGGCGGCTTCGGCGGCGAGCATGGGCTTTGCCCCCTGCCCGACATCGATCTGGCCGACCTTGGCGCCGGCGGGGACGATCTCACGCCCTTCCCAGGCATCGAAGCCCCAGGCCATCAACCGTTCGGCCTCGTCGCGGCGCGCCTTTTCGCTGCTCATCCCCGCAACGACCATGATCAGGCGGCGCCCGTCGCGCTTGGCCGAGCCGAGGAAGCAATAGCCGGCGTCGGCGGTGTGGCCGGTCTTGAGCCCGTCGGCCCCTTCGAACCGTCCGAGGATCGGGTTGCGGTTCGGCTGGACGATCGGCTTGCCATCGGGCGATTTGCCGTGTCGGAGGCTGGAAATTGAGAAATAGCGCGCATATCCCGCAGGATGGTCGCGGATCAGCCGGTCGGCCAGCGTGATCAGGTCGGCCGCCGACACCTTGGTGACGCCGCCGTCGGGCCAGCCGCTGGGGGTGCCGAAGCGGCTCGACTTCATATCAATCTTTTTCGCTACCTCGTTCATTCTCTTGACGAAAGCATCCTCGCTGCCGTCGATGCCGACCGCGAGCGCGGTCGCGGCGTCGTTGCCCGAGACGGTGATCAGCCCCTTGAGCAGTTCGTCGACGCTCACCTTCTCGCGGGCGCGGAGGAACATCGTCGAGCCGCCGCGGCGGGCGTTCCATTGTTTCCAGGTCGCGTCGTCGACGGTGAAGACCGTGTCGCGCGACAGCTTGCCCGCCTTGATCAGGTCGAGCACGACATAGGCGGTCATCACCTTGGCCATCGAGGCGGGGGCGAAGCGTTTGTCGGCGCCGCGCGAAAACAGGATCGCGCCCGAATCGAGATCCTTGAGCATCACGATCGGCGCCTGGGTGACATAGAGCGGGCGGCTGACCGCTGCCGGCGCCTTTTGGGCGGGCGCCTTCTTCGCGGGCGGATTGGCGGCGGGCGCGGCGGCAGGGACGAGCAGCAGCGCGAACGCCGCCAAGGCCGCGCCCCCTGCCCTTGTTTTACTGTGCCGGTGTCCCGTCATCGGGCGTCAGCGGTCGCGCTGGACCTGCGCGTCGCGGAACCCCTTGGCCTTGGCCTTGCCGGCGGCGCTCGCCGCCTCGGCCTCGCTGGCGAAGGGCCCCATGCGCACGCGCCAGAGGTTGCCCGCCTTGGTCACCGTGCCGCCGACCGATTTCGCGGCGGCATTGGCGCGGCTCTGGCTGCCGAAGGCGGCGACCTGCACGGCATAACTGCCGCTGGTGGCGGGTGCGGGCTTGGCAGCGGGCGGCGGGGTCGCCGCGGGTTTCGCCGTCGCAGGTTTTGCGGTGGCGGGTTTCGCGGTCGCGGGCTTGGCACCCGGACCTTCGACGATGAAACGGTCGCCGCCCGGCGCGGGGGCCGAGGGGGTGGGTTTGCTCGCGGTCGCGGCGGCCATGCCGGCAGGCGCCGGCCTGTCCTTGAGCTTGTTGCGGAGCAGGACGAGCAACGTGTCGGGGGTCGCAAGCCGTTCGCCGACGGCGCCGCCGCTGCGCAGCTGCGCCTTTTCGGCCATCGGCGGGTTGGTGCGACGGACGCGCACGGCGGCGACGCCGCCGGTGAGGCCGAGCTGCTGCGCGGCCCCGCGCGACAGGTCGATCAACCGGTCATTGGCCATCGGCCCGCGGTCGTTGACGCGCACGACGATGGTGCGTCCGGTATCGAGCGCGGTCACCTCGACATAGCTCGGCAACGGCAGCGTCTTGTGCGCCGCGCTGATTCCGTCGGGGTTGAAGGGCTCGCCGATCGCGGTCGGCGACCCCGCGAGTTCCTCGCCATACCAGCTCGCATAGCCGACATCGTCGTAATCGGCGATGTCGGACGGGGTGTAGGTGGTGCCGGCGACCGTGAAGGGCGCGCCGAGCTTGGGCGGGCCGTCGACCAGCGCGCCGCCGCCGGGGGCAGGCGTCGGCCCGGCCACAGGGCCGCCATCGCGCTTGCCATCGACACTTCCGCAACCCGCCAGCAGCAATGTCGCCGCCAGCATGACCCCCCTATTACCGATCGATTTCATCCGCCAGCAACCCCACAGACAGTGCGTAAAAATTGGAACAATTGTAATCGAGTATCGCACGATAATTGCCGGTCAGCAAATAAGCGGTGCGTCCCGGCCCGTCGGGTTCGAGCAAGGTCGCCTGGACGCGACCGTCGGGCCAATTGCCGCCCGCCAGCTGGAAGCCATCGGCGCGCCATTCGGCGACAGAACGCCACCGGCTGTGACGCGCGAAAACGCGCGGGCAGCGGGTGGGTTCGAGCTTGCTGGCGACGCGCGTCCGGTTGAACCCGGCGGGAACGCTGACCGCGACGCCCCAGGGCTGCCCGGCGCGCCAGCCGGCGCGGCGCAGATAGGCGCCGATCGATTCGATCGCATCGGCCTCGCTCGACCAGATATTCGCCTTGCCGTCGCCGTCGCCGTCCTCGGCGACCTGCAGATAGACCGAGGGCAGGAATTGCGGATAGCCGAAGGCGCCGGCCCAGCTGCCCTTGAGCACCTGTCGCGGCACGCCCTGTTCGACCATCTGCAATGTCGCGAGGAATTCGGGTTCGAACAGGCTGCGGCGGCGCCCTTCATAGGCGAGGGTCGCCAGCGCCTCGGGCAGGTCGAAATTGCCGGTGACCTGGCCGTAGGCGGTTTCATGGCCGTAGATCGCGATCATGATGCTGGTCGGCACCCCGGTGCGCTGCTCGATGCGCGACAGCAAGGGCAGCAGCCGATCGTGGACGCGGCGTCCGCCGCCGATGCGCGCGGCATCGACATGCTTGAGTTTATAGGGGGCGAAGGCTGGGATCGGGGTGTCGTTGGTCGGCGGCGCGCCGAGATTGTCGCGGTCGAGCGCAATGACGCGCGGATTGTAGCGCAGCCCGATGGTCACCCGGTCGAAGGTCGCACGCGACACGCCGCGCGCCTGCGCCTTGGGCCATAGCGACTGGATATAGGTATCGAAGCCGGGGTCGCCGCTTTGGGCATGGAGCGGCGCCGAGGCGGTGAGCATCCACGCCGATACGAACGCCGCGAACAGCGAGAAAAAGCGTGTGATTCCGAAACTTGCAGTGCGCATCATGTCCCACCCCATAAGCAAGGTCTGACACAGATGCACGCTGAATGACCAGCCTGCGACCCGATGAAGCGAGTCATAAGCGCGGCGGACGGAGAACCGCCGGCCCGCCGCGCCGCCGGACAAGGTTTCGCTTGCCGCAAGCCGCGCGCGCGCTATGGCGCGGGCGGAGGACAGGTGGCCGAGTGGTTTAAGGCAGCGGTCTTGAAAACCGCCGTGGGTGCAAGCTCACCGTGGGTTCGAATCCCACCCTGTCCGCCAAAAGCCGAGGGCAATCAGAAATTCCAGGCCAGCGTTCCCAGCCAGCTGTGCGAACCGAAGTTGCCCTTGAAGGTCTGGCCGCCCTGGATACTGGTATATTTGAAGCCTTCGCCGTGGATGAGGCGATATTTGACGCCAAGGTCGAGGTTCTTCGACAACGGGATATAGGCGCCGACGATGGCCTGTCCGACCAGCCGGGTCGATGATGCGTCGATGAACGGATCGAGCAGCAGGCGGCTGCGGAAGCGGCTGGCTTTCACATTCTGAAACCCGATGCCAAGGCCGCCGTAAAGGCCGATTTTCCCGTTGCCGCCGGTTTCGACGATGATGTTCGCCATCAGCGCTTTGCGGTGCGTATAGCCTTTGACATCGGGATAGAGCGCCGGCTGCGCGACTTCGGGACCGGTGAGCAAGGTCGGCACGTTGACGATATAGTCGTGAATACGGCTGCGCTGGGCGATGAACTCACCCTCTGCGCGGATCGTCCCGAAGTCGTAACCGACTGAAAGCGCCGTATCGAACTGGCCGGTGTGATAATCGACGCGGTTGGCCTGCTTTATGCCATCGACACGAAATTCGGTGTCGAGCGGATCGGTGAGCCCGAGCGCATATTGGACATAGGCTTCGCCGTCGCGCGCCTGGACGGCGGTCGGCGCCAACAAGGTGGATGCCAGTATCGCCGCGGCCAGCACGGCGGAACAGCTGTTGCTCGAAATCATGACCTACCCCACCCGATTGCCGATCGACGATATGGCCGGATTTCCGATGGCACAATCGAAAGCAGCCCTATCGCGCAGGTGATAGGGCCATATTTACAACTCTTTATCCACCGATAAATACGGCGGCTCGCGCCTCGTCTCGACCGTCAGATGGGCGATTTCCGATATGCTCGCCAGCCGCCGGCGGATCGCGTTACAGTCGCCGCCATCGACCGAGACGATGGCGGCGTGCGCGGCGGGGCCGACGCGCCAGACGTGGAGGTCGGCGAGGCGGATGTCGCCTTCGGCCTCGAGGGTGTCGCGGATCTTCGCCTCGAGCGCGGGTTCGCTGCTGTCGAGCAGCACCGACGCGGTGTCGCGGATCAGCGACCAGGCCCAGATGGCGATGACGACGGCGCCGACGATGCCGATGACGGGGTCGAGCCAGATCCATCCGAGGTACCGCCCGCCGAGCAGCGCCGCGATCGCCATCACCGAGGTCAGCGCATCGGCGAGGACATGGAGATAGGCCGAGCGCATATTGTTGTCGCTGTGCCGCGCAGGCTTGGCATGGTCGTGGTGGTGGTGATCGTGGCCGTGACCATGGTGATCATGGTCGTCGTGCGCATGATTGTGGTGCGCATGGCCGTGGCTTTGCCCCGGACCATGGCTGTGACCACCGCCGAGCAGCACCGCGCAGACGATGTTCACCACGAGGCCGATGGTGGCGACGATGGTGGCGTCGAGGAAGTCGACCGGGCGCGGATCAAGCAGGCGTTGCGCCGATTCAAAGGCGATACCGAGCGCGACGATGCCGAGGATCAGTGCCGAGGCGAAGCCGGCGAGGTCGCCGACCTTGCCGGTGCCGAAGCTGTAGCGCGGGTTGCGGGCATGTTTGCGCGCATAAGCATATGCGATGGCGGCAATGCCGAGCGCGCCGGCGTGGGTCGCCATATGAAAGCCGTCGGCGAGCAGCGCCATCGAGTTGTAGGCGATCCCCGCGACGATTTCGGCGACCATCATCACCGCGGTGATCGCGACCACCCACAGGGTGCGGCGGCCGTTTTCGTCGTGGCCGGGGCCGAGGAAGACATGGTCGTGGGTGAGGTCGTCGACCTGGCTATCGAAAGACATTGTGCCGCCCCTATTTGCCGTAGCGCCGGATGACCGTCAGCAGCTCGTCCGCCGCTTCGCTGCGCTCCGCGTCGGTGAGTCCCGGACGCGCGAGATGTTCGCGGACATGGTCCTCGACCAGTTCGTCGGCGAGCCCGAGGACCGCCCCGCGAACTCCCGCGACATGGTGCAGCACCGCCGAACAACTGGCGTCGTCGATGATCGCCTTTTCGATCGCGGCGACTTGTCCGGCGATCCGGCGGACGCGAGCAAGGAGTTGATCCTTGTTGGGTTTCAGATGCGACATGGGATAGCCCCCTACCCTATATTGCCTGTCATGAACAGCCGCAGACGCATCAATGCGCGCTGACCTTCGAGAAGAGGTTCATCACCGCGACGCCGCTGATGATCAACCCCATACCGACGATCGCGGGCGCATCGAGCTTCTGGCCCTGAAACGCCCAGGCGACGGCGGCGATCAGCACGATGCCCGCCCCCGACCAGATCGCATAGGCGATGCCGGTCGGGATGGTGCGCAGGGTGAGCGAGAGGAAATAGAAGGCGATGGCATAGCCGACGACGGTGACGACCGACGGCAGCAATTTGGTGAAGCCCGCCGACCATTTGAGGCACGAGGTCGCGATGACCTCCGCGACGATCGCCAGCGCCAGATAGAGATAGTTCATCGCCTTCTCCTTCCCTGCGGCGTCAGCCGAACAGGCCGGCCGCCTGTATCAGCACCCAGATGCCGATGACGAGGAAAAGTACGGCGGCGACCTTGCGCACCGTGTCGAGATTGACGCGCTTGAGCAGTTCGTGGCCGAGGAAGATCGCCGGGACATTGGCGATCATCATGCCGAGGGTGGTGCCGGTCGTGACGAGCAGCACGCTGTGATATTGGGCGCCGAGCGCGATCGTCGCGACCTGCGTCTTGTCGCCCATTTCGACGAGGAAGAAGGCGACGAGCGTGGTCAGGAAGGCGCCGAAGCGCGGCTTGGGGGCTTCATCGTCGTCGAGCTTGTCGGGGACGAGGGTCCATGCCGCCATCGCGATGAAGCTGAGGCCGATGGCATAGCGGAAGACCGGGCTGTCAAGAAACGACGCCGCGGACGCGCCGAGCAGCGCGGCGAGCGCGTGGTTGGCGAGGGTGGCGAAGAGAATGCCGAAGATGATCGGCACCGGCTTGTTGAAGCGCGTCGCGAGCAGGATCGCGAGCAATTGCGTCTTGTCGCCGATTTCGGCGAGCGCGACGACGGCGGTCGAGGTGAAGAGGGCTTCCATGGATAGACTCCGGGGCCGGGCGGCGTTGCGATTCCAACGGACATCGATACCCGCCGCCCGGCCCGGACGTGGGGTCGATGCCATTGGTCTCGCCCAAGCGGTGTTCCCGCTTCCACCGCACCACGGCCTCTCGACCGAGTATGTTGACACGATGGCCCGTCCTGAACGGACGGCTGGCTACTCCCCAGATGACGGGGCGGGGTTAGACGGGGACGCTTCGGGAGGCAAGGCTTTTGGTTCCGCCTCCCCCGCATCCTTCGCCGCCTTGTCCGCCGCCGCGATGTCGGCGTCCATTGCCTTGGCGCGCGCGTCGATTTCCTTTGCCGCCTTGTCGAAGCGATCCTCGAACTTCGGCTCCTCCTTGCAGGCGGCGAGGAGCAGGGGCAGCAGGAGGAGCGCGGCGCGCATCAATAATCCTTGCGGTAGCGGACGCTGAAATTGGTCTGGCCCGATCCGCCGGCCTGGCTGAGGATCGACAGCGCCGGGGTCAGGCTGATTTCGAGCTGGGTCGCGGTGTAGCCGCGACCGTCGGTGATCACCTCGATATAGATATCGTTGGTGATGTGCTGGCCCGCCGCGAGCGCGGTGCCGCGCCCCTGCGTATCGTCGGGGCTGAGCACCCGGAGGCGGTCGATGCCGGTCGCCGATTGTAGCGCGCCGAGCGGGCTGAGGCCACCGCTGCCGCGCAGGCTGTTGAGCGAAGCGGCAAGCTGGACCGCCTGCAGCGGCGACAACGCGGTGATCGAATCACCGAACAGGATGCGCGACACGATCTCGTCCTGCGGCAGGCCGGGGACGCTGGAGAAGGCGATCTGCGGGTTCTGGGCGCGGCCCGACACGTTGACCGTGACG
The DNA here is from genome assembly GCF_003797775.2 of Sphingopyxis sp. OPL5. Classification (NCBI taxonomy): domain Bacteria; kingdom Pseudomonadati; phylum Pseudomonadota; class Alphaproteobacteria; order Sphingomonadales; family Sphingopyxidaceae; genus Sphingopyxis; species Sphingopyxis sp. OPL5. The sequence goes on from NZ_CP060725.1 coordinate 3,871,235, forward strand.
GTGACGTCGTCGAACGTGTCGCTCGCGATCAGGCGGATCGACGGATCATAGGCATCGCCGGTCGGGAAGGTCACCCTGCCCTCTTCGAGGTCGAAAGAGCGGCCCGCGAAACCGAGCGTCCCGCGCACCAGTTCGATCTCGCCGGTGACGCGCGGCGCTTCCGTCGTGCCCTTCAGCGTGACGTCGGCCATCCATTCGGATTCGAGCCCCATGCCGCTGACATAGATTTCGTCGCCGGCACGCAGGCGGACGTCGAGGCGGATCAGGTCGAACAGGCTGCCGCCCACCGCGGCCATGCCGTCGCCGCTGATCCGCTGGCGCCCGGCGGGGGGCTTGCGGCGGACGCCGGTCAGCACCGGCACGCTCGCGGCGCCCTGGCGGACGATCTTGTAGCGCGTTTCGGGAAGGCGGAGGTCGCCCGAGAGCAGCGCGGTCTGGCCCGCGACCTTTTCGAGCGTCAAATTGCCGGTGGCGCGCGCTGCCAGATTGTCGCTGCGCGCGAGGCGGGCGTTGTCGAGCACGGCGTCGATCTTCATCGGATAGCCGCTCGCCGCGGCAAGGCTGACATAGCCCGACGCCTTGACGGTGCCGTCGCCGGCGGTCGCAGTCATCTGTTCGATTTCGAGGCGGTCGCCCGAGAAGCGGCCGTTGACGACCATGTTGGTCAGCCGCGTGCCATAGGTCAGATTCTCATAGGTCAGCGCATTGCCGCGCACGACCCCGTTCAGGCAGGGAGCCATCAGGCGGCAGCTGAAATCGGCGGCGACGCCGATCGGCCCGGCGATGCGCTGATCGCCCGATCCCACGAAGGAGAAGAGCGTGTCGGCGGGGCCGTTGTAGCGGATGCCGCCGCTGAGCGGCGCGGCCTGCAGCCGCGTCATCCAGGTACCTGCGCCGGGGGGCAGCGGGCGGAGCGAGGCCTGGAGGCGTCCGATGACGCTGCCGCGCTTGCGCATAACGGCGCTGGCCTCGCCGCCGTCGGCGAGCAGCTTGCCGGCGAAATTGACGTCGACCGGCTGGCTGACCGTCGCGGCGGTGGTGCGGGTGAAACCGGTGATCGTCAGGCGCGCGTCGGCGCGCGGGAAGCTGTCGGCGCTGGCCTGTTCGAAATCGAGGCTGCCCGTCGCGCGGCCGCCCAGGCCGAGGTCGGGATAGACCGCGTTGAGCATCGCGAGATTGACGCGGTCGAGCCGGCTCTGGACCATGATGCCGTCGCCGAACCGCCCCGCGAGCCGCGCGCTGCTTCCGCGCCCGAAATCGACGTTGGTGGGCAGCAGTTCATACCCATCCTTGCCGGGGATGATGCGCGCCGGGCTGGTGGTGCGGAAATTGATGCCGGTGGCGCGGCCCTGCACCGAGGCGCGCCACAGATCGGGTTGCAGATCGGCGTTGGCGGCGACGCGGAAGGGCACGCCGCTCGTCCCCTCGACCAGCGCCTGCGCCTTGCCGGTGCCGTTCTGGTAATCGATCTTGACGCGGCCGACCGCGATGTCGAATTCGCGGATGCGCGTCTGGGCGATCTGGATGTCGGCGATGACGCGCGGCTGGTCGTAGAGGATGACATCGGCATCGACGATCGCCGAGCCGATCGCGAGCTGGGCCGGCCCGGGCAGCACGACATTGTTGGCGCGCACGTTGATGGCTGCGGCCTGATACTGGCCCGCGGCGCTGAGGCGGACGAGGCCGCCGAGGCCCTGACCCGAGGCGTCGAGCTGGCCGACGAAGGGCCCGGCGGCGCCCTGCACGAGCTGCCCCTTGAAACCGATGCCCGACAGGTCGCCGCGCTCGATATCGATCGTCAGCGGCCCCTTGGCGGTGATCAGCACGACGTCGGCGCTGAGCGGACCATAGTCGGTGTCGCCGGTCGCGGCGAGGCGGTAGCCACCGGTTGCGCCGGTGATCCGCGCGACGAGGTTCTGGAGTCCGATCCCGAGGCCCGGGCGATCGGCGGTGAGCGTCGCGCGTGAATCGGTGATCGTGCCCGCGAGTTGCAGGCCGAGCGGGCCATATTCGGTCGAGGACGCGCGGGCGGTCAGGTTGATCTGGCCATTGGGGTTGTAGGTCCCCTGCCCGCTGACAACCCGCATCAGCGGCGCGCTCATGCGCAGGTTGGCGAAGCGGATGATCCCGTCGGTGCCGTAACGCACGTCGCTCGACGCCGTGGCGTTGCCGCCCAGCACGTTGCGGACGCCCGAGTTGAACAGCTGGGTCGAGCGGGCGCGGACGCGGCCGACGATCTCAAACCCGCCGTTCGCCGCGGTCTTGAGGTCGGCGTCGGTGTTGATGTCGAAGATGCCGACGCTTTCGATGCGATAATCGTCGATGCGGCCGTCGATCGCGCCGGTATAGAAACCGCGGTTGAGGTCGGCGATCAGGATCGCCTTGGCATCGATGCGGCTCGACCGCAGGCGCATATTGTCGCTGAGCAGACGGCCGTCCTTGTAAGCGAGGTCGCCGTTGAGGCTCACCTGCACCAACGTGCCGCCGGCGACGGTGTCGAGGCCGCGGATGCGGCTGGCGCGGCCTGCGACGGGGATGAAGATCTGGTCGGGATCGACCCGCGCCTTGCCCGACAGGGTCAGCGCCTCGATGACGATGTCGTTGACCGCGAGGCTGGTCGCATTGGCCTGATATTCGACCGTCGGCAGGCGGAATTCACCGTCGAGACGGGCCTGCGCGCGCAGCCCGCTGCCGCGTACATAAGGGGCGATGGCGCCGGGCTTGAGGAGGACGAAGGCGACCTGCAACCCGTCATAACGGCTGGTACCGAGGTCGATACCGCCGCTGAGTCCGACGCGCGCGGCGTCGGACGAAATGCGGCCGTCGAGACCGACCTTGCGCTCGGCCAGCCGGGCCGTGAGGTCGATCGCGGTTTCGGTGCCGAGCATGTCGGCGACGGGGCCGGCGGCGAGCAGGCGCGACGGCCGGGCCGTGCCCTTGACCGCGAACACCCCGTCGCGCGCGGCAAGGCCGAGGCGCGCGAGCGGCTGGCTGCCGAGGTTGCCGGTCAGCGTGCCGTTCCAGACCTTCCAGTCACCCTTACCCGAGAGTTTCGCGGTCAGCGGCTCCTTGAATCCACCCATCGCCGCGAGCACACCGCCCTGCGGCGCGTTGATGTCCATGTCGATCGACAGCCGGTTCGTCTCGGGCACGGCGTCGAGGATCAGCGCAAGCTTGTCGCCCTTCGCCTTGCCCCCGACCGTTTCGGCGTTGGCGGTGACCTGTGCGCGGCGGTCGGCGATCGCAACCTTGCCGGTGATGCGCGCTTCCTGCCGTTCGCCCGCGACGGCGGGTTCGAAGATGAAGCGGTCGACCTGCACTTTCGCGACATCGATATCGAGGTCGGGCAGCAAGGGTTCGCCGGTATCGGGAACTGGCTTGAACGCGGGTATCCGTGCCAGCGTCATCGTCCGCGCGGTCGCCGAGCGGATGTCGACATGGTTCGATAGGTAAGCGAAGGGCCGCCAGTCGACCTTGACCTCGGGCGAGCGCAGGAAGACGCCTTTGGTATCGGACAGGGTGAGTTCACGGATCGACATCGCGCCATAGAGCGAGCCGTCGAGCCGACCGATCCCGATCTTCATCCCGTTTTCGAATTCATATTTTTCGATCTGGGTGACGACGAAACGCCGCCCGGCATCGCTGTTGAGCCCGATGAGGAAGAGGCCGATCAGCGCGATCAGGCCGACGATCGTGATGCCGACGCCGCGCGCGATGCGGCGCGGCCAGGACGGCTTTGCCTTTGGCGGCGGCGGGCTATCGTCGAAGGCGGCGTCGGCGGCCATCAGAAAGCCTGCCCGATCGAGACATAGACGCTGACCCGGCCTTCACCCGGCTGGCGATCGATCGGAGTCGCGATGTCGAGGCGCATCGGACCGAAATTGGTGTAGAACCGCCCGCCGATGCCGACACCGTAGCGCAGGTTCGAAAAATCCGGGGTCGAGCCGCGATAGACCTGCCCCGCGTCGACGAAGCCCACGATACCATAGTTCCCAAAGCGATAGCGGGCCTCGACCGCCGCTTCGTTGACGCTGCGGCCCCCGATCGGGTCGTTGTTCGGGTCTTTGGGCCCCAGTTCCTGATAACCGAAGCCGCGCACCGAACCGCCGCCGCCGGCATAGAAGCGCCGCGACGGCGCGAGATTTTCGCGCGAGGCACCGAGGATCGAGCCGACGCGGACGCGCCCCGCGAGCACGACGCTGTCGGTCACCGGATAATAGCCGCTCGCATCGATCCGGACGCGGGCATAGGGCGAGAAGCTGCCGCTGAGCGAGCCTTCGGGCTGGATCAGCGTGGTGACGCGGAAACCCTTGCTCGGGTTAAGCAGATTGTCGCTGCGGTCGATGCCGACCTGGCCGGACAAGCCCGCGATATAATAGAGGCTGCGGTCGCGCGCGCCGAGGAGGAAGCTGTAGTCGTCTTCACTCGTGGCGATCAGATCGAGGCCATAGGCATAGGTGATCTTTTTCTGCCAGATCGGCGTCGATTCGCGGCTGACGCGAAAACCGACACGCCCGGTCAGCGCCTCGAATGCGTTGTAATTGCTGCGCGATGCTTCGGCGACCAGTTCGAAGGTGCGGTCGCGGCGCCCGGCGTTCGAGCGGCGGAAGGTGACGCCCAGCGCCTGTTCCTGCGTTCCCGCGATGCCGCGGACGATCAGCGCGCCTTCGGGCGGGAACAGGTTGCGGTGAGTCCAGCTTCCCTCGACCCGGATACCCTGACCGGTGCCATAGCCCGCACTCGCAGCGAGAGTGCGCGGCGGCCCCGCCTCCTGCGTCACCAGCATCGTGACAAACTCGGTGTCGTCGCCTGCACTTTCACCGGTCTTTTGCGGTTCGACAGACACGGTCGAGAACAGCCCGGTCGCGACGAGCGCCTGGCGGAGGTCGTCGGCCCTGCGGCTGTCATAAAGGTCGCCGCGCTTGAACCGCGCCAGCAGTTCGACATGCTCGACATCGAAGGCCTGCTTGCCGGTCGTCTCGAAGCCGCCGAAGCGCGCGCGGGGCCCGATTTCGACGGGCAAGGTGTAAACCCCGTCACCGGTCGCTCCATCGAGCAGGATGTCGCGTTGCCCGACGACCGCGAACGGATAGCCCTCCTCGGGCAGTTTGAGCGCGATCGCCGCCTCGGCCCCCTGGACGCGTTGCGCGACGATCGGTTCGCCGATCGCCAGCGGGAAATTATCCTTGATCAGCGTTGGCGGCACCGTCGGCGCGGCGTTGATGACGATGTCGGAGAGGGTGTAGCGCTGCCCCGGCACGACATCGATAATCGCGACCAGCGACCGCGGACGCCCGGACTGACCCTGCGTGGTTGTGGCGGCGGGGCCATCCGCAGTTCGGTTTCCGCGGTCAGTGCCGTCATTGTCGCTGCCGCCGCTGCGGTCGATCCGCGTTTCGACCTGCGCGTCATAATAGCCCTCCGAGGCGAGGATACGCCGCATCAGGTCGGCATCGGCGGTCAGGCGGGCGCGGACCATCGACGCATTGGCGGCTTCGCCATCGCCATCGTAGAGCGCCGACAGGTCGCCGAACAGGTCGGCGAGGTCGGCGTCGGTGCCGTCGTCGGCGGGCGCAAGGCCGTTGACCTGAACCGTGTAAGCGATCTTGACCGTTTCGTCGGCGGATTCGGGTTCGGCGAATTCGACCGGTTCGACGTTGAAGCTTTCGAGCGAGGGCAGCGGCGCGGCGAGTTCGGTGTCGCTGATCGGCGCGTCGCCGATCGCCTCGACCGCATCGCCGTCGGCCAGCGCCGGAGTGGGGGCGGGTTCGGAGCCGGGCGGCGCTTCACCTTGTGTCGCGGCCTTTGCCGCCTGCCGGCGTTCGAATTCGGCGATCGATTCGAGCGGGACGCCGAGTTCGGGGTCGTCCTCGGCCGAAATTGGAGGGATGGCGCGATCGAACTCGTCATCCTCGATGATCGGTTCGACCGGCGGGAAAACCGCATCGGGCGGCGGCGGGGTGGGCTTGGCCAGCTCGGTTTCGGGCGCGGCGTCGGGAGCAATCGTTTCGGTGACCGGTGGCGGCTGCGGCGCCACTTGCCCATGCGCAGTCGTTGCGGCGAGGCAGAGCAAGGATGCCGACAGCGCGAGCGTTGGACGCAGCGACGTCCTCGTCGCGGTCCGGCGGATCAATTCGCGAAGGTTTTCAGAATCTTGCATCTGCTGCCCGCTACCAGATGCGCTTCTGTCCGCTGACGCGCAGCGGCGCAACCAGATTCTGGCGGTTTTGCGATGACTTGCGGTGCGATGCAGAACCCATTCCCCCTGCCTGCGCGATCGATCGGCCCTGTATCGATCACTGCCGTCGTCGCTTTTCGCAACGTGGCGAAAGGCATAGGGTTCCGCACCCGGAAAAGTGCGGGTCAGGTTTCCGCGCGCAGATGGCCGGCCATGATCTCGGCCTGACGGTTCACCGACAGGTTCGCCAGCGCGTAGTTTCGCGCCGCTTCATCGGCATATTGCCCCTTGTCGAGCAGATCGCCGAGCAGTTTCGCGAGGCCGGCAACGTCGCCTTCGTCGAACAAATGCCCCTGCCCGCCCATCACTTCGGGGATCGCGCCCGATCGGCTGCCGACCATGGTGCGACCGCACGCCATCACTTCCTGGATGACGCGGCCGTACTGCTCCTTCCACTTGGGGGTGCTTAGCGACGGCAGGACGACGATGTCAGCTGCGTTCATGTAACGCGCCATGTCTTCGTGCCGGGATTCGAAAAAAGTCACGCGATCGGATAGTCCGAGACGCTCGATCTGCGCCTGGAGCTGCGCGGTGTAGCCCGAGGCGCCGATGAAATCGTCGATCAGGAACTGCCAGGGGCGGTCACGGATGCGGTCGAGCGCGTCGATCAGGACATGGATGCCCTTTTCGGGGGTCTGGCGCCCGAAATAGGCGATCACTGGCCGGGTGAGACCGAGCTCGGCGCGCACCGCGGCGCGTTCGGCTTCGGGCAAGGGCTGGAACAGGCGCGGGTCGAAACCGATCGGCACCTGCGTCGCGGTCAGCCCCATCGCCTCGATCAGCGCGGTGCCATCCTGGCTGAGCGTCAGCACGCGGTCGACCTTGCGGCGCGCCGAGCGGCGAAGCCACGCCTTGACCAGCGCCGAGGCGATGCCGGCGGGCTGGCGCGTTTCGAGCGCCTTTTTGAGGTCGATGCCCAGGCTCTGCGGCATATTCTCGGCAGTGAGCGACCACAGCCGCGCGTTCGGCGCGACCTGTTTGGCCTGCCGCACCATCATGCTCGCGGGATCGCTGTCGCAATAGATATGCGTCGGCTGGAAGGCATCGACGACTCCCTGTAGCCCCTGCAACCTGTGGGTGCGCTGGTTGGTGCCGGTGAGGTCGAGCAGCGTGAGCTCATAATTTTCGGGCGGAAAGTCGGGGGTGTCGCGCCACTGGCCGCCGACGAAATGGCGGCGCGGGACGACGAGCTGGACGGGGATGCCGAGCGCGCCGATTTCGCGGAACAGCGCGCGATTCACCGGCTCGTGGCACGAGAGCGAGATGGCGAGGAGACGCGGGGTGGTCACGCGGTAAAGGCGGCGATGGTGCGGCGGGCCTCGTCGGCGATCGAGGCCGAGGGCGCCCAGCCAAGCGCGCCGAGCCGCGCGATGTCGACCGTGAACGGGCTGCGGAAGGCGTCGGTGCCGTCGCCATAGCCGATCCCGACGGGCTGCGGTGCGGCGACGGCGATGGTCTCGGCGAGCGTCTGCATCGTGATCGCACGCCCGGCGCCGAGGTTGAAGAGATTGTTCCAGCCACTTGTCGCGCGCAGCAACAGCTCGACCGCGGTGATCGCATCGCCGAACGGCAATATGTCGCGATAGCTCTGCCCGTCGTTGCGCAGGCTCATCGCGCCGCTTTCGGCGACCTGACGGCAGAGATCGAGGAAGATCAGCCCCGCCTGTTCGCCAAGGTCCTTGTGCGCGGGCGCGCCGACCATGTTGGTCGGGCGGAGGATCGCGATGCGCTCGGCGACGTCGCTGGCGGTGAGATCGCCCTCGATCGCGAGGTGCGTCTTGCCATAGGGATGGCCCGGCGCCTTGGGCATGTCTTCGGTATAAAGCGCGGCGGCATTGCCGCCATAGACGTGGAAGGTCGAGAAATGGATCAGCCGCGTCGCCCTGCCCTCGCGCAGCGCGGCGAGGCAGGCGGCGGCGGTGCTGCGGCCCTGTGCCATCGCGGCGTCGGCGTCCTTGCCCGCCGCCTGCGCGCCCGGCATCGCGAGATTGACGATCGCGTTGAAATCGCCGCCGGGCAGCTCCGCGTCGCGGCTGCTGTCGTAGCGAAAGGACGCGATGCCGCGCTCGGCGAGCCATGCGGCGCGCGCGGGCGTGTCCGAGCGTACCGTGACCGCGACATCCCAGGCGCCGGCCAGCGCCTCGGCCAGCCGCGCCCCGAAATATCCGCTGCCGCCGACGAGCAGCAGCCGGCCATCAGCCATGGCGAACGTCCCAGTTGTACGGGATCTTGTCGGTGAACGGATCCATGCGGTCGATCTCGTCGGCCGAATGGACGTGGGTGGTGCAGTTCGCGACGATCGCCGGATACTGACCGTAACCCTTGAAGCCGTTCCAGACGAAGGGCGGCACGGTGACGAGGCAATAATTATCCTCGCCCATGAAGATTTCCTGGAGTTCACCGCGCGTCGGCGAGCCTTCGCGGTCGTCGTAGAGGACGAATTTGATGCGGCCGTGGACGACGGCATAGTTCAGCGTCATTTCGCTGTGGATGTGCCAGGCCTTGATCGCGCCGGGCTGGACACACGAGAAATAGATCTCGCCGAACTGGTCGAAATGCGGCGCATCGCTGCGCAGCATGTGCATGATCTTGCCGCGCTCGTCCGCTATTTGCCGCAGCGGTGTAATCAGGACGCCGTCGATCATTCTATTCCCCTTGGGTTGGTTCAGGCCGCCCAGGCGAGCGATTTCGCTCGCGCCTCGGCGACGAAGGTTTCGATATCGTGACGCGTCTGGTCGAGCGCCGGCGCCTGGTCGGCGACCACCGCCTTGTACCAGCCCGCAGTCAGCGCGACGCCGCCGGCGAAGTCTAGCGTCGGCGCCCAGCCGAGCTTGTGATACGCCTTGTCGATCGACAGGCCGAGCAGGCCCGCCTCGTGCACCGCGCCGGCTTCCGCCGCGTTGATCCATTCGCCGGGCCAATGCTTGAGGAATTCGGTGACCAGCCGCTCGACCGAGCCATTGGCTTCGACCCAAGGGCCGAAGTTGAACGCTTCGGTGACGTCCGCCGGCGATTTTACCCGCGGCGTGGTCGCGGCGCCGCCGAGCAGCGCGCCGAGCCAGAGATAGCCGCTCAGCGATTCCAGCACATGCTGCCAGGGCCGCGTCGCCGCCGGGTTGCGCAGGCGGATCGGCTCGCCCTTGGCCAGGCTGCGCACGCAATCGGGGACGATGCGGTCGAGCGACCAGTCGCCGCCGCCGATGACATTGCCGGCGCGCACCGTCGCCATCTTCACCGGGCTGTCGGGGGCGGAAAAGAAGCTGCGGCGATAGCTGTGCGCGACGATTTCGGCGGCGCCCTTCGACGCGCTATAGGTGTCGTGGCCGCCCATCGGATCGTCCTCGCGATATCCCGACAGGACTTCGCGATTCTCGTAGCATTTGTCCGAGGTGACGCAGACGACCGCCGCCGGATTTCCGGCGCGGCGCAGCGCGTCGAGCAGGTTGACGGTGCCCATGACGTTGGTCGCCATCGTCTCGACCGGATGGTCGTAGGAATAACGAACGAGCGACTGCGCCGCGAGGTGGAAGACATAGTCGGGCCGGTGCGCCGTGACGACGTCGTACAGTGCATCGGCATCGCGCACGTCGCCAAGGATATGCGTCATCCGGTCGGCGAGACCGAGGCTGTCGAAATGCGACGGGCCGTCATCGACCTTGTGCGAGAAGCCAACGACATTGGCGCCGAGCATCAGTAGCCATTCGGCCATCCACGAACCCTTGAAGCCCGTGTGACCGGTGAGCAGCACAGTCTTGCCGCGATAGGCGTCGCCGAACATCGCGGTGCCTACCACTTTTTCCAGGGTGCCTGCCCGTCCGCCCACAGCTCGTTGAGCAGCGAATATTCGCGCGGCGTGTCCATCGGCTGCCAGAAACCATTATGTTCGTACATCATCAACTCACGGTCGGCGGCGAGGCGTTCCATCGGCTCGCGCTCGAGGATCAGCTCTTCGCGATCGTCGAGATAGTCGTCGACGAAATTGCGGTTGAAGACGAAGAAGCCGCCGTTGATATGGCCGCCCGACACCTGCGGCTTTTCGTTGAAGCTGGCGACGACGCCGCCCTCTGTCCCGAGTTCGCCGAAGCGGCCCGGCGGGTAGACGCCGGTGAGCGTTGCGGTCTTGCCATGGCCCTTGTGGAAATCGACGAGCCCCGAAATGTCGATATCGCCGACGCCGTCGCCATAGGTGGCGCAGAACTGATCGACCCCGTCGAGATAGCGCGCGCCGCGGCGGATGCGCGCGCCGGTCATCGCGTCCTCGCCGGTCTCGGCGAGGGTGACCTTCCAGTCTTCGGTCTGGTGCTTGTGGAACTGCAATCGGTCCTCGCCGCGCTTCGACAGGTCGACGGTGACGTCGGACGACTGGTTCGCGTAATTCAGGAAGAAATCGCGGATGATGTCGCCCTTGTAGCCGAGCAGCAGGACGAAGTCGGTGATGCCGTGCGCCGCATAGATTTTCATGATGTGCCACACGATCGGCTTGTCGCCGATCGGCACCATCGGTTTGGGCAGCGTTTCGGACACTTCGCGCAGCCGGGTTCCCCGGCCGCCACAGAGAATCAATGCTTTCATAGGGGTGAGCTCGTTCCGTTCTGATTGTCAGGATGTGGCGGAATCAATTGGGCTATCAAGCGCCCGCTCGGTAGCCGCAAAGCCAGGACGCTGCAACGCGCTTCGAACCTTGATCGCCAATTCATGTGCCGCAGAAGGTCACATAAGGGGCGCCTTCGGCAGGGCCCGGGCCGGCATAAGCCGCCCAGTCGGCGCGTTCGACATAGGGCGCGCGCACGACTTCGAGCAGCGCTTGGAACGGCGCCAGATCGCCCTGCTCCGCGGCCGTCAGTGCTTCTTCGACCCGGTGGTTGCGCGGGACATAGCGCGGGTTCACCGCATCCATCGCCGCGGCGCGTTCGAGCGGATGGATATCCTCGCGTTCGAGTTCGGCCCACCAGCTGGCAATCCAGGGCGCCATCACCTCGGGTTGCGGGAGCAAGGCTTCGAGTTCGCTCGCATCGCCGCGCAGCAGCGTGGCGAGGGCGCGGAAGAAGCCGGTAAAATCGATCGCATGGGTTTCGAGTTCGCCGAAAAGATTGTCGATCAGCTCCGCATCGCCCTCATGCGCGCTGGCAAGGCCAAGCTTGGTTTGCATGCGGGCGAACCAATGGGTGCGAAAGCGGTCGGGGATCGCATCGACGAGTCCCTTGGCCTTCTCGACGTCCGCCGGATCGACGGCGTGGATGGCAGGCAGCAGGGCTTCGGTCAAACGCGCCATGTTCCAGTGGAGGATCTGCGGCTGACGGCCATAGGCGTAACGGCCATTGGCATCGATCGAGCTGAACACCGTGTTGGCGGAAAAGCGGTCCATGAAAGCACAGGGGCCATAATCGATCGTCTCGCCGCTGATCGCGACATTGTCGGTGTTCATCACGCCATGGATAAAGCCGACCCCGAGCCAGTGCGCAACCAGTTCGCATTGCAGGCCGATCACGCGGTCGAGCAGCGCGAGATGCGGGTTGGGGCTTGTCGCAAGGTCCGGAAAATGACGCCGAATGCTATAGTCGGACAATTGCACCACATGCTCGGCGCCGAAGTGGGCGGCGAAGAACTGGAAGGTGCCGACGCGGATATGGCTGCTCGCGATGCGGGTGAGCACCGCGCCGGGGTGGGCGCGTTCGCGCTGGACGCGGTCGCCGGTCGCCACCGCCGCCAAGGCGCGCGTGGTCGGCACATGCATCGCCGCCATCGCCTCGGAGACGAGAAATTCGCGCAGCACCGGGCCGATCGCGGCCTTGCCGTCGCCGTTGCGCGAGAAAGGCGTCGGACCCGAGCCCTTGAGCTGGACGTCGAAACGCGCCCCATCGGGGGCGACGATTTCGCCGAGCAGCAAAGCGCGGCCATCGCCGAGCTGCGACGAGAAGTGGCCAAACTGATGCCCCGCATAGGCAAAGGCGAGCGGATTGGCGCCGCCGGGCATCGCCTCGCCCGAGAAGAGGCGCACGAGCGTATCGTCATCGGCGCCGTCGATATCGAGGCCCAGTTTCCGGGCGAGCGCATGGTTGAAGACCAGCAGCTTCGGCGCCGAGGGCGGCGCGGCTTCGGCGGGGGCGTAAAAGCCCTCCATGTCGCGGTGAAAACTATTGTCGAAGGCGAAATCCATGGCCCTGCTCCTCGCCTTTCTATGTCGAGCCTGTCGGGCGCGAATGCAAGCGCCGGGCGTCAGCGCCGGTGCGCGAGGAACCAGTCGTAGGTCGAGGCGATCCCGTCGCGCAGCGCGATGCGCGGCGACCAGCCCATGCCGGCAAGCTTGGCGTTCGACATCAGCTTGCGCGGGGTGCCGTCGGGCTTGTCGGTGTCGAGGACGATCTCGACATCGGCGCCGACGACCTGACAGACGAGGCGCGCGAGGTCGATGATCGCGATGTCGGTTCCCGACCCGACATTGATGTGCCCGGCGTCCGAATAGCGCTTCATCAGGAAGACGCAGGCGTCGGCGCAATCGTCGACGTGGAGGAATTCGCGCATCGGCGTGCCGCTTCCCCACAGCGTCATCGTCTTGGCGCCGCTCTCTTTCGCTTCATGCGCCTTGCGGATCAGCGCGGGCAGCACATGGCTGGAGTTGAGGTCGAAATTGTCGCCGGGGCCATAAAGGTTGGTCGGCATCGCCGAGATATAATCGGCGCCATATTGCCGGCGATAGCTTTGCGCGAGCTTGATCCCGGCGATCTTGGCGATCGCATACCATTCGTTGGTCGGCTCGAGCGGGCCGGTGAGCAACGCCTCCTCGACGATCGGCTGCTCGGCGAACTTCGGATAGATGCACGACGAGCCGAGGAAGCAGAGTTTCGCGACGTTGGCGCGGTGCGCCGCATCGACGATATTCGTTTCGATGACGAGATTCTGGTAAAGGAAATCGGCTGGAAAACTATCGTTGGCAAGGATGCCGCCAACCTTCGCCGCCGCGAGGAAGACCGCGTCGGGCCTTTCGCGCGCGGTCCATGCGCGCACCGCCGCCTGGTCGAGCAGGTCGAGCGTATCGCGCCCTGCCGTCAGGACCTCGCAATTCTCATCGGCAAGCCGGCGTACCAGCGCGCTGCCGACCATGCCGCGGTGTCCCGCGACCCAGACGCGCTTGCCCGCGAGCGAAAAGGCCTCAGTCATGCGACGGGGTCGTGCCGGCCTTGTATGCCGCGACGTCGGCGGCGACCATTTCGCGGCACAGCTCGCGCACCGAGGTTTCGTGGCGCCAGCCAAGCTTTTGATGCGCCTTCGACGGGTCGCCGATCAGCAGGTCGACCTCGGTCGGGCGGAAATAGCGCGGGTCGACCTCGACGAGGCATTTGCCGCTGGCCTTGCAATAGCCCTTTTCGTCGACGCCCTCGCCCTTCCACTCGAGCGCGATGCCGACATCCTCGAACGCCCATTCGACGAAGTCGCGCACCGGCGTGGTTTCGCCCGTCGCGAGGACATAATCGTCGGGCTCGTCCTGCTGTATCATCATCCACATGCCGCGGACATATTCGCGGGCATGCCCCCAGTCGCGCTTGGCGTCGAGGTTGCCGAGGTACAGCTTGTCCTGCTGGCCGAGGCTGATCGCCGCAGCGGCGCGGGTGATCTTGCGCGTGACGAAGGTTTCGCCGCGCAGCGGGCTTTCATGGTTGAACAGGATGCCGTTCGACGCGTGCATGCCATAGGCTTCGCGGTAGTTCACGACGATCCAATAAGCGTAGAGCTTCGCCGCCGCATAAGGGCTGCGCGGATAGAAGGGCGTGGTTTCGCGCTGCGGCACTTCCTGCACCAGCCCGTACAGTTCCGAGGTCGAAGCCTGATAGAAACGGCAGGTCTTTTCCATGCCGAGGATGCGCATCGCCTCGAGCAGCCGCAGCGTGCCGATCGCGTCGCTGTTCGCGGTATATTCGGGGGTCTCGAAACTCACCTGCACATGGCTCTGCGCCGCGAGGTTGTAGATTTCGGTCGGTTTCGTTTCCTGAACGATGCGGATCAGGTTGGTGCTGTCGGTCAGGTCGCCATAATGAAGGTGGAAACGCGAGTTTTCGACGTGCGGGTCCTGGTAGATATCCTCGATCCGGCTGGTGTTGAACGAAGATGAGCGGCGCTTGAGGCCGTGGACGACATAGCCCTTGTCGAGCAGCAGCCGCGCGAGATAGGCGCCATCCTGTCCGGTAATTCCGGTCACAAGGGCAATTTTTTCCTGTTCCGCCAAGACTTTATTCCTCGTTCCGGGGAGAGTGTTCGAGCGCGTGTGATCCGCGCTATTCGGCGGTGCATCCCTTTCCGCGCCTAGCCCGCGAAGTCAACCGGGCTGTTGCCGGCAGGGGAACTTCGCCCTTGTTGCCAAAGGCTCACATGTCTATCGCGGCCATGCTGCGGTGCCACAAACCGCATCCGACAGGAGATGATTGTTGACCGTGTTGATTACCGGGGCCGCCGGATTTATCGGTTTCCATCTCGCGCGGCGGTTGATGGGCGAAGGCCGGCCGGTGATCGGCATCGACATCGTCAACGACTATTACGACCCGGAGCTCAAGCGCGCGCGGCTGGCGAAATTGTCGGCGGAATATGGCGATCTCTTCACCTTCCGCCAGGTCGATTTCGCCGACGCGACCGCGCTCGACGAAGCGCTCGCCGACCTGAAATTCGCCGATATCGCGCATCTGGGCGCGCAGGCGGGGGTCCGTTATTCGATCGATAACCCGCGCGCCTATGTCCAGTCGAACCTCGTCGGGCATCTCAACCTGCTCGAAGTCGCGCGGACCCGCGGTGTGCCGATGGTCTATGCCTCCTCCTCGTCGGTCTATGGCGGCAACAAGACCCTGCCCTTCCGCGTCGAGGACCGCGTCGACCATCCGATGTCGCTCTATGCCGCGACCAAGAAGGCCGACGAACTGATGAGCGAGACCTACGCCCATCTCTATCGCATCCCGCTGACCGGCCTGCGCTTCTTCACCGTCTATGGCCCCTGGGGCCGCCCCGACATGGCGATGTGGATCTTCACCAAAGCGATTTTCGAGGGGACGCCGATCCAGGTGTTCAACGCCGGCGCGATGCGCCGCGACTTCACCTATATCGACGATATCGTGTCGGGCGTCGCTGCGTGCATCGCCAATCCGCCGCCCGACGACGGCGAACTCAAGGCCGGCGGCAGCGTCGCGCCGCACCGGCTCTACAATATCGGCAACAACCGGTCCGAAGAGCTGACGCGGATGATTTCGCTGATCGAGGAGGCCTGCGGGCGCGAGGCGATCAAGCAGATGGCGCCGCTGCAACCCGGCGACGTCCCCGAAACCTATGCCGACATCAGCGCGATTTCGGGCGACCTCGGTTACGAGCCGACGACCCCGATCGACGTCGGCATCCCCAATTTCGTCGCTTGGTACCGCGACTATCACGGGCTTTGACGCCTCCCCCACTCCCCCAAGGACCGCTGCCAAAGCGGCAAAGGATCAGAGCGAAAATGAAAATCGTCGTCATCGGGCTGGGCTATGTCGGATTGCCGCTCGCGGTCCAGCTCGCGAAGCATTTCGACACCGTCGGGCTGGACAGCAATGCTGCGCGGATCGCCGAGCTGCGCGATGGTCACGACCGGACGGGCGAGGTCGATGCCGCGGCATTGGCCGCGTGCGGGCTGGCGCTGACCAGCGATGCGGCGGATTGCAGTGGCGCCGACCTCTATATCGTGACCGTACCGACGCCGATCGATGCCGACAACCGCCCCGACCTGTCGCCGGTGCGCAGCGCGACACGCACCGTCGCGGCCCTTCTCGACGCGGCGAAAACGCCGACGGTCGTCTATGAAAGCACCGTCTATCCCGGGGTGACCGAGGATATTTGCGGGCCCATGATCGAGGACCTGTCGGGGCTGGTGCGCGGGCGCGATTTTTTCCTCGGCTATTCGCCCGAGCGCATCAATCCGGGCGACCGCGAGCATACGGTCGACAAGATCATGAAGGTGCTGGCGGGCGAGAACGACCAGGTCACCGAATTGCTCGCCACCGTCTATGGCAAGGTGACGAGCGGCGGGGTGTTCCGCGCCAGGTCGATCCGCGCCGCCGAAGCCGCGAAGGTGATCGAGAACGCCCAGCGCGATATCAACATCGCCTTCATCAACGAAGTGACCAAGATCTTCTCGGCGCTAGACATTTCGGTGTGGGACGTGCTCGACGCGGCGCGGACGAAGTGGAATTTCCTGCCCTTCGAACCCGGCCTCGTCGGCGGCCACTGCATCGGGGTCGACCCCTATTATCTCAGCCACCGTGCGCAGGAACTCGGCATCGACCCGCAGGTCGTGTTGTCGGGCCGCGCGATCAACGACGGCATGGCGCAGTGGATGGCCGACGGCATCCACGCCGCGCTCGGCAAGCCGGGCGCCGACATCCTGATCCTGGGACTGACCTTCAAGGAAAACGTCCCCGACCTGCGCAACAGCAAGGTCATCGATCTGGTGCAGGCGCTGCGCGGACACGGCCACAGCGTCGCGGTCCATGACCCGCACGCCGACCCCGCCGAAGCGCGGCACGAATATGGACTCGACCTGGCATCGATGCCTGGCGAACCCACCTATGACTGCGTGATCGGCGCGGTGCGCCACGAGGCGTTTCGCACGCTTTCAGGGGCCGATCTCGCGGCGATATTGCGTCCCGGCGGGCTTGTCGCCGACATCAAGCGCATGTGGCCGGCGCCTGCCGCCGACGCGGCTTCGACCCACCGCTACTGGTCGATTTAACCATCCGGGGGTGGCGCATGCGGCAATATCTGCCTAAGGCGCGGTCAACGACTGAAAACATGGAAGAATGAATGTCGCGTTCCCGGGAGTCCCTCTTCGATCGTTGGTTTCTGGCGATTTTCCTGATCGCCATCCTGCTGTTCGGCGGGTCGGCCCGCGTCGACAGCGTCGGGCTGGTGATCGTGCGCACGCTGGCGATCGTCGCGATCGCGATTGCTCTTCCCTATTGGGTTGAGGAGCGCGGGCGTGACCGGCTGCAACGCTGCCGCCCGCTGCTGCTGCTCCTCGCCGCCACCGCGGGATGGATGCTGATCCAGATCATCCCGCTGCCCGCCGGCCTTTGGTCGGCGCTGCCCGGCCATGGCGAACTCGCGTCGCGGATGACCGCCGCCGGGGTCGAGATCGGCTGGCGCCCGCTGGCGCTGTCGCCGGGCCGCGCGATCCATTCGCTGCTCGACCTGCTGGTCCCGCTGGCGGTCGTGCTGCTGGTCGGGCGCACGTCCGACCAGGATTTGCGGCAACTGCCGCTGCGCCTGCTCGCCTTCCTCGGCGTCGCGGCGGTGTTCGGCGTGCTGCAATTGCTCGGCGGTGAGGGCGCGCCTTATTTCCACCGCATAACCAACACCGGCGCCGCGGTGGGCTTTTTCGCCAACCGCAACCATCATGCGGTGCTACTCGCGCTCTATTGGCCGCTGCTGCTGTGGTACGTCCATGGCCGCGCCGATCGCGCCGGCAGCCACGCCGCAACCCTGCTCGGCGTGCTCGGCGGGGTGGCGATGATGCTCGCGATCATGGCGACCGGCTCGCGCGCCGGCCTAGCCATCGGCGGCGTCAGCTTCCTCGTCACCAGCATCTTGCTCTACCGGATGCGCAGCGCCGCGGTCGGCACCGAATCGGCGGCAAAGATCGTGCGGCTCACGCTGATCGCGTCGATCGCCGGAACGCTCGCCGGTGCGGCGGCGATGCTGTTGTTCGGGGCTGGTTTCATGGATCGGCTCGACCAGAGCGACGTGGTCGCAGACCTGCGTTTCGCGGTCCTTCCGACGCTCAACGCGATGATCTGGCACTATGCGCCGTTCGGCGGCGGTTTTGGCAGTTTCGAGGCGGCGTACAAGATCGTCGAACCGGTCAACCTCCTGTCGCTGCAATATCTGAACCACGCCCATAACGACTATCTCGAGCTGTTGATCGACGGCGGATTTCCCGCGCTTCTGCTGCTGGTCGGCTGGGGCGTGATCGTCTGGCGCGCGGCGAAGCGCGGTTGGCAGCACGAGCAGTCGGCGCCGACCGACCGCATCGGAATCCTCGTATCGCTGATGATGCTGGCGATTTTCGCGGCCGCCAGCCTGGTCGATTATCCGCTGCGGACGCCCGCGCTCGCCGCGATGGCGACGCTTGCCACGGTGCTCGTCTATCGTCGCCCCGACATCCCCAGCGCGCGCCGCAAGGGGCAAAAGACCTCCGCCGGTTTCCGCTGAACCGATGCTGCGTTGCGACATAGGTTTGATTTTGCGGTTTCCTTTGCGGGGTGGGCGGGCTAGTCCCCTCAGGACATAAAAAAGGGATGATGTTTCGGTGAACTTTCGTTTGGCTATCGCTAGCCTGACCGCCGCCTGCCTGTTGGCCGGCTGTGGCGGTCGCCCGCAGCTCACGAGCACCCAGACGCTCCAGGTCATGGACGGCAATGCGCTGCCCGCGCCAACCGGGAACGACCTCGTCGGTGAGACGCGTCCCTATCTGATCGGCCCGTTCGACCGGCTCAGCGTCGACGTCTATGGCGTCCCCGACCTCAGCAAGCAGGTGCAGACCGACGCTGCGGGGATGATCCAGTTGCCGCTGGTCGGACAGATCAAGGCATCGAACCAGACGAGCGCCGAACTCGCCGAGGCGATCGAGCAAAAGCTCACGCGCTTCGTTCGCCGCCCCGATGTCAGCGTCAACGTCACCGAATCGGTCAGCCAGGTGCTGACGGTCGAGGGACAGGTGGCGCAGCCGGGCCTGTATCCGGTGGTCGGCAAGATGTCGCTGATCCGCGCCGTCGCGCTCGCCAAGGGGACGACCGAATTCGCCAAGCTCGACGATGTGGTGATCTTTCGCACCGTCGGCGGGCAACGCATGGCCGCGCTCTACAATCTGAAAGCCATCCGGACCGGCGTGTATGACGATCCCGAAGTCTTTGCCAACGACGTCGTCGTGGTCGGCGATTCGCCAGGGCGCCGCCTGTTCAAGGACATCTTGGCGACCACACCGCTGCTGGTCTCGCCGATCGTAGCTCTCATCAAGTAAGATTTGCAGGAAGTTCGACTCGCTCCATGACCGACGCAACCCCCAAATCCCAGCCGTTGCCCGTGCCAGCAAGCCAGACCGCCGAAGGCGATCAGGGGCGGCAGGCCGGCGGCTTCGCGACGGCGATGCCGTGGATCCTGCAATATTGGCGCGTCGCGCTGCGCTGGAAATGGGTGATCATCGGCACGATCATCGCCTGCCTGATCGGCGGCGCGGTCTACACCATGCTCGCCCAGCGCATCTATACCGCGAACGCACGGATCGAGGTTTCGCGTACCGAATCCAAGGTGCTCAACATGAGCGGCGTCGAGCCCGAACGGGGCGGCCGCGTCGAGCAGGAATTCTATCAGACGCAGTATAACTTGCTGCGCGCCCGTTCGCAGGCCGCGCGCGTCGCCAAAAGCCTGAACCTGGCGCGAGACCCGACCTTCCTGGCAGCCTTTGGCGGCAAGGCGCCGCCATCGTCGCTGCGCGTGATGTCGAAGGCCGAACTCGATGCCGCGACCCGCGGCGTCGCCTCGGTGCTCGGCAGCATGGTCCAGATAAAGCCGGTCATCGGATCGGCGCTGGTCGACATCTCGGTGTCGACCCCCAACCCCGAATTGTCGGCGAAGATCGCCAACAGCTGGGCCGAGAATTTCATCGCCGGCAATCTCGAGCGCCGCTATGATTCCGCGTCCTACGCACGCCGGTTCCTCGAGGATCAGCTGCAGCAGACCAAAGCCAAGATGGAAGAGGCCGAGCGCGAGATGATGAGCTATGCCGAACGGCAGGGCATCCTCACCATCGCGCAGTCGGACAGCAGCGACCCGAAGGCACCGACCGTCGAACGTTCGATCATGGCCACGGACCTGGTCGCGCTGAACGATGCGCTCAATAAGGCGACGATCGAACGGATCGCCGCCGAGAGCGCGTTGAAGGCCGCAACCGGACAGGCCTCCGCCCTCGCCAGCGGGAGCGCCAGCGTCGCCGGCCTGCGCCAACGCAAGGCGGACCTGCAATCCGAATATGCCAAGCTGATGGTGATATTCCAGCCCGACTACCCGCCGGCGCAGGCGCTCGACCGCCAGATCAAGGAAGTCGACCGGGCGATCAACGCCGAGCAGAACCAGGTCGGCGGATCGAACGTCGCGACCGCGCGCGCCGCCTATACGGCCGCAGCCGCCCGCGAAGAGGAACTGCGCTCGCGCGTGTCGGGGACCAAGGTCAATCTGGTCGATGAACGTCGCCGCAGTGTCCAGTACGGCATCCTGCAGCGCGAGGTCGACACCAACCGCGAACTTTATGACGGCCTGCTCCAGCGCTACAAGGAAGTCGGAATCGCCGGCGGCGTCGGCACGAACAATGTCGCGATCGTCGATCGCGCGCTGGTCCCCGGCGTGCCGTCGAGCCCGCGGCTGACGAGCAACATGTTCACCGCGCTGCTGATCGGCCTTGCGCTTGCCGCGCTGCTGACGATCATCCTCGCCCAGATCGACACCACGGTCCGCGACCCCGCCGAAGCACAGGAAGTCACCGACCTCCCGCTGCTCGGCGTCATTCCGGATACCGACAACGAACTGGCCATCGAGGAGGTGCGCGATCGCAAGTCGTCGCAGTCCGAAGCCTATCTGTCGGTCCAGACCGCGCTGCGCTTCTCGACTACCACCGGCGTCCCGCGCTCGCTCATGTGCACTTCGACGCGCAAGGGCGAAGGCAAATCGACCTCTTCCTATGCGCTGGCGCTATCGCTCCATCGCATCGGACGCAGCGCGATCATCGTCGATTGCGATCTGCGCTCGCCGTCGGTCCACCGCCTCGCCGGTGTCGCCAATGGCGCGGGGACGAGCAATTTCCTGTCGGGCAACAACGACATCATGGCGATGATCCATCACGACGAACAGGATGGCCTGCCCTTCATCACCGCCGGCCCGATGCCGCCGAACGCGGCCGAACTGCTGTCGAGCGATCGCATCGCCGACCTGGTCGCGGCGCTGGGCCAGCATTTCCAGCACGTCGTGCTCGACGCGCCGCCGGTCCTCGGCCTTGCCGACTCGCCGTTGCTGGCGAGCAAGGTCGAAGGCGTCGTCTATTGCGTCGAGGCCGAAGGCGCCCGAACCAATGCGATCCGTTATTCGCTCGCACGCCTGCGCGCCGCCGGAGCGACCTTGCTCGGTGTCGTGCTGACCAAGTTCGACGAAAAGCGGGCCTATTACGGCTATGGTTATGAATATGGGTACGGCTATGCCGACACGCAGCCGGGTGAATAGGGTCGCAGTCGGGGGCAGGAAAATCGGTGGATCGGGCGCGCGTCATGTCTCGCGCCTGCCGGGCCGGGGTGTCCTCCTCTATGGCGCCGCGGTGCTCGTGGTCTGGCTGCTGGTCACGACGTTCACCGCGTCGTCGGTCATGGCGGTCTACAGCCCGGCGCGCGCGCTGACGCTCAATCCGTTCAATGCCACCGTCAAGGCGCAGATGGCGAGCGACCTCGTCTATGCCACCGGCGACGCGAGCCAGACCGGCGCGGCGGCAAAGCTGAGCCGCGAGGCGCTCGACGGTAACCCGATGCTGCCCGCGGCCTATCGCATGATCGGCCTCGACAACGCGCGCCATGGCAAGCCGGTGAAACCCGCGATCATGGCCGCGACCTATCTTACGCGGCGCGACTATGTCGCCAATCTGTGGCTGATCGAGGATGCCGTGAAACGCGGCCGCATGGATCAGGCGATGACCGACGTCGACGCCTCGCTGCGCACCTCGCGCCGCGGCCAGGCGCTGCTGTTCCCGATCCTGTCGAAGGCGATAGCCGAACCCGAAATGAAGCCGCAGTTCGTGCGGCTGTTTCGTCCGGCGCCCGACTGGCTGCCCAGCTTCCTGAGCTATTATATCGGGACCAAGCAGAAGGCGGTGCCGCTCGCGCAGGTCATCCTGTCGGTGCGCAAGGATCTGCCGCCCAGTTTTGGCGAACTCGACCGGACGCTGATCAGCATGATGGTCGTCCAGCATGATTTCGACGCCGCGCGCGCCTATGAGCGCCAGATCGCGGGCGCCGGGCCGAAAGCCGACACGTCGATCGTCCATCACGGCCGCTTTCAGGAGGAAGGCCCCTACCCGCCGATCGACTGGCATCTGATCCGCGAATCGGCCTATGGCTCGGACATCGCCAAGGACGCGAAGGGCAACCGGCTCGTCGTCGTGTCCGACGAGGAACGGCCCAATCTGGTCGCGCGCCAGCTCATCCAGTTGACCCCCGGCAGCTATCGTTTCGCCACGCGCGGCAGGCTGGTGACCAGCAACGACGATGCGTCGGCGGTCTGGCAGGTCGCCTGCGCCGAACAGGACAAGTCGGGCGTGTTCGCAAGCATCAAATATGCGCGCGGCGTTGCAGCGGATCCCGTCGACTTCAGCGTCCCGAGCGGCGGTTGCCGCAACTATTGGGTCGGCCTGATCGTCGCGGGCGGTTTCGGTACCTCGGCGCTGCAGGCGGAGTTTCAGCAAGTCGACCTTCAGCCGGTCCGCTGATGGCGGCCTCAACATCGGGAAACGATGCACGATGAGCGGTTTTTCGCCGGCGCGGCTTGTCCGCTATGCGATGGCACACCCGATCGGCGAGCGGCAGCGGCTGCGCACCCTTGCGCGGATCGCGCGATGGCAGCTCAGTGCCCGGCTGCTCGGCGGACCGCGCGTCCATTCGTGGGTCGGCGGTAGCCGGCTCGTCGTCGAACGCGGGATGACCGGCGCGACCGGCAACGTCTATTTCGGGCTGCACGAGTTCGCCGACATGGGCTTCGTGCTCCATATGTTGCGTGCCGACGACCTGTTCGTCGATATCGGCGCCAATATCGGCAGCTTCACGATCCTCGCCGCCAAGGTTGCGGGCGCCCGCGTGATCGCGTTCGAACCCGACACCAACACGGTCGCGACGCTGGCGCGCAACATCGACGCCAATGGCGTCGGCGGCCAGGTCGAAGTGCACACGAGCGCGCTCGGCGACCGCGAACAGGAGCTATGGTTCACCAGCGGCATGGACACGATCAACCATGTCGCCGACGCCGATACCCCGGGCGCGGTGCGCGTCCATGGCACGACGCTCGACACGGTGCTGGCGGGCCGCGTGCCCCTGCTCATCAAGATCGACGTCGAGGGCCATGAACCCGCTGTCATCGCGGGCGCGCCGAAGACCCTGGCTTCACCGCAGTTGCAGGCGGTCGAGGTCGAAACGGTGACACAGGACATCGCCGACCTGCTGGCGGGCCATGGCTTCGTGCAGCGCCACTATGACCCGTTCACCCGGCGGCTTTCGTCGACCCCGGTTCACGCCGCGAACAACAGCCTCTATGTCCGCGACGAGGCGCTTGTGGCGCAGCGGCTGCAAAGCGCGCCGCCGGTCGATGTCTACGGAATCGCCGTCTAGGCATCCGGCGATCACACGCGATGAAAATCCTATATATCCAATATGCCAACCCCGGCGGTTTTCCTGCGGCGATGCGCGCCGGGCGGCTGTGGCGCCGCGACGGGCACGAGGTCCGCTATCTCGGCGTCGGGTTCGGCGAGAGCGACCCGCTTGCGGTCGCCGACGATCTTTCGGATGCCTGTGACTGGGTGTATTTCGGGCGCCTGACCCCGCTGCGTTTCGCCGCAAAGGCAGCCGCTCTGGTGCGGCGCTGGAAGCCCGACTGGCTCTATATCGCCGACGCGACCGCGGCGCTGCTCTGCGCACCGGTCCGTGCGTTTCATCGCGGCGGCATCGTTTATCACGAGCATGACTCGCCGGTCGAAGGCGCGTCGGCGCGGCTGCGGGCAGAGTGGGCCGGGCGCAAGGCGATGGCGCGCCGCGCCGACGCCGTCGTGCTGCCCAACGCCGACCGAGCGGCACTGCTGGCGCGCGACGCCGGGCTGCCCGCGGGACGCGCGCCGATCGTCGCCTGGAACACTCCCTGCCGCGACGAGGTCGGGCCGCCGCGCGCCATCGCCGCCGAAGGCCCGGTACGTGTCGTCTATGCCGGGTCGATCAATATCCACCGCGTCCCCTTCGCGCTGGTCGACGCGCTGGCCGCGGTGCCGAACATCGAACTGACGGTGATCGGATATGAGACCGTGTCGTCGCGCGGCCATTGCGACCGCCTCCGCGCCCATGCCGAAACGCGGGGCTGTGCGGATCGGCTGCTGTTCCGCGGCGCGATGCCCTATCACGAACTGCTCGGCGCATTGCAGGGCTATGACGTCACCTTTGCGGCGCTGCCGCTCGATGCCTTCGAAGTCAATTTGCGCTACATGGCCGGGGCCTCGAACAAGACCTTCGACGCGATCGGCCAGGGACAGGCGCTCGTCGTCGGGCCGGGCGCCGACTGGCACGCGATGTTCGTCGAGCCGGGTTATGCGGTTGCCTGCGACCCCGCCGACGCGGCATCGATCGCCGAGGCGTTCCGGAAGCTTGGCGGCGACCGCGACGCGGTGCGCGCGATGGGCGAAGCCGCACGCCAGCGGATGATCGCCGAATGGGCCTATGAAGAGCAATTCGCGCCGGTGCTGCGGATCATGACGCGGACCCGCGGGGGCGCATCGTGAAGATCTTGACGCCGGTCAGCGGCAATCCCTGGGCAGTGCCCGATTGCTATTATCGCGGGCTGGTCCATGCCGGGGCCGATGTCGCTGCTTATGACATCGGCGAAGCGCCCGCCTCGCTGGCCGGGCGCATCCTGCTGCGCCTGCGACGGCTGGCAGGATCGGTAGCGGCGAAGACGCTCGAGCGTGCGGTCGCCGCCGAAAAACCCGACGTGCTGATCGTCTTCAAGGGCTTCGACTATCCCCCCGCCCTGCTCCGCAAAATCGCGGCGCGCGGTGTCCAGCTGGTCAACTACAACCCCGATCACCCCTTTCGCTTTTTCCTGTCGGGCGCGGGCAACGCGAATGTCCGCGACAGCATTCCGGCCTATCGGCTCTATTTCACCTATAGCGGCCCGATCGGGCGCGAAATGCGCGAGGCCTATCCGGACCTGCCGGTCGCCGTGCTGCCCTTCGGCCATGCGGTCGACGATGCGCTGCACGACGAACTCGCGAGCGAGCCCGAGGTGCTGCGCGGCTGTTTCAACGCCAATCCCGACGAGGATCGCGCGGCGGCGGTCCGGCTGCTCATCGAAAATGGCGTCGCGATGGACCTGTTCGGCTGGGGGTGGGAGAAGTTCCTGACCCCGGGGCCGATGCTCGGCATCTATCCGGTCGAGCGCGGCACCGACATGCTGCGCATCCTGCGGCGCTACCGGTTCCAGCTCAACATGTTCCGGCCGCACAACGAAGGCTCGCATAATCTGCGCAGCTTCGAAGTGCCGGCGGTCGGCGGCATATTGCTGGCGCCCGACAGCCCCGAGCATCGCGACTTCTTTGTGGCCGACCGCGACGCCTTTTATTTCGCCACCCCCGCCGAAATGCTGGCGAAGGCCCAGCGGCTGCTGGCGATGCCCGCCGCCGAGGCCGATGAAGTTCGGGCTTCGGCGCGGCGGCGGACGGTCGAAATCGAATCCCATTTCGACGACCGCGCGCGCGCGATGCTGGCCGAAATTCGCCGGGTGATCACGGCATGAAGGTGCTGCTGCTCCTCAACGAAGATTATCAGGCGGCGAGCGGCATCGCGCAATATAATCGCAACGTCGCCGACGCGCTGCGCGGGATCGACGACGCCGAAATGCGGATCGTCTGCCGCGGGCGCATGGGCAGCGCCGCCGCCGACAAGGCGGTGTTCGGCGTGCAGGCGCTGTTCCACTGCCTCGTCTGGCGCCCCGACCTGATCTTTGTCGGCCATATCAACCTCGTCCCGCTGGTCATCGGGATCGCGCGGCGTTTCGGCATCCCGGTCGTCCTCCCTGCGCATGGCATCGAAGTGTGGGACAAGCCGGGTCCCTCGCGGCTGCGCGCCACCGAACAGGTGACCGAAATCTGGCCGGTGAGCCGGACGACGCAGGACCGCATGCGCGACTGGATGCCGGGTGTGCCGATGCACATCGTCCACAATTGCGTCGAGCTGTCGGACTTCACCCCCGGCCCCCGGCCTGACTATCTGGTCGATCGTTACGGGCTGGCGGGCAAGAAAGTGGTGATGACGCTGGCGCGCCTGCCCGGATGGGACCGGCACAAGGGCGTCGACGAGATGATCCAGGCGATGGCCGACCTCAAGGAGCGCCAGCCCGACCTGCGCTATCTCGTCGCCGGCGAGGGCCCCGACAAACAGCGGCTGATCGATCTCGCCGCTGGACTGGGGGTCGCCGACACGGTGATCTTCGCCGGTTTCATCGACCGCGCCGAAAAGCTCGATCATTACCGGCTCGCCGATGCCTTCGCGATGCCCAGCCGCGGCGAGGGTTTCGGCATCGTCTTTCTCGAATCGCTGGCGTGCGGGGTGCCGGTGATGGGCAGCACGCTCGACGGCGGGCGCGACGCGCTGCTCGACGGCGAATTGGGTCTGCTGGTCGATCCGGGCGATCGCGCTGCGGTCGCGGCGGGGGTCGAGGCGGTGCTGACGGCGAAGGCGCCGCCGCGTGCGGCGCTTGACGTCTACAGCTTCGGCGCCTTTGCAAAGAGCATCGAGCAAGCGATGCGCGCGCTGATCGCCGGCACCCGCCTCGGACGACCCTAGATGGAGACGGCAACGCCGCCACCGCGCGCCTTATGGGTCGACCGCGCCAAGGGCTATGGCATCATCCTGGTCGTCGTCGGCCATATCGCGACCGTCGACCGGCTGGTCCACGACATATTCCTGTTTCACATGCCGCTGTTCTTCTTCCTGTCGGGTCTCACCTTCCGGTCCTTCAGCGGCGTCGCCGCGACGCTCGGCAAGGCGCGGGCGCTGCTGCTTCCCTATGTCGCCTTCGCCCTGCTCATCCTGTTTTGCCTGATCCTCGCCAATGCAGCGGTGGGAAGCGGGCTTCCCGTACCCGGCCCGCTTCACTTCCTGTTCGGCGGCACCTTCCTGACCGGTGCGTTCGGGACCTTCTGGTTCCCGACCGCGCTGCTCGCCACCTTGCTTCTGCTGAACCTGCTGCTTCGCCTGCCCTTGTGGGCGCAGGGCGTCGTCCTCGCCGCGACAGCGACCGCTTCCTTCCTGCTCGGCGGTCTCACGCCGTTCAATCCCTATGGCCTGCTGACCGTCGGCATGGCGCTGCCCTTTGCCGCCGCCGGCCATCATGTCGGACTCGATCGGGTCGCAAAAGCCGATTGGAAGGCGGTCGCCGGGCTGGCGCTCTGCGCTGCCGCCTTCTTCCTCCTCGCCCCCTATGGCGGAAAGGTCGATTTCAAATATCTGGATTATGGCGTCTTTCCGGTCGCAACCCTCGCCGCTGCCGCCGCGATCGCCGCGATCTGCTTTGTTTCCGCCGTCCCCGTCCCCGGTGTGGCCGCGATCGGGCGCGCGTCGTTGACGATCATGTACACCCATCTTCTGGTGCTGACGCTGCTCAAACCCGCCTTGGAATGGCCGATTATCGTGGTCGTGGCGGTTGCTGTCGGGGTCGCGCTGCATCGGCTGTTCGCGCTGTCTTCGCCGACGCGGCGGCTGTTGCTCGGCATGCGCGCCTGATGCGTACCGCGTCGACATGGTCCGCGGCGCTCGACAGCGCGCGCGTAGCAGGGCATTAGGACTGGGCATGCTTTTCGAAACCGCAGAATCCACGATCCTGTTCTGGCTGTCGGTCGGCGCCGTCACGATGTTCGGCGTGATGGCGCACACGATCCGCTCGAACAAGGGTACGCTCGGCTTTCCAATGGCCATGCTGTTCGCGCTGGCGATCATGCATGTGGCCGCCGGCGTTCACCTGATTCCCGGATATTATCACCAGTACGACCCCTATCTGAACGGCATCGGCTATACCCGCGACACGGTGGCCAAGGGGTTGCAAGTTTCGACCATCGGGTTCGTGATGATGGCGCTGGGCATCTGGTTGATGTCGTATCTGGGCGACAATTATCATGTCGATTTCGACGCGCGCCGTATGCCGGCCCGGTTCCTCCGCGTGGCGCAAAAAAGCGTGCTGGCGATTGGCGTATTCTTCTTTTTCGCCATCACCGTCGTTCCCGCGATCGCGCAGATTCCGACGATCGGCGCCGTCATCGTCAGCGGCAAGAACCTGCTGATCATCGGTATCTGCTTGTCGATCCTGCGCCGCGTCTGGCTGAACGAAGGTCTGACGATGTGGCAGATCGGTGCGATCACCGTCGCCATTCCCATCGCCAACCTGCTCGGCAACGCGATTCTGGCCGATGCGGTGGCGGCGATCATCATCATCGGCTGTTTCTGGCTGACCATTGCGGGCCGTCGTTTCGGCATCGGCCGGGTGATACTCGCGGTCGTCGCCGCCAGCTATATCTTCCTGTTCCTGTCGACCAACTATCTGCTGACCCGCGGTCAGTTTCGCGAAGTGGTGTGGGAACCGACATCGACGCTGTCGGAGCGCGTCGACGGCCTCGTCGACGCGATCGGCCAGTTCGGCTCGCTGTCGAGCAGCGACCAGAAGCAGCTATACGTTCTCGACTCGCGCCTGAATCAGAGCCTGTTCACCGGCATGGCGGTCGAAAAACTCCAGGCGCAGCCCGACACCTATGAAAATGGCTCGACGCTGCTCGCCGGTCTCTTCGCTTTTGTCCCGCGCGCGATCTGGACGACCAAGCCGGTCCGCGGCGGCTCGGAATTCCTCACCGCGCATACCGGCTATCAGGCAAGCAACGAAACGACGTTCGGCATCGGGCCCTTTTTTGAGTTTTATGCCAATTTCGCGATGTTCGGCGTGATCTTCTTCTCGTTCCTGATGGGCCTGTTCGTCCGCTATCTCGACCTGCGGGCCTACCGCGCGCTCGCCGACGGGCGGATGACCGAGGCGATCCCGCTGATGTCGGGTCTGGTCGCGATGGTCCAGCCGCTGGCGAACATGTCGAGCCTGTTCTCGACCTTCTACGCCTCGCTGGTGATCGGCTTCATCGTGGCGAAGATTCTCGAGCGCTATCTCGATATCCGGCAGTTCGCCGAGAAACAGGGCCGAACCCAGCGGGTATGACGCGGATCCTGCTGACCAATCCCAGTTTCCGGCTCGAACATGGCGGTCCGGCCTATTCGGTCGGACGGCTGGCGGGGGCACTCGCGGCGCTGGGCCATGACGTCACGGTGTGGGCCGCCGACGGCA
Organism: Sphingopyxis sp. OPL5; assembly: GCF_003797775.2. NCBI lineage: Bacteria > Pseudomonadati > Pseudomonadota > Alphaproteobacteria > Sphingomonadales > Sphingopyxidaceae > Sphingopyxis > Sphingopyxis sp. OPL5. Next base: position 3,900,645 of record NZ_CP060725.1, read on the forward strand.
GCGCCGACCGTGTCGCGACGATGGACCCCAGCGGCAGCGTGACGATCGCCGCCGCCGAACTGGACATGGTCCTGACCGCGCAGCGCTGGGACGTTGTGCACGACAATGGCCTTTGGCTGCCCCATGGCGCGCGGATCGCCGGCCACTGCCGCACCCACGCGATCCCGCGCCTGCTGAGCGTCAGGGGCATGATGCAGCCCTGGGCGTGGAACCACCGGCGCTGGAAGAAGCGGCTGGCCTGGGCGCTGTACCAGAAGCGCGGGGTCGAACAGGCGACGCGGCTCCACGCCACGGCGGACGACGAGGTCGCGCGCATCCGCGAGCGTTATCCCGCGCGACGCCCGCTGCTGATCGCCAACGGTATCGACATTCCGGACCAGCCGTCGCGCGCGCCGAAGGCCGATGGCGCGGTCCGCACCGCGTTGTTCCTCGGCCGGATCCATCCGGTGAAGGGGTTGACGATGCTGGTCGATGCCTGGGCTGCGGTCAGGCCGGCGGGCTGGCGGCTGCAACTGGTCGGTCCCGACGAGGACGGGTTCCGCGCGCAACTGGAAGCGCAAATCGCCGCCGCAGGCCTTTCGGACACAATTTCGCTTGCAGGCCCCGCGAGTGGTGCCGCGAAAACCGCATTCTATGACGAGGCGTCGCTGTTCCTGCTGCCGAGCTATACCGAGAATTTCGGGATTTCGGCGGCAGAGGCGCTGGCCCACGCCATTCCTGTCATCACGACGACCGGAACGCCCTGGCAGGTTCTGGAAACCGAGGGCTGCGGCTGGTGGGTCGCGCCCGAGACCGCGGCGATCGCAGCCGCCCTCGCCGACGCGACCGCGCGGCCCGACCGCGACCTGATCGCCATGGGTGCGACGGGACGTTCATGGGTTGCCGATAACCTGCACTGGCCCGCCATTGCCAAGCAGTTTGCCGATGCCTATGCGGACGCGATAGCCAACCCTTCGTTGGTTTAATCGGGGGATTTTCGTTGGTTGTTCCCGGCGTGCGCTTTTCGATCGTCACCGTCTGCTATAATCCCGGCGAGACGATCCTGGCCTGCCTGCGTTCGGTCGCCGAGCAGGGCTATCCGCATATCGAACATATCGTCATCGACGGCGCCTCGCCCGACGGCACCGCCGAACGCATCGCTGCGCTCGACTGGTTCAAGGGCCGGCTGGTGTCCGAACCCGACAAGGGCATTTACGACGCGATGAACAAGGGCGCCGCGCTTGCGACCGGCGATTATCTGGGCTTCCTGAACGCTGACGACTGGCTCGGTGACCCCGATGCGATCGCTAGGCTCGCTGCCGCTGCCGCCGCACATCCGGGCGCCGATGCGGTGCAGGGCGATGTCGTCATCGTCGATCCCGACAAGCCGGGGCGCCAACGCTATTATTCGGGCGCCGGCAACTGGCAGCGACGCCTGCGCTGGGGCCAGATGCCGCCGCATCCCGGTTTCTACATGCGCAGCGACCTGTTCCGCGAAATGGGCGGCTTTGCCACCGATTACCGGATCGCTGCCGATTACGACCTGATGCTCCGCTTCTTCTGCACCGCGGGGCGCCAGGCGGTGCATGTGCCCTCCCCGATCGTCACCATGGCGACCGGCGGCGTATCGAACCAGGGCTTGCAGAGCCGCAAAATCATCAACCGCGAAATCGGCGTCGCGTGCAAGCGCAACGGGGTGAAGACCAATTCGCTGATGATCTGGTCGAAATATCTCACCAAAATCTTCCAATATTGGCCGCGCAAGGCGGTTTGATGCCTAGCGGGACGACCCTTGTCACCGGCGCCAACGGCTTCGTCGGGGCCGAGATCGTGCGCCAATTGCGCGCGCAGGGCCTGGCCGCGCGCAGCGCGGTGCGGACGGTGGCCGGCGCCGATGAGGTCGCGGTCGGCGATATCGGCCCCGATACCGACTGGAGCGCTGCGCTCGCCGGGGTCGATCGGGTGATCCACTGCGCGGCGCGTGTCCATCAGATGGACGACCGCGCAACCGATCCGCTCGCTGCCTTCCGCGCCGTCAACCGCGACGGCACCGCCGCCTTGGCGCGGCAGGCCGCGGCCGCGGGGGCGACGCGACTCGTCTTTCTGAGCTCGATCAAGGTCAATGGCGAGACGACGCGCGGCCGCGCGCCTTTCACCGCCGCCGATGCGGCGTCGCCGCAAGACCCTTATGGCCAGTCCAAATGGGAGGCCGAACAGGACCTCCATGCCATCGCCGCCGAAACGGGTCTCGAAGTGACCATCGTCCGCCCGCCGCTCGTCTATGGCCCCACAGTGCGCGCCAATTTCGCGCGCATGGTGTCGTGGGTGGCGCGCGGGCGCCCCCTGCCCTTCGGCCTTTGCAACAACCGGCGCAGTCTGGTCGCGGTGGCCAATCTCGCCTCGCTCGCGATCGCGGCGAGCCGGCATCCGGCCGCGGCGGGCGCGACGCTGATGGCGAGCGACGCCGAAAGCGTCAGCGTGCGAGAGTTGCTGGCACAGATCGGCATCGCCTTCGGCCGCCCCGCGCGATTGTTGCCGGTGCCCGTTGCGCTGCTGCGGCTGCTCGGCAGTGTCATCGGCCAGCGCGCCGCGATCGACCGCCTGTGCGACCCGCTGCTGGTCGATGGCGCTCCGACGCGTGCATTGCTCGGCTGGCACCCGCCGGTGACGATGGCCGAGGAACTGGCGCGCATGGCGGCAGCGGAGCGGCGCGCATGATCGATACCGGCCTCGCGCTCACCGGCATCTGCCTGATCGCCACGCTTATGCTGCTCAGCCTCTATGTCGGCTGGGCGAAGCAGCGGATGGTCGACACGCCGAACGAGCGCAGCGCGCATGTCGTCGCGACCCCGACCGGCGGCGGGATCGTTTTCCTGTCGGTCTGGGTCGTCATGCTCGCCGCCGGGGCGCTGCTCATCCCCTATCAGGTCATTCCCGCCCTCGCGCTCGGCCCCGCCGTCGTGGCGCTGATGTGGCTCGGCTGGATCGACGACCGCACGCCCCTGCCGACGTCCTTGCGCTTCGCGGTCCAGTTCGGCTCGGCGGGGCTGTTCCTGCTGCTCTGGCCATGGCCCGACACGATCGGCCCCTGGTTCTGGCCGCTGGCGATCGTCGCGCTGCTCTATCTCGTCTATTCGGCGAATATCACCAATTTCATGGACGGCATCGACGGCATCGTCGCGCTGCAGATGCTTGGCTTCGTCGCCGGCACGCTGCTGATCCTGCCACCCACCGTGCTGACCCTGCCGATGCTGTTGCTCGGCGCGGCGGTGCTCGGTTTCTTCCTGTTCAACCGGCCGCCGGCCAAGCTGTTCATGGGCGACAGCGGCAGCGCGCCGCTGGGGCTGATCGTCGCCGCGGTCACGCTGGCGGTCGCGGCGTCGAACTGGCGCTTCGGACTCGCGCTGCTCGTGTTGCAGGGGGTGTTCCTGTGCGACAGCGCGGTCACGCTGCTCCGCCGTTTCCTGCGCCGTCAGAATGTGACGCACGCCCACAGCGAGCATGCCTATCAGCACGCCAAGCGCCGCTGGGGGCACGCGCGGGTCAGCTATGGCCTGTTCGCGCTGACGCTGCTGATCCAGCTGCCCGTCGCGTATGCGGTGGCGTGGAAACTGCCCTTCTGGATCGCCGGAATCGACCTCGTTCTGCTCGCGCTGCTCGCCGCACTCTTCCGCGCCGGGGCACCGCGCGCCGATTGATCTTTTTGCGCAGCTTGTCCATAGATGCCGACAACCGGCCCGCACCGCGACGGGGGGATGCAACAGGATGAACAAGACCATATGAGTGTTGCAAACGCGCCGATTACCGGCCGCCGTCAGCGCTATGCGCTGGTTGGATGCGGACGTATTTCAGGACATCATTTTGCGGCGATCAAGGCGCACGCCGACCGGGCGGAGATCGTCGATGTATGCGACGTCGACCCGGTCGCGCTCGCCCGGGCGGTCGAATGCACTGGCGCTCGCGGCCATGCGTCGCTGACCGATATGCTCGCGGCCACCGATGCCGACGCGGTGATCGTCTCCTCGCCGAGCGGCCTCCACCCCGATCAGGTGATCGAGGTCGCCCAATCCGGACGCCATGTCGTGTCCGAAAAGCCGATGGCGACCCGCTGGCGCGACGCGCTGCGGATGGTCGAGGTGTGCGAGGAAGCCGGGGTCCGGCTGTTCATCGTCAAGCAGAACCGGCTCAACGCGACGCTCCAGCTGCTCCGCCGCGCGGTCACCGAAGCGCGCTTCGGGCGCATCTACATGATCGCGCTGAATGTGTTCTGGACACGGCCACAGGATTATTATGACAGCGCGGCCTGGCGCGGGACGTGGGAGTATGACGGCGGCGCGCTGATGAACCAGGCGAGCCATTATGTCGACCTGCTCGACTGGCTCGGCGGCCCGATCGAAAGCCTGCACGCCTATACCGCGACACTCGCGCGCAATATCGAGGTCGAGGACAGCGCCGTGATGAACATCCGCTGGCGTTCGGGCGCGCTCGGGTCGATGAACGTCACCATGCTGACCTATCCCAGGAATCTCGAAGGCTCGATCACGATCCTCGGCGAAAAGGGCAGCGTCAAGGTCGGCGGGGTCGCGCTCAACAAGATCGACCATTGGGAATTCGACACCCCGCACCCCGATGACGACCTCGTCGCGAACGCCTCGTACGACACCGGCTCGGTCTATGGTTTCGGGCATCAGCTTTATTACGACAATGTCATCGGCACGCTGGCGGGCGAATGCGCCCCGACGACCGACGGACGCGAAGGGCTGCGCAGCATGGAGGTGCTGATCGCTTCCTATCTTTCCGCGCGCGACGGCAAGCGCGTCTCGCTGCCGCTGGATTACTGATGGGCGTCAAAATCCATGAAACCGCGATCGTCGATCCCGGCGCCGAGATCGGCGACGGCACCGCGATCTGGCATTGGGTGCATGTCTGCGGCACCGCGCGCATCGGTGCGGGAAGCTCGCTCGGGCAGAATGTCTATGTCGGCAATCATGTCTCGATCGGCAACAATGTCCGCATCCAGAACGGGGTGTCGGTCTATGATGCGGTGACGCTGGAGGACGATGTCTTCTGCGGCCCCGCGATGGTCTTCACCAACGTCTATAACCCGCGCGCCGCGGTGCCGCGCAAGGACGAGTATCGCGAAACGCTGGTGCGCAAGGGTGCGACGCTGGGGGCGAACTGCACGATCGTGTGCGGCGTGACGATCGGCGAATATGGCTTCGTCGGTGCGGGCAGCGTGATCACGCGCGATGTGAAGCCCTATGCGCTGATGGTCGGGGTGCCGGCGCGGCGGATCGGCTGGATGTGCGAATGCGGCGTCCGGCTGGAGGGCAGCGGCGACGTAACCTGCACCGCCTGCGCCAGCAACTACCGGATCACCGCTGAAGACTGCGCGTCGCGATGAGCGAGACGATCGAGTTCAACGACCTGAAGGCGCAATATCGTGCGGTGAAGGCGTCGGTCGACGCGCGCATCCAGGCGGTGCTCGACCATGGCCAATATATCATGGGTCCCGAAGTCGCCGAGCTCGAGGAAAAGCTCGCCGCCTATACCGGCGCGAAGCATTGCATCGGGGTCGCGTCGGGGACCGAGGCGCTGCTGATCGCGCTGATGGCGCTCGACGTGGGCCGCGGCGACGAGGTCATCACCACCTCGGCGACCTTCGTCGCGACGGTCGAGGTGATCGCGTTGCTCGGCGCGACCCCCGTGTTCGTCGACATCGACCCCGCCACTTCGACTATCGATCACCAGGCGGTGAAAGCGGCGATCGGCGAGAAGACACGTGCGATCATCCCCGTCTCGCTCTATGGCCAGTGCGCCGACATGGACGCAATCAATGCGATCGCGGCACCGCACGGCATCGCGGTGATCGAGGATGGCGCGCAGAGCTTCGGCGCGACCTACAAGGGGCGGCGCAGCGGCAACCAGTCGCTGCTGGGCTGTACCAGCTTTTTCCCGGCCAAGCCGCTCGGTTGCTATGGCGACGGCGGCGCGATCTTCACCGACGACGACGCGCTGGCGCAGGCGTGCCGCGAAATCCGCGTTCATGGCCAGTCGAAGCGTTTCCACCACACCCGGGTCGGGGTCGGCGGGCGGCTCGACACGATCCAGGCGGCGGTGCTGCTCGCGAAGCTCGAAATCTTCGACGAGGAGATCGCGCGGCGCCATGCGCTCGGGGCACGCTATCTTGCCGCCTTTGCCGGCCATAATGCGCTCGAATTGCCGATGATCGGCGAAGATCGCACCAGTGTCTGGGGCTATTTCGCCCTGAAATCGGCGGAACGCGCCGCGATCCTCGATGCGCTCAAGGCGGCAGGGGTGCCGAGCGGGGTGCATTATCCCGAACCGATGCACGTTCAGCCGGCGTATCGGGACAAATGCCGCGTCAGCGGGAGCATGGCCGAAACCGACCGCTGGGCGGCACAAGTCTTCAGCCTGCCGATGCACGCCTATCTGACCGACGATGTCCAGGATCGCGTCATCGCCGCGGTGCTGGCAGGGGCCGGTTCGGTCTAGGGGCGGGCATGAGCCGCCTCCTCAACATGCAGCTGAGTTGGCCGGCGACCCTGCTCGAACGGTTGCGCCGCCTGTTCGAGTCGAACTGGCACCGGCTGAGCGGCCGCCGCTATTTCATCGACACCGCGGGGACGCAGGTCGAAGTGCATTTCCGGATATGGTTTGCGCAGAAGATCCTGCGCGGCAACGCCGACGCCTATTGGCCGGTGCACCCCTCGACCCGCGTGTCCGGCGCACGCTTCATCGTCATCGGCGCCGAAACCTCGCCGGGATGGAGCACCGGCTGCGAAATCGACGGGCGCGGCGGGCTTTATGTCGGCGATTATACGCAGCTCGCTCCCAATGTCCGGCTGTTGTCGCTCGCCGATGGCGCGGGATCGCCTTTGCCGCCGAAGGATTTTGCGATCGCCATCGGCCGCCATTGCCTGATCGCGATGAATGCGACGGTGCAGGCCGGCGTCAAGCTCGGCGATTTCACCATCGTCGGCGCGGGCGCGGTGGTGACCGAAAGCTTTCCCGAGGGCCATTGCGTCGTCGCCGGCAATCCCGCGCGTGTCGTCTCGCGCCTCGACCCGGCGCAATGCGAAACCTGGCAGCGCCCGAACGCCTATGTCGGCTACACGCCGCTGGCGCGAATCGATGCCTTGCGCGGCGACAGGGTCGACCCGGTGCTGTTCGACCGCATCTGGGGTGCGTCATGAATCCGTCCTGGAAGACCCGTTTCGCGCAGCAGGTCCTCGGGATCAACGGCGGGGCCTATTGGCCGATGCACCCGGCGAGCCAGCTCGATTATCCGAACCGCGTCCTGCTCGGGCGCGGCAGCGCGCCGGGGATCGAGCCTTTTTGTTATGTCAGCGCGAACATGGGGATCGTCGTCGGCCATGGCGTGTCGGTCGGGCGCGGCGTCGGCCTGATCAGCGGCAATCACGACCCGGTGCGGCTGACCGACTATCTCGAAGGCCCGCCGCTGGTGATCGGCGACCATTGCGTGATCGAGGACGGCTGTACGATCCTGCCCGGAGTCGAACTCGCCGATTTCTGCATCGTGACGCGTGGCAGCGTCGTCACCCGCTCGTGCCTCGAGCCGCGATCGATCCTGACCGGCAACCCCGCGAAGGTCGTGGGCACGCACGACCGCCCTGCCCCGCCGATCCCCGCCGACGCCCGGCACGGCTATGTCGCTGCGGGTGATTTCGCCGATTTCGCGCGCCGCAACCTGCGCCACCAATATCTCGGCCGTTTCGCCGCCGCCTTTACCTCGCCGCCTGCGGAGGCTAGCTGAACCGCATGTGCGGCTGGGGAATATTGGCAAATCGCGACGGCCGCCCGGTCGAACCCGGACAATTGCAGGCGATGGCCGACGCTGTCGCGCACCGCGGTCCCGATTCCGAAGGCATCGTCACCCTCGGCCCGGTCGGACTCGCGCACCGCCGGCTGGCGGTGATCGACGTCGACGACCGGTCGAACCAGCCGATGCGCGACGGCGACAACTGGCTGCTGTTCAACGGCGCCATCTATAACTTCCCCGAATTGCGCGCCGAGCTGGAGGGTTTGGGCCGCCATTTCCATACCCAATCGGATACCGAGGTGCTGCTCCACGCGCTGGACCAGTGGTGGACCGACGCGCTGCCGCGGCTGCGCGGCATGTTCTCCTTCGTCTTCTACGACGCGCGGCGGCAGACGATGCTCCTCGGGCGCGACCGTTTCGGGATCAAGCCGCTCTGCTATCATCTGTCCGATCGCGTGCTGCTCGCCGGGTCGGAGGCGAAACAGTTGCTCGCCACCGGGCTCGTCGACAGCGCCCCCAACCACGACATGCTGCGCCGCTTCCTCGAATATGGGCATCTCAATTTCGACGCGCGGAGCTTCTTTGTCGGGATCAAGGCGCTGCCGCCCGGCCATCTCGCCACCTATGACCTGACGACCCGCGCGTTCGCGACTGCGCGCTGGTACGATCTTGCCGCACAGGTCGAGCCGCTCGCTATCGGCTATGAAGAAGCGCGCGAACGGCTCCGGGCGCTGTTTTTCGACGCGGTGCGCGCGCACCATGTCGCCAATGTTCCGCTCGGCGCCAGCCTGTCGGGCGGGGTCGACAGCTCGTCGATCGCCGCGGCGAGCGCCGGCGTCGTGGGCGATCCGGCGCAGTTTCCGGTCTTCACCGTCTTCCACGCCGACCGGCACCATGACGAACGCGGATACGCCGCCCAGGTCGCACAGCGCTTCGGCTATCGCCAGGTCGAGGTTCCGGTCTCGCTGGTCGACTATTACACCCCCGAATGGCTCGAGGCCTTCGCCTGGTCGCAGGACCAGCCGCTGCCGAGCGGTAGCCATTTCAACGAACATGCGCTGTTCCGCGCCGCGCATGAAGCGGGGGTGACGGTGATGCTCGACGGCCAGGGTGCCGACGAATATTTCGGCGGCTATGGCGAATTCTGGCTCGCGGCGCAGCGTGAGGCTCTCGGTGCGGGGCGGCTCGGCGAGGCATGGCAAAATTTTCGCGGGCGGAGCCTGACGACGGGCGATGGCCTGCCGCTGACCTTGCGCAAATATCTTGCCGCCGGGCGGCAATCGGACCGGCTGATTTCGCCGCTGATGTCGGGGATCTGGCGCGGTGGCGGCACGGAATCCTACACCCCCGTCGCCCCGCCGACCGCTTACAAGCCGTTGTCGCTCGACGAGCTGACGCGGACGAGCATCCCGTACCAGCTCCATTCGCAGGACCGCAACGCGATGCAGTTCGGTATCGAATCGCGCGTTCCCTTCCTCGATCACCGGCTCGTCGAGTTCGTCATGGGGCTGCCGACGCGCTTCCTCGTCGGCAAGGGGTGGCAGAAACTGATCCTGCGCGACGCGATGGATGCGCTGCCCGACACCGTGCGCTGGCGGCGCGACAAGATCGGTTTCTCTTCCCCCGATGCGAGTTTCGGCCGCGACCATCCCGACCGCATGGCGGCGATGATCGACGATGCGCTGCGCGTGCTGGCGCCGCTGCTCGACGTGACGACGCTTCGCGAACGGATCGCCGCTTCGGCGCGCCATAGCCTGCCCTATGATCCGGCGAATTTCCGTCTGATCAGCCTCGCCGCCTGGGTGCGGCGCTTCGCGGTGCCGCTATGATCACCATCGTCGATTATGACGCGGGCAACCCGCGATCGATCATCAACATGCTGCAGTATCTCGGCCACCGCGCCGAATTGACCGGAGATCCCGACACGATCGCACGCGCCGAGCGGCTAATCCTGCCCGGCGTCGGCAAGTTCGACTGGGGCATGCAGCGCCTGCACGACAAGGGACTCGTCGCGCCGCTGCGCGAGGCGGTCGAACGCCGCGCCGTCCCCATGCTCGGCATCTGCCTCGGCGCCCAATTGCTGACGCGCGGCAGCGAAGAGGGTGAATTGCCGGGGTTCGATTGGGTGCCCGCAAAGACCGTCGCCTTCGACCGTTCGCGCCTCGGCGACCGGCTCAAGGTTCCGCACATCGGCTGGGCCGACACCGCCTGGAACGCCGGACACCGCATGGCGCTCGATGCCGATGCCGCCCGCTATTATTACGTCCACAGCTTCCACATCGCCTGCGACGCCCCGGCGACCGAGCTGTGCAGCACCGTCCATGGCTATCGCTTCACCGCCGGGGTCGAAAAGGACAATGTCTTCGGGGTCCAGTTCCACCCCGAAAAGAGCCTGTCGTTCGGCATGGCGGTGCTCGATCGTTTTGCGGCGATCTGATCGGCGCGGGGCCATGAATTCGATTGGCGCCGCGCACCCTTTTCTGTAACCGCCGGGGCCGGCCCATGTCGGCACAGGCGGTTCGCCAGGCCCTTCAACGCGATGCGGAGACGATTTGGTGAAGACGATCGCCGACAGGCTGGTGAATATCTCCCGTCTGAACTTCGTTCGCAATTTCGCGACGCTCTCGGGCGGACAGGCGATCGCGACGCTGATCCCGATCCTCACCGCACCGATCCTCGGGCGGCTCTACCTGCCCGCCGACTATGGCGTGCTCGGCACCTATATGGCGTTCGGCGCGGTGCTCGCGACGATAGGAAATCTCCAATATTTCAAAGGCGTGATCGTCGACAAGCAAGAGCATGACGCGATCGCGACGCTTGCGCTGGCGATGCGCATCACGCTTGGCATGTCGGTACTGGCGCTCGCGGTCGTCGCGCTGGTCCGGCTTCTGGAACCGGCGAGCTGGTCGAACAGCGAACTCTGGCCCTGGTTCTGGCTGCTGCCGCTCACCATCCTGATGGCCAGCCAGACCGCCGCGCTGCAGGCCTTCGCCAACCGCCAGAACCGCTATGGCTTCATGAGCCGGCTGCAGATCGTCAGCGTCGTGGTCACGACCGGCCTGTCGATCGGACTGGGGCTGCTGAAATGGGGTGCCGCCGGCCTGATGACTGCCTATTTCGCCGGACAGATCATCGCCTTTTTCTATGTGATCGCCGGAAATCGCGAGGCTTTCGGGCTAGCGCGCCGGGCGCAATGGGCCGATATGCGCGCCGCGGCGGTGCGCCACCGCGATTTTGCGCAATGGACCACCCCGACCGCGGTCGTCGAACAGGTCGCGATGGCCTTCCCGATCTATGTCCTTGGCCTGCGGGGCGGGATGCTCGACGTCGTCGGCCATTTCAACCGCGCGCGCAGCCTTCTCGCACTGCCCGTCCAGATGTTCGCGACCGCCATCGGCCAGGTGTTCTTCCGGCGCGGCGCCGAAGAGATCGCGCGGCTCGATAGCGCCACCCATCTTTTTTACCGGCTGGCGATCGGGCTCACCGCGATCGCTGTCCCGATGTTCGGCATCCTCTATCTGATCGCCCCGACGCTGTTCGTCTTCGTGCTCGGCCCCAATTGGCACGAGACCGGCGAGGTCGCGCGCATCCTCGCCCCCGTCATCGGGCTGCAATTCGTGGTCCAGCCGCTGACTAAGATCCTGTGGCTGCACGGCTACCAGCGGCTCGATTTCATCATGTCGATCAGCTTCGCGGCCTTCACCATCGGCGCCGTGCTGCTCGCGACGCAGATCATCTCCAGTCCGATGAACGTGATCGTCGCTTATGCGATGGCGCAGGGTGTGATGTACGTCGCGTTCCTCGCGGTCGCCTTCTGGATCGCGCATCGCCATCGCCATCTTCGCGCCGAACCGGCGGCGCTGTGATAGACATATCGGAAAGCCTGTCATATGCCTTGGACGGGCACTTCCTGATATTCTTTCGATTGTTGCACGCGATACCATTGATATGACCTATATTTCTGCCGATCCGGCGACCTGCCTCGCCGACAGGATGGAAATCAGCGCGGCGCTGCGCCTGTCGCGGTTCCTGCCGCGCTACATGGCGCGCCAGTTGATGGGCCGGCAGCATATCGCGCGCCGCGTCCACCGCGACACCGCCGGCTATGCGGTGACCGGCACCCCCGAACATTGGCTCGACCAGTTCGTCTACCAGCGCGCGGCCAAGGCCTATTGGCCCGTCGACCGGTCGAGCAAGGTGGTCAACTGGCGCAATATCAAGGTCGGTATCGACGTCGCGCCGGGGTTCATGCCGAACTGCTATATTCAGGGCATCGGCCTGATCGACATCGGCGACTATGTGTGGATCGCGCCGGGGGTGCATATCATCTCCGCGAACCATGATATCCACGACCACCGGCTCCACCATCCCGACCGGGTCGTCGTCGGCCGTCACAGCTGGCTGGGCGGCGGGGCGAAGATCATGCCGGGTGTCGAACTCGGCCCCTTCACCATCGTCGCCGCCGGCGCGGTCGTCACCCGCTCCTTCCCCGAAGGCTATCAGGTCCTCGCCGGCATCCCGGCCAAGCCGGTGCGTCAGATCGATGCGGCGCAATGTGTCGATTATGCGCGCGACCACCGCTATCATGGCTATATCCCGGAAGCCGATTTCCCCGCCTTCGCGAAGCAGGCGCTGAATCCGGCATTGCAGGGAGGCTGAGGGCGTGGAGGGCTATTTTTCGCAACCGCGAACGATCCTGATCATCTCGCCGCAGGCGTGGAACGCGCCCAATGTGTCGAAGCATCATTATGCGCGCCTGCTCGGCGAATTGGGGCATCGCGTCTTTTTCGTCGAACCGCCCGACCACAGCCGTCGCGACCGCAATGTCGCCATCCTGCCGAGCGACGCGGCGGGCGTGTCGCTTGTCCGCTATCGCCTGCCCTTCCCCTATCGCATCAAATTTCACGCCCGGCCGCTGTTCAAATGGCTGATGAAGGGGGTCACCCGCCGGGTGGCAAGGACCGTTCCGGGGCCGATCGACCTGGTTTGGGATTTCGACAATGAATATATGTTCAATGATCTCGGCGATTTTTCTGCCGATTTCAGTATCTTCCATCCCGTAGATGACATTGCGCCGCAATTTTCGTCGACCAAGTTCGCGCGGCTGATCCTCGCCAACAACGGCTTTTACATTTCCTCGCTGCCCGCAAGCGGCGCCCGCACCGCCTTGATCCCGCACGGGACGCAGGGCGCGTTCCTCGACCTCGCGCGCACGCGCCTTGACGGCACGCAACCGGCGTTTCGCGCGGTGCCGAAAGTCGTCGGCTATGTCGGCAACCTCGACCGCAAGGATATCGACTGGGAGGCGCTCTACGCCGTGATCGGCGCGCACCCCGAACTCGAATTCCGGATGATCGGTCCCTATCGCAGTTCGACCCCGCCCGACCCCAGGATCGAAAAACTGCGGGCCTTCGCCAATGTCACCCTGCTCGGGCGGCTCGAATCGCACGAAGTCATCGCCCGCTCGGCGGATGTCGACATCTGGTTCGTCGCCTATCGCTACGAAAAGGCGAAGGGCCTGATCTATCCGCACAAGATCAACGAGTTTCTCGCCACCGGAAAGCCCGTCCTCGCCAGCCAATTGTCCTTCACCTTTCCCCCCGGGGCGGTGACCTGTTCGGCCTATGAAGATAATCGCGACATGCCCGAGCTGATGGGCCGGATCGTCGCCGATTATGCCGAGGTCGGCGCACCGCTCGCGGCCACACGCGCGCGTTTCGCCGCCGAAAACAGCTATGCCGACCATATCGCCACCATCTCGCGTCTGATCGCCGACGTGAAAGCAGGATAGCCCGATGTATCTTCCCAACCTCCTGGTCATCGGCGCGATGAAGTGCGGGACCAGCAGCCTGCACAATTATCTGGCGCGCCATCCGGACATCTTCATGTCGGAAGAAAAGGAGATCAACTTCTTCACCGGTTCGAACAGCAACCAGTCGCTCGACTGGTACAAGGCGCAGTTCCCGGTCGACGCGCCGATCCGCGGCGAATCCTCGCAAAATTATTCGAAGCGCCACAATCCCCTGTTCCCCGGCGCGGCCGAGGCGATCAAGGCGCTGATCCCCGATGTGAAGCTGATCTATGTGGTGCGCGACCCGATCGAGCGTTACCGCTCGCACAAGGTCGAAAATTACCATGGGGAAACGCCCGCCGCGCGCCAATGGTCGGAGACGAGCGACAATCAGGTGATGACGGGCATGTATGCCTACCAGCTCGAATCCTTCCTCGACCATTTCCCGATGGAACAGATCAAGGTCGTCGATGCCGACAGCCTGCTCAACCACCGGCATATGACGATGAACATGATCTTTTCCTTCCTCGGGCTCGAATGGCTCGAAGATCCCGACAGCTTCTCGTTCAAGACGAACGAGAATTCGTCGAACGGCATTCCGGTGCACTGGCAGAAATCCCTGCCCTATCGCGCCGCGCGCAAGCTGGCGCCCTTCGATTTCGACGCGCTGATGAACCGTCCGGCGATCAGCCGCCGGCTCTTTTACGGCCTCAACAAGCCCGATCTGAGCGAGGAAGAGGTCGACCGGCTGAAGGAACGTTATGCAAAGGACGTCGCGCAGCTGCGCGCACTGACCGGCATGGATTTTGCCGGCTGGCAGGTCTGACCGACGCCCCATGCGCCGTATTCGCGTCATTCCCGTGCTGACCATCGACCGCGATGCGCGGCTGGTGAAGACGGTCGGCTTCGGCAAGCGCACCTATATCGGTGACCCGATCAACGCCGTGCGCATCTTCAACACCAAGATGGTCGACGAAATCCTGCTGCTCGACATCGACGCCAGCACCGACGGACGCGGACCCAATTTCGATGCGATCGGCGACATCGTCGAAGAGGCCTTTCTGCCGATGGGCTATGGCGGCGGTATCCGCAGCGTCGACGACGCGGCGCGGCTGTTCGCGCTCGGGCTGGAAAAGGTCGTGCTATCGACCGAAGCCTTCGCCGATCCCGGGCTGGTGACGGCGATCGCCGACCGTTTCGGCAGCCAGGCCGTCGCGGTGTCGCTCCCCTATGGTCGCAAGCTCATCGGCGGCGAGCAGGTCCTGACCCGCAGCGGCAAGCAGCGCACCGGCCAGGCGCCGGTCGCGGCGGCGCAGGCGATGGCGGCGGCGGGCGCCGGCGAGATCATCGTCTACAGCATCGACCGCGACGGCAAATGGACCGGCTTCGACCTGCCGACGGTCAGCGCGGTCGCGGCGGCGGTCGCCATCCCGGTGGTCGCCTGCGGCGGTGCCGCGGGCCTCGACGATTTCCTGCCCGCGATCCGCGACGGTGGGGCTTCGGCGGTCGCCGCATCGAGCCTGTTCGTCTATCGCGCGCCCAAACAGGGGGTGCTGATTTCCTATCCCGACGAGGCCGATCTGCGCGACCGGCTGTTCGCAAAGCTCGATGCATGACCCTAGCCACGTCGCCCCTGCCCGCAACCTCGGCGCAGGTCTGCACGCGAACGGTGATGGACGGCAGCGATCCCGACATCCGGTTCGACGCCGACGGGGTGTGCAACTACTGGCACGAATATCAGGCTTTCGCCGCGACGCTTCCCGATGCCGCCGCCAAACAGGCGCGGCTCGACACGCTGCTGGCGGCGGTGCGCGCCGACGGCAAGGGCAAGCCCTATGACTGCGTCATCGGCCTGTCGGGCGGGGTCGACAGCAGCTATGTCACCTGGCTCGCGAAGCAATGGGACCTGCGGCCGCTGATCGTCCATTTCGACAATGGCTGGAACAACGAACTCGCGGTCCGCAACATCGAGAATATCTGCAAAAAGCTCGACTTCGAACTCCACACCTTCGTGATGGACTGGGACGAGTTCCGCGACCTGCAGCGCGCTTATTTCAAGGCGTCGGTCGTCGATATCGAGGTGCCGACCGATCACATGATCTCGGGTGCGCTCTACAGGCTCGCGGCGAAGTACAACCTCAAATACATTCTCTCGGGTCTCAACCACGCCACCGAATGGCTGATGCCGCCGTCGTGGAACTATGCGAAGTTCGACCTCGTCAACCTGAAGAGCATCCACCGGACATTCGGCGAGAAGCCGCTCAGGAAACTCCCCGCGCTCGGGGTCTGGCAGCGCGCCTGGTATCAACTGGTGCGCGGCATCCACAGCGAAGCCGTGCTCGACCTCGTCGATTTCGACAAGGCGAAGGCCAAGGAATTGCTGATCCGCGAACTCGACTGGGTCGATTATGGCGGCAAACATTATGAATCGCTCTTCACCCGTTTTTACCAGGGTTACATCCTCCCGCGGAAATTCGGTGTCGACAAACGCAAGGCGCATCTGTCGAACCTGATCCTGTCGGGTCAGGCGACGCGCGACGAAGCATTGCGCGAATTGCAACAACCGACCTATGACGCGGCGATGCAGGAGCGCGACAAGGCCTATGTTCGCAAGAAGCTGGGGTTCAGCGAGGCCGAATTCGAAGAGCTGCTGGTGCGGCCCAACCAGCGGCACGAGATTTACGGCACCGATCAAAAGCAGCGCGAATTCTATTTTCGCGTCATAGGCACGGCCGGCAAGATCCTGCGTACCGTCGGATTGAAGCGCTGATGGCGACGACGCTCGACCTCCTGGCACCGCCGCTGCGGATCCTGCTCATCTCGCCGCAACCCTGGGCAGGGCTTCAGGTTTCGAAGCATCACTATGCCCGTGAACTCGCGGCGCTGGGGCACACCGTCTATTTCGTTAATCCGCCGAACGGCGGCGACGCCATCCGCCTGTCGCCGAGCGATGTTCCCGGCATCACCCTCGTCGACCATCCGCGCATGCCCGCCTCACGCACAAAATATCGTGCGCAATGGCTGTTCATCTGGGCCGCGCGGCGGCGGGCGAAGGCGATCGCCCGCGCCGTCGGCCCGGTCGACCTGTTGTGGGATTTCGACAATGCGCGGCAATTCGCCGACCATCGCGCCTTTGCCGCACCCTTTTCGATCCTGCACGTCGTCGACATGCTCGATCCCGGCGATACGATGCACCGCCATGCCGATCTGATACTCGGCGTCGACGAGTTGCTGATCGCCGAAATCGCGCCTTCGAAGGCGCCGAGGCATGTCGTCGGCCACGGCCTCTCACCGTTGTTCGCGCGCGCCGCACAGCGCCGCCTCGCCGCGCCGCGGAAACGCGATGCGGATGCTCCGGTCACCGTCGGTTTCATCGGCAACCTTGCGCAGCCGGCGATGGACCGCGAGCGCTTCGCCCGCCTCGTCGCCGAACGGCCCGACTGCCTCTTCCGCTTCATCGGCCCCGTCCAGGGCGGCACCCCCGAAAGCCATGCCTGGGCCGACACGCTGGCGCAGCGGCCGAATGTCGAGCTGGCGGGATTGCTGACCGGCGACGCGCTGATCGCGGCGGCCGAGGATGTCGATGTCTGGCTTCTGCTCTACGACTACGCCCGCGACCGCAATCGCGGGGTCAATTCGCACAAATTGCTCGAATATTTCGCGCTCGGCGGTGAGGTGGTCAGCAGCCCGATCGCGGCCCAGGCCGGTGCCCCTGGCATCTTCATGGCGCCGCGCGAGGCGCCCGGCGAAATCGGCGCCAAGCTCGATGCGGCGATCGCCGCCGTGCGCGAAGGTCGCGACACGGGCTGGCGCAAACGCGTCGAACTGGCGCTCGCCAACAGCTATCGCGCCCACGCCGAGCGCATCGCCGCCCATCTGAAAGCCGTCATGATCTGAAGGACCCGATGACATGAGCATGGAGATCAACGCCAGCAGCCGCTTCGCGAACCGTGTCCTGCGCCGGATCGGGCAATTTTCGCGGCTCAACCGCAATGTTTCCGCCCATGTCGGAGGGGCCCAGGTGGCGGTGCCGGTGTCGGCGGGGCTGATGGCCGAACTGACCGAGCCGTGGATGCTTGCGCTGTTGTGCCGGTTGATGGGCATGACGACCGGCGCCTTCGTCGATGTCGGGGTGAATCTCGGCCAGACGCTGATCAAAGTGAAAGCGATCGATCCGGGCCGCCGCTATGTCGGGTTCGAACCCAATCCGGTGTGCGTTCATTATGTCGAGGAATTGCTTGCCGCCAACGGCTGGCCCGATTGCCGCGTCGTGCCCGCCGGGCTGGGGGCGCGAAGCGGGATCGTGACGCTCGAACTCTACAACGGCCGCAGCGGCGATTCCTCGGCGTCGATCGTCGAGGGGTTCCGACCCGGCGAAACGATCAGCTTTCGCAAGACCGTCGCCATCCTCGGCGCATCGGACCTGCCCGACGACCTGCTCGCCGCACCCGTCGGCCTCGTCAAGATCGACGTTGAGGGCGCCGAGGCCGACGTCATCGACGCGCTCGCGCCGGTCATCGCGCGCGATCGCCCGCTGATCTCGATGGAAATCCTGCCCTGCTACGACGAAGGCCGCACCGATCGCATCGCGCGGCAGGCCCGCATCGAAGCGCGCTTCGCCGAACTCGGCTATCGCATGCTGCGAGTGCTCCACGAAGGGCGCGGCGGCGGTTTCGAACTGGCGCCGATCGAGGCGATCGGCATCCATGGCGACCTTTCGCTCTCCGAATATGTCGTCTGCCCCGCCGAGCGCCTCGCCGAAGTCCTCGCCGGCTGACGCGCGGTCACAGCTTTTTGGGATAGAAGCCCAGCTTGCGCTTGATCCGCCGCTCGAGCAGGTCGCGCCGCGCGAGGTTGAGCAGGGTGATCGGGTTGTCGAACATCGCCCGGTCGGACATTTGCGCGGTGGCGAGGCGTGGGTTAGCCGCAAGCATCGCGCGATAGCGCTCGACCGCCGCCGGGCGCGCAACGAACAATTTATATTGCGTGATCAGAAAAGGTTGCAGCCGATCCTTCATCTCGGTGAGCATATGGATCGCGGCGACCGAGACATCGGGCCAGCCGATGCCGAAAAAATCATGGATGATCATCACACCATCGTCGGCCAGAACGGCTTCGGCAAGGCGCATGTCGTGAACGACATTCGCATAGGCGTGGCCGCCATCGACGCTGAACAGCCGGACGTCGCCGATGCGCGCGCGCAGCGCCTCGGGCGTCAGCGTCAGCGTGTCGACGGTCCAGATTTCTTGCTCGTCGAGCGCGATGTCGAGTTTGTCGCGATTGTCGAAAAAGGCCTTGTCGCGGCCGGCGTGGATACCGGTGTTCAGGCCGTCATCCTGGAACAGGTCGATCGCGAGCGCACGTTCGCCGGCCTGGCGGAGCAGCGCGAGAATGAAGTAGAGCTTGCCATGATGAACGCCGATTTCGGCGAGATTGCCCTCGATCCCCGCCTCGACCTGCCAGCGCCCGATCGCGTCGATCGCCGCCCATTCGACATGGCCGAAATAGCCCGCGACGGCCTCGATCTGCCGGTCGATATATTGGTCTAGCGCGTCGAAATTTGCGGGCAAAGGTGAAACTCCATGGAGGGACGCCACGCGCTATCGCACCGGGCCGGTGCGGGCAACAGCGCGTTCGGTGGGGCGTCAGCCGGCCAGCGGCGCCTGAATGTCGGCGCTCGCCCGATTGACCTCTTCGGGCGGCCGAAATTCGGGGACGAGGTCGTGCAGGATGTCGAGGCATGCCTCGGCCCGGCCATGGTCCATCGCGTCGCGCAGCAGGTCGAGCTTCGCCGACAGGTCGGCCCATTCGAGCATCGCCTCGCGTGCCTGCATGATGCGGCTGTGGCTCGTCGGCTTGGGATCGTCACCGATCAGCAGTTCCTCGTAGAGTTTTTCGCCCTGGCGCAGTCCGACCTCGGCGATCTCGATGTCGCCGTCGGGATGGTCCTCGTCGCGCACGGTCAGCCCCGACAGGTTGATCATCGTGCGCGCCAGTTCGATGATCCGCACCGGCTTGCCCATGTCGAGCACGAACACCTCACCGCCCTTGGCCATCGCGCCGGCCTGGATAACAAGTTGCGCGGCCTCGGGGATGGTCATGAAGAAACGCGTGACGTCGCGGTGCGTGACGGTGACCGGGCCGCCAATCCGGATCTGCTCGCGAAACAGCGGCACGACCGAGCCGCTCGACCCCAGCACATTGCCGAAGCGGACCATCGCGAAGATCGTCTTGCTGCCACGCGCCGCCAATCCCTGTAGCACCAGTTCGCACACGCGTTTCGAGGCGCCCATGACGTTGGTCGGGCGCACCGCCTTGTCGGTGCTGATCAGCACGAAGTTCGTGACCCCGACGCGGTCGGCCTCGCTCGCCATGAACAGGGTGCCGCACACATTGTTGCCGATGCCCGCGATCGGGTTCGCCTCGACCAGCGGCACATGCTTATAGGCGGCGGCGTGGAATATCGTGTCGGGCCGCCACCGCGCGAGCAGGCGCCGCACGGTGGGCTGATCGGTGACATTGCCCAGTTCCTCGACCAGTTCGGGCTGCTGCCCTTCGGGCAATTCGGCGATCACCGCCTGCAGTTCCTGACCGATCGCATAGAGGCCATATTCGGACGATTCGACGAGGATCAGCCGGTCGGGGCGCATCGTCACGACCTGGCGGCAGAGTTCGCTGCCGATCGAGCCGCCGGCGCCGCTTACCATCACCGTCTTGCCGACGATCGTCCGGCCGAGCAGCAACTGGTTCGGCGGCACCGGATCGCGGCCGAGCAGATCCTCGATCTGGACGTCGCGCAGGTCGCTGACCGACACCTGTTCGTCGATGATCTGCCGCATATTGGGCAGCATACGGACGCGGATCGGCCAATCTTCGAGCGATTTCATCACCCGGCGCCGCTTCGAGCGGGTGACGTGGGGCAGCGCGAGCAGCACGTCGGTGACGCCGAAGCTATCGACCAGATAAGGCAGTTTCGGGCGCGAATAGATGGGCACGCCGTCGATGATCTCGCCCTCGATCTTGCGGTCGTCGTCGATGAAGCCGACGAGCCGCATCCCCGGGTCGCCGCGCAGCGCCATCGCAAGCTGTTGCCCCGCCTCGCCCGCGCCATAGATGAGCACGACCGACTGCTGCTGGATATCGCGGCGCTTGAGCAGGTCGACGACAGCGTAGCGCGCGATGATACGCGCGGTGGCGAGGAACAGCAGGAACAGCAAAGGCTGGATGAACGCCAGGGTCCGCGGGATGCCGGTCATCCCGATAATCCCGAAAATGACGATGAGCGGGATCGAATAGAGGAGGACCGAGTAGCCGAGCCCGACCATGGTACGCCCGCCCGAGAAGCGCAGGATCGAACTGTAAGTGCCGCGCATCAGGAAGATCGGCAGCCAGCTCGACAGCGCGATGACCGCCGCCAGCCCGACCTCGCGATCGAAGATTTCCCAGCGGCCGAGACGAAGCGAGAAAGCGACCAGAACCGCGGCGACGCAAAGCAGTGCGTCGGCGACGATAAGGATCGCGCGCTTCTCGCTGCGGCCGAGTCCGACCAGCGTTTCGAGCATCGCGAGGATATGCTCCTCGACCACCCCCCAAATTCGCCCCAATATCATGCCGCGACGCTCTCCCCGGTCTTGAGGAAGCGCTGCGTCCGCCCTTCGAGGACGAGCGCGGTGAGCATGCCGCTGCGATAGGCACCGGTATCGATGCCGATACGGTTCGCGCGGCAATCGACGTCGGCGGTGATCGTGTGGCCATGAACGACCATCACGCCATGATCCCGGTCGTCATCGAGAAATTGCTCGCGGATCCAGCGCAGGTCGTGGACCTGTTGCTGGTCGAGCGGGCGCCCGGGGAAAATCCCTGCATGAACAAAGAGATAGTCGCCAATCTGCACATAATCCACCATCGAGCGGAACAAACGAACATGCGAAGCCGGTATGCCGGCATGGATTTTGGCGACCAATGCCTCTCTATCGCCGAAAATTGTCGAGTCTTCAAGTCCGTAGCTCTGCAGCGCCTGCTCGCCGCCATAGCGGATCCAGCCGGGGAGCTGCGAATGCGCGCCATCGAGGATTTCGAGCAGCGCTTCTTCGTGATTGCCCATCAGCAGATGCAGTTCGTCGATGCCGGAAGGCCTGGTCAACAGCCGTTCGACGACCTGTGCCGATTGCGGGCCGCGATCGATGAGGTCGCCGAGCATCACGAGATGGACGGTATCTGCCGGATCGCGCGCGCTTTCGTCGGCGATCCGCGCGAGCAGCGCGTCGAGCAGATCGAGCCGGCCATGGACGTCGCCGATGGCATAGACGCGCGTGCCGGACGGCACCTGCGGCCAGTCTTCGGCTACGGGTTCGGGGGCCGCTTTGCGGCTGAAAAGTCTTTTTAACATGGTCTTACCGATTGAAACTGACGCCCTACCCCAAATCGTCGGTCTATGCCGCAGCGCCGTAGCAACGCACGAACCGCGATCGGGATGCATGGCTTCAGGCATTTACCGGCGATCATCGCAATGACAAGGATCACACCCTGACGAGTTTCGCCACGAAGTTAAGCGGATAACAACCAAAATCAATTAGGGACAGCGCCATGAACAGCCGAGGCAAGAGCGAAAAATGAAGGTGATGACGGTGTTCGGGACGCGTCCCGAAGCGATCAAGATGTTCCCTGTGGTGCACGCCTTGCGGCGCCAGTCGGAGCTCGACGTCCGTGTCTGCGTCACCGCGCAGCATCGCGAAATGCTCGACCAGGTGCTCGAAATCGCCCGGATCACGCCCGACATCGACCTTGACGTCATGCAGGCGAACCAGACGCTCGACGGGCTGCTGGCGCGGCTGGTCGTCGGTTTGGGCGAGACGTTCGACGCCGAGAAGCCCGACCGCATCCTCGTCCATGGCGACACGCTGACGACGATGGCGGCGACGCTGTCGGCCTATTTCCGCAAGATTCCCGTCGGCCATGTCGAGGCCGGCCTGCGCAGCGGCAACATCTATCACCCCTGGCCTGAGGAGGTGAACCGCAAGGTCACCGGCGCGGTCGCCGACCTCCATTTCGCACCCACCGAAACCGCCGCAGCGGCGCTGCGGGCGGAGAATGTGCCGGCGGCGAGTATCCATATCACCGGCAATACCGTGATCGACGCCTTGCTGGCGACGAAGGCGCGGATCGACGAGGAGCCATCGCTGGCGGCGGGGCTCGATCCCTTGCTCGCGCGGTTCGCGGGCAAGCGCATCGTCGCGGTCACCTCGCACCGGCGCGAGAATTTCGGCGACGGCATGAAGGCGATCGCCGATGCCATCGCCGCGATCGCGGCACGCCCCGACGTCGCGGTGATCTTTCCGGTCCATCCCAACCCGCATGTGCGTGCGGCGATGGAGCCGATCCTTGGTGCCCTCGGCAATGTCGCACTGATCGATCCGCTCGATTATCCACATTTCGTCCGCCTGCTCGCGTCGAGCGAACTGGTGCTGACCGATAGCGGCGGGGTGCAGGAAGAAGCGCCCTCGCTCGGCAAGCCGGTGCTGGTGATGCGCGAGACGACCGAGCGGCCCGAAGGCATCGAAGCCGGCACCGCGCGGCTCGTAGGTACGAACAAGGACCGCATCGTTTCCGAAATTTTCAGCCTTTTGGACGATAGCGAAGCCTATGCCGCCATGGCGCGCGCCCACAATCCTTTCGGCGACGGCACGGCTGGCACCCAGATTGCGGAGATTGTCGCGCGTGCCCGTTGATATCGAACAGAAAGTCACCGTCGTCGGTCTCGGCTATATCGGCCTGCCGACCGCCGCGCTGATCGCGCGCTCGGGCTGCAAGGTCACCGGCATCGACGTCAGCGCGCATGTCGTCGAGACCGTCAACAACGGCAAGGTGCATATCGAGGAAGTCGATCTTGACGGCCTGGTCCAGGGGGTCGTGTCGCGCGGCGCGCTCGTCGCCTCGACCACCATGGTCGCCGCCGACACCTTCGTCATCGCCGTGCCGACCCCGCACGACGAAGAGCATCGCCCCGACATCAGCTATGTCCTCGACGCCGCACGCGGCATCGCCAAGGTGCTGCAACCGGGCAATCTCGTGATCCTCGAATCGACCTCGCCGGTCGGTACGACCGAACAGGTCGCCGAACTGCTCGCCGCCGAGCGTCCCGACCTCAAGGTCCCGGGGCGCTGCACCGGCACCCCCGACATCTTCGTCGCTTATTGCCCCGAGCGCGTGTTGCCCGGCCGCATCCTGATCGAGCTGGTAGACAACGACCGCTGCATCGGCGGTATCACCCCGCGCTGCGCCCGCCGCGCGATGACCTTTTACCGCCAGTTCGTGCGCGGCGCCTGCGTCACCACCACCGCGCGCGCCGCCGAAATGGTCAAGCTGGTCGAGAACAGCTACCGCGACGTCAACATCGCCTTTGCCAATGAATTGTCGATGATCGCCGACAAGATGGGGGTCGATGTGTGGGACGTGATCCGCCTCGCCAACCGCCATCCGCGCGTCAACATCCTCCAGCCGGGCCCCGGCGTCGGCGGTCATTGCATCGCCGTCGACCCCTGGTTCCTGGTGCATGGCGCGCCTGACGAAAGCCGGCTTATCCGCACCGCGCGCGAGGTCAACCTGGCCAAGACGTCGCACGTCATCGCCGCGACCGCCACGCTCGTCGCAAGCCATCCGCAGGCGAAAATCGGCGTGCTCGGCCTCGCCTTCAAACCCAATATCGACGATTTCCGCGAAAGCCCGGCGGTCGAAGTCGCGGCAGCGCTCGCGCGCCAGTTCGGCCAGCGCATCCAGATCGTCGAACCCTTTGCCAAGGGTCTGCCGATGGAATTCGCCGGCAGCGGCGCCGAACTCGTCGAACTCGACGATGCGCTGGCGGACTGTGACGTCATGATCGTGCTCGTCGACCATGACGTGTTCAAATCGGTCCCGCTCGAGGAACGCAGCGGCAAGATCGTTTATGACACGCGCGGACTGTGGCCCGATCAGGGATGGCCGACGACGGCGCCCGCACCGCGGGCGGTGGCTTAACGTCAAATCCTCCCTGTCGCGAAGCGATGGGGAGGTGGCAGCGCGTAGCGCTGACGGAGGGGCAATGGCGCGATGTCGCTGCCCCTCCACCACGCCCCTCGGGCGCGGTCCCCCTCCCCATGGCCTCCGGCCACAGGGAGGATCGCCGCCCTCCCCTTGCACCCCTCGCCCCACTCTCCCATATCCGCCGCATGAACGATCCCCATGCGCATAGTGCCGCGCCCTGGCACGGAACCACCATTCTTTCCGCCCGCAGCGCCGACAAGGTCGTCATCATCGGCGACGGCCAGGTGTCGATGGGCCAGACGGTGATGAAGCCCAACGCGCGCAAGGTGCGCCGCCTGCACGACGGCAGCGTCATCGGCGGTTTCGCCGGCGCGACCGCCGACGCCTTCACCCTGTTCGAACGGCTCGAGAGCAAGCTCGAACGCCACAATGGCCAGTTGCTGCGCGCCGCGGTCGAACTCGCCAAGGACTGGCGCACCGACAAATATCTCCGCAACCTCGAAGCGATGATGATCGTCGCCGACAAGGAGGTGACGCTCGTCATCACCGGCAACGGCGACGTGCTCGAACCCAAGGGCGGCATCGCCGCGATCGGCTCGGGCGGCAATTTCGCGCTATCGGCCGCCCGCGCGCTGGTCGATTACGAAAAGGACCCGGAGGTGCTGGTGCGCAAGGCGATGGAAGTCGCCGCTGACATCTGCGTCTATACCAACGACCAGTTCACCCAAGAAACCATCGAAATCCAGGCATAAGACCCCATGAACGAAGCCCTTACCCCGAAGGCGATCGTCGCCGCGCTCGACACGCACATCATCGGCCAGAATGCCGCCAAGCGCGCCGTCGCCGTCGCGATGCGCAACCGCTGGCGCCGCCAGCAGCTCGGCCCCGACCTCCGCGACGAGGTCAGCCCCAAGAATATCCTGATGATCGGCCCCACCGGCTGCGGCAAGACCGAGATCTCGCGCCGCCTGGCCAAGCTCGCCGACGCGCCCTTCATCAAGGTCGAGGCGACGAAATTCACCGAGGTCGGCTACGTGGGCCGCGACGTCGAACAGATCGCCCGTGACCTTGTCGAGGAAGCGGTGCGGCTGGAGAAGGACCGCCGCCGCGAGGCGGTGCGCGCCGCCGCCGAGGAAGCCGCGATGGAGCGGCTGCTCGACGCGCTCACCGGCAAGGGCGCCAGCGAAGCAACGCGGCAGAGTTTCCGCCAGCGCATCCGCGAAGGCCATCTCGACGACAGCGAGGTCGAGATCGAGGTTTCCGACGCGCCGTCGATGCCGTTCGAACTGCCGGGCCAGCCGGGGCAGATGAGCATGATCAACCTGTCCGACATGCTCGGCAAGGCGATGGGTGGTGCGCCCAAGAAGCGCCGCAAGCTGAAGGTCATCGAGGCCGCGACGCGGCTGATCGAGGAGGAGCAGGACAAGCGCCTCGACCAGGACGATGTCGCGCGCATCGCGCTCGCCGACGCCGAGGCGAACGGTATCGTCTTCCTCGACGAGATCGACAAGATCGCGGTCAGCGACGTGCGCGGCGGATCGGTGAGCCGCGAGGGCGTCCAGCGCGACCTGCTGCCGCTGATCGAAGGCACGACCGTCGCGACCAAATATGGGCCGATGAAGACCGACCATATCCTGTTCATCGCCTCGGGGGCCTTCCATGTCGCCAAGCCGAGCGACCTGCTCCCCGAACTCCAGGGTCGCCTGCCGATCCGGGTCGAACTCGGCGCCCTGACCGAGGGGGATTTCGTCCGAATCCTCACCGAAACCAAGGCAGGTTTGCCCGAACAGTATAGCGCGCTGATCGCGACCGAGGGCGTGACGCTGAACTTCACGCCCGATGCCATCGCGCG
Source organism: Sphingopyxis sp. OPL5 (assembly GCF_003797775.2). Taxonomy (NCBI): domain Bacteria; kingdom Pseudomonadati; phylum Pseudomonadota; class Alphaproteobacteria; order Sphingomonadales; family Sphingopyxidaceae; genus Sphingopyxis; species Sphingopyxis sp. OPL5. Next base: position 3,927,090 of record NZ_CP060725.1, read on the forward strand.
CGTCGCGAAGCTCGCCGCCGACGTCAACGAGAAGGTTGAGAATATCGGCGCGCGGCGATTGCAGACGATCATGGAACGGCTGGTCGAGGAAATCAGCTTCACCGCCGAGGACCGCGGCGGAACGGTCATCGACATCGATGCCGCCTATGTCGACAGCCAGCTTTCCGACATCGTCGGCGACACCGACCTCAGCAAATATGTGCTCTGACGGCCTGCCGCGCGGACGGGCGTAATTCCCGTCCTTTTCAGCCGTTCCTTTGCCGAACTTCATTTGACTTTGCCGCGCCGTCAGTGCGATGAACGGCGCGCAAGGTCGACATGGGTTGCAAACGACCGGCACGGAGATTTTGATGGCAGACGAGGAGGCCCCGGAGCAGGGCGAACTGGCGATCACGCGGACGGGTGACCGGCTGCGGTTGGCCCGCGAAGCCGTGGGCCTGTCGCTCGCCGATGTCGCGACGCGGACGCGCATCACCCAGCGCCATCTCGAAGCGATCGAGAAGTCCGAGTTTTCGGGACTGCCGGGCCGCACCTATGTGACCGGATTCGCGCGCGCCTATGCCCGCGCCGTCGACCTGCCCGAGGCCGAGATCGGCGCGGCCATCCGCCGCGAGCTCGAAGAAGACGCTTATGGTTCGCGCCCGCTTTACGAAGCCTATGAACCGACCGACCCGGCGCGCCTGCCGACCGCCCGGCTCGCCTGGACCCTGGTCATCGTCGCGCTGCTGCTCGGGTCCGCTTATGGGATCTGGCGCTTCCTGTCGGTCGAACCCGACGAGGCGCTGATCGCGGCGCAGAATCAGGCCGCCGACAACTCCGAGGCCCCGGCGACCGCGCCCGGCACCGCGCCGACGCCGAAAGCCGCCGCGCCGGGCCAGTCCGTCCCCGCCGATGCGCCGGTCGTGCTGACCGGCCTGTCCGAAGTGTGGATCGGCTTCGACGATGCGACCGGCAAGACCGAGAATTGGCGCACCCTCGACGCGGGCGAAACCTATGAGGTGCCGGCGGCCTATGTTCAGCAGTTCACGCTGCGCACCAGCATTCCGCAGGCGCTGAAGGTCACCGTCGGCGGCCGCGACATCGGTGCGGTCGGACCCGCCGATACGCTGGTCAAGAATATCTCGCTCAAGCCCGCCGATCTGGTCGCGCGCGCCGACGGCGCGGGGGCGGCGCAAACCATCCCGCCGGTGGCGACGAAGCGCTGAGCGGCGCCCCGGTCCGCCGGGCTGAAAGGTCGCCGCGCCGAATTGGGTTTGCGCAAGCGGCCCTTGGCGCGTTATGAGCCAGGTAATGGTTAATCGGGTGTGGGAGCCGAAAAGGCAGATGACGATGCGTAACTATTTTCTGGGAACCGCGGCCGCCGCGCTGCTGGTTTCGCTTCCCGGTGCCGCGCACGCGCAGGACGACACGATCGGCAAGCGCGTCGACCGGCTCGAAAAGGAAATGCGCGCGGTACAGCGCTCGGTGTTTCCGGGCGGCAGCCCCGCCTTTTTCGAAGGCGAGATCGCACCCGACAATGTCGCCGGCGACCGGGTGAAGAGCAGCGCGCCGGTGATCGACCTCACCGCACGTGTCGACGCACTCGAAAACCAGCTGCAGACGCTGACGGGCCAGACCGAGCAGAACGCGTTCCAGCTGCGCGAACTCGAAAAACAGTTCACCGCCTACAAGGCCGAGATGGACAAGCGCTTCGCCGCGCCGCCGCCGACGGTCGAGACGACGCCCGCGAGCCTGCCTGTCACGACGGCCGCCAAGCCGCCCGCGACGACGACCGCCTCGACGACGAAGCCCGCCACCACCACCGCCGCCGCGCCGGTGAAAAAGCCTGCGGCGACCCCGGCGGCACCCGCCGCGAGCGCCGCGCGCCTCGCGCTGGTGAAGAAGGTCGAGATCCCGGCGACGGGAAACGAAACCGACGATGCCTATAATTATGGCTACCGGCTGTGGGAGGCGAAGCTCTATCCCGAGGCGCAGACCCAGCTGAAGGACGTCGTCGCCAAATGGCCGCAGCACCGCCTCGCCAGCTTCGCGCAGAATCTGCTCGGCCGCACCTATCTCGACGAAGGCAAGCCGAGCCTCGCCGCGGTCGCCTTCTATAACAATTACAAGGATCGGCCGAGCGGCGCCCGCGCCCCGCACAGCCTGATGTACATGGGGGTCGCACTCGACAAGCTGGGCCGCAAGGCCGACGCCTGCAAGGCTTTCCGCGAGCTCGAGGAAGTCTATGGCGACAAGGCTCCGCAGGATGTGCGTACCGATGCTGCCGCCGCAAAAACAAAAGCCGGCTGCTGAGGCCGACGCCGTCCACCGGCTGGGGCGCCAGCTGGCGTCGCTCGTCGGTCCGGACTGGCAGCAGCGCAGCTATGGCGTCGCGGTATCGGGCGGGCCGGATTCGATGGCGCTGCTCTGGCTGATGACCAGCCTGCTGCCCGGGCAGGTGCGCGCGGCGACCGTCGATCACGGCCTGCGACAGGGTTCCGACGAGGAAGCCCGCATGGTCGCTGGCTTTTGCGCGCGCGAACTCATCCCGCATGCCACGCTGACCCCGCCGACCCCGATCAAGGGGTCGCAGCAGGCGGCGGCGCGCACCGAACGCTATCGCTTGCTCGAACAGTGGCGCAAGGACGAGGGGCTCGGCCACATCCTCACCGCGCATCATGCCGACGACCAGCTCGAAACGATCGTGATGCGGCTCAACCGCAGCAGCGGCGTCGGCGGGCTGGCGTCGATCCGCGCCAGGAACGGCACTATTCTGCGTCCGCTGCTTCATTGGCGGCACGACGAACTGGTCCGCATCGCGCTCGACGAGGACCTTCCCTTCGTCGACGATCCGTCGAACAGCGACAGCCGTTTCGACCGTGCCCGGCTGCGTCATGCCCTCGCCTCGCAGAAGCTGCTCGACGTCGAGGCGGCGTCGCGTTCGGCCGACTGGCTGGCCGAGGCCGACGACGCGATCGACTGGGCGGTCGAACGGCTGATCGCCTCCTGGCCCGACGCCTCCGACATCGCGGTGATCCGCGACGAAGGCTATCCGCCGGAGATTTTCCGCCGGGTCGTAACCCAGCGGCTGCGCGCCAACGACGGCGGTCTTGCGCTACGCGGCGCCTCGCTCGACGGGGTCGTCACGGCGATGAAGAATGGGCGGCGCGCGATGGTGGGGGCGCTGCTGATCGATGCGGTTCCGGGCCTCGCCGGCACCATCTGGCGTATTTCCGCCGCGCCGCGCCGGAAAGCCCGCAAATAACCGCCTTTGGCTCATTGTCATTTAACGCGATTATCCTATCTTGGCAGGGTTGATGCGCGACGTGCGCGATATTTGGAAAGTTTCCGATGCAGGACGACAAGGAACCGCAGGGCAACCCCTGGATGAAGAGCGTGATGATTTGGAGCGGCATCTTGCTCGCCATGCTCCTCGTCGCCTCGATGTTCGGCGGCGCGTCGCAGCCCGCGGGGACCCCGCTGACCTACTCCGAATTCCGCCAGAAGGTGCAGGAAGGCACGGTCAAGGATGTCGTGCTGACCGAAGAGCGCGCCACGGGCACGTTGACGAACAACGAACGGTTCAGCGCCAACCTGGTGCCCGATCCCAGCCTGCTCAAGCTGCTCAACGACAACAATGTCAAATATGACGGCAAGCCGACCGAAACCGGCAATATCTGGGTCTATCTGCTGATCCAGTCGCTGCCCTTCCTGCTGATTCTCGGCATCGCCTTCTTCGTCTTCCGCCAGGTGCAGAAGAACAACGGTTCGGGCGCGATGGGATTCGGCAAGTCGCGCGCCAAGATGCTCACCGAGAAACAGGGCAAGGTGACCTTCGACGACGTCGCCGGCATCGACGAGGCGCGCGAGGAGCTCGAGGAAATCGTCGAGTTCCTGAAAGACCCGACCAAATTCTCAAAGCTTGGCGGCCAGATTCCCAAGGGCGCGCTGCTCGTCGGCTCGCCCGGCACCGGCAAGACCCTGCTCGCCCGCGCGATCGCCGGCGAGGCGGGCGTGCCCTTCTTCACCATTTCGGGCTCGGACTTCGTCGAAATGTTCGTCGGCGTCGGCGCCAGCCGTGTCCGCGACATGTTCGAACAGGCCAAGCGCAACGCGCCGTGCATCGTCTTTATCGACGAAATCGACGCCGTCGGCCGCCATCGCGGCGCCGGGCTCGGCAACGGCAATGACGAGCGCGAACAGACGCTCAACCAGCTGCTCGTCGAAATGGACGGCTTCGAGGCGAACGAGGGTATCATCATCGTCGCCGCGACCAACCGCCCCGACGTGCTCGACCCCGCGCTGCTGCGTCCGGGCCGCTTCGACCGTCAGGTCGTCGTGCCGCGCCCCGACATCGAGGGTCGCCAGAAGATCCTTGAGGTCCACACGCGCAAGAAACCGCTCGCGCCCGACGTCGATCTGCGCCGCGTCGCGCGCGGTACGCCGGGCTTCTCGGGCGCCGATCTGGCCAACCTCTGCAACGAAGCCGCACTGCTCGCAGCGCGCAAGGGCAAACGCCTGATCGCCAGCGACGAATTCGAGGAAGCCAAGGACAAGGTCATGATGGGCGCCGAGCGGCGTTCGATGGTGATGACCGAGGACGAGAAGAAGTCGACCGCCTATCATGAGGCCGGCCATGCGCTCGTCTCGCTGCACGTCGAAGGCTGCGACCCGCTCCACAAGGTGACGATCATCCCGCGCGGCCGTGCGCTGGGCGTGACCTGGAACCTGCCCGAGCGTGATCGCTATTCGACCAACATGAAGCAGATGAAGGCGCGGCTCGCGCTCTGTTTCGGTGGCCGCATCGCCGAGCAGCTGATCTATGGCAAGGATGAGCTCAACACCGGCGCGTCGAACGATATCCAGCAGGCGACCGACATGGCGCGCTCGATGGTCATGGAATATGGCATGTCCGAAAAGCTCGGCTGGCTGCGCTATCGCGACAACCAGGACGAGGTGTTCCTGGGCCACAGCGTGTCGCGCGCGCAGAATATGTCCGAAGACACCGCGCGGCTGATCGACGCCGAAGTCCGCCGCCTCGTCGAGGAAGGCGAGAATGTCGCGCGCAAGGTGCTCACCGACAATCTCGACGAGCTTCACCTGCTCGCCGCCGCGCTGCTCGAATATGAGACGCTGTCGGGTGAGGAATCGAAGCGCGCGATCAAGGGCGAGGACATCGGTCGCGAGGACGACCAGAGCAAGCACGGCACCCCGGTGTCGGGCCACGCCGGCTCGCTGCCGCAGATCAAGCGCAAACCGCGCCCCTTCGGCGACGTCAATCCGCAGGGTGCGTAAATTTCCGTCGGTGGGGGTTTGGGAATGAAGCGCAAGAAGTTCGGCCTGCCGCGGTTCGGCCTCGGCGTCGCGGCGATGTTCGCGCTCGCCAGTCCGGTGCAGGCGTTCCAGCGCGTCGAGTTCAGCCAGAATGTCGAGGTCGAGACCGTGACGACCGGCGCCGAGGGCCAGCGCAAGATCAGTTTCTCAGCACCCGAGACCGTCGTTCCCGGCGACCGGCTGCGCTTCACGCTGCAACTCGACAACCAGACCAGCGAATCCGCCGCCGGCCTCAAATTCGTCAACCCGATCCCGCCCGAGGTGCGCTTCGCCAGCACCGACGATATGGCGGGATTTTCGGTCTCGATCGACGGCGGCAAGACCTATGGGACCCTTGCCGGGCTGACGGTGCCGGTGGCTGGCGCGGCGGCACGTCCGGCGACCGCCGACGACGTCACCCATGTCCAATGGGTCCTGCCCGAACCGCTGGCGGCGGGCGCGGTCAAGAAGGTGACCTTTTTCGGCATCGTCCGCTAGGCTGCGGGCATGACCATTTATTGCGATGAATCGGGCGGACTCAACGCGGGCGCGATGACCTTCGCCGCGGTGATGCTGACGCCCGAAGCGGCGGCGGACATCCACAAGCGTTTTCGCGGCGTCACCGGGCTGCGCGGCGAACTGAAAGGCAGCCGCATCTCGGTCGTCGAGCGCGCCTATCTGCTCGAACTGTTCGACCGAGCCGGCGGCCGCGCCTGGGTCGCGGTGGCTGAGCGCGATACGCTTGCGAAAAACGCGGACGGCACCATGCCGAGCGACCTCGCTCTCTATGGCGCATTGCTCAACAGCGCAGTCGGCCACTGGCTGCCCGAGACCGGCGGCGTGTGCACCGACGTCGTCATCGACGACGGGCGCTACGACCCCAAGATCCTGTCGCACGTCCGCGCGGAAATCCAGGCTGGCCTCGGGCAATGGGGCCGCGCCTCGCTCGCCGACAGCAAGCGCAGCGACGGCGTCCAGATCGCCGACGTGATCGCCAACAGCCTGTTCAACATCGCGGTGAAGTCCCCACGCGCGGCGCGGATCGCGCGGATCATCGAGCCGATGCTGGCGTCGAAGGCGATCCGGGTGGCGGAGTTGAAAGAACTCTCTTAGCTGGGTTGGCCGCTATGGGATGGTTTCCAGACCGCCTCTTGTTTCCGTTCGTGTCGAGCGAAGTCGAGACACCCATGGGTCGTGCACGCCTATGGGGTGTCTCGACTTCGCTCGACACGAACGGGACTTTGAAGGCAGCCTGTCCGCAATCGGTCGCAAGCAGGCATCATTTTCACCCAACAAAAAGGGCCGCGGTTTCCCGCGGCCCCCTTGGTGATCCAATGTCGCTTCGACTTATTCGAAGTCGCTGCCGCCGCCTGCGGGGCTGCGCGGCGGCGCGGCGGCGGTGAGGCGCAGGGCTTCGGCCGAGCGGCTGATCGAGCTGATTTCATCGGGCGTATCGTCGTCGTCGACGACAACCTTCTGCAACGATATGGTCAGCGCTTCCGACAGATCCTTCGGGCGCACGGTCTGTTCGGCGATCTCGCGCAGCGCGACGACGGGGTTCTTGTCGCGGTCGCGGTCGATGGTCAGCTCCGAGCCGCCCGAGATTTCGCGGGCGCGGTGCGCCGAGAGCAGAACCAGGTCGAAACGGTTGGAAACTTTGTCGACGCAATCTTCGACGGTAACGCGGGCCATGTGTTTTCCTTGATCGAGGAGAGGCCAGCCCGGAGGCATGGCGGCAAGCGCTGCGCGCTAGCAGGCGGCCCGACGAATGTCAACGAATCCCCTGCCCTTGCCCCCACCGTCGCGGCCGTCCTATGAGCGATGGCATGATCGCCGACCCCGTCCCCGCCAGCGAACTCCAGACGCTGCGCGCCGACGTCGCCGGCCACCGGCTGGAGGTCATCTTCGACGGGGCGGAACGGCTCGAACGGCTGCTGGCGCTGATCAACGGCGCGATCCGCAGCATCGACCTGGTCATGTACATCTTCCGGCACGACGGCGCGGGCACGCGGATTCTCGACGCGATGACGATGGCGGCGAAACGCGGGGTGCGCGTTCGCGCCGTGATCGACAGCTTCGGCTCGTCGGACACCGCCGACGCCGTCTTCGCCCCGTTGCGCGACGCTGGCGGCGGCGTGACCTTTTTTTCGCGCCACTGGCGTTCGACCTATCTCATCCGCAATCACCAGAAGCTGTTACTGGTCGACGAGGAGGTCGCGGTGACCGGCGGTTTCAACATCGCCGACCCCTATCTCAGCCGCCGCGACACCCATTGCTGGTTCGACCTTGGCATCGTCGTGCGCGGGCCCTCGGTGGCGCGGATGGTCGACTGGTTCGCCGAGATCCACGATTACACCGTCAACGACGACGGCAAGCTGCTCGCGCTGCGCCGCCTGATCCGCGAATGGCCGGTGGACAGCGGGCCGGTGACCTGGCTCGTCGGCGGCCCGACCCAGCGGCTGTCGCCCTGGGCACGCGCGGTGCGTACCGACCTTGAGGGTGCGCGTCGGCTCGATATGGTGATGGCCTATTTCTCGCCCGGGCAGGGCATGTTGCGGCGGCTGGGCAAGGTCGCGCGGCGCGGACGGACACGCTTCATCATGTCGGCGAAGTCCGACAATCCCGCGACGATCGGCGCCTCGCGGCTGCTCTATGGCTACTTGCTGCGAAAAAGGGCGGCGATCTGGGAATATCAGCCGTGCCGACTGCATATGAAGCTGATCGTCATCGACAATGTCGTGCACGTCGGCACCGCCAATTTCGACATGCGCAGCCTGTTCGTGAACGTCGAGGTGATGCTGCGTATCGAGGACGCCGGATTCGCGGCGCAGATGCGCGATTTCGTCACCCGGCAAAAGCCCGACTGCGAGGTCATCACGCGCAAGCGCCACAAGGCGCGCGCGAGCTGGCTGACCCGGCTGCGCTGGACGCTCGCCTGGTTCGTGGTCGGGGTGGTCGATTATACGGTGACGCGCCGGCTCAACTTCGGGCTTGGCGAGATCGATCCCGAGACCGAGATCTGATCCTCAGTCCTTCCAGCCCCAGAACAGGAAGCAGGGCGGGACGTTGACCCATTCGAAGGCATTGTCGATGCGCGCGAAATGCGCCGCGAGGAAATCGCGCGCGCGGGCGCGGAACTGGTAGACGAGGAAGGCGCCGCCGGGGCGCAATGCGCGGTGCGTCGCCGCCGCGATCGCCGGTCCGACACCTGCCGGCAGGGTCGAGAAAGGCAGGCCCGACAGGACATAGTCGGCATGGTCGAAACCATGGGCGCGAATGATCTCCTCGACGTCGGCGGCCGATCCGTGCACCGCGATGAAGCGGCTGTCGCGGATGTCCTTGCGCAGATAGTCGATGAAATCCTCATTGGTGTCGATCGCGATCAGCGTCGCATCGCCCGCCATCCGTTCGAGCACCGGGCGGCAAAAGGTGCCGACGCCGGGACCATATTCGACGAACAATTTGGTGTTCTTCCAGTCCACCGGCTTCAGCATGTGGCGGATCAGCGTCGGCGACGACGGCACGATCGACCCGACCATCACCGGATGCTTGATGAAGCCCTTCACGAACATGCCCCACGGCCCGAAAAAGCGCCGCGCGCGGTCCCTGATCCGTTTGATCAAGGGAACCTTTTGTTCTTGGGCCTGCGCCCGGGGATTGGACATGATGGCTTTCGCGTTGTTGCGGACCCTTGAGGCGTGGCAAAATCGGGCGCGCGGCGCAAGGAAAGAGTGCGCTTGACAATCCCCGCCCACGTTCCGTCGCTGGACAGACGGGACAGGCCGTGTAGGACAATCGGGCCAACGACTTATGCAAAAGAGGGGGAGCCGGGAATGTCGAATGTCAGCCGTTCGATCCCCCCCGACCGCATGGCGGTGCTGTTCGCGGTGATGCTTGTCGCCGCCGCGGGCAATACCGCGATGCAATCGATCCTGCCCGCGATCGGCGCGAAACTGCATATTCCCGACGTCTGGGTCAGCCTGGCGTTCAGCTGGTCGGCTTTGCTCTGGGTGCTCACCGCGCCGCATTGGGCGCGCCAGTCGGACAAGCGGGGGCGCAAGGCGCTGATGGCGCTCGGCGTCATCGGTTTCCTGTCGTCGATGGCGCTGTGCGGGCTCGTCCTCTGGTCCGGGCTGATGGGCTGGCTCGCCGCCGGCACCACCTTCATCCTCTTCGCGCTTTTCCGCAGCCTCTATGGCGGCTTCGGCTCGGCCGCGCCGCCGGCGGTACAGGCCTATGTCGCGGCGCGCACCGACCCGGAAGAGCGCACCCAGGCCCTGTCGCTCGTCTCCTCGTCCTTCGGTCTCGGCACCGTCATTGGCCCGGCGATCGCGCCCTTCTTCATCCTGCCCATCGTCGGGTTGGCGGGCCCCCTGTTGGTGTTCGCGCTGATCGGAATCATCGTGCTGGTCATGCTGCGCTGGCGCCTGCCCAACGACATCCCGCGCTTCGCCGCGCGCGGCGCGATCGCGTCCTACCCGCTGTCGGCGGGCCCTTCCGAACCCACCGCCGAAGACGAGAATGAACCCGACCTGCCGCCACAGGAACCCTTGAGCTGGAACGACCGGCGCGTGCGCCCCTGGCTGCTCGCAGGCTTTTTCGGCGGACAGGCGCAGGCGATGATGCTCGGCGTCATCGGCTTCCTGATCCTCGACCGGCTCGAACTGCGCCTTCGCCCCGACGAAGGGGCGGCGATGACCGGGATCGTGCTGATGGCCGGCGCCTTCGCGACCCTGCTTGCCCAATGGGGGCTGATCCCGCTGTTCAGGCTGACCCCCCGCCCTACCGTGCTGTGGGGCGCGACGCTCGCCATCGGCGGCATATTGATGACCGGCCTCGCACAGGATCTGCACGGCATCGTCATCGGTTTCGCCACCGCTTCGCTGGGTTTCGGGCTGTTCCGCCCGGGCTTTACTGCGGGCTCGTCGCTCGCCGTGCCGCGCCGCGACCAGGGCGCCGTCGCGGGCATGACCGCATCGATCAACGGATCGGCCTATATCGTTTCGCCCGCGATCGGCGTGCTGCTCTATAACTGGCACCCGATGGTCGCCTACGGCCTGATGGCCGGATTCTGCGGCTGGCTGGTCCTCTGGGGATGGAAGGCGCTGCGGCAGGACCAGGCCTTCGGTATCGCCCACGAACCCTAGCCCCGAGCCTGTCGGTTCGGGGCTAGGGGCAATTCAGTCGGTCGACTCGTCGTGCTTGCGCTCGCGCACCGGCTTGAGCATGCCGGGCGCGAAAAAACCGATCGGGTCGACGCTCATCGCGTTCTGTTTGATCTCGCCCTGGATCTTTTCATAATCCTTCTCCATCGCCTCGGTGACCGAGGCGCGCGTATCCTTGAGCGCGGTGTCGAAGTCCGTCATCGTCACCGTATCGCTGTCGATCGACCGCTTGAGCGCGGCGAGGCCGGCACGGCGCGTCAAATCCTCCAGATCGGCGCCGGTGAAGCGGTCCGATTTCTCGGCGAGCACCGACAGGTCGACATCGTCCGCCAGCGGCATCTTGCCGGTCTGGATTTCCAAGATGCGCTTGCGCCCCTCGGCATTGGGCACCGACACATAGATCAACTCGTCGAGCCGCCCCGGACGGAGCAGCGCCGGGTCGATCAGATTGGGCCGGTTGGTCGCCCCGATCACGACGACCGACTGCATCTCCTCGATCCCGTCCATCTCGGCGAGGATCGTGTTGACGACGCGTTCGGTCACCTGCGGCTCGCCCGACGTGCCGCTGCCGCGCGCGGGCACCAGGCTGTCGAGTTCGTCGATGAAGATGATCGTCGGCGCGACGGCGCGAGCGCGGGCGAACAGCCGCGCGATCTGCTGCTCGCTCTCGCCATACCATTTCGACAAGAGGTCGGACGACTTGATCGAGATGAAGTTGGCGTCGGATTCGCGCGCCGCTGCCTTGGCGAGCAGCGTCTTGCCCGTGCCCGGCGGGCCATAGAGCAGGAAGCCCTTGGCCGGACGAATGCCGAGCCGCCGGAACGCCTCGGGGTTCTTCAGCGGCAGTTCGATCCCCTCGATCAGCTTGTCGCGCGCCGCGTCGAGCCCGCCGATGTCGCTCCAGCGCGTCTTGGGCGCCTGCACCATCACCTCGCGCATCGCCGACGGCTGCACGCGTTTCAGCGCATTGTTGAAGTCCTCGCGCGTGACGCGAAGCTCCTCCAGCACCTCGGGCGGGATCGTCCCCTCCTCCAGGTTGAGCTTGGGCATTATCCGCCGCACCGCCTCGATCGCCGCCTCGCGGGTCAGCGCCGCCATATCGGCGCCGACAAAGCCAAAGGTCGTGCGCGCCAGTTCGCCCAGGTCGACATCCTCGGCCAGCGGCATACCGCGCGTGTGGATGCCCAAAATCTCGCGCCGCCCGCTTTCGTCGGGGACGCCGATGACGATTTCGCGGTCGAAGCGGCCCGGACGCCGCAGCGCCTCGTCGATCGCGTCGGGACGATTGGTCGCCGCGATCACGACCAGGTTGGTGCGCGGTTCCAGCCCGTCCATTAGCGTCAGCAACTGCGCGACAAGGCGCTTTTCGGCCTCGCCGGTTACCTGTCCGCGTTTCGGCGCGATCGAATCGATTTCGTCGATGAACAGGATCGACGGAGCGGCCTTGGTCGCAGCCTCGAACACGTCCCGCAGCCGCTTTTCGGACTCGCCATAGGCGGACCCCATGATCTCGGGCCCGTTGATCAGGAAGAATTGCGCATCGCTCTCGTTGGCGACCGCGCGCGCCAGCCGCGTCTTGCCGGTGCCCGGCGGCCCGTGCAGCAGCACCCCGCGCGGCGGATCGACGCCGAGGCGGCGGAACAGTTCAGGGTAACGCAGCGGCAGCTCGACCATCTCGCGCAACTGGTCGATCGTCTCGCCCAGCCCGCCCAGATCGTCATAAGTGACGTCGGTGCGCCGCGCATCCTGCGGCTCCTGATATTCGGGGAGCAGCTCGATCTCGGTATTCTCGTCGATGAAGACGACGCCCTTCGGGGCGGCCGATACGACGATCAGGCGAACTTCGGCGAGCGCATAGGCCGGCGCGTTGAGCATCTGCCGCAATTGCGGCGGCATGTCGCCCGACGGCAAGCGCTGCTGCCCGGCGGTCGCCACGGTATCGCCGGCCACCAGCGGACGGCCGAAAAAGCTGCGTTTCAGCGCGTTCGCCGATCCCTGCAGCCGCAGATTTTCCTGCGCCGGGGCGAACACCACGCGCGTCGCGGGACGCGTTTCGACGCGGGTCAGCGCCACCATGTCGCCCGCACCCGCACCGGCATTGGCGCGCTGCAGGCCGTCGAGGCGGATCACATCGAGTCCCTCGTCCTCGGCATAGGGCAGCACGACGCGCGACGCGGTGTCGCGCTTGCCGCTGATCTGGACGATATCGCCCTCGGTGACGCCCAGTTCGGCCATCGCCGCGCGCGGAATACGGGCGATGCCGCCACCGCTTTCTTCGGCGCGGGCGTTCGCCACCTGCAATTTGACCTGTTTTTCTTTTACCGCTGCTTCGGCCAAGGCGTGTCTCCCGCAAAATGGTCAGAACGGCGAAGATAGGACGCCGGTTCCCGTTTTGCGACCCCTTTGGATACACGCCGGCCAAGCGGGACTTATGCCGCAGCGCACAAAAATTGTTGGCATGGGCAGCACTGTCATGTCACTATCATGGACACACGATATGCCACGTCTCCCTCCCCTCAGCAGCATGGAAGCCTTTCTCGAGGTTGCCCGGCACGGAACGGTCAAGGCCGCGGCGAGCGAACTCGGCCTGTCGATGCCCGCGTTGTCGCGGCGCATCCAGACGCTCGAACATGCCGTCGGCCGACCGCTGTTCGATCGCCACCACCATGGATTGCGGCTGACCGAAGCGGGACGCGCGCTGCAGGACCAATTGTCGCCGATCCTCGACGAATTGCGCGCGGTGGTGGTGCAGGCGAGCAGCCCCGACGCGTCGATGCGGCTGCACCTCAACGTCCTGCCGCTCTTTGCCCAGCAGCGCCTGTTCCCGCGCCTGCCCGAACTCCGGCAACAACATCCCGAACTGCATATCGACATCGACACCATGTCGCACGCCGAGGCGCGGCTGGGCGAAGGGATCGACGCCGCGATCGCGCTCGCCCGCACGATCGACCCCGCGCTCTATGCGGCGCGGCTCGACCAGGACAAGGTGTTCCCGATCGCGTCGCGGACGCTGACCGAAACGGGCCGTCCGATCACGGTCCCCGAACAGTTCCAGCGCCTGACGATCCTCGTCCATCGCGAAATGCCCGAAACCTTCACCGAATGGAAAAAGGCGATCGGCATGCCCTATCTCGAGCCCGCCGGGATCGACTATTTCGATTCGGGGCCGCTGATGCTCGAGGCCGCGGCGCAGGGCATCGGCGTCGCCTTCATGCACGGCCATCATCTCGACGACGCGCACGACCCGCGGCTCATCCGCCTGTTCGATTTCGACGTCGACAGCCCGTACAGCTATTGGTTCGTCTGCCGCCCGCGCGCGCTGCGCCAGCCGGCGGTGAAGCTGTTCCACGACTGGCTGCTCGCGGCGAAGATCTGAGCGGTCAGGCCGGGCTGGTAGCGGATTCGCCGCGCATGGTCGTCGCAATGTCCCATACGGCGATGAACATCGCGGCGATCACCGGGCCGATCACGATGCCGTGAAACCCGAAAAGCTGGAGCCCGCCGAGCGTGGTGATCAGCACGACATAATCGGGAATGCGGGTCTCGCGTCCGACCAGCACCGGGCGCAGCACATTGTCGACCATCCCGATGACGAACAACCCGCACAGCACCAGCACCAGCCCCTGCCATATTTGCCCGGTGAACAGCAGGTAGAGCGCCATCGGAACCCAGACCAGCCCCGTCCCGACCGCGGGAAGCAGCGAGGCCGCGCCCATCAGCACCCCCCACAACAGCGCCGCCTCGATCCCCAGCGCCCACAGCACGATCCCGCCGATCAGCCCCTGCAGGATCGCGACGACGATGCTGCCCTTGATTGTGGCGCGAACCACGACGACGAAACGACTGGCGAGCAGTTCGAGATGGTCGGTGCGCAGCGGCATCGCACGCCGGATGCTCTGTTGCAGGCTCTCCCCGTCGCGGATCAGGAAATAGGCGAGATAGAGCATCACCATCAGGTTGATCAGCAATCCGAAGAGGCTCTGTCCGATCGACAGCGCCTGCCCCAGGATCGCGCGGACGCCATCGGCCGCTCCGCCGCCCAAAATGCTCTTCGCGGTCGCGATATTGCCCAGGTCGATGCGGTCGACCCACGATGCCAGCCATTCGGGCATGCCGGCGCGAAAGTTGGTCCAGATAAGCGTCGGGTCGATCGCCCCCGAATGGATGCGCTGATAGACGGCGGCGGCTTCGTTGATCAGCGCGACGGCGAGGATGGACGCGGGCAGGATGACCATCGCCAGGATCAGCAGAATGGTCAGCAGCGCGGCGCCGTTGCGCCGCCGGGGCATCTTCGTCAGCAGGCGACGATAGAGCGGCTCGAACAGGATGGCGGCAATCACCGCCCACAGGATCGCGGCGGCGAACGGCAACAGGACCACCGCAAAGGCGATCGAAATCGCGATCAGGATCGCCAGAAAGGACCAGCGATTGCCGTCCCGCATCCGATCGTCGCTGTCCGCCATGCTTCTCCCCGTCGATGCCGCCGGACGCGGCACGCCCGCGACTCTAGGCCGCGAGGTGCGCCGCCGTAAAGCTGAACGTCGATGTCAGGAAAATGGTGCTGCTGGACAGGATTGAACTGTCGACCTCGTCATTACCAATGACGCGCTCTACCACTGAGCTACAGCAGCAACCGGGCCGCCGCGAACGCGTGTTCGCTGGGCAGGCGCGGCCTATGGCGGGGCCTCTGCCGCCTGTCAAGGCGATAGGCTTGACGCTTTGCCGATTTCACGGGCATGGACGATGGCGTGAGCAAGCCCCCCTCCCCCGCCGACCTCGAACGCGAACGCCGTCTGGCCGAAGCACTGCGCGAAAATCTGCGCAAACGAAAGGCGCAGGCGCGCGAAACCCGGACCGAAACCCCGCCTAAAGACTGACGGTCACCGTCACGTCGTCGCCCTCGGCGATCCCCTCGGCCTTGCGCACCGCGGCCTTCACCGGAAGAATCCAGCCGCCGCTTTCCTTGTGCGGAAAGACCGAGGTGTTCCAGCTTGTATCGCCGATCGTAACCGCGACCCGCGCCGACCCGAATCCGCCGCGCTTGTCGAGCCATTGCCCCGACATCGCCGCAACGCGAATGCCGTCGGCGACCTCGCCGTCGATCGTCAGGAAAAACCAGGCGGCGGGCGCCGTCGCCGATTGCCAGCGCCACAGCGGTGTGGTTGTGGTGAAGCTTTCCACGCCTGCTATTTCGCCGCGCGCACCGGGACCGGGATATTGCAGATGTCGGCACCGCCGGCGGGCTTGATGAAGAACGGATCGCGCCGGTTCGCCCGCGCATCGGCATATTTTGCAAAGCTGTCGCTCTCGGTCGACAGATATTCGAATTTCGGCTGGTCGGCGGACGGCAGGTCGGTCGCGATCCGGATCGACGCGATCGGCACCCGCTCGGCTTCGGTTTCATAAAAGCCGAGTGCCCCCGTCCCGCGCGGCAGGCTCGACAGATATTCGATGCCGCTGATCACGCGCCCGACAAGCGCTATGTTGCGGTCAAGATGGCGCGGCGCATGGCCGATGACGGTGTAGAGTTCGGCGCCCGATCCGGTGTCGGGTGACATATTACGGCCAACGCCGACCATGCCGTAACAATGGACGGGCCAAGCGCTGCCCTTGTCCAATGCAATCGGCCACCCAAGCAAGGGTACGGCCGCACCGGTATAAGCGTCCTTTCGATTCTGACGTCGCAAAACAACCTTGATGGGGAAAGCCCTGCCGCTGGCCAAATAATTCGATTCCGGCACCACTGCCAAACCGTCGGGCAACGCCTTCTTCTCGGTCGCATCGCCCCATTGCGCGACATAATTGTCCTGCACCCGGTTGACGCTCGTCCCGTCCCACCAATGCGCGGCGGCGAGCTTGCGAATATTGCCGATCCACCCCTGGCTGAACGGGGCGGGCATCAGCTGGATGACGACGCGGCGCGGCTTGCCCTTCACGTCCGGTGCGAGGTCCATCACCAGCAGGTCCGACGCAGGAATCGCGATCCAGTCCTTCGCCGGCGCGGCCGCCGCGATCTCGCCCGGTGACGGGATTTCGGCGGCCGGCGCCGGTGCCTGCTGCGCGGCGGAGGGAGCGGTGAGCGTGAGGGCCGCTGCGGCGGCGAGGAGGCTGTGTTTCATAGGCGATGTCTGCCACGCCCATGCCGCTTGCGAAAGCCCCGCCAAGCGATTAGGGCGCCCCTTCCAGTGCATGCGGAGCGGTGGCCGAGTGGTCGAAGGCGCTCGCCTGGAAAGTGAGTATACGTCAAAAGCGTATCGAGGGTTCGAATCCCTCCCGCTCCGCCATTTTCCCTATTCGGTCGAAATCCCGTCGTCGCCCAGCGAGCGGTACAGCGTGATCCTGTTCCGCACCGCCGCCAGTTCGACCGCGATCTGCGCGCGGCGGGCGCTGTAGAGGCTGCGCTGCGCGTCGAGGCTCGACAGGAAGCTGTCGACCCCGCCGCGATAGCGGGCGTCGGTCAGCCTTGCCGTATCGGCCGCCGCCTCGGTGTTCGCGCGCGCGGCGCGCAGCCGCTCGCCAAGCGTGCCCTGATCGGCGAGCGCGTCGGCGACTTCGCGGAACGCGGTCTGGATCGCGCGTTCGTAACTCGCGAGCGCCGCATCGCGCTGCGCCTCGCTGACGGCGACCCCGGCACGGCGCCCGCCGGCGTCGAAGATCGACAGGCTGGCGTCGGCGCCCGCGCTGAAGCGCAACGCGTCGCCGGTGAACAGCGACCCCAGCGCATCGCTCGCGAAACCGAGCAGCCCGGTGAGCGAGATCGTCGGGAACAACCGCGCACGCGCGACGCCGATATCGGCATTGGCGGCGCGGAGCAGATATTCGGCCTCGACCACGTCGGGTCGGCGCAGCAGGACTTGCGAATTGGTTCCCGCCGGCAGCGTCGCGATCGACGCGCTGACGTCATCAAGTTTCTGCGGCAACAGCGCCTTGTCATAATCGGCACCGACGAGCAGCCGGATCAGATTCTCATCCTGCGCCACCGCGGCGGTTTGCAACGCCAGGTCGCCCTCGGCGGTCGCCAGCACCTGCTCGGCCTGGCGCAGGTCGGTGCGCGGCGCGACCCCGCCCTCCAGCCGCGCGCGGGTCAGCGTCACGCTGCGCCGCGCGCTGTCGGCGGTCTCGCGCGCGATTCCCAGCAGTTCGCGGTCGGCGGCATGGTTGGTCCAGGCCTCGGCGAGATCGGCGACCAGCGCCAGGCGCACGGTGCGGGCCACCGCCTCGGTGGAAAAGGCGCGGTCGCGGTCGGCGGCGGTCGCATTGGCGAGCCGCCCGAACAGGTCGAGTTCGAACGCCGAAACCCCGGCCTGTAGCGCATAGCTCTCGCGTCCGCCGCTCGCGACGCCGCCCGCAATACCGCCGTCGGTATAGTCGCCCGAGCCGCTGATCCCGATCGCCGGGAACTGCGCCGATCGGGTCACCCGCACCTGCGCCCGCGCCGCCGCGACATTGGCGGCGGCGACGCGCAGGTCGCGGTTGTTGGCGAGCGCCTGATCGATCAGCGCCTGCAGCCGTGGATCGCGAAACAGGGCGGCGAGCGTCACCCGCGGCAGCGCCGCCTCGCTCTGCGCCAGATAAGCATCGCCGACCGGCCACGACGCCGGCACCGGCGGCGCCGGCTGGACATATTTGGGCGCCAGCGAACAAGCGCCCAGCGCCAGCGTCGCCGCGCCCAGAAGCAGGACGCGCGTCATGCCGCCACCTCGCTGCCGTCACGCCGGCGGCCGATCCAGCCGCGCACCGCGAGCAACCCGTCGCGCACCCCGCGGCGGACGAGGACGAAGAAGAGCGGAATGAAGAAGATCGCGAGGAAGGCGGCGGTGAGCATGCCGCCGATCACCGAGGTGCCGATCGCGACGCGACTGTTCGCGCCCGCCCCGGTCGCGATCGCCAGCGGCAGCACGCCGAAGATGAAGGCGAAGCTGGTCATCAGGATCGGACGCAGGCGGATGCGCGCCGCGGCGACCGCCGCCTCGATCACGCGCTTGCCCTTGCGCTCTTCCTGTTCGGCGAATTCGATCATCAGGATCGCATTTTTCGCCGCGAGTCCCATCGTCGTGAGCAGGCCGATCTGCAGATAGACATCGTTTTCGAGCCCGCGCAGCGTCACCGCGAAGACCGCGCCAATCAGTCCGAGCGGAATGACGAGCAGCACCGCGAGCGGGATCGACCAGCTTTCATAGAGCGCCGCGAGGCACAGGAAGACGACGAGCAGCGAAATCGCATATAGGAAGGGCGCCTGCCCCGACGACAGCCGCTCCTGATAGGAGGACCCCGACCAGGCGACGCTGGTGCCGGCAATCTCGCCCGCCATGCGCTCCATCTCGTTCATCGCTTCGCCCGAGCTGGTGCCGGGGGCCGGCTGCCCTGAGATTTCGAACGCCGGCACGCCCTGAAAGCGCGAACTGCTGCTCGGTGTCGTCGACCATCCGACCTTCGCAAAGGCCGAGAAGGGCGACATCTCGCCGTCGCTCGACCGGACATACCATTGACCCAGATCCTCGGGTTTGGCGCGATAGGGCGCATCGCCCTGCACATAGACGCGCTTGACGCGGCCCTTGTCGATGAAGTCGTTGACGTAGCGCCCGCCCCAGGCGGTCGCGAGCGTCGAATTCACGTCGCTGTTGGTCAGTCCATAAGCGGTCAGCCGCTGGGTATCGACGTCGACCTTCAGCGTCGCGACGTCGGGAAGGTCGGACAGGCGCACCGATGTCAGCTTGGGATTGGCGTTCGCCATCGCCAGCAGTTTCTCGCGCGCTTCCACGAATTCATCGCGGCTCATGCCGCTGCGGTTCTGGAACTGCATCGTGAAACCCGAGGAATCGCCGAGACCGCGCACCGCGCCGGGCACGAGCGCAAAGATCTGGGCATCGCGCAGTCCGCTCAGCGCCTTGCGCGCGCGCGCAGCGATCGCGTCGGCGGTGTTTTCATCGCCCGAACGCTCGTCCCAATGGACGAGGTTGACGAAACCCTGCCCGGTATTCTGTCCCGCGGCCGAACCGCCGCCGCCACCCGCGATCAGGAACAGCGCCCCGACGTTCGCCTTTTCCTCGGTCAGCATATATTTTTCGATCGCGTCGCGGACCTCGAGCGTCCGCCCCTGCGTTGCGCCGGCGGGCAGGCGGAACTGGACCTGGACGCGCCCCTGGTCCTCGTTGGGCAGGAAGCCGCCGGGCAGGCGCAGGAAGAGCACGGCCAGCGCGACGAGCAGCACCGCATAGATGCCGAGGAACAGCCATTTATGGTCGACCACCTTGGTCACGCTGCCGACATATCGCTCGACGGTGCGGTCGAAGCGCGTGTTGAAGCCGTCTTTCGCCCGTTCGAGCAAGGCGCGCGCGCGCGGAAAACGCCCTCGCGGCGTCGCGGCATCGCCCTGATGCTTGGGCTTGAGCAGGGTCGAGGTCAGCGCCGGGCTGAGGATCAGCGCGACGAGCACCGACAGCATCATCGCCGAAATGATCGTGACCGAGAACTGGCGATAGATGACACCGGTCGATCCGCCGAAAAAGGCCATCGGCAGGAACACTGCCGACAGCACCAGCGCGATCGCGATCAGCGCAACCTGCAATTCCTGCATCGACTGGATCGTCGCCTCGCGCGCCGACATTTCGGGATTCTCTTCCATTAACCGCTCGACATTCTCGACGACGACGATCGCGTCGTCGACGAGCAGGCCGATCGCGAGCGTCAGCCCGAACAGCGTCAGCGTGTTGATGCTGAACCCCAGGATATAGAAGATCGCAAAGGTCCCGAGCAGCACCACCGGCACCGCGATCGCCGGGATAAGCACCGCGCGCCAGCTTTGCAGGAAGACGAACATGACGAGGATGACTAGCAGGATCGCCTCGAACAGCGATTTCTGCACCTCGCTCACCGACAGCTTGATGAAGGCGGTGGCATCGTTGGCGTAGCTGTAGGTCAGTCCGTCGGGGAAATCGGCGGCGAGTTCCTCCATCCGCGCCTTCACCCGGTCGGCGGTTTCCAGCGCGTCGGAGCCGGGCGACAACGAGATCGACATGCCGGCGCCGGGGTGGCCGTTGATGCGGCTCACGACGGCATAGCTTTCGGCGCCGATCTCGACCCGCGCGACATCCTTGATCCGCACCGCCGCCCCGTCGGGCAGCGTCTTGAGCACGATATTTTCGAACTCGGCCACCGTCTGCATTCGCGACTGGGCGGTGACCGTGGCGTTGAGCATCTGGCCCTGCGGCGACGGCAGGCCGCCGACCTCGCCCGCCGCGACTTCGGCATTCTGCGCGGTGATCGCCGAAATCACATCGCTCGGCATCAGCGACACCGCGGCGAGCCGCTGCGGGTTGAGCCAGATCCGCATCGCGTGCGGGCCGCCGAAGATATTGACCTCACCCACGCCCTCGACGCGCGACAGCGGGTCCTGGATGTTCGACGCCATATAGTCGGACACGTCCTGGTTCACGCGCGTGTCGGTCGCGTCATAGACGCCGACGAGCAACAGCGTGTCCGAATTGGCCTTGGTGACGCGAATGCCCTGCGCCTGCACCTGTTGCGGCAGGCGCGACAGCGCCGCCTGGATCTTGTTCTGGACCTGCACCTGCGCGATGTCGGGGTCGGTGCCCTTGGCGAAGATGGCGGTGATGTTCGCCTGCCCGCGCGAACTCGACTGCGAACTGAAATAGAGCAGCCCGTCGATCCCGGTCAGTTGCTGCTCCAGCACTTGGGTGACGCTATTCTCGATCGTCTCGGCCGATGCGCCCGGATATTGCGCGCGGATGTTGACCTGCGCCGGCGCGATGTCGGGATATTGCTCGATCGGCAGCAGGTACAACCCGCCGACCCCGCCGAGCATGACGATGATCGCCAGCACCCATGCGAAAATCGGACGATCGATGAACAGACGCGACATGGGCGGTCAGTTACCCTTCGCCGCTGGCTTTTCCGAAGCGCCGCCCGCCGTGCCGCCCTTGGGCACGCCGACACGTTGCCCGCTGCTCGCCGTGACCGGACGGATCGGCTGCCCCTGCCGCAAATTGCCGAGCCCCTGGCTGATGACGCGGTCGCCCGCCTTCAATCCGTCGGTGACGATCCAGTCGGTGCCCAATGTGCGATCGGCCTTCACCTTGCGGCGCTCGGCCTTGTTGTCCTTGCCGACCAGATAGACGAATGCCGACCCGTCGAAATCGCGCTGCATCGCCGCCTGCGGCACGCGGAAGGCATTTTCTTCGATCGCCTGGTCGAACGCCGCCTTCACGAACATGCCGGGAAGCAGCGTGCCTTTGGGATTCGGGAAACGCGCGCGCAGGGTCACCGTGCCGGTTTCCTCGCTGACCACCGCTTCGGAAAATTCGATCGTTCCGGCAAAGCCATAGGCGCTGCCGTCTTCGAGGATCAACCGCACGCTGGTGCTGCCCGGCAGGACGCCGCCCGCGGCGATCGACTGGCGCAGCGCGGTCAATTCGGCGCTCGACTGCTGCATGTCGACATACATCGGGTCCGTACGCTGGATCACCGCGAGCGGATCGGTCTGGTTGGCGTTGACCAGCGCACCGGCGGTGAACAAGGTTCGCCCGATGCGACCGCTGATCGGCGCGGTGATCGTCGTATAGCGCAGGTTGATCCGCGCGGTTTCGAGCGCCGCTCCATTCTGTGCGACGACCGCATTGGCAACGCGCGCCTGCGCCAGTGCGTCGGTGTAATCCTGCTTGGCGATCGCCTCCATCTCGGCGAGCGGGCGGAAACGGTCAGCCTTGACCTTCGCCGCTTCGGCGCTGGCGCGCGCGCTCGACAGATTGGCGGCCGCCTGGTCGACCGCGGCCTGATACAGGCTGGCGTCGATCTGGAACAGCGGCTGGCCGGCGCGGACATAACCGCCCTGTTCGAACAAGCGCCGCCGGATCAGACCGTTGATCTGCGGGCGGACTTCGCTCGTCTCGAACGCCACCGTCCGCGCGCCGAGTTCGATCGGCACCGGAACGGTGGCCGGCTGGACGACGACATAGCCGACCTCCGGGGCCTGCCGGTTGCCATCGCCCTCGTCGCTCGCCGAACAGCCCGCAAGCAGCGCCATCGCGACACAGATCGCGCCGAGCCGAAGCCTCGGCCGCCCATTCACATGCATTCGAAGAACCTTTTCGGGCTGGGGACTAGCCTTAAGTCGCTATCCTTGAGCAAATTGGGCGGTCTTGCGCAATGCTTTGGTTACGATTGCGACAGGTTGCGACAATTTTGCTGGCCGCGAGCGATTTTTTTCCAAGGCTGCGCAGGGCGGGGTCCGTCTTGAGATTGTCGCGGGACCCTTCCCGCCCCGATTTCAAGAGGACCTTCATGCGCAAGACCCTACTCGCGTCCACCTGTCTTGTGGCTGTCATCGCCACGCCTGCCTATGCCGAAACCGTGATCGGCAACGCGCTCACCACGCCCATCCGCACCTCGACGGTCAATGGCGGAACCGCCCCCGATGACGCGAGGCTCGCCGCTTCGGGATCGATCAAGCCGACCTCGGGGACCGCGGTCACGATCGACAGCAATCACAAGATGACCAACGAGGGCACGATCCAGATCACCAACGCCGATGGTTCGATCGGCATTTTGGCCAATGCGGGCACGACCGGCGCGATCACCAACGCGGCCAGCGGCAAGATCGTCATCGACGAGACCTATGCGCCGACCGACATCGACAATGACGGCGACATCGACGGCCCCTTCGCGGTCGGCACCGGACGCGTCGGCATCGCGACTGCCGGCGCCTTTACCGGCAACATCGTCAATTCGGGTGCGATCACGGTCGAGGGCAATGATTCGGCCGGCATCCGCCTCGGCGGCCCGCTGACCGGCAAGTTCACCAATGACGGCACGATCTCGGTCCTCGGCGACCGCGCGCTCGGCGTCGGCCTGCAGGATGTCACCGGCAATGTCCGCCTCGCGGGCACGATCACCGCCACCGGCCTCGATGCCACCGCAGCGCGTCTCTCGGGCAACATCACCGGCGCGCTTGAGATCCAGGGCACGTTGAGCTCGACCGGCTACCGCACCACCACCGTCCCCGCCGACCCGTCGAAGCTCGACGCCGACGATCTGCTCATCGGCGGCCCGGCGCTGTCGATCGAGGGCGACGTGACCGGCGGCATCATCTTCGCCGTCCCGCCCAAGGACAGCAGCACCACCGACAATGACGAGGACAAGGACGGCATCGAAGACGCCAAGGAAGGCTCGGCTTCGGTCCGCTCCTTCGGGTCGGCACCCGCCGTGCGCATCGGCGCCGCGGGCCGCGATGTCACCATCGGCCCCGTCGCGGGCACCGGTACCAATTTCGGCGTCATCATCGACGGCGCGATCCTCGGCAACGGCCTCTATGCCGGCAAGAATGCGGCCGCGATCCAGATCGGCGGCATGGGCGGCAACGTCACCATCGCCGGCGGCCTCGCGATCGGCAGCAGCGGCACCGTCACGGCGGTTTCCAACGGCGCTTCGGCGACCGCGCTGCAGGTCGGCGCCGGCGCGACCGTCCCCGAAATCCGTAACGCGGGCAAGATCGAAGCCTCGGGCGGCAACGCCGCGACCGCGATCTCGACCGGCATCCTCGTTCAGGCCGGCAGCAATGTCGGGATGATCCGCAACAGCGGCACGGTCAGCGCCAAGGCGGCGGGCACCGACGGAACCGCACGCGGTATCGTCGACCTGTCGGGCAATGTCGGGCTGGTCGAAAACAGCGGCACGATCACCGCGACCGGCGCGCTGGGCACCTCCGACCGCAACATCGCGATCGACCTGTCGGCCAATACCGGCGGCGCGTCGGTCAAGCAGACCGCCGTCGCTTCGGGCATCACCGCACCGTCGATCGTCGGCGACATCCGTTTCGGCGTCGGCAACGACCTGATCGACATCGCCGACGGTTCGGTGAAGGGCGACAGCTTCTTCGGCACCGGCAACAACACCCTCGCGCTGTCGGGTGACGCGACGTACGACGGCACCGCCCAGTTCGGTAACGGCAACGACATCATGACGCTCGCCGGCACCTCGAAATTCGGCGGCCTTGCCGACTTCGGCGGCGGCAGCGACACGCTGACCATCGGCGGCACCGCGATCTTCTCGGGTCGCCTCGCCAATGCCCAAGGCCTCGCGGTCGCGGTCAACGGCGGCGCCTTCGACGTCGTCGGCGCGGCGACGATTTCGTCGCTCGCGGTCACCAACAAGGGCGTGCTCGGTGTCACCCTCGACGGCGGCACCACCGGCACCGCGATCCAGGTCACCGGCAACGCCAGCTTCGGCGCCGAATCGAAACTGGCGCTGCGGCTGTCCAGCCTCGACAATGCCGAGGGCCAGCATGTCGTGCTGACCGCCGGCACGTTGACGGGTGCCAGCAACCTCACCACCACCTCGACGACGCTGCCCTTCCTGTTCAAGGGCACCCTGACCTCGAACGCCACCCAGCTGATCGTCGACGTGTCGCGCAAGAGCACCACCGAACTCGGCCTCAACCGCTCGGAAGCGGGCGCCTTCAACGCGGTGATCGACGCGCTCGCGGGGGACGAGGCCATCGAACAGGTGTTCCTCGACATCACCAACGGCACCCAGTTCAAGGGCCAGCTCGGCCAGATGCTGCCCGAGCATGAAGGCGGCGTGTTCGAAACCGTCACCTCGGGCTCGCGCGCGCTCGGCCGCTACCTGATGGATCCCAACGCGCCGTTCCAGGACGAAGGCAAATGGGGCTATTGGGTCAACCAGGCCGTGTGGGGCACGTCGAAGAGCATCGGCGACACCGCCGGTTACGACGTCACCGGCTGGGGCATCTCGCTCGGCGCCGAAATCAAGTCCGACATGGGCAATTTCGGCGGCTCGATCGCGTTCCTCAGCGGCAAGGACGGCAACGCCAGCAACCTCAATGAGGTGACGTCGAGCCAGTTCGAAGGCGCGCTGCACTGGCGCCTGCGGTCGGACGGCTGGATGGCGAATGCCCGTATCTCGGGCGCGCCGATCAGCTTCAAGGGCACCCGCCGGTTCCAGGCCGAGGCCGGCGCCGACGACATCGACGAAACGATCCGCGGCAAATGGGACGGCACCCTGTGGTCCGCCTCGGGTTCGGTCGCGCACGACGGCCGTCTGGGCGGACTGTCGGTGCGCCCGACGGTCGCGGTCGACTATTACAAGCTCACCGAAAAGGGCTACACCGAAACCGGCGGCGGCGATGCACTCGACCTGACGGTCCTCGGCCGCGACAGCGACGAACTCGCGGTCTCGGGCACCGTGGCGGTCGGCCTCGATTTCGGCGGCACCGACGAATATGACGGCTGGACGCGCTTCGAGATCGAAGGTGGCCGGCGCCAGATCGTCGGCGGCTCGCTTGGCACGACGACGGCGTCGTTCAAGGACGGCACGCCCTTCACCCTCGTCCCCGACGATCGCACGAGCGGCTGGGTCGGCCGCATCCGCGGGATGGCCGGCAACTCCTCCTTCCAGGTGGGCGGTGAACTTTCTGCGGAAGAACAGCAGAGCCATATCGGCTGGGCTTTCCGCGCGAGCCTCAAGGTCGGTCTCTGAAGGGCACGCCCCCGCCCCTGACCGGCCTTGTCCGCAAGGGGGAAGCATTACCCCACCCTCCGCTTCCCCCTTGCCTTGCTTTTTGAACGAACGATGAGGACCATGATTGCCGCCACCGTCCCCTTTCTCCCCCAGCAGGACCGCCGTCCGGGCATCGGCGGAGTCATGCTGCGGTTGCGCGTGCCGCACGGTGCGCTATATGACGGCTCCGCCAGGGGGACGGGGGGCGCCGGCCAAACAGGTGTCGTTCAGCAGCAGATGGCGTTCCGAATCAACCGATCCATGACCGATGCGACCGACGCACCCTCGCCCGCGCAGGGCATCGAAGGCGTATTGCTCGCCAACCGCGACCGCATCGTGCGGTTCCTCGAAGTGCGCGGCGCGGGCGACGGCGCCGAGGACCTGTTCCAGGACCTGTGGATGCGGCTGACCGAGCGCCGCACCGGACCGATCGCCGATCCCTTGTCCTATGTGATGCGCGCCGCGAACAATCTGATGCTCGATCGCTATCGCTCGGCGCGCCAGCGCATGCTGCGCGACCATGCGTGGGGCGAAAATACCGCGGTCGAAAGACCCTCGGCCGAGGCCGCGCTGATCGCGCGCGAGCAGCTCGTGCAGGTCGAGGCAGCGGTGACCGCGACCGGCGAGCGACCGGCGCGCATCTTCCGCCGTTTCCGTGTCGACGGCATCGCCCAGCGCGACATCGCCGCCGAATTCGGCGTCAGCCTCAGCACCGTCGAGGCCGATTTGCGCAAGGTCTATGCGGCGCTTGCCGCGGTCAGGAGGCATTTCGATGCGTCCTGAAACCGACCCCATCATCGAAGCCCGCGCGATCGACTGGGTGATCCGCCAGCGCGACCCCGAATTCGCCGACTGGAACGCCTTCGCCGATTGGCTCGGCACAAGCCCCGACCACGCGGCGGCCTATGACGCGGTCGCGCTCCTCGACGCCGATCTCGACGCGCTGCCCCGCGCTCCCGCGCCGTCGGTCGTCATCCGCGAAGACGCGGCACCGCGCCGCGCCCCTTCGCGCCGCGCCTGGTTCGGCGGCGCGATCGCCGCGGCGCTGGTCGGCGCGATCGTCCTGCCCAACCTCGGCCTGTTCGCCGACCCGAACCGCATCCAGACCGCGGCGGGCGAACATCGCACCCTGACGCTCGCCGACGGGTCGAAGATCGAGATCAACGGTGGCTCGGTCGTCACGCTCGACGAGGATCGCCCGCGTTTCGCGCGCCTCGAAAGCGGCGAGGCGATGTTCCACGTCGTCCACCGCGAAGGCGATCCCTTCGTCGTCGAGGCCGGCGAAAACCGCATCGTCGACCTCGGCACCGCTTTCAACGTCGTGCGCCGCCACCGCAAAACATCGGTCGCCGTGTCCGAAGGCATCGTCGTCTATAATCCGCAGCGCGACAATGTCCGCATGCTTGCCGGCGAAGGCATCGAGGCCCGGGACGGCGATGCCAGGCCGCCCAAGGTGCGCAGCGTCGATGCCGCGTCGATCGGCGGCTGGCGCTCGGGCCTGCTCGTCTATGCCGACACGCCGCTGGCGGTGGTCGCCGAGGATTTGCAGCGCACCGCCGGGATGAAAGTGACCGTCGCGCCCGAGGCGGCGCAACAATCGTTCCGCGGCGCGCTGGTCGTCGGCGACGATCCGGCCCGCACCATCGCCGACCTCGCCGCCCTGTCGGGGACACGCGCCGAAAAGCGCGGCGACGGCTGGGTGCTGACGCGCTGATATGAACCGCAGCCTGCCCTTCCTCGTCGCGGCCGCCGCCCTGTGCGCGCCCACCGTGGCGTCGGCGGCGGAAGAGCGGGCGTTCGACGTGCCCAAGGGCAGCCTCGCGACGGCGCTGCCGCTCGTCAGCCGCCAGGGCGGGGTCAGCATCAGCGTCGCCGATGCACAATTGTGGAACGGGCGGGTCAAGGCGGTGCGCGGGCGGATGAGCGTCGACGAGGCGATCCGCCGCATGCTCGCCGGTACCGAAGCACGCGCGATACGGGTCAGCGCGACCAGCTGGCGGATCGAGCGCCGCCCCTCACCGCCGCCGAAGGTCGCGCGGCGGGCGACCTCGCCGCCAAAAACGCCGCCATCGAGGGCACGGGAACCCGACAATCTGGTCGCGGGTCCCGGCGACGAGATCATCGTCACCGCCTCGAAGACCGACCTTCCCTACGCAAGCTTTGCTGGCGTCGCCACCGTTCTCGATGGCGGCGATTTGGCGTTCGGCGGCGAGCGCGGGATGGAATCGATCCTGTCGCGGATGGCGACCGTCTCCTCGACCCACCTCGGCTCGGGGCGCAACAAGCTGTTCATTCGCGGCATCGCCGATTCCAGCTTCACCGGTCCGACCCAGTCGACCGTCGGCCAGTATCTCGGCGACATCCGGCTGAGCTACAACGCCCCCGACCCCGACCTGCGCCTGTACGACATCGAAAGCGTCGAGATTCTCGAAGGGCCGCAGGGCACCCTCTATGGCGCCGGGTCGCTCGGCGGCATCATCCGCGTCGTGCCGCAGGCGCCCGATCCCGACCGGCAGACGGTACAGGCGAGTGCCGGCGTGTCGCTGACCCAGCACGGCGACCCCGGCGGCGACCTCGGCGCGACGGTCAACCTGCCGATCGGCGAGACCGGCCATGCGCTGCGCCTCGTCGGCTATATGATCAGCGACGGCGGCTATATCGACAATCCGCTGCGCGGGCAGAAGGACGTCAACCGCGTCAATGTTCGCGGCGGCCGTGCCACCTTCCGCGTCGACGCCGGCGACGACTGGACCGTCGATCTCGGAGGTGTCTATCAGTCGATCGTCTCGCAGGACGCGCAATATGCCGACAAGAACGCCCCGCCGCTGATCCGCAATTCGATGGTCGAGCAAAATGCCAAGGCGAAATACGGCCTCGGCACGATCGTGGTGATGAAGGACTGGGACGGGCTGCATTTCCAGTCGTCGAACGCCTTCGTCAGCCACCGTCTGTTCGAGCGCTTCGACGCGAGCAATCCGAACGACCCGCCGCGCATCCTCGACCAGCGCAACGCGACGCGGATGTTCGTCAGCGAGACCCGCCTGTCGCGGCCGTTCGACGATGGCCTCGGCTGGGTGATCGGGGCCAGCATCCTCGACAATCGCACCCGCCAAAGCCGCGAACTCGGCAACGCACTTGTCCAGATGCCGCTTACCGGCGTTGCCAACCGCATCACCGAATTCACCGGTTATGGCGAGGCGACGGTCGAAGTCACGCCGAACCTGATCGCAGCGGGCGGCCTTCGCCTGTCGCATGCGAGCCTCGACGGGTCCGGCAGGGATATCCCGCTCGATGTCGCTTTCGCGGGCCGCGCCGAAACCGCGCATCGGTCGGAGACCGACCTGTTGCCGTCGGCGTCGCTGCTCGCCTTACCGGTGCGCAACGTGACGCTCTACGTTCGCTACCAGGAGGGCTTCCGTCCCGGCGGCCTCGCTGTCGACAATAATTTCGTCCGCCGTTTCCGCAACGACCAGGTCCAGACGCTCGAAGCCGGCGTGCGCTTCGGCGAAAAGGGCTGGACGCCGTTCGACGCCAGCCTCTCGGTCTCGCACAGCCGCTGGCGCGACATCCAGGCCGATTTCATCGACACCAACGGCTTTCCGACCACCGCCAATATCGGCGACGGCCGGATCACCAGCATCACCGGCGCCTTTGCGGTGCGGCCGACGCCCGGATTGTCGTTCGAACTCGGCGCGGTCTATAACCACAGCCGCGTGACCGAGCTTTTCTCCGGCGAACTGCGTACCATCGCGGTTCGCGCCGCCGCCGCGGGGGGCGATGTCGGGATCACCATCCCGCAGGAGGCGCTGCTCGCGCGGCTCGGCCAGATTCCCAATGTCGCGCGCTACGCGGTACGCGGTTCGTTCAACTACGCCGCACCGATGGGCGACGAGGATCTGCGCATCAACGGTTGGGCCAATTATGTCGGCCCGTCGCGGCTCGGTATCGGCCCGATCCTCGGCGAGGGTCAGGGCAAATATCTCGACACCGGCCTCGCGATGCGCCTCGGCGATCATCGCCGCGGCCTGTCGCTGACGCTGACCAACCTGTTCGACGCCAAGGGCAATCGCTTCGCGCTTGGCACGCCGTTCGTCGAGGGCAGCGCGGGCTTCCTGACCCCGCTACGCCCGAGGACGATCCGCATCGCGATCGACGTGGCGTATTGATTTCAGCCGAACGACCGCTTTTGGGCGGTTAGCGGCCGTCTCAATCCTCCCTGTCGCGCAGCGATGGGGAGGTGGCAGCGCGAAGCGCTGACGGAGGGGCCGACGCCGTCAAAGGCTGGCGCAAGGCCGCAGCCCCTCCACCACCGCTGCGCGGCGGTCCTCCTCCCCACGGCTTCGCCGCAGGGAGGATTGAATGGGACCCGCTAACGCCCGCGAGCCGCCTTACAGGCTACTCCGCCAGCGTCAGCGCCTCATAGCGTTCCATATGATAGTCGGCGCTGCCGAACTGGCCCTCGATCATCGTGGCGCGCTTAAAATAATGGCCGATCGCCAGTTCCTGCGTGATCCCGATGCCGCCATGGGTCTGGATCGCATTCTGCCCGACGAAGTTCGCGCCGCGCGCAACCTTGTTTTTCGCCGCCGACACTGCCGCCTTGCGTTCGTCGGCGGGCAGGTCCAGCTTCAGCGTGCCCATGATCGTCATCGAACGCGACTGTTCGACCTCCATGAACATGTCGACCATGCGGTGCTGCAGCACCTGGAATTTGGCGATCGGGATGCCGAACTGCTTGCGCTGCTGGGTATATTCCAGCGTGCCTTCGTGCAGCTTCTGCATCACACCCGTCGCCTCGGCGCAGACCGCGACCGTGGCTTCATCGACGACCTGTTCGATCAGCCCCAGCCCCGCGCCCTCGCCGCCGAGCAGCGCGTCCGCAGGGATCGCGACATTCTCGAAATAGATTTCGGACGCGCGGCTGCCGTCGACGGTTGGATAGTCGCGGCGTACGATGCCCGGCAGGGTCGCGTCGATCAGGAACAGAGACACGCCGTCGCGGTCGCGCTGGCCGCCGCCGGTGCGCGCGGTGACGAGCAGATGCGTTGCCCAGGGCGCGGCATAGACCACGCCCTTGTGTCCGTTGAGCACATAGCCCGCACCGTCCTTCTTGGCGGTCGTGCGCAGGTTCGCGAGATCGTAGCGGCCCTGCGGTTCGGCATAGGCGAAGGCGACGATGACATTGCCCGCGATGATCTCGGGGATGAATTTGTCCGCCTGCGCGCCGCCAACGGCCTTGAGTGCGCCGCCCGCGATCACGACGGTCGGCAGATAGGGCTCGATGCCGAGCACCTTGCCCAGTTCTTCCATGATGATCGCATTTTCCAGCGCGCCGCCGCCAAGGCCGCCATGCTCTTCGGAAAAGGACGCGCCGAGCATGCCGAGTTCCTGCGCCAGCGCGGTCCAGATCGCGGGGTCGCGGCCTTCGTCGCTCGCGATGAACTTCTGGCGCGTCTCGAAATCATAGGTGTCGCTCAGGAAACGGGCGAGCGTGTCGCGGATCATGTCCTGCGTTTCGGTGTAGGTGAAATCCATCTCTATATCCTCGTCGCCCCCGCGAAGGCGGGGGCCGCTATCGTTTTACACTGCGGCGCTGGATAAGGCCGACTGCGGCCCCCGCCTGCGCGGGGGCGACGCATGCTTCAGAGTCCGAGCACCATCTTCGCGATGATGTTGCGCTGGATCTCGTTCGACCCGCCGTAAATCGTCGTCTTGCGGACGTTGAAATAGGTCGGCGCGGCGCGGTGGGCATAGTCGGGCCCGATCGGATGCTCGTTGTCGCCTTCCCCGAAACCGCGGAAATAGGGCGCGCCATAATGGCCGACCGCTTCCAGCGTCAGTTCGGTCAGCCGCTGCTGGATTTCGCTGCCCTTGATCTTGAGCAAGCTCGATTCCGGCCCCGGACCTTTGCCCGCGTTCGGCCCCGCAAGGCTGCGCAACTCGGTGAATTCGAGCGCGGTCAGGTCGATCTCCAGCTCGGCGATCTTGCGCTTGAAGAACGCGTTGGCGAGCAAAGGCTTGTCGCCGTCGAGCTCGGTGCGGGCGATTTGCTTGACCTTCTCGACTCCGCGCTTCGACGACGCGACGCCGGCGATGCCGGTGCGTTCGTGGGCGAGCAGGAACTTGGCGCAGGTCCAGCCCTTATTCTCTTCGTAAACACGCTGCGACTGCGGGACGCGAACGTCCTCGAGCCACACCTCGTTGACCTCATGCTCGCCGCCGAGCGTGATGATCGGGCGCACGGTGATGCCGGGCGACTTCATGTCGATCAGGAGGAAAGAAATGCCTTCCTGCTGCTTCGCGTCCTTGTCGGTGCGGACGAGGAAGAAACCCCAGTCGGCGTGCTGCGCCATCGTCGTCCAGGTCTTCTGGCCGTTGACGATATAGTCGTCGCCATCGGGGACCGCCGCGGTGCGCAGGCTGGCAAGATCGGACCCGGCGCCGGGTTCCGAATAGCCCTGGCACCACCAATCCTCGCCCGACAGGATGCGGGGCAGGAAGTAAGCCTTCTGCTCGGGGGTGCCAAAGGTGTAGATCACCGGGCCGACCATCGCGAGGCCGAAGGGCATCAGGCGAATACAGTCGGCGCGCGCGGTTTCCTCGGAAAAGATGAAGCGCTGCGTCGGGGTCCAGCCGGTGCCGCCATATTCGACCGGCCATGCCGGGGCGACCCAGCCCTTGTTGTACAGGATCTTGTGCCAGGCGAGGAAATCTTCCTTGGCGAGTTCGTCGCCCTCATCCTGCTTGCCGCGCAGGTCGGCGGGGTAATTTTCGGCGATGAAGCTGCGCACTTCCTGCTGGAAGGCGAGGTCTTCGGGGCTGAACTCCATGTCCATTATGATTCTCCCAAGGGCTATGCCGACCTTATATGGCCGGTTCACGCTTACGTAAAGGTAAGTTGCTTCTTGCTACGCGATATGCGCGATCATCGTGAAGATGCGCGTCTTTGTCCAGCGCAGCGAGAATGCGTCAGCCCACGCCGCCCCGCCGCGTCACGATGACCACCGCCCCGTCGCTGAAATAGGCGTTGCGCCGCTCGGCGATCGACAGCGTCACCGGGACGATGGCGCCGTCGCGAACCACCAGGTCGGATTCGATCCGCGCCGGTTTCCCGTCGCGCAGCACCCCCTCCAGCGCATCCGAAAATTGCGCCCGCCGCGCGACCGCGAGCAAGGCGGAGAATTTCACCCGCCGGATCGCCTCGTCGCCGACCCCCAGCATGGCGGTCAGCGAGGCATTCGCATATTCGACCGCCTCGCGCAGCGAGATGCACGCATGGCCGATACCGCCATCGGCATCGAGCGCGCGGAGCGCCGCCGTCCGCGCATCGCTGGCCTCGAGCGCGGCGATCGCTTCGCTGACGTCGCGCAGGATGATCGCGCCGCCGATCGGCAGCGGCACCAGGTCGGCATGCAGCCATTGCCCGGGCCGCAGCAGCGACGGCAGGTCGCCCGAGAAGCGCTCGCGATGGTCGATCATGCGCAGGATGTGGTGGAAGATCAGGCTCGTCTCGATCGCCGGCAGCGCCGCGGCGAGCGGTTGCCCGACCAGCGCCGCTGCGGAGACCTCGAGCATGTCGGCCGCCGCCGGATTGGCCGCCGCGATCCGCCGCTGCCGATCGACGAGGATCAGGCTGTCGCGCACCGATTCAAGCAGCAGGACCTGTGAATCGCGCAGTTGCGCTTCGCCGCCCTCGCCCGCCCCGCCCAGCCGCCGGTAATCGTCGAGCGAGATCAGCACATGCGCGTCCTTGCCATGATGGGTCACCACGACCGGCTTGCGCGCCGAATGCAGTCGCCAGCTGGCAAAACCGCGAATGAAGTCCGCCGCCGATACGCGCGCATGGGACTGGCCTGTTTCCATCTCATCCTCCGAAGCATCGATGCTCCTTCCCTTATGGGTCGGTTTGGGACGCTTTCGCTCCGGAACGGACTAACCGACGAGCTTCGCCTGGCCGCAGCGCAGCGCGTTGACCCGTGCATCGGCCTGCCCGACATGGACCCCGAGCACCCCGGTCACCTGCTGCAGCACCCCGTCGAGCAGCGGCGCGGTTGCGCCGACCGTGGTGGCGACAAGCGACTTCAAAGCGCTCAGATTCAGCCCGATTCCCAGCACCGCCCCGCTAAGGTCCATGCGGTCGGCGAGCGACTTGGCCGCCCCCGCGACCAGCCCCGTGCTCGACACCGTCTTGACCGTGCCGTCGGCGATATTGGTCCGCGAAAAAGCGACGGGTTTTTCCGCCAGATCGGACAGAACAAGTTCGGCCTCGGCGTCGACGCTGGCCAGCGGCAGTTTCAGCAGGCGCGCCTTTTGGGGATCGAGCGGGCGGCTCATGTCGCGAAACGCGCTGTCGGTGACCGTCCCGATCGCCAGCGACGCGGGCGACGTCGTTACCGCCAGCGTTACCGCCTTGCTCGCATTCTTGCTGCAATCGATCGCAGAAATCCGCGCCGAGGCCGATCCGAGTTCGGCGAGGATCGGCAATTCGATCGTCGCGACCGGCGTCGCGATCCGGGTGTCGATCCGCAATCGCACCTGCGCGGTGCGGACGACGACCTGATTGTCGTCGGTCACCGCGATCAGCGGCGAATTCGCCGGCGGCTCGCCGATGATCAGCGCCAGCTTCGCCTGTGTCCCGCCCGGCAGCGCGCCGACGAGGTCGAGGTCGACCTGCCGGTCCGCGGATCCCAGGATCAGCATCGTGCGCAGCAAGCTGAGCAGGTTGACGCGCACCGGGTTGGCGGCGTCGACCCGCACGCTCGACGAACGCGGGCCGAGGTCGATCGCCGACGCCGGCACAAGTTGCGTCGCGCTGGCCCGCGCTGCCATATGGTCGACCAGCGGCGCGACATGGCTGTCCGATGCCGCCGCGAGCGCCGACAACACCTGCGGCATCGTCACCCGGCTGTCGAGCGTCTGGCCAAAGGTCAGCGCCTCGACCCCGATCTCGCTGCGCAAGGCGTCGGAGAATTTCAGCAGGTCGACGTCGGCGCTGGCGAGCGCGTTGTAATCCATCAGCGACAGGTTGAGCTCGCTGCCGGTTAGCGCCGACAGGATAGCATTGGGGACCCCGCCGCTCACCGCCGCGACGCGCGAACCGAGCGAGAAGGCGGCGTAGCCTCGCCGCGACCCCGTCGCCGAAGCGCTGATGATATTGCTGTCGCGTCCGGTGATGACGCGGCCGAAGAACAGCCGATGCTCGCGCGTTAGCACGACGCGCACCGCGTTGGGCGACGCACCGCCGGGCGTGAAGCGCCGTTCAGCGGCGACACCGACGTCGGCGACATAGCTGCCGGGGGTCAGCGCGGCGATCGTGATGTCGCAGTTGCAATTGGCGGCGATGATGCGCTCGGCCGCGGCGCGCTCCTCGCCCGGCTTCGCCGCCGCCGCCATCGCCGCGGCGTCGGCGATCCCCTGCAGTTTGCGGCGATCGAGGTGGAGCGATCCGACATCGACCGCGAGCGCGGCGGCGCCGATCAGCATGATCATGCCGAAGGCGGCGGCGACGCTGATGCTGCCACGAGCGTCGCGCGACAGCCGGGCAACAAGGGGCCGCGCGCGCATCATTCGACCGGCAGTTCGAAGGTCGCGCTGGCGCGGATGATATCGCCCGGCGTGAGCACCAGTGTCGAGCGCAGCAAATTGCCTTCGGGCACATGATAGGCGAGATCGACCGTCACCGTCTGCGCGTTTTCGGACACCAGCACGCTGCGCAATTCGCGTCGATAACCGCCGACACCGTGCATGCTGCGGTCGATCGCGCGGATCGCGACGGCGCGCCGATCGGCGGCATCGAGCCCGGTGATCGCGGCGCGTGCGCCGTCGTTCGCCGCCTGCTGCACGCTGTGCGCGAGCAGGAAATATTGACCATAGATGAGGATGCCGAGCAACAGCATCAGGAAGAGCGGCAGCAGCAGCGCCGTCTCGATCATCGCGGTGCCGCGCCGGTCGCGGGCCAGTCGGGTCGATGTCTTTGTCATGCCGGCGATTATGCGCAGCGGGCGTAACCGGGCCTGCCTGCATCGCGGAATCGCGAAATACCGGAATTACACATTTTTGCCGGACCCGATTGATCGAGGGCATATTTCAGTCCGGGCGGCAATCGGCCATTTTTGTTTCGATGCAGGAACATTGCTAACGCGATCCTGCCATGGCCGCCGGCCCCGATGTCGGAAAACAGGAAAATTAGGCGCCGAAAACGGCGAAAGCCGCACCCCCTGGAGGGCGCGGCTTTCGAAACCACGACGATCGGTCAGACGATCGCGAAATCCCTATCCCCGCGTCAGTTGCGCGCGGGGAAAATGCCCTGCGTCGCGATGCACCACTGCACCGTCAGATAGGGCGGGCGAACGGGGATCGGGATATTGTTGCCCGTCGGCTGGAACTGGACTGTTCCCGGACTCATCAAATTGCCGACCGGGTCACTGCCGCCCAGGAAGCTGCTGTTCGACGAAATACCGAAGGCATTGCCGCTCGCGGTGGTCGCATTCGCCTGCGGCACCGCGGTCTGGACCGCCGAGCGGTGGGTGTGGCTCGGGATTTGGGTCGTCAGCAACGTCGTCGTTTCGGTTCCCGTCTGTTCGCCCAAAAGATAGGGCGACAGACCCGGTCCGCTGCCCTGGTTGATCGCCATGCGCCCGCGCATGTCGGGCAGCGCGAACGTCGTCTGCCCATTGCCGCCATAGGTGGTTCCCAGCAACGAGAACAACGCCGTGTTGGTGCTGATCGCCAGAATCTGGCCCGACGCCGATGCCCAGCCACGCGGGCAGAAATTGAAGCCGACCTGCATCATCTGGCCAAGGTACATCTCGGTCGCCTGCGCCGATGCCGGCGACGTATAGGCCAGCGAGCTGGCGGTCGTCGCCAACAGCAACGCGACTTTATGAAAATTCCCAGTGCGTGTCATATACGCCTCCCCAAATTTCAATAGGTTCGTCGAGCGCGATCAGTTGCGCGACGGGAATATGCCCTGCAGCGCGATGCAGAAACGGTTGACGAGGAACGGCGACACCGTCGGCGCCGTCGTCGTCGCGGTGTCGCCCGCGCCCTGTACCGTGATCGTATCGACATGCATCGTGACGTTCAGGTTGGTCCCGGTCGCATATTGATTGTCGGCCGTCACGGCGAAGGCATTGCGGAAAGAGCGTCGCTCGGTCGCATTGCCCGGATTGGTTTCGATCGTCGCGACGTGGATATGCGCCGGCAGGTTCGACTGGTTCAGTGTTGCCTGCTGCGCTCCGCCGACCTGGCCCAGGGCATAGGGGCTAAGGCCCGGCCCCTGACCCTGGCTGATCGCCATGCGCCCGCGCAGGTCGGGCAGCGCGAAGGTCTGGACACCATTGCCGCCATAGGTGGTCCCCAGCAACGAAAAAAGCGCTGTATTCTGTGCGATCGAAAGAATCTGGCCGTCGGTGGTGGCCCAGCCGCGCGGGCAGAAGCTGTTGCCGACCTCGATAATCTGCCCGAGATAATAGTCCTGCGCCGCCGCCGGCACCGCCGCGATCGCTGCCGCGCTTGCCGCGCCCAGTGCGAGAATTTTTGTATGCCGCATCGTCATACTCCCCTGAAATCCCTCTACCCTCGATGCGCGCCAGCGCGCGCCGACCCGCGCCGTCAGTTCGACGACGGGAAAATCCCGAATGCCTTCACGCAATATCGGATCGCCAGCAGCGGCGGGACGATCAAATAGGGCTGATTGCCGCCGGCGTTCGCGACGACGATCGACCCGCGCTCCATCAGGTTCGAGTTGGGTGCGGTACCGTTGATATATTTCATCGCCGGCGTCGTCGCAAAGTTATTGCCAACCGGCGTGGTGGCATTGGCGGCGTCGCTCGTCGCCTTCATCAGCGCGATATGCTCGTGCTTCGGCATCCCGGCCAGCGTCATCGTGTTGGTTTCGGTGCCGCCGGTCTGGCCCTGAACGCGCGTGGTCAACCCGTTGCCGGTCCCGACGTGCATCGAATAGCGCCCGCGCATGTCGGGCATGGCGAAGGTGTTCACCCCGTCGCCGCCATAGGTCGTCCCGAACAGCGTATAGAGCGCCGAATTGTTCGCGATCGAGATCAATTGCCCGTTCGCTTCATAGGTATCGCGCGGGCAGAAATTATAGGGGACCTTCAACAATTCCCCCATATAAGTGTCCTGAGCCGCCGCCGGCGCCGCCAGTCCGATCACCGCGACCGCAGCCGCATACCAACGCGATTTATGCACGAAAGCCATTGCCCCGTCCCCCTGCCCTGATCAATGGCGCGAAGGCTAAATGTTTTTACTTCAAAGTCAAACGACCTTTGCTTATCCCAAAAGAATTTGGGAGGACTTTAGTTGCGCGCCGGGAAAATGCCCTCGACCGCGATGCACCATTTCAGCGCAATATAGGGCGGCCGGTTCGTAAGCGGCTGCGACCCGCCGGTCGGCAGGACCTGTACCATCGTGCGATCCATGGTGTTGCCCGTCGGATCGATCCCGGTCAGGAAGCTGTTGTTCGACGAGATGCCGAACGCGTTGCCCGAAGCGGTCGTGCTATTGGCCTGCGCATTCGCGGTCTGGATCGCGGCGCGGTGGTCGTGCTTGGGCAGGTTGGCCACAGTCAGCGTCGTGGTTTCGGCTCCCGCCTGCTGCCCGGGGTCATAGGTCGACAGCCCGGGCCCCTGCCCCGGATGATTGGCGGAGCGGCCGCTCATATTCGGCAGGGCAAAGGTCGTCTGGCCATTGCCGCCATAGGTGGTGCCCAACAGCGAAAAAAGCGCCGTATTCTGCGAAATCGGCAATGTTTGACCGCTGGCCTGGAGAAAGCCGCGCGGACAGAAGTTGAAGCCGACCTGAAACATTTCGCCGAGGTAAGGATCTGCAGCGTCGGCCTGCGCCGGTGCCGAATAGGCCAAAGTGCTGCCGCCCGCCACGAGCGCCAGGGTGAAATTCCGGATTGCCGTCTTGCCTGCCATGTCCCGCCTCCAATTTCGATGTTTCGATCGCCCGAAAGCGCAGCTCAGTTGCGCGAGGGGAATATGCCCTGCAGCACGACGCAATACTGGGTCACCAGAAAGGGCGACATATTCGGAATCGGCACCCCGTCGGTGCCGGTCTTCTGGACCGTCAGCGTTTCGGAATGCATGGTGCCGTCAAACGACACCGGGCCGCTCACCGGCGGCGTTTTATACTGGTTGTCGGGGGTCGTCGCAAAGGCATTGCGGAACGACCGCCGCTCGTTCGTCGCATCGGTCAACGACAAGAACGCCCCGGCATGGGAATGCGACGGCAGCGTATTGCTCGTCAGCGTGACAGTCTCCTGCCCGGAAATCTGACCTTGTTGATAGAATGCGCCACCGCCGAGTTGCCCGTCGCCGATCACCATCCGGCCGCGGATGTCGGGAAGCGCAAAAGTGTTGACGCCATTGCCGCCATAGGTCGTGCCGAGCAGCGAAAACAAGGCCGTATTCTGCTGGATCGAGAGAAGCTGTCCGCTCGCGCTTGCAAAACCGCGCGGGCAGTAAGCCGCTCCGACCTCCAAAATCTGTCCGAGAAAGAAAGTTTGCGCCGTCGCGGGCGTTGCCGATGCAATCGCCGCCACCGATGCCGTGGCCAGCGCCAGAGATTTTCCGTGCCGCATGATATTTCCCCTAAAGCCCTTTACCCGAAGCGCCGCCGCGCCCAGCACCGCCTAATTCGACGACGGATAGATGCCGGCCGTGACGACGCAATAACGGATCGTCAGCGTCGGCGGCCGATGGTCCCACGGCTGGTCGCCGCCGGTCGGCCGGATGATCACCGTCTCGCGATTCATCAGGTTTGACACCGGGACGGTTCCGCTGACATATTTGTTCGCGGGCGTGGTCGCGAAAACGTTGCGGAACGAACGCTGCGAATCACCCGCCGCCGATGTGGTGCGGAGCAGCGCGACATGCTCATGCCGCGGCATGTTGGCGATCGTCATCAAATTGGTCTCGGTGCCGCTTTTTTGCCCGAGGACACGGTTGGTCAGACCCGGGCCCTGCCCCACGCTGATCGACGAGCGTCCACGAAAATCGGGCAATGCAAAGGTGGTGACCCCGTCGCCGCCATAAGTGGTGCCGTATAGATTATAGAGCGTGCTTTCCTGCGCGATGCTCAGCAGCTGCCCCTCGGCATTCAACGTGCCGATCGGACAGAAACTGCCGGCAGTCTTGACGATCTGACCGACATAATTGTTCTGCGCCGCTGCGGGTGCCGCAAGGCTCGCCGCGCCGATCGCCAGTGCGGATACCGAAATATATGTGAATCTGCGTGGCACAGCCATCACCCCCCTTGATGCCGCAAGTCGGGGAACGGTAACGGCTGCTTGCCAAAAGTCAAAGCCGACAATTCATATATTTCAGCCGCTTGAACCGGCCTCGATGATCAGCTGCCGTCGGCGACCGCCAATTTATCCTGCGTCCGCGTGTCGAAATCCGACGCGTCGTGCCGCTCGTGCAACTGGCTCGCGGGGTCGCCGGTCACCCGGTTGACCATGCGTCCGCGCTTGACTGCGGGCCGCTTGGCGATTGCATCTGTCCAGCGCTGGACATTCTTATACTCCTGCACCTGCAGGAACTCGCCGGCGTCATAGACCAGCCCCTTGGCCAGCGCGCCATACCAGGGCCAGGTCGCCATGTCGGCA
This sequence comes from Sphingopyxis sp. OPL5, assembly GCF_003797775.2. Lineage (NCBI taxonomy): Bacteria > Pseudomonadati > Pseudomonadota > Alphaproteobacteria > Sphingomonadales > Sphingopyxidaceae > Sphingopyxis > Sphingopyxis sp. OPL5. The sequence continues at coordinate 3,967,713 of NZ_CP060725.1, forward strand.
ATGCTGTAGTCGCTGCCGCCCAGATACTCGCTTTCGGCAAGGCGGCGGTCGAGCACGTCGAGCTGGCGCTTCACCTCCATCGCATAGCGGTTGATCGGATACTCCATCTTATAGGGCGCATAGGCGTAGAAATGGCCGAAACCGCCGCCGAGGAAAGGCGTGCTGCCCATCTGCCACATCAGCCATGACAGCACCTCGGCGCGCGCCGCGGTTTCGGTCGGCAGGAAAGCGCCGAATTTCTCGGCAAGGTGGATCAGGATCGCGCCCGATTCAAAGATGCGGATCGGCGCCGCACCGCTGCGGTCGACCATGACCGGGATCTTGCTGTTGGGGTTGGCGGCGACATAACCGCTCGAAAACTGGTCGCCCTCGCCGATGTTGATCAGCCAGGCGTCATATTCGGCGCCGCTATGGCCCGCCGCGAGCAGCTCTTCGAGCATGACCGTCACCTTCACGCCATTGGGCGTGCCGAGCGAATAGAGCTGGAGCGGGTGCTTGCCGACCGGCAGGTCCTTGTCGTGGGTTGGCCCGGCGATCGGCCGGTTGATGTTCGCGAAACGCCCTCCGCTTTCCTTGTCCCAGGTCCAGACCTTCGGCGGAATATAGTCGTTGGCGTCGCTCATCGGGCACTCCTGCGCTAAATCTGTACTGACCGGTATCTAATCATCCGCAGCCGCGACGTCCAGTGAGGCCGTTCAAATTATACTTCGCGCACGCAAAGCCGAAATCGCGTCGGTATCATAACCGATCGCCGCGAGGATCGCGTCGCTATGCTCGCCGACCTGCGGCGCGGCGGCGGGATCGGCCTTGGCACTCGCCGACAGGGTGATCGGGGTGCGCACGACGGGCGCCGCACCAAAGGCGCCCGGATAGGCCATCGCTTCGACCAGCCCCGCCGCCGCGACCTGCGGGTGCGCCAGCGCCTCCGACGGCTTCAGCACCGCCCCCGCCGGCACCCTCGCCGCGCCGAGTTCGGCCAGCGCCGCTTCGTTCGTCCGCGCCGCACACCATTCGGCCATCACTGCGCTCAGTTCCTCACCATGGCCACCACGCGCAATGTCGTTAGAGAAGCGCGGGTCGTCGGCCAGCTCCGGCCGCCCGACCAGCCGCGCCCAGCGCGCAAAGATCGGGTTGCCGACGACCTGCGTCATGATCCATCCGTCCTGCGTCGCAAAGATGTCGGTTGGCGCCGAACTGAAGGCCCGGTTGCCCATCATGCCGCGGTCGATGCCGTTCAGCGCATGGTCGATCGTCAGCCCGTTGGTGATCGCGAGCGCTGTGCCGAGCAGCGATCCCGACACGCGCTGGCCCTCGCCCGTCGTCTCGCGCTCGCGCAGCGCGAGCATCACGCCGAAGGCGCAATGCAGCGCGGTGGTGAAGTCGACATAATTGACCTGCGCCCGCGCGGGTTCGCCATGCTTGCCGCCGATATGCACCGCGCCCGACATCGCCTGTCCGACCGCGTCGAAACCGACATGCTGCGCCAACGGCCCTTCTGTTCCGAAAGCCGAAGCGGTGACCAGGATGATGCGTGGGTTGAGCGCCGACAGCGTCGGATAATCGAGCCCCAGCTTAACCAGCGCGTCGTCGGGCATGTTGGCGATCACGACATCGGCGGTGGCGACCAGCTTGCGCACGATCGCGCGCCCCTCATCGCTGCCTGGCTTGAGCGTGAGGCAGCGCTTGCCGCGGTTCATCTGCAGGAACATCGCCCCCGACCCATCCTCGGCAACCGGCACCGAAAAACGGTCCTCATTCCCGCCGGGCGCCTCGATGCGGATCACGTCGGCGCCGTAGTCGGCGAGCAGCGCGCCGCAATAGGGACCGGCGATATAACGTCCGAAATCCAGCACCCGGATACCCGTCAATGGCACGCCTTGCTCTCCCGCTTATGTTTCTGGCGAACGGGCTAGCAGCCGTCCGTCGACCGGACCAGCGCCTTCATCGAAACCCCGCGCTTGCACTCGGGCGGCAAAGCCATATGGTCGCAGCATTATTTCAACAGGGGAAACTAAAATGGCGCGCTATGCACTCGCCCTGGCCATGTCGCTGGCCTGCTCGACCTCGGTCTTCGCTCAAACCGCTGCGGCGCCCGCCCCATCCGAAAACGGAGACAAGAAGGCCGAAAAATGGGACGTCAACGCGCCCCCCGGCATGACGACGCGCAAGGTGAGCATCGCGGTCGACGAGGGCAGCTGGATGAATGTCGACGTCGCGCCCGACGGGCGGACGATCGCTTTCGACCTGCTCGGCGATATCTACACGATGCCGATCGAGGGTGGCACGCCAACGCGCATCGCCGAAGGCCTCGCCTATGAGCACCAGCCGCGCTTCTCGCCCGACGGCGGCCGCATCGCCTTTGTCTCGGATCGCGGCGGCGGCGACAATATCTGGCTGATGAACCGCGACGGCAGCGGCAAGGTCCAGCTGTCGAAGGAGGATTTCCGCCTGCTCAACCAGCCGAGCTGGTCGCCCGACGGCCAGTTCATCGTCGCGAAGAAGCATTTCACCACCGGTCGCTCGCTCGGCACCGGCGAAGTCTGGATGTACCATGTCTCGGGCGGCGCGGGCGTGCCGCTGGTCAAGAAGGCGAGCGAGCGGCTGCAAAAGGAACTCGGTGAGCCGATCTTCGCCGCCGACGGCAAGAGCGTCTTCTACACGCGCAACGTCACCCCCGGCCCGATCTTCGAATATGCGCAGGACAGCAACAGCGACCTGTTCCACATCGAACGCTATGCGCTCGCCGATGGCGAAATCAGCACCGCGGCCTCGGGTGCCGGCGGCGCGGTGCGTCCCACCCCTTCGCCCGACGGCAAGAAGCTTGCCTTCGTCCGCCGCGAAGGCACCCAGTCGAAACTCTATGTGAAGGACCTCGCTTCGGGGCAGGAGCGCAAGATCTACGACGCGCTCGACCAGGATGTGCAGGAAACCTGGGCGGTCACCGGCGTCTATCCGAACATGGCATGGACCCGCGACAACAAGGACATCGTCTTCTGGGCCGGCGGCAAGCTCCGCCGCGTCGGCGCGGATGGCGGCGAGGCGCGGATCATCCCGTTCCGCATCGCCGACGACCGCGTCGTGATCGACTCGACCCACCCGACCGTCGACGTCGCCCCCGACAGCTTCGAAACGAAGATGCCGCGCTGGGCCGAAGTCTCGCCCGATGGCCGCACTGTGGTGTTCGAAACGCTCGGCAAGCTGTGGACCAAGCCCGCGACCGGCGGCACCGCGCGCCGGCTGACCTCGGCGAAGGACGATGCGATGGAGCTGTGGCCGAGCTGGTCGCGCGACAACAAATCGATCGTTTTTGTGCGCTGGACCGACAGCGGCCTCGGCGAAATCCACGTCATCCCGGCGGCTGGCGGCACCTCGCGCAAGGTCTCGGTCAATCCCGGCCATTACGCCGAACCGCGCTTCTCGCCCGACGGTAAGACGATCACCTTCGAAAAGCGTGGTAGCGGCGGGCTGACCTCGACGCGTTGGAGCGAGGATCCCGGCATCTATCGCATCGCCGCCGCCGGCGGCACGCCCGAGCGCATCAGTGCGGATGGCGCCAAGCCGCAATTCGGTGCCGACAACGACCGCATCTTCATGATCACGGCAGGCGACGGCAAGAGTCAGCTCGTCAGCACCGACCTCCACGGGCAGGACAAGCGCACCCATGCGAACGGCGAACTGGTCAGCGACTATGAAATCTCGCCCGACGGCCGCACGCTCGCGTTCCGGCAGAATTACGATGCTTATGTAACGCCGCTCATGCCCGGCGGGCAGGACGTGTCGCTCGGCACCAAGAGCGGCGCGCTGCCGGTCACCCGCGTCAGCGGCAGCGGCGCCGATTTCATGCACTGGTCGAACGGCGGCGCGAAGCTTCACTGGAGCCGCGGCGCGACCCTGTTCAGCGCCGACCTCGCCAGCCTCTTCACCAACGCCCCGGCGGACGACAAGGCACCCAAATTTGCGCCGCCAACCGACGGCGTTTCGCTGGCGATGACGCAGGCCGCCGCGAAGCACAAAGGCACGGTCGTCATCACCGGCGCCCGCATCGTCACCATGGCCGGCAACGACGGGGGCATCATCGACAATGGCGCGATCGTCATCGAAGGCGACCGCATCACCGCGGTCGGTCCGCTCGCGTCGATCAGCGTCCCCGCGGGCGCGGTGACCGTCGATGCGGCGGGCAAGACGATCGTCCCGGGCTTCGTCGACGCCCATGCCCATGGCTCGCACGGCGACGACGAACTGGTGCCGCAGCGGAACTGGTCCGAAATCGTCAATCTCGCGATGGGCACGACGACCAGCCACAACCCGTCGTCGCGCGCATCGGAGATTTTCCCCTCGGCCGAAATGCAGCGCGCCGGGGTGATCCTCGCGCCGCGCATCTTCTCGACCGGCGAGATCATCTACGGCGCCAAGGCGGCAGGGGTCTATGCCGAGATCAACAGCTATGAAGACGCCCTCGCGCATGTCCGCCGCCTGAAGGCGCAGGGCGCTCACAGCGTCAAGAATTACAACCAGCCACGCCGCGAACAGCGGCAAATGGTCGTGAAGGCCGCCCAGGCCGAAGGCATGGAGGTCGTTCCCGAGGGTGGCTCGCTCTACACGATGGACCTGACGCTGATCCAGGACGGCAATTCGACCGTCGAGCATAATATCCCGCTACACACCTTCTATCAGGATCTGGTTCAGCTCTGGGGCCAGACCACTGTCGATTACACCCCGACATTGGTCGTGACCTATGGCGGCCCGGCGGGCGATCCCTACTGGCGCGCTCACACCAATGTCTGGGAGCATCCGATCCTGTCGCGCCACGCGCCGCCGACCGAACTCGCCGCCCAGAACAAGCGCCGCACGATCGCGCCCGAGGGCGATTATGTCGACGACGATTCGGCGCGCGAGGCGTGGAAGATAGCGCAGGCGGGCCGCAACGTCTCGATCGGCGCACACGGCCAGCAATCGGGACTCGGCGCACATTGGGAGATATGGTCGTTCGTGCGCGGCGGCTGGAGCAACATCGACGCGCTGCGCGCCGCCACGATCATGCCCGCGCGATCGCTCGGCTATGCGAAGGACATCGGCTCGCTCGAACCCGGCAAGCTCGCCGATCTCTTGATCCTCGACGCTGATCCGACGCAGGACATCCGCAACACCGACAAGATCCATCGCGTGATGCTCGGCGGGCGGCTGTACGATCCGCTGACGATGAACGAGGTCGACACCGGGAGCCGCAAGCGGGCACCCTATGGCTGGGAAGGCGATTTGCCGTCGGCACCATCGAATTAATCTGGTCGTCATTGCGAGCGAAGCGAAGCAATCCAGAGCGGTTTACGCAGGCTCTGGATTGCCGCGTCGCCTTCGGCTCCTCGCAATGACGGAGACTGGATTCATGCTCCCGCTATGAAACGACGAACTGTTGGGGTGAACGGCGCATCGCCCTTGCACCATGAAGCCCTTTGCCTATAGAGTTTTAAGCTTGGGGAGTGCTGAGGCCTGCAGGCCGGGGGGATGATTTTGCGTAAACTAAGTGCCAGACTATCGGCGATTGCTGCCACCGCGACCGGCCTTTTCCATGCATCCGCCGCCTATGCGCAAAGCAGCCTTCCCGACCCCGAGGGGTCTGGCGCCATCGTCAACGCGGTGCGGTGGCTGCAAGGCACGCTGCTCGGCACCGTCGCCACCGTCGTCGCGATCATCGCGGTCGCCTCGGTCGGTTTCCTGATGCTCACCGGACGGATCAATTGGCGTTACGGCGCCACCGTGATCCTCGGCTGCTTCATCCTGTTCGGCGCTGCCAGCATCGTCGCCGGCATCCAGTCGACCTCCGGCGGACTCTAGGGGCTCGCCGTGAGCGACCTCGACCGCGACCCCCTGTTTGTAGCGCTGACCCGCCCGCAGATGTTCGCGGGCGTCACCTACAGCTTCTTCGTGATCAACGCGATCGTGGCGACCGAGCTGTTCCTGATCTTCCGCTCGCTCTGGGCGCTGTTCGGCGCGCTGCTGGTCCACCTGGTCGGCGCATTGCTGTGCCTGCGCGAACCGCGCTTCTTCGACATATGGCTGACCAAGGTCAGCCGCTGTCCCCGCGTCAAGAATTTCAAGACCTGGCAGTGCAACTCCTACCGACCCTGAAACCGCACCCGGCGGCGAGCGACGGCGAGGTGCCGGCGGGCAAGCATTTGCCCTATGGCCGCCATGTCGACGATCACACGATCGAGACCCGCGACGGCATGCTGATGCAGGTCATCCGCCTGCGCGGCATCCTGTTCGAGACCGCCGACAGCGACGAGCTCAATTACCGCAAGCTGCTCCGCGACGCGATGCTGCAGGCGATCGGATCGTCGCGCTACGCGCTCTATCATCACGTCGTGCGGCGCGAGGCGAGCATCACCCTCGACAGCGATTTCGGCGATGATTTCTCGGCGGGACTCGACGAACGCTGGCAGGCGCGGCTCGCGACCAAGCAACTCTATCGCAACGACCTCTATCTCACCCTCGTCCGCCGCCCGGCACCGGGCCGCATGGGATTGCTCGACCGCCTGTCGGGCTGGCTTGGTTCGACCGGGCAGGATTACCGCGCCACGGTGACGCAGGAACTGCGCCTGCTCGATACCGCGCGCGAGGCGTTGATGGCGCAGCTCGGCAGCTACCAGCCCGAGCTGCTCGGTCTCTACGATACCGATCAGGGGCTTTGCTCCGAGCCGCTCGAATTTTTCGGCCAGCTCTTCTCGGGCGAACCGCGCCGCCTGCTGGCGCCGCATCAGGACGCCGGCGACTATTTGCCCGACCGGCGGATCAGCTTCGGCGCCGAGACGATCGAACTCGCCCCCGTCGGCAATACCGACCGCCGTTTCGTCGGCATCGTCGCGATCAAGGATTATCCCGCATCGACCGCGACCGGCATGTTCGACGAACTGCTGCGCCTGCCCTTCGAAATGGTGATGGCGCAGAGCTTCGCCTTCGTCGACCGCCAGCCGGCGCTCGGCAAGATGAACCTCGCGCTGCGGCGCATGCGTTCGACCGAAGATGAGGCGCTTAGCCTGCGCGACCAGCTCGCCCGCGCCAAGGACGATGTCGCCGCGGGCCGCGCCGCCTTCGGCGAACATCATATGACGATCGCCGTCCATGGCGCGAGCGAGTCGGAGGTCAGCGCCAATATCGCCGACGTCCAGGCGTCGCTCGCCGAACTCGGGATCATATCGGTGCGCGAGGATATCGCGCTCGAGCCGAGCTTCTGGTCGCAATTCCCCGGCAACTTCAAATATATCGTCCGCCGCGGCATGGTCTCCTCGGCCAATTTCGCCGGCCTCGCCAGCGGGCATAATTTCGCCGCGGGCCGCGCCGAGGGCAATGCCTGGGGCAAGGCGGTCACCGTCTTCGAAACCACCGCCGCCGGTCCCTATTATTTCAATTTCCACCAGGGCGATCTCGGCAACTTCACCGTCATCGGCCCGTCGGGCTCGGGCAAGACCGTCGTCGTCAATTTCCTGCTCGCGCAGGCGCGCCGTTTCGACCCGCGCATCATCTTCTTCGACAAGGATCGCGGTGCCGAGCTGTTCATCCGCGCGATCGGCGGTCGCTACGACCAGCTTCGGCCCGGGGTCGCGAGCGGGCTGAACCCGCTCCAGCTCGACGACACCCCGGTCAACCGCCAGTTCCTCATCGACTGGCTCGCGCAGCTCGTCGGCGGCGCCAGCATCGAGGAAATGGCGCAGATCAAGGATGCGGTCGACGCAAGCTATGCGCAGCCGCCCGCGCACCGCCGCCTGCGCCATGTCGCCGAGCTGTTCCGCGGCGGCGCCCGTCCGCGTGCCGACGACATGTGGTCGCGCTTGCGCCCCTGGTGGGGCGACGGCGAGCGCGCCTGGCTGTTCGACAATGTCGAGGACCTGACCGACATGGACAGCCCGACGATCGGCTTCGATATGACCGTCATCCTCGACGATGCCGCGATGCGCACCCCGACGATGATGTATCTCTTCCACCGCGTCGAGGAGCGGCTGACCGGCGAGAAAACGATCATCGTCGTCGACGAGGGTTGGAAGGCGCTCGACGACGATGTCTTCGTGCGGCGGATCAAGGATTGGGAAAAGACGATCCGCAAACGCAACGGCATCGTCGGTTTCGCGACGCAGAGCGCGCAGGACGCGCTCGAAAGCAAGATCGCCAGCGCGCTGATCGAACAGGTCGCGACGCAGATCTTCATGGCGAACCCGAAAGCCCGCGCCGCCGACTATATGGACGGCTTCGGGCTGACCGAGCATGAGTATCAGCTCATCCGCACCCTGCCCGACGATGCGCATTGCTTCCTCGTCAAGCATGGCAATGACAGCGTCGTCGTGCGGCTCAACCTGACCGGCGAGCGCGACCTGCTCACCATCCTCTCGGGCCGCGAGCGCACGGTGCGCCTTCTCGACCAGATCCGCGAGACCGCGGGCGACGATCCCGGCGTGTGGATGTCGCGCCTGCTGGCCGTCGCATGAGTTTCGCCCTCGCCACCTGCACGCCATCCTCGGGCGACAGCTTCGTCGCCGGGACATTGAGCGCCATCGAGTGTCAGGCGCAGACGATCGGCAACGCCGGTTATCTCGCGCTGTCGGCGCCGGGGTCGGGCATCATGGCCTTCCTCACCGCGATGCTGACGATTTTCGTCGCGCTGATCGGTTACCGCATGTTCGTCGGGCGCGGCCCCGACCTTGGCGGCGGACTGCTGATCTTCGCCAAGATCGGCATCGTCCTCGCCCTCGCAACGAGCTGGCCGGCCTTCCGCACCCTTGTCTATGACGTCGCGATCGACGCACCGGCACAGCTCGGCGCGACCGTCGGCGGCGCGGCCTCGCTCGACGGCGGCGGGACGGCGCTGACCACGCGCCTGTCCGAAACCGACCGCGCGCTGCGCACGCTCAACGCCTGGGGCATCGGCGCCGAGCCTAACCGAGCCGGGGTCAGCGATGATCAGGGCATCGAACCCGACACCACCTATGAGACCAAGGCGCTCGGCGCCGCGCGGATGAGTTTTCTGACCGGCGCGATCGGCAGCATCGCTCTCACCCGCCTCGCCGCCGGCGTCCTGCTCGCGCTCGGCCCGCTCTTCATCGCCTTCCTGCTCTTCGACGCGACGCGCGGCCTGTTCGGCGGCTGGCTGCGCGGACTGATCGGCCTCACCCTCGGCACCACCGCGAGTTCGCTGGTTCTCGCGGTCGAGACCGCGATCGTCCAGCCGCGTGTCGTGACGCTGATCAACCTGCGCGCGTCGGGCTATTCGATCCAGGGATCGGCGACCGAATTGCTCGTGCTCGGCATCGTCTTCGCCTTCGTCGCCCTCGCGGTGCTGCTCGTCTCCTTCTATGTCGCGGCGGGCCTGCGCCTGCCGAGCTGGCAGTGGACGCAGCAATATCTGCCCGCCTCGCTCGGCGGCGGCGCCGGACAGGCCGGTCAGCGCCCGCTCGCCCAGCCCGCCGAACGTCAGGACCCGCGCTCGCGCGCCGCGGTCGTCGTCGATGCGGTCGAGGCGATGCAACGCCGCGAAACGACCGCCGGCGCGGGTGCAGGCGGCGGCAATGACCGCGCCCGTGCGGTCGCCGGGGCCGTGTCCGCCACCAACGCGCCGCGCAATCCGCAACGCGCCTCCATCGATGGCGGCAGCGACGCACCGTCGCGCCGCCGCACCACCGGTCGCACCTCGACGAGCGGCAGCCGCCGGGACACACGCTGATGAAGCAGGATATGAAACAGAACCGCGAAGACTATCTGCAGGCCGCCGAAAGCTGGGGCGCCGACCGTCACGACGAGCTGACGAAATCGCGCCGGACCGCGTGGATCGTCGCCGGCGTTGCGGCGGCGATCGCACTGTTCGAAGCGATCGCGCTGGTCTTCCTGACCCCGCTCAAGACCGTCGAGCCCTATACGTTGCTCGTCGACCGTCACACCGGTTTCGTCCAGGCGCTCAACCCGCTCGAGCCGCAGCGGGTCAGCGGCGACACCGCGCTGACGCAAAGTTTCCTCGTCCAGTACGTCATCGCGCGCGAGAATTATAACGTCGACACGGTGCAGAACGACTATCGCAAGGTCGCGCTCTGGTCGGCCGACAAGGCGCGCAGCGATTATCTGACGATCATGCAGTCGAACAATGCCGCCAGCCCGCTCGTCAAATATCCGCGCGGCACGATGGTCGAGACGCTGGTGAAGAGCGTGTCGCCGATCAGCGCCAATGTCGCGCTGATCCGCTTCGACACCCGCCGCCGCGACGCCGCGGGCGACTGGCAGCCGGCGCAAAGCTGGGTGTCGACGATCAAATATCGCTATTCGGGCGAGCCGATGAAGCAGGAGGACCGGGTGTTCAACCCGCTCGGCTTCCAGGTGCTGAGCTATCGCCGCGACGCCGAAATGCTTCCCGTCGCCGTTCCTGCCGCGACGAACACGCCCGCCACAAAGGGGGCGGCAGGCGCCCCGATCGCGGTCGGCGACGAGGTGCTGCCACAACCCCCCGCCGGGGGGACGCGTCGCGGCGACGTCGTGAAGGTCCTTCCCGACGGCACACAGGTAACGCTGTGATTCGCCTGACGCCCGTCCTGCTAGCCGCGCTGGTCGCGCTGCCCGCGGCGGCGCAGATCGACCCGCAACCGGTCGGCATCGATCCGGCGATCCAGTCGGTCACCTATGCCGAGGGCAAGGTCGTGCGACTGACCGCAGCGACCGGCTACCAACTCACCGTCGAAATCTCGCCCGATGAGACGATCGAGAATATCGCGCTCGGCGACAGCAGCGCCTGGCAGGTTTCGCCCAGCCGCCGCGGCGACCGGATTTTCATCAAGCCGCTGCAATATGGGATCACCACCAACATGACGGTGGTGACCGGCACCCGCACCTATTTGTTCGAACTCGCGCCGGCAAATTATGGTGGAGCGGGCGCGGCTCAGATCGTTCGTTTCGCCTATCCCGAACCGACCGCTGTTTCGACCCCACCCGACGAGCAGCGTATCGACCAGGGACTCTACAAGCTCAGCGGCACGCGCGAACTTTATCCCGCCGCGATCAGCGAGGATGGCAAGCGCACCTATATGCAGTGGAACGACGACGCCCTGCTCCCGGCCATCTATATCGTCGACAAGCTGGGGCAGGAGGTGCTGGTCGATGCGATGATGCGCGACGGTATCCTGACCATCGACGAGGTCGTGCCCAGCCTCGTCTTCCGTCTCGACGGCAAGCTCGCCCGCGCGGTGCGCCGCAGTCAGGCGCGCGCGAAATGACCGACACCACGATCACCCCCGAACCGGCACCGACCAACGCGCCGCAGGTGCGCCGCCCGCGTCAGGGTCTCCCGACCGCGCTGCTCGTCGGGCTTGCGATCCTGGCCGCCATCATCCTGTTCGTCGCGCTCGAAGCGCGGCGCCAGAATGCCGAGGCCCCGGCGGTGACCGGCGCCCAGACCGCGATGATCTCGGCGCCGCCACCGCTCGCCATCCCCGACGATTACCCACAGCCGCCACAGCTTTTGCCCGCGCCGCTGGAACGCGATCTCGAAGCGCCGGCCCGCAACGCGCCGCCCCCGCCGCCGCAGATCGTCTATATGCCACAGCCCAATCCGGGCCCGCCGCAGGGTTATGACCCGCCCCAGCCGCCGCCGCGTGCGGTCGGGGCCGGACCGGTCCTCGTCTACGACGGTGCGGGTTCGACCGGCGCGGCGAGCGGATCGCAGGACGACGGCAACGGTTCGACATCGCGCGCCGCCGCACCCGCCGAGGCCGGGCGTGTCCGCGCCGGGGTGCTCGCCAACCGCTCGACCACCGTCGTGCAGGGCTCGCTGATCCCCGCCGTGCTCGAGACCCCGCTCGACAGCTCGCGCCCCGGCTTCTCGCGCGCCGTCGTCTCGCGCGATGTGCGCAGCTTCGACGGCAGCCGGGTGCTGATCCCGCGCGGCAGCCGCCTGATCGGCGAATATCGCTCCGAAGCGACGCAGGGACAGAAGCGCGCCTTCATCACCTGGACGCGCCTGATCCGCCCCGACGGTGCGACGATCTCGCTGAACTCGCCTTCGGGCGACCCGCTCGGCCGCGGCGGGATCAAGGCCAAGGTGAACAGCCATTTCTTCTCGCGCTTCGGCGAGGCGATCCTGCAGTCGGTGCTCGACATCGGCGTCAACGCCGCAGCGAGCGCGACCAATTCGCCGGTCGTCATCCTGCCCGGCGGCAGCGGAACCCAGCGCCCGCAGCCGAGCAATATTGCCCCGACCCTGAAGGTTGCGCAGGGCACCAGCATTTCGGTGTTCGTCGCACGCGATCTCGATTTTTCGGGCGTGGAGCGGCGCTGAGATGAGCAATGTCGCGGCCCTGCCGGACGACCGCGTCTATTTTCGCAGCTACCTCGCGCCGCTCGCGCCCCTGCTCGGCCGCGATGACGTCACCGACATCTACGTCAATCGCCCGGGCGAGGCCTGGGCGGAAACGCTGACCGGCAGGATCGAAACCCACGACATCCCGGCGCTGACCGAACAGGTGCTCGAACGGCTCGCACGCCAGATCGCGGCGCTGTCGCATCAGGGGATCAACCGCGAGCATCCGCTGCTGTCCGCCACGATGCCCGACGGCGCGCGCGTCCAGATCGTCGCACCGCCGGCGACGCGTGGCGGCATGGTGCTGGCGATCCGCAAACATGTCTCACCCGACCTTCGGCTCGAGGACTATGCCGACAGCGGCGCCTTTGCCGCGACCAGGGCGGGGCGCCTTGGCGAGGCCAGCGACCTCGACCGCAAATTGCACGACCTGCTCGACGCCGGCGACATTCCCGCACTGCTCCGCGCCGCGGTGCAGAACCGCAAGAATGTCCTGATCTCGGGCGGCACATCGTCGGGCAAGACGACTTTTCTCAACGCCCTGCTGCGCGAAGTGTCGACAAGCGAACGGCTGATCCTGATCGAGGACACGCCCGAAATCACCATCCACCATCCCAACGCCGTCGGCCTGCTCGCCGCCCGCAGCGCGCTCGGTGAGACGCATACGACCGCGGAGGACCTGCTTAGCGCCTCGCTGCGCCTGCGCCCCGACCGCATCATCCTCGGCGAACTGCGCGGCGTCGAGGCCTTCTCGTTCCTGCGCGCGGTCAACAGCGGCCATCCCGGCTCGATGACGACGATCCACGCCGACAGCCCCGAACGCGCCATCGAACAGCTCACGCTGCTCGTCCTGCAATCGGGCAGCCGCCTCGACCGCGCCGACGTTCATCATTATGTGCGCTCGACCGTCGATGTCTTCGTCCAGCTCGGGCGCAGCGGCGGCAAGCGCCATATCGCGGAAGTCAAACTGCGCGACGTCTGACCGCCGGAAGGCTTCCCACGATTGGCGATCCGTTGAGCGTCCGACGCTAGCTATTTCTTGGTAGCGCTATTGGTGAAACTGCCGTTTGACACATTATCGAGCAGAATATTGTCGCCGTAGCTCGACACCCTGGCACCGCCTTGCGAGGAAACGCCGAGCATGTTGTGCGCGATAACGCTGCCCCTCACGCCGAGGATGGCACCGGCCCCCCGCGCATCGATCGCTCCGACCTTTTGGTCCTTGATGATGCTGTTTTCGATCGTCAGATGTATCTGTCCGCTCGACGCATTTGCCGTTATTCCGTGGTTATCAAAGCCCCAGCTGTCGTCAGTCGTTGTGGCAATCAGACTCTCCGACACCACGCCTTTCACCGACGCCGTGGACGAAGACGTGCCGACGGTAATTCCTGACCGCAAGCTATCCGTTATACGGATATTTCTGGCCGTAAAGTTCAACGTCCCCGCGGAGCTTCTATGAAGACCCAAACCGCAAAAATTGGCGCTCGAAGTTATATTTTCCAGAAGAACCGAACCAGCGTCGCTGACTCCGATCGCGCAACTGCCCAGATTGTGGAAGGTTGAATTTCGGACATGAAGCTCCTTGCCCGATAGGAACGCTATCCCGCCTTGACCGGCCCAGTTTCCTCCGCGGATATCAAGCCCGCTGAGAAATACCTTATCATCTGGGCCAGCTTCCACGACTATCGCGCCAAAGCGATTTTCGTATGTTAGCTCTGGCTGTATCTTACCAGTCTGACCTTCGCAAATGATCGAGATCGACTTGGTGATCGTCACCATGCCGTACAGCCCGGCATCGAGGCAGTTGATCTCTCCCCCGGACGCCGTTTTGACGATGGCACCCGCAAAGGTTTGGCAGGGCGCCGTGCGGCTGCAAGGATTGAGATCGTCTCCAACTCCGGACACCCAGGTGCGCGTCGCCTGAGCCGATGCGGGCACCGCAAAGCCCATGGCCGCTGCAAGTGCAGACGCCATCACTATGTGGCTCAAATATCGCATCACGCCATCGCCCCCGGAAAACCTGCCTGTTGCTCATTGTGGATCGACGCGGACCTTCTCACTGTTTTGGTACCACGACAGTAAAAACGCCATTATTGTTGTTACCGGCCACGACGTTGTCGCCAAAGCTAACGATGTTTCCTCCCGTCATCGTCCGAACACCGTTGCCATTGTCAGTGATCGTGCTTCGACTGGCGCTGACTGTGGCGGCACCGCTCTCGGACAGCACGCCGCTGCTGCTGTTGCCGTTGACGACCGTATCGATCAGCGCAACATTTGCGTTACCGCCGCCAGTTACCGACCGAACATAAAGGCCAATCTGGTTGCCAGAGACGACACTGCTTGAAATCATCCCCTTGACGCTCGCGCCGTCAGCGGAAGCATCGACGCGAATACCGCCCCGATTATTGTCGGTCACCCGGCTGTTGACAATGGTGAAGGAGGCGGAGGCATTCACTGCCGGCTGGATCATTACCCCTCCCGTCACGCCGCTCGACGCGCCGTTGCCGACAATGGTAACATCGTCGAGCACCAACCGGGCGGCGGGTAAGGTTGGTGTGAAATTGATCCCGAATCCATTGGTTCCGCGAAAGTTGCGGATCGTCGAATTGCGGATGAGCAGCCCGCCACCGCCCAAGAACCGAACGGCGTTGACCCCCGTTCCAAAACCCTCAAAGTCAAAGCCGCTTAAGAAAACGACATCATAGTCGGCCGCGTTCACGGTGATCGCATTCGCCCCCGTCACCAGCACACCATTGAATGTGTCGTCACATATGATTGCGATGCTTTTGGTGATGGTCACCGCACCAAAGCCGCCCCCGTCGAGACAGTTGATCTCGCCGCCCCATGCAGTCTTGGAAACCGCCCCGGCAAAAGTCTTGCACGGCGCAGCGCGGCTGCAAGGGTTGACGTCATCGCCAACTCCCGACACCCATGTCCGCGTTACCTGCGCCGCTGCCGGCGTCGCGAACGGCAACGCCAACAGCGATGCGCACGCGGTGAGCGATGCCCGCATAAAATATTCCGGCATGTTCTTCCCCTCGAGCCGTCGCCGACCACGATCGTAGCCATAACCGGACAACGCGGGGTTAATGCCCTGCAATCGAGAGCGAAAAACTGATCGCAACAATCCCGCGATGTCTGACGCACACGAAAAAGGGCGCCCGGCTTTCGCCGGACGCCCCGATTTTCTGCCGATCGCGCCGTTACTGCTTCACGACCGAGCCAGTGAAACTGCCGTTCGTCGTGTTGGCGACGATGACATTGTCGCCATAGGATTGCAGATTGGCGCCGCTCGCGGCCGCGATGGCGATTCCGTTGCCCGCGATGCGGTTGCCGACGAGCTGCGACGACAGGCTGCTGCCGGCAACCACCACGCCATTGCTGTTGCCGGTGATGACATTGTCCTTGACCAGCAACTGGATCGAATTGCCCGACGTCGTTGCTGCAAGCGCAGTGCCGGTATCGGCGAGCAGGCTGTTGGACACCGTCGCCTTGACCGTGGTGCCTGCGTTGACCGGCTGGATGAACACGCCCGAATCGGTGTTGCCGGTGATCCGGACATTGTTCACCGAAACCGTCGCAAGGCCGCCGTTCGCGGGAACCACGACGATTCCGCCATTATTGGCCGTCATCGTCACATTCTCGACTGTCAACGAGCTTCCCGCATTGGCCGGGGCGAAATTGATCGCATTGCCGGTGGCGCCCCCACGGAACCCGCGAACGGTCGAATTGCGCACAACCACCCCGCCAGCCTGGAGGATGTTCACCGCGCGTCCGCCCTGGCCGAACCCTTCGAAATCGATGCCGCTGATGATGACAATGTCGCTCACACCCGCATTGACGTTGATGCCGTTGCCGGCGGAAACCAGGATGGCGGCGGTCGTCGTGTCGCATTCGATGGTGATCGCCTTGGTGATCGTCACCGCGCCAAAGCCGCCCGGATCAAGGCAGCTGATCTCGCCGCTGGCGGCGGTCTTCGAAATCGCCCCGGCAAAGGTCTTGCACGGCGCGGTGCGGCTGCACGGATTGGCGTCGTCACCGACCCCCGAAATCCAGGTCTTCGTGGCCTGCGCCGATGCCGGTGCGGCAAAGGCCATCGTGCCGGCAACCGCGGCGGACGCGTAAATCAGCGCTTTGATGGAATGTCTCATGATCGTTTCCCCAAATCTGTACCCAAAGCGCACCACCCCCGGGGGCGGCGCGCCGGAGATTATTGCTTGCCGACGGTCGCGGTGAACGCGCCGTTGTTGCCGTTGTTGATCACCTCATTGTCGCCGAGGCTGACCATCGCACCGCCGCTGACCGAACGCACGCCAAAGGCGCTGTTCTGCGAAATCAGGTTACCGCTGGCATAAAGGCTTGCGCCGACGTCCTGCGCGACGATGCCGTTCTGGCCGCCGCTGATCACATTCTTGCTGATCACCGCATCGACGACATTGCCGGTCGGAACCTTCGCGAAGATCGCGCTGGCCGAGTCGGTGAACACGCTGTTCGTCAGCGTGGCCTTCACCGTCACGCCGGTGAAACCGGTCGTGTCGAAACGCACCGCCGTGCCGGCGATGTCGCTGGCCTGGAGATTGTTGATCGCGACCTTCGCGGCGACATTGTTCCCCGGCTGCACCAGGATGCCGCCCGACCCGTTGCCGACGCCGTTCTTGACCAGCGTGACATTGTCGATGACCAGCGAGGTCGTGGCGGTGGTCGGCGTGAAGGTGACGCCATAGCTCGTCGCGCCACGGAAACCGCGAATCGTCATATTGCGCAGGTGCACATTGGCCGCGCTATTGATGCGCACGCCGTTGGTTCCCGTGTTGATCCCATCGATGTTGATGCCGCTGATCACGACATTGTCGGACGCGCCGGCGGCGATCGTGATGCCATTGGTACCGCTGGCGATGATCGTCGCATCGACATTGTCGCAGAGCAGCTTGATCGACTTGGTGATCGTCACCGTGCCAAAGCTGGCGGGGTCGAGGCAATTGATCTCACCGCCCGCTGCGGTCTTCGAAATCGAGCCTGCGAAAGTGCGACACGGCGCGGTCCGGCTGCACGGATTGACGTCGTCGCCGACGCCCGAAACCCAGGTCCGCGTCGCCTGTGCCGAGGCCGGCGTCGCCAGCGGAATGGCCAACAGCACCGCAAACGCCGCCCACAGCGCGCGTATAGTATATCTGGTCATAAACACCCCCAATGATCGCCCGGTCGCCTGTCGGCCCAAGGCCGCGCGATCCGAACAAGTCCCACCCAAATGCTGCGATCGATCCGGAAAAGCGGTGCCTTTCGTGCCGCCCCTTCCCGATCGCGCACGAAGATTCGCCGGCTTCGGTGAAGCGGCGGTCTCCCCGGCGCGAACATGACAGGATCGGACATGGCTAGCAAGCGCTTAACCATGCGAGCGAAAACGGACGGGGACGCGCTATCTCGCTCTTTTCGCGGACTCTTGTCGCCGAGGCACGCTTTGCGTGCCGCAGGGGGGTTGCAACATCATCGCGCCGTCGCTAGGGGCGTCTGCCTCAGCGAGGAGAGTTGGCTGAGTGGTCGAAAGCGTCGCACTCGAAATGCGAAGTGCCGGCAACGGTACCGAGGGTTCGAATCCCTCACTCTCCTCCATTTTCCCGTTATCGACCAACGGTGAGGCCGCGGGCCGCTTCGAAGGATCTTCGGAGCGGCCGCGGGGCTTCAGAGCGTTGGTGCGACGATCGTCGGGGCGATGAGCGGCGCGGCGATCAGCCCGACGACCAGCCCGACCACCAGGAACAGCGCGATCGCGGCGATCACCACGACGACCGTATAGCCGACCGCCTTATCCTGCGGCACCTTCATCAGGATCGGCAGGCCCAGATAGAGCAGATACAGGCTGTAAAGCCCCACGATCCCCAGGACCGCCAGCGACGGCACAATGCCGAAGATTCCGGCGAGCCAGGCGGCCGTGGCCGAATAAGCCGCAACCTTCAACGCCTGGATCTGGTTCTTCTGGCCGCCGAAATTGGGCGCCAGCCCGTCGATGATCAGCGCCAGCACGAACGTGGTCGCAAGCGTCATGCCATAGGACAGGATGGACGACACCAGCGCGCCGACGAGCGGCGGGCGAAAGGTCATGCCCAAAATGCCGATGCCGAACACCTGTCCGCCGATGAACTGCGCGACCGGACCGATCGCAGCGAGGACCAGCACATAGGGCATATAGATCGACTGGGTGGTCGCCGGCTCGGTGTCGATCGCGGCCCAGGTCTCGCTCGGCTTCAGGATGATGTCCTTGGCACGCTGGACGATTCCCGCGGCCGGCGTGCCGGGGGGGATGGGTTCGCCAAAAGGTGTTTCGTTCATGCTATGCCTTTCCCTGGTTGCCAGGGACGGCCCCGAAACCCGAGCGGATCCGGGTACGCGTCCCGGGAGCACAGTAGCTCAACTTGCCGACGCCTCTGTAACCGTCGTCACAGCCGGGATTCGGCAGGCCAAGTGTAACGGGCTTGAAACAAGAGGGAATAGCCATAGATAGAGGCGATGATGTCCGAATCTCCCATGGAATTCCCTGCCAGCGCCCCGAAGGCCGTCGTCGCCCCGCTGATCGAGCGCGCGCGCTTCGCGCCGGGCGATATCGTGCGTCACCGCCTGTTCGATTTCCGCGGCGTCGTCTTCGACATCGACCCCGTCTTTTCGAACAGCGACGAATGGTATGACGCGATTCCCGAGGGCATGCGCCCGGCGAAGGAGCAGCCCTTCTACCACCTGCTCGCCGAAAACGAGGATTCGTCCTATATCGCCTATGTCAGCCAGCAGAATCTCGTCGCCGACGGCGAGCATGGTCCGGTCGACCATCCGCAGATCGACGCGATGTTCGAATGGCTCGACCAGGGCGGCTATCGCCTCCGCGCGATCCACCGCCACTGAGGCAGGCGGTTACGCCTTCAGCTTCCAGCCCGACGCCAGCAGGCGATAGGTCACAACGCCCAGCGCGACATTGACCCCGACGAGCACGAGAATCGCGGTCAGCACCGGGTTCGTGATCGTCGAATCGACGGTGCCGATGAACCCGTAGCGGAACCCCATGATCGCATAATAGACCGGGTTCGCATGCGCCACGGACTGGAAGGCCGGCGCCAGCCGGTCGATCGCATAGAAAGTGCCCGAGAGCAGCGCGAGCGGGGTGACGACAAAATTGGTCACCGCGGCGGCATGGTCGAACTTCTCGGCCCACACCGAAGTGATCAGGCCGAGGAAACCGAGCATCGAAGCCCCCAGCACGCCGAACACCGCGACCGCCCACAAATGGTCGGGCACGACATGGACGTTCGGCCACAGCAGCATCGCGAGCCACAGCGCGCATCCGACCAGGATCGCCCGCGTCACCGCCGCGCCGATCAGCGCGATGATCAATTCGCCGACGGCGAGCGGCGGCATCAGATAGTCGACGATCGTCCCCTGGATCTTGCCGACGAGCAGAGAAAAGGAGCTATTGGCAAAGCTGTTCTGCAGCATCGCCATCATGATCAGCCCCGGCGCGACGAAATCGGCGAAGGGCACGCCGATGACGGTGCGCCCCGCCCCGCCCAGCGCGACGGTGAATATCACCAGAAAAAGAAGCGTGGTGATCGCCGGCGCCCAGATTGTTTGCAGCTGCACCTTGAAAAAGCGCCGCACCTCTTTGACATATAGGGCCTGCATGCCGGGCACGTTGAGCGTCCGGATATGCGGGACGCCCGGCTCCGCAAAGCGCGGGGTCGCGGCGAATTCTCCCGACATGGTGCCCGAGTCGGGGCGCGAAATTTGGGGCTGGTCGTTCATGGCGTTCTCGCCTATCGCCTCCCCGACTTTCCCGCAAGCTGGGCAACGACGGCCGCGTTCCGCAGGGGACCGCCGGACCGCCCGCACGGCGGAATGATAAGGATTTGAAGAATGTCTTGGACCGACGAGCGCATCGAGAGCCTGCGCAACATGTGGGAAAAGGGGCTGACCGCCAGCCAGATCGCCGACGAACTCGGCGGAGTCAGCCGCAACGCGGTGATCGGCAAGGCGCATCGCCTGGGCCTGAAATCGCGCCCCTCGCCGGTGAAGGCGACCGAAAAGGCAAAGCCGGCAAAGGTCGCCGCACCGGTGGCTCCCAAGCCTGCGGCACCGCCGCCCGCGCCGCGCGCCGCGGCGCCGGCTCCCGTGCGCCCGGTCGCGCCCGTGCGCCCCGAACCGCAGCCCGCCCCCCAAACGGAGTCGGATGACGAAAGCGGCGTCGACGCCGCACCGCGCAAGCCCGACGCACCGCGTATCGTCTCGATTGGCCCCGGCGGCTTCATCCGCCAGGGTCCCGGCGACCAGCAGGCGCCGATTCCGCCCGCGCCGCCGCGCCGTCTGGTGCCCGCGAAGCCGAGCCCCGAGATCGCCGGCAAGACCACGTTGCTCGACCTCAACGACCGCATCTGCCGCTGGCCGATGGGGCACCCGGGCGAACCCGACTTCCATTTCTGCGGCGTCGCCGTGAACCCGGGCTTCCCCTATTGCGTCGAGCATTGCGGCCGCGCCTATCAGGCGCAGCTGCCGCGCGGCACCCGCCGCCCGCCGCCGCCGCCGCCGTTCGGAGGCCCCCGGGTCCGTTGAGGGGCGTCCGTTGAGGCCGTTCGAGCAGGATTTCGATTTCGCGCGCGCGCTCGGCATGAAAATGATCGAGCGCGGCGACGGGCGCTGCACGATGGCGATCGACATCAATGCAAAGCAGCATTTCAGCCCGCAACGCGCGGCGCACGGCGGCGTCGCCTATAGTCTCGCGGATTCGGCGATGGGCGGAGCGCTGACCAGCCTCCTGCCCGACGATTATTGGTGTGCGACGCTCGAGATCAAGTTCAACTATCATGTTCGGGTCGGCGAAGGCAGGCTGACCTGCGAGGCTGCGGTACTCCACCGCGGCAAGCGCATCGCCAACATCGAAGCGCGCCTCTACCAGGACGAGCGTCTGGTCAGCAGCGCCAACGGCAGCTTCGCGATTTTTCCGGCGCCTGGCGCCCGATCGTAAAAAGGCGCCGAACCTGTCGCAGGTCCGGCGCCTTCCTTTAAATCTTCCGCGGGTACCAACCGTTTAGAAGCGGAAGTTCAAACTCGCACGCACGCTATGCGTCCGGAAATGGTCGTCGCTGCGCTTGATGTCGGTACCCGGACCGTTCTGCAGGAACGGATTGGTCGCCGCCGCGGTTCCCGGCCCGACATTGACGACAAAATCATCGTCCTGGATGTCGGTGTAGAGATATTCGAGGCCGAGCGAGACATTCTTGGTCAGCATCGCCTCGGCACCGCCGCCCGCGACATAGCCCCAGCCGTTGGTGCGGCCGTTGTCGGCGAAGCTGTTCACGCTGTTCGTCGTCGAAAAGCGATTGTCGAGCTTGGCATAGGCGCCGCCGCCGGTCGCATAGAACAGCACGCCGCCGCCGGGGGTATAGCCGGCACGCAGCCGCGCATTGGCCTGGTAGTCGGCCGAGCGCGAGAAGCGATAGGCAGCGGGGGTCGTCGAGAAGCCCGACACGCTGTCCTTGGCTTCGCTACGTCCACCTTCGAGGACCGCACCGATCACGATATTGCCCATGCGCCGGTCATAACCAAGCTTGCCGAAATATTCGAAACCGTCCTTGTCGTTCCGGCAATTGCCGTTTGCCGTGCCGGTCGGCGAGCCGCCGCAGAATCCGGGCGAAAAGGCGTTGGCGCCGCCCGACGTATTGACATTTTCGCCATAGGTGCCGTCCTGGTTGGTGTCGAAGACGAAGGTTTCGCGACCATCGTTCGGCTGAACGGTATAACCGCCGGTGACGCCGACATAGGGACCGTTGAAATCCTGCGAGGTGTCGCGACCGCTTTGAGCGAACGCCGGGGTCGCCATTGCGGCCACGGCCGCCGTGGCGGCGAGGAGAGAGAGGGTTTTCATTTTTTGCTCCGCTTTTTGAATGACTTTGCGTCGACGGAGAAACCTTCCCCTTCCCCCCGAAGTTCCTCATGCTGCCGAAAATCGGACGAAGCGAGTGCGCCGGGCGATGGCCGAACGGCGCGACAACCGCCCTTGCCAGCGCCCTTCGCGCCCTCCTATAGCAGGGCCATGAGTCACGATTTGTTCGACGGCAACACGCCCGCCACCGACAGCTACAACGCCTCGCAGATCGAGGTGCTCGAAGGGCTCGAACCCGTGCGCCGCCGCCCCGGCATGTACATTGGCGGCACCGACGAACGCGCGCTCCACCATCTCGCCGCCGAAGTGATCGACAACAGCATGGACGAGGCGGTCGCCGGCCATGCCAACCGCATCGAAGTCACGCTCGACGCGGGCAATCGCCTGACCGTGGTCGACAACGGCCGCGGCATGCCCGTCGATCCGCACCCCAAATTCCCCGGCAAGTCGGCGCTCGAGGTCATCATGACCATGCTCCATTCGGGCGGCAAGTTCGAGGGCAAGGCCTATGCGACCTCGGGCGGCCTGCACGGCGTCGGGGTCAGCGTCGTCAACGCGCTGTCGGCCGACACGGTGATCGAGGTCGCGCGCAACAAATTGCTGTACCGCCAGCGTTTTTCACGGGGTGCGCCGCAGGGCGGACTCGAAGAACTCGGCCCCACCCCCAACCGGCGCGGCACCAGCGTATCGTTCATCCCCGATCCTGAAATCTTCGGCGACCACGGGCGTTTCAAGCCGCAGCGCCTCTATCGCATGGCGCGCTCGAAAGCCTATCTGTTTGCCGGGGTGGAAATCCGCTGGAAATGCGCCCCCGAACTGATCGGCGACGACACCCCCGCCGAAGCGGTGTTCCAGTTCCCCGGCGGCCTCGCCGACCATCTGAAGGAACAGATCGGTACCCGCGAATGCGCGACCGCCGAGCCTTTTATCGGACGCCAGGACTTTCCGGGCGATCAGGGCCGCGCCGAATGGGCGATCGCCTGGCCTTTGTGGTCCGACGGGTCGTACAGCTGGTATTGCAACACCATCCCGACCCCCGCCGGCGGCACCCACGAAGCCGGGCTGCGCTCGGCGCTGACCAAGGGGCTCCGCGGTTTCGGCGAGTTGATCGGGCAGAAGAAGGCGGCGCAGATCACCGCCGAGGACGTCTTCAATGGCGGCGAGATGATGCTCTCGGTCTTCATCCGCGATCCGCAGTTCCAGAGCCAGACCAAGGACCGGCTGTCGAGTCCCGAAGCGGCGCGCCTCACCGAAAATGCGGTGCGCGACCATTTCGACCATTTCCTGTCGGACAATATGGACCGGGGCCGCGCGCTGCTGGGCCTCATCCTCGAACGCATGGACGAGCGCCTGAAGCGCAAGGCCGAGCGCGAAGTGAAACGCAAGACCGCGACCAGCGGCCGCAAGCTCCGCCTGCCGGGCAAGCTTACCGACTGCGCCAATGACGGTCCCGAAGGCACCGAATTGTTCATCGTCGAGGGCGACAGCGCGGGCGGCAGCGCCAAACAGGCGCGCAACCGCAAGACGCAGGCGATCCTGCCGATCCGCGGCAAGATCCTCAATGTCGCGAGCGCCAGCAACGACAAGATCCGCGCCAACACCGAAATCGCCGACCTTGCGCTCGCGCTCGGCTGCGGGATGCGCAAGGACTGCGATTCCGACCGGCTGCGCTACGAAAAGATCGTCATCATGACCGACGCCGACGTCGACGGCGCGCATATCGCGACCTTGCTGATGACCTTCTTCTTTCAGGAAATGCCCGACATCGTGCGCAACGGCCATGTCTATCTGGCGCAGCCGCCGCTCTATCGCCTGACCGCGGGCAATGTGACCGCCTATGCCCGCGACGACGCGCACCGCGCCGAACTCGAAGCAACGCAGTTCAAGGGCAAGAAGGTCGACGTCGGCCGCTTCAAGGGCTTGGGAGAAATGAACCCCAACCAGTTGAAAGAAACGACGATGGATCCCGCGACCCGCTCGATGCTGCGCGTCACGCTGCCGCAGGAATATGAGGAACGCCATCTGGTCAAAGACCTCGTCGACCGGCTGATGGGCAAGCATCCCGAGCACCGCTTCCAGTTCATCCAGGCCAATGCCGCGACCCTCGACGAGGCGGCGATCGACGCCTGACGAAATAAATTTCACCCCTCCCGTCAGAAATTTCCGTCGCGGCCGACTAAAAGACCATGCGACACGAAAGACGGGAGATCGGCGTGGACCAATCCGGACGGGACAGGCTCTTTACGGATGCGATGGCGCGCTTCGGCCCGGCGCTCGCCCGCATGGCGCGCGGCTATGAAGCCGACCCCGACCTGCGCCGCGATCTCGAACAGGATATGCAGGTCGCACTGTGGCGAAGCTTCGCCAATTTCGACGGGCGCTGTTCGCTGAGCACCTGGGTCTGGCGCGTCGCGCACAATCGTGCGACCTCGCACATGCTGGCACACCGCCGCCGCAACGCCCGCGGCTGGATGAGCATCGAGGATGTCGACCTCGCGACCGACGCCCCCTCCCCTTTCGACGCGACGGAAAGTGATCGGGCGATGGCGCTGATCCTGTCGATCATCGACCGCCTCGACCCGCCCGACCGCCAGATATTGCTGCTCTATCTCGAGGGGATAGCAAGCGCGGAGATTGGCGAGGTGACCGGCGTTTCGCCAGACTCCGTGACGACCAAGATCCACCGCTTCAAAACCATGCTCACGCGCCGCTTCGCGCCAGGAGGTGCCGTATGACCGATTTTTCCGACGACGCCCGCCTGCACGGGCTTTGGCAGGGCGGCGACGCCGCCCTCGCCCCGCTGCCGCTCGACGAGATCAAGCGCCGTGCGGCGCGGTTCGGCGATATCGTCCGGCGCCGCAACCGCCGCGAATATATCGCCGCCGCGATCGTGCTCGCGGGCTTCTCGCTCTACGCCATCATCCTGCCCGGCGCGCTGCTCAAGATCGGCAGCCTGCTGGTCATCGCCGGCGTGCTGGTCGTCGTCTGGCAACTGGCGCGCCGCACCTCGCGCCCCGACCCGGACGCCGAGGCGGCCGACGTTCGGGCCTTCTACCGCGCCCGGCTGGTCCGCGAGGAACATATGCTCGCGCGGGTTGGCCTTTGGTATCTCGCGCCGCTGCTTCCCGGCCTGCTGACCTTCATGGCAGGCGAGGCGATATTGCTCGGCCGGACCGATGCGCTCGGCCTCACGCTGTTCCTCGTGCTTCCGCTGCTGCTTTTTGCCGGCATCTGGTTGCTCAACCACCGCGCCGCCGCCATGCTCCGCGCCCGGATCGACCGGATCGACCGCGCGGCCACGCCAGGAGACTCCGAATGAAGCCCATGCTGACCGCCCTGCTCGCTGCGACGCTGATCGCCCCGTCGGCCGTGTCTTATGCCCAGCCGCCCGAAACGGCCGCCGCCGCCATCGCCTTTGACAAGCACGCTGCGCAGCTCGTCGACCTGCTCGCAGGGCGCATCGCCTATGCCGACTATTTCGACCCGTCCTTCCAGACCGCAGTGCCCGAGGCGCAGTTCCAGGCGATCACCGCCAGCCTGATCGCCCAATATGGCCCCCCGGTAGCCGTCGACAGCGCCACATCGGCCAATGGCCGCGCCGGAACGGTGATGCTCCGCTTCGAAAAGGGCGTCGGCACGATCGCGCTCGAAGTCGGCGCCGGCGAGGGCGCCCGCGTCACCGGGCTGCGGATCACCGGCTTCACCATGGCGGGCGACAGTTTCGACCGTGTAACAAGCGAGATCGCCGCGCTCCCCGGCGCCACCGGCTTCCTCGTCGCCGAACTCGACGGCGCGACGATCAGGCCCATCGCCGCCACGCAGCCCGACCGGCAATTCGCGATCGGCTCGACCTTCAAGCTCTACATTCTCGACGAACTGGCGGCCCAGGTCGCCGCCGGCCAGCGCAAATGGTCCGACGTCGTGCCGCTGTCGCACTTCAGCTTTTCGTCGAGCGCGACCGGCAACTGGCCGAAAGACACCCCGGTGACGCTCCAGACGCTCGCCAACTGGATGATCTCGGTCAGCGACAATGGCGCCACCGACACGCTGATCCACCTGCTCGGCCGCGAGAGGATCGAGGCGCGGATGCGCGGCACCGGCCACAGCGACCCGTCGCGTAACATCCCCTTCCTGACCACGGTCGAGGCCTTCGCGCTCAAGGGCGACAATTTCGCCGCCGAACGCACCGCCTTCGTCGCCGCCGACGACAAGGCGCAGCGCAAACTCATCGAAACGAACAAGGACCGGCTGACCCTCGCCAACGTCGATGGCGTCAGCTTCAGCGGCGGCCCGCGCTTCATCCACAGCCTCGAATGGTTCGCCAGCCCCACCGACATCGCCCGCGCCTTCATCGACCTGCGCGCGCGCCAGTCGGATACGACGATGGCAGCGATGGCGATCAACAACGGCGTCGGCCCCGGCGCGGCGAAGGGCTGGTCCTATCTCGGCTACAAGGGCGGCTCCGAGCTTGGTGTGCTGTCGATGAGCCTGCTCGGCCAGCGCGAGGCCGACGGCAAATGGGTCGTCGTCACGATGAGCTGGAACAACCCCGACGCGGCGGTCTCGACCGAAACGATCGCCGGGCTGGTCACGCGGCTGCTCGCGCTCGCCGCCAAATAACCGTCAGGCCGTCAGCGCCGCGACCAGCGCCTTGACCTTCGCCTGCCGCCACTGCGGCGTCGGCGCGACCAGCCAGTAACCGCGCTTCACGGCAAAGGCCTCGCGCACCAGCCGCACCCGGCCCGAGGCGATATCGGCCTCGGCGAGCATCGCGGGGACGTTCGCCTGTCCCAGCCCGTTGGCGGCGGCGTCGATCGCCAGCCCCGCATCGCCCAGCCGCAGCGCGGGTTCGCCGTCGTCGACCGGGCAACCCGGCCAGGCGATCCGCGTGTCGCTCGCGCTGCCCGGCCCAGCGACAGTCACCATCATCGCCTCGGCCAGCGCGACGCCCTCATGATCGCCCGTGCCGTCGCTCCAGAAGATCGCGAGGTCGAGGTTGGCTTCGGTGAAATCGATCCCGCCGTCCGCCGACACCAGGGTAAAGCGCACATCGGGCGCCTGCTGGCTGTAACGCGCGAGCCGCGGTGCCAGCCATTTGGCGGTCAGGTCCCGCGGCGCGGCGATCGTCAGCGACTGCGACGATTGCCCCGCCTGCATCGCGCGCACCGATTCCTCGAACTGCAGGAACCCCTGGCGCAGCGCGTCTAGTCCGGCATCGGCTTCGCCGGTCAGTTCCAGCCCCTTGGGCGTGCGGCGGAACAGCACCACGCCCAGCATATCCTCGAGCGCGCGAATCTGCTGGCCGACTGCGGCGGGGGTCACCGCCAGCTCGTCGGCGGCGCGGGTGAAGCTCAGGTGGCGGGCCGCTGCATCGAATACGCGCAGCGCGTTGAGCGGCAAATGGGTGCGTTTCATGGGGCGGTCGCAGGCATCTTCAGGGCGAATTGGGGGATCGCGATCAGCATATGTCCGCCGTCGGCGCCCTCCATGTCGTAACTGCCGATCATCGATCCCTCCGGGGTCGGCAACGGGCATCCCGAAACATAGTCGAACGCACCGCCCGGCTGGATGATCGGCTGCTCGCCGACCACGCCTTCGCCCTCGACCTCGCTGACCTGTCCGCGCCCGTCGACGATGCGCCAATGGCGGTTGATCAGTTGCACGGCGGTGTCCCCATGGTTTTCGATGCGGACATGATAGGCCCAGAACCAGCGCCCCAGCGACGGGTGCGACTGTTCGGGCAGATAGCTGACCGCCACCCGCACCGTCACCGCGCCGGTCGTTTCCGCATAGGGAAAGAAGGAGTCGATCATCGTCACGCCGTCAAAATCGCCTAAAGCCCGACCTTGGTCAATGCCTGGTCCAGATCGGCGATCAGGTCGCGCGGATCCTCCAGCCCGATATTGATCCGCAACATGCCTTCGACGACGCCCATATCGGCGCGCGCCTCGGCGCTGACGCCATAATGGGTGGTCGAGGCGGGATGGCAGCACAGGCTGCGCGAATCGCCGATATTGTTCGAAATATCGACCAGTTCCAGCGCGTTGAGAAATCCCATCGCCTGTTCGCGGCCTTCGAGGACGAACGAGAAGATCGGCCCGCACGCGTCCATCTGGCTCATCGCCAGATTATGCTGCGGATGGCTCGCCAGTCCGGGGTGCAACATCCTGGTCACCCGCTTTTCGATCGACTTGCCGACCGCCAGCGCATTTTCGGACTGGCGCCGCGCGCGCAGGTCGAGCGTTTCGAGCCCCTTCAGCACCACCCAGGCGTTGAACGGCGACAGGTTCGGCCCGGTGTTGCGCTGGAACGGCAGCAGCACCTCGTTGATGAACTTCTCGGTCCCGCACACCGCGCCGGCGAGCACACGGCCCTGCCCTTCCATCAGCTTGGTCGCCGAATAGGCGACAACATCGGCGCCGAAATCCATCGGGCGCTGCAGCACCGCGGTCGCGAACGCATTGTCGACGACGCTGGTGATCCCGTGCGCTTTCGCGACGGCGCAGACATGCTTCATGTCGACGATGTCCATCGTCGGATTGGCGGGCGTCTCAAAGAAAAAGACCTTGGTGTTCGGCTTGATCGCCTTTTCCCAGGCGTCATTGTCGCGCCCGTCGATCACCGTCGTCTCGATGCCGAAGCGCGGACAGAGATGGTCGATCAGCCAGCGGCACGACCCGAACGCCGCCTTCGCCGCGACGATATGGTCGCCCGCCGACAGCTGGCACAGCAGTGCCGTGGTCATCGCCGCCATGCCGGTCGCCTGCGTCCGGCACGCCTCGGCGCCTTCCATCAGCGCGATCCGCTCCTCTAGCATCGCAACCGTCGGGTTCTGCAGCCGCGAATAGGTCATGCCCTGCGCTTCGCCGGCAAAGCGCGCCGCCACTTCCTCGGCGCTGTCATAGGTATAGCCCGAGGTCAGGAACAGCGCCTCCGACGTCTCGCCATGCTCGCTGCGCCAGGTGCCGCCGCGCACCGCTTGCGTCGCGGGATGCCAGTTGCGCGTCGTGTCGCGATCGAAACCCGTTGTCTTTTTCATCTGCCTTATCCGTTCAAAACCGCCACGACCGCGTCACCCAGCGCCACCGTGGTCATATTGCCGCCCAGGTCGGCGCCGCGGCAGCCGTCCGCCAGCACTTGTCCCACCGCTGCCTCGATCCGCGCCGCGCTGGCCTCGTCGCCGCCCGAATGGCGCAGCAGCATCGCCAGCGACAATATCATTGCCAGCGGGTTGGCTATGCCCTTGCCGGCAATGTCGGGGGCGCTGCCGTGGATCGGCTCGTACAGCCCCTGCTTGCCTTCGCTCAGCGAGGCCGAGGCGAGCAGCCCGATCGACCCGACGCACATCGATGCCTGGTCCGACAAGATGTCGCCGAACAGATTGCCGGTGACGACGACGTCGAACTGCCCGGGATTGCGCACCAGCTGCATCGCGGCATTGTCGACATACATATGGCTCAGCGTCACATCGGGGTATTCCGCCGCCACCTCGATCACGACATCGCGCCACAGCTGCGAGGTTTCGAGCACATTGGCCTTGTCGACCGAGCAGAGCCGCTTCTGGCGTCCCTGCGTCGCGCGGAACGCGACATGCGCGATGCGCCGCACTTCGCTCTCGCTGTACGACATGATGTCATAGCCTTCACGCTCGCCGCTGGCGGTGGTGCGGGTGCCCTTCTCGCCGAAATAGACGTCGCCGTTGAGCTCGCGCACGATCAGCAGGTCGATCGCCGCGGCGACCTCGGGACGCAGCGCCGAACTGTCTTCCAGCCCCGCGAACAGCTTCGCGGGCCGCAGATTGGCGAACAGCCCGAGTTCGGAGCGCAGCCCCAAAATCGCCTGCTCGGGCCGCAGATGGCGCTCGACGCTATCGAAGCGCGGGTCGCCGACCGCCCCGAACAGGATCGCGTCGCTGGCCTTCGCCTTGGCCAGCGTTTCCGCCGGCAGCGGATGGCCGGTCGCTTCATAGGCGGCACCACCGACGAGCGCGCGGTCGAGCGTCACCGGAAGCGCGAGCGCGGCGAGCACCTTCTCGGCCTCCGCCATGATTTCCGGACCGATACCATCGCCAGCCAGCAGCAGGATATTCAATGCGTCGCCCTTTCGTGTCTCGCGAGCCGCTTAGGCAGCGAGCGCGCGCGACGCAACCGTCGCGTTGGCGGAGCACCGCCGGGCCTTCTTGTTCCTTATCCCGGACTTGATCCGGGGCCTGCCTTGTCTTGAGGAGGAAACGGCGGGTGCCAGGTCAAGCCCGGCATGGCGAATGGGCTATGCAACTGCCCTGCCGAGCCGGTCGATCAGCCGCGCGCGTACGCCGAGCAGTTCGCGGTTGCGCCCCTCCAGCAGGTCGCGGTCGAGGAAATGCCCGGTGATCGCCAGCCCGTCTAGCACATCGCCCATCGCCTCGACCGCGCCTGCGCCTCGCAGGAACGCCGGAAGGCGAAGCAACCGCTCCTCATACCCGACCGCCGCCTCGACACACACCGCGCCGCCCGACTTCGGACTGACAAATGCCAGACCATTCCGTGACCCCGTCACCACGCATTCGTCGAGATCGAGCCCGAACCCCAGCTCGGCGAGCAGCAACAGCTCATACCGCGCCAGCGCCGCCGCCCATAGCCGCGCCGAAGGCGCCACCCCGATCGCATCGAGCAACCCCGACAGCGCATCGAAAAGCGCCGGGTAAGGCTGGCTCTCGGGCAGGATCGCCGCAGTCAGGCTCGTCACCCAGTCGATCGCCGCCGACGGCAGCGGTTCGGCCAGCAACGGCGCGCGGCTCGCCAGCAATTCGGCCGTCGCCCCCGCCAACTGCTCCTCGGTCCGCGCCCGCAGTTCGAGCGCGACCAGATTGCCCGGCATCAATATCGGGCGCAACCGCCGCGACCGCCCGCCGCGCACATAGCCCGCGACCAGCCCGGCCTCACGCGTTAGCGCGCGCAATATCGCGCCATGCTCGCCATGCGCGCGCACCGCGCAAACGATGGCTTCGGCGCTCAGGCTGGCCAAAGCACCAGCTGCGTCTGCGTCACCAGCGCGACATCGGCGCCTTCCTCGGTCCGAATGCGCGTCTGCCACACCGACACGCGCTTGCCGACCTTCACCGGGGTCGCTTCGCCGATCAGCACCGACCCGACCGGCCCGCCACCGAGGAAATTGGTCTTGCTCTCGATCGTCGTCGTGCCCGTGGCGCCCTCGGGCAGCGTCAGGAAAGCGCCGACCGCGCCAAGGCAATCGGCGAACGCCATGATCGCGCCACCATGGACAATGTTCCCAGCGGTGCAGATCTCCGCCCGCACCGGCAGCTTGCCCGCGACGCGCTCCTTAGTCCCTTCGTGGATCGTCACCCCGAGCGTCCCCGCCAGCGGCATCATCGCGCCAAAATCCATCGTCCCGCTCTCCTCACCGTCCCGCGTGGTAGAAATCATGCACCGCCTGCGCCACCGCCGCGCTAACGCCCGGCGCTTTCTGCAAATCCTCGAGGCTCGCGCCGCGCACAGCGCGCGCGGTGCCGAAATGCATCAGCAGCGCCTTCTTGCGCGCTGGACCGATCCCCGGCACCTCGTCGAGCGGCGAGCTTCCCATCGCTTTCGCCCGCTTCGCCCGATGCGCGCCGATCGCGAAGCGGTGCGCCTCGTCGCGCAACCGCTGGATATAGAACAGCACCGCATTGTTCGGCGGCAGCGTGAATTCGCGTCCATCGGGGTAATAGAAGGTCTCGCGCCCGGCATTGCGGTCCGGCCCCTTGGCGACGCCAATGTAAGGGAGATCGTCGATTCCCAGTTCGGCCAGCACCGCGCCCGCCGCCGATACCTGCCCCTTGCCGCCGTCGATCAGCACCAGGTCGGGCCATTCGCCCTTGGTGCGCTCGGGGTCTTCCTCGATCGCGCGCGCGAAGCGGCGCTGGAACACCTCCGCCATCATCGCGAAATCGTCGCCCGGCTGGGTCTCGGCACGCTTGATGTTGAACTTGCGATAGGCGCCCTTGATCCAGCCCTCGGGCCCCGCGACGACCATCGCGCCCAGCGCATTGGTGCCCTGGATATGGCTGTTGTCGTAGATTTCGATCCGCTGCGGCGGATTGTCGAGGTCGAACAGGTCGGCCAGCTCGCGCCCCAGCTTCGCCTGCGAACTGCTCTCGGCGAGCCGCCGGTCGAGTTCCTCGCCCGCGTTTCGCACCGCCTGCTCCAGCAACCGCCGCCGGTTGCCGCGCTGCGGCACGCTGATCTCGATCTTGCGTTCGGCGAGTTCGCCCAGCGCCTCGGCGACCAAAGCGCATTCCTCAGGCTCGCGGTCGACGAGAATCAGCTTCGGCGGCGGCACGCCTTCGTAAAATTGCATCAGGAAGCTCGCCATCACCTCGGCTTCGGGAACCCCCGACACATGCGCGGGGAAAAAGCTGCGATGCCCCCAATTCTGCCCGCCGCGGATGAAGAAGCCGGCGATGCAGAGCTGCCCGCCCTTCGCCGCCAGCGCGAACACATCGGCATCGCCCAGCCCGTCGGCGTGGACCGACTGGCTGCCCTGGATGAAGGTCAGCGCCTTCAGCCGGTCGCGCACGATCGCCGCCGTCTCGAAATCCATCGCCTCGGCGGCCTGCGTCATCGCATCGCCGAGCCTTTTCTGGACTGCGATCGACCGCCCTTCGAGGAAATCCTGCGCATCTCCGACGAGCTGCGCATAATCCTCGGTCGAGATACGACCGACGCACGGCGCGCTGCACCGCTTGATCTGATAGAGCAGGCACGGCCGCGACCGATTGGAGAAAAAGCTGTCGGTGCAACTGCGCAGCAGGAACGTCTTCTGCAACGCGTTGAGCGTCTGGTTCACCGACCCCGCGCTGGCGAACGGGCCGTAATAGCGCCCCTTGGCGCGCCGCGCGCCGCGATGCTTCTGCACCCGCGGAAATTTGTGATCCATGCGCAACAGGATGAAGGGAAAGCTTTTATCGTCGCGCAGCAGCACATTGTACGGCGGGCGATAGCGCTTGATCAGCTGCGCCTCGAGCAACAGCGCCTCGGCCTCGCTCGTCGTCGTGACGATCTCCATCGCGCGCGTCTGCGACACCATGCGCTGCAACCGCTGCGGCAGCCGCGCGACCTGCGTATAATTGGTCACCCGGTTCTTCAGCGCGCGTGCCTTGCCGACGTAAAGCACATCGCCGCGCGCATCGAGCATGCGATACACCCCGGGCCGCGTCGGCAGCTTCTTCACGACATTGCGGATCGCCTCGGCGCCGCGCTCGAGGTCGGGCTGGTCGCCCTCCCCGTCGCCGCCGCGCATCACATAGGTCGCCTTCTCTTCGTTGAATCGGTCGGGAGCGTTCGGGCGGGCCATGATTTTGCATGTAGGCGAGGACGATGCGACCCGCCATAGTGTGACAGGTAAAGTGACAGGCAAATTGACATCGGAGGGGTCGGATGGAGATACGCGGCAAATTGGCGCTGGTAACCGGCGGCAGCGACGGCATCGGGCGCGAGATCGCGCTGCAACTGCAGGGATCAGGCGCCGACGTCATCGTCACGGGCCGGTCGCCCGACAAGTTGCAGGCCATGGCCGCGCTCGGCTTCGGCACCATCGCGGGTGACCTGTCGACCGCGGCGGGCGTCGATGCGGTGGTCGACGGCGTCGCGGGCAAGCCGCTCGCGATCCTCGTCAACAACGCCGGGGTCGGCAGCGACTATGAACTCGACGAGCCGGCCACGCTCGACAGCGCCGCGCACTGCATCCGCACCAATCTCGACGCGCCGATCGCGCTGTGCACCCGGCTGCTGCCGGTGCTGCGCGCCCAGCCCGAGGCCGCGATCGTCAACGTCACCTCGGGCCTCGCCATCGCGCCGCGCGCCGGCGGATCGATCTATTGCGCCACCAAGGCCGGGCTGCGCAGCTATACGCAGGCGATCCGCCACCTGCTCAAGGACAGCAACGTCCATGTCATCGAGGCGCTCCCCCCGGTGGTCGAGACCAATATGACCGCGGGCCGCAGCGGTAAAAAGATGAGCGCGCACGACTGCGCCGCCGAAATCGTCGCCGGCATCCGGTCGAACAAGCGCGAGGTCAACGCCGGCATGGTGAAGCTGTTGCAGACCCTCCACAGCATCTCCCCCGCCCTCGCCCGGCGGATCATGATCGGGTTCTGAAGGAGGACGCGATGATCACCCTCTATGGCGAAGGCCGCGGCTTCCGCGTCGCCTGGCTGCTCGAGGAACTGGGCCTGCCCTATCGCATGCGCCCGGTCGATCTGCTTAGCGGCTTGGAGAAGGACACCGAATTCCTCGCGATCAACCCCGCCGGTTTCATCCCGGCGATCGTCGACGGCGACACGGTGCTCGTCGAATCGATCGCGATCCTCGAATATCTGCTCGCGCGCCACGGCCCGAGCCCGCTCGCACCCGCACCGACCGACACCGACTTCGCAACCTATCTGCAGTTCCTGCACATGGGCGAGGCCGGGCTTGCCGGGCCGATCAACGCGATCGTCGCCACCATCATCCTCGCCCCCGAGGCCGAGCAGGCGAACTGGACGACAAAATGGGCGCGCGACATCTTCGAAAGCCGCCTCGGCCTCGTCAGCCGCCAATTGGCGAAGACGCCTTACATCGCGGGTGACCGCTTCACCGCCGCCGACATCTCGGTGACCTACGCGCTGCAGTTCGCCCAGCGCACGATCGGCTACGTCCTCGGCGACACCGAACGCGCTTACATCGCCCGCACCACGGCGCGGGAAAGCTACGCCCGCGCGATGGACGCCTGTCCCGCCACCAAGGCATGGGTCGCGGGGCTCACCATCCCCTAGCACCCCAAAACAAAACGCCCGCGGAAATCCGCGGGCGCCTTGTTGTCGGCACTGTCGCCCGGGCTCAGCCCTTGGCGACGCCTGCGATGGCCTGGTCGACCAGCGCCTTGTCGGCACCGGCGTCATGCTTGTCGGCGATCAGCTTCGCCGCGGCGTCGGTCGCGGCTTTCGCGGTCGCGGCGCGAACCTCGGCGAGGGCGCCGGCTTCGGCGGCGGCGATGCGGTCTTCGGCCATCTGCTTGCGGCGCGCGATCAGCGCGGTGGCGTCGGCCTTGGCCTTGGTCACCAGCGTTTCGGCCTCGGCCTCGGCGCGGATGCGCATCTGGTCGGCTTCCTTGGCGGCGTCGGCGAGCTTGGCTTCATATTCGGCCTTCAGCGCTTCGGCATCGAGGCGAAGCTGTTCGGCTTCCTTGAGCTGCTTTGAAATCTCGGCAATCTTGTTGTCGAGCATGCCCGCGACCAGCGCCGGCACCTTTTTCCACAGCAGGATGGCGATGAAGAGCGCCATCGCGATCGAAACCCAGACGGTCGCGTCGATGAAACCGAACGATGCCGGTTCGACATGCGTCTCGCCCGCGGCTTCGGACAGGATCAGAGCCAGATTAGCCATGGAGCACCGCCTTCACCGCCGACTTGGCATCCGCCGCGCCGATCTTCACACCCGACAGCTTGGCGACCAGGTCGCTCGCCGCCTCGGCCGCAACCGATTCGATCTCGGCCATCGCCGAGGTGCGCGCCGCCGAAATATCGGCTTCGGCCGCACCCAGCTTGTCCGCCAGTTCGGCATCGACCTTGGCGAGACGCTTTTCGGCGTCCTTCACGGCCTTGTCCTTGGCGTCAGCCACCGCCTTTTGCGCGGCGGCGCGGCTCGCGTCGCTTTGCTGGCGGTAGCTTTCCTCGAGGTTGTCGGCGGCGGCATGCGCCGCCTTTGCCGCCGCGAGATCGTCGGCGACCTTGCGGTCGCGCGCGTCCACCGTCGCCTCGATCTTCGGCAGCATGCCGCGGCCGATGACAAGGAAAACGAAGCCGAAGGTCAGCAGCACCCAGAAAATCTGCGATGCGGCATACCAGTTTTCAGCGAATTGGCTGATCTGAGGCATGGACTATCTCAACGAACAAAGAGGAAAGCGGTCGCGGGGCGGGCGCCGAAACGCCCGCCCCGCCGACGAAATCAGGCTGCCTTGAGGTACAGCAGGATCGCGATCAGGAACGACAGCAGGCCGAGAAGTTCGGCAGCCGCGAAGCCGATGAACAGGCGGCCCTGCTGGCCGTCGGCAGCTGCCGGATTGCGAAGCGCGCTTTCGAGGAAGCTGCCGAACACATTGCCCACACCGATGGCGGCCATACCGGCGCCGATGGCGGCCAGACCGGCACCGATGAGCGAAGCTGCTTGAACGTCCATTGTATAAACTCCTTGGGAAAAACGTTAGTTAAACGGTTGAAAAATCAGTGCAGGTTGATCGCGTCGTTCAGATAGAGCGACGTGAGCAACGCGAAAACATAGGCTTGGATACCCGCGACCAGCAGCTCGAGCCCGCTGATGCCGACCATCAGCGCCATGCTGGGGATGCCGACGCCGATGCCGATCGCCGGGCTCGCGGCCAGACCATCGATGATGAACGAAGCGAACACCTTCATCAGCACGTGACCGGCGGTCATCGCGACGAACAGTCGCAGCGCGAGGCTGAACGGGCGGACCATGAACGACACGAGTTCGATCACCGGGATCAGCCACAGCAGCCACCAGGGCGTGCCGTGCGGGACGAAGAGCGAGAAGAAATGCAGGCCGTGGCGCCAGAAACCGACGATCAGCACGATCGCGAAGCTGAGGATCGCGAGGAAACCGGTGATCGTGAAATGGCTCGTCACGGTGAAGGGATGGACGCCGAACAGCCCGAGCGGCGCGAGGCCGATGAGGTTGAGCATCAGGATGAACATGAAGAGCGAGAAGACATAGGGCGTATATTTGCGGCCTTCGGGGCCGATATTCGCGTTCATCATGCTGGAGATGAAGCCGGTGAAACCCTCGACCGCGACCTGCCAGCGACCGGGGACGAGCTGACGCTTCATGCCGCCGATCATGAACACCCACAAAAGCAGGCCGGCGACGATCATCCACATCGCACTCGTCGTGAAAGCGACCTCGTGACCCCCGACATGGAACATGTCGAACATCTTCTGCACCTCGAACTGGTGCATCGGGTCCACTTTACCTTGATCCGCCACGCGATACCTCGCCTAAATCCCAGTCAAACCAGCTTCAATCCGGCTTTGTCGGCCGAATATTGGCAATTCGAAATATGTTTCTGAAGGCGACCGCCACTCCGAGGAACAGCACCACCAACAGACCCCAGGGCGCAGTGCCGGCAAAATGATCGATCGTCCAACCGACCAACGCGCCGCCACCGATGCCGCCCAGCAATTCCGCCAATACGCGGTTACCGAGCTTGTAATTGGCATCGGTCTCCGGTCCGGCGTTCACCGCGTTCCGTTTTGCTTCTGCGGCTTCGGCCCGGTCCAATCGCTCTTCGAGCGAGACCAGGCGCGAATCCTCCGAAGCTGGTTCCGGATCGCTGCCGTTCCCCGTCATTTCCCGCCATCCTCCTGAAACAGCGCCGGAAAGCTCCGGTTCCGCCTGCGAAAAAAGGCCCGAAAAATCGGGGGACCCCTAAGGCGCGGTCCGTTTAGGAATGACGCCCCATTAAGTCAATGCTTGTGCGCAACTGCACAAAAATGGCGCCGGGCGGGCGCACAAAAATGCCGCCGCGTTTAGGGGCGCGGCGGCATGTGACGCCCGCAGGCGCCCTTGTCGTTCCGAAAAATCAGGGGCAGCGCGAATCGCGAACCGGCGCGCCGGCGTCGCGGGTCTTCCAGCTCTTGTCGGGCGCCATATATTTCTCGCCCGGCTTGGTCTTGGCGATCAAATTGCAACCGGTGACGAAGGCGAACTGTTCGACCGTGCTGCCTGCCGGGGCCCCGCTGGTGTAGGCGGCCTTGCGCTTGATATTGATGTCGTCGACGATCGCGCGGACCGCCGGGGTCGGGGTCGAGGCATAGCCGAGATAGCCGTCGGGTTGCTCGCCGACCTGCCCTGCCGAACGGGCGGCCTCATAAGCGGGGTCGCGCTGCGCCATCGCCGCGGGCACCATCAGCGCCACGGCGGCGGTCGCGGCCAAGGCGGCCATCGCAATTCCGGTGGGTTTCCAAATCTTCGTCATCATATTTTTTCCCTGTCAGAATATCGAGCTATTCTGTTCGATCAGCTTTTTGGCATCTCCATCAAGCCGGTACACGATTTCCTGCTTGATGTTGATATTCAGGTTGATCTCGATCGGCTTGTCGGGGGTTTCGATCTGCACGCAGCCGGTGAGGGCCGCCGCGCCGATCGTTACCGCAAGACACCGACCGATCCCGGCCCGCCTCCTCGCTTCACTTCTTGTTCTCTTCATTGCACGGGCTCGCTTGCTGGAGGCTGAACGGTCGAATTTTTCGCGGCGGCGGCTTTGGCGTCTTCCTGCGCCTGCATCAGCGCCGGCAGATTCTGTTCGATATAGACGGTCGGATCATAAAAGCCCTTGGCCGATGTGATCAACTGGCGGAACGGCGCCTGAATCTTGATGTTGAAGACGAGGGGCAGCTTGGCGACCTGGCGCGTGATGAAGTTCTGCGTCGCGCCTTCGCCCTGCCCGATGCCGCCGAAGCGGATGTCGGTGACCATCTCGCCGTCGAGGTCGCCGTTGAGGATGATGGTGAGGTCGTCATATTTGAGGCTGCGCAGCGCGCCGAAGGCAAAATTGGCCATCACGCCAAGGTCGTGGTTGGTCAGCTCGCCGACATAGGCCAGCGTTCCGCCGCCATCGCGCGCGTCGATGCGGCCGCCGACGATCCGTCCGCCGAGTCCGTCGAACTCGACCGGCAGGGTGCCGTCGAACTTGCCCGTCGCGTTGATATTTTCAAACCCGAAATTCTGGAGGAAGATCGCGGCATCGACCCCGACGAGATCGAAGGTCAGCCGTCGCGGCTGGTCGGCGTTGAAATTGAGCGTCGTCGGATGCAGCTCGAGCGTGCCGCCGGCAAAGGGCCAGCTGCCGCCTTGAATTCGTACCCGATTGTCACCGAGCAGCTGATATTCGATCTCGCCGTCCTTCACCGGAATTCCCGGATTGAGCTCGGCGAGCCGGACCTTCTGGTTCGGCGCCGAATGGAGACCGATCAGGTCGTCGAAGGTCAGCGTCGTCGTCGCGCCGGTGACCGGACCAAAGGCGGCGGCGAGATTGCTGTTCGCGGTCGCAAAGGTGCCGCGGCTCGTCACCCCGGCGGGCGACCAGTCGATCCGGCCATCGCCGACCACCGATCCCTGCACATTGGCGACGACGCCGAGCGCAAGACGGGTGAGCTGGTCCGGCTGAAAAGTGTCGCCAAAGCGCAATTCGGGAACCTTCAGATCGGCAAATCCGGTTCCACTGCCGAGTTCGTGCCGAATCACGGTGTCGAGCACATGCGCGCCGCTCCGCCGTTCGGCGAAGCCCGCGGTCGCGTTGATCCGGCCATCGGCGAAGCGCAGCGCGGCGTTGGTACTGATCAGCGGGAAGAAGCGCGCGTCGGATTCGGGCAGCGCGTCGGTGACGACGATCGATCCGTCGAGCCCGAGCACGCCGCCGGTCCAGGTCCAGCGCCCGCCGATCTCGCTCATGTCGAGCGGCACCGCGCCGATCCTGCCCGCCGCGCCGACGAGGTCGCCCGCGAGTCCCTTCGGCGTCGCGGCGCCGGTGATCCGTTCGGCGCTGAACCGGGTGACGCCATCGCCTTCGCCCAGACGGACGTCGGCGCCCGCCAGCGACCAGCGCATCGTCGCCAGGTCGAACTCGCCCGCCCCCGACGCCAGCGAGAAGGGCGAGGTCCCGCTCGTCCCGCGCAGCGCCAGCCGCGGCATGCGGATCTGTCCGCGCAGCCCGTCGGGACCCGCCGCGAGCAGAGGCTGCCCCGCGCGGCTGCACAAGTCGACCGCCGGCCCGGCGAGCCGGAAGCCGCTGACGTCGATGCGGTCGGCGGCGATCCGCGTGCAACCACCGCTCAGCGCCAGCGCCCCGGTCGGCGCCAGCACCCCGTCGATCGGCACGCGCAATCGCTCCACGCGTCCGCCCGCGAGCGGGCCGGTGAGTTCGGCCACCGTTGCAAAGCGCATCATCCCGCCTGCCCCGCCAGAGAAGCGCACCGGCGCCAGCGCCAGCCGCGAACCCTCGGCGACATAGGGCTCAATCCGCGCCAGGCCGGACAGCGTGCCGTCGGCGCGGCGGTCGAGATCGAGTGTGCCTTCGGGCAGTCCGCCACCGCCGAACGCCCATTGGCCCTGCACGACGAAAGCTGGCGCGGCGGCCGCGAACAGATAGCCGATCCGGCTGTCGGCGCCTCCCGTCAGCCGCGCGCCGCTTTCGCCGACCAGATCGAGCCCGATCAGTTCGATACGTGCGGTCTTGCCCTCGCCCGCCAGCGCAAAATCGGCCTTGCCGCCGATGTCGCCCAGCATCCGCGCCAGTGCCCCGCTGGCCTTGGAGCCCAGCGGTCCGACCGGACTGCCGGCCAGTCCATTCGCACTCGCGGCGATGCGCTGGCGCAGCCCGGCGCTGGCCGAAGCGCGCGCGAAGCCGATGCTGCCCTTAAGCTTGGGTGCCGCTTTGCCGACCTCGCCGGTCGCGTCGATGTCGACGCGGCTCGCGGCGAATTCGGGTCCGCTCAACCGCTGCGCCTCGCCGTCGAGGGTCAGCGCGGTTCGGTCGGCATTGCCCTTGAACCCGGCGAGCAGCGCCACCCGTTCGGCACGCGCCGGACCCGCGATAAGCGATACCAGCGCCGCATCGGCCTTGCCCTCCCAACTCAGCATGTCGGCGCCCAGCGTCACGTCGAGCGCGACCTGCGGCGCGCGCGCGATGACGCTTTCCTCGGCGCAGCGCACTTCGCGCCCGCGCAGCGGTCCTTTCAGACGCGGTTTCAGGTCACGCACCGTCAAGGGGCCGTAAAAACTGATCGCATCCCCCCGGCATCCGCCCGCATCGATCGTCGGGGCCACCAGCGCGAGCGTCCCCGAAAAATCGCGCTGCAGATGCCCGCGCCCGTTCAGCGTCGCGCCGACATTGCCCCATGGCGTCTCGACCCGCGCCCGCGCGTCGGTCAGCACCGCCGACAGGTCAGGCAGCGCAAAGGGATCGGTGCTCGTGGGATCGCGAAACTTGTCGAGCGCTCCCAGCGACAGCCGTCCGTCCGCGAACCGCCCGTACAGCCGCACGCCGTCGGCGGTGATCGTCGAAACATAAGGCCCGCTCCAACCGTAACCGAGCGAGATTTCGACGACCTTCGCGGTCAGGTCGGGGCGTTTGGGGTCGCCGATGACGACATTGGAAATGCGCTCGGTACGAAAACCGATCTCTTCGATGTCGTAAGTCGCGGGTACGCCCAGCGAATCGAGCTGTTCGCGCACGAAGCGGTCGGCGATCGGCTCGCGCGCCAGCCACAGCCCGCCGACAAGCACCGCGAGCGCCGCGCCGGTCAGCCAGCGCTTCTTGATGCGGCGACGCTGCCTGACCATTCTGGCGGTTTCGACGGAGTCGGTCATGGCGCCTTTATTCGATCCTCATGCGCCCCGGCGGGTCCGCCCTTTGCTGAAAGATAACGCCGAAATGGCGCAATTGGCTGCAAAAGACAGGACGTTGCCATATGCGACAAACCTTATGGCCGTTGAGTGCGCCCCACAAGCTGCTATTCCGGATCCATGGGGGACGCCGATCATACGGGACATCGCGCGCGGCTGCGCGCGCGGCTGCTCGATACCGGCGGCGAGGCGCTCGCCGATTACGAGCTCGTCGAATATCTGCTCGCCCTCGCCATCCCGCGCCGCGACACCAAGCCGCTCGCCAAGGCGCTGCTCCGCGAGTTCGGCTCGCTGGCACAGCTGATCGCCGCCGACCCCGATGCGCTGCGCCGTGTCGACGGGCTCGGCGACGGCGCGATCGCGGCACTCAAGGTCGTCCAGGCAACCGGCCTGCGCATGCTCAGGGGCGAATTCGCCGAACGGCCGCTGCTCTCCAGCTGGGATGCCCTGCTCGATTATCTGCGTGCCGACATGGGGCCGCTCGATATCGAACGCGTCCGCGTCCTCTATCTCAACACGCGCAACATGCTGATTCGCGACGAACTGGTCAGCGAAGGATCAATCGACCAGTCCGCCATCTACACACGCGAAGTCGTCAAGCGCGCGCTTGAGCTTGGCGCCGCGGCGATCATCCTCGTCCATAATCATCCCAGCGGCAGCCCCGAACCGAGCCGCCAGGATATTGCGATCACCCGCGATATCGCGGCAGCGGCGGCGAAGCTGAGCATCACCCTCCACGACCATATCATCATCGGCGGGTCCGATTATCGCAGCATGCGCGCGATGGGATTGCTCTAGGATCCTGACTGAAGACCCGCGATTTGACTTCCCCCGCCACACAGGACATCATCCCTTTATGCAGATTCGACGCGGCCTTCTCCGCTTCCGTTTCCACGGGGGTCAACTTCTCGCGGGCATCTAGCCCCGGGTTCCGGCGCGTTCGCCCCGAGCCCGGGGCAAATTTCCGACAAAATTTGATCGCGTGCGCGAACGATTGCGTGCGCCTGCCCTTATCCGGAAAGTCCGCACCATGACCCAGACCAAAACCAAATCGCGCGCCGCGCGTCCGGCGATCCACATGATCGACGTCGAAGCCGACCGGCTGACCGAACTCGCGCTGCACAAGCAGCACGAACTGAACCGCATTTATGAAATGCTGCTCGGCGAGATCGACCGTGCGTCGATCTGCAGCCGCGACAAGATTGCCGCCAATGTCGTGACCATGGGGTCCGAGGTGACCTTCACCGATGAAAAGACCGGGACCCAGCGCACGGTCGAACTCGTCTACCCCGCCTTTGCCGACATCGCGGCGGGACGCGTGTCGATCCTGACGCCGGTCGGGGCAGGACTCATCGGCCTGCGTACCGGCCAGTCGATCATGTGGCCCGACCGCGGCGGACAGGAACATCGGTTGACGATCATCGCGGTGAAACAGCCGTCCGAATGAAGGCCAGACGCGATGAAGCCGCCGGATCGCTCCGACGGCTTCACCACCCAGTCAGGGGCGCTTACGCGCCGCGCGACAGGAACGCGGTCAGTTCTTCCTTGCTGACGGTGCCGTTCTTGTCGGCATCGGCAGCACCCCAGGCCTGACCAATCCAGGTCTGAACCTCGGCCGATTCGACATCGACCGTCGGCTCGCTCGCGCTGCGTAGCTTCTTCATCCAGCCGGCGAATTCGACCTCGCTGAGCTCGGCACTCGAATCGGCGTCATAGGTGGGGAACTCCTTGTCGACGATCTGGGCGACCTGGGCCGGGGTTGCGGCGCTGCCGCTCGGCGCGGACTGCGCGGTAGTTGCTTCGCCAGCCGGGGGAGCGGGCTGGCTCGCCGGCGGGGTTGTCGAAGCATCGGGGGCCGGCGCCGGCTGTGCGGCTTCGGGAGCCGGTGCGGGCTGCGTCGCCTCGGTCGCGGGTTCCGACGGCTGGCTTGCCGGCGGCGCGCTGTCGGTCTGGGCCGGCGGTGCGGTCGGATCGGCGGGCTGATCCTGCGCCAGCGCGGGGAAACTGATCGCGGCGGCGCCAATCAAAAGCATGGTTTTCAACATGATATTTCTCCTGTTGTGGTGCGACGCTTCGCCTTGCGCGCCGCTGTCCTGAAGGGGCATAGGGTCAACCGCGCGCCAAAAGCGTAAGTTGCATTTCGGTGGCGATTGGCGGGGCGGCCCGTCCCTGCTAGGGCGCGCCCTGTCGCGATTCCGCGCCGATTCCGCGATAAATTGATCCTAAAGGAAGGAAAAACCATGGTTCCGCGTTACGCCCGGCCCGAAATGACCGCCATCTGGTCGGCCGAAAACCGGTTCCGCATCTGGTTCGAGATCGAGGCGCACGCCACCGACGCGCTCGCCGAATTGGGTGTCGTACCCCAGGATGCCGCCAAAGCGCTGTGGGAATGGTGGGCGACGAATCCCGTCATCGACGTGCCCGCGATCGACGCGATCGAGGCGGTCACCAAGCATGACGTCATCGCCTTCCTGACGTGGGTAGCCGAAAATGTCGGCGATCAGGCGCGCTTCATGCACCAGGGCATGACGTCGAGCGACGTGCTCGACACCTGTCTCGCGGTCCAACTCAGCCAGGCCGCCGACCTGTTGCTCGCCGATCTCGACGCCTTGCTTGCGGCGATCGAACGCCGCGCCCGCGAACATAAAATGACCCCGACGATCGGCCGCAGCCATGGCATCCACGCCGAACCGGTGACCTTCGGATTGAAGCTCGCGCAGGCCTATGCCGAATTCGACCGCTGCAAGACGCGCCTGATCGCGGCGCGCGCCGACATCGCGACCTGCGCCATTTCGGGCGCCGTCGGCACCTTCGCCAACATCGACCCGCGCGTCGAGGAACATGTCGCGGCCAAGCTCGGCCTGTCGGTCGAACCCGTCTCGACCCAGGTCATCCCGCGCGACCGCCATGCGATGTTCTTCGCGACGCTG
This sequence comes from Sphingopyxis sp. OPL5, assembly GCF_003797775.2. Classification (NCBI taxonomy): domain Bacteria; kingdom Pseudomonadati; phylum Pseudomonadota; class Alphaproteobacteria; order Sphingomonadales; family Sphingopyxidaceae; genus Sphingopyxis; species Sphingopyxis sp. OPL5. The sequence continues at coordinate 4,012,326 of NZ_CP060725.1, forward strand.
GGCGTCATCGCCGGATCGATCGAGCGGCTCGCGACCGAAGTCCGCCACCTGCAGCGGACCGAAGTGCTGGAAGCCGAGGAATATTTCTCGCCGGGCCAGAAGGGTTCGTCGGCGATGCCGCACAAGCGCAACCCGATCCTGACCGAGAATCTCACCGGCCTTGCGCGCATGGTGCGCAGCGCGGTCGTCCCGGCGCTCGAAAATGTCGCGCTGTGGCACGAACGCGACATCAGCCATTCGTCGGTCGAGCGCTTCATCGGTCCCGACGCGACGATCACCCTCGACTTCGCATTGGGCCGCCTGACCGGCGTGGTCGACAAATTGCTCGTCTATCCCGAACGGATGCAGAAGAATCTCGACCGCATGGGCGGCCTCGTCCATTCGCAGCGCGTCCTGCTCGCGCTGACACAGGCGGGGGCAAGCCGCGAGGAAAGCTATGTCCTCGTCCAGCGCAACGCGATGAAGGTGTGGGAAAGCGACGGCGCGCTGTCACTGCTCGACCTGCTCAAGGCCGACGCCGACGTCACCGCGAAACTGTCGGCCGGCGAACTGACCGCGCTGTTCGACCTCGGTTACCACCTCAAGCATGTCGACACGATCTTCGCGCGGGTGTTCGGGGAGTAACGGCTCAATCCTCCCTGTCGCGTAACGATGGGGAGGTGGCAGCCCGCGGGGCTGACGGAGGGGCCGACGCCGTCAGGCGCCGTGCAAGCTTTCGGCCCCTCCACCATTCGCTTCGCGAACGGTTCCCCTCCCCACCGCTTCGCGGCAGGGAGGATCAAAGGCACGCCCCCCTCTGGAAACCCGCGTCAAACTCGCCTAGGCTTCCGTCACGTCGCCAAGAAACAGGAGCAGCCGCATGGGAATTGTCCGGACGATCATCTGGGTGTTGCTCACCGCCGTACTGGTGATCTTCTCGATGGCGAACTGGATTCCCGTCACCGTGACCATCTGGCCGGGTCAGGTGCTCGACACCAAACTGCCGGTGCTGATCCTCGTCTCGTTCCTGATCGGCAGCGTCCCGCTGTGGATCGCGCTGCGCGCCGCGCGCTGGTCGCTCAAGCGCCGCCTCGACCATAGCGAGCGCCAGCTCGCCGACCTGCGCGCGATGGCGAACCGCCCCGCCGATGTCCCGGCGGCGGCGGCGCCGCTTGCCGCGACGCCGGTGAACGACGTTCCCCCGACCGCCACCTCGACCGACCTCTTTCCCACGGACAAGCCATGACCTCGCCGCTCTATCTCGCGATCGATACCACCCACCTCGACGTCGCACAGACGCTGGCGCAGAAGGTGCGGCACCATGTCGGCGGGCTGAAACTCGGGCTCGAATTCTTCTGCGCCAACGGCCATCATGGCGTGCATGAAATGGCCAAGATCGGCCTGCCGATCTTCCTCGATCTCAAGCTCCACGACATCCCGAATACCGTCGCCAAGGCGATTCAGGCGCTGCGCCCGCTCGAACCCGCGATCATCACCGTCCACGCGGCGGGCGGCCGTGCGATGCTCGAAGAGGCGAAGGCGTCCGCCGGGACGAACACCAAGGTTGTGGCGGTCACGGTGCTGACCAGCCTCGACGCCCCCGATCTCGAAGATATCGGCGTCGGCGGCACCCCGCACGACCAGGTCGTCCGCCTGACCAAACTCGCGCGCGAATCGGGCCTCGACGGCATCGTCTGTTCGGGTCAGGAAGTGAAGATCGCGCGCAACACCTGGCCAGGCGGCTATTTCGTCGTCCCCGGCGTCCGCCCCGCGAACGGCAGCGCCGGTGACCAGAAGCGGATCGTCACCCCGGCGCAGGCGATGGCCGACGGCGCGTCGATCCTGGTGGTCGGCCGCCCGATCAGCCAGTCGCCCGACCCCGACCTGGCAGCGCGCGAGATCGAGGCAACGCTTTAGGCCTGCACGCACTCCCTTTCCCGTTCGTGTCGAGCGAAGTCGAGACACGCCAACACAGCGCCAGACGTGTCTCGACTTCGCTCGACACGAACGGACATTGGATCATCCGGTAGCCATGCCTCCACTCGTCAAAATCTGCGGCCTCAAGACGTCCGAAGAGGTCGAGGCCGCCATCCGTCACGGCGCCACGCACATCGGTCTCAATCATTACGAACCCAGCCCGCGCTACGTCGATCTCGACACCGCGGCCGAGTTGCGCAAGCAGGCCGCCGCGGGCGGCGTCAAGGTCGCACTCCTGCTCGTCAACGCGGGGCCGCAACTCACCGGCGCCGCATGGAGCGCGGTGCGGCCTGACATCCTCCAGTTCCACGGCAACGAGACCCCCGAGTGGATCAACGCGGTCAAGACGAACACCAAGACCGAGGCGTGGAAGGCGGTCGGGCTGAAGGATGCGGGGACGCTGACGCGCTCGCTGCAATATGAGGGCGTCGTCGACCGGCTGCTCTTCGATGCCCCCGCGCAGGCGATGCCGGGCGGGACCGGCACGCGCTTCGACTGGTCGCTGCTCGTCGGGCATCGGCACAGCATCGACTGGGGCATTGCCGGCGGCCTCACGCCCGTCAACGTCGCCGAAGCGATCGCCGCGACCAACGCGCCGCTCGTCGACGTCTCGTCGGGTGTCGAGAGCGCGCCGGGCGTCAAGGATATGGACAAGATCGCGGCTTTCCTTAAAGCGGCGGGCCGATGACACACGCACCCAACAGCCTTCGCACCGGCCCCGACGAGCGCGGCCATTTCGGCCAATTCGGCGGGCGCTACGTCGCCGAAACGCTGATGCCGCTGATCCTCGACCTCGAGCGCGAATATCGCGCGGCGCAGGCCGACCCGGCGTTCAAGGCCGAATTCGACGATCTGCTGAAAAATTATGTCGGCCGCCCCAGCCCCTTGTGGCTCGCGCAGCGGCTGACCGATCACCTCGGCGGGGCGAAGATTTACCTCAAGCGCGAGGACCTCAACCACACCGGCGCGCACAAGATCAACAATTGCATCGGCCAGATCCTGCTCGCGAAAAGGATGGGCAAGCAAAAGATCATCGCCGAGACCGGCGCCGGCCAGCATGGCGTCGCGACCGCAACCGTCGCGGCGCTGTTCGGCCTGCCCTGCACAATCTTCATGGGCGCGGTCGACGTCGCGCGGCAGCAGCCGAACGTGTTCCGCATGAAGCTGCTCGGCGCCGAGGTGGTCGCGGTCGAGAGCGGCGCAAAAACGCTCAAGGATGCGATGAACGAGGCGCTGCGCCACTGGGTCGCGAACGTCCACGACACCTTCTACATCATCGGCACCGTCGCCGGGCCGCACCCCTACCCCGAACTTGTCCGCGACTTCCAGTCGGTGATCGGCGACGAGGCGCGCGCGCAGATCCTCGAAGCCGAGGGCCGCCTGCCCGACATGCTCATCGCCCCCGTCGGCGGCGGATCGAACGCGATCGGGCTGTTCCATCCGTTTCTGGATGACGACGGCGTCGAGATCGTCGGCGTCGAAGCGGCGGGCGAAGGGCTGGACGGCAAGCATGCCGCGAGCCTTGCCGGCGGGCGGCCGGGCATCCTGCACGGCAACAAGACCTATCTGCTCCAGGACGAAGACGGCCAGATCACCGAGGCGCACAGCATCTCGGCGGGGCTCGATTATCCGGGCATCGGCCCCGAGCATAGCTGGCTCCACGACATCGGCCGCGTCCGCTACGAACCCGTGACCGATGCCGAGGCGCTGGCGAGCTTCCAGAAGCTGACCAAGCTCGAAGGCATCATCCCCGCGCTCGAAAGCGCCCACGCCATCGCCGCCGCCGAACGTATTGCGCCGACGCTGGGCAAGGACAAGATCATCATCGTCAATTGCTCGGGCCGCGGCGACAAGGATATCTTCACCGTCGCCGACGCGCTGGGGGTGAAACTTTGAGGGGCTGATGGTCCGTTTTCGGGAATCGACAATCAGACGCGCGCTTGTGAAGCACCTCGCCGGCTGTCCCGACGAGCATCGCACGTCCATCCATAGTCGGGTTGCTGCGGAAGACTGGACCGCCGAAATCTCGCCGAAGAAGGCGGTCCGTATTGTTGCACATAACTATATTCGGCATCATCTCACGGACTATGAAGGCCTGATGCGAAAATACCGGCTATCACGGGGCGAAGCCCGCATGGTGGTCAAAGGGGAAGTTGACGATATCTTTCATGATTGGACCAATGTTGTAATGAGCCGCTTCGCCGCCACCTTCGCCAAGCCCCACCCCGCGCTCGTCGCGTTCATCACCGCGGGCGACGGCGATACCGCCGCGAACCTCGACGCGCTCGTCGCGGGGGGGGCCGATGTGATCGAACTCGGCATGCCCTTCACCGATCCGATGGCCGACGGCCCCGCGATCCAGGCGGCGAATTTGCGCAGTCTCGCCAAGGGGACGACCACCGCCGATATCTTCGCGATAGCGACAGCTTTCCGTGCACGCCATCCCGACACCCCGCTCGTCCTGATGGGCTATGCCAATCCGATGACGGTGCGCGGCGCCGACTGGTTCGCCGCCGAATGCACCAAAGCGGGGGTCGACGGGATCATCTGCGTCGACATCCCGTCGGAGGAAGACCCCGAACTCGGCCCCGCGCTGCGCGCCGCCGGGGTCGACCTGATCCGCCTCGCGACGCCGACCACCGACCCCGCGCGCCTGCCCGCCGTCCTGGATGGCGCGGGCGGCTTCCTCTATTATGTCAGCGTCGCGGGCATCACCGGCCAGCAACAGGCGGCGCAGGCGAGCATCGACGAAGCGGTCGCGCGGCTGAAAGCCGCCACCGACCTGCCCGTCGCGGTCGGCTTCGGCGTCCGCACCCCCGACCAGGCGGCGCAAATCGCGAAGGTCGCCGACGGCGTCGTCGTCGGTTCGGCGTTCATCGACATCATCGCCGAGCATGGCGACGCCGCCGCGCCTTATGTCGAGGACTTCACCCGCACCCTCGCCGATGCTATTCATAGCGCCAAGGAGATCGCCGCATGAGCTGGCTCGAACGCGTCCGCAACGCCCTGCCCTTCGCGGCGAAGCGCGATACCGCCGACAATCTTTGGCACAAATGCCGCGAGTGCCAGCAGATGGTGTTCGTCAAGGAATGGGCCGACAATCTCAACGTCTGCCCGCGCTGCGACCATCACGACCGCATCGGCGCCAGCGAGCGGTTCCTGCAATTGTTCGACGGCGGTCTGCACGAAATCCTCGCCGCGCCGCCCGCGCCCGAGGACCCGCTAAAGTTCCGCGACACCAAGAAATATGTCGATCGCATCAAGGCCGCGCGCGCCTCGACCGGCGACCGCGACGCCTATCAGAACGCCTTTGGCCGCATCGGGGGCCACCCGGCGGTGGTCGGCGTCCAGGATTTCGCCTTCATGGGCGGCTCAATGGGGGTCGCGGTGGGCGAAGCCTTTGTCGCCGGGGTCGAGGAATCGATGCGGCGCGGTGCCCCCTACATCGCGATCACCGCCGCGGGCGGCGCGCGGATGCAGGAAGGCACGCTGTCGCTGATGCAGATGCCGCGCGCGACCGTCGCGCTCGCGCGGCTGCGCCGGGCCGGCCTGCCCTATATCGTGCTGCTCACCGACCCGACGACCGGCGGGGTCACCGCGAGCTATGCGATGCTCGGCGACGTCCAGATCAGCGAACCCAAGGCGCTCATCGGCTTTGCAGGCCAGCGCGTGATCGAGAATACGATCCGCGAAAAATTGCCCGAGGGGTTCCAGCGCGCCGAATATCTGCTCGATCACGGGATGATCGACATGGTGGTGCACCGCAAGGAATTGCCCGCAACGCTGGGCCGGTTGATCGGCTATCTGGCGCCCGAGAAGGCGGCCTGACGACCACAACATCGTCATTGCGAGCGAAGCGAAGCAATCCAGTGTCGCATAAACCGCCCTGGATTGCTTCGCTTCGCTCGCAATGACGAAGTGATTTAGAGCAACGATCATGCCCGACCACGCGCACAGCGCCGATCCCGCCGTCCAGGCCCAGCTCGACCGCCTGACCGCGCTGTCGCCGGGGCGCGACATTCTCGGCCTCGACCGCATCGCCGAGATTTGCGCACGCCTCGGCGATCCGCAAGATCGCCTGCCGCGCACTTTCCATGTCGCGGGCACCAACGGCAAGGGTTCGACCTGCGCCTATCTCCGCGCGATCCTCGAAGCGCAGGGGCGCCGCGTGCACAGCTACACCAGCCCGCATCTCGTGCGCTTCAACGAGCGCATCCGGATCGCGGGAACGCTGATCGACGATGCCCATCTCGCGTCGCTGCTCAAAGAAGTGCTCGACGTCGCCCACGACCTGCAGGCGAGCTTCTTCGAGATCACGACCGCTGCCGCCTTCCTCGCCTTTGCGCGCACCCCCGCCGACGACTGCATCATCGAGGTCGGCCTCGGCGGGCGGCTCGATGCGACGAATGTCATCCCGGCGCCCGCGGTGTGCGGGATCGCCTCGCTCGGCATCGACCATGAGGCGTTCCTGCTGGCACCCGAGGCGGGCACCCCCGACGACCCCGCCGTGCGCATCGCGTGGGAAAAGGCCGGCATCTTCAAGCCCGGCGCGGCGCTCGCGACGCTCGCTTATCCCGAACCGCTTATGCGCATCATCGGGGATCGCGCCGAAGCCGTTGGCGGTTCGCTGTTTTCCGAAGGGCGCGACTGGAGCATCGAGACACAGGACGAAGGCTTTCGCTGGACCTCGAAATTCGGCTCGATCGCCGCCCTGCTCGAAACGCGGATGGCCGGCGCGCACCAGCAGCGCAACGCAGGCCTCGCGATCGCGATGCTCAACATCGCCCCGCATCCGCGCCCTGACGAGGCCGCGGTGGCGCAAGGCGTCGCCACCGCCTTCTGGCCGGGCCGGATGCAGAAGCTCGCCGACGGCCCGCTCACCCGCCTTCTACCCGCCGGCACAACCGTCTGGCTCGACGGCGGTCACAATCCCGACGCCGGCAACGCGCTCGGGCGCGCGCTGGAGGACCATGCGCCGCTCCACATCGTCTGCGGCCTGCTGAGCAACAAGGACGCGACGGGCTTCCTGCGACCCTTCGCCAACCGCATCGCATCATTCCAGGCGGTGCCGATCCCGGGACACGAGCATCACGATCCCAAGGATCTCTGTCATTGGGTGCAGAGCGATCTGGGGATCATCGACGCACAGCCCTGCGCCGATGTCGTGGCGGCGCTGTGTCATATCGCGGCGCACCGACCGCCGGGCGAGGTGCTGATGTGCGGGTCGCTGTACCTCGCGGGGGTGGTGCTGGGCGCCAATGGTGAAGTGCCGATTTGAGGGGCGGTTTGGGGTGGAGAGCACACGCCTATTTCATCGTCATCCCCGGCTTGACCCGGGACCCGCCTTCCTTCTTTCGCCGCCGGATCAAAGACAAGGCAGGCCCCGGGTCAAGCCCGGGGTGACGGGAAAAGGAGCGTCGCGTTCCACCCAGGAACCGCGCTACCCTAGCTCCGCGAGCATCCGTTTCGCCCAGCCATACATGTCAGCGTTGGTCTTGAGCATTGCCGGCGGCGTGCGTTGCATCCGCATCTCGACCTCTTTCAGCACCGACCGCGCGCCGGCCTTGTCACCATCGGCGATCAGCAGCGCCGCGATCCGGCAGCGTACCTCGTCGCCTGGTACCCGGTCGACGATCGCCCGGTACAGCGCCAGCGCATCGCGGGTCCGCCCGTCGAGTTCGGCGACCTTCGCGCGCAGCAGATCGCGCCGGTCGCGCTCCGATTGCGATCCGGTTTCGGGCAGCCGGTCGAGCGCCGCCAGCGCATCGGCGACAAGACCGGCGTCATATGCCGCCTCGGCGATCCGCATCCCGATCGCGCGGTCGGTATGCGGCGACATGCGCTCGGCCTCGCGAAACTGTTTCAAGGCCTCGTCATAGCGTTCGCGGATCATCAGCGCGTCGCCATATTCCAGCCGGTTGGCGATCGTGTCGCTGAACGCTACCGCGTCGCGCGCCTCGCGCACCCGGCGTTCGGGATCGATGCTGTCGGCGATATTCGCCTGCACCTGCCGCACCCGCCGGTCGCGCGACAGGTTCGGCATGATCTCGACGATGAAATAGGCGAGCATGCCGATCATCGGCAGGAAGGCGATCGCCATCACCCACGCCGTGTTCCGCCCGTTGCGGAAGACATGGACGATGCAGGCGACCTGCAGCGCGATGGTGACGCCGATCCAGAGCATGGTCAGCCCACCGGCTTGGGAGCGGCTTCTTGGTCAACATCCACCTTGCCGGCTGTGCCGACCGACAGGTCGACCAGCCCGCTGCGCATCATCCACCAGAACAGCAATATTCCTGGCAGCGCCGCGACGACGGTGAAGAGGTAGAAGTTCACATTGCCGAACTCCTCCATCATCGTACCCGCGGTCGTACCCGTCAGGAAGCGCCCCACGACGCTCGCCGCCGAGCTGATCAGCGCATAATGCGCGGCGGTGAAGCGGAGGTCGCACAGGGCCGAGAAATAGGCGACGACCACAACGCCGCCGATCCCGCTCGCGATATTCTCGAAGCCAATCGCGCCCGCGAGGCCCCAATTGCTGTGCCCCGCCATCGCGAGCAGCGCGAAACTGAAATTGCTCACCGCCATCAGGATCAGGCTGATCAGCACCGACTTCTTCATGCCGAGCCGGGCATAGAGGATGCCGCCGATGAAAATGCCGATCAGATAGGCCCAGAAACCGATACCGACGTCATAGATGGCGATCTCGTCGTTGCTGAATCCCAGGTCATCGAGCAGCAGGCGCAGCGTCAGCTGGCCCAGCGTGTCGCCGATCTTGTGAAGAAGGATGAACAGCAGCACCAGCCACGCGCCATGGCGGCTGAAAAATTCGGTGAACGGGCCGACGATGCCGGCGACGATGCCGGGACGCCCCTCGCGGGTCACCGCGTCGCGGTGTCGCTCGGGCTCACCGACCCAGAAGGCGGCGATCACGGCCGGCAGGGCGAACAGCGCGCAGGCCAGATAAGCCGCTTCCCATCCCTGTCGTGCCGCCAGAAACAGCGCCAGCCCGCCCGCGCCTGCGGACCCCAGCCGCCAGCCATATTGCGACATGCCCGATCCGACGCCAAGCTGTTCGGGCTTGAGAATCTCGATGCGATAGGCGTCGATGACGACGTCGAACGTCGCGCCGGCAAAGCCGACGAGGACGGCACCGACGGCCATTTCGAACAGCGCGGCGAATTCGCCTTCGTGGCCAAGTCCGAACAATTGCATGAATTGGCCCACCGGCGACCCACCGACGTTGGTTGGATCGACCAGCGCAAGGTTGCCAACCGCGAGCATCACCAGCGCTGCGGTCAGGATCAGCCACGACACGCGCTGACCGAGACGGCCAACGACGGGAAGGCGCACCGCATCGACGACCCACGCCCATAGAGGCTTGAGATTATAGACGAGGAACGCGAGCGAAAAGGCGGTGATGGACGATTTCTGAAACCCGTCCTGCGCCAGTCGCGTGGTCAGCGTCGCCCCGATCATCGCAAAGGGAAAGCCCGACGAAATGCCGAGAAGCAAGGCAGCCAGCGGCGCGCGCTGAAGATAGGGGCGGATACTGTCCGACCAGCTCTGGCGCGGCGGCGTCACGGTTTCAGGCTGCAAGCTCGTCTCCCCTTCCCGCCACGCGGAACCTCGAAGACGGGCCTAAAGCCTCGGGGTCAAATTGGAAGCGCCTATTTGGCGGCCCAGCGCTGAACCGTTCGGCTTACGCCGCCTCGGGCCGCCAATATGTCGTCAGCCCGCTCACCTTGCGCGGCGGCGCCTCGTTCTTGCAGCTCATCGCCTCGAGCGCCCGCAGCGCCGCGACCAGCGCCGACGCGCTGTGTGGCTTGTTCAGGCAGGCGAGCGCGATGTCGGCGGCATCCTCGGGGCATTGGCCGGTGACCAGCAGCACCGCGATGCCGCGATCGCGCGCCAGCCGCGCGACGTCGCGCCCGGTCATGTCGCCCGCGAGTCCCAGATCAAGCACCAGCGCGTCGATCTGTTCGACCGCCATCAGCGCCACCGCCGCCTCGCCCGAATCGACCGAGGCGATCACGTCGTAACCGCTGTGTTTCAGCGTCCGCTCATTGTCGAACGCGACCAGCGGGTCATCCTCGATGACCAGCAGCCGCTTGATGCACGACGGGCGGGGCGCGAACAGCATGATGACTCCCTTTATCGGCGACATGACGCGCTGATACCCTTCCTGCAAGCCGGCTTTTGCGCACCATCGACGAAGCGGTGCATTTCCGGCTATGAGCGTGGTCACAGCGCAACACTTTGCCCCGAATAACGACAAGAAAGCCGTTTCCGTTCCCATGAAATCACCCCGCCCTCCCCGATCGGGACCGCGCGCCGCGCGCCCCGCCGACGACAAGCCCGACGCCCCCCGCGGGCGCCGCGCCGCGCGCGTCGCCGCGCCCCCGCGCAAAGCCAAAGAGGCCGAGCCCGAGCATGAGGACGGCCCGCAGCGCATCGCCAAGCTGCTCGCCCGCGCCGGCGTCGGGTCGCGCCGCGACGTCGACCGTATGGTCGAGGAAGGGCGCATCGCGCTCAACGGCCAGATCGTGGTCCACCCGGCGCCGCTGCTGACCTCGCTCGAAGGGCTGACCGTCGACGGCAATCCGGTCGCCAAGCCGGTGTCGACGCGCCTCTATCGTTTTCACAAGCCCGCGGGCTGCATCACCGCGGCGCGCGATCCCAAGGGGCGCAAGACGATCTATGATCTGCTGCCCAAGGGCCTGCCGCGCGTCATGCCAGTCGGCCGCCTCGACTACAACACCGAGGGGCTGCTGCTGCTGACCAACGACGGCGAGTTCAAGCGCCAGCTCGAACTGCCCGCCAGCGGGGTCGAACGCACCTATCGCGCCCGCGCCTTTGGCGAGATCAGCCAGACGCAGCTCGAGGAACTGGCGATGGGGATCGAGATCGAGGGCGTCCGCTATGGCAAGATCATCGCCAACCTCGAACGCCGCACCGGGCGCAACCAGTGGGTCGAAATGACGCTGACCGAGGGCAAGAATCGCGAAGTGCGCAAGGTGCTCGAACATTTCGGGCTGCAAGTCAGCCGCCTGATCCGCACCCGTTACGGCGAGTTCAGCCTCGAAGGGCTTGGCATGGGCGACGTCGACGTCGTGCCGCGCGACGATCTGTTCAAATTCCGCCGCCACCTCGGTTCGGGCAAGCCCTGATGCGTGTGATTTCGGGAGAATGGCGCGGCCGCAAGCTGATCGCGCCCAAGGGCGACGCCACGCGGCCGACCGCCGACCGCACGCGCGAGACCCTGTTCTCGATGCTCGCGAGCCGCCTCGGCAGCTTCGAAGGGCTTTATGTCGCCGACCTGTTCGCGGGATCGGGCGCGCTCGGCATCGAGGCGCTGTCGCGCGGCGCCGAGCATTGCCTGTTCGCCGAGCAGGACCGCGACGCGCTCGATGCGTTGAAGGGCAATCTCGCCGCGCTTGGCGCCGCCGCGCGTGCGGATGTGCGCGCCGGATCGGTGCTCAGCCTCGGCCCGGCGAAACGCAGCTACGACCTGCTGCTGCTCGACGCCCCATACGCCACCGGCGCCGGCAGCGTCGCGCTCGACAAATTGAACCGCCTCGGCTGGATCGCGCCCGAGACCTGGGTTTCGGTCGAAACCGGCGAGAAGGAGGCCATCGAGGTCGCGGGCTTCGAGATCGATGCCGAACGCAAGGTTGGCAAAGCGAAGCTCACGCTGCTCCGCTCCGTCTAAGTCCTCCCTGCGGCATAGCCGCGAGGAGGATTCAGGATGGGCGCCCGCGCACCATCGCCAGCCCGCCGAAACTGATCACCCCGGCCAGCGCGAGATACAGCCCGACCGCCGCGGTGCCGCGCCAGTCGCCCAGCGCCTGCGCGACGATGGGTGCGGCGGCGCCACCCAGGATTCCGCCAGCGTTGAAGGTCATCGACGCGCCGGTGTAACGCACCTCGACCGGGAACAGCCCGGTCAGCCAGGCGCCGAGCGGGCCATAGACCAGCCCCATCACGAACAGCGCCGACGCAAGCCCGGCGAAGATCAGCCACCACGATCCCGACGCCAGCGCCGGCCCGAACAGGAAGCCGATCAGGATCGTCGCCCCGCAGCCCCAGGTCAGCACCTTCTGCGCGCTTGCCGCGTCGCTCCAGTACCCGGCGACGATAATCCCTACCGCCATGAACAGGATCGCGCCGAGCTGGATCAGCAGGAACTGCTCCTTCGGATAACCGAGCGTCGTCGTCCCATGCGCGAGCGCGAAGCTGGTCGAGAGATAGAAGATCGCGAAACAGGCGACGACCGCGAAGGTCCCCGCGAGGGTCGGCAGCAGATGGCGATTCAGGAGTTCGCCGATCGGGACGCCGACGGGCCGATCCTGTTCGAGCGCCTCGGCGAAATCGGGGGTCTCGCCGATCTTGAGCCGCACCCACAGCCCGAGCCCGACGAGGATCGCCGAGAGCAGGAAGGGGATGCGCCATCCCCATGAAGCGAACTCGGCATCGCTCATGCCCAGCCCGAGCAGCAGGAACAGGCCATTCGCCGCGATGAACCCCACCGGCGCGCCCAATTGCGGCACCATGCCGAAACGCGCGCGCCAGCCCGGCGGCGCATTCTCGACCGCGAGCAACGCCGCCCCGCCCCACTCGCCGCCGAGCCCGAACCCCTGACCGAAGCGCAGGATGCAGAGCAACAGCGGCGCGACCCAGCCGACCATCGCATAGGTCGGCAGGAAGGCGATCAGCAGCGTCGATATGCCCATCAGCATCAGCGACGCCACCAGCGTCGACTTGCGCCCGATCCGGTCGCCATAATGGCCGAACACCACCGCCCCGACGGGCCGCGCAAAAAAGGCGAGGCCGAAGCTCATGAAGCTCAGCATCAGCTGCGCCGACGGCGATTCGGACGGAAAGAACAGCGGCCCGAACACCAAGGCGGCGGCGGTGCCATAGATGTAGAAATCGTAGAATTCGACCGCGGTGCCGACGAGGCTCGCGGTCAGGATGCGCCGATGCTTGCGATAGGGTGCCAGATCCATGGCGACCAACCCCTCCCCTTGATGGTTTTATCCGCCTTGGACGCACTGGCCCGCACCACGCAAGCCCGATGGCGCTCCAACGCCGCCGCGCCTATCGGTCTTTCCCCGGTATCCGCGCCCGCAACCCTTGCAATTCCCGCCCCGACAAAGGCGGCAGCGACGCCGCCGCTTTGCCGTCGCGCAGGCGTTTGCGGTCCTTTTCCGACGGCTCGACGCGGCGGACCCTTACCGGCGCATACCCCTGCGCCTTGATGCCCAGTTCCTCGGCGGCAGCGCGCGACAGGTCGATGATCCGGCCTTGCGCAAAGGGGCCGCGGTCGTTGACCCGCACGATGATCCGCCGCCCGCTGTCGAGCGCGGTCACCTCGACATAGGTCGGCAGCGGCAGCGTGGTGTGCGCGGCGGTGATCCAGCCGGGCCGGAATGGCTCGCCATTGGCGGTGCGGTTGCCCGATTCGTTGCCGTACCAGCTGGCGTAGCCGACCGCGTCATAACCCGGCGCGGCGGCGGGCACATAGGTGGTGCCGCGAACCGCATAGGCCGGGCCGATCCGCACCGGCGTGTCGCTGACCGGACGAAAATTGCCGCCGGCGCAGGCGGTCAGCAGCAGGGCCGCCGATGCCGTGCCCGTCAGCCGGAGTATGGGATAGGCTCGCATCGGGGTGACGGTAGAGGCGAAGATGGCCGGGATAAAGAGGGAGGTTGGGTTTGAAACCACGCTCAATTTCCGTTCGTGTCGAGCGAAGTCGAGACACCCATCGGGAGTGCATGCCTTCGGGGTGTCTCGACTTCGCTCGACACGAACGGGATTGGAGGGCGGCGCGGGCATAGCGATCCTCCCCGTGCCGGGGAGGATCGCTATGCCCGCCACCGATCGCCGGCGATCACCCCCGCAACCAAATCCACCCCTCCCCGCTGGACAGCGCGCGCGCTGTTCCTAATCGTTCGCGCGTGAACGATACCCCTGCCTCGATGCCCGACCTCGCCCGCCCCGCCCCCTCGGACCCGCCCTATCTGCGCGGCCTCAACGGCCCTCAGCGGCAGGCGGTGCTGACCACCGAAGGCCCGGTGCTGATGCTCGCGGGTGCGGGCACCGGCAAGACCGCGGCGCTCACCGCCCGCCTCGCGCATATCATCGCGACGCGCCGCGCCTGGCCCTCCGAAATCCTCGCGGTCACCTTCACCAACAAGGCGGCGCGCGAGATGCGCGAGCGGATCGGACGGATGATCGGCGACGCGGTCGAGGGCATGCCCTGGCTCGGCACCTTCCACAGCATCGCGGCCAAAATGCTGCGCCGCCACGCCGAACTCGTCGGGCTGCAAAGCAATTTCACCATCCTCGACACCGACGACCAGCTCCGCGTGCTCAAACAGCTGATTCAGGCCGAGGGACTCGACGAGAAGCGCTGGCCGGCGCGCCAGCTCGCGGGGCTGATCGACAAGTGGAAGAACCGCGGTCTCGTCCCGTCCGACCTCGACGCCGCCGACAAGGAAGCCTGGGCCGACGGCAAGGGCCAGCATTTTTACGCGCTCTATCAGGCGCGGCTCAAGACATTGAACGCCTGCGATTTCGGCGACCTGCTGCTCCACATGCTGGTGATCCTGAAAACCCACCGCGACGTGCTCGAGCAGTATCAGCAACGCTTCAAATATATCCTCGTCGACGAATATCAGGACACCAACGCCAGCCAATATCTGTGGCTGCGGCTGCTGGCGCAATCGCGCAAGAATATCTGCGTCGTCGGCGACGACGACCAGTCGGTGTACAGCTGGCGCGGCGCCGAGGTCGCGAACATCCTGCGCTTTGACAAGGATTTCCCGGGCGCGACCGTCATCCGCCTCGAACAAAATTATCGATCGACCCCGCAGATTCTTGCCGCCGCCTCGGCGCTGATCGCGCAGAACAGCGGTCGGCTCGGCAAGACGTTGTGGACCGAGCTTGAGCCCGGCGACAAGGTCCGCGTCGTCGGCGTCTGGGACGGCCCCGAGGAGGCGCGCCGCGTCGGCGAGGAACTCGAAACGCTCCAGCACCGCCGTGTCTCGCTCGACCGCGCCGCGATCCTCGTCCGCGCCCAGTTCCAGACCCGCGAGTTCGAAGACCGCTTCATCGCGATCGGCATGCCGTACCGCATCGTCGGCGGTTTCCGCTTTTACGAACGCGCCGAAATCCGCGATGCCCTCGCCTATCTGCGCCTCGTCCAGTCGCCCGCCGACGACCTCGCCTTCGAACGCATCGTCAATGTCCCCAAACGCGGCCTCGGCGACAAGGCGATCCAGCGCATCCACCAGTTCGCCCGCGCCGAACGCGCGCCCTTGCTGCAGGCGGCGTCGCAGATCACCGAAACCGACGAACTCACCCCGCAGGCGCGACGCCAGCTCGCCACGTTCGTCGCGCAGATGCGCGGCTGGCGGACCAAGGCGAACGACCTGTCGCACCCCGAGCTGACCCAACTGATCCTCGACGAATCGGGCTATACCGCGATGCTGCAGGCCGACCGCAGCGTCGAGGCCGCGGGCCGCCTCGAAAACCTGTCCGAACTCGTCCGCGCGATGGAGGAATATGAGTCGCTCGAGGCGTTCCTCGAACATGTCAGCCTGGTCATGGACCGCGACAATGACGACACCACCGAGACGGTGACGATCATGACGATCCACGCCGCCAAGGGGCTGGAGTTCGACCATGTATTCCTTGCAGGGTGGGAAGACGGCGTGTTTCCGTCGCAGCGCTCAATGGACGAAGGCGGCATCGCCAGCCTCGAGGAAGAACGCCGCCTCGCCTATGTCGCGATCACCCGCGCCCGCGTGCGCGCCAGCATCTATCACGCCGCCAACCGCCGCATCTACGGCCAGTGGACGAGCAGCATCCCCAGCCGCTTCATCGCCGAAATTCCGCCCGAACATGTCGACAGCGAAAACAGCTTCGGCGGCGGCCAAAGCCTGTGGCGCGCCAACTGGTCGGCGCAGGGCGATCCGTTCGCGCATGTCGCCGAGCGCAACCCCTCGCGCACGATGACGCGCGGCCCCGCCTGGCAGCGCGCCGTGGCAGGGTCGACGACGATCACCCGCGCTCCCGCACCCAGCGAACGCGGCCCCGCCGCCTCGGTCGGTGCCAAGCCGCGCGCCGACCTCGCGATCGGGATGCGCGTGTTTCACGAGAAGTTCGGTTACGGTGAGATCGTCGATATCGACGGCAACAAGCTGGAGGTCGAATTCGAGTCGGCTGGCAGCAAGAGGGTGCTCGACAGTTTTGTGAAGGCGGCCTGACGAAGGCTGTTTTGGCGGGATCGATTGCCCGGGTATTGGCGGTGGAGAGGGAACGTTCGAGAAATGAACGGATACCCCCATCCCGCAGGCGGGAGGGGCAGTGAGACTTACGAGCTTGCTCGTTAGTCGCAGCGGGGTGGGCAATCGCGCCGCTGCTGGCCCACCCCCAACCCCTCCCGCCTGCGGGAGGGGAGTCAGACGGCAACTCTCACCCGAAACCGGTCCCATTCCGCTCCAATTCCGCGCCCCACAAAATCCATTGTCAACCAGATCAGTTATGATACTCCATATCGTGCGGCCAACGAGTCGCATCTTTGGGAGAGTCTCATGAAAACCAAGCTCTTGGCGGGCGCGATGGCGCTCGTGCTGGTCGGCTGCGGCCAAAAAGCGTCCGAGGAATCGGCGGCGAGCAGCGCCCCCGCCGCCACCGAAATGGTTTCCGCCGACGCCGCCGGCGGCCCCGACGTCGCGATCACCGCCGCTCCCGGGGTCGCCTTCAACTATCGCTACGCCTTCCGCCTCGACGACGACCGCATCGCTGCGGTGCAGGAGGAACATGCCGCCGCCTGCGAAACGCTCGGCGTCGCGCGCTGCCGGATCACCGGCATGGATTACCGGCTGATCCGCGACAATGAGGTCGAGGGCCGGCTGGAATTCAAGCTCGACCCCGCCATCGCCCGCAAGTTCGGCAAGGATGCGATCGCCAGCGTCGCCAAGGCCGAGGGCGTGCTCGCCGCAGCCAATATCACCGGCGAGGACGTCGGCGGGCAGATCAGCGATTCGCAGCGCCGCAGCGCGGGCCTCGCCGACGAGATCACGCGCCTCGAAACCCGACTTAAACAGGGCGGGCTAGGCGACCGCGAACGCACCGAACTCCAGCAGCAGATCGCCGGGCTGCGCCAGCAACTCGACGGTGAGCGCGAAACGCGGCGCGGCGGCGAGGTCCAGCTCGCGACGACCCCGATGGTCTTCGACTATCAGGGCACCGGCGGCCTGCCCGGCATCGGTTACGGCAATCCGTTCAGCGACGCGGCGAACATGCTGGTGCGCAGCGGCAGCACCCTGCTCTCGTTCGTCCTCGTCGTCGGCGCCGCGGTCCTGCCCTGGGCGCTGTTCTTCGCCGGGCTGCTGCTGCTGTGGCGCACCCCGCCGGTCGTCGCGGTCCGCAGGTGGTTGGTCGGCAAGCGCGCCGCGCCTTCGGCAACGCCGCCGCCGGAAATCTAGGCCCACCGCTTCTTGCAAAGGGGCCGCGCGGCGCTATGGCAAGCGCCATGACCGGCGAGGGGACATGGCTGGAGCAGGCGCGCGCGGCCCACCGGCGCGGCGACGACGCGGGCGAAAGCGCCGCGCTCGACGCCGCGATCCGCGCCGATCGCGCCAATATCGCCGCGATCCTCGCCATGGCCGAACTCAAGCGCCGGCTGTCCGACGACCGCGCCGCGGGCAGCTTCTATCGCCTCGCGCTCGGTACCGCCGCCCAGGCCCGCAGCGTCCCGCCCACGCTGCACCCCGGCCTCCAGCGCGCCGAGATCTTTCTCGCCGCGACCGAACAAGCCTTTGCCGATCACCTGCTCGGCCAATTGCGCGGCGCGGGGATCGACGCCGCCGGCGCGACCCCGCGCGTTGCCGAGGCGCTGCGCATGCTCGCCGGCGACCAGCCGCTCTACCTGCAACAGCCGAGCATGTTCTATTTCCCCGGCCTGACGCAGCGCCCCTTTTTCGACCGCGCCGATTTCGGCTGGGTGCCCGCGGTCGAGGCCGCAACCAATGCGATCCGCGCCGAACTGCAGGCCTTGATCGCGGGTACCGCCGACCGTTTCGGCCCCTATGTCACCGCCAGCCCCGACCGGCCTCCCCCCAATAATCCGCTGCTCGATAAAGCCGACTGGGGCGCCGCCTGGCTTTGGAAGGACGGCGAAATCGCCGAGGGCATGGACATGCTCTGCCCAGAGGCCCTCGCCGCGCTCGCGCAGGCGCCGCAACCGGTGATCCCGGGCCGCGCGCCACTCGCGCTCTTCTCGCGGCTCAAACCCGGCACGCATATCCAGCCGCACCACGGCATGCTCAACACCCGCCTGATCTGCCACCTGCCGCTGATCGTCCCCGACGGCTGCGGTCTGCGCGTCGGCGCCGAGACGCGCGCATGGCGCGAAGGCGAATTGACGATCTTCGACGACAGTTTCGAACATGAAGCGTGGAACCGCGGGACCAGCGACCGCACCGTGATGCTCTTCGAAATCTGGCGCCCCGACATCGACGCCGACGAGCGCGACCAGTTGACGCGCATCTTCTCCGCGATCGACAGCTATTCAGAACAATGAGCCAAATGAGGAAAATATGATGACCAACCCGGGAATGGACGCCGACATCTACGAAGCCTTTATCGAACAGTTGCAGCGCTATGTCCGCGACCGGCTGATCCCCGCCGAAGACCAGCTTGAGGAGCTTGGCCGCGTTCCCGACGACATCCTCGCCGAGATGAAGGACATGGGCCTGTTCGGCATCACCATGCCCCCCGAATATGGCGGGGCGGGCATGAACGTCAGCCAATATGTCGGCTTCATCCGCGAGATCGCTTATGCCTCGCCCGCCTATCGCTCGATCGTGTCGATCAACATCGGCATGGTGTGCAAGTCGCTGACCGGTTTCGGCACCGATCAGCAGAAGGAACATTGGCTGCCCAAGCTCGCGACCGGCACCATCGCCGCCTTCGGCCTCACCGAACCCGACAGCGGGTCGGACAGCGCGGCGATGAAGACGCGCGCGGTGCGCGACGGCAACGGCTATGTGCTCAACGGCACCAAGCGCTACATCACCAACGCCCCCTTCGCCGACGTCATCCTCGTCATGGCGCGCACCAATGCCGAGGCGCTGCCCAAGAACGCGCATGTCAGCGCCTTCATGGTCCCGCGCGACGCGCCCGGTGTGTCGATCGGAAAGCCCGACGGCAAGATGGGCCAGGCGGGATCGCAGATCGCCGACGTCATCCTCGATAATGTCCGGGTTGACGGCGATGCGCTGCTCGGCGGCGAAGAAGGCATCGGTTTCCGCGCCGCGATGCAGAGCCTCGACAACGGACGGCTGTCGGTGGCCGCCGCCAGCGTCGGCTATGCCAAGCGCATGCTCGATGCGGGCCTGCAATATGCGATGGAGCGCAAGGCGTTCGGCGAGCCGATCGCCAATTTCCAGTTGATCCAGGCGATGCTCGCCGACAGCAAAGCCGAAATCTACGCCGCCGAATGCATGCTCGCCGACGCCTGCGCGCGCGCCGACCGCGGCGAAAAGATCATCGTCGAGGCCGCCGCGACCAAGATGTTCGCGAGCGAAATGTGCGGGCGGGTCGCCGATCGCGTCGTCCAGATCCACGGCGGCGCCGGCTATCTCAAGGAATATCTGGCCGAGCGCTTCTATCGCGACTGCCGCATTTACCGCATCTATGAAGGAACCACGCAGATTCAGCAGCTAGTGATCGCGAAGAACATGATTCGCGACTTCGCGGGGTAAGCGGTTCGGAAATTGGGGGAATCGGGTCGCTGGTGGAGCCGAGGGGAATCGAACCCCTGACCTCTGCAGTGCGATTGCAGCGCTCTCCCATCTGAGCTACGGCCCCGCGACGGCGGGGTCTTAACGGCACCGAATACGGCTGGCAACGGCTTTTCTGACGATTGGGCGACGGACACTTATCGAGGGGGATATGATGGCGCGAGCGTGGCACCTGACCAGCAGGCCAACGGGCCTGCCGACGATGGACAATTTCGCCCTCCGCGACCTCCCCTACGCGCCGTTGCAGGCCGACCAGCTGCGGGTGAAGAATCTGTGGCTGTCGGTCGACCCCTATATGCGCGGCCGGATGAACGACGCGAAAAGCTATTCGGCCAGCTTCCAGATCGACCAGCCGATGACCGGCGGCGCGATCGGCGAGGTGATCGAAAGCAATATGGGCGGCTTTGCCCCCGGCGACCTGATCCTTCACATGGGCGGCTGGCGCGATGGCGGCGTCATCGGCCTCGACATGTCGCCGAACAAGCTGCCCGCCGCCATGCTCGCGGCGGGGATGACCCCGCAGACCTTCCTGCACAATATGGGACTGACCGGTGGCACCGCCTGGATCGGCCTGCTCCGCATCGCGGCGGCGAAACCCAGCGACACTGTCTTCGTTTCGGCGGCGGCGGGCGCGGTCGGGTCGGCGGTGGTCCAGATCGCCAAGGCGCGCGAGATGACGGTGATCGGCTCGGCCGGCGGCGCCGACAAATGCGCCTGGGCCCTCGATCTCGGCGCCGATGCGGTGATCGACTACAAGGCCGGCCCGGTGCTGCCGCAACTTGCCGCTGCGCTCGAAAAGCTCGGCAAGCCGGGGATCGACGTCTATTTCGACAATGTCGGCGGCGAACATCTCGACGCCGCCTTCGCGACCGCCAGCGATTTCGCGCGCTTCGCGATCTGCGGCATGATCGACGTCTATAACGATGGCAAGGCGCAGGAGATGAAATATCTGATCCGCACCATCCCGGCGCGCATCCGCATGGAAGGCTTCATCTACACCGACCAGTTCTTCGACTGCGTCGAGGAATTCTACGCCGACATGGGCGGGCTGATCGCCAGCGGCGCGGTGACGATGCGCGAGACCGTGCATGAGGGGCTGGAGGCGACGCCCGAGGCGTTCCTGGGGCTGTTCGCGGGGACGAATATGGGGAAGATGCTGGTTCGGGTTTGATGCCCATACCGTCGCCCCCGCGAAGGCGGGGGCCGCTGGCCGCTTTGCTCGACCTCGCCGCGTAAACCGATAGCGGCCCCCGCCTTCTCGGGGGCGACGAGCAGATCAGCTACCGAACCCGAACGACAAAAAGTCCGGCATCGGGCCGTTCCAGCCGTCGTCGGGGCCATCATCATCCTGATTGCGCGACTTCGCCGGTGCGGGCTTGCGATCGTCGGCCTTCTTCGCGGGTCTGGCCGCCGGCTTATCCGCGACGGTTTCGGCACGCGGTGCTTCGGCGCGTTTCGGTTCGGCAGCGGGCTTGGCACGGCCGCGACCGCCGCGGGCGGATCGTTCGCGGCGCGGTTCGCGCTCTTCGCGCGGCTCGTCCGTCGACGCCTTGGCAGCCTCGGCCTTGCCGCCGCCGCCATGGACCGGGATCGTATAGCCGGTCAGCTTCTGGATATTGTCGATCGCCTCGTCGTCCGACGGCGTGATAAGCGTGAAGGCACGACCCTGCGCGCCCGCGCGGCCGGTGCGGCCGATGCGGTGGACATAATCATCGGGGTGCCAGGGTGCGTCGAAGTTGAAGACATGACTCACGCCCTTCACATCGAGCCCGCGCGCCGCCACGTCGGACGCGACCAGGATATTGATCGTCCCGGCCTTGAAGCGGTCGAGCTCGGCGATACGGCTCGACTGGTCCATGTCGCCA
This sequence comes from Sphingopyxis sp. OPL5, assembly GCF_003797775.2. Lineage (NCBI taxonomy): Bacteria > Pseudomonadati > Pseudomonadota > Alphaproteobacteria > Sphingomonadales > Sphingopyxidaceae > Sphingopyxis > Sphingopyxis sp. OPL5. The sequence goes on from NZ_CP060725.1 coordinate 4,033,963, forward strand.
TGGATTTCGCCCGCCTTGTACCGGTCGCGCTGCAAGGCTTTGGCCAGGTCGCGCACCGTCGTCTTGCGGTTGCAAAAGATGATCGCGGTGCTGATGTCTTCCGACTCGAGCAGGTCGCGCAGCGTGTCGCGCTTGCCGCGCTCGCTGGTCTTGACGACGAATTGCTCGATATTCTCGTTGCGGCTCGCCGGGCGTGCGACTTCGATCGTCTTGGGATTCGACAGAAATTTGTCGGCCAGCTTCTTGATCGGCGGCGGCATCGTCGCCGAGAACAGCAGGGTCTGCCGATTCGCCGGCAGCTTGGTGCAGATATTCTCGATGTCGGGGATGAAGCCCATGTCGAGCATGCGATCGGCTTCGTCGATCACCAGCAGGTTGCACCCGGTGAGCAGGATCTTGCCGCGCTCGAACAGGTCCATCAGGCGGCCCGGGGTCGCGATCAACACGTCGACGCCCTTTTCCAGCGCCTTGACCTGATCGCCCATCTGCACGCCGCCGATCAGCAACGCCATCGAGAGCTTGTGATATTTGCCGTATTTTTCGAAGTTTTCCGCGACCTGCGCCGCGAGTTCGCGCGTCGGTTCGAGGATCAGCGAGCGCGGCATGCGCGCCCGCGCGCGGCCATGCGCCAATATGTCGATCATCGGCAGCACGAAGGATGCGGTCTTGCCGGTGCCCGTCTGGGCGATGCCGATCATGTCGCGCATCATCAGCACCGAGGGGATCGCACCCGCCTGAATCGGCGTCGGTTCGTCATAGCCCGATTCAGTGATCGCGCGCAGGGTTTCGTCGGAAAGGCCGAGGTCGGCAAATTTCATAGGGTCATCATGTCCGGAAAATTGAGGTCGCACGGCGTCCCACGCCAGCCCGCGCTGCGGCGCCCTTGCGGAACTACCAGCCGAAAGTCAAGAAAAGCTGGCGAAAATCGCCGATCAATCGTCGTCGCGCACCGCGACCATCAGGCGGAACTTGTCGATTTCGCATTTGGCACCGGTTCGTGCGTGAATCTCGTCGCGATCCTCGCAAAGCTGGCCGTCCTCGTTACCCTTCATATAGAAACCGGCATAGAAATCGAGCGCGCGGCAACCGCGGTTGAGCTGCGCGCGCAATCGCTGCCTCTGCCGCGTGATCAGGTCGATGCTGTCGCGCTGAACCGCCTGCATTCCGATGATGTTCCGCATCGCGACGCATTTCGGCGCCTTTTTCTCTTTCCAGACGATCGGCGGCGCTTCGCGCTTGCGCTGCGGCTCGCCGGGGCTTGCCGCGAAATTGGTGAGCGACGATCGCTGCGCCGGTACGCGGATGATCAACTGCTGTTCGATGATAACCTGGAACCACGGAGCGCCGGCGCTTTCGGGCATGGGCACCATCGCGGCGATCGGCTCGGGCGGCGCTATCGGCGCCTCCGTGTCGGCCGCGGGTGCCGCGGCCACGAGGAACAGGGCAAACGCTGCCGTCACTGCGCGTCGGGCGCCCCCTCGGCGCGCTGACAAAAACCGTTGTTCACCCTTGGCTCCCGAACCCGATGCTGGCTGGACGCGCGGGCTTCACTCGTCCATGGCCTCCCCAATAGCGATCATGATTGAACAGCAAATGAACTGTTGTCGACCCATTTTGACGATCCGTCACCTCGTCCGCGAATGTCCGCGCCGATGACGCGGCCCCCGACGCCCGACCTGCTGGCACAGCTTGCCGCCCTGCTCGGCCCCAAGGGCTTCGCGACCGACGACGACAGCCTCGCGCCCTGGCTCACCGACTGGCGCGGCAAATATCACGGCCGCGCCGCCGCGATGCTCTCCCCCGCCACCACCGCCGAAGTCGCCGCCGTCGTCCGGCTTTGCGCCGCGCAGGACGTCGCCATCGTCCCGCAGGGCGGCAACAGCGGCATGGTCGGCGGCGCGACCCCCGACGCCAGCGGCGCGCAATTGCTGCTCAGCACGCGCCGCATGAACCGCGTCCGTACCATCGATCGCGCGGCGGGACTCGCCGTGGCCGAAGCCGGCGTTATCCTCGAGAATTTCCACAATGCCGTGCTGGCGGAAGGTTTCCGGTTCCCGCTGACCCTCGGCGGCAAGGGGTCGGCGACGATCGGCGGGCTGGTATCGACCAACGCCGGCGGCACCCAGGTGCTGCGCCACGGCACGATGCGCGCCCTCGTCGCGGGGGTCGAGGCGGTGCTGCCCGACGGCCAAGTCTTCGACGGACTGGCGCCGCTCAAGAAGGACAATCGCGGCTATGACCTGCGGCACCTGCTGTGCGGGGCGGAGGGGACGCTGGGCATCGTCACCGCCGCGACGCTGCGCCTCGTCCCCGCCGCACAGGACCGCGCGACCGCATGGATAGGCCTCGAAAGTCCCGACAAGGCGCTGCTCCTGCTGCGCCAGCTCGACGCAGCGATCGGCGCCCCGCTCGAAGGCTTCGAGATCGTCCCGCACGGCTGCCTAGACGCGGTGCTGCGCCACATCCCGCAGACGCGCCACCCGCTGGGCGGCGACTGCCCTTGGTATGCACTGGTCGAACTCGCCGACGACAAGGCCGACGACCTGTCGTCGCGGCTCGAAACCCAACTCGCCATCGCGCTGCAGGCCGGGCTGATCGACGATGTCGTGATCGCCAAGAACGATCGCGAAAGCGACGATTTCTGGCGGCTGCGCGATTCGATTTCGGAGGCCGAGCGTGCCGAGGGGCCTGCGATCCAGCACGACGTCAGCGTGCCGGTCGACCTGATGCCGCGCTTCATCGCCGACAATCCGGCGCGCCTGACCGCCGCCTTCCCCGGCGCCCGCGCCCTGTCCTTCGGCCATCTCGGCGACGGCAACGTCCATCATCATGTCCAGCCGCCCGCCGGGGTCGACGGCCGCGCCTGGATCGCCGCGCATGGCGAGGACGCGAGCCGCCTCGTCTACAGCCATGTCATCGAACTCGGCGGCTCGCTTTCGGCCGAACATGGCATCGGCCAGATGAAGCGCGACCTGTTCGCCGCGCTCGACAGCCCGGCGCGGCTCGCGGCGCTACGCGCGATCAAGGCGGGGCTCGACCCCGCGGGCCTGTTCAATCCGGGCAAACTGATCGGCTAGGCCCGCCACCGTCCCCCTTGCGTCGCGGCGCGCAGCCCAATAAGGCGCGCAATCGCATTTTTTCGCCCGCCGGTGCGGGTGTTCAGTTCGGAGTTTCATCATGGCCACTGCGCCCGCCGCCAATCTGCCGCTTTTCTACAAGGATCTGGTTCCGCTCTCGAGCGTCGATCACGCCAATTTCCACGCACGGTCGCTCGACAAGGCCGAATTCCTGATCAACCAGCATGCGGTGCCGCTGACCGCGGACGAATTCGTCTCGGCGAGCCGTTTCTACCCGATCGTCTTTTCGGCCGGCGACAATCCCGTGCCGCTCGCGCTGATGGGCCTCAACGAGGGCGTCAACACCTTCGTCGACGACGAGGGCAAGCTGATCAACCCGGTCTATGTCCCGGCCTACGTCCGCCGCTATCCGTTCCTGCTCGCCAAGCTGCGTCCCGACACCGACGAGCTGTCGCTGTGCTTCGACCCGACTTCGGGCGCCGTCGGCGAATTCGAAGAGGGCGATGCGCTGTTCGACGGCCCCGAACCGACCGATCCGACCAAGGCGGTGCTCGAATTCTGCAAGAATTTCGAAGAAGCCGGCCAGCGCACCGGCGTCATGGTGGACGAGCTGAAAAAGGCCGACCTGCTGATGGACGGCGAAGTCAGCATCCAGCCCGAAGGCAGCGACAAGCCCTTCATCTACCGCGGCTTCCAGATGGTCGACGAGAACAAGCTGCGCGAACTGCGCGGCGACGTGCTGCGCAAGATGATGCAGAACGGCATGCTCGGCCTGATCTTCGCGCACCTCTTTTCGCTGCAGCTGATGCGCGAAGTCTTTGCCGAGCAGGTCAAGGCCGGCAAGGTGCCGTTGATTTCGGAAGCCCCGCTCGTCTGAGGAATTGAACCCGATGGCCACCATGTCGACCGGCGCCCCGCGCTACACGAAGGTGGCCATCTGGCTTCATTGGGCGATCGGCCTCGCGGTGATCGCCAATATCGGCCTCGCGATGCTGACCGAGGATATGCCGCGCGAAACGCATCGGACGGCGATGTTGATCCACAAGGCGCTCGGCATCGCGATCCTCGGCTTGACGGTGCTGCGTATCCTCTGGCGGCTCGGCCACAAGCCGCCACCGCTGCCCGCCGCGACTCCCGCCTGGCAACGGCCGGTCAGCAAGCTCGTCCATTTCCTTTTCTACGCGCTGCTCATCCTGCTACCGCTATCGGGATGGGTCTGGATGTCGGCCGCCGACCGCCCGATCGACTTCTTCGGCCTGTTTACCGTGCCGTCGATCGCCAGCCCCAGCAAAAGCCTCGCCGACACGCTGCACGAACGGCATGAAGTGCTGGGTCTCGCGATGCTCGCCCTCGCCGCGATCCACGTCCTCGCGGCGCTGAAGCACCAGTTCGTCGACCGCACCGGGCTGATCGGGCGGATGAATCCCTTTTGACCGCCGCGTCGGCGGGGTCAGAAATCGATCGCCAGTCCCTTGAGTTCCCAGTCGCCATAGCGCACGGGGTTGCGGCCGCCGGGCTGGTCCTCGGCCTTTTCCTCGAGGATCGGTTCGGGCGCCGGAACCGGGGCGTTGGTCCAGCCTTCGGGCGCTTTCACATGCGCGGGGCGCTTGGCCGCGCGCGGCGTGCCGCCGATGGTCTCTGCTTGGCTGTTTTCGGTCATGACGCCGATGTTATAGGAGTTTCCGTGCCCCACGCCAACCGCCCCCGTACCGGATTCCGCCGTCATGGCTGACCGTCGTCCCCGCCGCCCCCGCGGCGCGCATCAGGCCGACCCGCCGGGCACCGCGACGCGCAAGGCGGCGCTGCGCCTGATCGACGCGGTGCTGCGCCGCGGCGACCCGCTCGACCTCGCCGCGCATGCGGCGACGCAGGGCCTGCCGCCGCCCGACCGCGCCTTTGCCGTGGCGATCGTCTCCGAAGCGCTGCGGTGGATGAGCGACATCGACATGCTCATCGACGGTGCGACCGCCCAGCCGCTGCCCGACGACGTCAAGTCGCGTGCCGTGCTGCGGATCGCGCTGGCGCAGTTGCTGGTGCTGAAAAGCCCGCCGCACGCCGTCGTGTCGACCGCGCTGCCGCTCGTCGACGGTGGCCCGCGCCGCCTCGTCCATGCGATCCTGTCGCGCGCGCAGCAGGAGGAATGGCAGCTGCCCGAAAGCGCGAGCCTGCCGCCGGCCACCGCCGAGCGCTGGGCCGCTTTATGGGGCGACGCCTTCGTCGCCGCCGCCGAAACCGCATGGAGCGCTCCGCCGCCGGTCGACCTCAGCTTCGCCGCCGCACCCGACGCGGCCGGCTGGGAGGGCGCGCAGTCGCTCGCCCCGCATCACCTTCGCCTGCCCCGCGGCCACGCGATCGAAACCCTGCCTGGCTTTCGCGAAGGCGGCTGGTGGGTCCAGGATCTCGCCGCCACCCTGCCCGCGCGCCTGCTCGGGGCCGGCGAAGGCCGCTCGGTCCTCGACCTCTGCGCCGCGCCGGGCGGCAAGACGATGCAGCTCGCCGCCGCCAGCTGGTCGGTTCTCGCGGTCGATTCGAGCGCCAAGCGCCTCGCGCGGCTCGAGGAGAATCTCGACCGCACCGGCCTTCACGCCGCCGTCGTCCAGGGCGATATCCGCAAATGGCAACCCGGCGAGGCCGCCGACGCGGTGCTGCTCGACGCGCCCTGTTCGGCGACCGGCATCTTCCGCCGCCACCCCGATGTGCTCCACCGCATCGAGCCGCGCCAGATTGCCGAAATGGCGGAATTGCAGGCCGAACTGCTCGGCCGTGCCGCGTTGTGGGTGAAGCCGGGCGGGGTGCTCGTCTATGCCACCTGCTCGCTCGAACCCGCCGAGGGCGAGGAGCGGATCGCCGCCTTCCTGGCCGATCATCCGGACTGGACCATCGACCCCGCACGCGCCGACGAACTTCCCGCGGGAATCGTCCCGACCGAACAGGGCTTCATCCGCACCCTTCCCGGGATGCTGGCCGAAGCGGGCGGCCTTGACGGTTTCTTCATCGCGCGGTTGCGGGCGCCCTAGGCCGCGCGGCGCGACAGGCGGTACAGCGCCAGCTCGCCATAATCCTTGGCGAGCCGCACCTTGCCGACATAGTCGCAGTCGAACTCGCGCGCGTCGCCGAGCGCGAGCATCGCCGCCATCGGCTGGGTGCAATAGATTTGCCCGACCAACGTCACCGGCTCGATCCGCGCGGTGCGCGTGACTTCGGTGCCGTACCATAGTTCGTTGCCAACCACCGGGTCCTGCCCGCGATAGATCGGCCCGAAGTGAATGCCGGTGCGCATCCCCGCCTGATGGCCTTCCAGCCCCAGCCCGGCGGGCAGCACATCGAGCCGTTCCTGCATGTCGAGCGCGATCCGCGCCGCGACCGCAGGGTCCGAAATGATCGCGTAAACCGCATCGCCCCACGTATTCCGGAACAGCACCGCCTCGCCATATTCGTCGAGCACGCGCCCTATCCCGCCCATCACTTCCTGTGCAAAGATCGGTAACTCCGCCTCGCCAAGCTTTGAAAACCCAGCAAAATCGGCGAACAGGATCGCATACAGCCCGCGCCTCGTTCCCTCGGGCGGCTTGGGGGCCGGCGGGAACTCCAGCGACCGATCGAGGCCGCCGACCGCGATGGTCACCGTGCGCCCGCCATGCGCCTGCCACAGCGCGAGATCGGCGTTGGTCCCGGCGATCGCATTGGCGCTGCGCGCCGCCACCGCGGGGTCGACGACCGCGAACTGGATCGCGTCGCTTTCCAGTTCGCGCGCGCGCAATCGGGCGAGCCCCATCGCGGTGTGCGAGCCGAGGATGAACTGGCAATCGTCGCTGACGAAGCGGGTGTTGCTCGCGAAATGAACCATCGCCGCCGCGTCGCGGCAACGAATATAGCGCGCGACCCATGTCTCGCCGCCCGACCGCACCGACTGCGCGATAAAATCCTCCTCGGCAAAGGGCAGGATGATCGTCAGGTCAATGCCGCGCGCGATCGCCTCTTCGGCGAAGATGATGTCGGCACCGCAGGCGAGCGGGCCGATCAAGGCCGACAAGGGCTGCGCATCGAGCGCGGCGGCGATCGCGCGCTGCGCCCCCGCCTCGCCCTCGCCGCCGGCCCGGAACATCCGCCCGCAATAGACGCCGACCGGCGGCGGGCGCAGCAGGTCGACGATCGCCGCCGCGCTGGCGGCCTCGATCGCGCCGCTCTGCGCCAGCCGCGCGAATTGCCGGCAGGTCGAGGCGCGATCCCCGGCGCGCGCGCTGCCCATCATATCGACCGCCTGCGCGTGACGCAGCGCCTCGTCGCCGCGCCCGAGCAGCAACAGCGCCTCGATCAGCGTCACCGCATCCCAATAATTGCCCGCCGCTCCCGCCGCCGCGATCGGTTCGGCGAGCGCGGCGCCGCGCGCGCGGTCGCCGAGCAGCGCGAACAGGCTCGCGGCGTTGATCGCCGGAAAGGTCGCGCCCGACACCTCCCACGCGTGATGATAGGCGGCGGCCGCCTTTTCGAGCCAGGGCCGCCGTTCGTCGGCGCGCTGGTCGAAGGCGCGGTCCTTCCAGATCCGCCCCGCGAGCGCGAGGCTGTCGACGTCGCCCGAACCGGCGAGATCGAGCGCCTCGTACAGATGCATCGCGCCCAGGCTGTCGCCCGATGCGGCCAGCGCGCGCACCATCAGGTACCGCAATCGCGGGCTGTCGATGCCCGCGCGGCGCGCGGCGGCGGCGCAGTCGAAGGCGCTCAGCGCGTCGCCCTGCCCCAGCCGGTGCGCCACCTCCGCCTCGCTCGCGGCGCAGTCCGGCGCTGCGCCTTCGCTCATTGCGCGGCGGCTTCGGCCGATTTCAACAGCGCGACATTGGCCTTTTCAACGCCCGAAAGCTGCACATTGTCGGTGGTCGGCTTGTACCAGCCGAACTGGCCGAAATGTGCACGCAGGCTGGCGTCCTTGAAGCGGAAGCCGTTGCGCGCGAAAATCTCGTTGCGCGCGATCCGCAGTTCGAGCGCGCTGTAATTGCCGAGTTCGTCCGCCGACAGCAGCCGATCCGACGAATCGGGAATGACGACGCCGCTACCGCCGACGCCGGTCGGCATCGGCCCGGCGGGAAGCGACGCCGCCCCCGCGCCGGGCGCCGGATCGGGGTTCGCCCCGTCGAGCACGCGAATCAGCTTGCGGAACATATAGCCGGTGGTGCCGTCGCCCTTGCGCACGCGCCACCAGCTACCGCTTTGCTGATAGGTCAGGAACTTCTCGCCCTCGAGCACCTTACCGAGGATCGCCGACTGCGACGAGGCTTGCGCACGGATGTTGGTGAAACCTTCGGGATCGTTGATCACCGCGGCGAGGACAAAAGCCTCAACCGGCGCCGCACCATCATCTGCCGTTTCCGGGGCCCCCGCGACGGCGGCGCTGCCCGATCCGGAGCCGTCGCTCACCGTCGTCCGCATCGGCGTCGGCTGCAGCAGCCACCAGAGCAGGCCCGCACCGATGACCGCCGCCGCGCCCAATATCCACGGCAGTGGCGAGGACCGCGGCGCCGTCGGCTCGGCGGGCGCGGAATAGGCGGCGGGCGCCGGGGCGGGCGTGGGTACCCGGACGGGAACAGGAGCCGCCGGCGACGCATCCACCGGCGCCCGTCCGCACAATTCCTCCAGGCTCATCAGCACCTTGCGCCAGCCGCGATGGTCGGCCTCGCCATGCCAGTCGGCGAGTTCGGCGAACTGGATCTGGTTGAACGGCAGCGGCGGCATGACGTCATCGATCGCGGTCTGCACCAGCTTCTTCTGGTTGCGCGCGACATCGGCCTCGGCGCGCACCCATTCGGACTGCGCCGAGGTGTGCGACCAGACGACGATCGCGGCCTTCGCCATGCCGATCTTTTCGGTGATCACATCGCCATAGCTGCGGTGCGGCGGCAGTTCGGCGTCCCACCAAACCTCATAACCCGCCGCTTTGACCGCCTGGGCGATTTCGGCCACGCGCGTCTTGTTGTCGCGCGAATAGGAAATGAAGACATCGACCATCGGCTCGCCCCTTGTTGCCGGGGAAGGCTAGCGGGGGTTGGTGCCTATTGCCAGTGCTCGCGGTCACATCCAACCCTCTCCCCTGCAGGGGAGAGGGTTATGAGCTTCAGAACACCGCCTTCGGCGTCGTTTCCTTCATCATCGCCGCGCGCACCATCGGGATCGGCGGGCCGCCGTACGACAGGAATTCGTCGTGGAACGCCTTCCACTTCGTCTTGTCGCCTTTTGTCCAGTCGTCGCGCAACTTGCGGATCATCAGCTTGCCCATCGTGTAATTGAGATAGGCGGGATCATAGGTGCCGCGCGCCGCCTGTTGCCGCGCATTGCCCTCGTCCTGATAACATTGGTCCTTGAACAGCTTTTCCGAATCCACGACCGTCATGCCCTTGGTGTGCAGCCTGATCGCCGACAGATAGCGGCAATCGCGCAGCAGCGCGTTCGACAACTGGCCGATGTGCGTCTCGGGGTCGCCCTCGCCCAGCCCGGCGTCCCACATCATCTCCTCGGTATAATGCGCCCAGCCCTCGGCAAAGGCATAGCCGACGAACAATTTGCCGAAGATGCTCTCGGCGCGGTTCGCATGGAGGAAGTTCAGGAAGTGGCCCGGCCACACCTCATGGACCGAGGTGAACAACAGGTCCTTGCGCCCCGGCACGAAGTCCGCCTGCGTCTGCTTGTCCCACGCCGGGTCGGGCGGCGAGATATAATAGACCGACGGCAGCCCTTTCTCATAGGGTCCGGGAATGTCGATATAGGCGCTGTTCTGCCGGTTGTACGGCGGCGATTCCTCGACCTGCGCCTGTTCGGTGCCCGGGATGCTGACGAGATCCTTTTCGACGAGGAAGGCGCGCAGCGTCGGCAACTGGCGCCGCGCTTCGGCGACCGGGCCGTCGGCGGGCTTATCGCTGTTCATCTTCTTCATGCAGTCGGCGATCGTCATGCCCGCGGCATAGGTGGCGCAGGCGGCCTTCAAGGCGTCCTGATTGCGCTTGAGGTCCGCCTGCCCGATCCGTTCGAGTTCGTCGATCGGCGTGTCGACGCCCTCGTTGGTCAGGATCATCTTGGCGAATTTGTCGGCGCCGAGCGCATAGCCGTCGGTCGTGCCCGGCTGCGATCCGACATATTTGGCAAGGTCGGTCATCGCCGCGCCCGCTTTCGCCGCCGCGTCGTCGAACTGCTTCTGCAGCGCTTGGTCCTTGACCGAAGCGAAAGCGGCCTTGGCGTCGCCCTTATAATAGTCGGCAAAGCCGCCGAAACCCGCAGTGCCATATTTGACGAAGGTTGCGGGCAGCGGCAGCTTGAGGTTCGCCTTGATCTGCGCGGCGGCTGCGGGGACCTTTTCGGCATAGGCGATGAACGCCTTCATCCGCGTCGTCGCATCGGCATAGGGCCGCGAGATATAGACATTGGGGTCGAGTGCACCGGTGTAGAAGGCCGGGTTCTTCGCCGCGAAATCGGTATCGCGCAGGAAGAACAGCTGTCCCTCGGCAACCTTGACCAGATAGTCGCGCTCGAATTTCTCGGCGTCGGTCATCGCGCCATCGAACGCCTTGGCGTCGGCGATCGCCTTTTCCAGATACGCCGCCTGCTTCTCCAGTCCCGCGGGCGACCAGTCGGGCAGTTGCCCGTCATACTCATGCTTGCCCTGATAGACCGCGAAATTCGGGTTGAGCGGGAAATAGCCCTCGATGAAGCCGTCGCGAAACTGGGTCCAGCTCTTGGCGGCAGTCGCCGACGCCGACTTGTTGTCCGACGCGTTGCAACCGGCCAGGACGAACAGCGTCGCGGCCATGGCGACCCCGCCGAAGCGAGCGAATTTGCGTGTCATATCTTGAAACTCCCCGATGACGATGGCGGGTTTCTGCCACCATGACCGGCATGTGACACCTGCTAATCGACGAACGGCAGACCTATGCGGTCTGGACAGCGGGGAAAAGCCGGTTAGGGCGGATCGCAATGGCAACGATCCTCCCGCCCGACGCCGACGAACCGGCGATGCCCGAAACCCAGTCCAGGGCCCCCTCCCCGCTCAGTTTCGTCGACTACCGATATTTCTGGCTCGCGCGCTTCACCGCGGTGATGGCGACGATCGCGATGGTCGTGGTCATCGGTTACCAGCTCTACGACACCGCGCGCACCGATTACGGCATGTCGATCAAGGAGGCGTCGTTCCAGCTCGGCCTGCTCGGGCTGTTCCAGTTCGTGCCGCTCGCGGTGCTCACCCCGGTCGCGGGCTGGGTCGCCGACCGTTTCGAACGGCGCAGCGTCGCGATCTTCTCGAACCTGATCGACCTCACCATCGCCGCCGCGCTCGGCTGGTTCACTTATACCGACGGACTCACCCTGCCCCTGCTCTTCGGCCTCGCCGCGCTGCACGGCGTCGCGCGCGTCTTTTCGGGTCCGGCGATGAGCGCGATCGCGCCGAACATTGTGCCCCCCGCCGTGCTGCCGCGCGCGATCGCGATGAGCAGCATCGCCTGGCAGTCGGCCTCGGTCATCGGCCCCGCCGCGGGCGGATTGATCTACGCGGCCCATCCGACCTCGGTCTATATCTTCGCCGCCGTGCTGCTCGCTATCTCGGCCTTCACGATCAGCCGCGTCCGCCCCGTGCTGCCGCCGCCGGTCGAGGTGCGTCGTCACCCGTTGCGCGAAATGCTCGACGGGCTGCAATTCACCTGGCGCGAGCGATTCCTGCTCGGCACGATCACCCTCGACCTGTTCGCGGTGATCCTGTCGGGCGCGACCGCGCTGCTGCCGGTGTTCGCGCGCGACATTCTCCACAGCGACCTCATGGAAAATGCCACCATGCTCGGCCTGTTGCGCGCCGCCCCTGCGGTCGGCGCCGCGATCGTCGCATTGGGCCTCGCCTGGCGCCCGATCGAGCGCAATGTCGGGGTGAAGATGCTGTGGGCGGTCGTCGCCTTCGGCGCCGCGACCATGGCCTTCGGTCTGTCGACCAACCTCTTCCTCTCGCTCGCGATGCTGGCGTTGCTCGGCGCCGCCGACATGTTCTCGGTCTTCGTGCGTGGCACGCTGATCCAGCTCAACACCCCCGACCATATGCGCGGCCGCGTCAGCGCGGTGTCGGGCCTCGCGATCTCGGCTTCGAACGAGCTCGGCGAAATGCGCGCCGGATCGATGGCCGCTGCCTTCGGCCCGATCACCGCGATCGTCTTCGGCGGCGCGGCGGCGATCGGCGTCACCGCGCTCTGGGCATGGATATTCCCCGAACTGCGCCGCGCCCGCACCTTCGAACCGCAGTTCAAACAGGCCGCCTGACGCATTTCCGCGCCCGTCCGAAAGCGCGAAATCAACTCGTCGCAAACTGCCTTCCTTTCGCCACAAAGTGATTGTCAATTTATTTAGTTGAATTATCTCGGTTGCACCCGTCACCGCGGTTTCCTTCCTTCATCCGATGGAGATCCAGAGATGCACACCACGCTGATACGCCACAAAATCCTGACGATTCCGGGCCTCGACAACAGCGGCCCGCGCCATTGGCAGAGCCTGTGGGAACATAAATTCGCCGACTGCGAGCGAGTCGACCTCGGCAACTGGGCCGCGCCCGCAAAGGACCAATGGGTCGAACGCATCGCCGACGCGATCGCCGCCGAGGACGAACCGGTGCTGATCGCGGCGCACAGCCTCGGCTGCCACGCCTTCGCCCACTGGTTCGCCCATGCCGGCGGCGTCGCCCGTGCCCGCGTCGCCGGGGCGCTGCTCGTCGCGCCGCCCGACCTCGGCGACCTGCGCCGCGACAGCCGCGTCGCCGACTTCAGCGACGCCCCCGCCTTCACCTCGCGCACCCCGATCGTCGTGGTGGCGAGCGACAATGATCCCTATGCCAAGACCTCGCACGTCTGGCGGCTGTCGCGGCAATGGGACGCGCGCTTCGTCAATGCCGGGCCGTTCGGGCATATCAACGCCGACTCGGGCGTCGCCGATTGGCCTTATGGACAGTATCTGCTCGCATCGTTACAACCCGCGCCCACGCCCGCCCTCGCCGACGAAGCGCTTTGGCTCCGCAGCGGAGACTGGCCCAATCGTCTCGCGCGGCGCGATCCGCGGTTCGACTTCAAGGAAAGCCTGCACCGACCATGAAAGCCAATTCGATCCTCGATACCATCGGCAACACCCCGCACATCCGGGTCGCCAAGCTGTTCCCCGACGCAGAAGTCTGGGTGAAGTCGGAACGCAGCAACCCGGGCGGGTCGATCAAGGATCGCATCGGCCTGGCGATGATCGAGGCGGCCGAGCGTGACGGCAGCCTTCAACCCGGCGGCACCATCGTCGAGCCGACGTCGGGCAACACTGGCATCGGCCTCGCGATGGCCGCCGCGGTCAAGGGCTACAAGCTCGTGCTCGTCATGCCCGAAAGCATGTCGCTCGAACGCCGCCGCCTGATGCTCGCCTATGGCGCGACCTTCGACCTGACGCCGCGCGAAAAGGGCATGAAGGGTGCGATCGAACGCGCGATCGAATTGGTCGAGACGACTCCGGGCGCGTGGATGCCGCAGCAGTTCGAGAATGAGGCGAACATCGACGTCCATGTCCGCACCACCGGCCCCGAAATCCTCGCCGATTTCGCCGACACCCCGATCGACGCGCTGATCACCGGGGTTGGCACCGGCGGCCATATCACCGGCGTTGCGCAATTTCTGAAAGGCCATTGGCCGAACCTCAAGGTCTTCGCGGTCGAGCCCGTCGCATCGCCGGTCATCTCGGGCGGCCAACCCGGCCCGCATCCGATCCAGGGCATCGGCGCCGGCTTCATCCCGCGCAACCTGCACACCGACCTGCTCGACGGCGTGATCAAGGTCGAGGCCGCCGACGCCAAGGACTATGCGCGCCGCTCGGCGACCGAGGAAGGCATGCTCGTCGGCATCTCGTCGGGCGCCACCCTTGCCGCGATCGCCCAGAAACTCGCCGAGCTGCCCGCGGGCAGCCGCGTCCTCGGCTTCAACTACGACACCGGCGAACGCTACCTCTCGGTCCCCGACTTCCTCCCGGAAATCTGAGGCACTCCCATGGCGCGCGAAGCGCCCGCAGCAACGACGCCATTGTGGCGCGACCGGTCGGCATGGCTGTTCGCGCTGCTGGCGGTCGGCGCGATCGTCGCGGTGCTCTACGCGAGCAGCCTCGGCGGTCCCGCGAGCTACAGCGTGCACCTGCCTCCCGTCGCGCCGCCCGCCAGCACGGTTCCGGAGGTGCTCCCGATGGAATTGGCGCCGATCGCCGAGGACGACGCGCGCGCCGCCAATGCCAAAATCCCGCTGGTGACCAAGGGTTTCGTCGCGGCGCGACCCTTCGTCTATGCCGGCGACGCCGACAACCGCGGACGCGCGCGCGACTGCCTCGCCGCCGCGATGCTCTATGAGGCGGGCGACGACAACAAGGGCCAACGCTCGGTCGGCCAGGTCATCATCAACCGCGTCCGCCATCCCGCCTTCCCCAAATCGATCTGCGGCGTCGTGTTCCAGGGGTCGGAACGCGTCACCGGCTGCCAGTTCACCTTCACCTGCGACGGCGCGTTGGCCCGCCGCTATTCGGATGCCGCGTGGACGCGGGCGCAGGTCAATGCCGAGATCATCCTGTCGGGCGGCACCGACCCGTCGGTCGGCCTCGCGACGCATTATCACACCGACTGGGTCCGCCCCTATTGGAGCGACAGCCTCGAAAAGATCGCGGTCGTCGACACCCACCTCTTCTTCCGCTGGCCCGGCTATTGGGGCACGCCCGGTGCCTTTCGCGGCAATGTCGCGGGGGTCGAGGCGCCGGTCGCCAAGATGGCGGCACTCTCGCCGCTGCACATGGCCGGCCTCCCTGCCGAACTCGCCGCCACCGAGGTCGATCCCGCCGCCGGCGAACCGCGCGTCACCGGCGCCGCGGTACCCGGCCAGGTGGTCTCGGGCGGGCGCGAGACGATCACCATCACCCTCGACCGCAAGGCGACCCCCGAAAGCTTCGTCACCCTCGCGCTGCGCCTCTGCGGCACCCGCGAATATTGCAAGTTCATGGGCTGGACCAACCCGGTGCTCAAGCCCGAGAGCGAAGCGATGAGCGACACCCAGCGCGCCGGCATGACCTTCTCCTACCTCCGCGACGACAAGGCGGGGTTCGAGAAAGCGCTGTGGAACTGCAGCGAATATAAGCGCGACGATGTGCGGCAGTGCATGAAGCGATAGGCTCTGGCGATGGACCGGGCCTTATCACAGCAATCGTTGATCTCGGATGGAAGATGCGGTCGTGTGACTAGCGCAGGCTGCGGCAAACGAGACTGATAGAGGGACCAAGGATGATCCATATCGACAGGTCTGCAATTCGGTCCGACTTGCGCCGCAACGGCGTGTGGCTGGCATTTTGTCTGATTGTCTGCGGCCTGATCGGTGCACGAACACAGGGATCATCCATCCTTTTTCCCCTTTCTGGCCGCGGCCGGGCTGGCCGTGCGATATGCGTGGGCGGGATGGCTTGGCTTCGGGAAGGTGTGAACAGGCTTGGGTTCGCGCCCCAGCGCCCGCGCCGGTCCTGTCCGGTCAAAACTGCCCCATGATCCCGATCGCCGCGTAACGGTCACCCAAATTGCCCTTCAGCTTCAGCTTCGGCAGCAGGCCGAACGCCGCCGTGCCATAAATCCGCGTCCGGTCGCCGCTGATCCGGACCCCCGCACCCAGTTCGGCGATCGTCGGGATCGTCACCGTCGCCTCGGCCTTGGCAAAGGGCTTCACCTCGCGCTCGTCACTATCGGAATGGATGAACAGCCCGCCGATCGGCCGCAGCGTGACCGGCCCGGCATGGAGGCTGTAGCCCACCCCAGTTCGCCGCCCCAATGCCCCTGC
This sequence comes from Sphingopyxis sp. OPL5, assembly GCF_003797775.2. Classification (NCBI taxonomy): domain Bacteria; kingdom Pseudomonadati; phylum Pseudomonadota; class Alphaproteobacteria; order Sphingomonadales; family Sphingopyxidaceae; genus Sphingopyxis; species Sphingopyxis sp. OPL5. Next base: position 4,049,879 of record NZ_CP060725.1, read on the forward strand.
GCCCGCGCGACATTGCCTTCGACCGCAATATCCTGCGCGCCGGCAGCCGCAGGAACGGCCAGCAAGGCCAGCACGCCGAAGAGCACCACGGATTTGAGAGCAGGCATTTTGTTCCCCATGATCAGATGAATGCGGGGACCCTATGAACGCGATTCCGCGCCCGCAAGCGACGGCGCGGGATTTTGCGGCGGACGGAGTCGATTGATCGACGGGGGGCCAATGCCGGTGGATTTTCGGCCTGCCGCGACGACAAGGCGGGGTTCTAGTTGATATTCTTTCCCGCCTCGGGGCCGCCAGCGGGACATGGTCCGACATGGCTGCTCGTCGTGGTGGCGACGACGGTCGTGCCCAAGCCCACACCTTCGGAAAAGGCGATCGTTTCGACACTGGCGGTCATCTCGACATCATCATGCTCGGCCTGCACCTTCATGTCGGCGTGAAAGCCTTCAGAAGGCGACCCGCAGCGCCCTTTGATCTTCAGCGTGCGCCCGTCGGCCACAAGCTCTTCGAAGGTGCAGGCGGCGTCGATCTTGATTCCGGGCAAAGTCAGCGCGCTCCCGGCGGGCTGTTGCCATCCGATGCATTCATAGGTCTCGGTCGTCGAGCCGATCAGCTTTCGCAGAGCCGGCTCGGCGTCCGCCGGGACGCTTTCGCCCGGTCGGGCGGTGATTTCTGCGTCGGTAACCCGAAGAACGGTTCGCCATTGCCCGGGCTTCAGACCCATCTTCTTGGCCAGCGTCGGCTCGCTCGCCTGCGTCGCGACGACCGCCGGCGCGATCGGCGCCGCCCCGATCACGGCGACCGCGATGAATGGCAATGTCCGGCGCATGAAACCCCCGCCTTTCCTCTGTACCCCGCAGCCCTAAGGCCGGATCAGATATTTCTCGCCCGTCCGCTTCGCATTATAGCCCGCGATCACATCGAGGTTCAAAGCCTCGACCAGCGAAATCTCATGGCTGTAATGGCTCTTGAACGTCGTCGTCAGTTCGTCGACCACGCGTTTGCGGAGCCGCATATTGGTCTCCATCCCCGCCTTCTGCAGGAACGGCGTCAGCAGGAAGCCCGACAGCGACCAGGTCAGCCCGAAGCTGCGGTTCAGCACCGTCGCCCCCAGGTCGAGCGCGCCATAGATATAGACCTGCTTGAACGTGTCCGAGCCATAGCGGCTGTACGTCGTCATCCGCTTCACCGCCGCGACCTCCATCGCCGACAATATCTGCCCGGCGAGCTTGCCGCCGCCGATCGCATCGAAACCCAGCGTCGCGCCGGTCTCGACCAGCGCCGCGGTCAGCTGCTCGACGAAATCGTCAGCGCCGCTATTAACGATATGCGTCGCGCCGATGCCCTTCAAGATTTCGACCTGCGCATCGCTGCGCACGATGTTGACCAGCGGAATACCGTCCTTGGCGCAGATCTTGACGAGCATCTGGCCGAGGTTCGACGCCGCCGCGGTGTGGACGAGCGCGCGATGCCCCTCGGCCTTCATCGTCTCGGTGAAGGCGAGCGACGTCAGCGGATTGACGAAGCAGGAGGCGCCGTCGGCGGGCTCGGTGCCGTCGGGCAGGACCATGCACATCATCGCCGGCAGGCAGCGATATTCGGCATAGATTTCGCCGCCGATCAGCGCGACGGTCTTGCCGACCAGCGCCTGCGCCTCGGGCGACGCGCCCGCTTTCACGACCAGCCCGCAGCCTTCGTTGCCGATCGCCAGCGCATCGCCGACGCGGCCCGTCATCGCGCGCATCCCGGCGGGCGGAATATCGGCGCTGATCACCGGCAGCCCGTCGCGCTCCGACGCCCGCGCGGTCGACATGTCGGCGCCGCCGAACAGCAGGCCGAGGTCCGACGGGTTGATCGGGGTCGCGAGAATCTTGACCAGCACCTCATGCGCCGCGGGTTCGGGCATCGGGCGGCGCTCGAACGACACCTCAAGTTCGCCCTCAGGCTTCACCAGCGTCAGCATCACGAGGTTGGTGTCAGGCAGGTCGGTCATCGCGCGTCTCCCATGGGTTCGGTTTTTCGATGCAACCGAAATAGGCGGACGCGGCCGGACTGGCAATCGCGAAGCGCGACGCCCGTGTGGTTTTTGAAGGTAGATATAGGGGATTCTCCTCCCTTTCAGGGAGGGAAGAGCGAAGGCCGCAACCGCCCGGAACCTACCTCGCGCGCGCCCTACTCCGCCGCGACAAACTCCGCCGCCAGCCGCAACGCTTCCGCCGCGAATTCCTTCCGGCAGATCAGCAGGTCGGGCAGATAGGGGTTGGCGCAATTATAGACCAAAGGCGAGCCGTCGACGCGGCTGACGTGCAGCCCCGCCGCCGCCGCCACCGCCGCGGGGGCGCAATTGTCCCATTCATACTGCCCGCCGGTGTGGAGATAGATGTCGGCCTCGCCGCGCACCACCGCCATTGCCTTGGCGCCCGCCGAGCCCATGCCGAGCAGTTCGGCGCCGATCTTTTCGGCGACGAACACCGCTTCGGCGGCGGGGCGGGTGCGGCTGACCAGCATCTTCGGCGGCACATTCGCCGGTGCGAGCGGCTTCGGCGCCCCCGACGTCAAGGTCAGCCCCAGCCCGGGCAGTGCCACCGCGCCCACCGTCGGCACGCCATCGACCGCGAGCGCGACATGCACCGCCCAGTCGCTGCGACCCTCGCCATATTCGCGGGTGCCGTCGAGCGGGTCGACCACCCACACGCGGCTGAACGAACAGCGGGCCACGCTGTCCTTTTCCTCTTCGGACAGGATCGCATCCTCGGGCCGCGCGGCGCGCAGTTCGTGCATCAGCATCGCATTGGCGCGCGCATCGCCGGCGTTGCCGAGCGCCTTGCCCTCGAACTCGCCCGACACCTGCAACGCGAGCAGGATCACCCCCGCCGCGGTTGCCAGCCGCTCGGCCAGCGCCTCGTCACTTTCATGAATCATCTTTTACCCCAGCAAGCGGTCCACGATCAGGTCGGCCGCCTCTTCGGGGGTCATCGCGGTGGTGTCTATCCTGATTTCGGCATCTTCGGGCGCCTCATAGGGGCTGTCGATGCCGGTGAAGTTCTTGAGCTGGCCGCTGCGGGCCTTTTTGTAGAGCCCCTTGACGTCGCGCTTCTCGGCTTCGGCCAGGGGCGTGTCGATGAAGATCTCGACGAACTCGCCGTCGGGCAGCATCGAACGCACCATGTCGCGTTCGACCTTGAACGGGCTGATGAACGCGGTGATCACGATCAGCCCGGCGTCGGTCATCAGCTTGGCGACCTCGCCGACGCGGCGGATGTTCTCGATCCGGTCGGCCTCGGTAAAGCCGAGGTCCTTGTTCAGCCCGTGGCGGACATTGTCGCCGTCGAGCAGGAAGGTGTGCCGGTTCATCCGGTGCAGCTTCTTCTCGACGAGGTTGGCGATCGTCGACTTGCCCGAGCCCGAGAGGCCGGTGAACCAGAGCACCGCGGGCTTCTGGTTCTTGAGCGCGGCGTGCGCCTCGCGGCCGATGTCGAGCGCCTGCCAATGGACATTCTGGGCGCGGCGCAGGCTGAAGTGCAGCATGCCCGCCGCGACCGTCGCATTGGTCAGCTTGTCGATCAGGATGAACCCGCCGAGGCTGCGGTTCTCGCCATAGGCTTCGAACACCAGCGGCTTGTCGGTCGCGACCTCGACGACGCCGATGCCGTTGAGCTCGAGCGTCTTCGCCGCCAGATGATCGAGGGTGTTGACGTTGATCTCATACTTCGGCGCCTGCACCGTCGCCGAGACGGTCTGGGTCGCGAGCTTGAGCCAGTAAGCGCGCCCCGCGATCATCGCCTCGTCGGCCATCCACACGAGGGTCGCCTCGAAGCGGTCGGCGACCTCGGGCGGCGCGTCGGCGAGCGCGATGACATCGCCGCGCGAACAGTCGACCTCGTCGGCGAGGCAGATCGTCACCGACTGCCCTGCGACGGCCTCTTCGAGATCACCATCGAGCGTCACGATGCGGCTGACGGTCGAGGTCTTGCCGCTCGGCAGGATGCGCACCGCATCGCCCGGCTTGACCGAACCGCCCGCGATGAGGCCGGAGAAGCCGCGGAAGTCGAGGTTCGGGCGGTTGACCCATTGCACCGGCATGCGGAACGGCGTCTCAACATCGCGCTGCGCGGCGACCTCGACGCTCTCGAGATGCTCGACCAGCGCCGGTCCCTTGTACCAGGGGGTGTTGTCCGACAGGGCGGTGATGTTATCGCCCTTGAACCCCGAGATCGGGATCGCGGTGAACTGGGTGATGCCGATCTCGGTCGCGAACGCCCGGTAGCTGAGCAGGATGCGCTCGAAGACGGCCTTGTCGTAGTCGACGAGGTCCATCTTGTTCACCGCGAGCACGATATGGCGGATGCCGATCAGGTGCGCGAGGAAGCTGTGGCGCCGCGTCTGGGTGAGCACGCCCTTGCGCGCGTCGATCAGGATCACCGCGAGGTCGGCGGTCGAGGCGCCGGTGACCATGTTGCGCGTGTACTGCTCGTGCCCCGGGGTGTCGGCGACGATGAACTTGCGCTTCTCGGTGGTGAAGAAGCGGTAGGCGACGTCGATCGTGATCCCCTGCTCGCGCTCGGCGGCGAGGCCGTCGACGAGGAGGGCAAAGTCGATCTCGCCGCCTTGGGTGCCGACGCGCTTGCTGTCGGCTTCCAAGGCCGCCAGCTGATCCTCGAAGATCATCTTGCTGTCGTAGAGCAGCCGCCCGATCAGCGTCGACTTGCCGTCGTCGACCGAGCCGCAGGTGATGAAGCGGAGCAGCGACTTTTGCTGATGCTGCGCAAGGTAAGCGTCGATATCCTCGGCGATCAGCGCGTCGGTGACATAGATGGGGTCGGTAGATGTTTTGGTCATATGGCCTTACTCGTCGCCCCCGCGAAGGCGGGGGCCGTTGGCGTGGGTACTCCGCCGCTGGCGACCCCCGCCTTCGCGGGGGTTGACCCTTCGTCAATCTGAAGATTGACGCGGCGGGTCAAAAATACCCCTCCTGCTTCTTCTTCTCCATCGACGCGTCGCCGCCGTCCTTGTCGATCGCGCGGCCCTGCCGCTCGCTCGTGGTGGTCAGCAGCATCTCCTGGATGACCTCGCTCAAGGTCGCCGCCTCGCTCTCGACCGCGCCGGTGAGCGGGTAGCAGCCCAGCGTGCGGAAGCGGATCGAGCGGGTGACGGGGACTTCGCCCTCGCGGAGCGGGAAGCGGTCGTCGTCGACCATCAGCAGCAGGCCGTCGCGCTCCACCGTCGGACGCGGCGCCGCGAAGTAGAGCGGTACGATGGGAATGGCCTCGCGGGCGATATATTGCCAGATATCGAGCTCGGTCCAGTTCGAGATCGGGAAGACCCGGATGCTCTCGCCCTTCGCTTTCCTGGCGTTGTAGAGGTTCCACAGCTCGGGGCGCTGCTTCTTGGGATCCCAGCCGTGGCTCGCGGTGCGGAACGAGAAGATGCGTTCCTTGGCGCGGCTCTTCTCCTCGTCGCGGCGCGCGCCGCCGAAGGCGACGTCGAAGCCATGCAAATCGAGCGCCTGCTTGAGCCCCTCGGTCTTCCACATGTCAGTATGCAAGGGCCCATGGTCGAACGGGTTGATCCCGCGCGCCTTCGCCTCGGGGTTCTGATAGACGAGCAGCTCCATGCCGCTCTCGGCCGCCATCCGGTCGCGCAACTCGTACATCGCCTGGAACTTCCACGTCGTATCGACGTGGAGCAGCGGGAACGGCGGCGGCGACGGGTAAAACGCCTTGCGCGCCAGGTGCAGCATCACCGCGCTGTCCTTGCCCACCGAATACAGCATCACCGGCGCCGCCGCATCCGCCAGCACCTCGCGCATGATGTGAATCGCCTCCGACTCCAGACGGTCGAGATGGGTCAGGTTCGATGGACTTTGCGGCGTGGGAGACGACAAGCTCCGGTTCCTCTTTATTCGATGGCGCTGGATCGGCGACATAAGCGCCTATCCGGCGTAGACTATTCCCAAATGGGAGCCACGCGGACGACCGTCCGCGCCGATCGCCCCTAGCCACTCGGCGCGCCGACAGGCAAGCAGTATGGGCTTTGCGGCAAAATAGTCTGGCTTGTGCATCCCCTTCTGTTTGCGGCACCTTCCTGCTAGTCGCAACAACAAGCAGATAGAGGAACATATGCGCGCCACCCCCGATTTCGATTTCGCGCTCGGTGACAATGCCGAGATGATCCGCGAGAGCGCCGCGCGCTTCGCCGACGACAAGATCGCGCCGCTCGCGGCCAGGGCCGATGCCGAGGACTGGTTCCCGCGCGACGAACTGTGGACCGCGATGGGCGACCTCGGCCTGCACGGCATCACCGTCGAGGAAGACTACGGCGGGCTCGGCCTCGGCTATCTCGAACATGTCATCGCGGTCGAGGAAGTCAGCCGCGCATCGGGCGCGATCGGTCTCAGCTATGGCGCGCATTCGAACCTGTGCGTCAACCAGATCCGCCGCTGGGGCAATGCCGAACAAAAGGCGAAATACCTCCCCAAGCTGATCTCGGGCGAGCATGTCGGCAGCCTTGCGATGTCCGAAGCCGGCGCCGGCAGCGACGTCGTGTCGATGAAGCTCAAGGCCGAGCGGAAGGGCAGCGGCTATGTCCTCAACGGCACCAAATTCTGGATCACCAACGCGACCTGCGCCGACACGCTCGTCGTCTATGCCAAGACCAGCCCCGAGGCGGGATCGCGCGGGATCACCGCCTTCCTGATCGAAAAGGACATGCCGGGGTTCAGCATCGGGCAGAAAATCGACAAGGTCGGCATGCGCGGCTCGCCGACCGCCGAACTGGTGTTCGACGATTGCGAAGTGAGCGAAGAGCAGGTGATCGGCCCCGAAAATGGCGGCGTCGGTGTGCTGATGTCGGGGCTCGATTATGAACGCGTCGTACTCGCGGGACTGCAGCTCGGCATCATGCAAGCGTGCCTCGACACCGTGATTCCTTACGTCCGCGAGCGCAAGCAGTTCGGCAAGCCGATCGGATCGTTCCAGCTGATGCAGGCGAAGGTTGCCGACATGTATGTGATGCTCCAGTCGGCACGCTCCTATGTCTACAACGTCGCCAAGGCCTGCGACGCCGGCCAGACGACGCGCTTCGACGCCGCCGGCTGCATATTGCTGGCGAGCGAGAACGCCGTGAAGGTCGCGGGCGAAGCGATCCAGGCACTGGGCGGCGCGGGCTACACCAAGGACTGGCCGGTCGAACGCTATTGGCGCGACGCCAAGCTGCTCGACATCGGCGCCGGAACCAACGAAATTCGCCGTATGTTGATCGGCCGGGAGCTTATCGGAGCGGGCTGAGACCAGCCGAAGGGGGGCTAAATGAGGGGTATTGGCGGCGGGATGCGCGGCGCGTGAACTGGCTATGGCTTGCCGCCGCGGCCATGGTCGCATCGGCCCTCACCCATTCGATTCTAGGCGAAAAGCGGCTGATCCAGCCGCTGCTGCGCATCAAGCGCGGCATCCTGCTCGCCGACCTGCCGCGCAAGGTCTTTCGCTTCGCGTGGCACGCGATGGCGGTGCTGATGCTGCTGTCGGCGGCGACGGTCGCTTGGCCGGGCACCCCGCGCGGGCTGATTATCGTCCTCGGCATCGGCTGGCTGGGAACCGGACTGGTCAACGCCGCGTGTACCGGTGGACGGCACATCATCTGGCCCTTTCTGGCCGGATCGGGGGTGCTGGCGCTGATCGGAGCCTGGGCTTGAACGACACGCTGCTGACCGCGATGCAATATTATGGCGCCGGCGCGGCGACGCTGGCGGCGCTGGTGGTGTCGCTCAACCTTGGGCGGCGCTGGACCGGCTGGGCGTTCGTGGTGTTCGTCACGAGCAGCATCGCGCTGGTCGCGTGGGGCTTTCTGCAACCCGACAGCGAGGGCATCGGGTGGCAGAATATCGCGCTGCTGATCATCAACGCGATTGGGGTCTATCGTTATCTGATCCTGAAGGAAAAGCCGGGCGGGCAGCCAGCCCAAGAAGAGTAGCGCCAAAGATCCTCCCCACGCGAAGCGATGGGGAGGTGGCAGCGGCGTAGCCGCTGACGGAGGGGTAATGGCGCCGACGTCGAAACCCCTCCACCACCGCTTCGCGGCGGTCCCCCTCCCCAACGCTCCGCGATGGGGAGGATCTTTTGGGCCGCTCCAGACTGTCGAGGTATTTTACCCCCAAACCCGCACGCGCTTGTCGGGCGCCAGATACAGCTTGTCGCCTTCCTTCACGTCGAACGCCTTGTACCAGGCGTCGAGGTTGCGGACCGTCAGCGCGCGGTACATGCCCGGCGCATGGCCATCGGTCGCGACGCGCGCGCGCAGCGCCTCGTCGCGCATCTTGGTCGCCCAGGTCTGCGCATAGGCGATGAAGAAGCGCTGGTCGCCGGTGAAGCCGTCGATCACGGGGGCTTCCTTGCCGTTCAGCGAGGCGCGATAGGCGTCATAAGCGGCCTGCAGTCCCGCGACGTCGGCGATATTCTCACCCAACGTCAGCTTGCCGTTGATCGCGAGGTCGGGGAACGGCTTGTAGGTGTCGAACTGCGCAGCGAGCGCGGCGCCGGCCGCGTTGAACTTCGCGAGATCGGCCGGGGTCCACCAGTTGCGCAGCGCGCCGGTCGAATCGAACGCGGCGCCATTATTGTCGAAGCTGTGGCTGATCTCATGTCCGATCACCGCGCCGATCGCGCCATAATTGTATGCGGGGTCGGCCTTGGGGTTGAAGAAGGGCGGCTGCAGGATCGCGGCGGGGAAGTTCAGCGCATTCTGGACCGGCAGGTTCACGGCATTGACCGTCTGCGGCACCATCCACCATTCACCCTTGTCCATCGGCTTGCCGATCTTGGCGAACTGGTGTGCGGTCTCGGCCTTTTCGCCCGCGACGACATTGGCATAGGCATCGTTGCCGACCGTGTAGCTGCCATAGTCGCGCCAGGTGTCGGGATAGCCCACGCCGACGACGATCGTCTCGACCTTCTTGACCGCTTCCTTCTTGGTGTCGGGCGCCATCCAGTCGAGGCCTTCGACCCGCGTCGCAAAGGCCGCCTTGATGTTGGTCACCATGTCGCCGACTTCGGCCTTCGCCGAGGCGGGGAAATATTTGTCGGCATAGGCCTTGCCGACCGCATCGCCGAGATAGGTGTCGAGCGCGTCGAGCGCGCGCTTGTCCCGCGCACGCTGCTGCGGCGTGCCGGCGAGCGTCGTGCCGTAAAAGGCGAAATGGGCGTTGTCGACCGCGGTCGGCAGCACGTCGCTGTGCGTATTGATCTGGTGGAAGACCAGCCAGTCCTTCCACGCGTCGAGCGGTTCGGATGCGACGAGCGCGGACAGGCCGGTGATCGCCGCCGCGTGATAGGCGCCGAACTTGCTGGCCCCGTCGAGTCCGGCACCCGCCAGATAGGCCGACCAGTCGATGCCGGGGGCCTTTTTCGCGAAATCGGCCTTGCTCCACACGCCCGACGATTTGGCGAAATCCTCGCTGTCTTCGCGCGACACATGCGCCTTGGCGATCTTGACCTCGAGATCGTAGATGCGCTTCGCCTTCGCAGCGGCGTCGGCCTGCCCCGCGGCAGTCAGCAGCCGGGCGATATAGGCCTGATATTCGGTGCGAATCTTCGCCATCTTGGGATCGGCGGACAGATAATATTCGCGCTCGGGCAAACCCAGCCCGCCTTGCAGCACATAGGGAATGACGTCGCCGGGCGTGGCGAGTCCCTGCGTCACGAAGATACCGAACAGGTTTTCGGTGTTGAAGTCGGTGGCATTCAGCGGGTCGACGTCGGCGCGCGTCTGTTCGCCCAGTATCTTCGACAGCGCCGCCTTGTCGGCGATCGCATCGAAGCGCGCGATGTCGGCCGCCACCGGCTTCATGCCCGCGGCGTCGATCGCCTTGGTATCGACATAGGCGCGATAAAAGGCCGCGATGCGCGAATTGTTGCTGTCCGCGCCCGGCGCGCCCTTGACGATCGCATCGACCAGTTCGCGGTTGCGCTTTTCGGTTTCGAGCTGCGCCACATAGAAAGCGCCGATGTTCGACCGGTCGGCCGGAATCTCGGTGGTCTTCGCCCAATTGCCGTTGGCGTAAGCGAAGAAGTCGTCGCCCGGCTTGGCGGCGGTATCCATCGCCGCCTTGTTGATGCCGAGTTCGGTGCCGACGGTATAGGCGGCGCTGCTTGCCTCCTTGCCGCTGGTGCAGGCAACGGGGCCACCGAGGATCGCCGCGGTGGACAGCAGGATGGCGAGGATGGGATGCTTCATGGGGGGAAGGACCTTGTCTGTTTCAAAATATGCCGAAGCGATACGCCTGTGTGCCGATGGTTTCAACGCCAACCGATTTCGGCGTGCGGCGCTTTCCAATCGACGAGCGACCGGCTAACTCCGCCCTTCTGAACGGGAGAGTAATGGACGTGAGCGCACCGGTCCTCGGAACCATGATCAACGCCGATAGCGAAGCCTATCGCGCCAATGCCGCACACAATATCGCGCTGCGGGAGGAACTGCGGGCACGCGTCGCCGAAGCCGGGCTGGGCGGCAATGAAAAGTCGCGCGAGCGCCACACCAGCCGCGGCAAATTGCTGCCGCGCGAGCGCGTCGAGCGGCTGCTCGACGCGGGCTCGCCCTTTCTCGAGATCGGCCAGCTGGCGGCGAACGACCTTTACGAGGGCGAAGTGCCCGGCGCAGGGCTGATCTGCGGCATCGGGCGCGTGTCGGGGCGCCAGTGCATGATCGTGTGCAACGACGCCACGGTAAAGGGCGGCACCTATTATCCGATGACGGTGAAGAAGCATCTCCGCGCGCAGGAGATTGCCGAAGCGAACCGCCTGCCGTGCATCTACCTGGTCGACAGCGGCGGCGCGAACCTGCCGCATCAGGATCAGGTGTTTCCCGACCGCGACCATTTCGGGCGCATCTTCTTCAACCAGGCGAATATGAGCGCCAAGCGCATCCCGCAGATCGCCTGTGTGATGGGCAGCTGCACCGCGGGCGGCGCTTATGTGCCCGCGATGAGCGACGAGACGGTGATCGTCCGCAACCAGGGCACGATCTTCCTCGCCGGCCCGCCGCTGGTCAAGGCGGCGACGGGCGAGGAAATCAGCGCCGAGGACCTCGGCGGCGGCGATTTGCACGCGAAGAAATCGGGGGTCGTCGACCATCTCGCCGAGAATGACGAGCATGCGCTGACGATCGTCCGCGACATCGTCAGCCATTTGGGAACCGACGCGGGCTTTGACGTCGCTATCAAGGACCCGCGCCCGCCCAAATATGACGGCGAGGAGCTCTACGGCATCGTCCCGCAAGACGTGCGCGCGCCCTATGATGTGCACGAGGTGATCGCGCGCATCGTCGACGGCAGCGAATTCCACGAGTTCAAGGCCAATTACGGCGCCACGCTCGTTTGCGGCTTCGCGCATATCTGGGGCATCCCGGTCGCGATCCTCGCGAACAACGGCGTGTTGTTCAGCGAGTCCGCGGTCAAGGGCGCGCATTTCATCGAACTGGCGCAGCAGCGGCGCATCCCCCTGCTCTTCCTGCAGAACATCAGCGGTTTCATGGTCGGTGGGAAGTACGAAGCCGAAGGCATTGCGAAACATGGCGCCAAGCTGGTCACCGCGGTCGCGACCGCGACGGTGCCGAAGATCACGGTGCTGATCGGCGGCAGCTTTGGCGCGGGCAATTACGGCATGTGCGGGCGGGCTTATTCGCCGCGTTTCCTGTTCACCTGGCCCAATGCGCGGATTTCGGTGATGGGCGGCGAGCAGGCGGCGTCGGTGCTGGCGACGGTCCACCGCGATGCGGACAAATGGACGCCCGAGGAGGCCGAGGCTTTCAAGGCACCGATCCGGCAGAAGTACGAGGATGAGGGCAATCCGTACCATGCGACGGCGCGGTTGTGGGACGATGGGATTATCGATCCGGCGCAGACAAGGGATGTGTTGGGACTGGCCTTTGCGGCGACGCTGAACGCCCCGGTCGAAGAGCGCGGGTTCGGCGTGTTCCGGATGTAGGGAAGATATGCGAATTTTATTGCTCTCTTTGGTGGCTTGCTTATCGATCCCTTCGACCTCTAGCGAAGCCAACGAATTCAAAATGCCGCCGCATTTTGACTATGAGCAGCACTATTCGAAGCTTGCTGCAAAACCGCCTTATCTTTCGGCGGATCGCTTGCCGAAGGGATACAAGATCGGAAGATGTCTATTGGTCGTCGATGGCCAGAGCAGAATTTCGGGACCTTGCGCATACATCATTCATAAGGGCGGAGAGTTTCACATTGACGGCCCTAGGCAAGTCTATGATGGGATCGATTACCCCAAAGCTCAAATCACTGCTTACGAGATGTCTACGGATTACTGGGCTAACGTCTTCAAGGACGAAGACGGCAAATGGACCGGTTATGGCAATGAGGATGTCCGCTACGTGAAGGGCGATGGAAGCGCTTGGTACGAACTGGTCAGAAACGGCGCTTGCTATTCAAACGAAACTAAACGCCAGCCATCTGACACCTACCAGCAACTGGTCAAGGTGTGTCTTTGGAAGAAGTGATAGGCTTAGAATGATCCAATCCCTCCTCATCGCCAATCGCGGCGAGATCGCCTGCCGTATCATCCGCACCGCGCGCGAGATGGGCATTCGGACCGTCGCGGTCTATTCGGACGCCGACGCGAAGGCGCTGCATGTGCGCGAGGCCGATGAGGCGGTGCATATCGGGCCGCCACCGGTACGCGAATCCTACCTCGTCGGCGAGAAGATCATCGCCGCCGCCAAAGCCACCGGCGCCGAGGCGATCCATCCGGGCTATGGCTTCCTGTCCGAAAACGCCGAGTTCGCGCAAGCTGTCGCCGATGCCGGGCTCGTGTGGGTCGGACCGAAACCTTCGTCGATCACCGCGATGGGCCTCAAGGACGCGGCCAAGAAGCTGATGGCCGAAGCCGGGGTGCCCGTGACCCCGGGCTATATGGGCGAAAATCAGGACCCAGCCTTCCTCGCTGAACAGGCCGGGCAAATCGGCTATCCGGTGCTCATCAAGGCGGTCGCCGGCGGCGGCGGCAAGGGGATGCGCAAGGTCGACGCCGCAGGCGATTTCCTCGACGCACTCACCTCGTGCCAGCGCGAGGCCGCGGCGTCGTTCGGCAACGCCCATGTGCTGATCGAGAAATATATCCTGACCCCGCGCCATATCGAGGTGCAGGTCTTCGGCGACACCCACGGCAACGTCGTCCATCTGTTCGAGCGCGACTGCTCGCTGCAGCGCCGTCATCAGAAGGTGATCGAGGAAGCCCCTGCCCCCGGCATGGACGACGCGACGCGCGCCGACCTCTGCGACGCCGCGGTGCGCGCGGCGAAGGCGGTCGACTATGTCGGCGCCGGCACGATCGAGTTCATCGCCGACGCCTCGGAAGGCCTGCGCGCCGACCGCATCTGGTTCATGGAAATGAACACACGGCTGCAGGTCGAGCATCCGGTGACCGAGGAAATCACCGGCGTCGATCTGGTCGAATGGCAGCTGCGCGTCGCATCGGGTGAGCCGATTCCGCTGGCGCAGGACGACCTCGCGATCAACGGCTGGGCGATGGAAGCGCGGCTTTATGCCGAGGATCCGAGCAAGGGCTTCCTGCCCTCGATCGGCACACTGGAGCTGTTCCAGCTTCCCGAGCATAGCGGCCGCGTCGACACCGGCGTCTATGAAGGTGCCGAGGTCTCGCCCTTCTACGATCCGATGATCGCCAAGGTCATCGCCTGGGGCGAAGACCGCGAGGAAGCGCGCGAATTGCTGTCCGAGATGCTGGAGGACAGCGCGATCTGGCCAGTGAAGACCAATTCGGCCTTCCTGATCAACGCGCTCGACCACCCCGACTTCGTCGCGGGCAGCGTCGATACCGGGCTGATCGGCCGCGACGGCGACAGCATGACCGCCGAGCCCGAGCCGTCGGCGCAGGCGCTGACCAACGCCGCGATGGCGATGACGCCGCGTGTCCTGCAGGCGGGTTTCCGCCTCAACGCGCCCGATGTGCGCAGCGCGCCCTTCCTGCTCGACGGCAAGCGCGTCGAGGTGATGCTCCACGGCCCCGGCGCCGAAGAACCCGCCCCCGCGATGCTCGTCGCCGAAGCGGGATCGGTGTGGCAGCTCACCCTCTGGCGCGCGGCGGGCGGCACAGGCGGGGCCGCAGGCGACGGCGCGATCCTGTCGCCGATGCCTGGCAAGATCATCGCGGTGGAGGTCGCCGCGGGCGACACGGTGACCAAGGGCCAGAAACTGCTGACGCTCGAAGCGATGAAGATGGAGCACAGCCTGACCGCGCCCTTCGACGGGGTGGTCGCCGAACTCAATGCGGTGGCCGGCGCGCAAGTGCAGGTCGAAGCGCTGCTGGTGCGGATCGAGAAGGAAGAAGGCTGATGGCCGGCAAATATTTCGACGAATGGGCGATCGGCGATACGCTGGCGCATGACATCCGCCGCACGGTGACCGAGACCGACAATCTGCTGTTCACGGTGATGACGCACAATCCGCAGCCGCTGCACCTCGACGTCGAGGCGGCGAAGGCGTCGGAATTCGGCCAGATCCTCGTCAACGGCACCTTCACCTTCAGCTTGATGGTCGGGCTGTCGGTCGGCGATACGACGCTCGGCACGCTGGTCGCCAACCTCGGTTACGACAAGCTCGTCATGCCCAAGCCGGTGTTCATCGGCGACACGCTTCGCGCCGAATCCGAAGTCGTTGGTCTCAAGGAGTCCAAATCGCGGCCGAATGCGGGTATCGTGACCTTCCTGCACCGCGCGATCAACCAGCGCGACGAAATCGTCTGCCAGTGCGAACGCTCCGCGCTGATCAAGAAGAAGAACTGATTTTTCCGTTCGGTTCGAGCGAAGTCGAGAACCGTTTGCCCTTCGCGCGTCTCGACTTCGCTCGACACGAACGGCATAGGTGATGGCATGAGACTCCGCTCCCTCCTCTTCGTCCCCGGCGACCGGCCCGAACGCTTCGCCAAGGCCGCCGCCTCGGGCGCCGACGCGATCATCCTCGACCTCGAGGATTCGGTGTCGCTCGCGAACAAGGATGTCGCCCGCCACGCGATCGCCGACTATTTGGCGGGCACCCGCGAGGTGATCACCTTGGTGCGCGTCAATCCGCTCGACGGCCATCTGACCGCCGCCGACGTCGCCGCGATCATCGCCGCGCGCCCCGACGCGATCATGCTGCCCAAGGCCGAAGGCGCCCCCAGCATCCAGCAACTCGACACCATCATGCGCAGCGAGTCGGCAAGCGACGCGTCGCTACCAGCGATCCTGCCGATCGCCACCGAAACCCCCGCCGCCCTCTTCACCCTCGGCAGCTACCGCGAAATCAAGGATCGGCTCGTCGGACTGACCTGGGGCGCCGAGGACCTGCCCGCCGCGATCGGCGCCACAACGAGCCGCGAAGCCGACGGCAGCTATACCGCGCCCTATGACGTCGCCCGCGCCATGACGCTCTTTGCCGCGCACGCCGCGGGCACCGCCGCGATCGACACGGTCTTTCCCGCGATCAAGGACGAGGCCGGCCTCGCCGCCTATGCCGCCCGCGCGCGGCGCGACGGTTTCACCGGCATGATGGCGATCCATCCGTCGCAGGTCGGCCCGATCAACGCCGCCTTCACCCCCGCCGCCGACGAGGTCGCGCGGGCTCAGGCGATCGTCGATGCCTTTGCCGCCAACCCCGACGTCGGGGTGCTGCAGGTCGACGGCAAGATGGTCGACGCGCCGCACCTGAAACAGGCGCGGCATATCCTGTCGCTGGCGGACTAAAGAACTTCGCACCCAATCTCCATTGGTGTCGAGCGAAGTCGAGACACCCTGAAGGCGGGGGTTTCCCAAGCGTGTCTCGACTTCGCTCGACACAAACGGGAATTTAGGCCGGCTTTCGCCCGAACGGCCGGTGCCGCCTGATCCAGGCCTTGCCCTTGTGCCAGTTCTTGCGCATCCCGCGCTCGGGGATCGCATCGAACATCGCGTCGGGGCTTTCGGGGTCGAGCAGTTCATGCTCGGCGATATATTGGTCGAACGGCCCCGGTTTGGTCAGGTCGAGCAGTTCGAGCGTCCGCCCTTCGCTCCCGCGCAACGCCTCGATCGCCGCAACCAGCGACCCGCTGCCTTCGAACGCGCGGCCGACCTCGCTCGGCTCGACCCCCAGATGCTCGGCGATCAGCGACTCGCGCAGCCGGCGGATCGTCGGCTCAACCCCGGTGTTCGCCGCCAACGCGGCATCGATCGTCACATCGCATTCGCTGTCGAGCCCCATCGAGCGGTTGTTCATGTTCGCCGACCCGACACGGATCATCCGGTCGTCGACGATCGCGGTCTTGGCATGGACATAGATGGCCTCGCCCCCCTCGGTATGCGGGACATAGACGCGCAGCCGGTCGCCATGCTTCGCCTTCGCGATTTCGCGCACCAGCTGCACGCGCGCGGCGTCCATCGCCATCTGCTCCAGCCAGCCGTCAGCCTGCTTCGGCATCACCAGCACAAATTCGGGCGGATCGTCCTCGTTCAGCCGCTCGGCGATCGCGGCAGCGATCTTGGCGCTCGTGAAATATTGATTTTCGAAATAGATGAAGCGCTGCGCCGCCGCGATCATGTCGAGATAGAGCTGCTCGATCTCGCGGATTTCCTCATAGCCGTCATATTCGGCGCGGGTGCGCGAAATGGCGACATCGACCCCGAAGAAGTCGGCCTCGAGCGCTTCGGGCCAATTCTCCCCGTCGCCCTTCACCTCGCGCAACGGCTTCTTGGTCGCGCGCTGCCACCGCTCGTTGCCCAGTTCGGCCAGCGCATTGCCGACCGGCCCGGCGAGGATCATCGTCGAATCATGCCAGGGCATATAGGATTTATCGTCGGGATCGGTGCGGCGCGGATCTTCGTCGGAGTGGTCGCGCGTATCCCAGCGGCGCGCGGCGACGTCGATGCCGCCGCATACCGCCAGATGGTCGTCGAACACCGCGACCTTCTGGTGATGGCTACACCCGAACGGGTGCGCGCTGTCCATGCGAAAGCTGATCGAGCGCGTCAGTTTCCAGCGCGCGATCATCGTCACGATGGCGGGCGACAGATATTGCTTCAGTCCGCCGAAATTCCATCGCAGGATGTCGATGTCGCGATCGGGGGCATCATGCGCCAGCCGCAGCAGATAGTGGCCGAGCGCCTCGCCCTCGCCCTTCTCGTCGGGGCATAGGGCGATGCGCGGATCGAAGTCCCAGCCGATCAGCAGGATGCGTTCCTTCGCACCCGCCATCAACTCTTTGAGCAGCGCATAATAATCGGCGGCATCGACGATCATCCGCGCCTTGTCGGCGCGTTCGATCCGCCAGCAATTGCGGCCTTCGACAACGATCGGGGAAAGCGCGCCCTCGCTCATGGTCGCTGAGACGCACCGCAACCACTTTGGTTGCCCCGACCTGCAAAGACGCCATCAAGCAGCGTGGAACTGCTCCGGCGTCAGCGCCATCATCGCCTCGCTGCCCGCCTCGATCTTGCGGCGCAGCGCGCCCGCGTCGGGCATGAAGCGTTCGGCGAAGTGACGCGCGGTGACCAGCTTGGCCTCCATGAACGCCTTGTCGCCGCGACCCTCGACCAGCGCCTTTTGCGCTGCTTCGGCCATCATCAGCCACATCGACCCGAGCGCGACGATACCCATGATGTGCATATAATGATGCGCGCCGGCGCCGACATTGTTCGGGTTGGCCATGCCGTTCGCCATGAACCACATCGTCGCGGCCTTGAGCTCGCCATTGGCCTTTTCAAGGCGTTCCGCGAAATCGGCGAGCTCGGGCACGTCCTTCGCCCGCGCGCATTCGCCGTCGACCACCGCGAACAGCGCCTGCACCGCACGCCCGCCGTTCTGCGCCAGCTTGCGCCCGACAAGGTCCATCGCCTGCACCCCGTTGGCGCCTTCGTAGATCATCGTGATGCGGGCATCGCGGACATATTGCGACATGCCCGTTTCCTCGATGTAGCCGTGCCCGCCGAACACCTGCTGCGCGTTGGTCGCGACCTCATAGCCCTTGTCGGTGCCATAGCCCTTGATCACGGGGGTGAGCAGGCTGACGAGGTCGTCGGCCTGCTGGCGTTCCTCCTCGGTCTCGGCGACATGCGCCAGATCGACCTGCAGCGCACCCCACAGGCACAGCGCCCGCAGCCCCTCGACCGTCGCCTTGCCGTCCATCAGCATGCGGCGCACGTCGGGGTGGACGAACAGCGGATCGGCCTTTTCCTGCGGGTCCTGCGGGCCGGTAAGCGCGCGGCCCTGGCGACGGTCCTGCGCATATTGCACCGCGTTCTGGAACGCGATTTCGGCCTGCCCCAGCCCCTGGATGCCGACGCCCAGCCGCGCGGCGTTCATCATCACGAACATCGCGGCGAGCCCCTTATTCTCCTCGCCGACCATCCAGCCAGTCGCGCCGTCGTAGTTCATCACGCAGGTCGAATTGGCGTGGATGCCCATCTTGTGCTCGATCGACCCGCACAGCAGCTGGTTATGATCGCCGAGCGAGCCGTCTTCGTTCACCAGATATTTGGGCACGATGAACAGCGAAATGCCCTTGACGCTGTCGGGCGCATCGGGGGTCTTCGCCAGCACAAGGTGGATGATATTGTCGGTCAGGTCATGTTCGCCCGACGAGATGAAGATCTTGGTGCCGGTGATCGCATGGCTGCCGTCGCCATTGGGCACCGCGCGGGTGCGGATCAGGCCGAGGTCGGTGCCGCAGTGCGGTTCGGTCAGGTTCATCGTCCCGCCCCACTCGCCGGAAATCATCTTGGGGACATAGATGGCCTTCTGCTCGTCCGATCCCTTGACGAGGATCGCGGCGACCGCGGCCTGGGTCAGACCGGGGTACATGGCGAACGCCTGATTGGCCGCCATGCGATATTCCTCGACCGGGAAACCGACGACGTGCGGCAGGCCCTGTCCGCCGAACTCTTCGGGCTGGGTCAGCAGCGTCCAGCCGGCGTCGCAATAGGCCTTATACGCCTCCTTGAAACCCGCCGGGGTGGTGACGCTGCCGTCTTCGTGGCGCGTACAACCTTCGAGGTCGCCCGACAGGTTGATCGGGAACAGCACTTCTTCGCAGAACTTGCCCGCCTCGGTCAGCACCGCCTCGACCATGTCGGGGCTCGCATTGGCGAAGCCCGGCAAATTGGCGTAGCGCTCGATCCCGAGCACTTCGTTGATCAGGAACAGCGTGTCTTGGACGGGGGCGCGATAGACGGGCATGCGAAATCTCTCTGCAAAACAGGGGTTGGTATCATGTCTTGCCCGGGGAGGCTGGATTGTCGAGCGTCAGTTCGCCTTTTGGCGCGCGTCGACCTTTTTCACCATGTCGATGAAGCGTGACAGTTCATCGACGGCGCTGTCGATGTCGTCCCGCTGGCTGCGGAGCAACGCGATGCGCTCCTGGCATTTTTCGATCGTCACCTGGCGCTGGGTCTTGCGGTCGTCGCCGACGTCGTAAAGGTCGATCATCTCGCGAATATCGGCGAGGCTGAAACCGGTGCGCTTGGCGCGCAGGATCCAGGCAAGCCGCGCCCGGTCGCGCTTCGAATAGATGCGCGACAACCCCTTGCGCGACGGGCTGATCAGCCCCTCATCCTCATAGAAGCGCAGCGCACGCGCGGTGACGCTGAACTCCGACGACAGGTCGGTGATGCTGAACTGTTCGCGGCCGAGGTGATCGGGCGTATCGATGTGGGCGTGGCCGTAATCGTCGGTCATCGGAGGAGAATAGTTTCCGTTGACGTGAACGTCAAGGCTGGCGGAGCGGAAGGAAACCGGTGGATCAGGCGCCGCACGGCATGATCATATTGCCGCGCTTGTCCTTCATCTGCAAGCGCCTTGCATCGCCCTCCGCCCAGCTCGCACGCGGCAGACGCAGACCCGACAACGACGCGCGTTCGGGGCAGAGCTTGTCGCACTGCGACGGCAGCCCGCCGGGCAGTTGCAGCTCATCCTCTTCCTCGCGAACCAAAGCGCTGCAGCCCTCGGCGCCGGCGAAATCGAGCCGCCAGCCTTCGCCGTCGCGAATGATGCGTCCGCTCGCCTCGCACGACAGGCCCGGGCCGAAGGCGGCGGTGACGGCGAAGCGCCAGCGGTCGGCGCCGTCGGGGACGACGCACATCGCGTCGCGGCCCAGATCGTGGCGCCGTTCGAACACGCCGGTCAGGTCGGTCGCCTCGGGCCGGACGATCCCGCGTTCGCGCGCCGCGATCTCGAGCGGATTGCCGCTATCGGCGCGCTCGGCGGCCTCGGGCGCGGGCCGCCCGCAGGCCGCGAGCAGCAGCAACAGCGCGCAGCCGAACTTACGCATCATCGTCGAGGAAGGTCAGCCGGCCATCGCTCTCGACGCGGCGATAGAAGCAGGATCGCCGCCCGGTGTGACAGGCCGGCCCCGCGGGGGTGACGCGGAGCAACAGCGCGTCCTGATCGCAATCGACGCGCATTTCGACCATCGCCAGCCCGTTGCCCGAGGTTTCTCCCTTACGCCACAAGGCCTTACGTGACCGCGACCAGAAATGCGCCTGCCCCGTCTCCTGCGTCAGCCGGATCGCGGCATCGTTCATATGCGCCACCATCAGCAAAATCCCGCTGTCCGCATCGGTGACGATCGCCGTCACCAGTCCGGCGGAATCAAAACGCGGGTCGAAGCGGTCGGTGGCATCACGGATATCGGTCATGACAGGCGCTTTAGAGCAGGACAAATGCAACTGTCACGCAAGAGTCCAAATTGGGGGGGCGACAATTGCGATTCCCCTCCCTATATGCGCCGCAGTCACTGCCCCGCACAGCTGGACAAAAATGCTCACCACACACCCGTTCGATGACGACAAGCTCCGTGAGGAGTGTGGCGTCTTTGGTATTCACGGCGCCGAAAGCGCGGCCGCAGTCGTCGCGCTGGGCCTCCACGCGCTCCAGCATCGCGGCCAGGAGGCCGCGGGCATCACCGGCTTCGACGGCAGGGAGTTCCATACCCACCGCGCGATGGGCCATGTCGCGGGCAATTTCGACCGCGACGACATCATGCGCCAGCTCGCCGGTGCCTCGGCGGTCGGGCATGTCCGCTATTCGACGACCGGCGAAACCGCGCTGCGCAACGTCCAGCCGCTCTACGCCGACCTGTCGACCGGCGGTTTTGCCGTCGCGCACAACGGCAATATTTCCAACGCGACGGCGCTGAAGAAGATTCTCGTCCGCCGCGGTTCGATCTTCCAGTCTACGAGCGATACCGAGGTGATCATCCACCTCGTCGCGACGTCGAACTATCGCACCCTGCTCGACCGCTTCATCGACGCGCTGAAACAGGTCGAGGGCGCCTATTCGCTGATCTGCCTGACCGCCGAGGGCATGATCGGCTGCCGCGACCCGCTCGGCATCCGCCCGCTGGTCATCGGCAAGCTTGGCGATGCCTTCATCCTCGCGTCGGAAACCGTGGCGCTCGACGTCGTCGGCGCCGATTTCGTGCGCTCGGTCGACCCCGGCGAACTGGTGATCATCCGCGACGGCGAACTCACCTCGCACCGCCCCTTCGCCGAACGCCCGGCGCGCCCGTGCATCTTCGAATATGTCTATTTCTCGCGTCCCGATTCGATCGTCGACGGGACGAGCGTCTATTCGGTGCGCAAGGCGATCGGCGCCGAACTGGCGCGCGAAAATCCGGTCGAGGCCGACCTCGTCATCCCGGTTCCCGATTCGGGCACCCCGGCGGCGATCGGCTACGCGCAGGAATCGGGCATTCCGTTCGAACTCGGGATCATCCGCTCGCACTATGTCGGGCGCACCTTCATCCAGCCGGGCGACAAGGTCCGTCACCTCGGCGTCAAGCTGAAGCACAATGCGAACAAGGCGCTGATTGCCGGCAAGCGTGTGGTGCTGATCGACGATTCGATCGTGCGCGGCACGACGAGCCTCAAGATCGTGCAGATGATGCGCGATGCCGGCGCGACCGAGGTGCATATGCGCATCGCCAGCCCGCCGACCCAGCACAGCTGTTTCTATGGCGTCGACACCCCCGAGCGCGCCAAGCTGCTCGCGGCGCAGATGACGGTCGGGCAGATGGCGAATTTCATCAACGCCGACAGCCTGTCGTTCATCTCGATCGACGGCCTGTATCGCGCGCTCGGCGAGGCCGAACGCAGCGACCGCGCGCCGCAATATTGCGACGCCTGCTTCACGGGCGACTATCCGACCACGCTCACCGATTTCGACGAGCATGGATTGGAAGATCAATTTTCCCTGCTCGCCGAACGAGTTGTCTGACACGATGCATATTCAGTCTGAAGAATTGGCGGGCCAGGTCGCGCTCGTCACCGGGGCAAGCCGTGGCATCGGCGAAGCGATCGCCGAAGCACTGGCGGCGCGCGGCGCGCATGTCGTCATCACCGCGCGCACCGCGGGCGGGCTCGAAGAGCTCGAAGACCGCATCCATGCCGCCGGCGGCAGCGCCACGATCGCGCCGCTCGACCTGACCGACGGCGACAGCATCGCCCGGCTGGCGAGTGCGATGGCCGAACGCTGGCAGAAGCTCGACATGCTGGTGCTCAACGCCGCGATGCTCGGCACGCTGACCCCGGTCGGCGCGATCGACGGCAAGGAATTCAACAAGCTGCTGACGCTCAACCTGATCGCACAGCAGGCGCTGATCGCCAATTTCGACCCTTTGCTGCGCCGCGCCGCCAACGGTCGCGTCCTCGCGCTGTCGAGCAGCGTGGCGCGCGAACCGCGCGCCTATTGGGGCGCCTATGCCGCGACCAAGGCGGCGCTCGAAACGTTGATCACAAGCTATGGCGCCGAGATGCGCAATATCTCAACCGTGCGCACCGCGATCCTCGACCCCGGGGGCACCCGCACCCAGATGCGTGCGCGCGCCTATCCCGGCGAAGACCCGCAGAGCATCAAGGACCCCGCCGCGGTCGGCGCCTTTGTCGCGCGACTGATGATCGACGGCTTCGACAGCACCGCCTTTCATGCGCTGCCCAAGGTGATGGCGGAGGCTTAACGCGATATTTGCTTTCGCGACCTAGGATGTCCGTTCGATACGGGTTTTCATGAAGGTTTCGGGAATGACCAGCGGACTTATTCGATCGGCGATTGCAACGATCGTCGGCATCGTCGTGGCGTTCGGCCTCATCCTGCTCTTCCAATATGCCAGCGCGAGCCTGTTTCCCGCCGGCTATGACACGGCGGTCTATGATGTTTCCGCCGAGGAAATCGAGGCGCCGCTTGGCACGACGATCGCGCTGATCATCGGTTGGTTCGTCGGCACCTTCGCCGGCGGATGGCTCGCCATGCGGGTGTCGGCAGGCACTGGCGCCGGCTGGATCGTCGCCGGCGCGGTGATGGGTGCGGCCATCTACCGCGCCTCTTCGCCCGTCGACGAATGGTGGATTTTTGCCCTGGCCGTACTCGTCCCCGCCGCCGCTGCCTGGCTTGCGCAGCGCGCGACGGGCTTCGCGACCCCGGCTACGGCTTGACCGCGGCGTCCTTGTCGACGGCCGCCTGCACCGTCTTGTAAAACGCCTCGCGCGCCGCGCCGACGCCCTCGGGATCGGTCGCGGTCGGCCAGTTGCCGTTCGACGCGATCACCAACTTGCGCTTGGGATCGATGAAGATCCCCTGCCCGAAGATGCCCTGCGCGGCGAAGCTGCCGTCGTCATTGGTCCACCATTGATAGCCATAGCCGCGGCCCGGGATGTCGATGCCCGTCTGTTTGGTCGTGGCCGACGCGATCCAGTCGTCGGGCAGGACCTTCTGCCCGCCCGCAACGCCGCCGTTCAGGATGAACTGGCCGAAACGTGCATAATCCTTGAGGCTCGCCGACATGCAGCAGCCGCTGATCTCATGCCCCGTCGGCCCGAGCATCCACACCGCATTCTGCTCCATGCCGAACGGCTTCCAGACCTTCTCCGACAGATAGGCGGACAGCGTCTTGCCCGTCGCGCTCGACACCAGCACCCCGATAAGATTGGTCTCGCCGGTCTTGTACACCCACTTCGACCCCGCAGGCGCTTCACGCGGCAAGGTCTTCATATAGCTGACGGTGATGTCTTCTCCCGCCACCGGTTTCTGCAGGTTGAACTGCGCCACATCGGATTTGGGATCGGTATAATCCTCATTCCATTTGACGCCCGAAGTCATCGTAAGCAGCTGCTTCACCGAGACATCGTCATAGGCCGAGCCCTTGAGCCCGGGGATATAGACGGTGACCTTGTCGTCGAGGCTCTTGATATAGCCGTCCTTCACCGCAGCACCGACCAGCGTCGAGGTGAAGCTCTTGGCGACCGAAAAGCTCGTCCAACGGCCCGCGGCGCTATAGCCGAGCGCATATTTTTCGAGCCTGATCTTACCGTCCTGGACAATGATCAGCCCGGCATTGCGCTGCTTGCCCATATAGGCATCGACATCGGCCCCGATATCGAGCGGCTTGCCCTGCGGCAAGGGATAGACCGGCCCTCCGGCTTCAACGGTGTTGACCACGACCTTGGGCACCGTCTCCATCGTGCGAAAAGCGGCGTCGCGTTGATCCTGGGTCCAGAACAGCACATTCAAATCCTTCGGCAGAGTGTCGGTTTTCGTGGGTGCGGGGGATGTGCATCCCGCCGTCGCGCACAGCAGCGCCGCCGCCATAAGTCTTCGCATGTATCGTCTCCCCCTGCTTGTTTTCAGGCTGTTTTTTCGAGCGTGACCTGGGCGACGTCGATACCGCCACCGCGAAAACCGCCCTCGCAATATTGCAGATAATAACGCCAGAGCCGGATGAACCGCTCGTCGAACCCTGCGGGCAATTGCTGGCTCGCCACCGCCGCGTCGAAGCGTTCACGCCAGCTTCGCAGCGTCTCGGCATAGTCGGGTCCGAACCGTCGCACATCGCGCCAGGCAAGCCCGCGTTCCTCGGCAAGCTTGCGGAAGCGGCTTTCGGATATCAGGCAGCCGCCTGGAAAGACATAGGCTTGGATGAAGTCGCTGCTCGCGGCATAGCGCTCGAACAGGGCGTCGTTGATCAGGATATACTGGATCGCGGCGCGGCCACCGGGCCGCAACAGCCGCGCGACGGTGTCGAGATAGGCGGGCCAATAGGCCTGCCCGACCGCCTCGACCATCTCGACGCTCGCGATCGCATCATAGGGGCCCTGCGCATCGCGATAATCGCATAATTCGATCGCACTGCGTCCCGACAGGTCGACCTCGGAGAGCCGCGCATCGGCAATCTCCGCCTGCGCCGGCGAAAGGGTGATCCCCGTGTAGATCACGTCGTGGCGTTCGACCGCCCGTTCGGCAAGCGCGCCCCAGCCGCAGCCGATTTCGAGCAACCGGCTACCCGACCGCAGGTCGAGCCGGTCGAGGATCGCGTCGAGCTTTTCGACCTGCGCCTCCTCCAGCGATTGCGCCGCTCCCGCAAACAGCGCACTCGAATAGTTCATGCCAGTGTCGAGCCACAAGCGATAGAAATCATTGCCCAAATCATAGTGAGCATGGATGTTGCGCTTGGCGCCGCGGCGGCTGTTACGGTTGAGGAAATGCGCCGTGAGATTGAGCCAGCGCCACGGTCCGCGCGATCGTGCGGCATTGCCCAACGTCTCGCCATTGCGCATGAACAGGTCGAACAGCGGCACCGGGTCGGGCGAAGACCATTCGCCCTTGTCCCAGGCACGGTACCAGCCCACCGATCCCGACAGCGCGAGGCGGACGAGGCCCGCCCAGCTGTGGACATGCACTACCGCGACCGGCCCGCGGCCTCGCCCCCCGAGAATGCGAATGCTGCCATCGGGGAGATGGGCTTCGAGCGTGCCCTGTTCGAGTCCGGCGTCGATCTTGTCGAGACGGCCATGGAAAAAGGCGGCGGGCGCTCGCGCCATCATCGAGGCGATCAGCCCGCCCGACCGAAAGGCGCGATCCGCCCGCAGCAACCGTCGGCCCCGCCCCGTCCTGACATGCGTGTTCATAGGGTCATCACTGCCGCAAAGCGGCGCGGCTGACAATCAATTGTCGTGCGCCTTCATGACGTCATACGCCGCAAGCGCCCGGGCCCGCGCCTCGCGATGCCCGATGAGCTTGGCGGGATAGCCCGACGGCCGTACCCCATGTTCATCCGGGTCATGTACGTGATGTGCGTGAAGATCGAGCAATTCCGGCACCCATTCGCGAATATAGTCCGCCGCATCGAACTTCTCCGACTGCGTCAACGGCGCCATGATGCGCGGAAACATGTTCGAATCGATACCGGTGCCGGCGGTCCACTGCCAGTTGACGCTGTTGTTCCCGTAATCCGCGTCGACCAGCGTGTCCCAGAACCATTGCTCGCCGAGCCGCCAGTCGATCAGCAGATGCTTGATCAGGAAACTCGCCGCGATCATCCGCACCCGGTTGTGCATCCAGCCGGTCGCCCAGAGCTGGCGCATCCCGGCATCGACGATCGGATAGCCGGTACGGCCCTGTTGCCAGGCTTTGAGGTCGGTGTCGGCCGCCTTGCCGGTGCGCCAAGGGAAGGCGTCGAAGGCTTCGCGGGCGTTACAACCGCCGTAATCCGGATATTGCAGGATGACATTCTGCGCATAATCGCGCCAGCCGACCTCACTGAGAAACACGTCGACCGATCCGCCCGCATCGGAGAGCCGGTGCCAGACATATGCCGGCGAGACTTCGCCGAAGTGGAGGTGCGGCGACAGGCGCGAACTGCCTTCTTCGGACGGCAAGTTGCGGCGGCGGTCGTAATCGCGCGCTTCATCGATGAAATCGGCAACGCAGGTGCGGGCGCCCTCCTCGCCGGGCGTCCATTCGTTGCCGAACCCCGTCGCCCAGTCGGGCTTGGTAGGGAGGAGGTTCCAGTCGGGGAGTCTGTCGGAGGCCGGCCACTTCGGCGGTGCGGCGATCTCGCTCGGGCGGTTCGCCGGCGCTGGCGGCGGCATGCGTTCTTTGAGCGCCCGCCAGAAGGGGGTGTAGATCTTGTAGAGGTTGCCGGTGCCGGTCGTTACCGATCCCGGCGGGGCGAGATAATTGCCGTCGTGGCAGACCAGGTCGAGGCTCTTGGCGACGGCGCGCTCGGCGTTCCGCCACCAGGGTTCGTAGTGATGCAGGCAATGGACCTGCCCTGCCCCGTATTCCTCGGCGATTTTAGCAAGTTGCTCGTCGCACTTGCCGCGGCGCAGGATCAGCCGCGAGCCCTTTTCGCGCAAGGCGGCATCGAGACTGGCGAGGCTGTGGTGCAGCCACCAGCGCGAGGCGCCGCCCATCGCGCGGTGTTTCGGCGTTTCGTCGTCGAGGATATAGACCGGGATCACCGGCCCCGCCGCCGCAGCGACGAGCAGTGCCGCCTGATCGGACAGGCGAAGGTCGCGGCGAAACCAGACGATCGAGGGTGCGGTCAGGGCGTGGGTTCCGGTTTGGGGTCGAGAATGACCTGAAACTGCCCGCGGCTCAGGCGGTTCCCGAAGCGCTGGTCCGACAGGATCAACCGGCCCTTCGTATCGAACTTCGCGACCGGCATCCGCGACCAGAAGAGGAAGGCCTGCGCCACCGGGCTGGTTTCGACGAGCGGGGCGACGCGCGGGTCGTCCATCCCGGTCGGCGTGCCGGTGATATCAACCTCGCCGCCCGAGCCGATGTCGAAACTCGCGCTGCCGTAACGCTCGCCGCTCCGCCAGAAGACGTCGCGTTTCCAGAATAGCAGCGGCGGCGGGCTGGCGACGACGAGCGCGTCGGGGTGGCCCCCACCGCGCAGCACCGCGGCGATCTCGCGCTCGGCGGTGCCCGTGATCACGCCGTTGAACAGGATATAGCCGCAGACCGCGGTAAAGCCGACCCACGCCGGGCGTGTCCAGGCGGCGACCTTGGCGCGTTCACGCCGCAGCGAGAGCCAGATCGACAGGCCGAGCGCGATCCAGATCCACAGGTCGATGATGAAGATGCTGTCGCCGTAGAACCAGCGGTGGCTGAAGGGTTCGAGCAGGCGGATGCCGTAATTGTTGAGCCAGTCGAGCGCGGGATGGCTGAAGCAACCGATATAGGCGAGCGCGAGCAGCCAGCCCTTGTGGATCGGCAGCCGGTTTGCAGGGCGCTTGCCGCGCTTCGCCTGCCAATTGTCGAAGGCGATCATCGCGGCCCAGAGCAGGATCGGGAGCAGGATCAGCGCAATCGGCCCGTGGGTGATGCCGCGGCGCATGGCGAGCGAAAGCTGACCGTAGACGGTGCAGGCGGCGTCGATATCGGGGATGTTCGCGGCGATGACGAGCGTCGGCATCGCGAGCCCGGTCTTTTTCTTGAGCCCCATCTGGCCGAGCACGGCACCGACGAGGCTGTGAGTCAGATTGTCCATTCAGTCTCTCAAAACCTCATTGCCGGTGACGCAGATGACCTGCGTCCCCTTTGACCAATCGCGGGTGTCGATCGGCACGACTTCAGGCTGCCGCGTGGCATAGAGCCGTTTCAACGGGCCATCGTCCTCATCAGCAGCATCCTCTGCCTCGCGGCAAAACAGACCATCCCTATTTTCCCAATCCCAGTTGTTCGTGAAATATCCCGAAGAGCCTTTGTCTTCGAAAGGTGACGCGACCAGGAGAAAACGAACATCGCGCTGCCATTTGCTGCTGAAGCTGTGCGCCGTGAAGCGCATCTTGAGACGCGCGGCGGTTGGCGGCCCGCCCAAATGGCGGAGCACCTTTACATCGGCTTCGTAAAGCTCGCCAACGCAAAGATCGCCATCATCAATGGCATCTACGCACCATTGCGAAACACCGACATATTCGGCGGGCGTCACGATCTGCACCAGCAAAGTGGAACGCTCGGCCTCTTCTGCGGCAGCCTTCGCGTGGAAACTGACAGCGAACAAGGCGAGGCCGAGGCTAAGCACGACCCCGCGCATGGTTACAACTCCGGCCCGCCCTCGGTTACCGTCCAGGTCTGGCCTTTCTTGAGCAGGCCTTGCAGGTCGGCCTTCTTGCCTTCCGATGCCGCCTTGTTCTGGCGCCAGACGTCGGCTTCGAAGGTCGGGCGCGGGTCGTCGTAGAGGACGCCGAGCGCCATCGGGAATTCGCCGAAGCGCATTTCGACGAGCATGTGCGCAACACTGCGGTTGGTGACGTCGTGGACGATCACGCCTGCCGACTGCCAGTCGCCATCGACGACGTCGACGACCTTGAGGTGCAGTTCCACGCTGTCGAGCGCGATGCCCTTGGTGCCCTTGGCGAAGAGCATCGGCTCGCCATTCTCGAGCCAGAGCTGGCGGTCCTCGGCGCCCTTGGGGGCGGCGAAATCCTCGAACACGTCCTTGTTATAGACGATGCAATTCTGGAAAATCTCGATGAACGCCGCGCCCTTGTGGGCATGGGCGGCCTTGAGCACTTCGGGCAGCTTTTTCGACACGTCGAAGCCGCGTGCGACGAAGCGGGCACCGGCGCCGAGCGCGAAGGCGGCGGGCTGCGCGGGGCGATCGACCGAACCATAAGGCGTCGAGGGGCTGGAGGTGCCGACGCGGCTGGTCGGCGAATATTGGCCCTTGGTCAGCCCGTAGATCTCGTTGTTGAACAGCATGATCTGGCAATCGAGATTGCGGCGAATGAGGTGCATCGTGTGGTTGCCGCCGATCGACAGCCCGTCGCCGTCGCCGGTGACGATCCAGATGTCGAGCCCCGGATTGGCGAGCTTCAGCCCCGTCGCGAACGCCGGCGCGCGGCCGTGGATCGTGTGGAAGCCATAGGTTTCCATATAATAGGGGAAGCGCGACGAGCAGCCGATGCCGCTGATGAACACGGTATTCTCGGGCGCGGTGCCGATTTCGGGCATGGTGCGCTGCACCGCCTTGAGGATCGCATAGTCGCCGCAGCCGGGGCACCAGCGGACTTCCTGATCGGTTTCCCAATCCTTGAGCGTCGTGGTCCGCGCGATGGTGGTCATCTCGTTCATGCCAGTGCCTCCTCGATGGCGGCTTCGATTTCGGCGATGGTGAAGGGCTGGCCCGACACCTTGTTCACCGGTTTCGCATCGACCAGATATTGATCGCGCAGCACGGTCTTCAATTGGCCGGTGTTCATTTCGGGCACGATCACCTTGTCATAGCTTTTGAGCAGTTCGCCGAGGTTGGCGGGCAGCGGCCAGATGTGGCGGATGTGGATATGGCTGACGTCGGCGCCCTCGGCGCGCTTACGGCGCACGGCCTGATGGATCGGGCCGAAGGTCGAGCCCCAGCCGACGACCGCGAGCTTGCCGCCCTCGGCACCCAGTTCGACGACCTGATCGGGTACCTTGATGCCGTCGATCTTGTCCTTGCGGATGTCGGTCATCGCCTGATGGTTCGACGCCTCGTAGTTGATGTGGCCGGTGTCGAGTTCCTTCTCGATCCCGCCGATGCGGTGGAGCAGGCCGGGGGTGCCGGGCTTGACCCACGGGCGCTTGAGATTTTCGTCGCGGCCATAGGGTTTGAACCCGCCTTCGGGCACTTCGGTGAGGAATTCGACCGGGAACGCCTCGTAAGTCGTCAGGTCGGGGACCGCCCAGGGTTCGGCGGCATTGGCGATATAGCCGTCGGTGAGCAACATCACCGGGGTCATATATTGGACCGCGATGCGCACCGCCTCGATCGCGCAGTCGAACGCGTCGCCGGGCGAGCGCGCGGCGATGACCGGCAGCGGCGCGTCGCCGTTGCGGCCGTAGACCGCCTGATAGAGGTCCGATTGCTCGGTCTTGGTCGGCAGGCCGGTCGACGGACCGCCGCGCTGCGAATTGACGATGACGAGCGGCAGTTCGGTCATGATCGCGAGGCCCATCGCCTCGCCCTTGAGCGCGATGCCGGGGCCCGACGAGCTGGTCACGCCGAGAGAACCGCCATAGCTGGCGCCGATCGCCGAACAGATCGCCGCGATTTCGTCCTCGGCCTGGAAGGTCGTGACGTCATATTCCTTGAGCCGCGACAGGTGATGCAGGATCGCCGACGCAGGGGTGATCGGATAGCCGCCGAAGAACATCGGCAGCTTCGCAAGCTGTGCGCCCGCGACGAGGCCGAGTGCAATGCCCTCCGCGCCGGTCAGGGTGCGATAGAGGCCCGGTGCGGCGGGCGCGGGGTCGACATGATGCTGTTTGAGCGGTCCGGCAAGCTCCGCAGTCTCGCCATAAGCGTGGCCGGCGTTCAGCGCCGCGACGTTGGCGGCGGCGAGATTCGGATCCTTGGCGAATTT
Organism: Sphingopyxis sp. OPL5; assembly: GCF_003797775.2. Lineage (NCBI taxonomy): Bacteria > Pseudomonadati > Pseudomonadota > Alphaproteobacteria > Sphingomonadales > Sphingopyxidaceae > Sphingopyxis > Sphingopyxis sp. OPL5. The sequence goes on from NZ_CP060725.1 coordinate 4,081,034, forward strand.
TCCGTTGAGCCAGTCGATCAGAGGCTGGCGGTCGCGGTCGAACATCCAGAGCGCGAGCCCCAGCGTCCACATATTCTTGCAGCGCAGCGCGTCCTTGGTGCCAAGCCCAAATTGCTTGACCGCTTCCACCGTCAACTGACTGATGTTGAGCTTGAGCAGCTGCCATTTGGCGAGGCTGCCATCCTCGAGCGGGTTGGCGTCATATTTCGCCTTGGCGAGGTTGCGGTCGTTGAACTCACCCTCGTCGGCGATGATAAGCCCGCCCTGCTTGAGCGACGGCACATTGGTCTTGAGCGCCGCGGGGTTCATCGCGACGAGGACGTCGGGCGCGTCGCCCGCGGTATCGATCGCCGACGACCCGAAATTGATCTGGAACGCCGACACGCCGAACAACGTGCCCTGCGGCGCGCGGATCTCGGCGGGGAAGTCGGGGAAGGTCGCGAAGTCGTTGCCCGCGAGCGCCGACGACAGGGTGAACTGGCCACCCGTCAACTGCATCCCGTCGCCGCTATCGCCGGCAAATCGAACCACCACTGCATCGGAAAGGGGGGACTGCCGATTGTCGGCTCGGTCCTCTACCGCACTCGCCATTTTCTATCTCTGCCTTTGAATTTTGCGAACCTGTGACATCGGCCTAGGCCCGTCGGCGCGATGCCGCAATTCAGAAAAAATTGTGCGCTGCAAAGCGAATGCGCGCCATAGGCGACGAGATCGGTTGCCAATTGCCATTGAATTATCGGCCGCGATGCCGAATAGCTGCGCCAACAACATAAGCGAGGGACGAACAGGATGACCGACGGCACCACCCACTACACGCGCCCCGATGTGGCGGCCTTTCTTGCCTTCCTGAATGCACAGGAAGGCCCGAAGATGGAGGAGATGCCGGCCGAGGGCGCTCGCGAAATGTTCCGGGTGATGACCCAGATGGCCGACAGCCCGCGCGGCGAGATCGCGAAGGTCGAAGACCGCAGCATCCCCGGCCCCGCCGGCGATATCGCGATCCGCCATTATGACAGCCGACCCGATCGCGAGACCGGTCCGGTGCTGGTCTTCTATCATGGCGGCGGCTGGGTGATCGGCGACCTCGACACGCACGACGGCTGGTGCGCCGAGGCGGCGCGCCAGCTCGACATGCCGGTGATCGCGGTCGATTATCGGCTTGCGCCCGAACATCCCTTTCCCGCCGCGCCCGAGGATTGCGAGGCGGCGACGCGCTGGGTCGCCGACAATATCCCTTGCACCGGGCTTGTGCTGGCGGGCGAAAGCGCGGGCGGCAATCTGACCATCGCGACCGCGCTGACGCTGCGCGACAAGCCGGCGTCGAAGCCGGTGATCGCGATTCACCCCATCTATCCCGCGGTGACCACCCACGACGACTGGCAAAGCTACCGCGATTTCGGCGAGGGCCATTTGCTGACCCAGGGCAGCATGACCTGGTTCAGCGATCAATATGCCGCCGACCCCGCCGACTATCGCGCGTCGCCGCTCGATTTCCCGGCCGAGGGCCTGCCGCCGACGCTGCTGGTCACGGCAGGGCTCGATCCGCTGCGCGATCAGGGCCGCGCCTATGCCGCCAAGCTGGTCGAGGCGGGGGTGACGACGGTTTACCGCGAGGGCGCGGGCACGATCCACGGCTATATCAACCTGTCGCAGGGCATTCCGAGCGCCAAGGACGACATCAAGGGCGCGCTGACCATGCTCAAGGCGATGGTCGCCGAAGCGACCGCGACGGCATGATCGATCATAGCAGCCTGCCCTATCGCCCCTGCGCCGGGGTGATGCTGGCCAATCGCGACGGGCGGGTGTTCGTCGGGCAGCGGCTCGATACGACGAGCGAGGCCTGGCAGATGCCGCAGGGCGGGATCGACCCCGGCGAGGACGCCGAGATGGCGGCGATCCGCGAACTCGGCGAGGAAACCGGGGTGCATGGCGGGCTGGTCGAGATCATCGCACGCAGCCGCGAGGAATATTTCTATGACCTGCCCGACCATCTGATCGGCAAGATGTGGGGCGGCAAATATCGCGGCCAGCGCCAGCACTGGTTCCTGATGCGGTTCATGGGCGAGGACAGCGACGTCAATATCGCGACCGAACATCAGGAGTTTCGCGCCTGGCGCTGGTCCGACCTGAACGAGATCGAGAAATTGATCGTGCCGTTCAAGCGCGCGCTTTACCGTTCGCTGGTCGAGGAGTTCGGGCCGCTGGTCTGATCGCGGAGCGCCAGCGCGGTGCGGAAGACATCGGCGAACATCGCCGCGGTTAGCCGCCCGGTGTTCGTGTTGTAGCGCGAGCAGTGATAGCTATCGACGAGGTGCCGACCATCGGGGAGTGCATGGACGGCGCTATGGGCGAAGGGATAGGCGGCGAAGCGGCCGCCGAATGACCGGACGACCGCGTCATGCGCGATCTTGCCCAGCGCGATGATCACGCGGACCTTGGGAAGCGCAGCCATTTGCGTTTCGAAAAACGGGCGGCAGGCAGCGATTTCCTGCGGCGTCGGCTTGTTTTGCGGCGGCAGGCATTTGACGCTGTTGACGATGATCGCACCGTCGAGGGTCAGGCCGTCGTCGACGCGGGCATCGTAGCGGCCGCGGCTGAGGCCGAACTCGGCGAGCGTCGCGAACAAGAGGTCGCCGGCATAATCGCCGGTGAAGGGCCGTCCGGTGCGGTTGGCGCCGTGCTTGCCCGGGGCGAGGCCGGCGAGCACGAGCCAGGCGCCGGGATCGCCAAAGGCATGGACGGGGGCGTTCCACCAATCGGGATATTCGGCGCGGCACGCGGCCCGGAATGCCACCAGCCGCGGGCAGCGCGGACAGTCGCGCGGCGGTTCGGTGCCGGGCAAAGGGCTTACAATCTCCACCCGCCTGCGATAGGCGCAAGCCCGTGAGCAACGCAACGCCATCCCGCGTCCCCTTGGCCCTCTATGCGATCGGCCTTGGCTCGAACCGCCGCCACGCGCGGTTCGGCGACCCGCGCGCGGTGCTGATGGCGGCGCTCACCGCACTCGAAAGCGACGACATCGAACCCGTCGATGCCAGCCCGATCATCGCCAGCGAGCCGATCGGCCCGTCGCGGCGCCGCTATGCCAATGCCGTCGCGCTTGTCGCCTCGCCGCTTTCCCCGTCCGAGATGCTGGGGCGACTGCAGGCGATCGAAGCCGCATTCGGCCGCCGCACCGGGCAACGCTGGAGCGCGCGAACCCTCGACCTCGACATATTGCTCTGGTCGGGCGGCACCTGGGCCGACCGCGATCTCACCATCCCGCACCCCGCCATGGCGAGCCGCGCTTTCGTCCTCGGCCCGCTGCGCGCGATCGCGCCCGACTGGCAGCACCCGCTGCTCGGCCGCAGCGTCCGCCAGCTCGCGGCGAAACTGGTGCGGGCAAAGCCGGTTGACCGGAACGCATCGGCGCACTAGGGCGACGGCTCACTTCGCGGGCGACCTTTTCGAGGCACCGCGATGGGCCCTTAGCTCAGTCGGTAGAGCAACTGACTTTTAATCAGTAGGTCGCTGGTTCGAACCCAGCAGGGCTCACCACCTCCAGTCTCGCCCTGCGAACCAGCGAGTCACCCGCGGCCCGATCGCCAAGTAGATCGGGCGTGGTTCGAACCCAGCAAGGCTCACCATCTCCCCCAACGGCTTCCGATTGCGCTTTCGGGCGTGTCACCCTATGCAGCCAGCTGAAAGCGGGGAGTTTATTCGGTCGATGGTTCGGTTGCGGTTATCCAAGAATTCCGAACTGGCCGATGCCCTTCGCTCGCTCCGCGGACCGTTGATGGTCGTCGGCGGGCTCAGCGCCTTCATCAACGTCCTCGCGCTCGCCAGCTCAATCTTCCTGATGATGGTCTATGACCGGGTGCTGCCGAGCGGCAGCGGGGCGACGCTGTTCGGGCTGTTCGTCCTGTTCGGCCTCGCCTTCGTCTTTCATGGCGTGCTCGACGTATCGCGCGCGCAGATGCTCGTCGATATCGGGCGGGCGTTCGGCGACAAGCTGTCGCCGCGGATCGAGCAGTTGCAGTGGCAGTTCGCCATCGCCCCGCCGCCGGGCAGGCCGCGCCCGACGCAGGACCTCGACCATATTCGTGGTTTCATGTCGGGTTCGGGACCCGCCGCCTTCATCGACCTGCCGTGGGTGATCTTCTTTCTCGCGGTCCTGTTCCTGCTGCATCCGTGGCTGGGTGTCGCGACGCTGGCCGGCATCATCGTGCTCGCGCTGCTGACCTGGCACACCGAGCGGTCGATCGCGAAGAACATGACCCTGCTCGAACCGCTGCGCTATACGCGCGGGCAGGATCAGGAAATGAGCTTCCAGAACGCTGCGACGCTGAAGGGGCTGGGCATGACCGGAACCCTCTCGTCGCGGCTGCGGCAGAGCGACGGCGCCTATCAGGATGAAAGCAACCGCATCAGCCGGATCGTCGCCCGCGCGGGCGGAACCGGACGCATCTTTCGCATCTTCCTGCAATCGGCGGTGCTCAGCGTCGGCGCGCTGCTGGTGATCGACGGCAAGGCGTCGGGCGGAATCATCTTCGCCAGCTCGATCCTCGCCGGCCGCGCGCTGGCGCCGATCGATCAGGCGATCGCGCAGTGGCGCGGCTTCGTCGCGGCCCGGCAAAGCTGGACCCGGCTCGACGAGATGCTCGGCAAACATGCCGAAGAGACCGCAAAGCCCGTTCGCCTGCCGCGGCCGACGAAACAGTTGCAGGTCGACCGGCTCACCCTCGTTCCCGCCGGCAGCGACCGGATCGCGATCGCCGACGTCAGTTTCGACGCGCAGGCAGGCGACGTCATCGGGGTGATCGGCCCGAGCGGATCGGGAAAATCTTCGCTGCTGCGCGGCCTTGCCGGGATATGGCCGCCGGTGCGCGGCGGCATCCGGCTCGACGGCGCGATGCTCGACCAGTGGGAGGGCGACGAACTCGGCAGCTATCTGGGTTATTTGCCGCAGGAAGTCGGGCTTTTGTCGGGCAGCGTCGCGGCGAATATCGGCCGCTTCTTGCCGACGGCGGGGTCGGACCAGATTTTGGCGGCGGCGCAGCAGGCCGGGGTCCACGACCTGGTGGTCTCGCTGCCCGGCGGGTATGAAACCGAAATCGGGTCGGGCGGGCATAATCTGTCGGCCGGCCAGCGCCAGCGTATAGCCCTCGCCCGTGCGCTCTATGGCGATCCGTTCCTGCTTTTGCTCGACGAGCCCAATTCCAACCTCGATCCCGAGGGCGAGGCGGCGCTGGCGGGAGCGATCAAGCGCGCGCAGGGTCGTGGTGCGATCACCTTGCTGGTCACCCATCAGACGCGCATTTTGAGTTCGACCAACAAGCTGCTGGTGCTTCGCGACGGCAAGGTCGCAGCATGGGGACCGCGTGACAAGGTGTTGGCGGCGCTCGCGCAGGGCGCGAAACAGGCGCCGCGCGACGGCGGCCTGAAGGCCGTGAATTAGGCCGCTATGACCGACGCTCAGGACCAGCCAACGGGGACTCCCGCTGCCGCAGCAGTGAGCGTTTCGTCGCCCGACATTGCCGCCGCGCTTGCGACGCGGATGCGGCGCGCGCTGTGGTTGATGGCGGGGATCATCGCCGTGCTGCTGGCCATCTCAACGATCGTGCAGATCGACGGCGCGGTCGTCGGCAGCGGCGCGCTGTCGGCTGAATCGCGGGTGAAGACGATCGCGCATCCCACCGGCGGCATCCTGTCGCGCCTGCTCGTTCGGGACGGCGATCGGGTGCGCGAGAATGACATCGTGATGGAATTCGCGACCGACGTGTCGGGACCGAGTTCCGAACTCAGCAACCAGTCGCTGGACCAGTTGCTCGCGCGGCAGGCGCGGCTCGATGCCGAACGATCGGGCCGTTCGCAGATGCGCTGGCCCGCAGGATATCCGCCGCCCGCCGATGACGAGGCCCGCGCCGCGCTGGCGCAGGAACTGCGATTGTTGCAACTGCGCCAGAGCGAGATGACCGGCAACCGCCGGCTGCTCGACGAGCGGATTTCGCAGTTCAACGAGCTCAATCAAAGCTATCGCGTCCAGATCAGTTCGGCGCGGCGACAGCTCGAAATCATCCAGCCCGAGCTGGCCGGTCTGCGGCAGCTATATGAAAAGCGGCTGGTCACGGTGAACCGGCTCAACCAGCTCGAACGCCAGGCGGTCGAACTCGAAGGGTCGATCGGCGCGCTCGAGGCGAATATCGCGCAGACCAACGCGCGCATTTCCGAAGTCCGTGAGCAAAAACTCACCATCGAACAATCGCGCCGCGCCGAAGCCGGCGCCGAACTGGCCCAGGTCGACGCCGCGATCGCCGACCAGCGCATCCGTATTGCCGACGCCGACGACCGCTTTTCACGCTCCGTCGTACGGGCTCCGGCGGCGGGGGTGATCGAAAAGCTGGCCTTTACAACGATCGGAAGCGCGGTTCCCGGCGGCACCCCGATCGCGCAGATCGTGCCCGACAAGGATGCCCTGATCGTCGAAGCAAGCGTGCGGCCTTCCGATATCGACCAGTTGAAGGTCGGACAGCCGGCACGGATCATGTTCCCGACGCTCGAACAGAATGTCACGCCCGAACTTGCCGGCAAGCTCATCTATCTTGCCGCCGATGCCACCGACGACGGCCGGGGTGGCCCGCCCTTTTTCCGCATTCGCGTCGAACTGCCGGTCACGACCCGCAACATGCCGATCCATACCCAGCTTCGCGCGGGATTGCCGGCGGAGGTGTTCCTGCGCACCGGCAGCCGGTCGCTGATGTCCTATCTGCTGAAACCGCTGCTCGACCAGATCAACCACGCTTTTCGGCAGTGACACCCGCCGGTCAAAAGTCGCCGCGCTCGCGCAGCAGCGCCTCGACCTTTTCGACGTCCGAGGGATAGTTGACATCGCCATAGCCCCCCGCGACGGGATCGACCTCGACCAGCGCAATCGGCTGGCCATTTTCGAGAAATCGTAGCTGTTCCAGGCTTTCTGCGACTTCGAGCGCACCAGCCTGCCAGCCCGCATAGCGCGCCAGCATCGCTGGCTCATAGGCATAGAGACCCAGATGCAGCTTCCATTCGGCATTGACGCCCGAAGGGATCGGCGAACGCGAAAAATAGAGGGCGTTCCCGGCGCCGTCGGCGACGGCAAAAACCCCCGATGGCCGTCCAGCGGCAATCTCGCCCGCAAGATGCGCCCGCATCTCCCCTGAGCAACGAACGAAGGCGGTGAGGACGGCGCCGGCACCGGCGCGCCACGCCGCGATTAACGCCGCAACATGCGCACGATCGATCGCCGGCGAATCGCCCTGCAGATTGATAACCAGCGACGGAGCCTCCGCCAGTGACGCGACGGCTTCGGCACAACGTTCGGTCCCGTTGCGTGCGGTGGCGGAAGTCATCACGCAGCGCGCGCCGAAACCGGACGCCACATCGGCGATCGCGCGATCATCGGTCGCGATCACGATATCGGCGAGGTCGCGCAGGGCATTCGCCGCCCGCCAGCTATGTTCGACCAGCGGACGGGAGACGCCGTCAGCGCCGCGCAGCGGCGACAGCAGCTTGCCAGGAAAGCGCAGCGAGCCGAAACGCGCGGGGATGATGATCAGGACATCGCGGCGCGCATCACTCACTTTTCGGGATAGCCGGCCTGCAGCATGTCCTGGATATTGAGCATGCCGACCAGCGTCCGGCCATCGGCGGCCATCACCGGCAACACCGCGATGCGATGGCCGCGCATGATCGCAAAGGCATCGTGCTGGTCGGTATCGTCGCCAACCGTGACGGGGTCGGCGGTCATGATGCCCGACGCCGGGCTTTCGCTGCCGTCCAGGAAATGCCGTCGGATGTCGCCGTCGGTGACGATGCCCAGCAGCATCCGGTTCGCATCGACGACCGCACAGGCGCCGATGCCGGTTCGCGACGCCTCCGCGATCACCTGTTCGACCGGCGCATCGGGGCCGACCATGGGAAGCGCGTCGTCCTGCAGCATCAATTCACAAACCGACAGGAAGCGACCGCCGATCCGGCCGGCGGGGTGCAGCCGCGCGAACTGATTGCGGCTGAACGCTATTTCGCGCGCCACGAGCATCGTCAGCGCGTCGCCGACCGCGATGCTCGCGATGGTCGAGGAAAAAGGCGCGATGCCGAAATCGCATGCGGTGTCGAGTGCCGGTATCGCGATGACATGGTCGCACGATGCCGGCACGGCCTCGTCCGGCGCCGCGGTGATCGCCACCGTCTCGGCGCCGATCGACCGGGCATGGCGGATGACATACAACAACTCGCTCGACGCGCCCGATATCGTGATCGCAATCACGATATCGTCCGCCCGTACCATCCCGAGATCGCCGTGCAGCGCGTCGGCGCCGTGCATGAAGGTCGCCGCGACATCGCGCGCAGCAAGGCTGGCCGCGATCTTTCTGGCGGCGATCCCCGACTTGCCGATGCCGGTCAGGATCACACGCCCGCGGCAGGCGGCGATCCTGATTGCAAGCTTGAGCAGCGTGTCGTCGAGGCCGTCGAGCAATTGTTCAAGCGCAACGATGTGGGATCGCAGCACGTTTTTTGCCGGCGACAGCATATCATGCGCATCGGCCACCCCGGGATCATCGATCGAAACCGCATAGGGCATCACCGCAAGCTCACACGAAGCCGAGTTGATACGCGGTATGATATTGCGCCGTCCAGTGATCGGGATGCCAGTCGAGCACGGGCGTACCGGCATCGGGAGCGAAGGCGGCGTCTTCGACAGCTTTTGCGCCGTCCCCGAACAGGTCCGGTTTGCCCGCCGTCGCCGACAGGATGAAATCGCCCTGGGTCAGTTGGCTCATCGTCACATTGTGGAGGACGATGAAGTCGCCATTGCCAAGGTTGATGGCGCCGTTCGCGCCGACCTGGGTGAAGCCCGCCTGCAGCGCCCCGAAGCTTGCGAAACCAAAGGCCGAGACGTCGATCTTGTCGGTGCCACGCGCGAAATCGCCGATCACGTCGCCGCCGGTGCCGCGTTCGAAGACAAAGGTGTCCACTCCGCCCTCGCCGAACAGCACATCGTTGCCGCCCTTGCCATTCAGCGTGTCGTTGCCGCGCCCGCCGAGCAGATAATTGCCGATCGCGTTGCCGGTCAGCCGATTCGCGAGATCGTTGCCGACCCCGAACGGCGTATTGCCCTCCAGCACCAGATTTTCGACATTGGCATAGAGATAATAGCCGGCACCATTGATGTTGGCATAGACGGTGTCGGCCCCGCCGCCGACCGCTTCGAAGGTCAGGTCATCGGGGGTGTCGACATAATAAATGTCGTTGCCCGCACCGCCGTCCATGAGATCATAGTCTCCAAGACCCGAGGCCCCGCGCAATATGTCGTTGCCCGCACCGCCGACAAGGATATCGGTAAAGAAGCCCGCGCCGCCGATCAGCGTATCGTCGCCGTCCTCGCCATAAAGCGCGTCGGCGTCAGCGCCGCCGTCGAGGATGTCGTTGCCGAGACCGCCCACCAGATAATCGATCCCGGCATCGCCGAACAACTGATCGACACCGGCTTCGCCGAACAAGCTGTCGACGCCCGCACCACCGCGGATCACGTCGTCGCCGAGACCGCCGAGCAGCAGGTTCGCCCCCGCATTGCCCTGGAGCGTATTCGCCAGTTCGTTGCCGACCCCGAAAATGTCGCCCGCGCCGGTCGCGAGGGTCAGGTTTTCGAGATTGGCGTAGAGATAGTGGCCGACCGATGCTGTCACCGTGTCGGTGCCGCCGTTCAGGCCTTCGAAGGTCAGGTCGCCCTGCGCATCGATGACATAATTGTCGTTGCCGGTGCCGCCGTACATCAGGTCGGCGCCCGCACCGCCATTCAGCATGTCGTTGCCGATGCCCCCGATCAACGTATCGATACCCGCACCGCCGTTGAGCGTGTCGTTGCCTGCGCCGCCGTCGAGCGTTGAGCCGAGGAGGATCGTGCCCGCCGCAGTAATGGTGTTGGCGGCCGAAATGTTGAGCGTATAGGAACTGCCCACCGCGATACGGCCCGCACCATTCGTCTCAGGATTATAGGCCGAGACGACGACCCTGTAGGTGCCCGCGGTCGCCGCAGTGAAGGTCAGAAAGCTGTCGCGGAGATTCGCCGATCCGGTGTCGAGTCCTCCTTCTGAATCATCGTTAAACGCGAGGAAACCCGAAGGGCCATAGAGCCCGACTATCGCGTCGAGCCGAAAGCTACTGTCGATATCGATCGTGATCGTCGTTCCCGCCGACAGTGTGAAACTGTAGAGATCTTCCTGATCGCCGCCCTCGGCGTGGACGGTGACGCTGTTGACACCCGCGCCAACCGCCTGGATCGTGGGGTCACCGGCATGCGACGAGAAGCGGCCGTCGAGCGACATGGCGGTCGCGTCCGAATTGTTCCGCTGCGCCGCCGTCTTGATCATATCCTGCGATCCGTTGACGATGCTGAGGCCGTTGAACGCCGTGATGACGTCGTCGCCGCTGCCCCCGACGACATGTTCGATGCCGCTGAGCGTATCGCTGCCATCTCCCGTCGCGACCCCGGTCTGGAGGTTGATCGTCAGCGGCCCTGTCGCATGCGAATAATCGACCGTGTCCCAACCCGTGCCACCCGTCAGGCTATTGTTCGCGCCGTTACCAACCAGCAAATCGTCGCCATTGCCGCCAATCGCATTTTCGATGACGGCCCCGTTGGCGATGGTGACGCCGCCCAGCACGCCGCCATTGCGCGAGACGAACCCGCCGCCGCCTTCCTCGTTGCGCAGGGTGGCCGCCCGCAGGTCGATGATCGCATCGAGTTGGCTACCCTGTGCCGAGATGGTATCGGTTCCCCCGACGTCCCAGATCGTCATCCAGCCCGTGCCAGCCTGGTTAAGCGTCGGCATGGTGTAGGTGGTGTTGCCGGCGCCGGTGCTGGTATTCGCGCCATAGAGGAACTGCACCGCAGCGATATCGAAAGCCCCGGGCCCCATCTGCCAGCCATAATTGACCGACGGGGATCTGCCGACGTCCTCATAGCCGTCATTATAGGTCATCGTGGTGAAGATGCCCTGGTTGAGGCCGAACGGCCCGGTCGAGAACGCGTCGCCGAGGCCGGGGAAGCTGTCATCGCCCGGCTCATCGGCATGCGGATGCAGCAGTCCGATGCCATGACCCAGCTCGTGCACGAAGGTCAGGAAGCTGAGACCGCCGGCCTGATTGCTCGCGGTGGTAAAATAGGAGATCGTCGTGTTAAACTGACCGACCATGTCGCCGGTCGTCGGCAGCGTATGCTGTCCCAGGACATCGGACGGCAGGCTGGTGCTCAACTGGCCGACAAAGTCGTAGCTGGCGCGGCTGCCCGTGCCGTCATAGGCGGTCGTCGCGGCCTGGAAATGGATGTTGGCCACCGCGGCCCAGCTTGCGAGCGCGGCGGCATAGGCGCCGGCCGCACCGTTGGCGGCCCACAAGGCGCCGCCGTTCAGCCCGGTATCGCCCGGATTTCCCTGCAACGCATAGATCACCGTCGTCGCGGGGCGAAAGGCGACGCCATAGACGAGCGTATCGATGAAGACATTGCCGCTTTCGCCGACAGTCTGGAGGCGGGTGGAAAGAACCATGGAACGACCCTATTCGGCTGAAAAACGGATGGAAGGAAAGCGATAGGATATCATGGACGTGGATCGGACGAACCTGAAAAGATTTTCATATCAGGCCCAGAAACCCTGGTCGATCCATGCGCCGTGGATCTGCGCGCCGAAGCGGATCGGCATATGATCCACATCGGCGTCGCCGACGAACAGGGCGTCGATCTTGCCCGCCGCTTCGAACGGATCGAGCTTTGGCGATGACGCCGACAGGATGAAATCGGCCGAGGCAAGCGCCGCCATATCGACCCCGTGCAACACGATCAGGTCGCCCGAACCCAATTGGATCGCGCCGTCGGCGCCCGCTTGCACAAAGGTCGCCTGCAGCGCCGCGAAGCTCGCGAAACCGAAGGCCGACAGGTCGATCTTGTCGGTTCCGCGCGCGAAATCGCCGATCACGTCGCCGCCGGTGCCGCGTTCGAATATGAAGGTGTCCGCGCCGCTCTCGCCAAACAGCACGTCGTTTCCGGCCTTGCCGTTCAGCGTGTCGTTGCCGCGCCCGCCAAGCAGATAGTTGCCGGTCGCATTGCCGGTCAGCCGGTTCGCGAGATCGTTGCCGACCCCGAACGGCGTATTGCCCTCCAGCACCAGATTTTCGACATTGGCGTAGAGATAATAGCCGGCGCCGTTGATGTTGGCATAGACGGTGTCGGTCCCGCCGCCGACCGCCTCGAAGGTCAGGTCATCGGGGGTGTCGACATAGTAGCTGTCGTTCCCCGCGCCGCCGTCCATCAGGTCGTAATCGCCGAGCCCCGAATTGCCGCGCAATATGTCGTTGCCCGCGCCGCCGACGAGGATGTCGGTAAAGAAGCCCGCGCCGCCGATCAGCGTGTCGTTGCCATCCTCGCCATAGAGCGCGTCGGCATCGGCTCCGCCGTCGAGGATGTCGTTGCCGATGCCGCCGACCAGATAGTCGATCCCGGCGTCGCCGAACAGTTGGTCGGCGCCGTTTTCGCCGAACAGGCTATCGACCCCATCTCCGCCGCGGACGACATCGTCGCCGTCGCCGCCGAGCAGCAGGTTCGACCCGGCATTGCCGAGGATGGTGTTGGCGAGATTGTTGCCCACGCCGAAGATATGGCCCGCGTTGGCCGCCAACGTCAGATTTTCTACATTGGCATAGAGGTAATAGCCGGCGGTCGCGATCGCGGTGTCGATGCCCTCGCCCGCCGCCTCGAAGATCAGGTCACTGGCGACATCGACATGATAGACGTCGTCGCCGCGACCACCGTAGAGCAGGTCGCTGCCAGTCAGGCCATCAAGCGTGTCGTTGCCCGCCAGCCCGCGCAGGTCGTCGGGGCCGGTGCCGCCCGTTATCATATCGTTGCCCGCCGTCCCGAATACCGGAGCGAAGGCGCGCGCGACGTCGGTTGCGAGGACGGGCGGCGGCGCCGCCGGCGCCACCGGGGCGGTCGGGATCGGCTGGGCGGCGATCGGAGCAGCGCCAAAGCGGATCATCGTCGGCGTGATCGCCGCGACCGTCGTCCCGCGGATGAGCAGGCTGTCGGTTGCCGAGAAGCGGATGAGGACGTCGTTGCCGCTCTGGGTGATCGACTGATAGGCGGTATAGCCCGCGACATCGATATAGTCGTGGGCGCTGCCGGTCTGGAAGTCGGTGACGATATCGTCACCAAAGCCGGTTTCCAACCGGAAACTGTCGCGCCCGGCTCCGCCCGTCAGCGTGTCGTTGCCGGCCCCGCCCGACAATATGTCGTCGCCCGTATCGCCGAACAGATTGTCGTTGCCCGCGCCGGTCAGCAGTGTGTCGTTGCCCGCACCGCCACGAAGATCGCCGGTCAGACGGCCGCCCCGGCCGTCGAAGATATCGTCACCGCCGCCCAGCCGAACCTGCCCATTGATAGCGTTCGTGTTGACGACGATGTCGGCATAGCTGCTGAGCGCGACGATCCCGTTGATCGTCCCGCTGTTGTAAACGCGCAACCCCGTTTCCGACGCAAATTGTTCGTAGAAGTCCAGGTCGGTCACGCGAATGGCGTAGTCGCCGTTGATCGTGCCGCGGTTCCAGACCTCCGAAAGCGACGAGAACTCGTCGAAGAGGATGGCCACGCTATCCCCAGGCGCGCCATTGTCATTCGCCGTCAACGTGCCCGAATTGACGACATCGACATCGCCGCGATAGGGCGCCCGAATTCCGAGAGCGATGGCTCCCGTGCCGCCGGACGCGATGATGCTGCCGCTGTTGAAGAAATGCTCGGGACTGGCCGAATTATAGTCTTGTATCGCGCCAGCCGCGCGGCCCGTCGCCGTCACGGCGATCGTTCCGCTGTTCACAAAGACCCCGTCCTGCAAATTCAGGTCCATGAAGGCGGTCGCGTCGCCATCGTTCGACGTTACGCGAATCTGGCCAGCATTCCAGACCGACTGGAAATAAGAGCCGCCGAGTGCCGAGGCGTTCTGCGCCGTTATCTCGAAAATCGCACCCGCCTGGTTCACGAATTTGTCCCAGAGGCCGAACACGCCGATCGTCAGGAGATCGCCCAGCGTCGTCGTCATGCGGAAGGTTCCGCCATTCCACAGCGAGGATATGTAATTCTCCCCCTCCTGCAGAATCCCGACCGAACGCGTATCTTCGAAAAGCGGGTTTTCCGAACCGGTGTCGCCGAGGACGATTTGTGTTCCCGCCCCGAGCACAAGGTTGGATGCGGTTTCGATCGTGTCGAAAACGAAGCGCGGAGTCTGGATCGGCGCGACCGCGCCCTTGAAGCTGAGGTTCGCGGTGGTCAGCGTGGTAGCATCGGTGTCGCGCAGCAGCAGGCTGTCGTTCGCCGACAGACGGATGATCGTATCGGCTCCCGACTGCTCGATCGCGATCGCTGCGGCATAGCCGTAGATGTTGATGCGGTCGCCATTGGCGAAGTCCGTGACAACGTCGCGACCGCCGCCGGCCTGGAATTCGAAGATGTCGTTGCCGCTGCCGCCGGTGAGCGTATCGACGCCCGCGCCGCCGAACAGGATGTCGTCGCCGCCGCCGCCGTCGATCTGGTCGTTGCCACCCTCGCCGTAGATCCGCTCGCCGAGGCCGCTGCCGACGATGACGTCGTTCCCCTGCGACCCGACAAAGAATTCGAAATTGCGGACATAGTCGGTGCTGCCACCGCCGATAACCGTGCCCAGGGCAAGATTGGCGGTGACCACGGAGGAGGAGTAGAAATAGGACAGGATGTCGGTCCCGGCGCCGCCGTCGAGCGTGTCGCTGCCAAAGCCGCCCTCGACATAGTCGTCTCCACCGCCCGCGGAGATCACATCGGCTCCGGCGCCACCGAGGAACACATCGGCCCCCTGACCGCCGAGCAGCGTGTCGTCGCCGTTACCGCCCCACACCGCGCCGTTGATCTGTCCCGCACGGCCGTCATAGGTGTCGTTGCCGTTGTCGAGCAAGACGTCGCCGTTGATTTGCCCGCTGTTGATGACCTGATCATCACCCTTGTTGATCAGGATCGTGCCGGTGATCGTGCCGCTGTTGTGCAATATCTCGGCAATTCCATCGTCGGTAAAATCATAGAAATAGTAGCCGATGTCAGCCGTAATCTGCCCCGCATTGCTCCATATCGGCGCAGGTCCCGGAAGCGCCGAGGACTGCACCATCACGCCGATCGACGCATAGGGCGACGATGCGTCGGTCCGCGCGATGATCATGCCGGCGTTGTGCAGGCCATTCTGCATCGGCAGGTTGGAACCGCTGACCCCGATCGCCAGATAGCCGCCCTCGGCGCGGATCGTACCCGTGTTGTCCAGTTGGGCACCGGTGGTGACGGTAACACCAGCTGCCTGATAGGCCGATGTCGCAAGGATGGTGCCAGTGTTATGGAGCGTTCCGCCTGATACGCCGACCGCCACTGCGCTTCCTCCAACCGCGGAGTGGGCGGAAATTATGCCATGATTTGTGAAACTGCCGCTCAGCCTCAACCCGGTCGCGAAGAGCTGTGTCGGGTCTTTGACAACAGCACCATCCTCGTAGGTGGCAGACATGTTCGCGCGGATCTCGCCATCGACCGAATTGACGAAGGTCGACGACGTGTTGCGGTCGCTTACGACGAGACCTGCGGCCGATGTCACATAGGGTGATGGTCCCGTCACAAACCCGGTGATGTTAAAGAGGATCGTACCGTTATTGATAAAGGTGCCCGTCGAGGTCGGCAGGAAGGCGACCGTCCCCATATTTTCGGCATGCCCCAGCGGATTGTTCATCTCATAGGTGCGGTTGGCGTCGATCGTCGTCGAGCTGCGAAAGACCGTCGTCACGGGGTTGCGCGCGTGCGGATCATATCCGCCGAAATTTTCGGCAGTGAACTGAGCCACGGTCGTGTTCCGGAACGTGACGATGGTATCCGGCACATAGCCCGCGTTGAAGCCATAGGGCGCCGATTGCAGGATGACGTTGGCGCCCTGTTGCACCAGCCGCAAATAGCCAGCGGCAAAGGGATTGATCCCAAAATATTCGAAACTCGCCGCGGCCCCGACGTTGGCGAAATAGGAATAGCCGGTCAGGTCGTAGGTATCGCCGCCGTTTCCGGTTTGGAAATCGGTGATCGCCCCGCGCACCCGTTCGACCGTGTCCCGGCCGGCGCCAAGCGTGATCGTGCCGACGAAATCGACGACATAGTCGTCGCCCGCCCCCATGTTGACGACATAGCTGCCCTTGTTGAAGACATCGATCAGGGCGCCCGCGATGTGGGTGCCGGCAAGGACATCGTTGCCGTCACCCGCCTGGAGGCTGCCGAGTCCGACGCCGCTCTGCGTCAATTCATATGGGACGTTGAGCCGGATGACATCATTGCCAGTACCGGCAATGATCGTCGACATGGCAGTATCATAGATGGTGTCGTCGCCCGCACCGGCATCGATCCGATCCTTGCCGACGCCGATGATCCGGTCATCGCCGTCGCCGCCGTTCAACACGTCCTCTCCGATCCCGCCGTCGATGATATCGTTACCGAGGCCGCCGTTGATGGTGTCGTTGCCCGCTTGGCCCCACAGCACATCGTCGCCGTCGAGGCCGTCGATCGTGTCGTTGCCGGCCTGGCCGAAAAGATAGTCGCGCCCCGCCGTACCGGTGAAGCTGTCGTTGCCGGTCGTCGCCGGCTGGGTCGCGTGCAGCGGATCGATGCCGAGATTGTCCGCGGTGAAGCTGGTCGCCGTCGTGTTCCGGAAAATCACCTGATACCGATCGAAGCGCAGGATCGTATCGGCGCCCGACTGGGTCAGCGTTGCCAGACCGGTTGCGAAAAGGTTCAGGCCCGAAATACCGGTGACCGGAAAGGAATCACGGAAATAGTCGTCGAAGGTCCGCTGAATCGCGAGGCTCAGCCATTCGAGCCTGTCGCCGCCCGCGCCCGTGGTGAAGTCGGTGATGACGATATCGCCGGTACCGGTGCCGAACATGGAAAGGCTGAGCTCAACCGTGTCGCGCCCGGTCCCCGTCGTGATCTCGATCCCGTCACCCACGGCATAGCCGGCCGACAAGATGCTGTAGAGAATGATCCGGTCGTCGCCGCTGCCGAGATCGACGAGCAGGCGCCCCGTGCTGTTCCCCGTGAATTCGACCAGATCATTACCGGCACCGCCCGTCACGGTGACTAGCTCCGACGGCATCGGCGAAATGCGTCCCGAACGGGTAATGATGATATGGTCGTGACCATCGCCGCCCGACAGGACGTCGGTCCCCGCACCGGTCGCGATCAGCGTGTCGTTGCCAATCCCCCCCGACAGGTTGTCGGACCCCAGCCCGCCACCACTTTCGAGAATATCGTCGCCGTTGCCACCGATCAGCGTATCGCCGCCGAAACCGCCGTTCAGCCGGTCGTTGCCGTCCCCGCCGTTGAGCGTATCGTTACCGCCGCCGCCCACAAGCGTGTCGGCCCCCGCGGTTCCGGTCAGCGTCAATGATGCAACGGCCGAGCCGTCGGGCGCATAGCCGGTGAAATTGGCCGCCGTCAGCTGTTCGGGCAGGACGCCCTGCAGCCGCGCCACAATATATTCGGCGTCATCTCCGCCCGCACCCCCGAAACCGTCATAATCGAACAGCACCAAGGTGTCGTTGCCCGCCCGTTCGAGCCGCAGGTGGCCGGTCGCGAAGGGATTGCTTCCTTCAGCCCATGCCTGGGGGCCGCTACCGCCCCCACCGAGCGACAGAAGACGGTTCAGGTCCAGCACGTCGCCACCCGTTCCGGCAGCAAAATCCGTAATCGTCAAGGCCACAGCTTCGGGGGATAACGAGAAATCAGGGAGAATTTCCACGGTGTCGCGTCCGCCGCCCAGCGTGAGCGTCGTGATGGCGCGGCCCGACTGGGTGAAGAAATCGTCCCCGGCACCCAGATCGACGGTCAGCCGTCCGTCGCGCCGCAATCCGGGAATGCCCGATTCGGTCGAGGCATTGAAAACAACATTGACGCGATCATTGCCGTCGCCGCCCGAAATCGAAATCTGGTCAGTTCTGGACGTCAGTCGCCCGTCGATCGAATAGCGGATGATCTCGATCTCGTCGTCGCCCGCGCCGCCGATGAAACTGTCGTCGCCATCGGAGTCGGACAGATGATCGTTGCCATCGCCGCCCGACAGGACGTCGTTGCCAAAACCGCCGGTGATCCGGTCGTTCCCGCCACCGCCGTTCAGCATGTCATTGCCCGCGCGGCCGAACAACAGGTCGTCGCCGCCGAGGCCGTTGAGCGTGCCGCCGATCGCCGATGCGACAAGGAAATCCCCGACCGCCGTTCCATTCTGCGTGCCGGGCACCGGTGCAGCGCCCGCAGGGTCATAGCCCCCGAAATTGGCGGCAGTCAGCTGGCTCATGTCGACGTTACGAAGCCGCGCGACCGCCAACTCCACCTGCCCGGGCACGTTGCCGTTGAAGTCGGTCTGGATCAGAACGTCGGCGCCGTCCTGAATCAGACGCAAATGCCCGCTGGCGAACGGGTTGGCCGCCGGCTCGCTCGCCGGGCCAATCGAACGATGCATGATGTCGCGCAGGAACAAGGACAGATCGATCGAATCGCCGCTATCACCCGCGGCGAAATCATTGATGACAATGATATTTCCGTCACCCTGCTGGATCGGCGGGAAGCGCGTTCCAAGAACGACCGTGTCGCGGCCCGCACCGAGCGTCAGTTCGGGCTGCGATCCGCGCAGGCGATCGATGATGACGACATCGTCGCCAGTCCCCAGATCGACCTCGATACTGCCGCCCAGATCGGACTCGATTCGGACCAGGTCGTTACCGCTGCCGGCGTCGATCTCGTGCCGGGTACGGATCGCGAACATGCCCGACTGGACCACCTCGCGAAGGCTGATCTGGTCGTTGCCGGCACCGCCGTTGATCGTCTGGTTGCCGAAGCCCGCGACGATCACATCGTCGCCATCCTCGCCGTTTATCACGTCGTCGCCATCGCTCGCAAGAATGGTGTCGTTACCCACCCCGCCATTGATGACATCGTCGGTGCCGGTGCCGTAGAGCTTGTCGTTCCCCGTGGTGCCGTTGATCGTCGCCATGTCAGTCTTTGTCCCCAAGAAATCCTGCGCCGGCCCCCGCGCCCGCGCTATTCGTCATGTATCGCCCCGTCACGCCCATAGATCGGCGGCATGGTGCCGCGCCATCCAGTGATCGGGATGCCAGTCGAGCACGGGCGTACCGGCATCGGGAGCGAAGACGGCGTCTTCGACAGCTTTTGCGCCGTCGCCGAACAGGTTCGGTTTTCCCGCCGTCGCCGACAGGATGAAATCGCCCTGGGTCAGCTGGCTCATCGTCACATTGTGGAGAACGATGAAATCGCCATTGCCGAGGTTGATCGCCCCATTGGCGCCGACCTGGCTGAAACCCGCCTGCAGCGCCGCGAAGCTCGCGAAACCGAAGGCCGAGATGTCGATCTTGTCGGTGCCGCGCGCGAAATCGCCGATCACGTCGCCGCCGGTGCCGCTTTCGAAGACGAAGATATCGGCGCCCGCTTCCCCGAACAGCACATCCTCGCCCGCCTTGCCGTTCAGCGTGTCGTTGCCGGCGCCGCCGAGCAGATAATTGCCGATCGCATTGCCGGTCAGGCGGTTGTCGAGATCGTTGCCCACGCCGAAGGGCGTGCCGCCGTCGAGTATGAGATTCTCGACATTGGCGTAGAGATAATAACCCGCACCGTTGATCCTTGCGTACACCGTGTCGGTGCCGCCGCCGACTGCCTCGAAGGTCAGGTCGTCGGGGGTGTCGACATAATAGATGTCGTTCCCCTCGCCGCCGTCCATCAGGTCATAGTCGCCGCGGCCGTTCAGGCCGTTCAATATGTCGTTGCCCGCCCCCCCGACCAGAATGTCGGTGTGGAAGCTGTTGCCACCGGTCAGGACGTCGTCGCCATCCTGACCATAAAGGGCGTCGGCATCGTCGCCGCCGTTCAGCCGGTCGTTGCCCGCGCCGCCGACGAGATAGTCGACGCCCGCATCGCCGAAGAGCTGGTCGGCGCCATCCTCGCCGAACAGGCTGTCGCCCCCGGCCCCGCCGCGAAGGATGTCGTCGCCGCCGCCGCCGAGCAACAGATTCGATTCCGCATTGCCCTGGATCGTGTTCGCAAGATCGTTGCCGACGCCGAAAATGCCACCGGCGGTCGCCGAGAGGGTCAGATTCTCGACATTGGCGTGAAGATAGTGTCCGACCGAGGCGGTGACCTCGTCCACGCCCTCGCCCGCGATTTCGAAGATCAGGTCGTTCTGATTGTCGACGCGATATTTGTCGTTGCCCGCGCCGCCATGCATATGGTCTGCGCCGGTCCCGCCATCGAGAATATCCTCGCCGCCGCGCCCGAAGAGCAGGTCGTCGCCGGCGCCGCCTTCCAGCAGGTTGATCGCGTCATCGCCCGT
The DNA here is from genome assembly GCF_003797775.2 of Sphingopyxis sp. OPL5. NCBI lineage: Bacteria > Pseudomonadati > Pseudomonadota > Alphaproteobacteria > Sphingomonadales > Sphingopyxidaceae > Sphingopyxis > Sphingopyxis sp. OPL5. The sequence continues at coordinate 4,101,478 of NZ_CP060725.1, forward strand.
CAGCGAGTCGGCAAAGCGGCTGCCAATGACATTTTCGATCGACACCAAAGTATCGATGTCGCCGCCCGGGGCGCTGGCGGTTCCGGCGGCGAGCGAAAGCGTGACGCCGGTGTTCAGATCGTCGTAGCTTGCCGTATCGGTGCCGGCACCTCCGTTGAGCGTGTCACTGCCGGTGCCACCCAGCAGCAGGTCGTTACCGTCGCCGCCGTTCAAAATGTCGGCTCCGCCCAGGCCGCGCAATTCGTCGCTGCCGACCAGACCCGACAGGATGTTGATCCCGGCGTTACCGACCAGCCGGTTATCGAGCGCGTTGCCGGTCAGGACGATCGCCGTGGTTGCCGCGGCATCGGCCGCCGCCAGCGTTTCGACCTGGGCATTCGCGCCGAGGGTATAGTCGATGGTCGCGTTGATCCGGTCATTCCCCTGGAACGCCAGTTCGGTGACCGTGTCGCCCACATGGTTGACCAGATAGACGTCGTCGCCCTTGCCGCCATCGAAGGCATCGGCGCCGCTCGTCCCGGCGAATTGCTGGTCGCGCACCGAAAGGTCGATCAGGAACACCTGACCCGACGCATGGTCGCGATAGACGAGATGCTTGCCGTCGGGACTGATGTCGAGCTGCGCGCCGGTCATGCTGCCCGCGCTCGGCGTCGCGCCGACATCGACGAAAAAGCGGTCGATTTCGGTGAAATTGGTCGTTTCCAGCGCGACAATCTCGCCGCCGACGAGGTGATAATAGAGAATATCGCCGCTGGGATCGAAGGTCATCGCGTCGACAAAGCCGCCGCTATTGACGCGGCGAAGATCATTGCCAGAAACATCGGAAATATTGATCGCGAGTTCGACGATATATTGGGCGATCAACCCACCGGACTCGCTGATCGACTGGACGCCGCTATTGAAGCCCGGCTGCAGCGGGCCGTTGCCGCTATCGCCCCTTACAACGAAGCGCCCGGCCACCTCGTCGTAAACCGACCACTCGCCGCCCGAGGTCTGCGACGACGCAGCGAGCGTGAGACGGCCGGAATCGGTCAGGAAAACGCGCGTGTTGTTTCCATCACCAAAAATGCCCTCGATCGGCGTGTAGGTGCCCGTGGCGAGGTCGAGCAGTTGCATCTTGCCGCCGTAGAGCGCGACAATGGCGTGGGTGCCGTCGGTCGCCTGGACGTCGGTCGCATAAGGACCACTTGCCTGCGCAAAAGACGTCACCGCGCCGGTGTCGGTCGCCACCCGATAGATGGCCGCGGGTCCGCCGCTTTCGGCGCGCGTGAGGAGCAGGAACGAGCCGTCGTCGGACACGCTCATCGCGCCGAAGCCGGGTCCGAACTGCCATGTCTTGATCAGCGTGCCCGTCGCGGCGTCGAAGACGTGGATGCGCGAATTCTGCGTCGCGACATAAACGCGCGATCCGTCCGGGCTGAACGCGATATCCGACGCGCCGCTGGCCTGAATTTCTTTTGTCGTGACGCTGTCGTCGGCCAATGCCTTACCCTTTCTGGCAGCGTCCTAGGTCAAAATCTGACGGACGCGTGTTTGAATGTCACCGCCGGAACACCAGCATGTGATCGATATTGTGCGGCATGGCGAAAATTTCGTCTTTCGCTATCGGACGCACGCCGGCGACCGGGTCGACGATTTCGAGTGAGAAATCATAGGCGAGCACCTCGTCGAGGAAGCCGCGCGGGTCGTCGTAGCGCTGGACGGTGAATTCCATGAAGATGGTCAGCGGGCGCTTCTGCTTCAGGATGCCGGTCATGCCGTGCCACACCTGTTGTTCAAAGCCCTCGACATCGATCTTGATGAATTCGGCGGCGAGCGCATGTTCGATCGTGTCGAGCCGGCGCACCGGCACCACGACTTCCGATGTGGTATTGTGCGACCGGCTGGTGCCGGGAAGCAGAACCCGGCCGCCGCCCGGCGAACTGTCCTGCACCTCGAGCCGCAACTCCGATTCCCCGGCGCCGAGCGCAATTTTGTGGAGATCGGTAAATCCCGCAAAGCCGTTCACCTGCAGGCTCTTGTCGAGCAAGCCGGCTAGGCGGGGATTGGGTTCGAAGGACAGCACCCGCCCCTCTGGCCCGGTGAGGTCGGCGAGCAGCACCGAAAAATAGCCAAGATTGGCGCCGACATCGAGGACCACCGAACCGCGCCGCACGCTGCGCAGCATCGCTTCGGTCACCCACATTTCCCAGAAGCCGTCCATCATCAGGTGGCTGGCAATGCCGATATCGCGCGTATCGACATACATCTTGTAGCGCCCCAGGACGCGGCACAGCGCCTCATGGTCGCCAAGATAGTGCGATCGGCAAAGGCCGCGAATATCGGCTTCGTTGTCGTTGCGCGGATGGCTGAGTAAGCGCCAGATGTCGTAATAGTTGGCCGCGCCCATAAACCCCTCTTATTGCAGTCGATATCGTGCAATTTCTTGTGATACTAGCGGTATTTGTTCCATTTTCGCGACTTTGCGACAAGCCGCGCGACCATGCCGCGGATGCGCGACCGTGGCGGCATGTCGGCAAGGGCCACCAGCAGATGTTCGGGCGAACAGGGCAGCCCGGTCCGCGGATCGGCATAGAGCGGGTAAAGGATCAGTGTCGCCGCGACCAATTGCTCCAGCGACAGCGGGCGTGACCGCTGTTGTGCCGCGCCGCGATCGTCGGTGAGCCCCCACCCGGCGTAAAAGGGCTGGCCGTACACACTCACCCGGCGCCCACGCAAAAGCGCCTCGAACCCCAACAGGGACGAGAGGACTTGCACCGCATCGACCCGTTCGAGCAGATCATGGGTCGCTCCGTCGGCGAGGACGAGGTCCGCGTCGGCGGCGATCGCGGGCTCGCGCCATTCGCCGTCGCGCAGTCCGGCGACGACGTCGGGATGCGGTTTGAAGATAATGAAGCTGCCGGGATTTTCCCGCCGTGCGGCGGAAACGATCTGCGCGAAGGATATCCCGCCGCCGCCCGCGATCACCGACAGGTCGTCCGCGACCTGTCCCGCGATCAATATCCTATGCCGGTCCGTCGGAAGATCGACGCGCTTGCCACCCAAATTATATTTGGTCGCGCCGTTCGTCCGGATCTGCGCGATCAGCGCGGCCGCACGGGCGGCCAGTTCAGCGTCGATCGATGCGGTCTGCAGCAGCATGTCCAGATCGCCGGGACGCGCGGGGTCGAAATAGATGCCGCGCTTGTCGAGGACGATCGAGCAAGGCTGGACGAGCGCGGCCCCAAGCCCGGCCGAGCGGATAAAGCCGTCCTCGACGCGCCAGACGGAATCCCCTCCTCGCAAGCGTTCCAGCGCCGCGATGTCGGTCCGCGATGGCCAGGCGGCAACGGCCCCCTCGACGCGGTGGGCTTCCCGGACGTCGGACAGGAAGGGTGCGTGGGGCGACCCGATCAGGAACTGGCGAATCCGCCGCCTCTTCCAGCCCGCGATGCCGAGCATCGCGCCAACGCCCGCAGTGCGTCCGGCAACCTCGCGCCAGAGCGCGAGATAGTCGATCATTTGATCGAGCGACCAATCGCGATCGTCATAAGGGGAAACATAGCGCCAGTCGGTCCGCAAACATGCTATCGCCCGCTCGGCCACGGTCGCCGTTTCGGCATGCCTGACCCGGCCCTTTTCGACCGCCACGATCCTCCGGCCCGCGAGCGCCGCCAGCTGAACAAAAACGCGCTCGGGGTCGTCGCAGTAAACCGTCGAAACGCGGTCGATCAGTGGCCACGGGTCCGATTTTTCATCGAACCGCGCATGCTCCGGCCAATCCGAAGCAGGGATATTCGGGGCCACTAAGAGGATCGGGCCGGGACACGCGCGCGCGCAAATGTCGAGCAGCATCTGCAAATTTGCAGGGTCGCGGCAGACGATCGCGCAAATGTCGCCCTCGACCCCGCCGAGCCAAGCCGCCAGCCGGGCGTCGAGCGGGCGCCAGAACAGGCCGCCGACGCGACCGCCGACGATCCGCGCTGCCACCGCCTCGACCGTGCCGGTCTCGGGCAAGGCGACGTGCCCGGCACGCCGCCGGATCCGCGTCTTGTGACGCCGGTGCGGCGGCAATGCCAAGATGGCCGGAGCCGACATCGTCGGGTCAGCGCGTCAGCACGTCGACCGTCACGACGGGAGAAGTCAGCTGGTTGAGCATCTGGACCAGCTTCGCGAACTGCGCCGACCGGGCATTGGCGATCAGGACCACATCGTCGTCCTGCATGCGAAAGCGGCTGGCGACGAAATAGCTGCGCGGATCGAGAAGATTGAGGCGGTAGATGGTCGGCACCGACGTCACCGTGCCGTCCACGTCGGTATCGACATAGCGAAAGACGAAGACGCCGGTCGCATCGGCCTGATTGTCGATCGGCCCGCCCGCGCGCGCCAGCCCCTCGACGAGCGAAACCGGCGTGTCGGCAAGCGGCACCTCGGCGACGTCGCGCGCCGCGCCGATGACCGAGAAACTCTGCTGCCGTTTCAGCAACTGGACGACATCGCCGGGCATCAGGCGGATGTTCGCGGCGTCGCCCGCTCGAATCTGGTCGAGCGGCATTTCCTGGCTTTCTCCCGCACGCGCCAGCCGTACGATCAGATTCGACTGCTGATCGGCGGGACCACCCGCGGCGGCGACGACGTCGAGGACGCGTTCGCCCGCCGCGGTAATCGCGATGCGACCCGGTGCCTTGACCTCGCCGCCGACGGTGATCGACCGCATCGGTCCCGACGCCACGCGCACCAGCACGTCGGCCTGTTGCGACAGGCCGCGCAGCCGGGTGCGGATTTCAGCCGCGACCCCCTGCGGCGTACGTCCGAGGACGTCGATCGGCCCGACATAGGGGATGTTGATATAGCCGCCTTGCGGTACGCTAATCGTCGGCAGCGTCGCACCGGCCGCCGACACCGTCGGATCCTTTGCATTGCTGCCGCTGTCGACCGCGCCGAACAGGCGATAGCCGACCTCGAACACGACGATTTCCAGATTGTCGCCGACCAATATCTCTTCGCTGCTGGTCGTTCCGTCGGTGAACGACCAACCGGCGGACGGCAGCGTCGGCACCTGAACCTCGGTCCATCCGCTTTCGGTCAGGTCGACCAGATTGAGTGTGCGGCCGTCGGCGAGCGTCGCCGGTTTCTTCACCTGCCCGGTCGTCGGCGCCGCCGAAGGCAGCATCGCGCAGCCGCCGAGCGCGCCGGCAAGCAACAGCGCCGCCGCCACCGAGCGGATCATCGTCACCGGCGGGGTCCGGACAGCAGGCTGTCGTAGAGCGCGTTGAGCCGGCCCTGATAGGCTGGCATCGAAAATTTCTCCGCCTGCGCGATACCACGCCCGAAAAGGTCGGCGCGCAGTTCGGCATCGGTATCGATCCGGCGCAGCGCCGCGGCAATGTCCTGAATATCATAAGGATCGACGAGCAGCGCCGCCGAGCCCGCGACTTCGGGCATGGAACTGGTGTTCGCAGTGATGACGGGCGTCCCCAAAGTCATGGCCTCGAGGATCGGTAACCCGAAACCCTCATAGAGAGAAGGAAAAGCCACACCCCTGGCCCCGCGCACCAGCAGCATAAGCAGCCGGCGCGGCAGATAGTCGATCCGCCGGATATTCTTGAAGATCGTCTTCATCGGCCGGGTCTCGTCGCGCTGGATCAGCGACAGTTCGACGTCGGCGCCCCATGCACGGCGACCGAGGACAACGAGCGGCGCCTTCACGCCCGAGGCGAGATAGGCCTCGATCAGCCGTCCGACATTCTTCTTCGGCTCGATCGCGCCGAAGAAGAGGAAATAATCCTGAAAATCGAGACGAAAAATGCTCTTGATGGCCTGCGCCACCTCGGCCTCGTCGCCGCTCGCGAGGCTCAGGCTCTGCGCAGAGGGCCTGATCGCCTGATAGGTGTTGGTGATCTTTCCCTCGGCTTCGGGAAAAAAGTCGACGATATCCGCGCGGCTCGCCTCGGACACCGTGGCGATATGATCGCCCTTGCGAATGCAGGCGCGCATCAGCTTGTGATAGATCTTCTTGTTGTCGAGGCTGGCATAGGGAAGCTTCAGCGGCACCAGATCGTGCATCGTGTAGATGTTGCGCGCCCCGGCGACGCGGATCGGCCACGGATAGGTCCAGTGCATGATGTCGGGCGCATCGGGCAAGGAAACGGTCGTGAAGGTTCCGAATCGGCGAAAATTGCGCATCGCCTGGTCGAACAGGTCCGACACGGTGAACAGCCGGTCGAAATCGGGCAATCGGTGCGCAAAGGGCCGGACTTCCTGCTTGCCGTGCAGATCGACCTGCCGCGCCTTGCGCGCCTTGACCGTCCAGCTGAGTTCGCGGCCCCAGCCAAAGCTCCACGATCGCGGCGCCTTCGACTGATATTCGGCGCCGAGCGCTTCGAAGAAATTGACGTTGCGCAGGACTTTGCGGAACGGCGTGCGAAGACCATAAACGCCGTCGAGTTGATGGCCGGCGGTCTGAATGGCGTGCGCGAGCGACATCGAATAAGTCGCGACACCGGTTCCAAATGGCAAAGCCAGATTAAAACCATCGATTCCGACCCGCATTATTCCTCCGACACTGTTGGGCGGAGTGGATCGTCGATTCGAAATTCCGCTTTAATTGCGTTCACCTAGCTGGAGAAACCGGTCATAGGCAAGGCGCAAGCGCGCGGCGAAGGCGGCTTCGCCATACCGTTCGAACATCGCCGGCAGCGGCGTTCGCATCCCTTGTGCGGCCGCGTTCACCCGAACAATCGCGCCGGTGATCGACGCGGCGTCGCGCGGATCGACGAGCGCCGCCGCCGCGCCCAGAACCTCACGCGAGACGGGGCTATCCGACGCGATCACCGGAACCCCCGCCATCAGCGCCTCGACCGGCGGCAAACCGAAGCCTTCGGCGAGCGACGGCATCAGCAACGCACGGCAATCGACGGTCAGGCGTGCGACGACCGCATCGCCAAGCCAGGGCAACCGGACAATGTCGGGCGAAGCGATGTCGCGTTCGAAGGCGGCCCGGTCGCGGCGATCGGTCCAATGCCCGTCGGGCCCGGCAATCACCAGTTTCACGCCGGTTTTCGCCGCGCGCCACGCTTCCACTGCGCGATGGACATTTTTGCGGGGTTCGACGCTGCCGAGCAGGAGGAAATAGCGTCCGCGCTCAAGCCCGGCGGGCAAGGACGCCACGGCGCGCGGCGCCTCCACGGGCTGCCAGGTGCATATCGCGCGCCGCGCATCAATGCCGGTGAAGGCGAGCAGTTCATCGCACACTCCTTCCGACACGCAGGTGAAACAGGCGCCCCGTTCGGCCAATGCCGTCAAAAGGCGGCGGAAACGGCCCGATGGGATGGCCGAATATTCGGGCTGACGGATCGGGATCAGGTCGTGGACCGTCACCACGTTCAGCGCCCCTTTCGCCCACATCGGCATCGGATGCGACCAATGGAAAAGATCGACCGGCCGATCCAGCCTGACGCTGCGCAGCCGGCCGGTCAGCGTGAACCATTTCTGGGCATCGGCAAAATAGCGCGCGTTTACCCGCATCGTTTCGCCGTCGGACCCGATTTCGTCGGTCAGCGATTGCGGCGGCGCGAACAAATCATCGTGACGTTCGATACACTGCCGCAGCCGGTCGCGATAGCGGCGGACCCCCGTCCCCTGCCCCCAACCGACGCTCCGCTTGTCAAGTGCGACCCGAACCGTCATCTAGAGGGCCACGCAGCCCGCCGGCTTGCGACGCGAGCCTTTATCGATGATCGTCTTCAATCGGGTTTCCAAATCCTATGCGACCCGCAACGGGCGCCATTACGTCCTCGATAACGTCAGTTTCGCGATCGAAAAAGGCCAATCGGTCGGCGTATGCGGGCACAATGGCGCGGGCAAGTCGACCTTGCTGCGCCTGATCGCCGGCGTCGAACAGCCGAGCAGCGGCACGATCCGACGCGGCATGTCGGTGTCCTGGCCGCTCGGCCTGTCGAGCAGTTTCCAGAGCAGCCTGAGCGGGGCCGACAATGCGCGCTTCATCGCCCGCATCTATGGCCGTCCGGTCGACGACACGCTCGCTTTCGTCGAGGATTTCGCCGAGCTGGGCAATTATCTGCGCATGCCTCTGCGCACCTATTCGGCCGGTATGATGGCGCGCCTCGCTTTCGCGGTGTCGCTCGCCGTCTCGTTCGACTGTTACCTGATCGACGAGATCACGGCGGTCGGCGACGAGCGGTTCCAGGATCGCTGCCGCGAAGCGCTGCTGCAACGCAGGCAGGAACGCAGCCTGATCATGGTGTCGCACGACCCCGCCACGCTCCGCGAATATTGCGATCGGGGCATGGCCGTGCGAGCCAGCGAAGTGCTGCAGTTCGACAGCATCGACGAGGCGATCGCGAGCCATTTCGCGCACGCCTGAACCCGCGGCCGTTTACGCGCGGTGTTCGCGAATGCCGGCGGTGACGATCATGAAAAAGGCATAGACCAACAGCGCACCGAGCAGGATGGTCGCCAGCGTGCGAAGCGGTTTGGGATAGACCGGCTTTTCCGGCGCGGTGGGCCGGACCACGGGGATCACGAACAATTGTTCCTTTTCGACGCGGTCGTTGGCGGACTGCAGCCCGAGCCGCGAAGCTTCGTAACGCTTGGCCGCAAGCTCCTGTTTCAGGCTGAGTTCTTCATATTCACCGAGCCGCTGCGATACCGCGCCGGGGGAGCCGGTCAGTCGGCCGCGATTGCGCGATGCCGCCGCTTCGAGGCTGCTGACATAGCCCTGCATAGCCACGACCTGCGGGCTGGCGGGGCTGAGATAGCGGCGCATGTCGGCGAGCCGGGCCCGCTGACGATCGATTTCGGCCTGTTGGGTGAGCGCCTGTTCCTGCTCGCCCTTGCCGCTGCTTTGCGGGTCGATGTCGCCGCTGCGGTTGCGGAACAGCGACATCGCCTTCTGTGCCCCCGACAGTTCGTCAGCCGCCTGCTGGAATTCGTCGCGCGCGATCTTGACCGTATTGTCGAACAGCCGGCGGTTGAGCGCGTTGATCCGGGCTTCTCCGAGCCTGATCACCGCCTCGCCGATCGTGCGGGCATCGTCGGGGCGAAAGGCGGTGACCGTCACACGGGTGATCCCGGTGTCGCTGTCGAGACTGATCTGGACCTTGTCGCGATAATATTTGAGCAGATCTTCCATCGCCGGGTCGGATTCCGACAGCCGCGCGACGAAATCGGCTTCGGGCCGACGAAAGACCGCGGCGAGGTCGATCTTTTCGGATTTGAGCGCCCGGATCGCTTCGGGCGAACGGAGATATTCGATCAGGATGTAGCTGGCCTTGGCGCTCGGATCGAGGACCGGCGACACACCGAGAAGCTGCCCGAAACCATTCGCTTCGCTGCGCGGCGCGTCGAGACCGCGAATGACGAATTGCGCCTCCGAGCGATATTGCGGCGCGGCGATGAGAAACAGGTAGATGGCCGCCACCAACGTGGGAACCACGACGATCCAGAACAGCGCGCTGCGAACCAGCCGTCGCGGCCAGTGGCGTGTTGTCGCCGTGGCGTTTTCCGCCGTGTCGCCGGCCGTTTCGGTGATGTTGGTGTGGCGGTTCATTGCAACTCGATCCTGGGCCGGACGAACCTGATGGCGGCATAGCCAACCAACATCAATAGCGCCGAACAGACAATGGGATAGACGAGGTCCAGGCGGTCCGACGCGAAGTCGCGGAACTGCCCTTCGCGCAGCAATTCGAAGATATGCACGGTCGGGACCCACATAGCGACGCGCTGAACATTCTCGGGTAGCCAGGCCAGAAGATAGAAAGCCCCGGATATCGGAAGCGAGAGGTAAAGCAGCGGATGGATGATCCGCCCGAAAAACGAACTCTCGTGCGATGCGACCATGATGATCATCGCCAGCCCGAAGCAGAACCAGCTCATCAACACGAGTGCGAGGATGACCAGCAACGGATCGTGGATCGGCTCGGCAAGACCCAGATACTGGGCCACGAACAGCAGGAAAAAGAGCACCGCGCCGGTACTCACCATTTCGAGCAAAGACCGCGCGAGCAGCATGTCGAACAGGGTGACCGGGCGATGATAGAGCAAGGGCCGATTGGCCTCGAGCAGGGTTTCCGCGCGCGACAGTACCGAGCGGAACATGATGAAGAGGATGTAGCCGCCAAGCGCGAAAGGGACCGGCTGCACATTGCCGCTGATCGGCAATTTGTAATTGCCATGCAGCGCCGCGACGGCAACCGCGAGCAGCACCGGTTCCATGAAGATCCAAAGAAACCCAAGGTTTTCGCGGCCAAAACGCGTGTGCAGTTCCCGAATGACGAGCGCACCGATGACCCGCCTCCGGGTGTCGAGGCGCTGGAACAAGGCGTCGGTGTCGGCGGCTCGGGTCAAAGCGGTTCCAGAAATTCGGTCAGCTGCGAAAAATGATCGTCCCAGCTCGCCGGGCGCCAGGCGCGCGCCGCCTGGAGATGATGCTTCCTTAGCGGCGAATCGGCCGCCGCAAAATCCCGAACCGCCGCCATCCATCCCGTGGCGTCGAGCGGATGCAGAAACAATGGCGCATCGCCGCCCACTTCGCGGTGCGCCGCGATATCGCTGGCGATCACGGGGCAACCCATGTTCAAGGCTTCTGCCACGGGCAAGTCGAAACCCTCGGCGAAGGAGGGGGCGAGGAGCGCCCTCGCCCCGCGCATCAGGCCCTGCAGCGCGTCGTCGCCGGGAGTCCGCATCTCGACCAACACGTCGCGGAGCGCGGGCGAGCGTTCGATCATCGCGAGAATCTGGCCATTCTCCCAGCCCCGGCGGCCCGCGATCACCAGATGCGCCGCAGCCGCGCCGTCCTGCCGCGCCATCTCGCGCCACAATTTGAGCAGCAGCAGATGGTTCTTGCGCGGTTCGATCGTCCCGACGACGAGGAAATAGGGATGATCGCCGTTAGCTCCGGTCGACGCAGCGCGGGCCTCGGCAACCTCGGGCAAGGTGATCCCGAAGGGGAGCTTAGCGATCGGAGCGACGGGCAGGTCGCCGCAGAAGCGCGCGATCGAACGCGCCGTGCAATCCGAATTGACGAGCAGACCGTCGGCCAAACTCGTCGCCGCCGCGATCCGCGCCTGATTGGCCTTGGCATGTTTGGCCAGCGCATATTCGGGATATTCGATCGGAATCAGGTCGTGGACGAAATAGCAGATCTTGCCGCCGCACCGGTCGGCCCGGCGGCGCCATTGCCCCATCGCGCGGGCGCCGGGATGCGACACGGTGAGGAAGCGCGTACCGGCGTGAAGCTGCGAACGGACCGGGCGGAAGTGCCGCACCACCGACAATGGCGAGGTCCTGCCCACGGCGCCGCTCCAGCGGAGACGCTGCGCCTGGAGCAGCCTGGCCACGGCGGCGCGCGAAAGTGCGACCCAATGCCCCGGCGGGACAAAGGCTTCGAAGCTCGGTTCGATCGCGTCCGCCGCCATCAGGAAGGACAGATAGGCCTGTTCGACGCGATCGATTCCCGTCGGCGCCGCCAGATGGCCGCGTCGAACGAGCCGCGTCACATCGAAAATCAGATGCATGTGGGCTTCAAGCGGTCGGCGACGCGAAGGCTTGGCCGGTCAGACGTCGGACAGCGCCCGCGACGAGCATGTCAAGCGCCTTCGGGTCATGGAAGCCACCATTCACCAAGGCCGTCGCCCGCATCGCGCGGCACATCAGTTCGAAATTTCCGGCGTCGACCGGCGGCGGCTCGGCCCAGAATCGATCGAGGCCGCACTGCGCGGTGACGCCCGGAATGTCATAGGCCGCGCGGCCGAGACAAAAGACCGGGCACGCCTGTTCGAGCGCCAGTGGCCCGACCGTGCTGTTGATCGTGACGACGCCGGCCGCCTTTTGCAACAGCGGCGCGAGGTCGAAGCGCTCGATGAAGCGCACCCGGTCGGCAATCCCGTAACGCGACGCCCGATGCAGCACATCGGCACGCCAGCCGTCGAGGTCGGGATCGAAGGGATGCATCTTGACGAGCAGCTTCGTGGCGCGCGGCGCGTGGACGGCAAAGCTGTGAAAGACGCAGTCGATCGCGCTCGCCATGTCGGGGAAGTCCGAGTGGGAATCGATCTGGTGATCGCCGTCGAGTTGCATGGGAAAAAGAAAAAAACGCGAGTCGATGACCGCCGAAACCGCCGCAGAGCTGGCGGCATCCTCGCGCCCCCGGCCCGCACGGCGACGAATCCATGCCCACATCTCCCCGACCGGCGCATTGCGGCGGTGCGAACGATAATGAGGAAAGAAGGGGATCGTCAGCGTCTGGACGACATAATAGCCAACCGCTTCGACGATCCGACGGCGAACATTGCTGGTGACGGGGTCGACGGGTTCGTCTTCATGATCGTCGGCAATCCGGCGCAGTTGATCGAGGTCGCGCGGCAGGGACGACCAATAATTGGTGCCGCCTTGTTCGAACGAGACGAAATTGGGGCGGAGCATCCCTTCTTCGACGACGAACACGCGAATTGCGCGCTGCCGGCAAATGGCGATCGCCTGAAGATGGAGCGGCCGATTGTCCCCGAACAACACGACATCGCTGATGTCGCTGCCCGACAGATAGTCGTCAAACCAGGCCGGGAATGCCGCGATATCGCCGCGAAAACCGATGGCGCCCGATCCGCGCCAGTCCCACATATCGCCGCCGTTGAAATTGATCCGCGAGGTCCGATGGCCGCCCGCACGTAAAGCGTCGGCCAGCTTACGGAAAAACGGGCCCGGAAGCCCCTGGAGAAACAAGAAATGCCGCACAGGATAGGGCTGCGCGGCGGCCAGAGAGGTATCGGCATATTGGCTCATCTGGAGCATCGGAGACCCGTAACACCCTGAAACACAATAGCTGTCGACACCCAGCCAGTAAAAACCCCTTGTTCGGCGCTAGATTAGGCTGTCATCGAGGTCAAGCATTTGCCCGTCGCGAACCAGCCGGTGAAGCGCGACGCATTGTCCGACCAATGCGAGCAAATGGCGAAGCGGCAACGAGGTCGCCGGATCGGACGATGCCGACGCCGGGTCGGGGTGGACCTCGATAAACAGGCCGTCGCAGCCCGCAGCGACCGCAGCGCGCGCCAGCAACGGCGAAAATTGCGGCTGCCCGCCCGACATCGCCCCCTGCGACGACGGCAGTTGCACGGTGTGCGCGGCATCGAAAGCGACGGCGACGCCCGGCGCCCGCATGATCGCGAGGTTTCGCATGTCGGCGACGATATTCTGGTAGCCGAAGATGTTGCCGCGTTCGCAGACGATCGTCGGAAGCGACGGCACCCCGGCCTGCATCCTCGCGCGATCGATCTTCGCCAGCACCTGCGCCATGTCGGAACCGGCCATGAACTGGCCCTTTTTGACAAGCATCCGCTTGCCGGTCAGCGCGGCCGCTTCGACGAGCGCGGTCTGGCGCGAAAGCAGCGCGGGAATCTGGACGATATCGATGACCGCCGCGGCTTCGGCGGCGTCGGCGGTTTCGTGAATGTCGGTGAGGACCGGGAGTCCGGTGCGTTCGCGTATCGCGGCGAGCTGCGCGAGTCCGTTTGTCCAGCCCGGTCCGCGATAGGATTCGGACGAACTGCGATTGGCCTTGAGCGCCGACGCCTTGAAGACGACGGGAATCCCGAACCGATCACGGATCGCGACCAGCATATCGGCGATCTCGTCCATGATCGCGGGCGTTTCGACGACGCAGGGTCCGGCGATCAGGAAAAACCCGTCGGCCATAGCGGCGAGCGATTCTTCGGGGCGGGTTATGTCCCGCTTTCCAGCGAGCGTATCAGTCACGGCAAACCCATGGTGCCGCGACGCGGCCATTTTCGACGGTAGCCCGGCAACCGAAGGGGCTGGCGGTGGCCTGGCAGCGACCCACGACCTGTTGCCCCGGCTGCAGGATGCGCGAAGCGCGGTCGTTCGGGACGAGGCAATCGCCGGCGCACTCGCTGCCGCTGGCGCAGGCCTTGCCGGCGTCGGCGTAACAGGCAAAACGCGCACCGGGTTCCGCCTTGCCGCCCGCTGCCCGCTTGCCGTCGGGCGGGCAAGCCGCAGCGGCAGCGGTCGCGGAATTCGGGGTTTCGGCCGCAGCGGCGACGGTCTGGCTTTTGTCGAGCCCGTGACAGCCCGCCATTCCCAACAGGAGCAGCGACGCCGTCATGCGCAGAAAGCGAGGGATATCGAAGATTTGACCCATGCCCCCTGTTAGACCGGAAGACCCGGACAGACAACGGCGCCGCGCTGGCCCCTGCCCGCCGACGACCGGATCAACCCGGGAAAGCGGGCGCCTTGCTGACCATTGCCGGCAACGCGCGGCCCATGACGCCGGTAAACCAGGTCGCAGCGTCGACGATCGCGGGCAGGTCCAGCCCCGTAGCCACCCCGCCGCGTTCGAGCAAATAGACGACGTCCTCGGTCGGGACATTGCCCGCGGCGCCCGGCGCGAAGGGGCAGCCGCCGAGCCCGCCGAGCGACGCATCGACGGTCGCGGCGCCTTCGGCAACCGCCGCCCAGACATTGGCGAGGCCGGTATTGCGGGTGTTGTGGAAATGGACACGAACGGGCAACCCGCCGACCGCTTCGCGGACGCGGCCGACCATGTCGGCGACCTGCGACGGCACCCCGACACCGATCGTGTCGGCGAGCGCGATCTCGCGCGGCGCCGCATCGGCGGCGCGCTTGGCCATTTCGACGACGCGGTCAATCGCGATCTCGCCCTCGAACGGGCAACCGAAGGCGGTGGCGATGGTGATCTGACCGCTGCGGCCCGCCGATTTCGCAAGCGCGACGATGTCCATCGCGGCGGCGAGCGCTTCGTCGGACGTCTGGCCCTGGTTGCGGATGCCGAAGCTGTCGCTGGTCACGCACACGGCGCCAAGTTCGTCGATGCGACCGGTCGCGATGGCGCGTTCGGCGCCGCGGCGGTTGAGGACGAGGCCGATATAGGTGACGTCGGCGCGGTCGGGGAGCTGCGCCACCAATTCCTCCGCATCGGCCAGTTGCGGCACCTTCTTGGGATTGACGAAGCTCGTCACTTCGATGCGGCGCGCGCCGTAACCGATCGCGCGGTCGATCAGCGCGAGCTTGTCGGCGGTGGCGACCGCAAGTGCTTCATTTTGCAGGCCGTCGCGGGGGCCGACTTCGACGATTTCGATGCTGGTTTGCTTCACGATTTTGCCTATCTTCGCGCATATCCGAGATTGCAGTTGATAATTGCATAGCATTCTAAGTATATCATGGCCATAGGGATTGAGGATGTCGGGCCGCGCGCGGTCCCCTTCCTAGGCTAAAGAGACGCCCGAAGGGAATGATATGACGGAAGCGAGCAGCGGGGGAGCGCTGGAAGGGTTGAAGGTCGTCGAGATGGGGCAGCTGATCGCCGGCCCCTTTTGCGGCCAGTTGCTCGGCGACATGGGCGCCGAGATCGTCAAGCTCGAGCCGCCGGTCGGCGGCGACCAGATGCGCAACTGGGGCCAGGGTGACAAGCCGAGCTGGTGGCGCGTCATCGCGCGCAACAAATATTCGGTCGCGGTCGACCTGCGCAGCGAAGAAGGCCAGGCCCTCGCCCGCGAGCTGATCGCCAAGGCCGACATATTGATCGAGAATTTCCGGCCCGGCACGCTCGAGAAATGGAACCTCGACCCGCAGGTGCTGCGCAAGACCAACCCCGGGCTGATCGTCGTGCGCGTGTCGGGCTACGGCCAGACGGGCCCCTATTCGTCGCGCGCCGGCTTTGGCGGCATCGGCGAGGCGATGGGCGGGTGGCGCGGCATCGTCGGCTATCCCGACCTGCCCCCCGCGCGCATGGGGGTGTCGATCGGCGATACCCTCGCCGCCACTTACGGCTGCATGGGCGCGCTCGCCGCGCTGCACCACCGCAGCAAGACCGGTGAAGGCCAGATCGTCGATTCGGCGCTGTACGAAGCGGTGCTGCAGGTGATGGAATCGACGGTGTCGGATTATTCGGCGAGCGGCACCAAGCGCCGCCGCACCGGTTCGACGCTGCCCGGGATCGCGCCGTCGAACGTCTATCCGTGCAGCGATGGCGAATATTTGATCGGCGCCAATCAGGACGGCGTCTTCGCGCGGCTCGCCGCGGCGATGGGCCGCCCCGAACTCGCGGACGACGAACGCTATGCGACGCACCGCGCGCGCGGGGTGCGGCAGGAGGAGCTCGACGCGCTGATCGGCGAATGGACGGCCACGCTGACGATCGAGCAGCTCGAGGCGAAGATGGTCGAGGCGAGCGTTCCCGCCGGACGCGTATTCGATGCCGAGGACATGCTGGCCGACCCGCATTTCGCCGCGCGCGACGCGCTGGTCACGGTGCCCGACGCCGAGCTCGGCGAAATCCGCATGCAGGGAGTCTTCCCCAAGCTGTCGGGCACGCCGGGCAGCGTCCGCCGGCCTGCCCCGCTGGTCGTCGGACAGGATACGGACGATGTGCTGAAGCGCTGGCTCGGACGCGAGGGTTGAGACGATGATCACCCTCTATGGCGGCGCCACCCCCAATGCGCGCAAGATCGCGATCGCACTGCTGGAGATGGGGCTGCCCTGGCGGCTCGAATATATCGATATCCTCGCGGGCGACCAGCTGACCCCCGAATTCCTTGCGCTCAACCCGAACAACAAGACGCCGGTGATCGTCGACGAGGACGGTCCCGGCGGCGAGCGCTTCGTGCTGTGGGAGACCGGCGCGATCCTGCTCTATCTCGCCGAAAAGACCGGCCGCTTCGTGCCGACCGATCCGGTGAAGCGCGCGACCTGCTGGCAGTGGCTGATGTTCCAGGTCTCCGGCGTCGGGCCGATGTTCGGGCAGGAAGTGCATTTCACCCATTACGCCAAGGATCGGCACGATTATGCCATCGCGCGCTACAGCCGCGAGGTCGACCGGTTGATGATGGTGCTCGACAAAAGGCTGGGCGAAGCGACCTGGCTGGCCGGCGAGGATTATACGATCGCCGACATGGCCACCCTGCCCTATTTGCGTCGCCAGCTGATCGACAAGGCGGGGCGTTTCCCCCATGTCGAGCGCTGGGGCGCGGCGATGCTCGAACGGCCCGCGGTCGCCGAGGGCATGACCGTCGGCGTCGCCCGCGCCGAGACGATCGAGGGCGGGCTGACCGGATTTACCGACGAGCATCGCGCGATCCTGTGGGGCGACCGGCAGCATCAGGCGCGGTAGCGCCGCCGGGGGATGGATCGCGATGCCGGACGGAGCGCGGAAGACGACCTGGTCGCTCGCGCTCTCGATCCGGTTGCCGCACCGATCAGATCAGCGACTTCAACCGGTCGATTCCCGTCGCCTGCCGAAGGATTCGGGCCGCGAGCGCATTTCCGTTCACGGCATTGGTGAAGACGACGATCGCGCGTCCGTTACGGGGATCGCCGACGCCCATGGTTTTGAAGATCCCGTAGTTGCTGCCACTGTGCTGGAACAGCAGGCCCGCCGGGGATTGTTCGAGTTCCCAGCCCAGCCCCCGCGAAATGTCGCGCCCGCGCACGTCGAGCCGGGGGGTGAGCATCGCCCGCTGCGTCGTGTCACTGATCTCCCACGCCGCCCGCGTCGGCCGGTCCATCATGAGCGCCATGAACGTCGCATAGTCGGACGCGGTCATCAGCAGCCCGCCCGCCGAATTGACCAGCAGGTCGTGGGTCGATGGCGGCGTCTTGGGATCCGTCTCTCGCATCGCGGCGACCGAATCCTCATAGGTCCAGGTTGCGATCGGCTTGCCCCGCTTTTTCGCGACCCGTAGCAGCCGGTCGCCCAGTTCGCGGGTGGGCTGGGGCGGAAGCACCTGCTCGCCTTCCGGAGGTTCGGAATGGCCGAAGACCGCCGACTTTGCGATGGCTTCGTCCCAGCCAAAGCTGCTGTGGGACATCCCGGCCGGGTCGAACAGTTTCGCCCGCATCACGCTGCCGAGACCCATTCCCATGATGGTCTCGACAACCAGCTGGAGCCAGATGAAGGCTTCGCCGGAATAGGTGTAAATCGATCCGGGCGCGCTGCTCGTGACCAGCGGCTCGGAGGCCCAGTTGGGCAAGCCCGTCGAATGTTCCAGCACATGCCGGGCCGTGATGCGCTCGAGATTCGGGTCATCGCCCAAATTCTCCGGCCGGCGATAGGCGACGAGCGGCGTATCGAGATCGAGGCGCTTTTCATCGACCAGCCGCATCACGACATAGGCGAAGACAGGCTTGGTCATCGACGCGGCTTCGAACAGCGTATCCTCGCGCACCGGGTCGCGGGTGAGGATGTTTTTGACGCCGAAGCTGTGGCTCCAGGCCAGCATCCCGCGATCCACGACCGCGATGGCGGCGCCGGGCACCCCGGCGATCCGCATGAGACGCGGAAGGTCCGCGACCAGTTCCTCGGGCGGGATCCAGGCGGCGTTGCCGTCCGGGCATTGCCCGCCAGTTCCGGCGCGGGCGGGCGCCGCGCCGCCGGCGATCAGCGCCGCCGATCCGACCAGCACCGCCCGCCGTCCGGGCATCGTTCCGCCACTCATCTTTGTTCGCCGCCCAGCCAGCGCATCAGGTGAGCGCCACGGCGAACAGACAGGACAAAAGCTTCATCGGTTTCCACTTCCAATCGATCATCTCGCTCATTGATAGCGCAGCGTCTTTTCGAACCCCTCATTCGCCTTGGTCATCTTTGCCAGTTTCCTGAGTTGACCGCGAACATGGCGCTGGAACCGCGCGTCGTCATAGATGCCCGTCGCCCGATAGTCTTCCTGCCCGACCAGTTTCTTGATCTGCGCAGCGAAGGCACTCTGCTCATCGCTGCAATGCGCGGCGATCAGGGCACGGCAGACCCATTCCTCGGCGGCCGCCTTGTCATAGTCGTCCTGTGCCTCATACCCGCGCCGGTCCGCTGCCGCCTGATCGAGCCTCGAAGCCTCAAACCGCCGGTCCAGCCATTTCCGGACCTGCTCGCCATTCCACGCTTTTGACGGATCGTTCATCGCTTACTCCAAGCCTTGTCGGCGCCAATCTCCGTGCTTTGGCGACGCACGAGCCTTTGCCCGCGGTCCAAATCGACAGCAGCATGACGCCTGCCTAAATATTGGTCTGGTCGGCCGGAACCCCTTCGGGCATCGTCGCGCTCCCTGCGGCCTCTTCGCACGGCAGGCTCTCCGTGCCAACGCCGTAACAGGTCATGGATAGCGATCCCATCGCATAGCCGCGCAGGAGCGGCGCGGCCCCGCCCCCCGCCGCGGCGAGGCCGGCGGCATGGAGGAGCGGAATGAAATGATCGGGCGTGGGAACCGCGAGGTCGTAATCCGGATGCTGGAGGACATTCAAGATGCCGCCCGGATCGCGCATCATCTGGTCGACAACGGCATCGTCGAACCGCTGCGCCCAATCGGTTCCGCCATCCGGATTGTGCCGATCGATCTTGCGGAGGTTGTGAACGACATTGCCGCTCGAAACGATCATGACGCCCTGCCCGCGCAACGCCGATAGCCGGCTGCCCAATTCCAGATGATAGTCCATCGGCTGGAGCGCGTTGATCGACAGTTGCACGACCGGAACGTCGGGGAAGCCGTAAAAATCATGGATGGTGCGGGGGCGTGCCATCGCGGTGACGGCAGTCGCCCCGATGAACCAATGCGCCGAGACGACCAATAGCGCGCGCGGTCGCGGCAAGGCCTTCCCCAGCCGGCGCCAGGCGCGCGTATGGCCGTTCAATTCGAGTGTGTTCATCGGGCTGCCATGGCCGATGAACAGGGCGGGCATCATATCCATCGGACGGCCCGTCAGGTCGCGCCGATCTGCGCCATGAACGAGGCATTGTCCCAAAACAGCCATTCCTCCTTCATCAGGCCATTTTCCACCGCCCGACGGTCATCATCGGCAGCACGAATTTCTTGTCGGTGGGTTGGAGCGTCTTGCCGCCGCCGAGGTCCATCGGTTTCGTGAAGGTCCCGGTCATGATGCCCTGCACCGCGGTGTATTTCCCGTCCGCGAGCTTGATCGGATGCTCCGCAATCCTGGTGTCGGGAGCAAAGGCGAACTGCGGTTTCAGTTTGACGAGGTGGTCGGCGATGCCGGTCGTCGTCGATCCGTCAGGATAGTGAACCAGAATGTCCTCGGCATGGCTCTTGTTGAACTCATCCCATTTCTGCCCGCTGTACACGCGGAAATCGAGATCGTCGAAATTGGCGAGATTGCGCTGCTGCTCTTCGGTGCGGCCGGTCTCATCGGCGGTCGCCGAGCCGCCGGCCTTGTCGGACGTTTTAGGGGCCGAACACGCCGCGATCGACAGCGACGCCGCAAGCATCAGCAGGTTACGGGTTTTTTGAGATAGGCGCATGTTCGACTCCCTCGATTCAGACCGCCGGGAATGGGCTGTTCCGGATAGGAAGCCTGAATGATCGCCCAGTCAAGACGGTGCTTCAGGCGCCCCGCGATGGCTGGAAATCGAAAGGCCCGGCCCCCGAGCATGACATCCGACTGGTGGAGCGGGCCACGCTCGCTTCTCAATCGCCCTGCACCGCCGCGCGGTTGGCGTCGCCGAACATGTTCGACCATTCGGTCTCGTCGAGTGTCTGGTGGCGGCCGAGATATTTGGCGGGTGGCTTCAGATCCTCGCGCGCCATGGCGCAGGCGACGGCGGGGCGCTGGCCGATGCGTTCGAACCAGCCGCGCGTCGCGGGCCAGTCGTCGAGGCCCATGCCCATGACGAAGGCCGAGGCGCGGCCGGGCCAGATCGCCATGTCGGCGATGCCGTAATCGTCGCCGGCGACATATGGGGATTTTTCCAACCGCTTTTCGAGGACGGTGAGCAGGCGGGCCACTTCCTTCGTATAGCGCTCGATCGCATAATCCTGTCCGGCGGGGGCATAGCGCAGGAAATGGCTCGCCTGCCCGCCCATCGGCCCCAGCCCCGCCATCTGCCAGGTCAGCCAGGACAGGGTCGAAGCGCGCGCGGCGCCCGACGCGGGCAGAAATCGTCCGCTCTTTTCGGCAAGATATTGCAGGATCGCGCCCGATTCGAAGACCGCGACCGGATCGCCGCCGTCCACCGGCGCCCGGTCGACGATCGCCGGCAACTTGTGGTTGGGGTTAATGCGGCCGAATTCGGCGGTGAGCTGGTCGCCGTTGAAGATGTCATAGGGGATGACCCGATAATCGGCGCCGATCTCTTCCAGCATGATCGCGACCTTTTGCCCGTTCGGGGTCGCCGAATAATGAAGGTCGATCATCACAGCACCTCGTAGATCTGGTGGCGGACGCCGAAGTCGGTGCGCTCGCCGACGCCGATGGCGAGGAGGCCGTTGAGCCAGTCGTATTTCGCGCTCGCGGTTTCGAACACCGGAGCGATTCGCAGATAATAGCGCGCCGAATCGACCGGCGGCGCGGCGGGATCGGCAAATTCGGCGCGGACATCGTCGGGGACGACGCTGCGGCCGCTGTAGCCGAGCTGGATGAGGTCGCCGTCATCGGTCCGCCACACCGCGCGGGCATCGAAAGTCCCGACCGCGGCGCCCGACGCCAGCCGACCGCCGCGCGACCAATTGCCGCCGCCGGGCAGGACGATGCCGTTGATTCGTGGGCCGAAAAAACGGCCGCCGCTGATATATCCGATGCGCTGATCGCCGAACGGCGACGCGCCGATGCCGAAGATTCCGCCACCGACCTCAAACTCCACGGTGCACAAAAACCGGCTCGAAAGGCCCGTGGGAACACCCGCTGAAAAATCCTGCTCCATCATTCGACTCCTGCTTGTGAGGCTCTGGACAAGCATAAGACCATTAGTATACTAAGGGTCAATGAGATTGACGG
Source organism: Sphingopyxis sp. OPL5 (assembly GCF_003797775.2). Classification (NCBI taxonomy): domain Bacteria; kingdom Pseudomonadati; phylum Pseudomonadota; class Alphaproteobacteria; order Sphingomonadales; family Sphingopyxidaceae; genus Sphingopyxis; species Sphingopyxis sp. OPL5. Next base: position 4,123,225 of record NZ_CP060725.1, read on the forward strand.
ATCGGACCCGCATGTCCGGTATCGCCAGCAACCGTTCAATGGGAGGGTAAAAATGAATTTTCGTAACCAGATTCTGCTGGCAGGCGTCGCATCGATCGCGACGCTGACCTACGCCGCGCCGGCGATGGCACAGGATGCCGCCGCCCCTGCCGACACGACCGAGACCGAGGCCGATAACGGCACCGACGAGATCATCGTCACCGCCCGTTTCCGCAATGAATCGTTGCAGGACGTGCCGCAGGCGATTTCGGCCTTCGGCGAACAGACGCTCGCCAAGATCGCCGCACGCGACATCACCGACCTCGCGCCCTCGACGCCGAACGTCAGCATCCAGCCCGTCGCGACCTTTTCCAACTCGGCGGCGATCTTCATTCGCGGGCTCGGCGCGCAGGGCATCGAATCGACCGAGGAAAGCCCGGTCGGCGTGTCGATCGACGGCGTCTATGTGACGCGCCCGGTCGCCACGATGCTCGACACCTTCGACCTCGACCGCATCGAAGTGCTGCGCGGGCCGCAGGGCACCTCCTTCGGCAAGAACTCGCTCGCCGGCGGCATCGCCGCCTATACCAAGAATCCCGGCCGCGACTGGGGCGTCCAGACCGAGGTCACCGTCGGCAACTATGGCCGGATGGATGCCCGCGCGGCGGTCAATATGCCGCTCATTCGCGACACGCTCGCCGTCCGGCTGGTGCTGAACAAAGAGACCTATGACGGCTATTTCACCAACCGCCTGAACGGGAAGAAGATCGGCGGGCAGGACCGGCTGACCTTGCGCGGCACGGTGGTGTTCACCCCGACCGACAATCTCGACATCAACCTCAAGGCCTTCCTCGTCCGCGACCGTTCGAGCGCACCGGGCGGCGACACCGCGCCGAACCGGAACCAGTTGCTGTGGCAGGTTTTCCGCTTCGAAGAGCCGAACGACGGCGCCTATACGATCGGACGCGATTTCCCCGCCGATCACGACACCGACCAGCTCGGCCTGATCAGCAACATCGGCCTCGACATGGGGTCGTGGCAGGCCAAGTCGATCACCGGCTATATCGAGACCGACGATTTCAACGACAGCGACTTCGACCAGTCCGAAGTCTTCTTCTTCCCCACCTTCCGCCTGCAGTCGCACCGCCAGTTCAGCCAGGAACTGCGCCTGCAGTCCGATTTTTCGGACCGCACCGACGCGCTGTCACGCCTGAGCCTGGTGTTCGGCGGCTATTTCCTGAAGCAGAGCTTTGAACTGGCGCAGGCCTTCCCGACGCTGCCGGTGCTGCTCGCCCCGACATTGCGTTTCGGCAGCGAGGACTTCGTCGCGCAGGACAACACCGCCAAGGCGCTGTTCGCGCAGGCGATCTATGGCATCACCGACCGCCTGAACATCACGCTCGGCGTGCGCCAGAGCTGGGAATCGAAGGATTATTTCCGCGACCCCACCGGCGTCCTGTTGTCGCCCGCCTTTTTCTCGACGCGCGCGACGGTCAAGTCGCTCGCCGAAATGGAGGCGATCGCGAACACCAACCTGGCGGCGGGCAAGGCCTTCAAGCTGGGTTACAACCGCGATCGCATGACCTTCAAGGCCGGGCTCGACTATCGCCTGACCGACGATGTGATGCTCTATGCGGGCTTCAGCCAGGGGTATAAGGGCGGCGGCTTCGGCGCGCGCTCGGCGACCACCTCCACTGCGGGGCCGACGGAAGACAACACCGCCAACCTGTTCGAGGCCGGGATCAAGGGCGATTTCTTCGACCGCCTGCTCCGCCTCAACCTCACGGGTTTCGTCACCAAGTTCAAGCAGCTGGAATTCGGCGTCTTCTTCCCCAACCCCAATGTCGCATCGGGGCAGGAAACGGCGCAGTTGAACATCGGTTCGGCGACGACCAAGGGGCTTGAACTCGAAGCCACGCTGAAGCCGACGCAGAATTTCCGCCTGTCGGCGAATGTCGGCTATCTCGACGCGAAATATACCAGCTTCTGCGCCGATATCGACGGCCCCTCGGCTTTCCCGACGCCGCCGACGTCGACCTGCGGCGACGTCACCGCGCTGCCCAACGGCACCTATCTGGTCGACATCGATCACACCGGCAAAAAGCTGGTCCGCGCGCCGAAGTGGCAGACGCAGTTGTCGGCGGAATATACGATCCCGCTCGGCAGCGCCGGCAACATCAACCTGCGCGGCGCGATGTCGTATCGCAGCACCTATTATTCGACCGTCGCCAATGATTTGGCGGGGAAGACCGGCGACTTCACGCTGGTCGACGGCTCGATCGGCTGGGAAAGCGAAGACGGACGGTTCCGCGCGATGCTGTGGGGCAAGAACCTGACCAACAAGACCTATGTCGCGGCGCTGACGCCGACGGCGCAGTTCTTCACCCAGCGCTTCTACAACGCCCCGCGGACCTTTGGCCTGACCCTTGGCGCGAGCTTCTGATGGCGTGCCGCCGGGCCTCGCGGTCCGGCGGCATCGCGATGCGGATGGACCGCGAGCTTTGAATATTTTCAGCCGTCCGGAATCGGCGGCCTTCGGGGAGTGTTATGACTGAGGCTACCACTCTCGCCGGAGGTCCCGCGGGCGCCGATCACGGACTTGCGGGGCGGCGCAACATCGCCCTCGCCATGCTGTTCCTCATCGGCACGATCAACTTCGTCGACCGCCAGTTGCTCGCGATGCTGATCGAACCGATCCGCGTCGACATCCCGCTCAGCGATACCCAGTTCGGGCTGCTCACCGGGCTGGCCTTCGCGCTCTTTTACGCCGGCATGGGCGTACCGGTCGCCATCCTCGCCGACCGTTGGAACCGCGTCAAACTGGTCGGCATCGCCTGCCTGGTGTGGAGCGTCTTCACCGCGGCGTGCGGGATGGTCTCCAATTTCTGGCAACTCGCCCTGATGCGGTTCGGCGTCGGCGCGGGCGAGGCGGGTGGCACCGCCCCCTCGGTTTCGGTCCTCGCCGACTATTATCCCCCGCACCAGCGGCCGATCGCGATGGCGCTGTTCACCTGCAACGGCCCCTTCGGCGTCTTCGTCGGCGCCGCGTTCGGTGCCTGGGCCGCGTCGACGATCGGCTGGCGCAACGCCTTTCTGCTGATCGGCGCGGTCGGCATCCTCGTCGCGCCGCTGCTGATCTGGCTGGTGCGCGAACCGGCGCGCGGCCAGATGGACAAGGGTGCGGGCGACGAACCGATCCCCTTTGCCAAGGCGATGGCGCTGTTCCGAGCCTATGGTTCGCTGATGCTGCTGTTGCCGGCGACGGCGCTCGCCGCTTTCGTGAGCTATGGCATGCTCAACTGGATTCCGGCCTATCTGATGCGGGTGCAGGACATGCCGTTGTCGGCGATGGGGACCTGGTTCGCCCCCGCCGCCGGGATTACTTTTGCCGCCGGCACGCTCGGCGGCGGCTGGTTGGTAGCCCGGCGCGCGCGCACCTCGCCGCGCGCCTATGGCCAGGTCCCGGCGATCGCGACGCTGATCCTCATCCCGTCGCTGATCGCCTCGCTGATGGTCGACAGCTGGCCGCTCGCGCTGGCGCTGATGCTCGTCCCACTGACCGCCTGCACCTTCTACATCGCCCCCGCCCTGGCGCTGGTGCAGAATCTGATGCCGCCGCGCGCGCGGGCGACGGGCACGTCGATCCTGATGCTGATGTTCAACATCATCGGGCTGGGGTTCGGCCCGCTGTTCGTCGGATTCGTCAGCGACACGCTGAAACCCGACTATGGCGTCGAAAGTCTGCGTTGGGGCATCATGGCGCTGATTCCGTTCGCCGCCGCCGCCTGCGCCGTGCAATTCGCGATGACGCGGCATCTGGATAAGGATTTCGCGGAATGAACAGGGAGACGCGATGATGGCCGAAATGGACGACATCCGCACGATGGCGACGCGCTTCTTCGACGCGATCGAGGAAGGCGACATCGCCGCGATGAAGAACAGCTTCGCGGCCGATGCCGAGATCTGGCACAACACCGACGAACTGGTCGGCACGCCCGAGCAGACCGCCGCAGTGCTGACCGGCATGGTCGCGCGGATCAAGGACCGCGAATATGCCGAGCGCCGGCTCACGGTCTTTCCCGGCGGTTTCGTCCAGCAGCATGTGCTGAAGGGCCGCCGCACCCACGACGACGGCGCCGTACGCCTGCCCTGCGCGATCATCTGCAAGGTCGAGAACGGCAAGATCACGCGGCTCGACGAATATTTCGACAGCGCGCATGTCGCCGAATTCCGCAAGTTCGCCAATGCTTGATGCACGCCCTCGTCATGGCTCGTCATTGCGAGGAGCGAAGCGACGCGGCAATCCAGAGTCTGCGTAAACCGCTCTGGATTGCTTCGCTTCGCTCGCAATGACGAAGTTTTGAGTTCCAAGTTTTATTCAGGAGTATAGCATGCCCGTCCTGCGCCAGGTTCCCCGCTCGGAAGTCACCGACGAGACCGTTCTCGCCTATTACAACCGCCTGTTCGGCGACCGCGACCCCGTGGCCGAGCCCGGCACCGCGACCGGCACGCCGGGCGACTGGTGGACGGTGTTCGCGCTGTCGCCCGACATCTTCGAACATGCGGTCAAGGGTTTCGCCGTGTACCGCAACCCCGCGCGCACGATCGATCCGGTGCTGCGCGAACTCGGCCAGACGCGTGCGGGCTGGGTCAAGGGCAGCCAGTTCGTCTTTTCGCAGCATTGCAAGTCGCTGCGCGGTCTCGGCGTCAGCGACGAGAAGATCGCGGCGATCGCGCACTGGCAGGTCGCCGATTGCTACAACGAACAGGAACGCACCGTGCTCGCCTATGCCGACTGCCTCGCGCAGGCCAGCGGGCGCGTACCGCTCGAGGTGTTCGACAAGCTCAAGACCTTCTGGAACGACGAGCAGATTTTCGAATTCACCTACATCACCTGCCTTTACGACATGCACGCAGTGATCACCCGCGCGCTGCGCATGGAATATGACGCGCGCGAGGATCCGATCGTCGAGGTCGCCGCGCCAGAAGGCTTCAGCGCCGCCGACTTCCTCAGCGCGCCGCGGCCCGCGGGCCAATGAGCGCGGCGCCGATAACCGTCAATTAACTTGACGATTATCGGCGCGCGTGATAAACAGACCAAGAGAGGATGGGCATGAAATATTATAACTCCATCGGCCCCAACCCACGCGTCGTGAACATGTTCATGGCCGAAAAGGGCATCGAACTGCCGCAGGTCACGATCGACCTGCGCGGCGGCGAGAACCGGCGGGCGCCGTATAATGTCGAGGTCAATCCGGCGGGGCAGACCCCCGCGCTCGCACTCGACGACGGATCGGTGCTGACCGAGATCGTCCCCATCTGCGAATATCTGGACGAGAAATTTCCCGAACCGACGCTGATCGGATCGACGGCGGAGGAGCGCGCGATCACGCGCATGTGGGTGCGCCGCATCGACCTCAAGATCTGCGAACCGCTGACCAACGGCTTCCGTTTCGCCGAAGGGCTGCCGCTGTTCGAGCCGCGCATGCGCTGCCTGCCCGAAGCGGCGGCGGGGCTGAAAGCGATCGCGCAGGACGGTATCCAATGGGTCGATGCCCAGATCGCGGGCCGCAGCTTCGTCACCGGCGAGCGGTTGACGCTCGCCGACCTGATGCTGTTCGCCTTCCTCGATTTCGGCGCCGGGGTCGGCCAGCCGATCGACCCGGCCTTTACCAACATCACAAGCTGGTACGAGCGGATGAAAAGCCGCCCCGGCATCAATCCCAACTAAGCGCAAGGAGACGGACAATGGCTGCAGCAAACCCCGAATTCGAGTTCCGCGGCGTCAACCACCTGGCACTGGTGTGCAAGGACATGGCCAAGACGGTGGAATTCTACCGCGACATCCTCGGCATGCCGCTGATCAAGACGCTCGACCTCGCCGGCGGGCGCGGCCAGCATTTCTTCTTCGACGTCGGCAATGGCGACGCCCTCGCCTTCTTCTGGTTCAAGGACGCACCCGAAGCGGTCCCCGGCATTTCGGCGCCCGAGGCGCTGCCCGGCGAGGGCAATTTCATGTCGGCGCACGGGTCGATGAACCATATCGCGATCAACGTCGCCGCCGACAAGTTCGATGCCTATTGCAACCGGCTGGTCGAAAAGGGCGTCAAGGTTTCGGGCGTTCTGAACCACGATGATTCAGAGACAAATATCGCCGCCGAAGTGCATCCCGGCGTGTTCGTGCGCTCGGTCTATTTCTTCGATCCAGACGGCGTGTGCCTCGAGTTCGCGGCGTGGACCAAGGAATTCGACGACAGCGACGTCGCGCACGACCCGATGCAGGCCGACGGCACCCGCCGCGATGGCTTCATCACCGGCCGCACCCCGGTGCCGGCCGAATAAACCTCTTCCCCAGGAGCACTCCTTGGCCCGGCGCGCGAGCGTCGGGCCTTCTTTTTTGGGGGGCAGATGGAGTTGAAACGGTCAATTGCGGGCCGCAATGCAACTGCTATTGTTGCGGCATGGAATCATCGATCGTTGACCTGGTTCGAGCCATCGTGGAGCACGTCGATGACCGATACGGTCGGACGGCAGCCTGGATCATGGCCGTATTGGGCGGCGCAGTATTGATCGGCACGCCGGTAGCCTTAATTTCCTATTTGCTCCGCTAGCGCCCGCTCGAGAAATCATAGATTCCTGCCCCGGGATGGCAACTAGGCGTCACCCCACCGCGCGGCCCTTGCCCTCCCAATAGGGTGCGCGCAGTTCGCGACGGAGCACCTTGCCCGACGGGTTGCGCGGCAGCGCTTCGATGAACTCGACGCTCTTGGGCAGCTTGTACGCGGCGATGCGCTTGCGCGCCCAGGCGATGACGGCGGCGGGGTCGGGGGCCGCGCCCGCGACGGGGACGATCAGCGCCTTCGCCGACTCCCCCCATTTGGCGTCGGGGACGCCGATCACCGCGACGTCGGCGACGCCGGGGCAGCCCATGATCGCGCTTTCGACCTCGGCCGGATAGATATTCTCGCCGCCCGACACGATCATGTCCTTGATGCGGTCGTGGACGAAGTAGAAGCCGTCGGCGTCGCGGTAGCCGACGTCGCCGGTGTGGAGCCAGCCGCCCGCAAGCGTCTCTGCGGTCGCGGGGCCGCGGTTCCAATATTGCTTCATCACGATGCCGCCGCGGATCGCGATCTCGCCGATCTCACCGTCACCGAGTTCCTTCCCCTCGCCGTCGAGGATCGCCATCGCGACCCCCGGCCAGGGCTTTCCGCACGAGGTGAGCTTGCCGGGCAGGTCGTGTGCCGAGGGCGAGAGATAGGAGCCGCCGCCGGCGGATTCGGTCATGCCATAGAATTGCACGAAGTCGCAGCCGAAGGTCGCGCGCGCGCGGCGCAGCACATCTTCGGCGATCGGCGAGGCCCCATAAGCGATCGACCGGAGCGCGGGATAGCGGCCGGCGGCGGCCGAGGGCTGCATCAGCATCATCTGGATCATCGCGGGAGCGAGGAAGGCGTGGGCGACGCGCTCGTGCCGGAGCATCTGGATCGCGTCGTTGGCAGTGAAGTCCTTGACGAGCAGCAGGCGGCCGCCCTGCGCCAACCCCGAGAAGCTGACGTTGGTGCCCGCGACGTGGAAGAGCGGCATGACGATCATCACCGTCTCGTCCTCGCCATAAGCGAAGCCGTCGACCTCGGTCGCCGCCTCAAGGAAGGTACGGTAATTGCGGTGGGTCAGCACGACGCCCTTGGGCAGCCCGGTGGTGCCGCTGGTGTAGAGTTGCAGGACATCGTCGGCGAGATCGGGGCCGGGCAGCCCGCTGTCGGATGCGTCACCGAGCCACTGGTCGAATGGCTCGAACGCCGGATGCTCGCCGTAGAGCGCGACGAGGCGCGGCGGGTTGGCGAGACCGGCGACGGCGGCGAGCGCGCAGTCGAAGAAATCCTCGCCGACGAAGAGCAACTTCGGCGCGGCATCGCCGACGATGAAGCCGACTTCGGCGGGCACCAGCCGGTTGTTAATCGGGGCGAAACAGGCGCGTGCGAGCGCAGTGCCGAAGAAGAGCGGATACCAGGCATCATGGTTCTTGGTCAGCGCGGAGATGCGGTCGCCGGGCTGGATGCCGGCGGCGATTAGCGCGTTGGCGACTCGGTTCGAGCGCTTGTCGAGGTCGGCGAAGCTGGTTTCGCGGTCGCCATATTTCACCGCGACGGCCTCGCCGCGCACGCGTGCCTGCGCGCCCGGGATGTGGGCCAAGGTCCGGATGGCATCCAGATCGATCATTTCGCTCTCCCCAAGGTCAATTTTTCTTGAATTAGATAGAATACTAAGCAAATGCTTGGCCAGCAAAAAATCGAGAGGACAAGCCTTGGCTCCACTTCCCTTATTGCCGACAACAATCGTCGGAAGCTACCCCCAGCCCGACTGGCTGATCGACCGCGAACGGCTGAAGGCAAGCCTGCCGCCGCGCGTGCGTGCCGAGACCTTGTGGCGCATCCCCGAACCCTGGCTGGCCGATGCGCAGGAGGCCGCGACGCTGATGGCGATCCGCGACCAGGAAGAGATCGGCATCGACATCGTCGGCGACGGCGAGATGCGCCGCGAAAGTTACTCGAACCGGCTCGCGACCGCGCTGTCGGGCATCGACACCGAGAAGCATGGCACGGCGATCGACCGCACCGGCAACGCCAATCCGGTGCCGCTCGTCTCGGGCCCGATCCGCCGCGTGGCGCCGATCGAGGCGCAGGATGCGGCCTTCCTGCGGCGCCATTCGAGCAAGCCGGTGAAGCTCACCCTGCCCGGCCCGTTCACGATGACGCAGCAGGCCGAGAATGGCTATTATCCCGACGCGCGCTCGCTCGCGATGGACTATGCCGATGCGGTCAATGCCGAGGTGAAGGATCTGTTCGCGGCGGGGGTCGATGTCGTCCAGCTCGACGAGCCCTATCTTCAGGCGCGCGCGGCGGAGGCCAATGCCTATGCGATCGAGTCGATCAACCGCGCGCTCGACGGGGTCGGCGGGACGACCGCGCTGCATATCTGTTTCGGCTATGCGATGGTGCATCACGGCGCGGGCGCGACGGGGCCAAAGCCCAAGGCCTATGACTTCCTTGCCGAGCTCGAAGCCTCGAACGTCGACGTGATCTCGATCGAGGCGGCGCAGCCGGGGCTCGACCCCGCGATCCTCGCCGAACTGCCGACCAAGACGATCATGTATGGCGTGCTCGACCTGTCGACCCCCGAGGTGGAGACGCCCGAGGTGGTTGCGGGGCGCATCCGTGAGGCTTTGCGCTATGTCGACGCCGAGAGGCTGTGGATCGCGCCCGATTGCGGGATGAAATATCACAGCCGCGCGCATAGCCAGGCCAAGCTGAAGGCGATGGTCGATGGGACGGCGCTGGTGCGGGGGGAGCTCAAATAATATTGTCATCCCCGCGAAAGCGGGGACCCAGGGGCTAGCTAAGTCGATGCACGCACTGGGTCCCCGCTTTCGCGGGGATGACAGAAAGTCAGGCGTCGATGAAATCGGCCAGCAACGGCACCACAACCTCGGGCGCCTCGACGGTCGGCAGATGACCGGCCCCCGCGATCACCTCGAGCCGTGCGCCGGGGATCGCGTCCAGTATTTCATCATGATGCGCGCGGCTGGTGATGCCGTCCTTTTCGCCCCAGACCAGCAAGGTCGGCACCGCGATCTCGCCAAGGCGCGGGCGGCTGTCGATGCGCGCCATGATCGCGCGCTGCTGGGCGAGAAAGGTGGCGGCGCCGGTGTCGGACGCCATCTGGCGCGCGATGCCGAGCAGGTGGGCGTGGTTTCGCTTGTCCTCGGGGAAGAGGATCGGGATGCGTTCCTCGACCACTTGCTCGAACTGGCCGCTCTCGACGAGGTCGATATAGCCCTGCCGCCGCGCGGTCTGGGCGGGACCGTCGGCGGAAGCGAGCGTCGAGATCAGCACAAGCTTGGCGACGCGCTCGGGCGCACGGCGCATGACTTCGAAGGCGATGAAGCCGCCCATGGCGTGGGCGACGAGCGCGAATTTGGGCGGGGCATTGTCGAGGAGGCGCTGCGCGAAACCCTTGATCGTGTCGTCGCTCTGATTGTCGGCGACGATGATTTCGCGGTCGGACCAGGCGTCGAGCAGCGGCTGCCATACGGCGTCGGTCAGGAGTTGGCCTGTGATGAGGACGATAGGGAGCGACATTAGACCACCTGATGCAGGAGCGGTTCGCCGGCGGCGAGGCGGCGGCAGTTTTCGTGCGCCACCGTCAGGCTGCGCACAAGCGTTTCGGGGGTGAGCCAGGCGATGTGCGGGGCGAGGACGGCATTGGGCAGTCCGAGCAATGGATTGCTGCGCGGCAACGGCTCTTCGGCGAAGACGTCGAGGCCCGCGCCACGGAGGTGGCCGCTGGTCAGCGCCTCGACCAGCCTCGCTTCATCGACGAGTTCACCGCGCGCGGTGTTCACCAGCACCGCGCCCTTTTTCATCGCGAAGGGATTGATGCTGGCGCGCGTTTCGTCGGTTAGCGGCATGTGCAGCGAGACGATGTCGCTGGTGGCGAGCAGTTCGTCGAGCGGCAGGAATTGGTAGGGCACATCGCGCTTGCTGCGCGCCGCATAGACGATCTTCGCGCCGAGCGCGGCCAGCGCGGGCGCGAGCAATTGGGCCGAATTGCCGAATCCGACGAGGCCGATGGTGCGCCCGCCGATCTCGCCTACCTGATCGAGTTCGGACGGGTCGGCGGTCCAGCCTTCGCCGGCGCGGGTGCGGGCGTCGAAGAAGCAGGTGCGGCGCAGCACCGCCATCATCAGCGACAGCGCCATTTCGGCGACCGCCTGGCTGTTGGTGCCGGGCATGTTGCACACCGCGGCGCCGTGATCGCGGGCGGCATCGAGCGCGATGGTGTTCACCCCGACGCCGAGTTTCTGGATCAGTTTGAGCTTCGGCGCCGAAGCGATGAAGTCGGGGGTGACCGGGGTCAGCACATGGAGCAGCGCGGTGATGTCGGGGGCGACGGCGTCGAGCGGTTCGGCCTCGTCGACGTGGGTGACGACGCCCGGACCGAAGATCGCGTCGACGGCGTCGCGGAAACCGGGGCTGGGACGCGCGTGGAGGACGATCATGCGACCGCGCCGATGCTGCCCGCGAAGGCCGAGAAGCCCGCGAACACCGCGTCGGCGCCCATCGCCTCCTCGATGCGCAGCATTTCGTTCCACTTCGCCATGCGTTCGGAACGGGTGAAGCTGCCGACCTTGAGCTGCCCCGCGTTCCAACCGGTCGCGAGATGCGCGATGGTGACGTCCTCGCTCTCGCCCGATCGCGCCGAGACGATCGCGCCCCAGCCGCGCGCGACTGCGGCGTCGAGCGCGGCCTTCGCCTCGGTGACGGTGCCGACCTGGTTGACCTTGATCAGCGCGGCGTTGCACACCCCCGCGTCGCCGGCGCGTTCGACGCGCTCGGCATTGGTGACGAGCACATCGTCGCCGATGATCTGGACGCGGTCGCCGATCGCGGCCGTAACGGCAGCCATCGCGGTCCAGTCGTCCTGCCCCGCCGGATCCTCGATCGACAGGATCGGATAGCGACCCGCCCATTCGCCGATGCGCGCCGCCATCGCCTCGCTCGTCAGGCGGCCGTCGTCGAGCGCGAGGCTGTAGCCCGAGGCGTCGCCGAGTTCGTTGGCGGCGATGTCGAGCGAAATGAAGACATCCTCGCCCGCGCGGTGGCCGCTCGCCTCGATCGCCCTGGTGAGCGTGTCGAGCGCATCCTCGTTCGACGCGAAATTGGGCCACCAGCCGCCCTCGTCGGCGACGCCGCTGAGCGGGCCTTTCGCCTCCATCAGCCTGCCTGCAGCGCGGTAGACATCGTCGGTGATTTCGAGCGCGCGGCGGAAGCTGCCTGCTGTGGGGCACATGATCATGAAGTCCTGCACGTCGGTGCGCCGCCCGGCGTGCGCGCCGCCGCCGAAAATCTGGATCTCGGGGAGCGGGATGCGGACCTTCGTGTCGCCCGCAAGATAGCGCCATAGCGGCAGCCGCGCATCGGCGGCGGCGGCGTGGAGCACCGCCATCGAGACCGCAACGACGGCGTTGGCGCCGAGGCGCGCCTTGTTCGGCGTGTTGTCGAGCGCGCAGAGCGCGGCGTCGACCGCGGCCTGGTCGTGCGCCTCCATGCCGGTGATCGCGGGGGCGATCTCGGCGCCGATGCCGGCCACGGCGCGGTTGACGCCATAGCCGCCGAACGCTGCGCCGCCATCGCGGAGGTCAATCGCTTCATGCGCGCCGCGCGAGGCGCCTGCGGGGGCGATGGCGCGGCCGACGGCGCCCGAGGCGAGGATGACTTCAGCCTCGACCGTGGGGCGGCCGCGCGAATCCCAGAGCTGGCGGCCGGTGACGGAAGCTATAGGCGATGGCATTCTAGGTCCTTTTCCAGTGGGCGACGAGCGCGTCGATCGGTTGCGGCGCGCGGATCAGCGCACGCGCCTGATCGCGCACGATATGCTTGTGAGCGGGGTCGGTGAGATAGGGGGCGGGCGACTTGCCCTCGACGCGCGCGAGGAGCAGCGCCGCGGTGAGCTTGCCCGCACGGAGCAGCAGATCGTCCGCATCCTCCCAGTCGATGCCCGCGCGATAGGCGGCGACGAGCGCGGCCGCCGCTTCACTCAGCCGCGCGTCGCCCGACCACACCGCCTTGAGCAGCAGGTGCGTAGCGCAGAAAGCGAGGTCGAAGGCGGGGTCGCCATAGACCGCGCATTCGGCGTCGAGGAAGACGGGGCCGTCGGCGCTGACGAGGATATTCTTCGGGCTGACGTCGCCATGGACGAGCGCGATCTTGCGGCCCGACAGGTCGGCGGCGAGCGTCGTGAGCGCCGGCGCGAGTTCGGCGTCATGCTGCGCAACATAGAGCAGGAAGGGATCGACGCGCAGCGCGCGAAACATGTCGTCGTTGGGGAAGTCGGCGCGGTCGCCGTCGTTGTACGCGGTGGCGGCGTGGACCGCAGCGATCCCCTTCCCCACCTGCGCCGCGAAATCGGCATCGACGCGGCTCGCCATCAGCTCGTCCTTCCACACCGGACAGCCGGGGAGGAAGCGCATCGCAAAGGCGTGGCCGGGCAGTTCGGCGAGCACTTCGGGCACGATATGCGGATCGACGCCGCGCGCGCGGCGCAGCCAGCGCACCTCGCTGATCCCGCGCTCGACGGGCGCGAGCCATTCAGCGGCGACGCGGAGTTGCGGCAGCGGACGCTTGACGACGATCGGGCCGGTCGGGCTGTCGACCTTCCATACGTCGCACGACACGCCACCGGTCAGCGGCTGGAGGGCGACCTCACCCTCCCCCGCCAGCCCGGCGCCGCGCAGCGCTTCGATGATGTCCGCGTCCGCCGTCACGTCACAGCTTCTCCCGGATCCATGCGCCGACGAGGTCGGCGGCGTCCTGCCGTTCCTTGATCGAATCCTCGAAATAATGCGCGCCAGGGATCAGTTCGAGCTTTTTGTCGGTCGAGCCGAGGAAGTCGAAGATCTTGCGCGCGTCGCTGGGGAAGACGCCGGTGTCGGCGAGGCCCTGTACCACCAGCGCGGGCGTGTCGTGCTTCGCGAGATGCGGCTCGCCCTGGCACGGCGAGGATTCGAGGCTCCACATGTTGAGCCAGGTCTTGAGCGTGTTGGCACGACCGATGCTCGGCGTGCGGTTGGCGATCGCGGGGTCGCCACGATAGCACCAGTTGGGCTTGCGCTCCGACGGGTCGATCGCCGGATCGACGCAGCGGATGTCGCCCCAGCAGCGGAACAGCGGGAAGATGCGGTCGGGGATGCCCGCCGCGTTGAGCCGCGCGAGTTCGGCCTTCGCCCAGTCGGTGATGCGCTGGTTGCGGGCGCGCTGACCGGCGCGGTATTTGGCGATGAAGGCGTCCGAATAGGGCGGGCCATTGTCGGGGTTGAACGGGTCGAGTTCGGGGTCGGTCAGGGTCGGGTCATTCTCGTCGATGACCGATGCATCCATCCAGTCGGTGAGGACTTCGGGGCGGCCCTGGTGCGCGTTGAAGCTGATGTAGAGATCGCCCTTGATGAGCTGCGCGAGCGCATCCTGTCCGATCGACGGCAGGCGATCGGTGAGCGTCGGGGCGATCGCTTCGGCCTGATAGGCGCCCATCAGCGAGCCGCCGCCCGAATTGCCGAGGATGACGACCTGTTCGACCCCGGCCTCTTCCTTCAGCCACCGCACGCCGACGCCGATGTCGAGTACCGCGTGTTCGAGCAGGAACTGGTCCTCGAAACCGCGATAGCGGGTGTTCCAGCCGAGGAAGCCGAAGCCCTGCCGCGCAAAGTATGGCGCGATATAATGTTCGGAGAAATCGACGTTATAATGGGTGGCGATGATCGCGACCTTGGGGCGCTTGCCCGCCTCGGTCCAATAGATGCCCTGGCACGGGTGGCCGCCGGCCTGGATGCGCGGCGCGGTCGGCGGCGCGCGGCCGATGAATGTCGCGTCGAGTCCCTCGATGCCATTGGGGTCCATAAGTCTCTCTCCTGTTTTCGGGTTGTTCTAGCGGGTGACGTCGAAGGGCAATTTATAGCCCTCCAGCCCGGCGCGGATCGCCTTCTTGTCGATCTTGCCCGTCGGGCCGAGCGGGATGTCATCGACGAAGATCACGTCGTCGGGCATCCACCATTTGGCGATCTTGCCGTCGAGATAGGCGGTCAGGTCGGCGGCCGTCGCGCTGGCGCCGAGCTTCAATTGACAGAGCAGGATCGGGCGTTCGTCCCATTTCGGATGCGACACACCGACCACCGCGGCGTTGGCGACCGCGTCATGGCCCATCGCGATATTCTCGATCTCGATCGAGCTGATCCATTCGCCGCCCGACTTGACGACATCCTTGGCGCGGTCGGTGATCTGCATATAGCCTTCGCGGTCGATCGTGCTGACGTCGCCGGTGTCGAAGAAACCTTCGGCGTCGAGCACGTCGCCGCCTTCGCCGCCAAAATAGGCGCCGGCGATCGTCGGACCCTTGATCATCAGCCGGCCGGGGGTCTTGCCGTCGTGCGGCAGGCGATTTCCGGCATCGTCGACGAGCTTCATGTCGAGCCCGCAGAGCAGGCGGCCCTGCTTGAGCTTATAGGCCATTTGTTCGGCATCGGACTTGGCGGCGACCGCGGCATTGGGGACCGAGACGGTGCCGAGCGGCGAGGTCTCGGTCATGCCCCAGCCCTGGATGACGTCGACACCATAATCGTCGCGGAAGGTGCGGATGATCGATTCGGGGCACGCCGAACCGCCGATGGTGACGCGTTCGAGCGTGGTGAAGCGTTTGCCGTTCTCCTGCATATACTGGAGCAGCATCTGCCACACTGTCGGGACCGCGGCCGAGTAAGTCACGCCCTCCTGCTCGATCAGATTGTAGATCGATTCGCCGTCCATGCGCTGCCCCGGCAGCACGAGCTTGGCGCCGACCGCAGGCGCCGAATAGACGACGCCCCAGGCATTGGCGTGGTACATCGGGACGACAAGCAGCACCGTATCGCGCGCCGACAGGCCGAGCGCGTCGCGCTGGAGCGTCATCAGCGCGTGGATATAGTTCGAGCGGTGCGAATAGAGCACGCCCTTGGGATTGCCCGTGGTGCCGCTGGTGTAGCAGAGGCCGCAGGCGGCATTTTCGTCAAAGCCGCCCCATGCATAGTCGGCGGGTTGACCGGCGATCCAGTCGTCGAAGGCGATAGCGGGAAAGCTGGTTTTCGGCAGAGAAGCAGCGTCGCAGAAGAAGATCACCTTCTCGATGCTCGGCACCTGCGGCAGCAATTCTTCGACCAGATCGGCGGTCGCGGGGTCGGCGATCAGCAGCCGGTCGCCGGCATGGTTCGCGATATAGGCGATCTGTTCGAGGAAGAGCCGCGGATTGAGCGTGTGGAGGACGGCGCCCATGCCCGCCGCACCGTACCAGGCCGCGAGGTGGCGCGCGCTGTTCCAGCCCATCGTCGCGACGCGGTCGCCCGCGACGATTCCTTCGGCGGCGAGCGCATTCGAGACGCGCTTCGCATCCTTGTGGATCGCGGCATAGGTCGAGCGGGCGACGCGGCCCTCGGCATCGCGCGACACGACTTCGCGCCCGCCATGCCAATTGGCGGCATGATCGAGGATGCGGTCGACCGTCAGCGGCACATCCTGCATCAATCCCATCATCGCTCGTGTCGCTCCCATGCCGACGGCGTCTGGCGCCTGTTAAAAGGATAGTATACTAAGTATTATGGCTTTGCAACGCCGCGCTGCCTTGCGCGCCCCCTGCCCTTCTTCTAGCACGGACCAAAGGCAAAGGGGGCCGACCGCAGCATCTTATGCGCACCAACCAATTGATCATCGCACTGTTCCAGCGTTTCTGCTGGCTCGACGAGGGGCTGCAGGCGCGTCTGCACGACCGCGGCTGGCCAGACGTCAACCGCCCGCAATCGATGGTGATGACCAACATCGTCAGCGGCGTCGTCCGCCCGTCGGACATCGCGCGCAACCTGGGGGTGTCGCGGCAGGCGATTCACAGCACGATCAACCAGATGGTCGCGCTCGGCATGGTCCAGCTCGACACCGATCCCGGCGACCGACGGCACATGATCGTGTCGCTGACCGAGACCGGCGCGCGGATGCGCCGGGATGCACAGCGCGCGATGGACGCGCTGACCGCCCAGATCGCCGAGGTGCTGGGACAGGACCGCTTCGACGCGCTGCTCGCGGCGCTCGAGGACGACTGGGGCGACAATATCGAACGGGCAACGGCGCCGACGAAGAAGAAGCGCGCCTAGGCCGCAAGCGCCTTCGCCACCGCGACCAGCCGCGCCGCGGTCATGTCGACGAGCGAGGCGGGGAGCGGCTCCCGAAGCTGCCCGGCCTCGTCGAAGGCGGCGTGCGCGTTCGGGACCAGAACCTGGTCGGGAATCACGAGCATCTGGATCGTGCCGAGGATTTGGCGCAGATGCGTGAGGCCGCGAATGCCGCCGAACGGGCTGATCGACGCGCCCATGATCGCCGCAGCCTTGCCGCGAAAGGCGGTGAGCGCGACGGGTCCTTCGTCGCTGGTCGGACGCGACGCCCAGTCGATCGCGTTTTTTAGCAGCGCCGGGATCGAGCCATTATATTCGGGCGACACGACGAGCAGCCCGTCCTGCGCGGCCAGCAGGTCTTTCAGTTTCAGCGCGTCGGCAGGAAAGGCATCCGCCTCGAGCGCGGCGGTGTAGATCGGCAGGTCGAGCGCGGCGAGGTCGACGACGGTCACGTCGGCCCCATGCGCCGCCAGCCGCGCCGCCGCGAGCGCACCAAGCGCCCGGTTGAACGATCCGTCGCGCGTGCTGCCGACGATCACCGCAATTCTGGTCATAATGCCTCCCGCTGCATTTGGTTAGAATACTAACCGATTCGCGGCGGGCATCGCAACTTAGCGCGGCCGGATCAAGCCTTGACGTCCGACAGCACCGACAGCTTTTGCGTTTCGTCGGCGAGGTTGCCGATCACGCGGCGCATCAGCGACTGCAGCACCTCGACCTCCTCATCGCTCATCCCGCGCGTCGCGATCTCGTGGATCTCGGCGTTCATCGGCGCGAGCACCAGCTCGAGTTTGCGCGCATGGGGGGTGAGGAAGATGAAGGTCTTGCGGCGGTCGTCTTCGGTCTTCTTGCGGGTGATGAAACCCGCCTTTTCCAAACCTTTGAGCGCGACGACCGTCGTCGGCTCGCGCATGCCGACGCGTTCGCTGAGTTCGCGCTGGGTGATGCCGTCCTCGCGCCACAACTGGCGCAGGAAGCGCCACTGGCCGGCGGACACATCATGGGTCAGCGTGCGGCGTTCGAGCAACCGCGAAAAGGATCGGAAGACGACGCGCGCGAGATAGCCGATGCTGTTTTCGGGATCGGTGTAAAATTCGGCGGGATGCCGAAAGCTCTGGTTGGTTTTGGCCAATGCACTGCTCCCCTGTGGCCGCTCGCGCGGCCTTGTGCCTGTCCCGATTCTTAGAGGCCGAAGAATCGGGCGGCAACCTCTATCGTCGCCGCACCGGTTCAAACCGTCGATATGATTGGACAAAGCGGCGAAAGCAATTTACTTAGACTACTAAGTTATTTGGTCGGAGATGATCGTGCAACAATTCGTCCGGGTGCGCGGCGTCGCGGCGCCGCTGCCGCTGGCCAATGTCGATACGGACATGATCATTCCGGCGCGATTCATGAAGGCACTGACGCGGAACGGGCTCGGCGCGCATCTGTTCGAGGAACTGCGTTTCGCGCCCGACGGCAGCGAACGCCCCGATTTCATCCTCAACAACCCGACCTGTCGCCGTGCGGAGGTCCTGATCGCCGACCGCAATTTCGGCTGCGGGTCGTCGCGCGAACATGCGGTGTGGGCGCTCGACGATTTCGGCATCCGCTGCGTGATCGCGCCGAGCTTCGGCGACATTTTCGCAAGCAATGCCCGCAAGAACGGGTTGTTGCTGGTCCGCCTGCCCGAAGCGATCTGCGCGCGGCTGTGCGCCGAGGTGGCGCTGTCGCAATATGCGCCGATCGAGGTGGACCTGACGGCACAGGAAATCCGGCTCGCGTCGGGCGAGGTCGTGGCGTTCGTGATCGATGCCGACGACCGGCGGGTGCTGATGGAAGGACTCGACGACATCGGACGGACGCTGCGGCACGAAGCGGCGATCACGCAGTTCGAGGCCACCTAGCCCAGCATATCGGGCGACGCGATCGCGCCCGCTATCGCACTTGCCGCCGCGAGCGCCGGGCTCATCAGATGGGTGCGCCCGCCGCGCCCCTGGCGGTTCTCGAAATTGCGGTTCGAGGTCGCGGCACAGCGTTCGCCGGGAGCGAGGCGGTCGGGGTTCATGCCGACGCACAGCGAACAGCCGGGTTCGCGCCATTCGAAGCCTGCGGCGCGGAACACGCGGTCGAGCCCCTCGGCCTCGGCCTGCCGCTTGACGAGCCCCGAGCCCGGCACGACCATCGCGCGGATATGCGGCGCGACGTGCCGGCCGCGAGCGATGGCCGCCGCAACGCGCAGATCCTCGATCCGGCTGTTGGTGCAACTGCCGATGAAAATCCGGTCGAGCCGCTGGCCCGCGATCGGCCGGCCGGGCGTCAGGTCCATATAGGCGAGCGCCCGTTCAGCCGTCGCGCGCGCATCGAGGTCGGGCAGTTCGGACGGATCGGGCACAAGCTCGCCGATGCCGACGACCTGCGACGGATTGGTGCCCCAACTGACCATCGGGCGAACGGCGGCGGCGTCGATGCGCAGTTCGCGATCGAAGGTCGCATCGGCATCGCTGGTGAGGCCCCGCCAGCGGGCGACCGCCCTGCCCCATGCGTCCCCGGTCGGCGCCGCCGGACGCCCGGCAAGATAAGCAAAGCTCGTCTCGTCGGGGGCAACCAGGCCGGCACGCGCACCCATTTCGATGCAGAGGTTGCACAAGGTCATGCGCGCCTCCATCGACAGCGCGCGGATGGCCGCGCCGGCATATTCGACGACATGGCCGGTGGCACCATCGACGCCGACGGTACGGAGCAGGTGCAGCGCCAGGTCCTTGGCCGAAACATCGGCCGGAAGCGCGCCATCGACCGTGATCCGCATGCTCCGCGACTTGCGTTGGCGGATCGTCTGGGTCGCGAGCACATGTTCGACCTCGCTGGTGCCGATGCCGAAGGCGAGCGCGCCGAAGGCGCCGTGGGTCGAGGTGTGACTGTCGCCGCAGACAATCGTCATCCCCGGTTGCGACCGCCCCTGTTCGGGTCCGACGACATGGACGATGCCGTTGCGCGGATCGCCCATTGCAAAACGCTCGACGCCCGCACGGTCGGCGTTGACCTCCAGCGCCAAGAGCTGCGCGCGCGCCGCTTCGTCGGCGACCCCCGATGCCCCGGCCGCCTGCCCTTCGGTCGGAACATTGTGATCGGAGAGGGCCAGCGCGCGTTCAGGCCTGCGCACGATGCGGCCCGAGGCCGCAAGCGCCGCGAAGGCCTGCGGCGAGGTCACCTCATGAAGCAGGTGCAGGTCGATGTAGAGGATCGATTCGCCATCGTCCTGCGCCACGACATGCGCGTCCCATATCTTGTCATATAATGTGCGCGCTCGCGCCGGATTGGTCATGCCGCATCACCCCCGCCGGCACGACTTCGGGGCGCGCCATAATACTTAGATATCTAACTTATATGGCATGTTCGCGGCTCGTATCAAGCGCTTTTCCGCCAATCTCGATTTTCACAATCATGCAATACTTAGTAGTTGAAGTATTATTTCGGCATGATATGAGAGCCTCGGGAACGAGGATAGAACCGACGGTACGAACCGAGGATGGATAATCCCGACCGGCGACAACACGGCACAAGCCGACACACCCGTTCCTTGGACAGACGAGCCGGATGCGTGCGCCGCACTTCCGAACGCGATTATGCGTGCGGAAACGGATTCCGCGCGCCGGCGAACGGGAGGACGACATGAAGACCGCTTTGCTATTGCTTTCGACCGCCGCAATCGCGCTTTCAGCCGCGCCGGCGCACGCTCAGGATATGGCCGCCCAGGCCGCGACCGACGAAGGCACGACCGCCGACGACACCTATGGCGAAATCCTCGTCACCGCGCAGCGCCGTTCCGAAAGCGTGCAGGACGTGCCGATCGCCATCTCCGCCTTCAACAGCGAGATGGTCGAGGCGAGTGGCAGCACCAACATCACCAGCCTCAACGGCCTCGCGCCCAATGTCGTGCTGCAGACGCAGGGCTTGGTCGCCAACGTGCCGATGATCTCGATCCGCGGCATGAGCACCGCCGACCCCGATCCGAACGCCGACCCCAAGGTCAGCACGATCATCGACGGCGTCTATATACCCTTCGTGTCGAGCACGATGCTCGACCTGTTCGACGTCGAGCGGATCGAGATCCTGAAAGGCCCGCAGGGGGTTCTGTTCGGCAAGAACAACCTTGCCGGCACGATCAACGTCATCAGCGCGCGCCCGACCGACGATTTCGGCGGCGAAGCGCGCGTCTCGCTCGGCTCCTACGGGCTCAAGCAGTTCCGCGGCAAGATCAACTCTGGCCGCTTCGCGAACGACGCGCTGGCGGCCAAGATCGCGGTCAATTTCCGCGACTATAATGGCTATGCGCGCAACGTGATCACCGGCAACCGCCTGAACGGCGCCAATGTGAAGTCGGTGCGCGGCGCGCTCGAATATGATCAGGGCGGCGCGTTCGATTCGACGCTGATCGTCGATTGGCTGAAGCAGAAGACGATCGGCCCGGCGCCGCATGTGCTCGACAATGGCGATCCCAATTGGGACCTGCTGCCCGACGCGGTGAAGACCGACGTCTATAAGGCGGCCGTTCTTTTCGATCCCTATGCCAAGACCGAAAGCTATGGCGGGTCGTGGAATTCGAACCTCGATGTGGGTTGGGGCACGATCAGTTCGGTGCTCGGCTATCGCCACCTGACCTATGTCACGCGCGGCGACTTCGACGGCCTGATCACCCCCGCCCCGCAGCTCGACGTCACGCGCGATTTCTCGGGCGAATCGAAGAGCGCCGAACTGCGCTATGTCTCGCCCGCCGGCGAGCCGGTCGATTTCGTCGTCGGCCTCTATTATCAGGCGGATAAATGGCGTCAGTTCAACACCGTGCTCGCCAACCCGACGACCACGACGCTGGCGCAGCTCCACCAGGATACCGAGAGCTATGCGGCTTTCGCGCTCGTCAATGCGCATCCCGCCGACGGGCTGACACTGTCGATCGGCGGCAGGTACAGTCATGATCGCAAGAAGTACGACATCGCATCGCAGGCGTTCGTCAACGGTAACCGAATCTCGTCCTTCGCGAGCAGCCTCGAGGCCTCGTGGGCCGAGTTCACGCCGCGCCTGACGGTGAATTATGAAGTCACCCCCGACGTCATGGTCTACGCCAATTATTCGCAGGGCTATAAGGCCGGCGGCTATAATTCGCGCGGCACCATCCCCGAGAATGTCGGCCCCTATGATCCCGAGCGGGTTACCGCATTCGAGCTTGGCGCCAAGACCGACCTGTTCGACCGGCTGCTGCGCCTGAACGTCGCGGGCTTCCTCAACAATTACCGCGACCTGCAAAGTTCGGTAACCAAGATGGGATCGGTCCGCGCCGAGAATGTCACGACAAATATCGCCGCAGCGAAGATTTATGGCTTCGAGGTCGAAAGCGTGCTGCGCCCTGCAACCGGCTTCTCGATCGGCGCCAATGTGGCCTATCTGCATGCGCGCTACACCGACTTCTGCGCGGACACCAACGGCGTGTTCACCAACGGCGCGCCAGAGCCGGGCCAGTGCGGGCCGGCGGTGCCGGTCCTGCTCAACGGCGTTCCCAACGGCACCTTCGCGGTCCCGGTCGATTCGTCGGGGTTGGACCTCGCCAATGCGCCCAAGTGGAGCGGCAGCCTGTCGCTCGACTATGCGATCCCGACCTCGTTCGGCGAGGTGAAGCTGCACAGCGACGCGCGCTATTCGGCGCGCTTCAATACCTGGGGCCGCAGCAACAATCCGGGCTATTACCGCAACGAGGTGGTGCTGGTGAATGCGAGCATCGCGGTCGCCGGCGATGACGAGCGGTGGAAGGTCACGCTTTATGGCACCAACCTGACCGACAAGAAGGTGATGTCGGGCGCGACCAATGCGGGCGCAACGCCGATCAGCCAATTCTATCAGGCGCCGCGCGAGTTCGGGGTCGACTTTGCGGTGAAGTTCTAAAATCCTGCGCCCGCGGTGCGTGAGGCGCGCCGCGGGCCGGCAACGATCGGGAGAGAGACATGGGCTGGGATGTGAATCGGCGAACCTTCGTCGGCGGCATGGGCGCGCTCGCGGCGGGGCTGGCGCTGCCGACCTATGCGAAGAACGGCAAGAAGCTCAACGTGCTGATGATCGTCACCGATCAGGAACAGAGCGTCGCGAGCTACCCTGCCGGGCTGCTCGAAAAACTGCCCCATCACCGTGAGTTGATGGAACGCGGGATGCTGGTCGAAAACTACCATGTTCACACCACCCCCTGCACCCCGTCGCGCTCGACGATCTTCCAGGGCCACCACACGCAGCAGACCGGGCTGTTCCTGAACAGTGACAATGCGCCGAACCCGGTCGCGGCGGAGGATATGCCGACGCTGGGCCATATGATGCAGGCGGCAGGTTACTACACGAGCTACAAGGGCAAGTGGCATCTCAGCCGGATGAATTTCGAGCGCAACTGGAACCGCGTGCCGGGCGGCATCTATCCGAGCACCGAGCGCGCGATGGAGAAATACGGCTTCCACGATTATGGCTTCGACGGCGAGGAACTGGGGCTGACCTGGGACGGCTATCGCGCCGACATGTTCGTCGCGGGCGATGCGGCACGCAGCATCTTCGATTTCGTGCGCCGCGACAAGGCGGGCGGGATGCCGTGGTTTATGGTCGTCGGACTGATCAACCCGCACGACATCATGTTCTATGACGCCACCGGCGAGCAGGCAAAGCATCGCGTCCATCCCGATATCCTCGCGCCGCTGCGCCGCGAGCCGGGCGACCCGATCTATGAGGTCGACAACAAGTTCGACCTGCCCGAGAGCTTCTACAAGGACGATCTTTCCACCAAGCCCGAGGCGCATAAGGGCATCCAGCGGCTCAACGATCTTTTCTACGGGCCGATGCCGCTCGACGACCTCGACAGCTGGCACCGCTTCAACAATTATTATTACAATTGCCTGCGCGACGTCGACCGGCGGCTGGGGCAATTGCTGTGGGCGCTCAAGGAAAGCGGCCAGATCGACAATACGATCATCCTGTACACCAGCGACCATGGCGAGCGCGCCGGGGCGCACGGGCTGCGCCAGAAGGCCGGCACGATGTACCGCGAGGAAACCAACATTCCGATGATCATCGCGCATCCCGATGTGAAGGGCGGACAGACCACCAAAGGGCTGATGGGCGCGATCGACATCGCGCCGACGCTGATGACGATCGCCGGGCTGTCGGCGGACGAAGGGAAGAACCGCTTCCCGAACCTGCCGGGGGTCGACGTGTCAGGACTGCTGTCGTCGCCGGCCGTCCCGACGGAGCGCGACAAGCGCGGGCATTTCTTCAACTATGCGGTCGCGCATATGTGGGAACCCAATTCGACCAAGGTCGTCGGCCCGCGTCCGCCGGGCGAACAGGTCGCCGATTACAGCAAGATCTATGACCTCGAGAAACGCCGCCTGCACCGCGGCGTCCATGACGGGCGCTGGAAATTCGCGCGCTATTTCGCGCCGGCGCACCACCACCAGCCGAAGGACTGGAAGACGCTCAATGCCCGCAACGACCTCGAGCTCTACGACACCCACGCCGACCCCAGGGAAATGGTCAACCTCGCCAATGATCCGAAGCACCGCAAGGAGGTGATGCGGCTCAACGCGATGGTGAACGCGCTCGCGGACCGCGAGATCGGCGTCGGGCTCGACGACGGCCGCGAATATCCGGGGCCGACCGAGTTGTACAACCAGCCCGGCTAGTCGTGCAGCGACGCCGCATCGGCGCAAGGCGCGGTTTCGGGCTGGATCGTGGCGTGATGGATTTCGAACCGCGCCTCCAGCATCGCGGCCAACGCGACGCGGACCACGTCCACATCGCCGCCATCGGAAACGACGACATGTGCCGTCAGGCTCGCATCGTCGCCCGCGACCGACCAGATGTGAAGGTCGTGCACGTCGGCGACCCCCGGCTGCGCGCGCATCGCCGCGCGCACCGCGTCGAGATCAATGCCGCGCGGTACGCCCTGCAACAGGATATGCGTCGTGTCGCGGAGCAATATCCACGTCCGCGGCAGCACCCACAGACCGATCGCGATCGCTACGACGGGATCGACCCAGTTCCATCCGGTCCCCCAGATCAGCAACGCCGCGCCGATCACGCCGACCGACCCCAGCATGTCGGCCCACACCTCAAGATAGGCGCCTTTGACGTTGAGGCTGTCATCCTTGCCGCCCGCGAGGATACGCATCGCGAAGAGGTTGACGAGCAGCCCGGCGCTCGCGACCAGCAGCATGCCGAGCGACTGGACCTCGGGCGGCGCGAAGAAACGCTGAACGCCTTCATAAAGGACGAAGCCCGCGACGAGAAACAACAGCACCGCATTGAAGGCCGCGGCGAGGATTTCAAAGCGGCGATAGCCATAGGTGCGTCGCTTGTCGGCGGGACGCTGGCCGATGCGGATCGCGGCGAGCGCGATCGCCAGCGCCGCCGCGTCGGTGAACATATGCGCGGCGTCGGACAGCAAGGCGAGGCTGTTGAACAGCCAAGCACCGACCAGTTCGGCGACGAGGAAGATCGAGGTCAGCCCGAGCGCGATCGACAGGCTGCGCGCATTGGCACCCGCGCCGTGATTGTGCGCGTGCCCCGCCTCGCCATGATCATGCCCTGCGCCCATATCGCTTCTCCGTCAGGATGCCGCCAGCGCGGCGGCCTGCCGCAATTCGCCGCGCGCCTGGCGGAAGACTTCAAGGCTGCCCCAGATCGCAAGACTCGCCATGATCGCGGCGACCGCGAGGTCGGGCCAGCCGCGGCCGGTGCCGAACACCCCGAGCGCGGCGGCGAGCACCGCGAGGTTGCCGATCGCGTCGTTGCGCGAGCATATCCACACCGAGCGCATGTTCGCGTCGCCGGTGCGATAACGATAGAGCATCAGCGCGACGACGACATTGGCGACGAGCGCCGCGCCACCGACGAGGCCCATGGTTTCGGCGTGCGGCGTCGTGCCGCTGACGAAACCCCAGACCGTCGCGCCGAGTACGCCGAGCCCGAAGAGCAGCATCGTCGCGGCCTTGAACAGCGCGGCGCGGGCGCGCCAGGCGAGCGCCATGCCGGCGACGCCGAGGCTGATCGCATAGTTGGCGGCATCGCCAAGGAAATCGAGCGCGTCGGCCTGAAGCGCGCGCGAGTCCGCCGCGACGCCCGCGACGATCTCGACCGCGAACATCGCGGCGTTGATCAGCAGCGCGATCCACAACACGCGCCGCCACTTGGGATCATTGAGCGCGGTCGTGCCGCTTTTGCCGGCACAGCATTGGTCGGCCATCTGCCGAATCTCCTTGGGATTTCGAGTCGACATCGACTATGCACCCTGTAGCAACTACAGGGTCAAGGCATGAAAATCGGCGAACTCGCGCGCACCACCGGCGCCAATATCGAGACGATCCGCTATTATGAGCGGATCGGCCTGCTTCCCGAGCCCGACCGCACCGCGGCCAATTATCGCAGCTATGGCGACAAGCACCGCTCGCGGCTGGCGTTCGTGCGCCATTCGCGCGAGCTGGGGTTCACGATCGAGGAAATCCGCTCGCTGCTCGACCTGTCGGACCATCCCGAGCGCGACTGTTCGGAAGCCGACCGCATCGCCACCGGCCATCTGGAGCAGGTCGAGGCGAAGATCGCACAGCTCGCTACGCTGCGCGACGAATTGGCGCGGATCGTCGGGCGGTGCCGCGGCGGACTGGCCGGCGATTGCCGGGTGATCGAGGCGCTGGGCGATCATCAGCTGTGCGAAGCCACGCACGCATGAGCGCGCCGCTGGCGACGATCGGCTGGTATGTGCTGGCGGCGCTGGGCGAGATCGGCGGCTGCTTTGCGGTGTGGGCGGTGTTGCGGCTGGACAAGCCGTCCTGGTGGCTGGCGCCGGGCGCGATCGCCCTCGCCTTTTTCGCTTATGCGCTGACCCGGGTCGAGGCCGAGGCGGCGGGGCGCGCGTTCGCGGCCTATGGCGGCATCTATATCATCGCCTCGCTCGTCTGGCTCAGACTGGTCGAAGGGGTGTCGCCCGACCGGTGGGATTTGCTCGGCGGCCTCATCTGCCT
Source organism: Sphingopyxis sp. OPL5 (assembly GCF_003797775.2). Lineage (NCBI taxonomy): Bacteria > Pseudomonadati > Pseudomonadota > Alphaproteobacteria > Sphingomonadales > Sphingopyxidaceae > Sphingopyxis > Sphingopyxis sp. OPL5. The sequence continues at coordinate 4,149,979 of NZ_CP060725.1, forward strand.
CGGCGGCGCGGCGCTGATCCTGTGGGGTCCGGGGCGCAGCTAGAGCCGATGGGCGGAGCGAAGCGTCATTTTGAGTTATATAACTACGTTTACTTTCTATCGCGATTGACATATTGGCGGGGGAAAGAGGACAGACGGCCGAAGGTCGCCGGTCACGGGAAAGGACGAATGGCATGGATTTGAAGCCGGGTTCGCGCTGGAAAAGCGCGGTGTGCGACGCGCAACTGGTGGTCGTGCGGCCGCCGAGCGCGGCGGGCGAACTGCAGTGTGGCGGCGTTCCGGTGCTGCCGATCGACGATGCGAGCGCGCCAAGCGGCGATGTCAGCGCCGATTTCGCCGAGGGCGTGATGATCGGCAAGCGCTACACCGATGAGGCGAGCGGGATCGAAGTGCTTGGCGCCAAGGCGGGCAAGGGATCGCTGGCGTTCAATGGTGTCGCGATGTCGATCAAGGGCGCGAAGCCGCTTCCCGCCTCGGACTGACAGATATGCGCACGCCGCTGCTCCTCGACATTGCCGCCGATGCATGCTGCGACCGCCTGGCGGTCGGCGGGCGCGACGGCGGGCTCGATTTCGCCGCCTATCGCGCGCGGGCGAGCCGGGTTGCCGCGTGGCTGGCCGACAAGGGCAAGGCGAACACCGCGTTCCTCGGCATGAACGGCGACGCTTTGCCCGTGCTGCTGTTCGCGAGCGGGATGGCGGGGACGCCGTTCGTGCCGCTCAACTACCGCCTCGCCGATGGCGATTTGAACAAGCTGGTCGCGCGCACCGCGCCCGCGATGCTGATCGCCGACGACGATATGTTGGCCAGGATCGCGCCGGTCGAGGGGGTTGAGCTGATCGCGCGAAGCGATTTCGAGGCCGAGTTTTTACGCGGCGACGTACCCGAACCCGTGATGCTGGACGAGGCCGAGAATGATATCGCGGTGCTGCTGTTCACCAGCGGCACGACCGGCGATCCGAAGGCCGCGGTGCTGCGCCATGGCAATCTGACCTCCTATGTGATGTCGACCGTCGAGTTTCTCGGCGCCGATGAGGATGAGGCGGCGCTGGTCAGCGTGCCATCTTACCATATCGCGGGCATTTCGGCAATTTTGACCGCAGCCTATGGTGGGCGACGGATCGTCTATCTGCCCGCCTTTACCGCCGAGGATTGGGTAACGACGGTGGCGGCGGAGGGCATCACGCATGCGATGGTGGTGCCGACGATGCTCAATCGCATTCTCGATGTGATGGCGGCGACGGCCGAGACGCTTCCGACGCTACGCGCGCTTTCCTATGGCGGTGGCAAGATGCCCGAGCCGGTGATCGCGCGGGCGCTCTCAGCCTTGCCGCATGTCGCCTTTGTCAACGCCTATGGGCTGACCGAAACCAGCTCAACGATCGCCTTGCTCGGCGCCGAGGATCATCGCGCGGCCTTCGCCTCGGACGATCCGGCGGTGCGCCGGCGCATCGCCTCGGTCGGCCAGCCGCTGCCGAGCCTCGAGCTTGAAATCCGGCGCGACGACGGAACTTGCTGCGACGTGGGCGAGCATGGCGAAATCCATGTCCGCGGCGAGCAGGTGTCGGGCGAATATCTGCACAAAAAGTCGATCGCCGACGACGGCTGGTTCGCGACCAACGACGCCGGCTGGCTCGACGAGGGCGGCTATCTGTTCGTCGAGGGGCGGCTCGACGACGTGATCGTGCGCGGCGGCGAGAATATCTCGCCGGGCGAGATCGAGGATGTGCTGCGCGGGTTCGACGATATCGCCGACTGCGCGGTGCTCGGCATTCCATGCGTTCAATGGGGCGAGAAGGTGGTGGCGGTGATCGTGTCGCGATCGGGCGCGCCCGACACCGCTGCGATGGCGGCAACGATCCGCGCCAAGCTGCGTTCGACCAAGACCCCCGAACAATGGTTTGTGCGCGATGAGCTGCCCTATAACGAGACCGGAAAGCTGCTGCGCCGAATCCTCAAGGCCGAACTGGCCGAAGAGGTTTGCGCCGGGTAGGACGGCGCGATGACCGCACCCGATTATCACGCCGATCATCTTGGGGCCGACCGTCTGTCGGCGCCGGGCGGCGAGCCGGTGTTGGTGGTCGATGCGGCGCGGTGGTCGCGGCCGAAGGCACCGATCCAGGCGGTGGTGATCGGCGTCGATCGCGAGGGCGCGTTGCCTGCCGTCGTGGTCGACGATTTCGACCTGTTGCTGACTTTGACGAACGACGCGCCGCGGCCGTGGGTGTCGCTCGACGGGCGCGATGTCGAGGGCCAGGTCGAACGGCTGGCAAGCGCGGTGCGTAGCAATCCGTTGGCGGCAACGATCGCGGCACAGTTGTTGCGGCTCACGGCGAGAATGCCGCTGGGCGATGCGCTGACGGCCGAATCCCTTGCCTATTCGGCGTTGCTCGGCGGGGCGGAATTCGCCGCCTGGCGCGAAACCGCGCTCATCGACGACGGTCCGCCGACGCCCGCCGAACCGGTGATGATTGAGCGCGACGGCGACCGGCTGACTCTGACGCTGAACGACCCCGCCAACCATAATGCGATGACCGCCGCGATGCGCGACGCATTGTACGAGGCGCTGGCCAACGCACTCGACGACCCGAGCGCGCCCGATGTGCTGCTGCGGGGCGCGGGCAAATGCTTCTCGACCGGCGGCGGCCTGTCCGAATTCGGCAGTGCGCGCGACCTGGCGGAGGCGCATCTGGTGCGGACATTGCACAGCTGCGCGCGCGCGCTCGATGCGCTGGGCGATCGGGGGACGGCGCGGCTGCACGGCGCCTGTGTCGGGTCGGGGATCGAAGTCGCGGCGGCGGCGCATCACCGCATCGCGGCGCCCGACGCGTGGTTTCAGCTGCCCGAAATCGGCATGGGGCTGATTCCCGGCGCAGGCGGGACCGCGACCGTCGCGCGCGCGATCGGGCGGCATCGGACGCTGTGGATGCTGCTGTCGGGCAAGCGGGTCGGCGCCAGGATGGCTCTCGACTGGGGGCTCGTGACCGCAATCGAGGACCGTTCGTGACCGCGTTGCTCGACGCCGTGGCGGCGGCGGGCGACCGGCTGGTGGCAGCGTCGGGCAAACGGATCGCCTTCGATCCGCACCGGGCATTGTCGCGGCACGACGATCTGACGCTCGCGGAGCCGGGCGAGTGGTCGCCGAACCGCCATTGCCGGCTGGTGCCGTGTCGCGATGGGTGGATCGCAGTAACGCTGGCGCGCGACGAGGACCGCGAACTGGTTCCGGCATGGACGGGAGCAAGGTTTGAGGACGAGCCGTGGGACGCGATCACGGGCTTTGCGGCGGAGCGCGCAGCGGGGGTGGTGGTTACCGGGGCCACCGACCTGCATATGCCGGTGGCGCGGGTGGGCGAAGCGGAGCCGCTGGCGATGTCCGACCTCGGGTCCGGCAAGCCGAGCGACGGCATCATCGTCGACCTGTCGGCGCTGTGGGCGGGTCCCTATTGCGGGGCGCTGCTCGCCGAGGCGGGCTATGCGGTGGTCAAGGTCGAAGCCGCCGAACGCCCCGACCCGACCCGGCTGCATACGCCGCACCTCGACAAAAGGCTGAACGGCGGCAAGCGACATCTGGTCATGGCTCTCGACGGCCCGGACCTGCTGGCGATGATCGGCGAAGCGCGCGTTCTGATCACCTCGGCGCGGCCGCACGCGCTGGCGCGACTGGGACTCGATGAGGCGCGGCTGTTTGCGATCAATCCCGACCTGTTGTGGATCGCGATCACCGCGCATGGCTGGTCGGGCGATGCCGCGATGCGGGTCGGTTTCGGCGACGATTGCGCGGCGGCGGGCGGGCTGGTGCGGTGGGAGGATGGCCGGCCGCGGTTCATCGGCGACGCGCTGGCCGATCCGTTGACCGGGCTGACCGCGGCGACGCTGGCGCTGGAGGCGTTGGCGGCGGATGAGTGCGGGTTGCTCGATGTTTCGCTCGCCCGCACCGCCGCGACTTTCGCCAAGGCGATGGCATGAGCGAGCGGTTCGACCTGATTATCCGCAATGCGCGCGCCGCCGATGGGAAGCCGTGCGCTGTCGCCGTTCGGGATGGATGCATCGCGGCCCTCGGCGCGGCGGTGGATGGCCATGGGCCCGAGATCGACGCCAAGGGGTTGACTTTGGGGTCGGGCCTGCACGATCATCATCTGCACTTGCTGGCGACCGCGGCGCGGATGGAGTCGGTCGATCTCGCCGATTGCCGAACGGTCGGGGCGGTGGTCGCCAAGCTGCGCGCCCGCCCCGGGGCACCCGGAACCTGGGTGCGCGCGATCGGCTATGACGAGCGGGTGGCGGGGTTGCCCGACCGGGTCTTGCTCGACGCCTGGCTGCCCGATCATCCGTTGCGGGTGCAGGATCGGACGGGGGGCTATTGGCTGCTGAACAGCGCGGGCGTCGCGAAGCTCGGCGAACCGCCCTTCCCCGATTGCGTCGAGCGCGATGCTGATGGGCGAGCGAACGGACGGATCTGGCGCGGCGATGGCTGGCTGCGCGGGCGGATCGGCGGGGCACCGCCGTCGCTTGCGGCGTTGGGTATGAAGCTGGCCGAGTGGGGCGTGACGGGCGTGACCGACGCGGGCGCGTTGAATGGTCCGGCGGAGGCCGCGCTGCTCGCGGGGGCGATGCCGCAGCGGCTGGTGATGATGGGGAGCGAGGACCTGCCTGCCGGTGAAGGCTATGCACTCGGCCCGGTGAAGCTGCTGCTCGACGAGAACGACCTGCCGCCGGTCGAGGCCGTCGCGCGGCGGATTGCGGCGGCACGCGTGCTGGGGCGCAACGTCGCGGCGCATTGCGTGACGCTGGGCGAACTGGTCTTCTATCTGGAAGCACTGGCTGTTGCGGGGGGGGCGAAGCCCGGCGACCGGATCGAGCATGGCGGGGTGATCGCCGACAGCCTGATCGGCGATATCGCGGCGGCAGGATTGACGGTGGTGACGCAGCCGAATTTCATTCACGACCGCGGCGATCGCTATCTGTCACAGATGGAGGCGGACGATCTTGGCGATCTCTATAGGCTGGGTTCGCTGACGCGCGGCGGGGTGCGAGTGCTTGGGGGTTCGGACGCGCCTTATGGCGATGCCAATCCTTGGGTGGCTTTGCGGGCGGCGACCAATCGGCGGACGCGCGGGGGCGACATCATCGGGGAGAGCGAAGCCGTCGGGCGGGCGGAGGCTTTGGCGCTGTATCAGGGCGCGCTTGCGATCGGGGCTCCAGCGGACCTGATATTGTATGACTGGCCCCAGGATATGGGCGCGTTGGGGACTGTTAGTTTGACCATGATCGGCGGCGAGATCGTCTGGCAGCAGTGAAACCGACCTCTGTCTGGATCGTCATTGCGAGGAGCGAAGCGACGCGGCAATCCAGAGTAGGCGTAAACCGCCCTGGATTGTTTCGCTGCGCTCGCAATGACGACGTTTATATGTCTGGAACGCGCTGCTTCAATCCCGCACCAGCAGCATCGCCCCCGCGAGCGGGCCGCCCGAGGTTGACGTTGCGCAGACCTGCGGGTCGCCCTTCACCTGCCGCGCCCCGGCGCGGCCCCACAGCTGGGTGCAGGCTTCGTGGACCGCGCCATAGGCGTGGAGGCGGCCGCCCGACATCGCGCCGCCGCCGGAGTTGACCGGCAGTTCGCCGCCCAGCGCGATACGGTGGCCGCCGTCGATGAAATCCTTGGCGCCATAACGTTCGCAAAAGCCGAAATTTTCGAGCCAGTTGATCGTGTGGAAGCTGAACCCGTCATAAAGCTGCGCGATGTCGACATCAGCTGCCTTGAGGTCGGTGCGGCCCCACATCATCTCGGCAACCTTGGGCTGCGCCTGCGTGTCGAGTTCGGCCAGTTGGGTCCAACTGTTGCGGTAGCGCATCGACGAGCCGATCGCCTCGATGCGGATCGGCGGATTCTTCAGGTCGCGCGCGACGTCCATGCGCGAGACGATGATCGCCGCGGCGCCGTCGATCGGCACGTCGCAGTCGTAGATGCGCAGCGGGGTCGCGATCAGCGGCGACGCGAGATAATCGTCGATGGTGATCGGGGTCTTGTAGATCGCGTTCGGATTGAGCGCGGCGTTGCGGCGCTGGTTGACCGCGATCTGGCCGACCTGCTCGGGCTTGATGCCGCTTTTGTGGACATAGAGATTGAAGAATAGCGCCTGCTGGAGTGCGGCCGCGTAAGTGTAATAGGGCGCGTACCAGGCGAAGGGGCCCGCCTGACGCTGCCCCTCGCGGAGCAGCGAATTGGCGTAGGCGGTCTTGCGCGCCGTCGCTTCGTACATGGTGCGGAAGATCAGGACGTTGCGGCACAGACCCGCGGCGATCGCACCGATCGCGTTGAACACCGCGCCATATTGGCCCGGCGCCTCGCCACCGCCGCCGTACCAGCCGACTTCGAGCCGCAGCGCATCCTGCAGCGCCGCGCAGCCGACCGGCGAGAAGCCCGAGCCGTCGGCTTTTTCGCCAGGCCAGGTCGCTATGCCGTCGATGTCGGCGCGGGTCAGGCCGGCGTCGGCGATCGCTTCGAGCGCGGCATCGACGGTGAGGCCGAGCGCCGACTTGGTCGCGCCGCGCGAGACTTCGGACATACCGACGCCGGTGATCGCGGTGTTTTTCTCGGCGAAACGGGTCATGATTGCACCGGACGGAAGAGGGGTATCCACAAATCCTCGGCGGGTTCGAAGACGACCTCGACCTCCATGTCGAAATCGACTGCGTCGGGCGGACATTCGACGATGTTGCAGGGAATGCGGACATCGTCCTGCTCCGCGATCGCGACCAGCGCGAGGACATAGGGTTCGGTCAGGTCGGGTACCCAAGCCTTGTGATTGACGGTGAAGGTAACCACCCTGCCCCGTCCCGACACCGCGTGCGGCGCGACGTCGCGGCTCTCGCAGCGCGGGCAGAAAGCCACTGGGGGGTGAACATAATATTCGCAGGCGGCGCAGCGATGGATCGCGAGCTTGCCGTCGCGGCCCCATATCCAATAGGCCTGATTGTCCCGGTCGATCACCGGCAGCGTTCGCGCAATCATGTCTCTCTCCCAGTTATTACACTAGGTCATAAACCAAGAGTTGACACATCGTCAATTTTTGCGATGATGCGCCCAACGATAAATCAACTGGAAGAGGAGAGTCGCCATGCAGATGGACGATATGGTGATCATCAGCGTCGACGATCATGCGGTCGAACCCCCCGAGGCTTTTATCCGCCACTATCCCGAGGGCAAGAAGGACCGCGCGCCGCGCATCGTCCAGGACAATGGCAAGGATATCTGGTCGTGGAACGGCCAGCGTTTTCCCACGATCGGGCTGAACGCCGTCGTCGGCCGCCCGCGCAGCGAATATGGCATGGAGCCGAGCGCCTTCGCGCAGCTCCGCCCAGGCACCTATGATCCAAAACTCCGCGTCGACGACATGAACGCGAACGGCGTGCTCGCCTCGCTGAACTTTCCGACGATGCCGAGCTTTGCCGGCGGGACCTTTGTCTCGATGGCGCAGAAGGACCCCGAGGAGGCGCTGCTCGCCTGCCGCGCGTGGAACGACTGGCATGTCCAGGAATGGTGCGCGACCGCGCCGGGCCGCTTTATCCCGATGTGCCTGATCCCGATGTGGAACATGGACGACACGCTCGCCGAACTGAAGCGGATGAGCGACCTCGGCGTCCACGCCGTCAGCTTCTCCGACAACCCGTCGAACATCGGCCTGCCGAGCATCCACAATGAATATTGGGAGCCGTTCTGGAAGGCGTGCAGCGATTACAAGATGGTGATCAACTGCCATATCGGCACCGGGGCGCGCGCGATGCATCCCTCGCCCGAAAGCCCGATCGACGCATGGATCACCGCGATGCCGATCTCGATCGCCAATTCGGCGGCCGACTGGACCTTCGCGAAATTCTGGCAGCGCTACCCCGATCTGCGCATGGCGCTGTCCGAAGGCGGCATCGGCTGGATCCCTTACTTCCTCGAGCGCGCCGATTTTACGCACGAACATCATCATGAATGGACCTACACCGACTTCAACGGCGAGCGCCCGTCGGACCTGTTCAAGCGCCACATCATCTGCTGCTTCATCGACGACCAGTTCGGGGTGAAGAACCTCGAGTATATGAACACCGACATGATCGCCTATGAATGCGATTATCCGCATTCGGACACGGTGTGGCCCAATGTCCCCGAATATCTGTGGGCGTCGGTCAACGGGATCGAGAAGGCGACGATCGACAAGATCACCCACCTCAACGCGATGCGCGAATATAGCTTCGATGCCTTTGCGCTGAACGGCGGGCGCGAAAATTGCACGGTCGCGCACCTGCGCGAGCTGGGCAAGGATGTCGATGTCAGCCCGCGCCACAATCTGGGCGGTCTGAAGACCGACAGCATGGACGCGATCGGCCAGGCGCGGCGTCCGGTGACGTCGGGCGACATCGAACGCATGTTCGCGTCGGCCTGAGCGGAGGATATTATGACCGAGACGACGCTCTCTCGCTGTCCGATCGCGCATGCCCCGGCGGATGCCCCGCCGGTGCCGGCGCATGTCCCGCCCGAACGGGTGCTCGATACCCGTTTCGCGCAGGGCCAGATCGCCTATGATCTGCCCGATCCCTATCTGCCCGCCGATGTGATGCGCGACCCCGAGGTGCCGCGTATCCTCTATTATCCGTGGCCGACGAGCGGGCGGCAGCATGGCGCGTGGACGGTATCGCACTATGACGACATCCGCCGCGTCTATGAGGACAACGACATCTTCTCGACCGAGGGTGCGGCGCAGTTTCAGGCGCTGGCGGGCGAGACCTTTCCCTCGATCCCGCTCGGCATCGATCCGCCCGACCATGGCCGGTATCGCCGCTTCCTGAACCCCTGGTTCACCCCGGTCGCGATGAACGACATGGAGCCGAAGATCCGCGCGATCGTCAGCGAGATGATCGACGCCGTGGTCAAGGACGGCGAGGTCGACATCGCCTATGATTTCGGGCGCATCTACCCGGTCCGCGTCTTCCTGAACCTGATGGGCTTTCCCTTCAGCATGTTCGACCAGTTCCTCGAATGGGAATATGCGATCCTGCACAACCCCGACATCGGCGCCAAGGCCGAGGCGGTGAAGGGCATCCTCGCTTATCTTCGCGGCTTCATCGCCGAGAAGCAGGCGAACCCCGACGAGACGCTGGGGAGCTATATCGCCAACGGGTCGATGGACGGCCAGCCGCTGACCCCCGACGAGACGATCGGCATGACCTGGTTCCTGTGGCTCGGCGGGCTCGACACCGTCGCGTCGACGATCAGCCAGATGTTCCGCCGCATGGCGCTCGACACCGAGCTTCAGGCGCGCATCCGTGCCAATCCGGAGATCATCAACAGCGCGGTCGAGGAGTTCCTGCGGGTCCAGCCGCTGGTCAACAGCGGGCGGCGGATCAAGAAGGATTTCACCTGGCACGGCGTCGACCTGAAAGAAGGCGACTGGATCGCCTGCATCAACAGTTCGGGCAATTTCGACGAAAATCAGTTCGCCCGCCCGCGCGATTTCGATCCCGAGCGCAAGAACAACCGCCATTTCACGCTGATCGGCGGAGTGCATATCTGCCTCGGCGCGCATCTGGCGCGGCGCGAGCTGCGCGTGCTGCTGAGTGAATGGCTGACGCGCGTGCCGCCCTTCCGCCTCAAGCCCGGCGCCGATACCACCGTGATCCCGGGGCTGCTGTCGATCCGCAACCTGCCGATCGTCTGGGACACCGAAACCGCCTGACAGGAACAAGACCATGGCCTTTTTGAAATATGACGACGCCATTTATGTCGGCGGCGAATGGCAGAAGACCGACCAGCGCGAGGCGGTGATCAACCCCGCCGACGAAAGCCTGCTCATCGAAGCACCCGTCGGCAGCGCGGCGCAGGTCGACGCCGCGATCGGCGCGGCGCGTGTGGCGTTCGACCAGGGCGACTGGGCCTATATGCCGGTTGCCCAGCGGCAGGCCATCCTGACGCGCTTCCTCGACGCGCTCGACGCGCGCAAGAGCGCGATCGTCGACATGATCGTTGCCGAAGCCGGCGCGACGCGGATGCTCGCCGAGTTCCTGCAGTACGGCATCCCGATGAAACATGCCCGGCGGACGATCGAGGTCGCCTCACGCCCCGCCGTCTCGTCGCTGCCGGTCGAGCTGACCCCCAATGCACAGGGCCGCACGACGCTGGGCACCGGAGTGGTCAGCCGCGAGCCAGTGGGCGTGGTCGCGGCGATCTCGCCGTACAACTTCCCCTTCTTTCTCAACATCGGCAAGGTGATCCCGGCGCTTGCGGTCGGCTGCACCGTGGTACTCAAACCCTCACCCTATACGCCTATGCAGGCGCTCATCCTCGGCGAGATCGCCGACGAGGTCGGGCTGCCCAAGGGCGTGCTAAGCATCGTCACCGGCGATATCGAGACCGGCAAGCTGCTGACCACCGACCCGCGCGTCGACCTCGTCCACTTCACGGGGTCGGACAAGGTCGGGGCGATGATCCAGGCGCAAGCGGCGCCGACGCTGAAGCGCATCGTGATGGAGCTTGGCGGCAAGTCGGCGCTGATCGTGCGCGCCGACGCCGACATCGCAAAAGCCGCAGCGGCGGGGATCATGGGCTTCACCACGCATGGCGGCCAGGGCTGCGCGCTCACCACGCGCCACATCGTCCACAACAGCGTCCGTCCGCAGTTCGTCGCGGCGATGCAGGCGATGCTCGGGCATCTGAAGATCGGCAATCCGGTCGACCCGACCGTCAATTACGGCCCGCTGATCCGCGAAGTCGCGCGCAAACGCACCGAGGATTATGTCGCGATCGCACAGGACGAGGGCGCGACGCTGGTCGCGGGCGGCAAGCGGCCCGAGGGGCTCGACAAGGGCTATTATTATGAGCCGACGTTGTTCGATGATGTGAAGAACAACAGCCGCCTCGCGCAGGAAGAGGTGTTCGGGCCGATCGGCGCGGTCATCGGCTATGACGACGACGAAGAGGCGATCGCGATGGCCAATCACAGCGATTTCGGGCTGTCGGGCGCGATCTATTCGGCCGATGCGGGACAGGCGTACCGCATGGCGCTGAAGCTGCGCACCGGCGGGGTCGGCATCAACGGCGGCGCCGGGACGATGCAGTCCGACGCACCGTTCGGCGGCATCAAACGCTCGGGCTATGGCCGCGAATATGGCGAAGAGGGCCTCAACGAATTCACCTACCAGAAGGTCATCGGCTTTCACGCCGAATAAGGGGATCAGCCATGACCAAAGTGATGTCCGGCATCCGCGTCCTCGAGGTCGCGCAATTCACCTTCGTTCCGGCGGCGGGCGGGGTGATGACCGACTGGGGCGCCGATGTGATCAAGATCGAGCATCCGGTGCGCGGCGACGCGCAGCGCGGCATCCAGATGCTGCAGCGGCTGGCGGTTAACCCGCAGCGATCGTCGCTGATGCAACATCCCAATCGCGGCAAACGCAGCGTCGGGATCGACATTTCGACCGAGGAAGGCCGCAAACTCCTCTATGAGATCGCGAAGACCTCCGACGTCTTCCTGACCAACTACCTGCCCTCGGCCAGGCAAAAACTCGGTATCGATATCGAGCATATCCGCGCCGCCAATCCGAACATCATCTATGTCCGCGGCAGCGCCTTTGGCGACAAGGGGCCCGAGCGCGACAAGGGCGGGTTCGACAGCACCGCTTACTGGGCGCGCGGCGGGTCCGCGGTGCTGGTAACCCCGAAGGCGCTCGACGGCCCGCTGACCCAGCCGGGCCCGGCCTATGGCGACACGATCGGCGGTATGAACATCGCGGGCGGCATCGCCGCGGCGCTGTTTCACCGCGAACGCACCGGCGAGGCGACCGAAGTCGATGTGTCGCTGCTGTCGTCGGGCATCTGGGCGACCGCCTGTTCGGTCGACGTCGCGATGGAACTGGACAAGGACCCGTTCGAGAATCTGATGCCCGGCGGCGGGCAGTCGGTCGGCACAAACCCCTTCATGGGGGTGTTCAAGACGGCGGACGGCAAGTTCATCAATCTCACCGTGCTGTCGCCCGGACCCTATATCGAGGATGTATTCGGCCATCTCGGCATCCCCGAAGCGGCGCTGGACGAACGCTTCTCGACCGCCGAGGCGATCATGGCGAATGCGGCGGAGGCCTATCCGCTGGTCAAGGCGGCGATCGCGGCGCAGCCTTATGCCTATTGGATCCAGCATCTCAAGACGATGCGCGGGCAATGGGCCGCATACCAGTCGGTCCATGATGTCGCGAGCGACGAACAGGTGCTGGCCAACGACCTGATCTTCGAAGTCGAGTCCGCAGACGGCGGCGCGCCGATCCGGCTGGTCGCGAACCCGGTGCAGTTCAATCACGCGGGCGTCGAAAACACGCGCGCGCCCGAGGCGTCCGAGCATACCGAGCTGTTCCTGATGGAACTGGGGCTCGAATGGGACCGGATCGAGGACCTGAAAAACAAGAAGGCGATCGCCTGACCGGCGGGCGCGGCATGGCCTCCCCTCCCCTTCGCGTCGGCATCATCAGCGCCGCCTGGGGCGCCAAGGCGCACCTCCCGGCTTGGCGCAGCCTCGACGGGATCGAGGTGACCGCGATCTGCACCTCGCGGCCCGAGACGGCGGCGAAGGCGGCGGCGGATTATGGCGTGGCGCGGGCGTTCCACGATTTCCGCGAGATGGCCGCCGACCCAGACATCGACATCGTCGATTGCGGCACCCGCCCGCCGCTGCGTTACGATATGGTGATGGCCGCGCTCGGCGCGGGCAAGCATGTCTATAACGGCATCCCGTTCGCCAAGGACCTGAGCGACGCGCGGGCGATGACCGACGCCTGGCGGAAGGCCGGGACGGTCGCGGTGGTCGATGCCTTCATGCAGGCGGTGCCGGGGATGGTGCAGATGAAGGCGATGGTCGACGCCGGCTGGCTCGGCGAAGTCTTCGGTGCCGATATCGCGTTCGAGGTGCCGTTGTTCAGCGCCGCGCAGACCAATGTGCCGGGCTATGTCTGGTTCGCCGATCCCGCCAACGGCGCGAGCGCGGGGCGCAATTTGGGAAGCCATATGCTGCACCTGCTGGTGCATTTTTTCGGGCCGGTGGCGTCGGTGACGTCCGATATGTCGCTGGCGTTGAAAGAATGGCCGCTGGACGGCGAGATCATCCGCCCCGAAGTGCCCGACCGGGCGTCGATGCTGCTGCGCCATGCTTCAGGCCTGCCGACGCGGGTCGAGGCGAACTGGGGCAAGATCGGCGGCGAGGGGTTCCGCTTTTCGGTCTGGGGGTCGAAGGGACGCCTCGAAGCGCGCGCGCCGGTGTTTCCGATGGCGCATGATACGCGATTGTTCGGAACGCGCGATGCGGCGCTGGGCACGGCGGCAATGGACGAGATTATGGTCGAGGCGGACTATCGGGCGGTGGCGGGTTGCCATGCGGTGGCCGAGCGCCCCGAGACCGGGCTGTTCGCGCTCGCGTCGATCTTTGCGGCGATGCGCGATGCGATCAATGGCGAGGGTATGGCGGCGCCCGATTTCGCGCAGGGATTGCATGTGCAGGAGGTGGTCGAAGCGGCGGTGCGCGCGAGCGACGAGCGGCGCTGGGTCGATATTCAAGCTTAGAAAAAGAACCCGTGCTCCCGCGAATGGGGGAGTCCATCACCAGCCGGCGCCACTTTGAACCGACCGGAGATGGGTACCCGCCTTCGCGGGGACACAGACCCTTTTTCCATCGCTGGATTTCAATCCCGCCGCAGCAGCATCGAGCCCGCGATAAATCCGCCGCCCATGCCGCACGCCGCGACCTTGGCGTCGGCGACCTGACGTCCGTCGGCCTGCCCCCAAAGCTGCATGCACGCCTCGTGCAGCAACCCGAAGCCGTGCAGCCGCCCGCCCGACAACTGCCCGCCGCCGGTGTTGACCGGGAAGCGCCCGCCGGGGCCGATATTGCCCTCGGCGATGAAATCCTTCGCTTCGCCATGGCCGCAGAAGCCGAGCGCTTCGAGCCAATAGGGCACGAAGATGCTGAAGCCGTCGTAGAGCGCGAGCATGTCGACATCGGCGGGCTTCAGGTCGGTGCGTTTCCACATGTCGGCGGCGCTGTCGTGCGCGCCCATCGTTGTGAGGTCGGTCCGCTGGTCCCATGTTTCCTGCGAACCGAGCGCGGCGCCCATCGCTTCGATCGTCAGCGGCGCCTTGGCGCAATCCTTGGCGGCGTCGGCGGCCGAGACGATCACGACGCAGGCGCCGTCGATCGGCACGTCGCAGTCGAACAGGCCGAGCGGCGACGAGATCATGCGGGCGCCGAGATACTCGTCCATCGTCAGCGGGGTGCGCATGACGGCAGAGGGGTTTTTCTGCGCAAAGGCGCGCTGCCCGGTGGCAACGAGGCCGAGATGCTCGCGGGTCATGCCGAATTCATGGAAATAGCGCTGCGCCATCCAGCCGGCCCAGTTCGACGCCGACATCGCGTTGGCGGGGACGAGATAGGAGTACCAGCCGCCGAGCCGAGCGCGGCCGGCGCCGGGGATGCTGGCGCGCCGAGTCGCGGTCTGCGAACTGCTTTCGGTGAGCGCGCGGAAACAGAGGACATGGCGCGCCTGCCCGGTCGCGACCGCCATCGCCGCGACCTGGATGGGCGCCATCTGCGACGGACCGTCGGGGACGGCGCTGTGCCAGCGGGTCTTGAGGCCGAGCGCGTTGCGGACTTCTCCGGTGCCGAGCGGCGACATGCCCGGCGAATTGTCGGCCTTGCCCGGATAGGTCGAGATGCCGTCGATATCGTCCTTGGTGAGGCCCGCACAGTCGAGCGCGCGTTTGACCGCCTCGGCGAGATGGAGGATCGCAGGGCGGTTCGTCTTGCGGCCGATGTCGGACATGCCGACGCCGGTGATGGCGGCGTTCAGGGTCATTGCGCGGGCTCCCACTGGGGGAACCAGACATCGTCGACGTTGGCAAAGGTCACGCGCACGGCCTGCCCTATCCTGACGGTTTCTGGGTCGGTGTTCACCACCTCGGCGGTGACGCGAACGCCCGGGGCGCCGTCGAGATCGACCACCGCGAGCGCGAAAGGCACCGGCATATCGGGCATCCATGGCTGGTGGTTCACGGTGTAGGTATAGACGGTACCGGTGCCGGGAACCGTTTTGAATTCAACCGCTTCGCTCCAGCACTTCGGGCAGACGAGTTGCGGCGGATGGATCGCATGATCGCAATCGCCGCAAAAGGCGATGATGAGTTCGCCTTGCGCGCCGCCGGTCCAGAAGGCGGTGTTTTCGGGGGTAAGTTCGGGGAGTGGTCGCATCGATTTTCCTGCAAAACGATCTTGGAAGTTCAAACCTGGAGCGTGGCACCGCCGCTGACGCGGAGCGTTTCGCCGGTGACGAAGCTTGCGCCCGGCGACACGAGCCACAGCATCGCCTCGACGATGTCGCGCTCCTCGCCTTCGCGTTGGATGATCTGCATCGCCATCACCTGGTCGACCACCGGCTGAGGCAGTTCGGCGCGGATGGTGTCGGTGAAGATCAGTCCCGGCGCGATCGCGTTGACCCGGATGCCCTCGGGCGCGAGTTCGTTCGCGAAGGAGACGGTCAGGCCGCGCACCGCGAGCTTCGAGACGCCATAGGCCTTTTGCGCGCCATAGGCCGCCATCGAGGCGATGTTGATGATCGATGCGCCCTCGCGCCCGGTCATGAAGGGCCGCGCGCCGAGCGTGCAATAGACGACGCCCCAGACATTGACCTCGAACATTTGCCGCGTGCGTGCGGTACCGAGTTTACCGATGAATTCATTCGCTTCGGCCGAATGGATGCCGGCATTGTTGATCAAGATATCGATGCCGCCATGACGATCGGCGATGTCGGCCATCGCGGCGTGAACCCCCTCCTCGTCCGCAACATCGACCATGATAGCCTCGGCGCCATGGCCAATTTCGGCGGCCGCCGCCTTTGCCGCAGCTTCGTCGAGATCGAGTTGCACCACCTGGGCGCCGCGCTCCGCGAGCGCCATGCCGAACGCCTTGCCAAAGCCGCGCCCGCCGCCGGTGATGACGGCGACCTTGCCCGTCAGATCATGCACGGTCACGGCCTTCTCCGCCTGCGGCAGCCGCCGTCTTTGGCAGCAGCAATGCGACCAGCACGGCGGCGGTGCACAGCGCGGCGATGACGATGACGGTGATGTCGTAGGCGAAGGGCGACGGATAGCTTTCCTTGCCACGGCGAGCGATGTCGACGGCCAGCAGCGTGGTCACCATCTGCGCCCCGATGCCCATGAAGAGCTGGCGGATGACGGTGAGCAGGCCCGAAATCTCGCTGATCCGTTCGGGCGGCGAGGCCTGGGCGATGATCGTCGGGGCGACCGAGAAGAGCATGGTGGTGCCGAAGCTGATGACGATGAGCTGGACGACGACCTTCCCGAAGCTGTCGATGTCCATGACGAACCAGAGCAGCCAGCCGGAGACCGTCACGATCCCGCCCGCGATCAGCGCAAAACGTCCACCACCGCGCGCCGCGAGCCAGCCGCCGAGTGGCCCGGCGAAGACCGAGCTGAGGTTCGACGGCAGTTTGGCGACGCCCGCGAGCGTCGCGGTGAAACCAAGGCCGGCGAGCGTCCAGAGCGGCGCCTGCATCAGCAGCGAGAAGAAGACGGTGATCTGGAGTGTGCTCATCGCGACGAGCGCGGTCACCGCGCTGCCGACCGCGATGGTGCGGTCCGAAAAGCTGCGCACCGCGATCAACGGATTCGGGCTGGCGAGGCTGGCGCGCAACCACCAGAGGGTGAGCAAGATCCCCGCGCCGAGCGCCGCGAGCGGCAGCGGGGCGGCCCAACCCCAGTCCTTGCCCATGGTGAAATAGACGAGGACAAGCGCGACACCGGGCGCGAAGGCGAGGCCCGAGAGCCAGTCGACGGGTTGGCTCGCGGCTTGGCGCGGCGAGCGTGGCAAGAGGCCGGCGATCGCGACCGCGGAGACGGTGCAGAGGCCCGCGCTGGCGAAGAAGACGCCGTGCCAGCTGAAATTGTCGACGATCACGCCGCCGACGACGAGCCCCGCCGCGGTGCCGATCGAGGCGCCCGAGATCATCAGCCCGATCGCCATCGGCGCGCGGTCCTTGCCGGCATTTTCGTGGACGAGACCGATGCACAAAGGCAGGATCGCGCCGGTGACGCCCTGCATCAGGCGCCCCGCGAGGAGCACCGGGAAATTGGTCGACAGCGCGCTGATCAGCGAGCCGACCGCGCCGATGATCAGCACCACGACGAGCACCTGCCGCCGCCCGAACAGGTCGCCGAGACGCCCGACGATCGCGGCGATCGCCGCGCCGACGATCAGATAGCCGGTGATCAGCCAGCCGACCATCGCGGGGTTGCCGAAATCCTCGATCAGCTTTTTGAGCGCGGCGAGGATCATTGCGGTCTCGAACGAGCCCGTGACCTCGGCGATCCAGAGCGCGCCGATGATGAGCGGAAGGTTACGGCGCGGTGTCACCCTAGCCCGCGATCGCCTTGGCGCCCTCGGGCACCCCGACCTGCGCGGCGCGGACCTCGATCAGGTCGACGCCGATGTCCGCCGGCAGGCCGATGACCGAGAGCAAAGCCTTTGCCATCGATTCGGGGGTCGCGCCCTCGCCCGTCATCGACGCATGGCCGGTCTCGACGATCTTTTTGTAAAAGGCGGCGACGGTTTCCTGCGACCAGCTCTTGCCTCCCGAACCGCCCTTGACCGACCCCGAGCGCAGCACGGTGACGCGAATGTCGTCGCTGCGCAGTTCGTCGCGGAGGCCATGGCAGAGGGTTTCGACCGCCGCCTTGGTCGCGGCGTAGAGCGCCAGCATCGGGAACGGCATGTTCACCGACTCGCTGCTGATCGCGATGACCTGACCCTTGGTGGCGCGCAGATGCGGGATCGCGGCGCGGATCAGCCAGGAAACGCCGAGGATGTTGATGTCGATATGGCTGCGGATCATCTCGTCGCTGCCCGCTTCGAAGGCGAAGGGGTGGAAGATGGCGGCATTGGCAACGACGACATCGATGCGGCCGAAATGGGTGGCCGTCTGCGCGACGGCGGCGTTCACCGCCTCCGACGAGGCGACATCGCAGGCGATCGGCAGCACCGCATCGCCGAACTCGGCGGCGAGGGTCTCGAACTCCTCCGACGGACGTGCGAGGCACGCGACCTTCACGCCCGCCGCGACAAGCGCGGCGACGAAATGTCGTCCCATTCCTTTTGACGCGCCGGTTACGACGGCGACCTTGCCGCTCAGCCCTTCCATCCCGAATCCCCTGATTTTTGGTCTTTTCGTTTCATTTTTGACGATACGTCAATTTTTTGCCATATCGCAACCCCGCTGTTAGGATGGCGGCAAGATTTCGGGGCAGGATCACCTATTTGACGCAGACACAGGCTATTACGACGGCACCGACCCCGCCCGAGCGCAAGCTCGGCGCAAAGGGGCAGCGGACACGGCAACAACTGATCGAGGCGACGGTCGACCTGCTCGAAACGCACGGATTGCGCGACGTGTCGGTGGTCGACGTCGCGCGCGCAGCGCAGACGTCGCCCGCAACCTTCTATGTCTATTTCAAAGGGGTGCCCGAGGTGGTGCTGGCGGCGCTCGAGCATGCGAGCCAGACCTCGCCCGCGCTCGAAGCGGTGATCGCGCGCGACTGGCTGGCCCCCGGTGCCGAGGAAGCTGCGGCGGCGTTCGTCGAGGAATATACCGGCATCTGGAATCGCAACCGGACGATCTTCGTCGTGCGCAACCTCGCGGCCGAGGAGGGCGATGCGCGTTTCTATGAGGCGCGCATGACGCAGGCGCGTCCGATGATGGATGCGATCAGCCAGCAGGTCGTACGCGCGCAGGCCGCAGGACGGACACCCGCGCACCTGTCGCCGCGGTCGTGCGCGGGCACGGTGCTGATGATCCTCGAGCGCCTGTCGGCGATCGGGCCGATGAGCAGCCATTCGGACGGTGTCGGCTATGCCGATCTGAAGGCGGCGGCGGCGCATAGCATCGCGATGATGCTGGGCGCGCGGGGGTGAGAGATATTTCCCCTTCCGCTTGCGGGAGGGGCAGCGAGACTTGCGAGCTTGCTCGCTAGTCGCAGCGGGGAGGGTTGGCGAGGTCACAGGCCCTCCCCTAACCCCTCCCGCAAGCGGGAGGGGAACATTAGCCCGCCGCTTCCGCGATCATCTTCTGGATGTCGAGTACGCCGGTCGCCAAACCACCCGCGAGGCCCGCGTCGACGGGCAAACACACGCCGCTGATGAAGCTCGCGGCGTCGCTGTTGAGCAGGATCAGCGGCAGCGCCTGTTCCTCGGCGGTCGAATAGCGTCCCTTGGCCTTGGCGAAGGCGCCGAGCACGGCGTCGCCCGCCACCTTGCGGAATTCACCGAGCATCGGGGTGTCGATCGGGCTGGGCATGGTGCAGTTGATGCGGATGTCGCGACCGATCAGGTCGGGGGCGCGGACCTGCGTCCAGGTGTTGATCGCTTCCTTGGCGAGGCTGTACGGATCGCCCACTTCCCCGGCACGGTCGAGATACCATTGGCGCGCCTCGGCGAAATCCTCGATGGCGATGAATTCGCGCAGCAACGGCTGGCGCGTCAGCCATTTCATGCCGCCGAGCGACGAGACCGAGACGATCGCGGCGCCGGGGTTG
Organism: Sphingopyxis sp. OPL5; assembly: GCF_003797775.2. Classification (NCBI taxonomy): domain Bacteria; kingdom Pseudomonadati; phylum Pseudomonadota; class Alphaproteobacteria; order Sphingomonadales; family Sphingopyxidaceae; genus Sphingopyxis; species Sphingopyxis sp. OPL5. The sequence continues at coordinate 4,169,606 of NZ_CP060725.1, forward strand.
AGGTGCGGAATCCATCCCTCGGTCCAGGCGCGGATGCCGAGGAAGTTGACGGTGACGACATCCTCACCGGGGAAGGTCTGCGGCAGGCCCGAGACGTTGAAGACGGCGTCGATCTTGCCGCCGATCTTGTCGATACCCGCCGCGATGGCATCGGGGTTCTTGAGGTCGACTTCGGTAAAGCTCGCGAGATTGACCGGCGAGGGTTTGATGTCGGCGCCATGCACTTCGGCGCCGAGGTCGACGAGCGCGCGCGCGGCGGCTTCGCCGGTGCCCGAGAAGCAGCCCATCACGACGACGCGCTTGCCCTTATATCCCAAAATGTCGGTAGCCATGTCCCAAACCTTTCCTGATTATGTCGGATCGCCGCTATGCGAGCGCGGCAAATTTCGTGTTCGCGAGGCCGCCCATCGCGTCGGCCATCAGCGCCGCCTCGCGCACCTCGTGCGCGTTGCAGAGGATGATCGCGGGAGCGGTGGCGATGGTGCCTGCCGCCACGGCGGTGCGAAAGGCCGTCCAGGCGGCGCGATAGTCTTCGAATTCGGCGCCGAGTGTGGCTTCGATTTCCTGCTTCTCGGCCGCGTGAAATCCCGGTTCGAAACGCTCGATCGCGCGCCACCATTTGATCAGGCGCGCCATGCCCTTGGCCTTTACCGCCGCCTGCTGGTCGGCGAGGCGCGGGACGATGGTGTCACGAATATCGTCGAGCGCGATGGCGAAGCTGCGGTCGTGCGATCCCTGCGGCGCGTCGGGCATTGTGACGGACGGCAGCGCAATGCCCGCCGCTTCTGCCAAGGCGTTCGAGAGGACGCGGCGGTGGATCGTCGAATAGACGAGGTTCATGCCGAGATTGGGCGGCGGCGGCGCGTCGGGATCGTCGTAGCGCGAGCGGCGTGCGAAGCTGGTCTGGAACAGCAGCCGCCAATAGCGGAGGCGCGGCAGGTCGACTTTGTGGCCGCCTGCGGCCTCATAGGCGGCGAAGGCCTGCGGGAGCGGCACGAAGCCCTGAAACAACATGCGCAGCGCGAGCATCGCGAGGTCGGCCATCGGGTCGCCATAATGGACGAGTTCCCAGTCGAGCAGCGCGGTGACGCGGTCCTCTTCATAGAGGAAATTGCCGGGGCCGGCGTCGCCGTGGACGATCACCGGCGCGGGCATGTCGGCGGGGATATTCGCCTCGAGCCAGTTCAGCGACAGGTGGATCAGCGGGTCCCAGCCCTTGCCGCCGTTGCCCGCGCGCAGTTCGGCGATGCGGCGGCGGATGAAGACCTCGGCGGGTTCGACCGGGCCCATGCCGTCGATCGGGTGCGCGGTGACGTCGATGCGGTGGAGCGCGGCGAGCTGCGCCATGAAGTCCTGCGCCAGCGTGTCGCGCTGCGCGGTATCGGCGATCGCGCCGAAGCGGTCCTTGCCCGGGATCATGCCGCAGACCAGCGCGCGCTGATAGGGGACCGAGGCGTAATAGGGCGCGACGCGGACGCCGGCATCGGCAAGCGGACCCGAGAGGGCGCGGAGCACCGCGGCTTCGCGCAGGAAGGCGGCGTCGTCCCCTGCCCCGGCCTTGTGGACGTCGTAGTTCATATAAGCGCTGGCGGTGCGGCGGTCGGGCCATTGAAGATCGAGTTCGGCGCCCTCGCGCGAGGCGCCGCCGCCGCCGCGTGGGCGAACCGCGACAACGCGCGCGCCGCTGGCGGATTCGACCGCCGACGCGAGGCCCGGCGGGAGGAGGTCGTGTGGGTTCATCCGACGATCTTCGCTTCGCGGAACGCGGCGATCTCTTCGTCCGAATAGCCGATTTCGCGCAGGATTTCGTCGCTATGCTCGCCGACCGCGGGGCAGCAGCGTTTGAAGACGACAGGGATTTCGCCGAAATTCCAGAAGGCGCCGGGCTGTTCGACGATGCCGTAGAGCGGTTGCGGCAGCACCGAGACGAGGTTCAGTTCGCGATTGCGCGGATCGTCGAAGAAGCGGTGCATCGCATTTTCGAAATTGACCGCGTCGGCGGGGACGCCTGCGGCTTCGAGTGAAGCGAGGAGGTCGTTGGCGGTGCGGTCTTTCGCAGCGGCCGCGAAATCGTCGCCGAGCAGATCGCGCATCGCGGCTTGCTGGTCGGGCTTGAGCGCGGCGACCGCGACCCATCCGTCGACGCATTCGAAGATGCGGTGGTAAGGCGAAAAGCCGGTCTGGTCGCTGGTGAGGTGATAGGTTTCGGTGAGTTCGCCGTCGGCGCCGATCAACCGTTCGCCCTGGGTGAAGGCGGCCATGCCGAGCAGCGAGGTCTGCGTCGTATAGCCACGGCCCGTCGTGCGCCTGGCATAGAGCGAGGCCATGAGTTCGACGAGACAGCTTTGCGCGGTCGAGACGTCCATCGTGCCGGGGCGGTTGAAGATGGGTTTGTTGCCTTCGCCGCCATTTTCGAATTCCCAGCCGGCGATCGCGTTGAAGATCGAGTCATAGCCGGGCCAGTTGCCGCGCGCGCCGCGCTGGCCATAGGCGCTGGCATAGTTGAAGGCCACGTCGGGATTGTATTGGCGGATGCCCTCTTCGCTGAGGCCGAGCTTCGCCGCGCCCTTGAAGCGCATATTGTGGTGGACGAGTTCGGCCCACTGGATCAGCCGTTCGAGGATCGGCTGGGCTTCGGGCTTGGTGAGGTCGAGCGCGAGACTGCGCTTGCTGCGCGCCGCGGCCTGATAATAGCGGTGCATGAAGCGGATGCGGTCGCCGGTCAGCGCCTCGACCTTGATGACATTGGCGCCCATGTCGCCCATCATCGACGGCCCCATCGGCCCGGCGAGGAACATGCCGAGGTCGAGCACGCGGACGCCTTCGAGGACTTCGGCGGGGGCAGCGTTGGAAGCGGGCGCGGGTTTGGCGGTCCATATCGTGTCGCCACCTTCGCCGAGGCGCGGCGCCGGGCGGCCCTGCGGCAGATCGGCGTCGGTGTGGAACGGGACATTGGGCTGGCGGGTCCGACCGAGGTCGGGGTCGTCGACTTCGACGACATAGGCGTTGGCCTCGACGTCGTCGTGGCGGAGCATCTCGCCCATCGGAAAGGCGGGTTCGGCGGCGATGTCGGCGGCGCGAAGGTCGGCGAGCCAGTTGTCGAGCGGGCGGAGTTTGAAGGCGGCCGCCTGCCCGGCCTCGGTTTCAAGGTCGACGTCGGTCTCGGCCATGACGTCCCACATCGTCGGCATGGTGGCGTAATCGAACTGGCGGGTCGGATCCATGATCTGGAGCCAGTCGCCGCCCTGGCATTGGAACAGCTGCTGCGAAATCGGGCGGGCGCCGGATGGATAGGTCAGCGGGTTCGGCATCGGCCCTTCGCTGTTGCGCGCCCAGACGAGCGGCAGCGTCGCGAGGAAGCCCTGGAAGATCGAGGTGTGCGCGGGACCGCCCTGCCCGGTTTGCAACCGCATGACGAGGCGTGCGAGCAGGCCGGCGGCGGCGAGATGCGCGGCAGACCAGCTGCCTTGCTGGTAACGGTAGACGATCGGGCCGGGACGATAGCCGTCATTCTCGTACATCGCGCCGACGCGCGCGGCGACGAGCAGTTCGTCGTCGCTGCGTTCGACGTCGGGGTGGTTCGCGGGCGAGCCGGTGATCGCGGTGACGACGAGATGCGGATGGCGTGCGGCGAGGCTGGCGTCGTCGAGACCGAGCGCCTTGGCGCGCGCAGGGGTGAACTGGTGGAGCAAGGCGTCGGCGCCGGCGAGGCGGTCGTCGAGCGCGGTCAAGCCTTCGGGCGTATCGAGATCAAGCCCGAGGCTTTTCTTGCCGCGGTTCCAATTGGCGAAGGGCGCGGTGCCGCGCGCGGGGTCGCCGCCGGGGCGTTCGACCTTGAGGACATCAGCGCCGAGTTCGGACATCATCAACCCGGCGACCTGGACCGCCATGCCCTCGCCGATCTCGACGATGCGAAGGTCGCCGAGCATCGGTCAGGCCTTCTTGAAGTTGGGCAGGACCCAGTCGTCCTGGATCGGGGTCCAGTCGACGGTCACCTTCATCCCGATATGGACTTCTTCGGCATCGCAGCCCGAGACGTTCGCATTCAGGCGGGTGCCCGGCGCGCCGTCGAGGTCGACGACGACGGGGACATAGACATAATCCTCGCCATTCTTCGGATTCTTGTTGCAGATCGCAAAACTGAACACCGTCGCGGTCCCGGGGAGCGCGGGCCACTCCTTCGCGCGGCTGCCGCATTCGGGGCAGATCGCGGTCGGCGGCATGCGGAAATGGCCGCAGTCGCCGCACTGGCACGCGGTGAGCTTATGCTCTTTCGCCGCCTGCCAGAAGGGCTCGGTATCGGGGTTGGTGGTGATGCGAATCTGGTCGCCGGGAAGCGCGCGGGCGGGGCCATAGGTCATGAGGGTCAGTCCTTGCGCAGGATGAGGCTGGAGACGGGGAGCGACGCCGGGCCGCCCGAAACGAGCGCGAATTCGGCGTCCTTGACCTGATTGATCGCGGTGCCGCGCACCTGTTCGACGCCCTCGACGATGTGGGTCATGCCGATGATATAGGCTTCGTTGAGGTTGCCGCCGTGGGTGTTCACGGGCACGCCGCCATTGACGCCCTTGCCCGTCGCGGGATCGTAGCGCAGCTTGCCCGACAGGACATAGTCATTGCCCTCGCCCTTTTCGCAAAAGCCATAATCCTCGAGCTGCATCAGCACCATCGGGCTGAAATGATCGTAGATCAGCGCGACGTCCATGTCCTTCGCGGTCAGGCCCGATTGCGCCCAGACGCGATCGGCGGTGAACTTGTGGCCTGAGCTCGCGAAATGCGGATCGGGCATGCCCATCCAGGCGAACGCCCTGCCCCATTCGCGCTGGCCGCCATGCGCGGCGGCGTGGACCACCGCGGGCTTGTGGCGACAGTCCTTGGCACGGTCCATCGTCGTCGTGATCACCGCGACCGCGCCGTCGGTTTCGAGGCAGAAGTCGAGGCGACGCAGCGGATCGGCGAGCATCACCGAGGCGTCATATTGTTCCTTGGATAGCGGTTCCTTGCGTACCGCCTTCGGCCGGTTGTGGGTGTTCGCGCGGGTCGCCATCACGACCTCGCCGAACGCGTCCTGCGTCGTGCCGTAGAGGTGCATGTGGCGGCGCGCGAGGACAGACATCAGATGCCCGGGGCCGACGAGGCCCGAGGGCTGGAGGAAGCTGTTTTCGGGATTGGGCGCCGCCGAGCCGAAGACGACGCCGAGCCGATGCTGCGGCAATTGCTGCAGCGCCATCAGGGTGACGGTATAGGTGCAATCCTCGTTCATCAGCCCCGCGGTCGCGAGGCCGATCGCGCCAGGGCAGCCGCCGCCGCCGCTGGTCAGCGTCGCCGACCAGCTGATGTGCGGCATGCCGAGCGTTTCCATCAGGCTGGCGGTGTCGAACTTGTCGAGATAGCCCGCGCCTGCGGTCGAATAATAAGAGAAGCCGTCGATCTGCTTGTGGCTGATCCCCGCGTCAGCGCAGGCGTTCATGATCGCCTCAGCCGCCATGTCGTTGATCGTGCGCGGCCAGCTTTTGCCGCGGACATAATAGTCGGTCGCCCCGACCCCGACGATCGCGCACTTGTCCTGATTCACCCAGGCCATGCTTCTCTCCCGATTCCCAGTTATCTAACTAGGTTGGATATGATGCCTAGGCCATATTGTCCAGCCGTCAAGCGAAATGGAGTTTGCGATACTTGCCGCGGAAATAGAGCAAGGGGTCACGACGCGGTTCGAAAATGGCCTTGAGCACGCGCCCGACGAGGAGAAAATGATCGCCGCCGTCGTGCACCGCGTCGCGCGAACATTCGAAGCTGCTGAGCGACCCGGTGAGCACCGGGGTGCCATATTCACCGACTTCCCATGGCGTGACGCCGAAGCGATCCTCGCCCTTGCCGGCGAAGCGATTCGAGGTCGGCTGCTGGCCGATCTGGAGCACATTGACCGCGAAGCGTTCGGCGTCGCGGAGGTAGGGCGCGCTGCCGGCATTGTTGGCGATGCAGACGAGCAGCAACGGCGGGTCGAGCGAGACAGAGGTGAAGCTGTTCGCGGTCAGCCCGATCGGGGTGCCGTCGGGGCACATCGCGGTGACGACGGTGACCCCGGTCGCGAAACAACCGAGCGCGTCACGGAAGGTGCGCGCATCGCTGCCGGCGCGAAATTCGGGCGAACCGCGCGGGGCGCGGCGTTCGAGGAAATCGATGAGATAGCCGCCGAGCGCGTCGGCGCGGTCGTCGGTGACGACGAGCGCGCTATTCTCGACCTCGACGAGTTCGCCGTCGGGAAGCTGGGCGACGAAAGCGGCGGCATCGCCCTTTGAGACCAGTTCGCTGATCGCACCGCGCACATAGAGCGTCGGCAGCGCGATCTTGGCCGCGACCCCGTCGAGCCGCTCGGCCATCGCCGAGGTGTCGAGCGTGTCGAACAGGCGGACGTCCCATTGCGCCTGTCCCGGCGCGAGCGTCGCGGCTTCGCGCAGCCGCTCGCCGACGCGCTGCGCCACCTGCGGATCGACATGGACGGGCGAGTCGACGAGGACGAGGCCCGAAGCGAGGACCGCAGCGTCGCGTTCGAGCGCGGCGCTGGCGATCCAGCCGCCAAGGGTCGAGGCGACGACGACCGGGCGCGTGCCCATCTGCGACAGCACGGCGCGCAGATCCTCGACCAGCGCCTCGAAATCATAGCGCGCGTCCTCGGGCCATTCACTGCCGCCATGACCGCGCAGGTCGAGGCTGATGACGCGACGCCCGGCCTGTTCGAGCGAATTCGCAACGCTCGCCCACACCGCGCGCGTTTGCCCGGCGCCGTGGAGCAGCAGCACCGCCGGGTCATTCTCGGCGCCGATCACCTCGGCTTCGAGCCGAACACCTGCGAAGCCGCGATACTCAACGATGCTCATGCCTGATCCTTCTTTGCCGCTCCGGTCAGGTGCAGCCATGCGTCGAACTGGTCCGACCGGCGCCGCATCATCAGCCGGGCGATATCGGCATCACCGTCGATGATCGCCGTACACAGGCTGCGCTGCATGGCGCGCGTGCGTTCGCGCCGGTCAGGATCGGCGTAGAGGTCGCTGCCGCGTTCGTCGAGGCCAAAGCTGTAGCCGATTTCGAGGATCAGTTCGACGACCGGATTGCCGCTCATGCCCGAGATCAGACGCGCCATTTCGACCTCGGCCGCGATCAATTCGCGCGGCGTGTCTCGGTCGTCGATCGTGGCGACGAAGGCCTGCAACGCTTCGACATCGGCAACACTGCGGAGCCGCGCGGCGGCGACGGCAGCCTCTTCGGACACCGGACGGGTGACCTGGATGACATGGCCGAGATGCGCGCCCTTCATCCGCAGGAAGCGCGCGAGCGAATGGATCGCGTCGCGCGCGTCGGGGCGCTCGGCATAATAGCCGCCCTGCGCGCCGCGGCGGATGCTGATCAGGCGGTCGCGCTCGACGAGCTTCGCGGCCTGGCGGAGCGTCGGGCGGCTGACCCCGAAACGCGCGAGCAGATCGTCTTCGGCGCCGAGGTGCGTGCCCGGATCGGAGGCAAGGCTGAGATTTGCGAGGTCGCGCGCGGTACGGCTGGCGAGGGTTTCGCCGGGGCGGTGGAGTTCGGAGCTTGTTGCCATAACAGATATCTATTTATTAGCCCTTTGCCGCGATGTCCATCCCAAGAGCCGCTTGACTTATATAACTAGGTATCTTTTAATGTCGCAAAGACCGATAGCGAGTCGACAGGAGACTGTGATGAAACCCTTTGTGTTCAGCGCCGACAGCCACATCATGGAACCGGCGGATATCTTCCTCGACGGCCTGCCCGCGTCGCTCAAGGATCATGCGATCCATGCGCGGATGGAGGGTGAATATCTGGTCACCGGGACCAAGGACAAGATCATCTACCGCCTGCGCGTCGGGCAGCATCGCGAAAAGCAACTCGGCGATGCGCAGCGCAAGGGCATCCGCGAAATTCCGGGGCGACTCGAGGATATGGAGATGGAGGGGATCGACAGCGAAATCTGTTTCCCCTCGCTCGGCCTGTGGCTCTATTGCCTCGATAACCCCGAGGCCGAAGCCGCGTCGGCCCGGCTGTACAACGACTGGAACGACAGCTTCCTCGGTGGCCATCCGAACCGCTTCGTGCGCTGCGGCATGCTGCCGGTGCTCGATTTTTCGAACACGCTGGCCGAACTCGACTATCTGGCGTCGAAAGGTTTTACCGCGGCGATGCTGCCCGCGGTGACGCCGCCGGGACTGCCCAAATATAACAGCGACGCGTGGGACCCGATCTTTGCCAAGGGGGCAGCGCTCGGCATCGTGTTCGTGATGCACACGGGCACGGGCCTCGAAAGCGTGATCGTCGAGCGCGGTCCCGGCGCGGGAATCATCAATTACACCAACCAGATGAACGATGCGCAGCACAGCGCGATGTATCTGGTGTCGGGCGGGGTGCTCGACCGCAATCCGGGGGCGAAGGTCGCCTTTATAGAGAGCGGCGCGAGCTGGCTCGTCGCGCTCGCCGAGCGGATGGACGAGGTGTCGGTGGCGCATGCGAATTTCGTGTTTCCGAAGCTGTCGCGCTCGCCGAGCCAGATCGTCGACGACCAGATCTGGGCGAGCTTCCAGCACGACCGCGCGTGCATCGCGTCGGCATCCGCCGGACTGCCGGGGGCGAAGAATGTCATGTGGGGGTCGGACTATCCGCACGCCGAAGGCACCTTCCCGATCAGCCGCCGGATCATCGACGAGTTGTTCGAGGGCATGGAGGTCAGCGACGAGGTGCGGCGGAACATCCTGGGGCTGAACGCGGCGCGGCTGTTCGGGTTGGAGCCCAAGGTGGCGACGAGCGAGCGGGTCGCGGCCTGACGGGCATCGCCCAATTCACTTCGTCATTGCGAGCGGAGCGAAGCAATCCAGAGCTGGCCTAAACCCGCCTTGGATTGCTTCGCTCCGCTCGCAATGACGAGGCTTTAGAAGCTTACTCCGCCAGCGGCTTCGCGGTCCGCCCCGCCATGATCGCCGCGATACCGCCGACCAGCAGGCAACAGGACAGGATCGCCAGTGACGGCTGCAGCGACAGCTCGCCATAGCCCGGCGTGAAGGCCTTGCTGAGATAGCCGGCGACGGTGCCGCCCAGCCCGACGCCGGCCAGCCCGATGAACATATTGATCGTCGCCGACATCATCGCGCGCATCTGGACCGGAACCTGCGCGAAGCAGAGCGCGATGATCGGGCCGAGGTGGAGCGTCATCATGAACTTCACGACGACGAAACAGGCGAGCGCGACATAGGCGTTGCCCGCGAGCGCGAAGCCGACGCCGAAGGGGAAGCTGACGAGCAGGCCGATCCCGGCAAACCAGCCATTGAAGCGCGGGTCGGCCTTGCCATAACGGTCGCTGACCCATCCTGCGACGAGATTGCCGATCACCAGCCCCGCCGCCATCGCACCGCCGAGCCAGAAGCCGGTTTCGGTCTTGTCCATGCCATGGACGCGCTGAAAGAAGGAGGCGCCCCACAGGATGAAGGCGAAACCGGTGAGCGGGACCATGCAGAGCAGCAGCCCGACCCAGCGCAGCGAGGTGCTGGCGCCCATGGTGCGGAGGACCTCGCCAAGGCTGGTCTGCGGCGGCGCCACCGGTTCGACCACACCGCGCCGCCGCGGTTCGGCGGCGAGCAGATAGACAAGCAGGCCAACCCCGATGCCCGGGAGACCGACGATCAGAAACACGGTGCGCCAGTCATACCATTGCGACAGCCAGCCGGCGAGCGCGAGCCCGCCCGACAGCCCGACGGCATTGGCGGCGAGCATCACCGAGATGATCGTCGTGCGGCGGTCCTTGGGGAAGATGTCGGTGAGCAGCGACATGCCCGCCGGCCCGGCCCCCGCCTCGGCCGCCGCGAGACCGATGCGCGCGAGCAGCATCTGGACGAAGCTGTTCGCGAAGGCCGAGAGCGCGGTCGCGGCGCTCCAGATCGAGACGCACACCGCGATGACGAGGCGGCGGTCGCCGCGGTCGGCGTAGCGCGCGATCGGGAACGCGGCGATCGCGTAGAAGGCGGCGAAGGCGATGCCGGTGAGCAGCCCGAGCTGGCCATCGTCGAGGCCGAGTTCGACCTTGATGTCGTCCTGAAACAACGTGAAAACCTGGCGATCGACGTAACTGAGGATCGCGACGATAATGAGCAGGGTCAGCGTGAGGCCGCGGCGGTTGCTGGTTTCCGAAGACATATTCTTCCTTTCGCGGGGGGACGAAGGTCTAAAAATCCCGGGCAAAAAAAGAGGGAGGTCCGGCAAGCCGTCCCTCCCCCAATGCTCCTAGGAGCGCCCTGTGGTCCTCAGAATTTGAATGTACCGGTCACGCCGTAGCTGCGCGGTTCGTTGTACGAGGTGCCGATGTAGATGTTGCTCAGCAAAAGCGTGTATTGCTGTTCCTGATCGCCCGTCAGGTTCTTGCCCCACAGCGCCAGCTCGAAGTTCTTCTCCGGCCCGAAGCTCACCGCGACGCGCGCATTGAGGATGCCGAGCGAGCCCGACTGCGCAACCGCCGCGACCTGATCGGCCTGAGCCTGCGTCAGCGCGAGGCCGCCGGGTCCGGTCGAGGTGAACATGTTCGTCGGAATGTCGATCTGCGGCATCTTGCCCTGCCAGGCATAGACGATGTTGGCATCGAGGCCGACGCCGCCGAGATCCTGCTTGAAGTTGGCGCCGACCGAGAATTGCTTCTTGACGATGCCGACGAGCAGATAATCCTTTTTGTCGACCGTCACGATCGTCTGGTTCGGCGGGCTGCCGGCCAGCGCCTTGCCCTCGTAGCGCGTATATTTGGGATCGGTCAGCGCGCCGTTGGCGAAGATGGTGAAGCCGTCGACGACCTCGAACGAGGTGTCGATCTCGACGCCCCAGGTTTCGGTGTCGGCATTTTCAATCACCGTCTGGCTGATGCCGTTCGGTGCGAGCACCGGACTGCGCTGCGCGCCCTTCACGACGTTGTGATAACCCGCGACGTTGAACTTGCCGCGGCCGTCCATGAAGGTGAGCTTGGCGCCGAGTTCCTGTTCGTAGACCAGTTCGGGTTCGGCCGGGGTCGAGTCCGCGAGCGTCACCGTGCGCAGCTGCATCGCCCCCGAGCGATAGCCCTTGCTGTGCTTGGCATAGAGCAGGATATCGTCGCTGACGTCATAATCGACGCCGGCGGTATAGGACAGGTTCGAGAAGGTCTTCTGTCGCGAACGCAGACAGGGCAGCGCCACCGTCGAGGGCGTGCAGCGCACGAATTCGTCGGTATTGTCGACGACGTCGCCCGTCTGGGTGGTCACGCGCTTGTCGTCGATCGAATAGCGCAGGCCGCCGGTCACGCGGAAGCGATCGGTCAGCTTGTAGTTGAGCTGGCCGTACAGCCCGAAGCTGTCGTTATCGAGCGCGCCGGAGAAGTTCGACCAGCTCGTGCGGCCGACATATTGCGCCGGAACCGTCGGACCGGCGGTAAACTTGCCGTTGAACAGGTTCGAGCGCGACTGGTCGAAGCCGGTTTCGCGGAAATAGGTCAGGCCGGTCGCGAAGTTCAGCCGGTCGTCCAAGCCCGTTCCGGTGAGCTGCAGTTCGGACGAATATTGCTTCAGGTCCTGCGTGCCGCCGGTGAAGTGACCGGCGAAGCTCGACCCGTCGAGATCGACAAGATTCTCGCTCTGGATACCACGATAGCCGTTGATCCAGCGCACCTGGCCGAAGCTCGTGTCGAGAATGAATTTCGCCGAGAAGGTCTGGGTCTTGGTCTTGTTGAAGATGCCGCGCGGGTCGGCGCCGATGACCGCCGAGGGCGGCGTGATCGACACCAGGTTCGGGTTGCCGCCGAACTGTGCGCGGTCGGTCGCGGCGATGCCGTCGACGATCGGCTTAGCGGGGCCGAACGCGGCCGGTGCGTTGAAAAAGAGGTTCTGGCGGGCCGGGCCGTCGATGTCGGTATCATACCATTCGCCCGACAGGATGACCTCGAACGTGTCGGTCGGCTTCCAGCCGAGCTTGAGGCGACCGTTGATCGTCTCGCGGCCTTCATATTTCTTGCCGGTGTCGACATCGGTCTTGTAACCGTCGCGCTTCTGATAATAGATCGCGCCGCGGATCGCGAACTCGTCCGACAGGCCAAGGTTGACGACGGCCTGGCCGGTGCGTTCGTCGAAACGGCCATAGGTCGCGCTGACCTTGCCCGAAACTTCGCCGTAGCGCGGATTGGCGGTCTGGATCAGCACCGCGCCGGCCGAGGTGTTGCGGCCGAACAGCGTGCCCTGCGGACCCTTGAGCACCTGGACGCTTTCGACGTCGACGAGTTCGGTGTTCAGGCCATAGGCGCGCGCGATATAGAGTTCGTCGAGATAGGTGCCGACCGACGGTTCGAGCGTCGCGATATTGTCGACCTGGATCTGGCCACGCATCGACAGCGTCAGCGCGGTCGGGTTGTTGCCGGCGCCGCGAATGTTGAAGCCGGGGGTGAAGGTCGCGATTTCGTCGACCTTGTTGATGCCCTGCTCGGTGAGCTTTTCGCCGCTGAATGCGGTGATCGCGATCGGCGTATCCTGAATGTTGGCATCCTGCTTGGTGATGCCGATGACGACGATGGCATCATCGTCATATTGCGTCTCTTCGGCGGCAGGCTGCGTGGTGGCCTGGGCAAAGGCCGGGGTCGACGACAGGGCAATCGCCGCCAGCGATACCGCGGCGAGCATTCGGGCCGAATCGCGCTTCTGCTTGAAAATCATGGTCAACATCCTCCCCGCGAGGCTTCCTGGCGTCCTCGCTTCGTCAGTTATATAACTAAGTCTAACACGTCAGACAAGTGGATTGCGTCACATTGTCACGAAACGCTACGGAAACGGTGTCAATCGTGGTTTTTCGGCAACATCGCCGCGAGCGCGGGCACGTCGGCGAGCGCACGCAGCACATCGTTGAGGTGGGTGCAGCCGATCGTGCCGACGAGCGTGTCGAGCACCGACTGGCGGAATTCGCCGACATTTTGCCCGACCATGCGCGCCGCCTTCATCGAGGCGCCGGGACATTCGCGAAACGGCAGGATCAACGGCAGCGCCTGCAGCGCGAGCAGGGTGCCGTCGGTCTCGTCGATTTCGGCATAAACGCGATATTCGTGGATCGCGGTGCGCGTGCCGCCCGGATTGGGGCCGCTGTCCTGGAACCCGGCGTCGACCTTGAGCACGCCCTCGGCGCGCCAGATATCGATGCGGCGGGCGCGGCGGGCGAGCGGGCGCCCCTCCTGCACCGGCATGTCGTGCCAGCCGGCGGGGTCGTCGGGGTTGGCGAGCGGGCCGACCTCGGTTGCCGACTGGTCGCTGTGATCGACACTGCCATCCTCCGACAGCGAACTGCCGCCTTCGGTGAAGCCGGTGCAGATATTGACCATCCGCCCCTTGTTGCCCGCGGTCGATTTGAGCTTCTGGCTCGCCATGCGGGCGTGCCAGTCGTCGGTCCAGCGCGACCAGATCCACCCCGCGACAAGGCTCGCCCCCGCGAAATCGTCGAGGACCTGGAACAAAGGCGTGCCGCGCAGGTCGCCGAGCGTCGCCGCCAGCGCCTGGCGGCTCGCGCCCCCTGCCCGCACCCCGACCATGTCCTGCGCGCGCGCATGGTGGGGAGCGACGTCGATCTCCACGATCTCGCGGATCGGCGAGGTGCGGATGCGGAACTCGCCGCTATCCAGCACAACCGGTTCCCCTTCGAACGGCGTGAGCAGGTCGCGCGCGCGGCCCGACATGATCCACGGCTGGCCGAAACCGTCGGGCCAGTCCGAGTCGATCGAACTGGTGCGGCGGATCGAACCCGGACGGCGGAGCGGCGCCGGACCCGCCGACTGGCGTGCGAAGGGGAATTGCTGGGGTGCGTTCAAAACGGGATTCCTATTTGGGGGGCATGCGGATGGCGCCGTCGAGGCGTAAGGTCTGGCCATTGAAATAACCGTTGCGCGCGAGTTCGAGCACGAGGCTGCCGAATTCATGCGGATGGCCGAGGCGTTTCGGGAAAGGCACCGAGGCGGCGAGGCCTTCGAAGATCGCCGGCGCACGATCCTTGACCGCGAGCATCGGTGGGGTCGCGAAGATGCCGGGCATGATCGAATTGACGCGAATGCCGAGGTCCATCAGGTCGCGCGCGAGCGGCAGGACGAGGCCGTTGACGCCGGCCTTGAGCGAACCATAGCCGACCTGCCCGATCTGCGCATCCTGCGCCGCCGCCGACGCGGTCAACACGATCGCGCCGCGTTCGCCATCGTCGTTGAGCGGATCGGCGTTCGCCATGCCAAGCGCGGCGAGCGACGCGAGGCGGTAGCTGGCGATGAGAATGCCCTGCGCCGAGAATGCGTAATCGTCGGTCGAATAGCGGACATAGCCGCCGCTGGCCTTGTCAAAGCGGACGGTCTTGCCGCCTTTCGAGATTTGCGCGCAGTGGACGAGGATACGTTCCTGGCCGTGCGCGGCGCGCGCGGCTTCATAACCCGCGACGACGCTGTCCTCGCTGGTGATGTCGACCTTGCAGAAGACGCCGCCGATCGCGTCGGCGACCGCCTTGCCGCCCTCTTCATTGACGTCGAAGATCGCGACCTTGACCCCCTCGCCCGCCAGCGCCTCGGCGCTCGCGCGGCCGAGGCCCGAGGCTCCGCCCGTCACCACTGCCGCGATATCGTTACCCAGTTTCATGTCGATTCCTTTGATTGCTAATTATTGCAGAACTTCGAGATTGCCGCCATCGATCACGAGCACCTGCCCGGTGATGAAGCCGGCGCGGTCCGAGCAGAGGAAGGCGGCGGCCGCCGCCATATCCTCGGGCGTGCCCATGCGCGGGATCGGATAGGCCGCTGTGCGCTCGGCGATATGCTCGTCATAGGTCTGGCCCTGTGCCTCAGCGATCTTGGTGAAGACCTGCTTGAACTGCGGGGTCGCGATGGCGCCGGTGCCGAGCGTGTTGACGGTGATGCCCATCGGGCCGAGTTCGGCCGAGATCGTCTTCGACAGCGCGAGCGCGCCGACGCGGTACGTGTTCTGCGCCGCGCGCGCGAGCTTGCGGTGCGGCGCCTTGACCGAATTGGTGCCTATGGTGAGGATGCGGCCCCAGCCGCGCGATTGCATATGCGGGATCACCGCCTGTACCGCCCAGCGGAACGCCATGACATTGTTGGTGTTCGCGGCGGCGAAGGTGTCGTCGTCGACTTCGAGGAACGACCCTTTAGGTCCGGAATCGACGTTGAAGATCAGGATGTCGGGCGGGCCGAAAGCTTCGGTCGCGGCCTGTACGGCCTGCCCGATGCCGTCCTTGGTCGTGCAGTCGGCGGAGACGCCGACCGCCTGCCCGCCCGCCACCTGCACCTCGGCGACCGCGGCGTCGATCGTTAATTGCGTGCGCGCCGCGATGACGACACGGCAGCCTTCGCGCGCGAACTCGTGCGCGCAGCCGAGGCCGATGCCTTTCGAGCCGCCGAAGACGAGCGCGACCTTGCCGGAAATCCCGAGGTCCATCAGGGTGCCTTTCCTTGCTGGAGCTTGAGCCGCTCCTGCAAAATATCGTTGCGGCCGGGCGAGGCGGCGACGGTCGAGCCGCCGTCCATCTTGATCGTCGTGCCGGTGATATAATCGGACTTTGCCGAGGCGAGGAACAGGCAGGCGTGGGCGATGTCGGCGGGGGTTCCGGCGCGCCCGACCGGCACCGTCGCACCATAAGCCGCCAGCCCTTCGTCGCCGAGCACCGATCGCGCCCGGTCGCTGGCGACGAGGCCGGGGTTGATCGCGTTGACGGTGATCCCCTCGCCCACCACATCGCCCGCCGCGGCGCGGATGAAGGCGTCGAGCGCCGCCTTGGCCATGCCATAGGCGGTCATGTTGGGGACGACGTTGAAGGTGCCGTTGATCGAGCCGATCGCGATGAAGCGGCCACCGTCCTGCGCTTTACCCAGATGGGGCCGCGCGGCGTCGAGCAGCCACCAGGCCGCCTTGGCGATGCTGGCGAAGCCCGCTTCGAGCCGTTCGTCGTCGACATGGCCGAGGCCGCCGTGCGGAATGTCGGCGGCGGCGTGCACGATGATATCGACGCTGCCGAACGCCTGTGCGGTCGCCTCGACGAGTGCGCGGCAATCGGCGTGGCGCGCGATGTCGGCGGCGAAGCATTCGGCGATGCCGCCCGCCTTTTCGATCTCGGCCTTCACATCCTGCGCAGAAGACAGGGTACGCGCGCCTAGCATGACCTCGGCGCCTGCGGCGGCGAACGCCTTGGCGACGCCGCGCCCAACGCCCTTGCCGCCGCCTGTCACGATCACCGATTTTCCGGCGAAGCTCTCGCTCATGCGCTTACTCCTTTTGCGGGGATGCCGCCGAACTGGCGCGGCGGGAACAGCGGGATATCCATCTGGGTCAGCACGCCCGGCGGCGCGGCGCAGACGAAGGGTACAGCGTTGACCGCGATCGTCGGCGTCGCCGACGTGCCGCGCGGGCGGTGCAATTCCTCGCTGACCTCGGGCGCCCCTTCGACGAAGATCTTGTGGGTCACCCCCGCACCTTTCGCGAGCGCCGGCGTTTCCCATTCGGGCGCGGCGGCGTGGTGGAGGCGCAAAATTTTCTCATAGCGGATCATCGGCCGGCCGAGGCAATGCGCCGAGACGCGCCAGCGGGTCGCGGCGGTCCGCCCGGCGACAACCTCCCCGAAAGCGGCGGTGTCGATGGGATAATCGACCGCGATCGAATCCCATTGCTGTTCGATCCGATCGACCGCGAGGCCAAGGAAATCGGCAATGCCCTTGAGCGTCGCGATGTGCCACGACGCGCCGACCTGGCTGGTGAACATCGGCGGCTCGACCGCGGGGTCGCCGTTGAAGCCGTACATCAGCAGCGAGTCGGTGCCGCCATAGCCTTGCACGTCGGACATCTCGACGATGCGCACCGCGTCGAGCCGCGCGATGGTCGAGAGGATCGCGAAAAGTTGCTGGCCGAAGGCGAAGCCCGGTTCCTCGCCGGTGAGCAGGAAGCTGCTGCCGCCGCGTTCACACGCCGCGACGATCGGGTCGACATGGCGCGGGTCGCCGTGCGCCGGATACTGCAAGTCGAAGTGCGAGATGCTGACGACGTTCGTCCCGGCGGCGAGGAAGGGCAGGATTTCGGCGGTCGCTTCATCGTCACGACCGACGGTGCTGGAAAAATAGACGAGGCAGTCGGCACCGAGCGCGAGCAGCTCGTCGATGTTGGAGGTCGCAATGACGCCGGTCGGAGCGGTACCCCCGATCTCGCCCGCGTCGCGGCCACGCTTGTCGTCGCCCGAGACATGCAGGCCGACAAGCTCCAGCGCGGGGTCGCCAATGATCTGGAGCAATCCCTGTTTGCCGAGATAGCCCATGCCCCAGGCGATGACGCGGATCGGCATCGACCTACCCCTCGAACAACGCGCGCAGCCCCGGTGCCGATGGTTTCATCGACGGGGTGCGCGGAAAATCGACGACATATTGGATATGGACCGGGACCTGATAGGCGATCAGCCGGTCCTTGAGCCATGCCTTGAGATCGTCGGCGGGCGGTTCGGCAGCGCCCTCCTTCAGGATGATCGCGGCGGCGGGAACCGAACCGAGGCGGTCGTCGGGGACGCCGACGACGGCGGCCTCGCGGATCGCCGGATGGTCATTGAGCGCGCGGACCACATCGTCAGGGTGGATCTTGAAGCCGCCGCGGATGATCGCATTGTCGGCGCGGCCCTTGATGAAGAGAAAGCCGTCGCTGTCGAGCGCGGCGCGGTCGGTGGTGCGCAGCCATCGCAGGCCGTTGCCGAGTTGCTCGCCTTTGAGTTCGAGCAGGCCTTCGGTGCCGTGCGGCAATTCCGCGCCGCTGTCGGGATCGACGACACGCGCCGCCATATTGGCGTGAACGCGGCCGACCGCGCCGCGCTTTTCCGCCCAGTGGCGATGAAAGTCATCGATCGTCCAGCCCGCGATCGCACCGGCGAATTCGGTCGCGCCATAATTGCTGCAGATCGGGATGCCGTAGCGCGCGTAGAAGGCATCGACCAATTCGGGCGCCAGCGGGGCGGTGCCCGAGATCAGCGACTTGAGGCTCGACAGGTCGGCGGGATCGACATCGGCGTCGAGCAGCATACGCACCGCCGAGGGCACGGCGGAAGCGACGGCGGGCCGGTGGCGGCGGACCGCATCGAGCCAGGCGTCGACGCTGAATTTTTCGAGCAGCGCGATCTTGCGCCCCGCCATCAGCGCGCCGATGCAGCCATAGATGCCGCCGATATGGGTCAGCGGGTTGACCACCATCGTACAGCCCGAACCGAGCCGGGGCGGATCGTCGAAGCTCTTGCCGCGTTCATATTTGGCGAAGCCGCGGAAGCTCGCGTCGAAGGCGTCGCGGCTCAGCGGCACGCGTTTCGGCGTGCCCGTCGTGCCGCTGGTCAGCATCTCGATCGCGACGCCAGGCGAGGTCTGGATCGCGGCGCGGATGTCGCGCTGCACCACGCGCACGCCTTCGAGGCGCGGGCCGATCTCGATGATCGCCGATCCGGCCCGGGTCAGCGCTTCGGCGAGCCCGGGACGGGCGAGATCGGTGGCATCGGCGATGACCACGGGAAGGCGGAGCGTTTCGACGTCGGCGAACAGCCTCGCGTCGGGCAGGACCGGATTGAGCGTGACGAGGCAGCGATCGGTCGAGAGCACCGCCGCTGCCGCCGCGACATGGCCGGGACGGTTGCGCAGCATCACGCCGACGCGTGCATCCTCGGGCAGGCCCATCGCGCCCAGCGCCTCTTCGATCGCGCCCACATTGTCGGCGATCTGGCGCCAGCTGTAATCGACGCCCTCGAAATCGATCTGGGTCCGATCGGGTTCGAGCGCCATGATCGCGCGCAGTTTGTCGGTCATCAAGGCCATTACAGCGCGAGTCCCCCGCTCGCTTCGATGATCTGGCCGGTGACCCAGCGGGCATCGTCGCCGAGCAGCATCATCACCGCGCCAGCAATGTCCTCGGGCTCGCCGAGGCGGCCCATCGGGGTGTGCTTCGCGGTCGCCTCGTCCCAGCCGGGCTGGTCGCGCAGCGCGGTGATGAAGTCGGTCGCGACCGCGCCGGGGGCGACGCAGTTGCAGGTGATCTGGCGTTTCGCCACCGCGAGCGCGGTCGAGAAGGTCAGGCTCTGCACCGCACGCTTGGTCATCGCATAGCTGGCGGCGAAGGGCTGACCGACCTTGCCCGACATCGACCCGATGTTGACGATGCGGCCGCCGTCGCGAAGGCGCGACAGCGCCGCCTGCGTCACGAAATGCGGACCCTTGACGTTGACCGCGAACAATTCGTCGAACAGGTCTTCGCCCGCGCCCTTGAGCGTGCCGTCACGGCCGCTGCGTCCGACGCCGGCGTTGTTGATCAGGAAGTCGAGATTGGGCGCGCCGCCGAACTGCGCATCGCAGGCGGTGAACAGTGCCTCGATGCCCGAGAGGGTCGAGACGTCGGCCTGCACCGCAAAGGCCTTGCCACCCGCCGCGACGATCTCCGCTGCAAGGGCATCGGCGACGTCCTTGCTCCCCGCATAGTTGATCGCGACATGCGCGCCCGCTTGCCCAAGCCGCCGCACGATCGCGGCGCCGATGCCCCGCGAACCGCCGGTGACGAGCGCGGTCTTTCCGGTAAAATCACTCATAGAAACAATCCTCCGCTGGCTTCGACGATCTGGCCGGTGACCCAATGCGCTTCGTCGCGGCACAGCATCATCACCGCGCCGGCGATGTCGTCGGGCACGCCGAGACGCTTCATCGGGGTGAGCTTCGACGTCGCCTCGGCCCAGCCGGGTTTTTCGGACAGCGTCTTGTTGAATTCGGTATCGACCGCGCCGGGGGCGACGAGGTTGCAGGTGATGCCGCGCGGGCCGACGACGACCGCGGTTGACATGGTCAGGCTCTGCAGCGCGCGCTTGGTCGCGGCATAGGCGGCGAAGGGCGGCAGCGCCGAACGCCCGCCGAGCGAGCCGATGTTGATGATGCGCCCGCCGTCGCGCAGGCGATCGAGGCAGAGCTGGGTAATGAAATGCGGCGCCTTCTGGTTCACCGCGATCATGCGGTCGAACAGCTCCTCGCTGCATTTTTTTAGGCTGCCCTCGTCGCCCTCGCCGCCGACCCCGGCGTTGTTGACGAGGATATCGAGATTGGGCGCCCCGCCGAACGCGGTGTCGCACGCGGCGAGCATCGATGTGATACCCGCCATCGTCCCGACATCGGCTTGCACCGCAAAGGCCCGGCCGCCGGCCGCGACGATTTCGGCGACGAGCGTTTCGGCGGCGTCCTTGCTGCCGGCATAGTTCACCGCGACATGCGCGCCGGCCATGCCGAGTCGGCGCGCGATCGCGGCGCCGATGCCGCGCGATGCGCCGGTGACGAGCGCGGTCTTTCCGCTCAGTTCCGCCATTTCGTCTCTCCCCATATCGTTCGACGTAATTGACTTAGTTATATATGTCGTGCAAGCCCCGTCGCAAAGAAAATGGGAGCGGGCATGTCCGAATTGATCCTGAGCGAGCGCGAAGGCGCGCTGCGTATCCTGACGTTGAACCGGCCCGACCGGCACAATGCGATGGACGACGACATGTCGTCGCTGTTCCAGAAGCTGCTCGGCGAAGCGCTCGACGAAACCGAGTCGAGCGCGATCCTGATCCGCGCCAATGGCAAGAGCTTTTGTTCGGGGCGCGACACCAATGTGCTGGGGCACCGCGCGCGCGACGAGAGCGATTTCCACTTCGTGCGGCGGCATCAGGAGGGGCGGCTGCGGATGCAGGAATCGACCAAGCCGATCATCGCCGCGGTCAAGGGTGGTGCAATCGGCGGCGGGTGCGAACTGGCGCTCGCGGCCGATATCCGGATCAGCGACACGACACTGAAAATGGCACTGCCCGAAATCCTGTACGGCGTTTTGCCCGATACCGGGGGGACGCAGATGATGACCGCGCTGATCGGGCCGTCGCGAACCAAATATATGGTGATGACCGGACAGAAGATCGACGCCGCGACCGCGCTCGAATGGGGCGCGGTCGATTTTGTCGTCGCGCCTGAGGACCTCGACGCGAAAGCGCTGGAGATGGCGCGCGATATCGCCGCCAAGCCGCCGATCAACCTCGCGCTGGCGAAGGAGATGATCAATCTGACGCACGGATCGACGATCCGCACCGGCACCCGCGCCGAACTCTACGCGCAAAGCTATTTGTTCAAGACCGAGGATTATCAGGAAGCCCGCGCCGCGATCCGCGAGAAGCGCGCGCCGAGCTACAAGGGGAAATAAGATGGCCCTCCCTTCCCCTCCTCCGATCGGCGCCAAGGCGCTGCCCGACGGCACTTATGACGGACAGGTGGTCGCGGTCACCGGCGGCGGCACCGGGCTTGGCAAGGGCATGGCGGTCGAGTTCGCGCGATTGGGCGCGAAGATCGCGGTGCTGAGCCGCAAGCCCGAGCATCTGGAGGCCGGGCTCGCCGCGATCCGCGACGTCGGTGGCGACGTGATCGCGGTGGCGTGCGACGTGCGCGATCCCGAGGCGATCGCGGCGGCGTTCGACGAGATCGAGGCGAAGCTGGGGCCGGTCGACGTGCTGATCAACAATGCGGCGGGCAATTTCCCCGCGCCGGCCGAGGAGATGACCCCGAACGGGTTTCGTACCGTCGTCGATATCGTGCTCAACGGGACCTATAATTGCAGCCGCGAATTCGCGATCCGGCGGCTGGCGGCGGGGCTGCCGGGGGCGATCCTCAACATCGGGGCGACATATAGCTGGACCGGCGGTCCGGGGACGTCGCATTCGGCGGCGGCGAAGGCTGGGGTGACCAACCTCACCCAGAGCCTGGCGGTCGAATGGGCGCCCGACGGCATTCGCGTCAACTGCATCGCGCCGGGGCGCTTCCCGCACGACGATCTGCCCGACCATATGACGCGCCACCGTGTCGGCGAGCGCGGCGACAATACGATCCCGGGGATGCGCGTCGGCGAAGTCCGCGAATTGGGCTGGGCGGCGACCTTCCTCTGCTCGCCCTATGCGAGTTATATCAGCGGGCATACGCTGGTGGTCGATGCCGCCAACTGGCTGCGGCGGTCGCTGGTGATGCCCGAGTTCGTGCCGATCCGCGAACAGTTCGGCAAGCGCGCGCGAGAGAGCGGGACCGCGCAAGACGCCATCGCGAAAACGCGCGGAGACAAGGCATGAGCGCGGCGCTGGTCCTGCGCGAGGATGCAGGCGGCGTGTGCACGCTGACGCTCAACCGGCCCGACAAGCGCAATGCGATCAACCGTGAGCTGTTTCGCGAATTCCGCTCGCATATCCGCGATATCGAGGCGGGTGTCGGCGATGCCGGGCTGGTGGTGATCACCGGCGCGGGCGATCATTTCTGCGCCGGGCACGATTTGAAATCACCGCCGCACGCCGATGCGCTTGGCTGGCTGCGGCAGGAGATGCTGATCGTCGAGCGGCTGACCCAGTTGCGCCAGCCGGTGATCGCGAAGATCCGCGGCACTTGCTACACCGGCGGGCTCGAACTCGCGCTTGCCGCCGATTTCATCGTCTGCGGGACGAGCGCCCGCTTTGCCGACACGCATGGCAAATGGGGCCTCGTCCCCGGCTGGGGGCTGTCGCAGCGGCTGCCGCGCCGCGTCGGACAGGCAAAGGCACTCGAGATGATGCTGACGTGCCAGCCCTATTCGGGTGAGGATGCCGCCGCGATGGGGCTCGCCAATACTTGCGTCGCCGATGAAGCGCTTGACGCGAAGGTGGCCGAACTGGCCGCGCTGATCCTCGGCAATAGCCGACACAGCAATGCCGAGAACAAAAGGCTGATCTACGACACCGATGGCCTGGCGATCGGGGCGGGCCTCAATCACGAACTGATGCGCAACGCGGGGTTCGACCCGGCGATGCGCAAGAAGGGCGAGCCGATCGCCGCCGCGAAGAAGGCGGTCTGATGGATATCGGCTTCTCCCCCGACGAAACGCGTTTCCGCGAAGAATGTCGCGACTGGCTGCACGCCAATGTGCCCGCCGAACAGCGTCCGCTGCACGCCGCCGACGCGATCGATTTCGACAAAGCGTGGCAGCGGCAATTGTTCGATGCCGGCTGGGCGGGGATCAACTGGCCCACCGAATATGGCGGGCGCGGCCTGTCGATCGTCCAGCAGGTCATCTGGCTCGAGGAATATGCGAAGGCCCATGCGCCGTGGATCGGCGCCAATTTCGTCGGCATCAACCATGGCGGGCCGACGCTGATCATCAACGCGAGCGAAGACCAGAAAGCCTGGCACCTGCCGCGCATCCTGTCGGGCGAGGCGATCTGGTGTCAGGGCTTCTCCGAGCCCGGCGCGGGATCGGACCTTGCCGGGATCAAGACGCGCGGGCGGATCGAGGGCGACGAACTGGTCATCAACGGATCGAAGATCTGGACGAGCTTCGCGCATGTCGCCGACTGGCAGGAATTGGTGCTGCGTACCGAGGACGGGTCGCGGCGGCACGCCGGCCTCAGCTGGGCGATCTGCGACATGCACGCGCCCGGGATCGACGTCCGCCCGATCCGCAAGATGTCGGGGCAGGTCGAGTTCGCGCAGGTCTTCTACGACGATGTTCGTATTCCGCTGGCGAATGTCGTCGGCGGACTCGGCAACGGGTGGAAAGTGGCGATGTCGACGCTGAGCTTCGAACGCGGCACCGGCTTCATCGCCGACCAGGTCAAGCAGAGCCAGGAAATCGCCGACCTGATCGAGGCGGCGCGCGCCAACGGGATGATCAAGGACGACCGTATCGCGCACGAACTGGCGCAGATGCGCGCCGAGGTCGCGGCGCTGCGCGCGATGACCTATCGTAATATTTCTGAAGTGGTCCGCACCGGACAGCCCGGTCCAGAGGCGTCGCTGATCCGCCTGTTCACCGCCGAACTGGGCCAGCGGCTCGACCGCATGGCGGTGGCGTTGATGGGACCCGAAATGCTCGATTTCCAATATGGCGACGACAATGCGGTCGGCGACTATCTGCGCGGCTTTGCCGGCACGATCGCGGGCGGCAGCGCCCAGATCCAGCGCGACATCATCGGCGAGCGCTTGCTCGGCCTGCCCAAATCGCGATGAGCGCGCAGCGGGCATCGCGCCCCGGCGCAGGCCGGGGCCCAGGAACGAAGGACTCCGCATGGACCTGACCCCGAACGACGATCAGGCCGCCTTTGTGGCGGCAACCACCGACTGGTGCCGCGACGCGATGCCGCTGGAGCAGGCACGCAGCCGGCCCGCCGATATTTGGGCGCAGCTCGAGGCGATGGGACTGCCGCGCATCACGGCGCCGGAGGCCAATGGCGGGCTAGCGCTCGATCACGCGACCGAGGCGCTGGTCTTTGCCGAACTCGGCCGCTTTCTGGCACCAGTAGGCCTCCTGTCCTCGGCGGTCGCGAACCGCTGGTTCGCCGAGCCGTTCGACGGCAAGGTCGCGCTCGCACTGACCGCCCAGGAACCAGAGCCGATCCGGGTGCTCGACCCTGAGAATTCGGCGGCGGTGCTGATGCTGCAGCCCGGATCGGTGCGCGTGTTCGACATCCCCGACAGCTTTACCGACCTGAATAGCGGACAGCGGCACGTCACCGAACACCGGTCTTCACTCGACCCCTCGACGATGCAGAGCTGGCAGGAGTGGACGACGACCGCGGTGTGGACCGAGGACGATGTCCGTCCGCCCCTTCACCTGCAATTGCTCGCCGTCGCCTTCGCGGTCGGCTGCGCCGATGCCGCGCGCGACATGGCCGTCGATTATGCCAAGGTGCGCGAACAGTTCGAGCGCCCGATCGGGTCGTTCCAGGCGATCAAGCATATGTGCGCCGACATGGCGGTACGCGCCGCGGTGGCGCGGTCGCAGCTATACTATGCGGCGTGCGCGCTCGACGAAAATGCTGCGGATGCGGTCTTTCATGTGGCTGCAGCAAAGCGGCTTGCCGATCAGGCGGCGCTCGACAACGGCCGAGCGAATATCCAGGTCCATGGTGGCATCGGCATGACCGACGAGGCGTCCCCGCACCTCTGCCTCAAGCGCGCGCATCTGCTGCAGTTCATCGCGCCCGCCGATGCGGCGCTCTTGCTCGGCTGACGATGTCAGTCGTCGACAATGGCCTGGAACTCGCGCTCCAGCCATTGACGCAGCCGCGGTTCGACGCGGCCGGCGAATTCGGCGAGCGGGAGCTGGTCGCGGTAGGCGAAGAAGCCGAGCGAGACCATCATGAAACGCGCCGCCTTCACATCGGCATCGCCGCCGCCGAACCAGTCTTTGAGCGGCTCGAACACGCGGTCGCGGAGCAGGCGCTGCGCGACCGCGCGCGCCTCGCGGTCGGAGGCGGCGCTGAACATCATCGGCAGCGGGCTGACGCGGTCGTCGTCGTCGGCGAAGCGCGCGACGATCATCTTGCCGAAGCCTTCCTTGGGCAGATCGGTCATCAGCCGCGTGTTGAGCGCGGCGTCGAGCGCCGCCTCGAACAATTTGAGCTTGCCGCCGAAATAGCGGCTGACGAGCGACGGGTTGACCCCGGCGCGCGCGGTGATGTCGCGCACGCCCGCTTCGGAAAATCCTTTTTCGGCGAAAATTTGCTGCGCAGCAAAAAGGATCGCCGCTTTTGTGCGATCGGCATCGCGCGTCGGTGCTTCCATCGTCGTCGTCATGACATCTCCCCGTTGACTCGTTATGTAAACCATCGTTTACTTACGTCAATGGGAGAGAGAAAATGACCGAGTCGCAGGCTCCGGCGCGTTCGCCGGTCCATGAATTCGATTATATCGCGGACCCCGGCGTTCTGGCCGATTGTCACGCGCGCTACTGGGATCTGAAGGAGACCGCACCGCCGGTTTTCTGGACGAGCGCGCATGGCGGCCATTGGGTGTGCAACACCGGCGCGTCGGTGCAGCATGTGGTGCGGCATCCCGAGATTTTCTCGAGCCGCTATCTGTCGATCCCGCCCAATCCGAACCAGCCGAAGATGATCCCCGAAATGCTCGATCCGCCCGAGCACCGGCCGTATCGCCAGATGCTGCGGCCCTTTTTCGAATCCAAGGCGATCGAACCGCTCGAGCCGCGCGTGTCGGCATGGACCGACCAGCTTCTCGACGAAGTGGTCAGCAAGGGCGAATGCGACTTCGTCGAAGCGATCGGATCGCGGCTGCCCGTCGCGGTGTTCATGGAATTGTTCGGCTTTCCGATGGAGAAGTTCGAGGAATTTCGCGGTCTGGTCACCGGCTTTTTCCACTCGCAGGCCAGCAACGAGGTGCGCAACAATCTGGCGCAGGCGATCGTCGGTCATCTCGCCGAACTGATCCAGCAGCGCATGGCCGAGCCGCGCGACGACATGATTTCCAAGATCGTCGCGAGCGAGGTCGATGGACGCAAGGTGAATTTCGAGGAGCTGATGTCGATCGGCTTCCTGATGTTCCTCGCCGGGCTCGACACCGTCACCAACGCGATGAGTTTCGGGATGCGCCACCTCGCGCATGACGAGAAACTGCGCCAGCGCGCCATCGACGACCCGGCGGTGATCCCCGACATGGTCGAGGAATTGCTGCGCCGCTACGCCTTTGTCGCGACGCCGCGCTACATCGTCGAGGACACGGTGCTGGAGGGCGCGCAGCTTCGTGCCGGCGACTGCATCCTCGCGCCGCTGCCGCTCGTCGGCTGGGACGAGGGGCTGACCGAGGATCCGAAGACGGTGTCGGTCGAACGGCAATTTTATCGCCACGCGGCATTCGGGTCGGGAATCCACACCTGCCTCGGGCTGCACCTCGCGCGGATGGAACTGATCGTCTTCTACCGCGCCTGGTTCGCGCGCGTCGGCCATTTCCGGCAGGTCGCAAAAGGCGACGAGACGTGCCGTGGCGGTAGCGTGATGGCGCTCGAACATCTGCATCTGGCGTGGGGGTGAGCAAGATGGATCAGGCCCTGCACATGCTGATGGTGCCCGCGGGCGACATGGCGGCGCTGCGTACCTTCTATCTGGACGGCCTCGGCTGGCAGCCATGGGGTCCCGACAGTCCTGGTTCGCTGATGCTGCGTGCCGGGACGGCGGTGATCGTCTTCGTTCCGCGCGACTATCTGGCGGCCGAAAGCGGCATCGATCTCGCCGCAGCGCCGCGCGCGGTCAACGCGACCTTCGTCGAGACCAAGGCCGACGTCGACACGCAATTCGCCAGAGCAATCGCCGCCGGCGCCATCGTTACCAGTCCGATCCGCGACCGCGATGGCGGCCTCTATTCGGGCTATTTCGCCGACCCCGAGGGCAATGGCTGGGAAATCGTCTGGAGCCCGGTGATGCGTCCGGGTGCCGATGGCGGACTCGTCCTCGCCACGCCCGAAACCCACTGAACAACCGAGAAGAGGATATCATCATGGCCAGCGCAGCACCCGCAGTTCACCTGCATCTGGGGCACGAACAACGCAGCAGCGGCAGCGGCGGGACGCACCCGCATCTGCATCCCGTTACACAAGTGACGCAAGCCGATATCCCGCTCGCCGGTGCGAAGGAGGTCGAGGAAGCGGTCGCCAAGGCCGAGGCGGTGCGCGAGTCCTGGCGCCGCACGGCGCCCGAGACGCGGCGCGACATCTTGAACCGGTTGGCCGACCTGCTCAAGGCGAACAAGGCCGAGCTGGCGCGCATGGCGGCGCTCGACGGCGGCACAACGCTGATGGTCGGCGAGCGCGGGGTCGATACCGCGGTCGGCTGGACGCGCTATTACGCCGGCTGGTGCGACAAGATGTCGGGCGAGCTGATCTCGACCTTCGATACGCGCGGCGAGCTGTCGTACACGGTGCCCGAACCGATCGGCATCGTCGGGATCATCATCACCTGGAACGGGCCGCTGATCTCGCTCGGCATGAAGGTCGTGGCGGCGCTGGCGGCGGGCAATTGCGTGATCTGCAAGCCCGCCGAATTGACTCCCTTTGCCCCCGAGCTGTTTGCACGGCTATGTGCTGAAGCGGGGGTTCCCGACGGCGTGCTGTCGATCTTTCCGGGGACCGCCGAGGCGGGCGATGCGATCGTGCGGCACAAGAAGATCCGCAAGATCAGCTTCACCGGCGGTCCGATCACCGCGCGCAAGATCCTCATCGCCTGCGCCGAGGAGATCAAGCCGTCGGTGATGGAACTCGGCGGCAAGTCGGCGAGCCTCGTCTTCCCCGATTGCGACGTGCAGGCGGCGGCCGAGCGCGCGGTGTTCTGGACCGTCGGCTGCCTGTCGGGGCAGGGCTGCGCCCTCCCCACGCGTCAGGTCGTCCACGCCGATATCTACGACGATTTCGTTGCGCGGGTGAAAGCGATCATCGGCCAGTTCAAGGTCGGCGACCCGATGGACCCGACGGTGATGGTCGGACCCGTCATCAACAAGGCGGCGGTCGAGCGGATCACCGGCATGTTCGACCGCGCCAAGGCCGACGGCGCCGCGACCTTCCTGCTCGGCGGCGGGCGCTGCGGCGGCGAATTCGCCGAGGGCAATTTCATCGAGCCGACGCTGATCGTCGATGCCGATCCAGACCATGAAATCAGCCAGGTCGAGATTTTCGGCCCGGCAGTGGTGGTGATGAAATTCCACACCGAAGATGAAGCGATCGCGATCGCCAACAACAGCGAATATGGTCTCGCCGCGATGATCCAGTCGAACGATCTGCAGCGCGTGCACCGTCTGTCGGAGCGGCTCAATGCCGGCGGCGTCTATGTCAACGGTGGGTTCCAGATCAATCCGTACACGCCATTTGGCGGGGTCGGCATTTCGGGCTTTGGCAAGGAAGGCGGCAAGGCGGGGATCGACGAATTCCTGCACTACAAGACGGTGACCATCGGCGTCGGCGCGCCGATCTTTCCGAAGCAGGAGGCGTGACCATGGCCGATTTCACGAACGACCAGTTCCGGCTCGACGGCAAGGTGGCGATCGTCACCGGCGCCGGCGGGCGCGGGAACAGCATCGGGCGCGCTTATGCAGTGGGCCTCGCCAACGCGGGGGCTAGCGTTGTCGTCGCCGACCTCAACAAGGGAGGCGCCGAGCGCGTCGCGGGCGAGATCGAAGCGGCAGGCGGCAAGGCGCTGGCAGTGGAAGTCGATATCGCCGACGAGGCGTCGGTCGCGGCAATGATGGAGGCGACCGCCGCAGCCTTCGGCGGGCTCGATATCCTCGTCAACAACGCTGCGCTGATGGTCGAGGCGGTCGGTACGCTGGCGATTCAGACGAGCATCGCCGATTTCGACAAATTGATGCGCGTCAATCTGACCGGTGCCTTGATCTGTTCGAAGGCCGCTGTGCCGTTGTTCCAGGCGCGCGGCGGCGGCAAGATCGTCAACCAGCTGTCGGCGGGCGGCTTCCCCGCGCAGACCACCTACGGGATCAGCAAGGTGGCGTTGCTCGGACTGACGACGACACTGGCGACCGAACTCGGCCGGATGAACGTCAACGTCAACGCGATCGCGCCGGGGATGACGATGTCCGACGCGGGCAAGGCGCTGACCCCCGAGGAAAGCCCGTTCGTTCAGGCGGCGATGGCGCGCGTGGTCAAGCAGCCGCGCGGGCTGCCGGAGGATCTGGTCGGGGCGCTGTTGTTGCTGTGCTCGTCCGCGGGCGACTGGATCACCGGTCAGGCGCTCAACGTCGATGGCGGGTTCATAATGCGCAATTAGGCTGGGCCGTCTCGATCCAGCGATTGCGAACATGAGTGGCCATCGCGACCGCATAACGTTCGGCGGTCGGGGTGGGGTAAAGCCGGGCGCGGCGGGCGATGACGATCTGCGCCGACCAGTCGGCGATTTCGGGGATGGCAAGCGTGAGGAGCCGCCCGGCGTCGATATGCTCGGCGATGGCCGCTGAAATCGCGAGCAAGACGGCGTCGCTGCGCGCGGTCAGTTCGACCAGCGTCGACACTTGTTCGCAATACACGCTGCCAGCCTCGGGGCGGCTCGACTGGCGCACGGCCGGCCCCGCATCGAGCGGCACCATCGGCAGATTGGGCGACGCGCGCGGATATGCGGCGATGTCGGCAACCGAAAGCCGCTTGCGGTCGAGCAGTTCATGCCCCGGGCGTACATGATAACCGATCGGCGCCGTGCCAATCGGTTCGACCGCGATGCTCGGGTGATCGCGCGCCGCGCGGCCGTCGGCGACGAAGAAGTCGAGATCATCGGACAGCAGGCGGCTGACCAGCCGTTCGACCGGCAGGATATGCACCTGAACCTCGACCGCCTGCGACGGTTGCCACACGGCCTGCAGATAATCGGTGAGAAGGCCGGCGAACATCGGGCCGAGGCCGATGCGTACGCGCCCCGTTTCGCCGCGCGACAGCCGCTGCGCATGCGCCTTCAGCCCTTCCGCCTGCCCAAGCAGCGTGCGCGCTTCTTCGACCACCGCCGAACCCGCCGCCGTGGTGACGACGCCCGTTGCAATGCGTTCGAACAATTTTAGCCCCAGTTCGCCTTCGAGACTCTGGATGCTGCGGCTGAGCGCGGATTGCGACAGGTGCAGCCGCGCGGCGGCGGCGGTGAAATTGCCCCAGTCGGCCAAAAACACGGCGTGGCGAAGTCTTCGCAAATCCATGACCAATCATGCAGTTTATGCATTAAAAATGCAATATCTATGCATTGGATTTATTGCCCGCGTCGTGGGATGGATTGCCGCATCGCAGGGGAGAATATCGATGCAGCCGCAACATTGGACCTTCATATTGATCGCCGCGATATTGGCGATCGAACTGGCCACGGGCCGTCACAAGGGCGTCCATCGCAAGCATGATTTCTTCATCATCGGCTCGGTAATTCTCGGCTCGCAGGTGACGCGCATCGGAATGGCGTGGCTGACGGCATGGATCGTCGGCCTGTTGCTGCCGACAGGCAAAGGCGCGCTTGGCGACGTGCCAATCTGGTCGGGGTTCGTGGGCCTGCTGCTTGTCGCCGAGTTCGGCCAATATTGGATCCACCGTTCGGCGCATGATACGATCAACCACCCGTGGCTCCACGGCATGCACCGCACCCATCACAGCGCGCCCTATGTCAATGTCACCTTAATGTGGCGTACCAATCTGGTCTGGCCGCTGGTCCACGCTTATACTTGGGTGGCGGCGCTGGGATTTTACCTCGGCATGACCGGTGCGACGACGATATTCTACATCACCATCATGGCGTGGAACGCGATCACTCACAGCGACTGGCGCTGGGACGACGTGATCGCGCGAAAGGTGCCGGGTGGCGCACGCTTCGTCCGTGCCTTCGAATGGGTGTTCGTGACCCCGCGCATCCACCACACGCATCATGGTTATGGCAAAGACGGCAAGGCCTATCGCAACTTCTGCACGATGCTCAGCTTTTATGATCGGATGTTCGGGACGCTGCATGTGCCCGAAGGTCGCCCGTGGCGTTACGGCCTGCCCGGCGGCGAGCATGACTGGTGGCGGCAATTGCTCTTCCCGCTCGTCCCACTCGGCGAGTCCAGGAAGCGCTAGGCGGTTTCGCGCAACTGGTGCTTCAACACCTTGCCCGAAGCGTTACGCGGCAGTTCGTCGACAATGCTCAGCCGTTCAGGCGTTTTCTGTTTCGCGATGCCCGACGAAAAGAAATGGTCGCGCACCTCATCGAGCGTCAGCGACCCACCCGGCGCGAGCACGACGCAAGCGCGCACTACCTCGCCCATGCGGTCGTCGGGTGCGGCGACCACGGCAACGTCGGCGACCGCCGGATGCGCCAACAGCACCGCCTCGACCTCTTTCGACGAGATATTCTCGCCGCCGCGGATGATGATGTCCTTCTTGCGGTCGGTGATGAGGAGATAGCCGCCCTCGTCGAGGCGGCCGATGTCGCCGGTGCGGTACCAGCCGCCGGGCAGGAAGGCGGTCTCGTTCAGCGCGGGGTCGAGATAGCCCAGGAAGAGTTCGGGACCGCGGGTACAGATTTCGCCGTCTTCGCCCGGCGCGACGTCGTGACCGTCGTCGTCGATGAAGCGCATTTCAGAGCCAGCGATCGCGCGGCCCTCGGTATGGAGTTGCTTGTCGAGCGGGTCGTCGACGACCCCCGAAGTCACCGTCGGATGCTCGCTCGATCCGTAGCAATGATAGACGGCGAGGCCTTGGCGCTGACAGCGCTCGATCAGCGAAGGCGGCACGGGCGCGGCGCCAACGAGATACTGGCGCAGCGAGGTCAGGTCATAGCCATGGATGTCAGCGGCGGCGATCATGCCCGACAGGTGGAAGGGCGTGCCCGACGATGAGGTCACCTTGTGGCGGTCGATGAGCTCAGCGGCGAGCGCCGCATCCCACTGGTCCATCAGGATCAGCGGCGTGCCCTGGCAAAGGAAGCGGTACATCGACAGCGCGCCCGCGACATGGCCGGGCGGCCAGGGCGAGATCACCGCATCATCGTCGCCGCCGGCCCGCATCGCGCGCATCGTTTCAAGCTCGGCGAGGAAACCGCGCGCGCTGTGCATCACACCCTTGGGATCAGCGGTGGTGCCCGAGGTATAGACCAGCAGCGCGAGGTCGTTCGCATCGACCGGCACCGGATCGGCAATCGGCCCGTCGGCTTCGAGCGCAGCGAAGGCGCGGCCGATGGCGATGTGGCGCTCAAGCGCGGGAAGGTCGCCGCAGTCGGCTACCACCTGCGCATAATCGACATTTCGGAAGCGGTCGGGCGTGAACAGCCATTTCGCGCCTGACTGGCGCAGGATGAAGCCGAGTTCTTTCGCGCCATAGATGGTGACGATCGGCAGCATCACGGCGCCCGCCTGCCCGGAGGCGACCGCGACGACGAGCCATTCGCGCCAGTTGGCGAGCATGCAAGCGATAATGTCGCCGCGGCCGACGCCCGCCGCTGTCATTCGCGTTCCCATGCGGCGTCCCGCTGCGACGACGTCACTCAGCGTGGTGATGCAGGGCAGACGATCCGAGGCAACGGTCAGCGACGCGCCGGGCGCCCGCGCCGCGGCGGCGGTCATCGCCTCGATGAAATTCGAACTCATCCGTGCAGGGAGTCGACGGTCCGCTCGCCCTCGCCGCGCGCCGCCCAGGTGTCGTTGGCGTTGCGCAGGTGGAGCCGCCAGTGCGCGACGGCACCCTCAACGTCGCCGGCCTCGATCATCGTGACCAGTTTCTCGAAAGATTTGAACCCCGCGCGCAGGCTCTTGTACTTGTCCTCGGTCGTGCGAGGGTGGCGGCGCTGATAGTCATTCTGATGATGGCGCCCCAGGTTGAGCAGCATGCGGTTCATCAAGCTCAACGTCTTGTTTCCCGTTGCCTCGACCAGCGTCTGGTGGAAAATCGACACATTGTCGACGAATTCGGCATAGCCTTCATTCTTGAGCATGTCCTCAAGCTCGGAAAGCGCTTGCCGTAGCCTTGCGAAGCCGGGCGTCTGGCCCTTCGAGGTCGCGAGCCAGCGCACGACGGTCGGCTCGATCGCGAGCCGCGCGGCATAGAGATCGGCGATCGTCGTCCCCTCGGCCTCAAGCAGGTAGCCGGCGTAACGCGACACGAGTTCGACCGACGGCTGGTGCACCCGCGCACCGCTGCGCGAACCGCGAACGACGCTGATCAGATTTTCGGCCTCGAGGATACGGAAGGCTTCGCGCAGGGTCGGGCGCGATATGCCGAGGGTAGCCATCAACGTGCCCTCGGGTGGCAGCGAGTCGCCTTCTTTCAGCTCACCGCGGACGATCTGGGCCCTGATCTGGTCGGCGACCAGTTCCGACGTCTTCGGAACCCGGATGCGCGAATTGCCACTATCCATCTGCAAAATTCCTGCCCCCTGACCCGGTCATTCTATAAGGATGCGTTACTCTAACTGCGTCTTTAGTGGCTTTGGTGCCAGCCCGCAATGTTGCTGCCATTTCCTCCATTTAGGCGCCGAAAGACAATCCTTCGTTGAGTGTCCATTTGCCGTTTTGCCCGCGCACCCAGCCCGACGATGCCCAGGTGCCGCCATCGACGGGCAGCAGGACACCGCTGATATAGCTCGCCATCGCGCTCGACAGGAAGACCGCGGCATCGCCGCACTCCATGTCGACACCCTCGCGCCCGAGCGGGATGAGGCGGTTCATCGCATCGACGGCCTCGTCGCTATGCTGTTTCCAGGTCGCCGGATCGACCGGGCCGGCGCGATTGCCCTGATTGCCCGGGGTGATCGTATGGTCGGGGGCAATGCAGTTGACGCGGATGCCATGGCCCGAGAGTTCGACCGCCATCGATTTGGTGAAGCTGAGCATGCCCGCCTTGCACGCGGCATAGACGGCAAAGTTCGGCGCGGCGCGGCTCGCCTCGATGCTCGCGACGTTGACGATCGATCCGCCGCGCCCGCCCGCGACCATATGCTGCGCCGCGGCTTGGGTGGCGACCAGCATCGACATCAGGTTGATGTCGACATGTTTGCGCATGCTGCGCTCGCTCTGTTCGAGGAAGGGGCGCGCCGAGACGCCGCCGGCATTGTTGGCGAGAATGTCGAGCCGGCCATATTCGGCGGCGGTGCGGTCGATTGCGGCGCGCAATGCGTCGGCGTCCATGACGTCGCCGGGGATGGCGAGCGCCTTGCGCCCCGCTTCGCGGACCCGCTCGGCCGCCTCTTCGGCGCGCTCGGGAAAGATGTCGAAGATCGCGATGTCGGCGCCCGCTTCGGCGAGGCGGATTGCGATGGCACGGCCGATGCCGCCGCCGCCGCCGGTGACGAACGCCGCCTGCCCGTCGAGGCGGATGCGGTCAGTCATCAAGGGTGATGCCCATGACCGCGCCGGTGACATAAGCGGCGTAATCGCTGGCGAGATAGGCAGCGAGCTTTCCGAGCGTGTCGCCGGTCTCGCGCGTGAGAATGCTGTTCACGCGGATACCGTCGCGCGCCCATTCGACGCCAAGCGTCTTGGTGAGGTTGCCGAGCGCACCCGCGGCGGCGGCATGGTCGGCGCCAAGCGCCTGTTCGGGGGCGCCGATAAACAGCACTGCCCCGCCCTGCCCGCGAGCGCGACAGGCCTCGGCGAAATCCTTAGCGCCGAGGAAGCGGCGGTCGAGACCGACGTCGAGGCTGGCGCGCCATTCGGCATGGGTGAGGTCCTGCGCCAGCTTTGTCGCGGGCGGCGGCGCGATATGAACCCAGATATCATGGTCGCCGTCGCTCACCAGCGTCGCGCCCGCCGCTTGGAAGGCCGCAATGATCGCCGGGCTATCGCCCTCGATCCGTGCGCGTTTGCCCGCCAGCCAACCGCTCATTTCCACCCGCGTCATTTCCACCCCCAAGGCCCGTCGGCGCGTTCGCGCGGCGGCACGAAGTCGGGCATCATCAGCGACCGGCGCAAGCTTTCGCCGCCGTCCTGCACGATCACCTGCCCGGTCATGTCGCCAAACAGGGGTGTGCAGGTCATCGCCGAAAGCCAGCCGAATTCCCAGATGCTGCCGGTGCGCCCCGCGGGGATCATATTCTGAAGCGGCTCGATGCCGCCTTCGCGGTTTCCGGCGGTCGAGCTCGCATGCGGGAAAAACCCCGCGGCGATCGCGTTGACCCGGATGCCATAGGGCGCCCAGTCGGCGGCGAGTTTGCGGGTCATCGTCGCCTGCGCGGTCTTGGCGGCGGCGCTGTGCGCATCGCCGGGAAAGCCGGTCCAGATATATTGGGCGCTGTTGTTGACGATCGCGCCACCTTTGCCCCGCGCGATGCGGCGGCGGGCAAATTCGGTCGAACAAAGGAAGGTGCCGTCGATCGCGATGCGGGTGACGGCATTCCACGCGTTGGGCGAGATATCCTCGGCGAGGACCGGAAAATTGGCGCCGGCATTGTTGGCGAGCAGGCCGATCGGGCCGAGCGCCTCTTCGGCCTCGTCGAAAGCCGCGGCGACGGCTTCGGGGAGCCGCACGTCGCAGCTCATCGCATGGGCGCGCACGCCAAGCGCCGCGATTTCCGCCGCGCCTTCCCGCGCGCGTTCGATACTGCGGCCCATGACCGCGACATTGGCGCCGCCCTGTGCGAAGGCCTTGGCCATCGCGAGCCCCATGCCCGATCCGCCGCCGGTGACGAGCACCGTCTGACCCGCGAAGATATCCGCCGGATAGGGCGGTGCGTCGAACGGCGGCGGGGCCGCCACGATATGATGTGCTGGAACCGGCAATTTTCTCTCCCTTCGCGCAGGGTTGCGCCTCAGCCACGTGCGTGTCAAGACATACATAACTAGGTTATATAGGAGAGGATGATGGAGATAATCGCGGAAGGTCTCGCCTTTCCCGAAGGCCCCGTGGTGATGGCCGACGGATCGGTGATCGTCGTCGAACTCGCAGGCGGGCGGATCACGCGCTGCTGGAACGGCCGGACCGAGACGGTCTGCGACATCGGCGGCGGACCGAACGGCGCGGCGATCGGGCCCGACGGCGCGCTCTATGTCTGCAACAGCGGCGGGCTCGACCTCGTTAAATTCCAGAATGCGCGCGGGGCCGGGCATGAGGGCCGCATCGAGCGTGTCGACCTGGCGACCGGCCGGTATGAGCGGATTTGCGACAGCTGCGACGGCATCGCGCTCGAAGCGCCGAACGACATCGTCTTCGATGCCGAGGGGCGGATATGGTTCACCGACCTCGGCAAGACCCACGACGGCATCCGCACCGCGAGCGGGCTGTTCAGCACGCTGCCCGACGGGTCGGACATCGTCGCGATCAACCGCCATGCGGTGTCGTACAACGGCGTCGGCCTGTCGCCCGACGGGCTCCACGTCTATGTCGCCGACACGCACCAGGCGCGGCTGTGGCGCTATGACCGCAAGGTCGAGCCGCAGCGCCCGGCGTGGGTCGCGACCGCACCCGGCCCCGTCGGGTTCGACAGCCTCGCGGTGACGGCGGCGGGCAATATCTGCGTCGCGACGCTCTATGACGGCGGCATTTCGACGATCACCCCCGACGGCGCGGTGTCGAAGTTCGCGATCGCGGGCGAACCCTATGTCACCAATATCGCCTTCGGCGGCGCGGATATGCGCGATGCCTATATCACGCTGTCGACCACCGGCCGGCTGGTGAAGACACGCTGGGACGAGCCGGGGTTGGAGTTGTATTATTATGGCTGATCTTGCCGGTGATCGCGACGCGATCCGCGACCTGCTCGCGCGCTACACCTACAATGGCGACCGCGGGCGGCTGAACGAAATGACGGCGTGTTTCGCAGCCGACGGCGTGCTCGAATATCTCGGTAAGGCGCCGCAGGGTGCCGCCGCGATCGAGGCTGCACTGTCGTCGGGAACGCGCGATGCGCGGCTGACCTTCATCCGCCACCATATCACCAACCCGCTGATCGCGGTCAACGGCGATCGCGCGACCGCGCGCAGCTATTTCGCGGTGCACAGCAATTTCGGGCCCGACCATAGCGGCACCTATGACGACAAGCTGACACGGACCGCCGACGGCTGGCGCTTTGCGCATCGCCGGGTGCGGATCGACTGGCAGGCCGAAGGGTCGCTGTTCGACTCGATGACGTCGCGCTGAACCCCAATCGAATTCAACACAGCCGCCTTTGGCATATTGACACCTTAGTGTCATTTTGACATCAAAGTGCCATGTCAGAACGTTTCACCGATTTCGAACGATTCGCCGACGAGGTCGCGCGGCTGCGCGGGCGGATGCGGGCGCTTTTTGCCGACACGCGCGCCGAGAGCGGGTTGCCCGAGATGGAGCTGATGGTGCTGACCGCGGTAGTGAACGCCGCGGCGCCGCCCACGGTCGCACAGATCGGGCGCAGCCTCGGCCATCCGCGCCAGGTGGTGCAACGCGCGGCGAACCGGCTCGCCGAGCTGGGCCTGGCGGCCTTTGCCGACAATCCGGAGCATAAGCGTGCGTCGCTGATCGTTGCGACCGCGGCCGGGCGGGCCTTGAAGGCGGCCGATCATGAACGTGCGCAGGTGGCAACACGCGCAGTGATGGCGCGGGTCGGCGGCAGCGCCTTCGCCGACGCCGCGACGCGGATGCACGCGATCCGAACCGAAATCGAAGCCTATTTGCGGGAGCGCGAGCGATGAGCGACGATGTGACGGCGCTGGCCGATCCCGTGCGGCTGACCGCATGGCTCGACGCCAATATTCCGGCGCTCGGGAACGGGCCGCTGGTGACCCGCAAGATCCATGGCGGGACGTCGAACGTCATCCTGTCGCTGAATCGCGGCGGCGACACGCTGATCCTGCGCCGCCCGCCAGCGGTGCCGCCGCCGGGGAGCGCAAAGAGCGTGCTGCGCGAGGCGCGGGTACTCACCGCATTGAACGGCACCGCTGTCCCCCACCCCGTCTGCCACGGCAGCTGCGCCGACGCCGATGTGATCGGCGCGCCCTTCTATGTCATGGATCTGGTCGAGGGCTGGCCCGCCGACCTCACCGACGGACGCATCCACGACCGCCCACCCTTCGACAAGCCGCCGCATGCGCGCGAAGTGCCCTTCGCGATGGTCGACGGGCTGATCGCGCTCGCCAATGTCGATTATAAGGCCGTCGGTCTCGAAGATTTCGGACGCCCCGACAATTTCCTCGAACGGCAGGTCGACCGCTGGGAAGGCCAGATCAAGAGCTACAAGCAGCTCTATGATTTCGAATGGCGCGAGCTGCCCGGTTTTGCGCTCGCGCGCGACTGGCTGCGCGCGAACAAGCCTGCGGATTTCCGCCCCGGAATCATCCACGGCGATGTCGGAACGCCCAACGCGCTGTTCGCCTTCGACCCGCCGTGCCGGCTGACCGCGCTGATCGACTGGGAGCTGTCGACGATCGCCGATCCGCTGCTCGACCTTGCCTGGTTCTGCAACGGCATCCGCGACGATCGTTTCCCCGGCCATGTCCCCGAAAAGGCTCTGTACAATGTCATGGACTGGCCGACGCGGCAGGAACTGATGGCGCATTATGCCGCGGGAACCGGGCGCAGCATGGCGAGCTTCGATTATTATCTGATCCTCGCGATGTTCAAGGGCGGCTGCATCCTCGAATATAAGGTCGCGCAGGCCGCCAAGGGCATTCTCAGCGCCGAGACCGGGCGCTTCTTCGACCGGCTGGTCCGCGGCAATTTCGCCGAGGCCGAAAAACTCATCCGCCTCATCGGCTAATCAAGGACAGACGCATGATCGATTTCCGCATCGAACCCGAATTGCAGGCAAAGCTCGACTGGATGTCGAAATTCGTACGCGACGAATGCGAAGCGATGGACCTGCTCTTCCCCGGCCACGGCGCGCCCTATGACGTCGCGAACAGGGAATCGCGGGCGTATATGAAGCCGCTGCAGGACCAGGTGAAGGCACAGGGGCTGTGGGGCTGCCACCTCGGCACCGAGCTTGGCGGCCCTGGCTTTGGCCAGCTCACCCTCGCGCTGATGAACGAGATTCTCGGGCGGAGTTACTGGGCACCGACGGTGTTCGGCACCGCCGCGCCCGATACCGGCAACAGCGAGATCCTCGCGATGTTCGGGACCGCGGAACAGAAGGCGACCTACCTTCAGCCGCTGATGGACGGCACGATCGTCTCGACCTTTTCGATGACCGAGCCGCAGGCGGGTGCCGACCCCAAGGAATTCACCTGCCGCGCTTGGCAGGAAGGGAATGAATGGGTGATCGAGGGCGAAAAATGGTTCTCGTCGAACGCGCGCTTCGCCGCCTTCCTGATCGTGATGGTGGTGACCAACCCCGAAAGCCCGCCCCACGAGCGGATGTCGATGCTGATCGTCCCCACCGACACGCCGGGGGTCGAATTCATCCGTCATTCGCAGACGATGGGCGACAGCAAAGGCGAGGATGACGGCACCCACGCCTATATCCGCTACAACAAGGTGCGCGTGCCGCTCGACGCGATGCTCGGCGGGCCGGGCGAAGGCTTCAAGGTCGCGCAGGCGCGGCTCGGCGGCGGGCGCGTCCATCATGCGATGCGCACCGTCGGCAAATGCCAGCGCGCGATCGACATGATGCTCGAACGCGCGGTGTCGCGCCGCACGCAGGGCAAGCAGCTCAGCGAGCATCAGTTCGTCCAGGGGGCGATCGCCGATTCGATCATCGAACTCGAACAATTCCGCCTGCTGGTGCTCAAGACCGCGTGGATCATCGACGAGGTCGAGGCCGGCCGCATGCCGCACGGCGCGTCGCGCACGCACATCGCGATGTGCAAGGTGCAGATGGCGAAGGTCTATCGCGACATCATCCAGCGTGCGATCCAGCTCCACGGCAGCCTTGGCATGACGCTCGAACTGCCGCTCGCCGACATGTGGATGGGCCTGCCGAGCATGGCGCTGGCCGACGGACCGACCGAAGTGCACAAGGTGCAGGTCGCCAAGGCTTATCTGCGGAACGCCACGCCGGCGGCGGGGCTGTTTCCGAGCGAGCATATCCCGACCCGGCTGGCGGCGATCCGGGCGCGCTAGTCGCGATGCGCGCATCCTTTGCGATCGAGGGGCGGACCGCCTTTGTCACCGGTGGCGGCAGCGGGATCGGCCTTGCGATCGGCCGTGCGCTAGCGCGGGAAGGTGCGCGCGTCGCGCTCGCAGACATCGACGGCGGAGCCCTCGAGCGCGAGACGGCGGCGCTGGGCGACGCGGCGATGGCGGTTGCGCTCGACGTGACCGACCGCGATGCTTGGGCGCGCGCGCGGCAGGCTGTCGAGGCGCGGTTCGGTCCGGTCTCGATCCTCATCAACAACGCGGGCATCGGCCCCGATCTCAATCCGCTCGATGCGATGCCCGAAGCGCATTTCGACCGGATCGTCGCGGTCAAGCTGACCGGCACCTATAATGGCGTCCGCTGCTTCGTCCCCGCAATGCGCGAGGCAGGTCGCGGCGGCCACGTCGTCAACACCGCGTCGATGGCCGGGCTGATCGCCAGCGCAAAGTTGGGAGGTTATACCGCGAGCAAATTTGCCGTCGTGGGCCTGAGTGAAGTGCTGCGCGCCGAACTGGAGCCCGAGGGGATCGGCGTTTCGGTGCTCTGTCCCGGACTGGTGACGACCAACCTCGGCCGAAGCACGGGGCGTGCGCCCCGAGCCGGCGGGATGGACCCGGCCATGGTCGGCGACATGGTCGTTCGCGGCATTCGCGAAAACCGGCTGCACATCGTGACCCACGGACAGCATCGCGGGCTCGTCGCCGACCGCATGGCGCGGGTAGTCGCCGCCTTTGACGATATTCCAACCGATCACCCCGACAGCCGCCCGGCGTCGGATACCCAAAAATATGAGGAACCGAAAAATGACGCCTGATCCCTTGTTCGATTTCACCGGCAAAGTCGCGCTCGTCACCGGCGGATCGCGCGGGTTGGGCTACCGGATGGTCAAGGCGCTGGCCGAACGCGGCGCCGATGTGATCGTGGCGAGCCGCAAGCTCGACAAATGCGAAGAGGTGGCGGCCGAATGCCGCGCGCTCGGCCGCCGGGCGATGGCGCATTCGGTACATTGCGGACGCTGGGACGAGATCGACGGGCTGATCGCGGCCACTTATGCGGAATTCGGCCGTGTCGACATATTGATCAACAACGCCGGCATGTCGCCCGCCTGCCCCAGCCACGAAATGCCGGAAAACCTGTTCGATTCGGTGCTGAACCTGAATTTCAAGGGGCCGTTCCGGCTCGCGAGCCAGGTCGCGCACCGGATGAGCGAGGGCGATGGCGGCACCATCATCAACATCAGTTCGACCGGCGCGCTGATGGCGCTGCCGATGGTGATTCCTTATGGGTCGGCGAAGGCGGCGCTCAACGCGATGAGCGTGTCGTTGAGCCGCGAATATGCGCCCAAGGTGCGGGTGAACACGATCAGCCCCGGACCATTCCTGACCGACATTGCCGAAGCGTGGGACGAGCGGAAGCGCGAGACGCAGCCGGTCGCGCTGAGGCGGCCGGGGAACCCCGACGAGATCGTGACCGCGGCACTGATGCTCGCGAGCCCGGCGTCGTCGTACACGACGGGGGCGCTGGTGCGAGTGGATGGCGGGCAGCTGTGAATATAATCCTCCCTGTCGCGGAGCGATGGGGAGGTGGCGGCGCGAAGCGCTGACGGAGGGGCCGACGCCCTCGATGTCTGTGCAAGGCCGCGGCCCCTCCACCACGCCCTTCGGGCGCGGTCCCCCTCCCCATCGCTTCGCGACGGGGAGGATTTTGCGCAAGGCTTACCGGCGAAACCCCGCCAGCCGCTGGTCGACGATCGCTTCGGCTTCCGAAATGATCCGGTCGATCAATTCCTGACAGGTCGGAATATCGTGGATCAGCCCCTGGATCATGCCGGCCCAGAAGACGCCCTTCGACAGGTCGCCGGTGGTCAGCAGTTCGCGGCCCGCGGTGCCGGCGACCAGTTCCTGCACGTCGCCGAACTTCGCGTCGGGCAAGGCGAGACGGCGGACGACTTCTTCGCTGACTTCGCTCTTGCCGACGCGCGCGGTGTTCTTGAAGTTGCGGAAGATCAGGAAGCTGCCGCGCTCGTCATTGTCGACATAGGCCTGTTTCACATTGTCGTGCACCGGCGCTTCCTTGGTCGCGCAAAAACGCGTGCCCATGTTGATGCCCTCGGCGCCGAGGCTGAGCGCGGCGATCAGGCCACGGCCGTCGCCGAAACCGCCCGACGCGAGCATCGGAATCTTGACCTTGTCGGCGGCGGCGGGGATCAGGATCAGCCCGGGGATATCGTCCTCGCCCGGGTGGCCCGCGCATTCGAAACCGTCGATCGAGATGATGTCGCAGCCGGCTTTCTCGGCCGACAGCGCGTGGCGGACAGCCGTGCATTTGTGCAGGATGGTGACGCCGTGCGGTTTCACCCGCGCCCAGATCTCGCGCACCGCCGGGGTGCCCGCGGTTTCCATGATCTTCACCCCGCTTTCGACGACGGCGTCGGCATAGGCGTTGTAGTCGGGCGAATTGATCGTGGGGAAGACGGTCAGGTTGACGCCGAAGGGCTTGTCGGTCATCGACCGGCACTTCTCGATCTCGTCGCGCAGCGCCTGCGGCGTCGGCTGGGTCAGCGCGGTGATGATGCCGAGGCCGCCGGCGTTCGACACCGAGCTCGCCATCTCGGCGGTGCCCACCGCCTGCATGCCGCCCTGGACGATCGGATGTTCGATCCCCAGCATTTCGGTGATCCGCGTCTTGAAACCCATCAGCTTTCCCTCCAATAGTTATATAACTTGGTTATACTTCTAAATCCGCAATGACAAGAGGTGTCCGATGACCGCTCCCCTGCCCCGCGCCGTTCGTGCCGACGAACTCGGCCCGCCCGAAAATTACGCGCTCGTCGATCATGATCCGGGGCCGCCCGCGCCCACACAAGTGAGCATTTCTATCAGGGCGGCAGGGATCAGCTTCGTCGATGTGCTGACCGCGGGTGGCGGATATCAGGTGAAGCCGCCGGTGCCCTTCATTCCGGGCAGCGAGTGCGCGGGGGTGGTGACCGCGGTCGGGGCAGAGGTCGCAGGATTGGCGGTCGGCGACAAGGTCGTCGCGAGCGGCTGGGGCGGGATGTTCGCCGACGCGACCAACCTGCCCGCGCGCACGGTGCGCAAGATGCCCGGAGCACTGTCGTTCGCGGAAGCCGCGGTCTTCCCCGTGAGCTATGCGACCGCGTGGCACGCGCTGGTCGATCGCGGCAGCCTCAAGGCGGGAGAGACCTTGCTGGTGCTCGGCGCGGGCGGCGCAACCGGCTATGCCGCGGTACAGATCGGCAAGCATCTGGGCGCGCGGGTGATCGGGTCGGCATCGAGCGAGGAAAAACGCGCGCTGGCCACTGCGGGCGGCGCCAATGCCGTGGTCGACGCGCGCGGCGACGACTGGCGCGATCAGGTCAAGGCGGCGAACGGCGGCAAGGGCGTCGACGTCGTGTTCGACCCCGTTGGTGGCGAGGCGACCGATCCGGCATTCCGCTCGCTGGCGTGGAACGGACGGCATCTGGTGATCGGCTTTCCGGGCGGGATCGCGGCGCTAAAGACCAATTTGCCGCTACTGAAAGGGGCGAGCCTGATCGGGGTCGATATCCGCCAGTTCGGCATTTTCGAACCCGAGAAGAGTGAGGCCAATCG
Organism: Sphingopyxis sp. OPL5; assembly: GCF_003797775.2. Taxonomy (NCBI): domain Bacteria; kingdom Pseudomonadati; phylum Pseudomonadota; class Alphaproteobacteria; order Sphingomonadales; family Sphingopyxidaceae; genus Sphingopyxis; species Sphingopyxis sp. OPL5. The sequence continues at coordinate 4,213,561 of NZ_CP060725.1, forward strand.
CGATACGGTGTTCGCGCTGGCGGGCGAAGGCACGCTGCGACCGGCGGTGGCGCGGGCCTATCCGCTGGAAGAGTTTCGCGCGGCGATGACCGATGCGGCGGCGGGCAAGAGCGCAGGGCGGATCGTGTTGGTGATGGGATAATCATGTTCGTCATTGCGAGGAGCGAAGCGACGCGGCAATCCAGAGTCGCGTAGCCTGCTCTGGATTGCTTCGCTCCGCTCGCAATGACGAGGCTTTTTGGTGAGGGGGATTACGCCCAGCCCGCGGTCCGCGCCCCGAGATTGGACCGCCAGTCCGGCACCGCCGGCAAGTCCACGAACTCACCCTTCAACCGTGCCACCAACGCATCCACCGGCTCGACAGCGTCGATCAGCCCGGCACTCTGCCCGGCGCTCCAAATGTCGCGCCAGGGTATCACGCCCTCGGGCATCGGCGAGCGCGTGTTGGGCAGCGTTTTCGCATCGAGGCCGACCGCCTCGATAGATTGCCGCATCCAGTGCGCGGGAACGCCGTTCATCGCCGCCGAGGCTACGATATCGTCGGCGCTCACCGCCGGGATCATCGACCGGTGGCCCTCGACCACCCCGCTCTCAGGCGTCGCGATAAAGCGCGTGCCCATGCAGGCGATGTCGCCGCCCAGCGCGAGCGAGGCGGCGATGCCATGCGCGTCGGCGATGCCGCCCGCGACAATCAGCAGCCCGCCGAACATCCGCCGCACCGCGGGAACAAACGCCATCGGTGTCAAAAACCCAGTATGCCCGCCTGCGCCGGCGCAGGTCAGCATCAGCCCGTCCGCCCCCGCCGCGATCGCCTTTTCGGCGTGTTTCATCGTCGTCACGTCGTGGACGACGCGCCCGCCCCAGCCATGGACACGCTCGACGAGTGCCGACGGATCGCCGAGGCTCGAGAGGACGAGAGGGACGCGGTAGCGTTCGAGCAGCGCAAGGCGGTCGGCGGCCTTGGGATCGGCACCCCAGCGCGCCGGCATGTTGACGATCGGCGGCGCGGCGCCTTCGATGCCGGCGAGCGCCGCCAGATAGTTTTCGAACTGTTCAAAGGGCGTGATCGTGCCGCCCTGCCAGCCGCCGATCACGCCCGCTTGGCAACAGGCGACCGCGAGCGGGACCGACGAGGCGAAGCTCATCGGCGCACACATCAGGGGAAGCGAGAGGTTGGAAAAGATCGTCATCCGCGCGTCTTGGCAGATTTTTTCGCGTCCTGCGCCTGTTTGAACGCAGCCTTGTGTGCGGCCTGCTCTTCCGCCGAATAGACGCGCTGGTGGATATCCTGATAAAAGACGATCTTGCCGTCCTTGACCTGATAGACCCCGACCCAAGGCTGTTCGTCGTTCGGTGCATGCAGCGTCCAGAAGGCCCAGCCGACATTGCCATCGGTGACCAGCCGGTCGAGCGTGCAGCAGCCGTCGCCCGCCCCTTCGAACTGCGCGAGGAATCTGGTCGCCGCTTCCTTGCCCTCATGTCGTCCCCAGATCGGGTCGATGAAGACGATGTCGTCGGCGAGCAGCGCCCCGTTGGCGCCGAAGCGGTTCGCGTCCGTGTTCTTCCAGAACGCTTCCATCACCGCCTTGGCATCGCGCTCCGGCGTCGTGGCTTCGGGCTTTGGCTGGCATCCGGCTAGCGCAACCGCCGCCGTCAGCCCGATCAGGATTTTCCGCATATCCCCCCTTATTTCAGACAGTCGCCTTCAGCGCGTCGAGCACCCGGACATAATGGACCGGATTCCATACGTCCTGATCCTCGCCCCAGCCGATGCCGCCGTCGATGTCCCAGCGCATCAGCTGGTTCACGCCATAACCCGCTTCGCTCATCGTGCTGACGACGAAGCCTTCGCTCTTCATTTCGCGGCCTTGGTCGTCGACCAGTTCGACCTGCATATGCGTGCTCCAGCCGGTTTTCGGGCTACGAAACACGCGCATGCGCGATTGGCTCGAATCGAGGCTGCCAAAGCTCCCGTCGCGGCGGATCCAGCCGGCGTTCATCGGCGACCAGCCGTCGGCGTCGCCGTCCTGCACGCGCGCGAAGCCGAGGAAGCCGGTGCCGTCGCGGCGGTGGCCGAAGATATACTGGATCCGTCCGCGGCCGCGCTCACGCTCGATCTCGCGCCAGCGCGCGCCGCCGGGGTGCTTCACGCGTTCGATGTCGCTGGCATAGACTTTCGGGCTCGCCGCATAGGGCCCGCCGCGCGGCCCCCAGGTGCGGTCGCGCACCCCGATGCCGTCGATGCGAATCTTTTCGCCGCGCAGGGTCATCCAGCCTTCGACATGGCCAAGTTGGTCGTAATGCGGGGTCGCCATGAACGGCGGCTTGCCCGGCGGGAAGCGGTGCGGTTCGTGGAGGCCCGTGTGGGTGAAATCGAGCGCGAAACCGCGCGACGCGTCCTCGTACTGGAGGTGATATTTCATCCCCGGCTCGATCATCTTGAGGCTGTAGCCGCCACCGTTCTTGTCGCCGGGAAAGACGATGTCGGTGAGATCGGGCGCGTCGGGCATCGCCGCTTCCTCGACCTTGCGATAATAGGCCATGCGCGCCTGGTCATAGCCCTCGTCATCCCAGGCGAAGATGCGCCAGGTGACCGCCTTGCGGTTCTGATAATAGGGCGCATGGATCCAGCAGCCGATCTTGCGTTCGGGGATGTTGAACGACCACCAGTTGGTCTCGGTTTCATACGGATCATCGGATAGCTGATGGTAACGGTCGTCTTCCGGCTTGAACGCCAGGTCGTCGGTCATGCAATGGTCTCCAGTTCGTCGAGCGCGGCGGCGAACAGCGCCGCGATGCGGCCCGCGTCGGCGATTTTTTCGGCATCGGCGATCACGCCCATGTCGAGATTGTCGCCGCTACGCCGCGAAGTGATGTTGAGAAAGCGGCCCGAGCCGATGATCGGCACGGGGTAATTGTTGCGCTGGCGAAAGCCGGCATAGCTGCGCGCCTCGGCCGGGCCGGGCACGTTCGACAACGTCAAATTGCCGGGGATCAGGCGTTTGCCGCCCGCCAGCCGCTCGGCAAAGGCGATGCGGCGATCCTTGGCGCCGAAAGGCTTTTCAGCGGCGTCGAGCAGCGCCTCGTCGTGCGGGGTACGGCGCATCTCGGCGGCCATCGACGCCTGGATCGCGCGCAGGCGTTCGACGGGGTCGGCGAGGTGCGTCGCGAGATGCGGATGCAGCGCGACGATGCGGTTGCCGAAATCGCCATGGTCTGGACGGCGATAGGACCGCGCCGAATTGACGACGAGCGGCGTGCCGGGAAGATCGTCGATCTCGATCAGATATTCGCGGAGCGCCGTGCTGGCGAGCGTCAGGAAGACATCGTTGACCGTGGCTCCGAGAGCCTTGCCGACCGCCTTCACGCGCGCGAGCGGCAGGCTGATCGTCGCGTAGCGGCGGCGTGCCGAGGTCGAGCCCGACATCTTGAGCTGCGGCGTCGGGGCGCGGTCGCCCTTATGGGCTTCGAGCTTGGCGAGCGCGTCCCGGCGGCGCTCCGACTGTTCGGCGCGCTGCGCGGCCTCGTCGGCGAAACGCGTTTGCGCCAGCACGCGCCACGTCCCGCCGTCGGGCAACGCCGCGTCGGCGGTGCGCTGCGGTGCCGGTGGCGCGGCGTCGCTGAGCAGGGCGAGGACGGTCTGAAAACCGATACCGTCGGCGACGCTGTGGTGCATCTTGAGGTAGAGCGCGCTGCCGCCGTGCGCGAGCCGTTCGAAGACATGCGCCGCGAAGGGCGGACCTTCGAGGTCGAGCCGCCGCATGTTGAGCATCGCGACGGCCGCATGAAGCTCGTCGTCGGCCCACGCACCGGGATGCGGCTGGACCGCGACGAGCGCGTCGAGGTTGCAACTCGCGAGGTCCGCCCAGACGTCCGAATCGAAACCGTCGGGCGCTTCGTGCAGCCGCGCGAGCAGCGGCGTCGCCGGCAGACGCTCGGCGAATTGGCGGCGGATCGCAGCGGCGAAAACGTCCTGCCGGTCGGGCGGCACATCGAGCATTATCAGGGCCCCGACATGCATCGGCGACGCGTCGGTTTCGGACAGGATCATGAAATGATCGTCGGGGCGCAACCGGCGGACGCCGGGGACAAGTTGCAGCCGGTCGCGAGCGCCGCTCACCCCGTCACCACCCCGCGAGGACCGCCGCCCGCGCGCGATGCGCGGCCGGGCTTCCGAGCCATGCCCGGTCAAAAGCCGCGCGACGAAACCAGTAATGGAGTCCATATTCCCAAGTGTACCCGATGCCCCCATGCGCGGCGACCGCCGCCCGGGTCGACCGGACGTAGATGTCACACAGATGGGCCTTTGCCATCGCGGCCGCACGCGGCGCGTCGGGGAGGCCCGCATCCCAGGCATAGGCGGCGTACCACAGGAGCGCACGCGCCGGCTCCACATCGAGCGCCATATGCGCGAGCTGGTGCTTGAGCGCCTGGAAACGCCCGATCGGCTGGCCGAACTGTTCGCGCTCCTTGGCGTAGGCGACGCTCATGTCGGTGACCTTCTGCGCGCCGCCGAGCGCGTCGGCGGCGACGAGGACGAGCGCCGCGTCGGCGAGACGACCGGTCATCGGGTCGCTCGCGGCGAAGAGCGTCTCGCCAGCATCGGCGGGAATCGCGACCTTCGATACAGGGCGGCTGCGGTCGGCGGCCTTGACCGCCTCGATCGCCGCGTCGACCGCGGCGACAAGGCGGACCCCGGCTTCGCGGTCGACAATCAGGAAAAAGTCGGCGGCGCGCGCGCAAGGGACAAACGCGCTGCCGCCGTGGACCAGCGTCGCGACCTTTTCGCCGCTCGCCAGCGTTTCGAGATGGGATTTTGCTGCGCCATTGTCGCTGCACGCAGCGGCGGCGACGGCGAGAAGCTGGCCGATCAGCGGCCCCGGTGCCGCCGCCTCGCCCACGACCTCGCACACCAGCGCGGCGTCGAGCAGCCCCATCCCGCTGTCGGGCGCGAGCGTGCCGCCGAGGCCGAGCGCCATCAGCGCATCCCAGCTGGTGCGGTCGAAATCATCGTCGCCATCGGCAAAGGCATGAAGCCGCTCGATCGGCCAGGCACCGGCGAGCGTGCCGCGCACCGCGTCCTGGATCGCCGTCTGTTCTTCGGTCAGGTGGAAATGCATCTCAGCGCTCCCCGCTCATCGCGAGGTCGCGCGGCAGCCCGAGCCCGCGTTCGCCGACGATGTTGCGCTGGATGTTCGACGCGCCGCCGGCGATCGAATTGCCGAGGCTACCCATGATCTGGTCGAGCCATTTTTCGGGCCCGCGCGGCCCGCGATTGCCGCGTCCGCCCGCACCCACGGGCTCAAGGAAGCCATGCTCACCGATCAGGTCCTGCGCGAGCAGCGCCATCTCGTGCCCGATTTCGGTGAGCAAAAGCTTCATCATCAGCGCGACCGGGCCGGGATCCTCGCCTGCCGCCGCACAGCTGAACAGGCGGTAGCTGGTGTAGCGGTGCGAAAGGACCGAGCCTTCGATCTGGGCGAGCTTGTCGCGAACGATCAGATCGTCGATGCGGCCGACCTCCTTCGCCAATTCGACCAGCTTGGCGAACTGGCGCCCGAGCCCGTCGGCGCCGCCGATGCTCGCGCGTTCGTGCTTGAGCGTCGTGCGGCTGACGTACCAGCCCTGCCCGCGTTCACCGACCTGCCAGCTCACCGGCGTCTCGGCGTTGTCGAAGAAAAATTCGCAGAAGGTGTGATCGCCCTCCTCGCCGGTCATCTGGCGGATCGGGCGGCGGGTGACACCGGGCTGGTCGAGGTCGATCAGCAAATAGGTGATGCCGTCATGCTTCGGCGCGTCGGGTTCGGTGCGCACGAGCATGAACATGTGCGTCGATTGCATGCCTTGCGACGTCCAGATTTTCTGGCCGTTGATGATCCATTTTTTGCCGTCGGGCGACAGCTCGCCCTTGGTGCGCACGCTCGCGAGGTCGCTGCCCGAGCCGGGTTCGGAATAGCCCTGCCCCCAGATATAATCGCCCGACACCGTCTTGCGGATGAAAAGGTCCTTCTGCTCGTCACTGCCCTTTTCGAGCAGGGTCGGCACGGTCATGTTCATGCCGTTGCCGCCGACTTCCATCGGGGCGCGGGCGCGCGCGAACTCCTCGCGGATCACCTGCGCTTTGATGACGTCGACGCTTTGCTCGGATCCACCATATATTTTCGGGATCGCGCGGTAGAGATAGCCAGCGTCGGTCGCCTGGGCGCGAAAGGTGCGGATGAAGGCCTTGAGATCGGCGCCGCGCAGGTCGGCAGCCGGGGGCCAGCGCGACGACAGAAAGGCGCGGACCTCCGTACGAAAGACCTCGGCGGCCTCGCCATAGCTCAGATCCATCGCTCGCTCTCCCTTGTCGATGGTGATTCTATGCTTGAGTTATATAACTACGTCAACCATGTTGTACGGCGTGCGAAGCATGGTAGGAGGCGCCGATGAACAGCACCACCGACCCGATCCCCCATTATTTCGTCCACACCGAGGAAGGTTTCGAGCCCACCGGCCTGTCACGCAACCCCTGGTTCGCCGATGCGGTCGCGGGCGGGCCGATCTCGGCGCTGTTCGCGCATGCGATCGAGCAAGCCGGTTTCGATCCGGGGTTCGAAATTTGCCGCGTGACGATCGACTTTTTGGGCATCGTGCCGCGCGCACCGCTGGTCCCGCGCATCGTCCCGGTGCGCCAGGGGCGACAGGCGCAGCTTTACCGCATCGAACTGCTGGCGGGCGCGAAGATGGTCGCGCAGGCGCATGTGCTGCTGGCACGGCAGCTCGACACCCCCGAATTCCATCCCCCACACCCGCACCCCGCGCCCGAGGATGTGCCCGAGGATGATTTCCTGATCGGCGCGAGCATGGCGGGGGCGATCCGGACGCGGCCGGTCATGGGCCAGGTGCGCGAACCGGGGCGCGGCGTGGCTTGGATGTGCATGAACGGCGAGGTCGTGCGCGGCGTGCCGGCGTCGCCCTTCGTCAAGGCGTGCCTGTTCGCCGATTTCGGCAATGGCGTCGGCAGCGCGACGCATGCGCATGAATGGAGCTATGCGAACCTCGACATCGGCATCCAGTTCTTTCGCATGCCGCGCGGCGCATGGCTGCTGCTCGACGCCCACACCGAAGGCGCGGGCAACGGGCATGCGGTGGCGCAGAATCTCTTCGCCGACGAGGACGGCGTCTATGCCAAGGGCACGCAGACGATCTTCGTCGCGCCGGGGTCGCGGCGGTAGCAATCTCCGGCCATCCAGTTTGCGCAAGCCCGATAGCTGGAGATCGCCGCGTCGCCTTCGGCTCCTCGCAATGACGAGGTGAGTTATTCGCCCCTAAAAACCGGCGCGCGCTTCTCGGTGACCGCAGCCAGCCCCTCGCGGTGATCCTGGCTACCGAGCAATAGCGCCTGATTGGGCAAATTGGCCTGCCATTCGGCCTCCATGCTGCTTTCGAGCGCGCGCTGGATCGATTGCTTCACCGTCGCATAGCCGAGCGGGGCCGATGCGGCGAGTTCGCGCGCGAGGTCCATGCCGCGCGCGGCGAGTTCGTCCTTCGCGACCACCTCGCTCACCAGACCGATGCTCAACGCTTCCTCGGCCCGCACCTGTTTCCCGCGCAGGCACATTTCCATCGCGCGGCCGAGCCCGACGATGCGCGGCAGCAGGAAGGTGCCGCCGAGCGGCGGCATGATGCCGAGCTTGATCCAGCTTTCCTGGAACATCGCGCTGTCGGCGGCGATGCGGAAATCGCAGGCGAGCGCGAGTTCGCAGCCGACCGTCACCGCCGCGCCCTGCACCAGCGCGAGCGTCGGTTTCGGACAGCGGTATATGGCGCGGGCGGCGCCCTGAAAATTGGCGTAGACGGTGTCCTTGATCTCGCTCGCCGCCATGCCGGTGAGTTTTTGCAGGAAGGCGAAATCGGCGCCAACCGAGAAATGCTTGCCCTCCGCCGCGAGGATGATTGCGCGGACGTCGCGGTCGGCTGAGAGGGTAACAAACGCATCACGAATCTCGCCAAGCATTTCGGGCGAGGAAGCGTTGCCGATGTCGGCGCGCGCGACGGTGACGGCGGCGATACCGGCATCATGGCGGTCGATGCGGATATGCGCAAAATCAGCCATCGGGGTTTTCGGCCTTCTTCTTCTCGCGCCAGATCATCGCGGTCGCGCTGGTCGACAGCCCCATGTTGAGCGCCTCGGCATCGAGCGCGGCCTCGAACGCCCAATCCTCGGCATTGTTGAGGTTCGCCTTCATATAGCGATAGCCCATGCGCGGGCCGTCGGCGAGGCGGCGGGCAGCTTTCATCGTTTCGCCGACCAGCACGTCGTCGTCGAACAGGCGGGTGTAGAGTCCCTTGGCGAAGGCCTCATCGGCGGTCAGTTTTTCACCGAGCAGGAAAAGCTCGCGCGCGACGCCGGTGCCGACGATCTTGGTCCAGAACCAGGTCGATCCGAAATCGCCCCCCGCGCCGATGCGGTCGAACGCGGTCAGGAAGCTGGCGCTTTTCGCGGCGAAGCGCAGGTCGCACGCCCCCGCGATGCCGATGCCCGCCCCGGCGACGGGACCGTTCACCATCGCGATCGTCGGCTTGGGCATTTCGTGGAGCAGGCGCGACGTTTCCATGAAGGTGCGGAGGCGCACATGACCCTGTTCGGTGCGGCTGCCGCTGTCGGCATTGGCGGGAACGACCGCCTTGTCGGCGCCGCCCTCCTTCAAATCGCCGCCGGCGCAAAAGCCCCTGCCTGCCCCGGTGACGACGACGCAGCCGACCGACGCATCGCGCGCCGCATCGGCGCAGGCGTCGGCGAGCGGCGCCATGATCGAACCGGTCAGCGCGTTGAGCCGGTCGGGCCGGTTGAGGGTGATGGTGCGGACCCCCGCATCATCGTCGATCAATATTTCGTCAGCCATAATTCCTCCCCGTGCGACACATCATTTATCACGAGTTTGGTTCCTCGGCGGCTCCGCAAATACTTCGTCATTGCGAGCGAAGCGAAGCAATCCAGAGCGGTTTACGCGCGCTCTGGATTGCCGCGTCGCTTCGCTCCTCGCAATGACGACGTGAACGCGATCGGCGATCGGCTTCCGGTCAATCCCCGCCGAGTTCGCGGTGGCGCGCCAGCATCTGAACCGCCTTTTGCGCGAGTTCCTCGGGAACCTGCGGATAGAGCGGCTGCGGGCGATCCTTGCTCGGCAGCGCGATCGTCGCGGTGGCGCGCACCGTTTCCTCGTCGCGCTGGTTGGTGAATTTCACCGCAACATCGACGAGGTTCTGGCCACCCTCCTGGCGCTTCGCCAGCACTTCGCCGGTGACGCGCTGGACGTCGCCCATATAGTTGAACTTGCGGATCTCATCATGGATGTGGGTGATGACGGCGTCGTCGCCGGCCCAGTCGCTGAGATATTGCCACAGGTAATTTTCGCGCATGACTCCATAGTCATAGGCCATCGGATTGCCGATCGCCTGCGCCCACACCGGGTCCCAGTGCAGCCGCTGCGCGACGTCGGGAATGCCATGCTCGTTCTTGACGTAAAAGGCCGGGATGCGCTGGCGGTTCTTGTGCGCGAGGCGGTTGGCGGTCGGGGCATAGGGCACGAAGCCGTAACCGCCGGCGTGGAAACAGATGACGTCGGTGACGGTCAGCGGGCCTTTCGCCTGCAGTCCCACCGAATCGCCCTTTGCGACGCTTTCGAACCAGCGCTTTTCGGCACCCTGGACGCGTTCGGCGGCGTAGATGCCCTCGATCGCCTGCATTTCCTCGTCGGTATAGCTCGCGGGTTCGATCGCCGAATATTTGCCCTTCTTGGCCGCCGTCTTGCGCTCGGTTAGCACGCGCAGGATGCGATAGACCGCGACGACCTCGCCGCGCTGGTTGATCTTCACGTCACGGCGATTGGTGATCACCGAGCGCCCGGCGAATTCGGACTGCTTGACCTCGCACGTCTCGTCGCCGTTGAAGCTGTAGATGGTGTCGCCCGGAAAGATCGGGCGATAGAAATCCCATTGCGACCCCGACACGAAAACGTGGATGCCACGGAACAGGCTTTTCTTGAGAGCCTTGATCTCGTCGGGAATCGGGTCGCCCTTCATCGGCTTGTTGATGATGCCCGCCATCATGCCCGGTGCGATCACGCTGCCCCAGCGGGTCTTCTTGGCATAATTGGGATCGGTGTAGAGCGGCTTGTCGTCGCCCATGCCGTGCGCGAAGTTGCGGATATTATCCTCGGTCGCGGTCTGGATATATTCGCGAGTCTTCGCCGCCTGATCGAATCCCAGCAATTTGCGCTGCCGCTCGATATCCTCGTCGGTAATCTCATAGGCGACGGCTTTCTGCCACTCATCGCTCTGCTTGATGTCGCTTTTCGCCTCGGCCATCACTATCTCCCTTGTCACGAGTTGTATAACTAGGTAATACATGCTCAAGAATGACGCAAGGGGATAAAGCCGCAATGGAAGTTCGCCGCATCAGCGATGCCTTGAAGGTGCGCGCGACGCACCAGTCGAATGACATCGCGCACGACGACACGCGGCGGCAAATCACCTTCGCCGAATGGGACCGCGAAGCCGACGAAGTGGGCGGCGGGCTGGCGGCGGCGGGGCTGGTTCCCGGCGACCGGGTATTCCTGCCGATCAGCAATGCGCATGCGATCGAGATGGCGATCGCGGTGTTCGCGGTGTTCCGCGCCGGCGGCATCGCCTGCCCGATCAGCACGCGCCTCAACCCGCGGGAAATCGCCGATTATGCGGCCTTGTGCGAACCGCGCTTCTGCCTGACCGATGCGCCCGATTTGATGAAGGATGTGCCGCTTGCCGGTTGCTGGCGCGTCGATGCCATGCCGCGCGATATCGCGGCGCTGCCCGACCAGACGAGCCTCGACCCGGCGGCCGACGCCGAAATCCTCGGCACCTCGGGCACGACCGGCAAGATCAAGGGCGTGGTGATATCGCACCCCGATCTGATGACCGGCGTCACCGGCCTCAACATGGACCGCTCGCGCTCGACGCTGAACGCGCTGCCGCTCACCGGGTCCGGCGGCAACATCGGCATCGTGATGCTGCCCGCGCGCGGCGGCGCGACCGCGATCACCCAGCAGAAATTCGATCCGAAGGGCTTTCTGGAGCTGGCGAAGGAAAAGCGGCCGAATCTTGTCTACCTGGTGCCGTCGATGCTGCGGCTCGTGCTCGATCATCCCGATGTCGCCGATTACGACATGGAGGGAGTCAAATATCTGATGACCGGCACCGCGCCGCTGCCGCATGATTCGGTGAAGCGCGCGGCCGAACTGTGGCCGCACCTGCGCATACGTAACAGCTATGGCATGTCCGAGGGCGGCGTGGGCTTGGGCACGACCAGCCAGGAACAGGTGCTCAAACCCGGCTGCGTCGGCAAGCTACCCGCGCATATGCAGATCCGCGACGAGGGCGGCAATGTCATCACCGAAGCGGGCGTCGTCGGCGAGATCTACGGCTGGCAGAAGCATGCACGGCGTTACTGGAACGATGAAGAAGCGACCGCAGCGAGCTTCAAGGGCGGCTGGACCAAGACCGGCGACCTCGGCTTCGTCGATGCTGACGGCGATCTGATCATGGCCGGCCGGTCGAAGGAACTGATCATTCGCGGCGGCTACAACATCACCCCGCTCGAGATCGAGACGGTGCTGCATTTGCATCCCGCGGTCCAGCAGGCGGCGGTGGTCGGCGTCCCGCATGAGGTGCTGGGCGAGGATATCGCGGCGGCGGTGACTTTGCGCCCCGGCTGCGGCGAAGCGACCGCCGACGACATCATCGCCTTCTGCAAGGCGCATCTCGGCGACAACAAGGTGCCGCGGACCTTGGTGGTGATGGATCACATGCCACTCAACCCGAACGGGAAGATCCTGAAGAAGGATCTGGCGGGGCCGCTGGCAAAGGCGGCGGAAGCGCGGCGGCGGGCGGCGTAGCTCTCCAACACTCGTCATTGCGAGCGGAGCGAAGCAATCCAGGGCGGTTTACGCCACTCTGGATTGCCGCGTCGCCTTCGGCTCCTCGCAATGACGAGGATTGGGACTTAACCCTTCAACGTCTCGAACGGCACATTCTTGTCCATGCGCACCTCGCCGGGCATGCCGAGCACGCGTTCGGCGATTTGGTTGCGCAGCACCTCGTCGGCACCGCCCGCGATGCGCATCACGGTCGAATAGATATAGTCGTACTGGACGTCGCCGGTCGCGGTATCCCCGGCCTCGGGCGCGATGCCCGCGAGGCCGCGCAGTTCGAGCGCGAGGCCGTTGGTCTTCTGGTAGCGACCGGCATAGGCGAGTTTGACCATGCCCGCGAGCGCGCCGGGGTTCTCGCCCTTCGACACCATCGTGCGCAGCCGCGCCTGGAAAAAGCGTTCGCCCTGCTCCTCGGCCAGCGCCTCGGCGAGTTGCTGGCGGATCGCGCGGTCGTCGAGCATCGTGCCGCCATGGCCATCGGGGGTCGCGGCGGCATAGTCGATCAGCGGCTCGACCCCGCTGCGATGCGCGCCCGAGCCGAGCCGTTCACCCATCAGCACCGTCATGCAGCACGCCCAACCCTCGCCCTCGGCGCCGAGCCGGTTGGCGTCGGGGATGCGGACGTCGGTGAGGAAGGTTTCGTTGAACTCGCTCGCCCCCGAAATCTGGCGGATCGGGCGGGTTTCGATGCCCGGCGTCTTCATGTCGACGACGAAGAAGGTCAGCCCCTTGTGCTTGGGCAAGGTCGGGTCGGTGCGCACGACGAGGATGCCCCAGTCGGTCAGATGCGCCCAGCTCGACCAGACTTTCTGGCCGTTGACGATCCAGTCGCCGCTACCATCGTCGGCGCGCACCGCCTTGGTGCGCAGCGCGGCAAGATCCGAGCCAGCGGCGGGTTCGGAAAAGAGCTGGCACCAGGTGGTGTCGCCCTTCAGCGTCGCCTCGATGAAGCGCGCTTTCTGTTCGTCACTGCCGTGCTTCGCGATGACGGGCAGCGCCATGCCGGTGCCGATCGAGGTGAAGGGGCCCTTGGGCAGCTGATATTTGCCCTCTTCCTCGGCGAAGATCACCGCTTCGGGTCCCGACAGGCCGCGCCCGCCGAGCGCCTTGGGAAAGGTCAGTCCCGACCAGCCGCCGGCGTAAAGCGCGCGCATCCAGGCGCGGCCGCGATCGGCCTCTTCGGTGTCGGGCATCTTCTCACCGGGCGTCAGCACGTGCGCGGGGGCGTGAGCGGCGAGCCAGGCGCGTGCTTCGGCGCGGAAGGCGGCTTCCGCCGGGCTGTCGTTGAAATCCATCTTACGCCGCTTTCCCTTGGCTGCCCGGCTGGGCGTTCAGCAGGCGGTCGGCCCAGAAACCGCGGTTGCCGAGATGCACCGCGAGCATCCGCTCGCGCCGGTAATAGAAATGGCAGTTCGCCTCGAAGGTGTAGCCGATGCCGCCATGGACCTGCAGATTCTCGCGCGCCGCGATTTCGAGGCATTTGATCCCCGACAGGCGCGCGGCCGCCGCTGCCGCAGGCAGGTCATCGGGCGACGATTCGGCCGCCCAGCCGCCATAATAAGCGTTGGAGCGCGCGAGTTCGGTCGCGACCGCGACATCGGCGAGCTTGTGCTTGATCGCCTGATAGCCCGCGAGCGGACGGCCGAACATCTGCCGCTCCATCGCATAGTCGCGCGCCATGGTGAGGCAGGCTTCGGCAGCGCCGGAGGCTTCGAACGCGGCCTGCACCGCGGCTTGGTCGATCAGCTGGTCGAGCTTGCCCGCGCCGGGCAGCGCTTCGGCAACCGCATCGGCGAAGTCGAGGCGGTAGTGCGGGCGGAGCTGGTCGAAGCTGTCGAGCCGCGTGCGGGTGACGCCGGGCTGATTCAGTTCGACGAGTGCGAAGGTGCCGCCCGCGACGAGCACGACCGCGATGTCGGCGATGCCCGCGTCGGCAACCGGCGACTTGTTGCCGTTGAGCTTGCCGCCTTCAAGCGTCGCCCCGCTCGCGAATACCGGCCCCGGTCCTTCGGCATAAGCGAAGGTCGCCACCGCCTCGCCGCTCGCGAGCTTGGGCAGCCACGCCGCCTTCTGCGCGTCGCTACCCGCAAGGCGAATCGCCTCGGCACCGAGGATGATCGAGCTCATGAAGGGCACCGCCGCATTGGCACCGCCCAGCGCCTCCATGATGACGCCGAGATCGAGCGCGCCGAGCCCCAGTCCGCCATGGTCCTCGGGAATAGCGGCGCCGAGGAAGCCCATTTCGGCGAGCGCTCGCCACAAGGGTTCGTCCCATTCGGCGCCCGAATCGATCAGGCTGCGCAGCCGGTCGAACGGCGACAGGTCGGAAAGCAGCACGCGGGCTTGCTCGCCGAGCATTTTCTGTTCATCGCTAAGGTCGAAATTCATCGCAGGCCTTGCCCCTTCATATCGGTCTGTGTCATAGCGAGTTGTATAACTAGGTCAACCATGAGCGCTCAGCGATAACCGGGCCGGGAGAGGAAGCACCGTCATGCAATATGAAACCATCCTGGTCGACGTCGCCGACCATATCGCGACGATCACGATCAACCGCCCCGACGCGATGAACAGCTTCACCAAGCGGATGATGGACGAATTCGAGCATCTGTGGAAGTGGATTGGCCGCGAGGATGACGTCCATTGCGTCGTGCTGCGCGCGGCGCCGGGCAAGGCCTGGTGCACCGGGGTCGACGTCAAGGAATCGCAGAAGGAAGGCGGAACCGTCGTCGACCTTGCCAATATCTGGCATTGCGAGGATCCCGGCAATTACCTCGGCCCCAAGTCGATGAAATGCTGGAAGCCGGTGATCGCCGCAGTCCATGGCATGGCGGCTGGCGGCGCCTTCTACTGGCTCAACGAGAGCGACATCATCATCTGTTCCGAAGAAGCGACCTTCTTCGACCCGCATGTCACCTATGGCATGACGAGCGCGCTCGAGCCGATCGGCATGACCTATCATATGCCGCTGCACGACGTGCTGCGCATGGTGCTGCTCGGCAATGATGAACGAATCGGCGCGGGGACCGCGCTGCGCATAGGGCTGGTCAGCGAGATTACGACGCTCGAGGATCTGTGGCCGCGCGCGCAGGAACTGGCGACCGCGATCGCTGCCAAGCCGCCCGCGGCGACCGCGGGTTCGGTGAAGGCGATCTGGGAATCGCTCGACCTCCCCCGCTCGGTCGCGATGCAACAGGGCCTGAAATATTGCCAGATCGGCAATCCGGTCGGGGTGCCGCAGGTCGACCGCGCCGCGCTGATGGCCGACAAGGCCAAGAAATTCACCGTCCGATAGCCGTAGCGGCAATTCTACTTGACGTTTACGTCAACGTCCGGTCATGGTCTCAACACATAGGGTGAGGACTCGAACGCGCATGTCGATTTTATACGACGAAGGGCAACAGGCGATCGCGACCGAGTCGCGGCGCGTGCTCGAAGCCCGGATGAACAAGGACGAGTTGCTGCCGCTGCTCGAAACCACCGGAAAATTCCACGACGGCTTCTGGACCACCGCGAAGGAACAAGGCTGGACCGCCCTCGCCCTTCCCGAAGCCTATGGCGGGCTCGATCTCGGCCTCGTCGAACTCGGGCTGATCGCGCACCAAGCGGGCCGCAGCCTCAGCGGCGCGCCCTTCCTCACCGGCAGCTTCGGCGCCGCCAAGGCGATCGAGCTTTACGGTAGCGACGAGCAGAAAGCGAAATATCTACCCGGCCTCGCCAGCGGCGAGACGATCGGTGCGATTGCTTTCGCCGCGGGATCGAACGCGCTGCCGGTGCTGCCGAGCGTGACGCTCACCGATAACTGCCTCGACGGGACATCGACCGGCGTCGCAGGCGGACTCGCTGCCGATATCGCGGTCGTCTATGCCAATGGCCCCGGCATGCCGGTGCTCGTGGTGGCCGACCTGGCCAACGTCACGCGCAGCGCGATCGACAGCTTCGACAACAGCCGCCTCTACGCCGACCTGACCTTCGCCGGCACGCCCGCCGACACGCTGGTCATCGGGGGCACGGCGCGCGAGGCGGCGCTGCACATCCTCGCCCTGCAGGCGGTGATCACCGCGCACGAACAGACCGGCGGCGCCGAAGCGATGATGGAAATCGCGCGCGACTATGCCGTCACCCGCCGCGCCTTCGGACAGGTCATCGGCGCCTTCCAGTCGATCAAGCACCGCATCGCCGAACTCTACGGCTTCGTCGAACTGGCGCGCGCCAACTGCATCCATGCGGCATCGCGCGAGGGACAGGCCGATTTCGTCACCGCCGCCGCCGCGGCGCGCATCTCGGCGACCGAGGCCTATGACACCGCTTCGCGCGACTGCGTGCAGATTCACGGCGGCATCGGGGTGACTTGGGAACTCGGGCTCCACCTCCACACCCGCCGCGCGCGCAGCCTCGCGATCGAACAGGGCAATCTGCTGTTCTGGGAAGACATCCTCGTCGACCGCCTGACCGGAGAAGCTGCATGAGCGATCTCGAAGCGTATCGCGCCAAGGCCGCGGCCTGGCTGGAATCGATGGTCCCGACCTTCGGCAAGGAAGCCCGCAAGGGGCTGAGCGTCGAGGAAGACCTCGCCGTCGCACGCCAATATCAGCGCGCCAAGTTCGACGCGGGTTACGCAGGCATCAACTGGCCGGTCGACTATGGCGGCCAGGGCCTCGGGCACCTCGAAAAGGTCACCTTCGACAGCGAGGAAATGAAGCACGGCTTCCCCAGCTTCTATTTCGGCATCTCGCTCGGCATGCCGATCCCGGTGCTGATGCAGTTCGGCAGCGACAAGGATTTCGTGAAGACCCGCGTCCTGAAGGCGCTGAAGGGCGAGGAAATCTGGTGCCAACTCTTCTCCGAACCCTCGGGCGGTTCCGATCTTGCCGGCCTGCGCACCAAGGCCGAGGCCGACGGCAACGGCTGGAAGATCAACGGCCAGAAGGTATGGACTAGCTGGGCGCAATATAGCGACTATGGCGTCATCGTCGTGCGCACCGATCCCAATGTGCCCAAGCACAAGGGACTGACCTATTTCTGGGTCGACATGAAGGCGCCGGGCGTCACCGTCCGCCCGATCAAGCTGGTCGGCGGCGACAGCCACGTCAACGAGGTCTTTTTCGACGATGTGAAGATCACCGACGATCACCGTATGTCGCCGGTGGGTGGCGGCTTTGCCGTTGCCATCGCGACGCTGATGATCGAACGCTATGTCGCGACCGACAGCGGCGGCTTCGGCCCGCACCTTGACCTGTTCGTCGACCTTGCCAAAAATACCGAACTCAACGGCAAGCCCGCGATCGAGGACGGCCGCATCCGTCAGCAGATCGCGCGCAACTATGCGATGCGCAGCGGCCTGCAATCGATCACGGCGCGCGCGATGGCGCTGATGCAGGCGGGCATGACGCCAGGCCCCGAAGGCTCGCTGAACAAGCTGGTCGCGGTGCGTTCGCGCCAGAAATTGTCCGAACTTGCGATCGACCTGCAGGGGTCGGGCGGCTTTGCCTATGACGACCACGCCTCGCAAAAGGAGGATTGGACGGCAAGCTGGATCAACGCCCCCACCGGCCGCATCGCGGGCGGTTCGGACGAAACATTGCTCAACACGATCGCGGAAAAGATCCTCGGCCTGCCGCAGGACCACCGCCCCGACAAGGGCGTCGCGTTCAACCAGATTCCGGCCTGAGGAGGGCCAGCGCATGAAGATCGATTCCACCACCGCAGCCGTCGTCACCGGCGGCGCATCGGGCCTCGGCCGCGCGACCGCAGAGGCGCTCGCGGCGCAGGGCGTCAAGGTCGCCATCTTCGACATCAACGACGCGCTCGGCGAAGAAGTCGCCGCATCGATCGGCGGCCTGTTTGTCCATGTCGACATCACCGACGAGCAATCGGTACTCGACGGCTATGCCGCCGCGCGCGCCGCGCACGGGCAGGAGCGTATCTGCGTCCATTGCGCGATGACCTCGCGCCGCGGCAAGACGCTTGCCTTCGACAAGACGAGCGGCAGTTTCCGCCGCACCCCGACCGAGGATTATGCCTTTGGCGTCGCCGGCATATTGACCGCGAGCTACCGCATCGCCTCGATCTCGGCCGAGGGCATGGCGACCTTGCCTGAACTCGAAGACGGCGAACGCGGCGCGATCGTCCTCACCGCGTCGGTCGCGGCGCAGGACGCGCAGATCGGCCAGGTCATCTATGGCTCGGCGAAGGCGGGCGTGAACGGGCTTGTGCTGCCGATGGCGCGCGACCTGATGGACCTTGGGATTCGCGTCAATTCGATCATGCCCGGAGTGTTCAAGACGCCGCTCGTCGCGGGGTTGCCCGAACCGGTGCTCGCCAGCCTTGGCGCGTCGGTCCCCTTCCCCAAGCGGCTCGGCCACGCCGAGGAATATGCCAGCCTGGCGATGGAGATGCTCCGCAACAGCTATTTCAACGGCCAGGCCGTCCGTCTCGACGGCGCGATCCGCATGGCCCCGCGTTAATCCGAAAACTCCCCTCGAAGAAGGAACCCTGTGAAATGTCCGAAGCCTATATCATCGACGCCGTCCGCACCCCGCGCGGGATCGGCAAGCCCGGCAAGGGCGCGCTGTCGCATCTCCACCCGCAGCATCTCGCCGCGACGGTGCTGAAGGCGATCAAGGATCGCAACAATCTCGACACCGCGACCGTCGACGACATCATCTGGTCGACCTCGACCCAAAAGGGCAAGCAGGGCGGCGACCTCGGCCGCATGGCCGCGCTCGCCGCGGGTTATGACACCAAGGCCTCGGGCACGACGCTCGACCGCTTCTGCGGCGGCGGCATCAGCAGCGTGAATTTCGCTGCGGCGACCGTGATGTCGGGCATGGAAGATTGCGTCATCGCCGGCGGCACCGAAATGATGAGCTACACCGCGCAGATCGGTGCCGAGGAAGCCAATGCGGGCCTCAAGCCGCTCGGCATGGGGTCGGGCAACGCCGCACTCGACGCCATCCACCCCCAGTCGCACCAGGGCGTGTGCGGCGACGCGATCGCCGCGAAGGAAGGCATCAGCCGCGAAGCCGTCGACGCGCTCGCGCTCGTCAGCCAGCAGCGCGCCGACCGCGCGATCAAGGAAGGCCGCTTCGCCAAGTCGGTGGTGCCGGTCTATAACGAAGACGGCAGCGTTGCGCTCGACCGCGAGGAATTCCCCCGCCCCGAAACTACCGCCGAAGGCCTCGCCGGCCTGAAGGCGAGCTTCGGCGCGCTCAAGGACTTCGACCTCGGCGGCGGGGTGACCTTCGGCAAGCAGATCCAGCGCGTCTATCCCGGCCTCGAATGGGAAGGCGTCCATCACGCCGGCAACTCGTCGGGTGTCGTCGATGGCGCCGCGGCGCTGCTCCTGACCTCGAAGGACTATGCCGACAAGCACGGCCTGAAGCCGCGCGCCCGCATCGTCGCTTATGCCAACCAGGGCGACGACCCGACGCTGATGCTCAACGCCCCGGTCCCCGCGGCGAAGAAGGTCCTCGAAAAGGCCGGGCTGACCGTCGCCGACATCGACGTCTGGGAAATCAACGAGGCGTTCGCGGTGGTCGCCGAGAAGTTCATCCGTGACCTCGAACTCGACCGCGAAAAGGTCAACATCAACGGCGGCGCGATGGCGCTGGGCCACCCGATCGGCGCCACCGGCTCGATCCTGATCGGCACCGCGCTCGACGAACTCGAACGCTCGGGCGGTCGTTACGGCCTCGTCACCATGTGCGCCGCAGGCGGCATGGCGCCGGCGATCATCATCGAACGCATCTGATCCTGAAGCGAAGCCCCTCTCCTTGCGGGAGGGGCTTCGATCAGAACGGCCCGCGCACCGCGATCGTCCGCGCGGGGTTGTAGAGGTTCAGGAACATCGTCTTACCGTCGGGCGCGAAGCACACACCCGACACCTTGGTCGCCGCACTCACCCGCGCAAAGGGATAGACCTTCCCCTCCGGCGTCACCCCACGCAGCCAATTGTCAGGGCGGCTGCCGCGCCGGTCCTCGCACACCATCAGGTCGCCATTCGGCGCAACGCTCAGATTGTCGCCGAAGCTGAAATGCGCGGGATCGGTCGTTTCGACGAACAATTGCAATTGCCCCGGCTGCGCCGTCTCGGCCGCCGTCCCTTCGGCCGGCGACGGGCGATAACGCATGATCTGCCCGCGCCGTGCCGGACCGCCCGAGGTGCAGGTGAAATAAATCTCGCCATCGCCGCCATGGATCCCCTCGCCGCGCGCGAAGATCGTCGCACCGGCCCGCGCGCCGCGCTTGCGCAGATCGTCCTTGGGACTTTCGGGGTCGCCGAGGTCGATCCAGCGCACATCGTGCCAGCCGCCGCTCGCCAGCACCGGCCGCGTCCAGTTGCGCGTGTCGGCGAGCGCCGGATCGACCAGCGCCAGCGCCTGCAGCCGTCCGCCCTTGCGAAGCTGTCCCGGCACCGCGGGAACGAAGCGATAGAAGAGGCTGTCCTGTCGGTCCTCGGTCATATAGACCGCGCCGCTCCGGGTATCGACGACTGCGGCCTCATGGTTGAAACGCCCCATCGCCTTGATCGGCTCGGCGGTGACCAGCCCGCCCGGCGCGACGGGCATTTCGAAGACCCAGCCATGGTCTTCCTTGTGCAGCCCGCCGCCGCGCGAAACATCTTCCTCGCAGCTCAGCCATGTGCCCCAGGGGGTGATGCCACCCGAACAATTATAGATGGTGCCGACGAGCGAGAGATATTGTTCCTCGACGTCGAGGGTCGCGGGATCGAGGATGATCGTGGAGACGCCGCCGGGCAGCGCCTCGCCGCTTCCCGCACGGTAACAGTCGAACGCCGCCGCATCGCCTGCGGCCCCCACCGGACAGGCACCGTGCTTCAGCTCGTCGGCGCCAAGCTCGTGATTGCGCATCAGGCACAGCCGTCCGTCGGGCAAGGTGGTGCAGCCCATGCCGTCGGCGCTGTTCGGCACCTGCCGCCCGTCGCTCATCAGCTGGCCATATTGCGACACGATCTTGTACGAAAAGCCCTTTGGCAGGTCGAGGAGCCGCGCCGGGTCGGGGATCGGCGCCCCGAAGCCCTGCCCTTCGGCCAGCATCGCAGCGGAAACATGGCGGCTGTGCAGCGCTAGCCCGGCGAAGGCGGCGGCCATCAGCCCCTTGGCGAAGCCGCGGCGATCGAGTGCGATGGATGCCCGTTCCATGGCCGCGCGATACGGGCATGAGGTGACAGCCGGGCTGCGGAAGCCTGACAGTTTGGCGACATTTTGAAGTTGGCTGGCACATTAGTGCAACATTTGGCGCAGCCGCCCTGTTCGCATCCCGCACGGCGCCCTGGGAGCAAAGAAATCCTTTCCCTCCTAAGGGTTCCTTCGCCCTTGCACTGCCCCTTTTGCGTCGGCATGGCCAAAGCGACATATTGGGAGAAGAAAGACATGGCAGGTCCGCTTCAGGGTATCCGTATCATCGAATTCGCCGGCATTGGTCCCGGCCCCTTCTGCGGCATGATGCTCGCCGATCATGGCGCCGAGGTCATCCGTATCGACCGCCCGGGCGGCTTCATGGACCCGCGCGATCCGCTGTCGCGCAACCGCACCTCGATCTCGCTCGACATGAAGAACCCCGAAGCCGTCCAGACCGCGCGTGACCTGTGCAAAAGCGCCGACGGCATCATCGAGGGCTATCGCCCCGGCGTGATGGAGCGGCTCGGCCTCGGCCCCGATGTGCTGCTCGCGGACAATCCGAAGCTCGTCTATGGCCGCATGACCGGCTGGGGCCAGTTCGGTCCTTATGCGCAAGCTGCCGGCCATGACATCAACTATATCTCGCTGTCGGGCGTGCTCCACACCGTCGGCGTGCGCGGCGGCAAGCCGGTGCCGCCGGTCAATTATGTCGGCGATTTCGGCGGCGGCGGCATGATGCTCGCCTTCGGCATGTCGAGCGCGCTGCTCCATGCGGCGAAGACCGGCGAGGGCCAGGTGATCGACTGCGCGATGACCGACGGTTCGGCGCTGCTCGCGGGCATGAGTTGGTGGTTCCACGCCGCGGGCGCGCTCAAGGACGAGGCCGGCGTCAACCGTCTCGACGGCGGCGCCCCCTATTACGACACCTACACCTGCAGCGACGGCAAGTTCATATCGATCGGGTCGATCGAGCCGCAATTTTACGCGCTGCTGCGCGCCAAGACCGGGCTCGACGCCGACCCCGCTTTCGACGTGCAGGACGACCAGGAAAATTGGCCCGCCAAGAAGGAAAAGGTCGCCGCGCTCTTCGCCACCAAGACCCGCGACGAGTGGTGCGAGCTGATGGAGATGACCGACGTCTGCTTCGCCCCCGTGCTGTCGCTGAGCGAGGCACCGCACCATCCGCACAATGTCGAGCGCGAGACCTTCGTCAGCGTCGCGGGCGTCCCGCATCCCGCCCCTGCCCCGCGCTATTCGGCGACGGTCAACGACACCCCGCGTCCCGCCCCGGCGGTCGGTGGCGACGGCGATGCGGTGCTCGCAGCGCTTGGTTACGATGCCGACAAAATCGCGGCGCTGCGCAGCGGCGGCGCGGTGCGCTGAACTTGCACGCGGCGGCCGCGAGGCGTAGCCTGCGGGTTGCCGATAAGGAGAGAATAATGGGCGAATTTCTGAGCGTCGAGCGGCGCGGCAAGATCGCAATCCTGACGATGATCAAGCCCGAGAGCATGAATGCGATCGGGACGCACGAGGATTGCCAGGACATCATCGACACGCTGCGCACGCTGGGCGACGACCGTGGCGTCAGCGCGATCATCCTCACCGGCAGCGGCAAAGCGTTCAGCGCCGGTGGGAACCTGAAGGGCATGCAGGACCGCACCGGCATCGGGGTGCTCGACCAGCCCGATTCGACGCGCGCCAACTACCGCAAGGGCGTGCAGGCGGTGATCCGCGCGCTGATGGACTGCGAAGTGCCGATGATCGCCGCGGTCAACGGCCATGCCATCGGCCTCGGTGCCGACCTCGCCTGCACCTGCGACATCCGCATTGCCGCCGAGAGCGCGAAATTCGCGTGCAGCTTCATCAAGGTCGGCATCGTCCCCGGCGATGGCGGGGCGTGGCTGCTGCAGAAGATCCTCGGCTATCCGCGCGCCGCCGAACTGTTCCTGACCGGCGACCGCTTCGACGCGGCGCAGGCCAAGGAGTACGGCCTCGTCACCGAGGTGGTGCCCGACGAGGAACTGCTCGACCGCGCGATCGCCATCGCCGAGCGCATCGTGTGCAACCCGCCGCGCGCGTTGCGGCTCACCAAGCGGCTGCTCCGCGAGGCGCAGCACAGCCGGATGAGCGACATCCTCGAACTCAGCGCCGCCTATCAGGCGATCGTCCACGAAACCGCCGACAACCGCGAGGCGATCAACGCTTTCGTCGAAAAACGCCCCCCCGTTTTTACAGGAGACTGACCATGCTCGCCGAGCGCGTCCTGCCGCTGTCCGGCATCCACAATTTCCGCGACTATGGCGGCTATGACGTCGAGGGCGGCGGCAAGCTGCGCAGCGGGATGCTGTGGCGCTCGGCGCACCATCAGGATGCGACCCCGGCCGACCTTGGCGCGGTCGACGCGCTGGGGATCGAGACGATCGTCGACCTGCGCGGCGACGACGAGCGCGCCGCACACCCGTGCAAAAGGTCCGACGGCTTTTCGGCGCGGGTGCTGTTCGCCGACGGCAACACCGCGGGCCTCGCGCCGCATCTGCAGGCCGCCAAGGGCACGATCGACAACGAAACCGCACGGGCGCGGATGATCGATACCTATGCCGGCATGCCGTACCGCCCGGTGCTGGTCGCGACGCTGCGCCTGTATCTCGCCGCGCTCGCCGAATATGACGCGCCGAGCCTGGTGCATTGCGTCGCGGGCAAGGACCGCACCGGCTTTGCCGTGGCGATCGTCCACCGCCTGCTCGGGGTGCATGAGGACGATCTGATGCACGATTATCTGCTCACCAACAGTGCTGGCAACATCGAGGAGCGGATCGCGCAGGGCGGCGATGTCATCCGGGCGCGCTACAATGCGGACATCCCCGATGACGCGATCCGCACTTTGATGTCGGTCAATCCGATCTTTCTCGAGGCCGCATTGGCGACGGTGCGCCGCGACCATGGCGACATCGCGACCTATGCCGAGACGGTGCTGAACTTCACCCCCGAGATGCGCGACGCGATCGTCGACAAGCTGGTGGTTTACTGAGCGCCCTCGTCGCCCCCGCGAAGGCGGGGGCCGCTGGAGATCTATTCAACGAAGCCGGAAAAGGCCGATAGCGGCCCCCGCCTTCACGGAGGCGACGGTGATCAGCCGCCCTTCACCAGCACCCCGCCCTTGACCACCGCATCGACATCCTCGAGCTGGCGCACGTCGGTCAGCGGATCGCCGTCGACCGCGATAATGTCGGCGTAGCGGCCGACCGCAATCGCGCCGACATCCTTTTCGCGGTTCAGCGCCTGCGCGGCGTTGCGCGTTGCGGCCTGAATGGCCTCGATCGGGGTCATCCCATATTCGACCATGACGCGGAACTGCTTGCCGACCTGGCCATGCGGCATCACGCCCGCATCGCTGCCGAACACCATGCGCACACCGGCCTTGTGCGCCTTGCGGAAATTGTCGCGCTGCGCCTGTGCGATCTCGCGGTCCTTGCGCAGATTATCCTCAAGCACGCCGTTCTTCGCACCCTCGGCCTGGGTATATTCGGTGTTATAGATATCCATCGAGAACCACACGGGCTGCTTGCGCGCGACGGCGAGGCGGATGCCTTCGTCGTCGACCAGGCTGGCATGCTCGATCGTGTCGATCCCGGCGTTGATCGCGGCGCGGATGCCCGCCGCGCCATGCGCATGCGCGGCGACGCGCAGGCCCCATTGATGCGCCTCGTCGGCGATGGCGCGCAGCTCGACCTCGGACACCTGCAACTGGCCGGGTTCGGTGTTGCGGGAAAAGACGCCGCCGGTGGCGCAGACCTTGATGACCTCGGCGCCATATTTGCGCTGGCGGCGAACCTGATAGCGCAGTTCGTCGGGGGTATCGCCGATCCCCTCCTTCTTCGCGTCCTCCTTTTCGAAGCTCGGCGGGAAGAAGGTCGAATCGCAATGGCCGCCGGTGGCGCCGAGCGCATAACCCGCGGGCACGATGCGCGGCCCGACCGCATAACCGGCCTCGATCGCCTGCTTGAGCCCGATGTCGTTGCGGTCGCTAGAGCCAACATTGCGCACGGTGGTGAAACCGGCGTCGAGCATGTCGTGGGCGTTCTTGACCGCGGTCATGCCCCAGAAGCTGTCGGTGAATTCCAGCCCGTTGTATCCGCCGATATCAGCGGGGCCGTCGAGGTGGACGTGCATGTCGATCAGGCCCGGCAGCAGCGTCTTGTCGCCGAGGTCGATATGCTTGACGTTCGCGCCCCATTTCACGGTGCGCGCATCGGCAACCCCGGTGATGCGGCCATCGGCGCCGACGAAGATCGAGGGATAGTCGATCGTCTTGCCGGTCAGCACATCGACATAGCGCGCGGCGGTGATGACGGTCTGGCCGGTCGAGTCCTGGGCCTGCGCAGGGGCCGCCGCGACGGCCAGAAGCGCGGTGCCGCCAAAAGCGATTCGCCGCAGAAAAGTCCCGAACTTTACTCGTGATTGCATGTTTGACCCGCCTGTTTTTATTGCCCGCTTCCGTGATGGCAAAGGCGGGGAAATTAGGACAGCGGAAAATGCGATAGCGCTTCGTCATCCCCGCGAAAGCGGGGACCCGCCTTTTCTTTGCGCCTTTGCGCCTTTGCGTGAGTCCGAGAAAAATAAAATCTCACGCAAAGGCGCAAAGGCACGAAGAAGGAAGAAGAAGGCGGGTCCCCGCTTTCGCGGGGATGACGTTTGTTGGTGCTCAGAGATCGATCTTGAACCGCGCCAGATAATCATAATCCGGCCGGCACGCCTCGGCGACGGCCTGCGCTTCCGCCGTCAGTTCGGGGATCGGCTTGTCCGGAACCCCGAAACCCGTGCTCGACATCACCGCGTCGTACCAATGCGAGGCCCAGATGCCGTCGGTGTCGCGCAGCCCTGCCTGCCAGTGCAGCATCGCCGGGTCCCATTCGATGCCGAGCGCGGCGCATAATTTCGCGAGCATCGCGGGCGGGTCGCGCAGGATGTCTGCGCTGTCGATCACCGGCGGCGCATGGCCCAACCGGTCGGCCTCGCGGTCGAAAAATTCGACCTGCTTGTCGGTGCCGAGATGGTCGGGGCGTACCGATACGCGCTTCGCGGCATAGCTCGCGACGACGCGCGCCGGGTCACGGATCAGGAAGGCGTGGCGCAGCCCCGGCAGGTCGTCATGCCTTATGGGGCCGACCATATGGTGCGCCATATGTTTCTGGTACCAGATCTGCGTCGCGGCGGGGTTCGGGCCGGTCATGCTGCGCGCGACGCCAAACCAGTCGCAGTCCATCGACGCCATCACTTCGTCCATCATCGGCTGCGGATCGCCAGTGTGCCGCAGGTACGCTCCATAAAAGGGTTCGTCGCTGACATGGGTATCGGTCCGGCTGCCGAAGCTGCGCATCATCGCCGTCGACAGGTTGCGCGGCCCCGACCACATGGCGATGCGGATAGTCACAGGAATCCTCCCCTTTTCCGTTCGCGTCGAGCGAAGTCGAGACGCCCCTCAGTCATGCACGGTGCCTCGACTTCGCTCGACACAAACGGGATCTGGAGGGCGGCTTACCCATGTAGTTCGCCAGAAATATCGCGCTCGATCAATATCTTGTATAGACCTTGCAATCGCTCGACGATCGGGCCCCGGCCCTCGGTCAATACCCGCCCGTCGATCGTGTGCGCGGGCACGACCCCCGCGAAGGTGCCGGTCACGAACGCCTCCTCGGCGCCATAGACGTCGGTGAGCGAGAAATTCTTCTCATACACCGGGATGCCCGCCTCGCGGCAGATGCGGATGACGTTGCTGCGGGTGATGCCGGCGAGGCAATAATCGCCGCTCGAGGTCCATACCTCGCCCTTGCGCACGATGAAGAAATGGGTCGAATTGCAGGTCGCGACGAAGCCGTGCGGGTCGAGCATCAGCGCCTCATCGGCGCCCGCCTGCGCCGCCTGGATGCACGCGGTGATGCAGTTCAATTTGCTGTGCGAATTGAGCTTGGGGTCCTGCACCGCGGGGTCGCCGCGGCGGACATGGACGGTAAACAGCGACAGTCCCTTTTCGACCGTCGCGGGCAGCGGGTCCTTATGCTCGGCGATGATGACGATCGTCGCGGGCGAGATTACGACGCGCGGGTCCTGATACGGGGTCGAGCGGATGCCGCGGGTGACCATCAGGCGGATGTGACAGGCGTCCATCTGGTTGCCCGCGATCGTGTCGTAGAGCCGCTGGATCAGCGCCTCGCGGCTGATCCCGATGTCCATCGCGATCGCCTTCGCGCCTTCGAACAGACGGTCAAGATGCTGGTCGAGGAAAGCCATGCGGCCGTCGTGGACGCGGATCCCCTCCCACACCCCGTCGCCGAGCATGAAGCCGCTGTCGAACACCGACACGCTCGCCTCGGCGCGGGGCACCAGCGTGCCGTTGACGTTGATCAGGATCGCGTCGTTGCGCGGATCGGGGACGAAGTCGTGGGTGCCTTGAGCCATGGCGCCAGCCTAGCCGCTGGCGCGCCGGTGTCGAGGGGTCAGGCGACCTTGCGCCCGAAACTGCCCGGCGGCGGGCGGTCGAGACGGCCGCGGGCGGCGCCCTCGAGCGGGTCACGGCGCGCCGCCGCGCGTTCCTCGGCGGTGGCGAGTTGGCGCGGCGGCGGCGGGCCACCCTCGGCCGCGCGCTTTTCGTCGAGCACCTTATGCCAGACGGCACCCGCTTCGCGGTGCGGCATCGCGAAGATTTCGATCGCTTCCCCGACGAGCGGCACCGCGCGTTCGACGAGCTTCAGATAACCGAGCGGGAGGCGCAGCTTGCGCTTGCCGGCGATGCCGCCCTTGTCGCTGTGGATCACCAGCAGGACCGGTCCCGGGATCGGCAGGCCAGCGGCGCTGAGGAAGAGCGTTTCGGCGCCGACATGCGTATAATGGTCGAAGGAGACGAAACGCTTGGTCCAGAGCGTGCGGATTTCGAGGCCGCGCGCATGCTGGGTGATCGCCGCTTTGTCCGGCGCCATCGCCTTCCACAGCGCGCGGCATCCATAAGCGATCAGATAGAGCCCGAGCGGCGCGCCGATCAGCGTGCCCATCAGCGCAAAGCCGCCGAAGAAAAACAGCAGCGCGCGGGTGACGAGCTTGCCGCCGCTATACTGGACGATCACCATCGGCGATCAGCCGATCTTGCGGCCGAATTGCGGGCGCGGCGTGTCGGCGGGCGGCGACGCTTCCGCGGGTACAGCGGGCGCTTCGCCGCGCTTGCTCATATAGCGCGCGAAAGCGGCGTCGGCGTCGAACCCCTCGGTCGCCGGCAGGTCGTCACCGACCTTGACCGCCGCACCGGGCACGCGGTTCGCGCCCGACGCGACGCGGAGCAGCTTGATCAGCGGGCCGATCAGGAACAGCAGCGCGATGATCGACAGGCCGAGCACGGTCGGACCGAGTCCGATGCCAACGATGCCCTCCATCGAATTGCCGCCGACGCCCATGAAATGCCACAGGAAGAAACCGATATAGGCGACCGGAATCAGCGCCAGCAGCCAGCGGAACACCCCGCCGATCGAACCACCCATAGGAAGACCCTCCTCTTTTCAAAGAGGGTCATAGCGCCAAGCGGTTAGGATTTTCTTATGTCGCGGGCCGGCCGCGCCGCACCCAGGCGGCACCGAGCAGCGCGAAGGCGGTGCCGAGCATCGTGCCGCCGACGATGTCGCTCGCCCAATGGACGCCAAGCATCATGCGCGAGGTGCCGTTGAGCACGATCATCACCCCCGCAAGGCTCCACGCCGCGCGGCGCCAGCGCGGCGGCACCAGCCAGGCGAGCATCAGATAGACGACCGCGGCGCTCGTCGCATGGCCGCTGGGATAGGAAAAGCTCGTCTGATGGTCGAGATGCGGGATCAGGTCGGGGCGTGCGACGCCGAAAGCCATTTTGAGCAGGCTCGACACGAGATTCGACAATAGCGACGCCCCCGCCAGTGCGACCGCACAGCGCTGCCCGCAGAGCCGCCAGACGAGCGCGGTCAGGCCGATGACGATGACCCAGCGCGCCGCGCCGCCGCCGATCCAGCTCGCGCCCTGCATGAAGGCGATGAAAGCGGGGTCGCTCTTGCCGACATGGAGGACAAGGTCGGTCGAGATGCGCAGGTCGATCGCCTGCGTCCAGCCCGCGACGACCGCAAAGCCGAGCAGGATGACGGCAGCGAGCAGGATGGCGGCGGCGATGAGGAAGCGGTTGATCTTGTTCGGCATCAATCCTCCTTCGCCATCCCCGCGCAGGCGGGGACCCAGCTCCTTGTTGCGAACAGCTGGATCCCCGCCTGCGCGGGGATGACGAGGCTGCGGTTAGATGTGAAGCGGCCGCCCGAACGCCGCGAGCACGCCTTCGTGCATCGTCTCGCTCAGCGTCGGATGCGGGAAGACGGTGCCGATGAAATCATCCTCGACCAGCTCGGCGGTCTTGCCGATCGTATAGCCCTGGATCAGTTCGGTGACCTCGGCGCCGATCATGTGCGCGCCGAGCAGTTCGCCGGTCTTGGCGTCGAAGATGGTCTTGGTGAAGCCTTCGGACTCGCCCAAGGCAATCGCCTTGCCATTGCCGATGAAGGGGAAGGTGCCGGCCTTCACCTCGTAACCCAGTTCCTTCGCCTTCGCTTCGGTCAGACCGACGCTCGCGATCTGCGGGCGGCAATAGGTGCAGCCGGGAATGTTGCGCGGGTCCATGGCGTGCGGGTGGCCGCCCGCGATCGCCTCGACCGAAATGATCGATTCATGCATCGCCTTGTGCGCAAGCCAGGGCGGCGCGGTGACATCGCCGATCGCCCACAGGCCGGGGACGTTGGTGCGACACATCGCGTCGGTGTCGATATGGCCCTTGGTGGTCTTCACGCCGAGCGCTTCGAGCCCGATATTCTCGGTGTTCGGGACGATGCCGATCGCGACGATCGCGTGGCTGAATTCGGCGCTTTCGGTCTTGCCGTCCTTGGTCTTGATCTTCGCGGTAACGCCGGTCGCGGTCGCCTTCAATTCCTCGACGCCGGCGCCGGTGAAGATCGTCATGCCCTGCTTCTTGAGCGATTTTTCGAGGAAGGCCGACACATCGGCGTCCTCGACCGGGACGACGCGGTCGAGCATTTCGACCACCGTCACTTGGGCGCCCATGTCGCTGTAGAAGCTCGCGAACTCGATCCCGATCGCGCCCGAACCGATGACGAGCAGCTTCTTGGGCATTTCGGGCGGGACGAGCGCGTGGCGATAGGTCCAGATGCGCTTGCCGTCGGCGGGCGCGAACGGCAGGTCGCGGGCGCGCGCGCCGGTCGCGACGATGATGTTCTTGGCGGTGAGGGTTTCGCTGCCCTTCTCGCCCTTCACCTCGAGCTTGCCCGGCGCCGTCAGCTTGCCCTCGCCCATATGCACGGTGATCTTGTGCTTCTTCATCAGGAAGGCGACGCCCTGGCTAAGCTGCTTCGCGACCCCGCGCGACCGCTTCACCACCGCGTCGATGTCGGCGCTGATCTGCTGCGCGATCAGGCCGTAATCGCCGGCATGCTGCATATAATGATAGATTTCGGCCGAACGCAGCAGCGCCTTGGTCGGGATGCAGCCCCAGTTGAGACAGATGCCGCCCAGATTCTCGCGCTCGACGATCGCGGTTTTCAGTCCCAATTGCGCCGCGCGGATCGCCGCGACATAGCCGCCGGGCCCCGAGCCGAGGACGATGAGGTCGTAGTTGGTGTCAGCCATTATGGGCTCCTTCTAAGGCCCCTCTCCCCTTGCGGGAGAGGGGTTGGGGAGTGGGGTCGGCGCGCGTCTGCGCGCCAAGAGAATCGATGGCGTGCAATATGGCTTCGGCAACGCCGTCACTATTGTTCAATACATCGTTGTTCCAGAAACGCAGGATGCGAAAGCCTTGCGCGCCCAGATAGGCGTCGCGACCGGCATCATACGCGTTTTCCGCATGCTGTCCGCCGTCCGCCTCGACGATCAGCCGATGCTCGAAGCAGACGAAATCGGCAATGTAGAGGTCATCGATGATGACCTGACGCCGCCATCGCAGCTCGGCCAATCGTTTGGCGCGCAGGACCGACCAAAGCCGACGTTCAGCGTCGGTGGGATGGGATCGCATGTCGCGGGCGCGTTCCAGCAAAAGTGCCTTGCGGGCGAGAGCGTCGGTTACAGTCTTATGCGCCGCAGACGCGGCGCGGACCCCTCTCCCCAACCCCTCTCCCGCAAGGGGAGAGGGGCTTTGGCCCCTTGCGGGCATTTTACGCCACCAGCCCCAGCGGGTTCTCCACTAGTTCCTTGAAAGTCTTCATCAACAGCGCGCCATCCGCGCCATCGATCGCGCGGTGGTCGAAGCTGCCGGTCGCCGACATGACGGTCGCGATCGCGAGGGCGTCGTCGACGACATAGGGGCGCTTCTCGCCCGCGCCGATCGCCATGATCATACCCTGCGGCGGGTTGATGACGGCGGTGAACTGCTTGATCCCCATCATCCCCATGTTCGAGATGCTGGCGGTGCCGCCCTGATATTCGCTGGGCTGGAGCTTGCCCTCCTTGGCCTTCGCGGCGAGCTCGGACATTTCGGTCGAGATTTTCGACATCGACTTGCCGCCGGCGTCGGTGATGATCGGGGTGATCAGCCCGCCGGGGATGCTGACCGCGACCGAAATGTCGGCACGGCTGTACTGGCGCATCACATCGCCGCCGAAGCTGACGTTGCACGCCGGGACGCGTTCGAGCGCGACCGCGAGCGCCTTGATCAGCATGTCGTTGACGCTGAGCTTCACCCCGCGGCCTTCGAGGCTGGCGTTGAGTTCACCGCGCAGCTTGAGCAGCGCGTCGAGGCGGATATCTACCGTCAGGTAGATGTGCGGCGATTGCTGCATCGATTCCGTCAGGCGGCGCGCGATCGTCTTGCGCATGCCCGACAGCTTGCTGTCCTCGTGCGGGATGCCGAAATCGGGGATTTCGCCGTGCGCGGCAGGGGCGGGTGCGGCGGCAGCGGGCGCCGCCGACGGGGCCGCAGCGACCGGAGCCGCGGCGGGAACAGCCGCGGCGCCGGCGGGGGCGCCGTCGAGGTCGTCCTTGACGATGCGGCCGCCGGGGCCGGTGCCGGTGATGGTCGACAGGTCGATGCCGCGCTCGGCGGCGAGGCGCTTGGCGAGCGGGCTCGCCTTGATGCGGTCGCCCGATGCGGCGGACGCCGCAGCAGGGGTCGGTGCGGGTGCGGGCGCCGCTGCGGGGGTAGCGGCGGGTGCCGGAGCAGGCTCAGCCTTCGCCTCGGGAGCAGGCGTCGCAGCGGCGGGCGCCGCCTTGGCGCTCCCCGCATCCTCGCCTTCGCCGGTGATCGTCGCGATCACGGTGCCGACCTTCACATTGTCGGTGCCCTCGGCGACCAATATCTGCGCGATTACGCCATCGTCGATCGCCTCATATTCCATCGTCGCCTTGTCGGTCTCGATCTCGGCGAGCAGGTCGCCCGACTTAACCGTATCGCCCTCCTTGACCAGCCATTTGGCGAGCGTGCCCTCCTCCATCGTCGGCGAGAGCGCGGGCATTTTGAGTTCGATCGGCATGGTGAGGCATGTTCCCTGTCAGTCTGGCAGGTTGCCCCTGCCGTTACGGCCTGTACCTCTCCATAAGCGGAGCCGGGGTCAAGGTCCATCGGGTCAAACTTGCCTTTCATACGAATGTGACGCACTCTCCCCTCATAAAAAGCATAGCGGGGGTCGGGGCGATGCGGACTTATCTGGTGGTGATCGACGACAGTCCCGAGGCCAGCCTCGCGCTGCGCTTCGCGGCGCGCCGCGCGGCGCGCACCGGCGGCGGCGTGATGGTGCTGGCGATCATCCCGCCACAGGACTTCGTCGCGTTCGGCGGGGTGCAGGCGACGATCGAGGCCGAGGCGCGCGAACATGCCGAAGCGCTGGTGGCGGCGGCGGCCGACACGGTCGCGCAGGAAGCCAATGTCACGCCGCAGATCATGGTCAAGTCGGGCAAACCCGCCGAGGTCGTGTGCCAGGTGATCGCCGAGAATGACGAGGTCGCTGCGCTGGTGCTGGCGACGGCGGCGAGCGGCGCGCCGGGGCCGCTGGTTGCGCATTTCACCGGACAGGATGCGGGAACGCTCCCCTGTCCGGTGATGCTGGTGCCCGGCGGGATCGATATCAGCCGGCTCGATGCGTTGAGCTAGGCGGTCGCAAGGCGCGGCAGGGCGGCGGCGCCCTTCGCTTCGAAGAAAGCCAGATCGAGCACGACCAGCGCCTGCACCACGACGACCGCGATGCCGATCCATGTCATCTGGCCGGCGAACACCGCGAGGACGCCGAAGCTCGCGGCGACCCAGCCGATATTGCCGACCGCGATCAGGTTCGCGAGCCCCTTGCTCGGCGCCTTCTGCGTGGCGACGAACAGCATCAGCAGGGCGCTCGGCAGCCCGATCCATCCCGCGACGGTCACGACTTCGGAGGGGAGGCCGAGAAGTGCCGCAACCGTCGCGGTCGCAAAGACGCCCAGCACGAACAGCCCCGTGCAGGTGATGGCGTCGATGATCAGGACATTCTTGAGATTGAAATAGGACATGACGGGTTCTCCTTTCGAACTGGGCCCAATTATGCCGCGAAACAACGCCAGTCGATTACGCCCGAGGTAATGGAAAAGAGGAAGATGGAGGTATAGCTCCCGCAGCGAAGGAGAAGGTCAATGCAGGTTGCACCGCTGGGCGAGCAATTGCGCGAATGGCGTACGCGGCGCCGGATGAGCCAGATGGACCTCGCGCTCGACAGCGAGATTTCGACCCGCCACCTGAGCTTTATCGAGACCGGGCGGTCGAAACCGAGCGCCGCGATGCTGGCGCGGATCGCCGATTGCCTCGAAGTCCCGCACCGCGCGCGCAACGCCATGCTGCTCGCGGCGGGTTACGCGCCCGATTATCAGGAACGCGCGCTCGACAGCGCCGAAATGGCGGGGATGCGCGCGATCGTCGAGCATGTATTGAAGGGGCACGAGCCCTATCCGGCGCTCGCGGTCGACCGCCACTGGAACATGGTCGCGGCGAATGATGCGATCGCGATCCTGATCGAGCAAGTAGCCCCCGCCCTGCTCGTCCCGCCGGTCAACGTGCTGCGGATCGCGCTGCACCCCGACGGGCTGGCGCCGCAGATCGTCAATTTCGGCGCGTGGCGCGCGCATATCCTGCACCGGATCGACTTGCAGATCGAGGCGAGCGCCGACGCGGGGCTGATCGCACTGCGCGAGGAACTGGCGGGTTATGACCGGCAGGCGAACGACAATGACGGCGGCCCGGTGAGCGGCATCGCGGTACCGCTGATCCTCGACACCATCGCGGGGCGGATAGCGTTCGTATCGACCGTGACGATCTTCGGGACGCCGGTCGATATCACGCTGTCGGAGCTGGCGATCGAGGCGTTTTTCCCGGCGGATGCGGCGAGTGCGGCGTTGTTGGCAAGGTTGGCGGGGAAATCTTGAACCTCGTCATTGCGAGCGAAGCGAAACAATCCAGGGCGGTTACCGCCACTCTGGATTGCCGCGTCGCCTTCGGTTCCTCGCAATGACGAGATGCGGTTTAGCGCCGCCGCCCCTTATGCTTGATATTCGCCGGGCGCCCGCGCTTGCCGACGCTGTGTTTGCCCGCCTTGTCCTTCAACCCGTCGCGGCGCGGCGGGCGGCCCCGGAAACCGCCTTCGGGCGCGTCGGGCAGTTCGAAACGCAGAGAGCCGCTGACCGGGTTGGCATCGACCAGCCGCAGATCGAGCCGTTGGCCGGTGGTGAAACTCACCCGCCCATGCTCGCTGTCGAGGCTGCGCGCCGCCTCGTCATAGAAGAAGCGCTCGGCTCCCAATGTCGACACCGGCACCAGCCCGTCGCCGCCG
The DNA here is from genome assembly GCF_003797775.2 of Sphingopyxis sp. OPL5. Classification (NCBI taxonomy): domain Bacteria; kingdom Pseudomonadati; phylum Pseudomonadota; class Alphaproteobacteria; order Sphingomonadales; family Sphingopyxidaceae; genus Sphingopyxis; species Sphingopyxis sp. OPL5. Next base: position 4,248,502 of record NZ_CP060725.1, read on the forward strand.
AGGCCGTCGACGGTCGCGAAGAAACCGAACGGCTGCACCCCGGTGATCCGCGCCTGGACGATCTCGCCCTTCCGGCTCGACAGATAGGCCGCGACATAGCGGTCGATCGTTTCGCGCTCGGCCTCCATCGCGCGGCGTTCGAGGGCGCTGATCGCCTCCCCGATGCGCGACAGGCCCTTGGCGTCGGCCTCGCCGAGCCCGGTGCGCTCGGGCAAGCCCTTGGGCTTGCCCGGCACTTCGAGCTTATAGCCATCGACGAGCGCGCGGTGGACGATCAGATCGGCGTAACGCCGGATCGGCGAGGTGAAATGCGCGTAGCTGCCGAGCGCGAGGCCGAAATGGCCGGCGTTGGCGGGACCATAATAGGCCTGGGTCTGGCTGCGCAGGATCGCCTGCATGATTTCGGGCAGCCGGTCGTCTTCGGAAAAGCCGTCGATCAGGCGGTTGAACACCGCGGGGGTGATCACCTGTCCGAGCGCGAAACTCTGTTCGAAGGTTTCGAGATAATCCTTGAGGCTGACGAGTTTCTCACGGCTCGGCGGCTCGTGGATGCGGTACATCACCGGCGATTTCTTCGCCTCGAGCGCCTTCGCCGCAGCGACGTTGGCGGCGATCATATAATCCTCGATCAGCCGCATCGAATCGAGCCGGTCGCGGACGCGGATTTCGGCGATGCCGCCCTTCTCGTCGAGGATGACCTGGCGTTCGGGCAGGTCGAGGTCGAGCGGCGCGCGGGCGGCGCGCGCGGTCGCCAGCAATTTCCAGCAGGCCCAGAGATTGCGCAGCCCCGGCAGCACCTCGGCGTCCCAATCGTCCCGCGCCGTATCGGCATCATAGGCCGCCTGCGCATGTTCATAGGCGATGTTCGCGCGCAGCCGCACCAGCGCGCGGGTGAAGCGCCATGACGTCACCTTGCCATGCTTGTCGATGACGAGGTGGCACGCCATCGCGGCGCGGTCCTGCCCGGCTTTCAGCGAGCAGACACCCGCCGACAAAGTCTCGGGCAGCATCGGCACAACCTGATCGGGGAAATAGACGCTGTTGCCACGCCGCCGCGCCTCGCGGTCGAGCGCGCCATCGGGGCGGACATAGAAGCTGACATCGGCGATCGCGACGATCGCGCGCCAGCCGCCCTTGTTGGTCGCATCCTCGTCGGGCGCCGCCCAGACGGCGTCGTCATGGTCGCGCGCGTCGATCGGGTCGATCGCGACGATCGGCAGGTCGCGCAGATCCTCGCGCCCGTCGGGGGTCAGCGGGAGTTTCGCGGCGACCTCGGCTTCGGCGATTGTTTCGGTGCCGAAGACATGCGGGATTTCATGGCGCGCGATCGCGATCATGCTCAGCGCGCGCGGCGCGAACGGATCGCCGAGGCGCTCGACGACCTTCGCCTTGATCGCCGGTCCGCGGCCGCTCAGTTCGGCGCGCACCAGATCGCCGACATTGGCATCACCCTTGTCGGCAACCGCGAAGTCGTAGCGCGCGCGCTTGTCGGCGGGGCGCAGCCACAGGATCGGCTTGCCGCCGGGTCCCATATCCTCGACGAGAACGCCGATCACAGTCTCGCCGCCCGTCTGCAATTTCTTCATCGGGTGCGCGACATGGCCGCTGCCGCGTTCCTCGGTGCGCGCGAGGATGCGGTCGCCGACGCCGAGCGCGCCCTTGCGCCCCTGCTCCATCACGCGCAGCCGCGGTGCGGGACCGGCGGCTTCCCAATGTTCGGGGACGGCCCAGACGGTGCTGCCGTCGATCGAGGTGACGCGCAGCACGGTAACGCGCGGCAGCCCGCCGTGCTTGTGGAACGAACGCCCCGCCGCGAGATCGACGAGCCCCTCGTCGGTCATATCCTTGAGCAGCGCCTTCAGCGCGATCTTGTCGGCGCCGTGCAGCGCGAAATGCTTGGCGATCTCGCGCTTGCCGACCGGACCGCTGCTCGTTTCGATGAAACGGAGGATCTGGTCGGGCTTGGGCAACCCCGCGGGCCGTTGCGCTTTTGCCAATTAATAGGTCCGTCCTATCAGCACGCGTTCGACCGCGGGTTCGCCGGTGAAGAAGCAGGCGCCGTCGGCGGGTGCGGCGTCGAGCGGGGTGTTGCGCATCGTCAGCTTGAGCGCCTTCAACTGCTCGACGATCTTGTCGAGCGCGACGCCGGTCGGGCGCGACCATTGGACTTCGGTCCAGCCGACAAATTTGTCGTCGCCGGCAAAATGCGCTTTCAAATCGGTGACATCGCGGCGAATATTGCCGTCGAGTCGAGCCTTGGCCTCGGCGTAGAGGTTCGCCTGGATTTCCTCAAGCATCGCGACCGCGCCGGCGGCGAATTCGTCCTTGCCGACGAACGCGGTGTTCAGCTTGCCGTCGTCCTTGTACAATCGGTCGCGGCGGATCACCGCGACATTGCCGCCGGCGACGTCGCGCGGGCCGATTTCGAGGATGATCGGCGCGCCCTTCTTGACCCAGCCCCAGCGCTTGGTCTGCGCCTTGTTGGCGCCGGCGTCGAGATGGACGCGCACGGGTTCGCGAAAGGCGTCGAGCGCCTTGAGGCTCGCCTCGATACCACGGCAATAATCGAGGATCGCGGCGTCTTCCTCATTCTCGCGCAGCATCGGCACAATGACGATCTGATGCGGCGCGATGCGCGGCGGGCAACGCAGGCCGTCGTCGTCGCCATGCGTCATGATGACCCCGCCGATCATCCGCGTCGACGTGCCCCAACTCGTCGTGTGGCACAGGCTGTGGCCGCCATCCTTGTCCTGATAACGGATGCCCGCGGCTTCGGCGAAACCGGTGCCCAGATAATGCGAGGTGCCAGCCTGCAACGCCTTGCCGTCCTGCATCATCGCCTCGATCGAATAGGTCGCGACGGCGCCCGGAAAGCGCTCATTCTCGGGTTTTTCGCCCGCGACGACCGGCATCGCCAGCACATCCTCGGCGAAGGCGCGGTACATTTCGAGCGCGCGCAGCGTCTCGGCCATCGCGTCGGCCTTGTCGGCGTGCGCGGTATGGCCTTCCTGCCACAGGAATTCGCTGGTGCGCAGGAACATGCGCGTGCGCATTTCCCAGCGCACGACATTGGCCCATTGGTTGACCTTGAGCGGCAGATCGCGCCAGCTCTGCACCCAGCGGCTCATCGCCGCGCCGATCACCGTCTCCGAGGTCGGGCGGACGATCAGCGGCTCTTCGAGCTTCGCTTCGGGATCGGGAACCAGCTTGCCCTTGTCGTTGGCGATCAGGCGATGGTGGGTGACGACCGCCATTTCCTTGGCAAAACCATCGACATGGTCGGCTTCCTTTTCAAAGAAGCTCAACGGGATGAAGAGCGGGAAATAGCAGTTCTGGACCCCGGCATCCTTGATGCGGGCGTCCATCACAGTCTGGATGCGTTCCCACATGCCATAGCCCCACGGCTTGATGACCATACAGCCGCGGACGCCGGACTCTTCGGCGAGGTCGGCTTCGGCAATGACATCCTGATACCAGGCCGCGAAGTCGGCCTGCCGGGTTACGCTGAGCGCATGTTTGACCATGATATTCGTTTTTTCCGTCGTTGAGGGCGGGAGAAGCCCTTCTTGTCATTTCTTGTTGGCGAGTTCCGCCTTGAGTTCGGCGATTTCGGCCTTGAGCGCCGCGATTTCGGCGTCCTTGGCCTTGCTGCCCCCCGCGCCCGGAATGAAGGCGCCCGCCGCCTGCTGGAACATTTCCATGTTGCGGCGCGTCAGCTCGGCGAGCGGGTTGGCGCCGAGCGCCCCTTCGAGCGCCGATCGCACATCCTGCTGGTTCTTGCGGAACGCGGTCATCGAGGCTTCGAGATATTGCGGCACCATCGACTGCATCTTGTCGCCGTACATGCCGATCAGGTGGCGCAGGAAATTGACCGGCAACAGCGTCTCGCCGCGCGTTTCCTCGTCCATGATGATTTGCGTGAGCACATTGTGCGTGATGTCGTCGCCGCTCTTGGCATCGAGGACGCGGAATTCGCGGCCGTCGCGCACCATCGTGCCGAGATCTTCGAGCGTGATATAGCAGCTGCGTTCGGTGTCATAGAGGCGCCGGTTCGCATATTTCTTGATGATGACCGTGTCGCCATCGGCGGACGCCTTGGACTTCGCCATGGTGATGCTGCTCCCTGATCCGGTGGCAAAGGCGACCCCGCCGCTCCGGGCTTTTGAATAGTGAGTTACGGGCATTAGCACCAATCTATGATGCATCGCAACATGAGGCGGCGCGGCGGCGGCGATTCGCTTTAGTGCCGTCGCGACACTGTCTTAATCCGCCGGATCGCCCTCTCCCGAACGAGAAGGCCTGACAGGCAGGGGCCGCGGCCGCGCTGCCATTAAAGCAACATAGTTTCAACAGAAACTGTCATCGCGACATAATTATCGCGCCAAGGCACCAAGGTCAGCCGCTTCATGTCGCGCTGCAATAAGCTTATTATTTGACGGTTTTTCGACACAAGCCTTGGCCACTGTTGCGAAAATGACACAATGTCATACCGATGCGGCGAAGCGGTCATAAATTTTTCCCCAAGGGCTTGTGTGCTTTCCGTTTTCCGGCTTTCTAGCTGTCAATCCGTTCATCTCTATTTTTGAACGGGCAACCGGGGAGTTACCAAATGAACAAGTCGCACCTGCTTATGGGTGCTGCTGCTTTTGCAGTAGCAATGTCCGTGAGCCAGCCTGTCCTCGCACAGAGCACCGCGGATTGCGTCGACGCCAACGAGAATGGCGTCTGTGATTCGGACGAAAATACCGACCGCGCCATCGTCGTCACCGGCTCGCGTATTTCGCGCCCGACGCTCGAATCGTCGGTTCCGCTGACCTCGGTCGACGTCGGCGAACTGACCGACACCGGCGACGTCTCGCTGGGCGACGCGCTGAACGACCTTCCGTCGCTGCGCTCGACCTTCAGCCAGGGCAACTCGACCCGCTTCATCGGCACCGCCGGCCTGAACATCCTCGACCTTCGCGGCCTTGGCATTTCGCGCACGCTGGTTCTCGTCAACGGCAAGCGCCACATCACCGCGCTGCCGGGCGACTATCTGGTCGACGTCAACACCATTCCGGTCGACCTGCTCGAACGCGTCGATATCGTGACCGGCGGCAACTCGGCGATCTACGGTTCGGACGCCGTCGCCGGCGTCGTCAACTTCATCACCAAGCGCAACTTCGAAGGTATGAACCTGCGCGCGCAGGGCGGCGTTTCGTCGCGCGGCGATCGCGGCAACCTGTTCGTCAGCGGCACCTGGGGCAAGAATTTCGCCGACGGTCGCGGCAACATCGCGGTATCGGCCGAATATGCCGAATCCAACCCGCTGTATTTCACCGACCGCGACAGCCTGACCGGAGCCTATTCGGGCCGCTGCCAGTTCCAGCAGACCGACCGCACGACCGATGAAACCCAGGCAGGCGACGGCATTCCCGACAGCACCTTCCTGTGCGGCATCAAGAACGCATCGATCAGCGATGGTGGCACCCTCGGCGCGATCGACGGCACCGCCGCCGCCCGTCGCCGTTACCTCCGCTTCGCCTCGAACGGCGATATCTTCATCGACACCCCTGACGATTCCTTCTCGGACATCGGCTCGACCGGCAACCAGCAGGGCGGCGCCGGCTCGACGTTGCGCAACACCGGTCAGCTTGCTGCAGGCCTGAAGCGCTACGCGATCAACCTGCTCGCGCACTACGACGTCAGCGACGCCTTCCGTCCTTTCGTCGAAGCCAAATATGTGCGGGTGAACGCCGTTCAGGAAGGTCAGCCGAGCTTCTTCCAAGGTTCGCTGGCGGGTTTCTTCGCCAACACCGACGAACAGTTCGACGCAATTCCGGAACTGCGTTGCGACAACCCGTTCCTGACCACGCAGGCCTTCCAGACCCTCTCGGGCTTTGGTGTTTGCGGCGCGACGCCTGACGGTACCCCGTTCGCGATTTCGCGCTTCAACACCGACTTCGGTGGCCGCGGCGAATATCACACGCGCGAAACCTACCGCATCGTCGGTGGTGTCGAAGGTACGTTCAACGACGACTGGAACTATGAAGTCTCGCTAAACTACGGTCGCCTCGACACGCGCATGAAGTCGCTGAACAACCTGAAGCTGTATGATACCGCCGGCAATCTGGACGGTTTCCTGCTCGCCTATGATGCCGTCCGCAACAACGCCGGTCAGATCGTCTGCCGCGTCAACGCCGACGCGATCACGACCAATGACCGTCCGGATTGCGTGCCGATCAATCTGTTCGGCCAAGGCAAACCCAGCGCCGAAGCCCTGGCTTTCGTCAACGTCAATTCGCTCCGCAAGGAACGCGCCGAAGAATTCGTCGCCTCGGCGAGCATCTCGGGCGACCTTTCGCAGCTGTTCGAACTGCCCGGCGGCCCGATCGGTTTCGCTTTCGGCGCCGAGTACCGCGAAGAAACGGCCTATTCGGCGTATGACGATCTGGTCGCCAGCGGCGGTACGTTCCTCAACGCGATCCCGCCTTTCGATCCGGCGAAGCTCAGCGTGAAGGAAGCATTCGGCGAAATCAGCCTTCCGCTGCTCGCCAACATGCCCTTCGCCGAAGAACTGTCGATCAGCGGCGCTGCGCGCGTCTCGGATTACAACAGTGCAGCCGGTACCGTGTGGGCGTATAACGTCCAGGGTCTGTATGCGCCGATCCCCGACGTCCGTTTCCGCGCCGCTTACGCCAAGTCGGTTCGTACTCCGACGCAGAGCGATCTGTTCTCGACGAACAGCGAAAACTTCGCGCAGATCGCGGATCCGTGCGACATCAGCCGCATCAACAACGGTCCGAATCGCGTAGCGAACTGCGCCGCGGCGGGGGTTCCGGTCGGTTTCATCAACACGATCGCGAACAGCCAGACGACGGGTTACCTGTCGGGCGGCAACCCCACCCTGCAGAACGAAATCGGCAAGAGCCTGACGCTCGGCGTCGTCGTCGAACCCAGCTTCCTGCCGGGCTTCAACTTCACCGTCGACTATTACAAGATCAAGGTCGAAAGGCTGATCTCGGCGCTGGGCGCGCAGCAGATCATCGACCTGTGCTATGATAGCTCGACCGGGATCAACAACCCGTTCTGTGCGACCGTGCAGCGTAACGCCGCCGGCTTCTTCATCGAACCGGCGGTCATCTCGGGCGGCGTGAACTTTGCGGCGCAGAAGACCGAAGGTGTCGATTTTGACATCCAGTATCGTCGGACGTTCGACAATGGTCATCGCTTCTCGCTTCGCGCGATCGCGACGCACCTCATTCGTCTCGACAACTACACGCAGCCGCTCAACCCGCTTGAACCGAACCGCCAGATGAGCGAACTCGGCGATCCGCGCTGGGCCGCGAACGCCAGCGTCAACTATGACTTCGGCGAACTCGATCTCAGCTGGTCCGTGCGTTACATCGGCAAGCAGACGATCGGCACCTATGAGGCGCAGCACTCCTACCAAGGCGCTTGCCCGGCCAGCGGCAACATTCCGTTGGGCGGCGGCACCTGCACTCCGGGTGCGATCGTGACCTTGCCGCCGACGAACCCGGACGCATTCGCGGAAGTCAACTACCCGGACGTGTTCTACCACAACTTCCGCGCCAACATGGAAATCGACAAGAAGTTCAACTTCTATATCGGTGTGGACAATGTGTTCGACAAGCTGCCGCCGCTCGGCCTGCTCGGCACCGCCGCTGGCGATCCGTTCGACAGCTTCGGCCGCTACTTCTACGCCGGCATCAAAGCCAGCTGGTAAGCCAGTCGGCTCCGGCCACGGAAACGGGCCGCCTTCCTTCGGGAGGGCGGCCTTTTTCTTTGTCTACGATCGAAGGAAGCGGTCGGGCGAAGGCGCGTCCGCGCGGGTCTCAGCCCCAGATGCGCTCGAACCGGCGCCCGAGTCCGGTCAGCAATTCATATTGCGACCGGCCGGTCGCCGCCGCGGTGACCGGCAGGTCGTAATCGATCGCCAGCCAGTCGCCCTCGCCGATCGCGCCGGCAGCGCCGGCGTCGAAGGCGGTCAAGTCCATCGACACCCGCCCCACGAGCGGCAGGGCATGGCCGTTCCACGTCGCACCGCCGCTGCCCGCGTGGCAGCGCAGATAGCCGTCGGCATAGCCGAGATTGGCGACCGCGATGCAGGCCTCACGCGGCGCGGTCCAGGCTGCACCATAACCGACCGTCTCGCCCGCGCGCACGTCGCGCACCTGCAGGACGCGCGCCTCGGGAAAGACGACCTGGCGGATATGGCCAGCCGCCTCGATCCGCGGCGTACCGCCGTAGAGCGCGAGGCCGGGGCGCGTGAGGTCGAACGCGTAATCTGCACCGAGGCTGATGCCCGCGCTGTTCGCCAGGCTGTAGCGGCGGGCGGGTATCGCATCGCGAAGTGCGCGAAACGCAGCGAGCTGGCGCGCATTCTGGCCGCTGTCCTCATCCGCCGACGCCAGATGGCTGAGCAGGGTTTCGATCACCAGCCCGTCGAGCACGCCGCCGACCGCTTCTTCGATCCGCAGCCCGAGCCGGCTCATCCCGGTATCGACCATCACGTCGCACGGCCGCCCGTCCCCGGCCGCGCGCCAGCGCGCAACCTGTTCGACGCTGTTCAGCACCGGGCGCACCGGCAGCATGCACGCCGCGACCATGTCGGCCTCCCCGACCCCGTGCAGCACTGACAGTGACACCCCAACAGGCAACGGCATCAATGCTGCCGCCTCGGCCCAGGTCGCAACGAAGAAGTCGCGGCACCCCGCAGCCGCCAGATGGCGCATCACGTCGCGCGCGCCCAGCCCATAACCATTGGCCTTGATCGCGGCGCCGCACGCCGCGCCACCGCTTTGCGCGGCCAGCCAGCGCCAGTTGGCAACGAGCGCCCCGGCATCGAGGCGGAGGCGGAGCGGCGAGGCGATGTCGATCATCCTCTCGCCCCTAGCCGCGATTGGCGGCAGCGCCAATGGCTGTTCAGACGGCCGGCCCCGGTGACGGTGCGACCTTGTCCCACTGCCCCTCAACGGGGTCCTTGAGCATGAACGCCGCAACGAGGAACGCCACCAGAACCACGCCCCAGGTGTACCACAGCCCGGCATAGGCATCGCCGGTCTTGGCGATGATGAAGCTCGCGATCAGCGGCAGGAAACCGCCAAAATAGCCCGTCCCCAGATGATAGGGGATCGACAGCGACGAATAGCGGACGTGCGGCGGGAACATTTCGGAGAGCAGCGCCGCGACCGGACCATAGGTGAAGCCCGACAGCGCGCTGAGACCGAGCAACGCGACCAAGATCACCGCGATGCCGAGCGGGCCGGGGATCTGCTTTTCGAAATCATAGCCCATCGCCTCGAGCGCGGGTTTCAGTACCGCCGGGTCCTCGCCCGCGACCTCGCGCCCGCCGATGTGAACCTTGACGCTGTCGAAGGTGTTGCCGCTGCTGACCACTTTGTACGGCACGCCGAGCTTGGTGAGTTCGCCGAGCGTCTTGCCGCACGCGGTCGCCTGTTTCGATGCGAAGGGGTCGAAGCTGCACTGCGATCCGGTGACCACCACCGGCGCCTTTTCGGCCGCCGCGGTCAGCGCCGGATTGCCGACGCTGCCCATCAGCCAGAACAGCGGGAACAGCAGCACCAGCGTCGCGGCATAACCCCAGACGATCGGCTTCTTGCGCCCGATGCGGTCGGAGAGATGCCCCGCCCACAGGAAAAAGCCCATGCCGAGCGCGGCGGCGAACCCGACGATGATCTCGGCGGCGGTATCCTCCACCTTCATCGGGCCTTTCAGGAAGGCGAGGCCCGAGAACATCGCGGTGTACCAGATCACCGTCAGGCCGGCGGCGATGCCGAACAGTGCGATGAAGATGCGGCGCGGATTGCCGGGGAAGGTGAAGCTTTCCTTGAGCGGGTTCTTCGCCAGTTCGCCCTCGGCCTTCATCGCCTGGAACACCGGGCTTTCGGACAGCTTGAGCCGCATCCACAAAGAGATGGCGAGCAGGATCAGCGACAGCAGGAACGGCACGCGCCACCCCCAGCTTTCCCACACCGCATCGGACATCAGCGCCTTGCACCCGAGCACGACGATCAGGCTGAGCACGAAGCCGCCGACGACGCTCGCCTGGATGAAGCTGGTATAGAAGCCGCGCCGTTCGGGCGGCGAATGTTCGGCCACATACACGGCGGCACCGCCATATTCGCCGCCGAGCGCGAGCCCCTGCAGCACGCGCAGCAGAATGACGATGATCGGCGCCGCGATGCCGATCGTCGCCGCCGACGGGATCATGCCGACCCCCGCCGTCGCGATGCCCATCAGCGTGACGGTGACGAGGAAGGTATATTTCCGCCCCAGCCGGTCGCCGAGAAAGCCGAACAGCACCGCGCCCAGCGGACGAAACCCGAAACCGACCGCGAATCCCGCCCAGACCAGCAGGATTTCGAGCGTCGCATTGTCGCTGGGGAAAAAGGCCTTGCCGATGATCGCCGCGAGCGTGCCGTATATGAAGAAATCATACCATTCGAAGATCGTCCCCGCCGACGAGGCGGCGATGACCATGCGGATATCCTTCTTGGTCGGCGTATAGGCTGCGCCATGGCTGGCGACAGCGGCTGCGTCGGTCATATGCTCTCCCTTTGGCCTCTCGGGCCTTTCCCCTTCCCGTTCGCATCGAGCGAAGTCGAGATGCCTGGAGGGCATGCGCGACGCCAACGTGTCTCGACTTCGCTCGACACGAACAGTTTGCTACGTCTAGTCGGGCGCGAGCGCTGCGCAAGCCTTCTTGGCGTAGCGTCAAACCGGTGGCAGACTGCGCCGCATGACCCAGTTCATCGACCTTTCGATCCCGATCACCAACGACGTCGTCTCCGACCCCCCGGTGATGCGCCCGCAGATCACCTACATGACCCACGAAAACACGTGGCAGCAGATCGCGATGTTCTTCCCGGGACTGACGCAGGACGACCTGCCCGATGGCGAAGGCTGGGCGGTCGAGAGCCTGACATTGAGCACGCACAACGGCACCCATATGGACGCGCCCTGGCATTTCCACTCGACCACCGACCGCGGCGCCACGCCGGCGCCCAGCATCGACGAGGCGCCGCTCGACCTCTTCTTCCGGCCGGGGGTGAAGCTCGATTTTTCGGACCGCCCCGCGGGCCATGTCGTGAGCGCCGCCGAGGTCGAAGCCGAACTGACGCGCATCGGGCATAGCCTTCAGCCCTTCGACATCGTGCTCGTCCAGTCGGGCGCCATCTATGGCACCGACAATTTCACCGACCAGGGCTGCGGCATGGGCGAGGAAGCGACGCTCTACCTGACCGAACGCGGCGTACAGGTCGTCGGCACCGACGCGTGGAGCTGGGACGCGCCGTTCAGCCACACCGCAAGGCGCTGGGCCGAAACGCGCGACCCGAAGATCATCTGGGAGGGGCACAAGGCGGGGCGCATCCAGCCCTATTACCAGATAGAGAAACTCACCAACCTCGCGGCGCTACCGCCGACCGGCTGGACGCTGAGCTGTTTCCCGGTGAAGATCGAACGCGCCAGCGCGGGGTGGATAAGGGCGGTGGCGTTGGTGGAAAGTTGAGCCGCGTTTAACCGTCGCCAGCATCCACAAGGTCCATCCGCCCAGCGCCAGCAACGTCCCAAAGGTCGCGACGACGCCGATCTGGCGCGGGATCGGTGCCTTGCCCGGCTCAATCTTCGCATAAAGTCCCGCGATATGCGCGACGCGGCCGATCAGGAAGATCGCGCCGATGACCATCAGCGCCATATGATTGGCGCGCGCACTTTCGAGCAGGCCGAGCAGGATGATTGTGATCGGCGCATATTCGGCGAGATTACCGTGGCTGCGGCTCGCGCTGATCAGCTTCGCGTCGCCATGATCGCCAAAGGCGGCCTGTACGCGCAGCCGCTGGCGCACCGTGTCGATCGCGGTCGCGAGCAAAAGCAGCGCGCAGACGGCGGCCACAAAGGCGGTTACCGGTAAAGTCATGATCGTTTCTCCCCCTGCCCCGCGTCCCAAAGCTCGTCATTGCGAGCGTAGCGAAGCAATCCAGAGCGGTTTACGCTACTCTGGATTGCTTCGCTATGCTCGCAATGACGGTATTTCGGGTAGCGCGATCAGAACAATCGCGACCCGTTCGGCACCACCCGATCCGGCGCGAACAGGATCACCGCGCCTTCCTCATCGGCGAAGCCGAGCGTCAGCACTTCGGACATGAACTTGCCGATCTGGCGCGGCGGGAAGTTCACCACCGCGGCGACCTGCCGCCCGACCAATTCGTCCAGCGCATAACGGTCGACGATCTGCGCGCTGCTTTTCTTCACCCCGATTGCGGGACCGAAATCGATCTTCAGCTTGAAGGCGGGTTTGCGCGCTTCGGGAAAGGGTTCGGCCTCGACGATCGTGCCGATGCGGATATCGACCTTCAGGAAATCGTCGAAGGTGATCGAGGCGGCGGCGGGCGTGTGGTTGTCGTGATTCAGGTGCATTGTCCAATTCCGTCATTGCGAGCGAAGCGAAGCAATCCAGACCGGCTTGCGCCCACTCTGGATTGCTTCGTCGCTTCGCTCCTCGCAATGACGAAATGCGGGAGCGCTATTCCATCTCCAAAATCACCGCGTCGACCGCCAGGCTGTCGCCCTGCGCCGCGTTGACGGTTTTCACCGTGCCGGTCTTTTCGGCGCGCAGGATGTTCTCCATCTTCATCGCTTCGACCGTCGCGAGCGGCTGGCCGGCTTCGACCTTGTCGCCCTCGTCGACATGCAGCGCGACGAGCAGGCCGGGCATCGGGCAGATCAGGAACTTCGACAGGTCGGGCGGCACCTTTTCGATCATATGCGCGGTCAGCGGCGCGATGTGCCAGGGCAGGGCGCGGACATTGTGGATGCGCCCGCGCGTCGTCATGCGCCAGCCGGTGCGCGTCTTCGCGACCTTCACCGCCAGTTCGCTGTCGTCGATGTCGGCAACGACGAGCTTGTCGCCCGGCGTATATTCGAGCGCGATATCGACCTTGTCGCCGTCGACCTTGATATGCTTTTCGCCGACCTTCACCTTGTGCGGGCTGCCGTCGATCGTCACCTGCCATTTGGCCGGCGGGTTCAGCCGGTCGCCGAGCTGGCCGTCGGTGCGCCGCGCGCGGTCGGCCTCGGCGCTGGCCATGAAGCCCGCGATCGCCGCCAGCGCGCGCGTCACATCGGCGTCGGTGTCGGCGCCGTGGAAGCCCTCGGGATATTCCTCGGCGATAAAGCCGGTGGTCAGATCGCCCGAGCGGAAGCGCGGGTGCTGCATGATCGCCGACAGGAAGTCGATATTGTGGCCGAGCCCTTCGAGTTCGAAGCGGTCGAGCGCCGCGACCTGCAGGTCGGCCGCCTCGTCGCGGGTCTTGCCCCAGGTGATCAGCTTGGCGATCATCGGGTCATAGAAGATCGACACCTCGCCGCCTTCCTCGACCCCTGCATCGACGCGCACGCCGTCCTCGCCGCGCTCGTCGCCTTCCCACGCCGGAACCGGGGTGCGATAGCGCACGAGCCGCCCGGTCGAGGGCAGGAAGCCGCGATAGGGATCCTCGGCGTAGACGCGATTCTCGATCGCCCAGCCGTCGAGTTTCACATCTTCCTGCTTGAGGTCGAGCTTTTCTCCGTAAGCGACGCGGATCATCTGCTCGACCAGGTCGATGCCGGTGATCGCCTCGGTCACCGGATGCTCGACCTGGAGCCTTGTGTTCATTTCGAGGAAGTAGAAGCTCTCGCCCGTCGGGTCGGCGCCAGACACGATCAGTTCGACCGTGCCGGCGCTGTAATAGCCGACCGCGCGCGCCAGCGCGACGCACTGTTCGCCCATCGCCTTGCGCATCTTTTCAGTGACGAAGGGCGACGGCGCTTCCTCGACCACCTTCTGATGGCGGCGCTGGATGCTGCATTCGCGTTCGTTGAGGTAGAGGATATTGCCGTGCTGGTCGCCGAGGATCTGGATCTCGATATGGCGCGGGTTGAGGATGAACTTCTCGATGAAGACGCGGTCGTCGCCGAAGCTGTTGAGCCCCTCGCGCTTGGTCGCCTCAAACCCTTCGCGGACGTCCTTTTCGTCATAGGCGAGGCGCATGCCCTTGCCGCCGCCGCCCGCCGACGCCTTCATCATCACCGGATAGCCGATCTCGTTCGCGATCCGCACCGCATGTTCGGTGTCGTCGATCTCGCCGACGAAGCCGGGGACGACATTAACCCCCGCCGCGAGCGCGAGCTTCTTCGACTCGATCTTGTCGCCCATCGCGGCGATCGCGTTCACCGGCGGGCCGACGAAAGCGATGCCTTCCTTCGCCAGCGCCTCGGCGAAGCTGGTGCGCTCGGACAGGAAGCCGTAACCCGGGTGCACCGCCTCGGCGCCGGTTTCCTTGCACGCGGCGATGATCTTGTCGGCGATCAGATAGGATTCGGACGCCGGCGACGCGCCGATATGCACGGCCTCGTCGGCCATCTGCACGAATGGCGCGCGCGCGTCGGCGTCCGAATAGACGGCGACGGTGGCGATGCCCATGCGGCGTGCGGTCTTGATGACGCGGCAGGCGATTTCACCGCGGTTGGCGATCAGGATTTTCTTGAACATCTCTAACCTCTTCTGAAACCCGGGGACGATGAGTCGCCCGCATCAAACATTTTGAAAACTACATTGCGATCCGGGCCGGGCCTGTTTTCATATCGATCTACGGCATATCTACGGACCTTCGCACTTTTGTCGTGGCGAAGGACACCGAAGACGAGGTCTGATTTCGGTTCCGGAATGTCGGCATACAATACGCAAGCTACCCGCCACCTGATCGTCCAATCAGAATGTGCGCCGAGTTCATCCCACAGATCCAGCACCGTCGGCTTGAGCCCACCCACTTTCCGCAACCAGTTAGCAGCTGCCTGCCAAACCGCAGATTTGCCTGAAACGAACGCTGTTCGCGCGAGTTCGCGGAACATCCCTTCGTTGCCGTGGCCATCGTTGATATCGAGGGCCGCGTCGATGACAGGAAAAATCAAATCCTGCTGATCTTCTTGGGGGATAAATTTGGCTGCGTGAGCCTTTTCCCGTTCTTTTCCGATCGTCCAGAAAGGCTTTTGAGCGGTCACCCGGCAGCCTCCCATCGAACGCAACGATTTTCCCAGATCATCAATTTTCGCCCGCCAACTCTTTCAACTCGACCGTCCGCTCCCTCGTCAGCCGCGCCATGCAGCCGCTGTGCAGCATCGGCGCCATGCTCCCGCCGCGGGCGGCGAAGCTTTCGGAGAGGCACTGCTGGTCGCGATAGGTCAGCCAAGCGCGCTGAGCCGCGAGCAAAGTGTCGTA
This sequence comes from Sphingopyxis sp. OPL5, assembly GCF_003797775.2. Taxonomy (NCBI): domain Bacteria; kingdom Pseudomonadati; phylum Pseudomonadota; class Alphaproteobacteria; order Sphingomonadales; family Sphingopyxidaceae; genus Sphingopyxis; species Sphingopyxis sp. OPL5. Next base: position 4,263,782 of record NZ_CP060725.1, read on the forward strand.
ATGCGTCGGCTGGCTGTCGTAACTGCGGTCGATGGTCTTATCGCGCGCCTTCAGCGCTGCGACCGTGGCCTTCCACTGCGCGTTGAGCTCCGCGTCGACGGCGTCATAATCCTTGCCTGCGCAGAGGTTCATTTCGACCTGATATTGTGGGTTCTCGCAGTCAACCTCGGGGTCCTGCGCCGCGGCGACGAGCAGCATCAACGACATCAGCATCATTCGCCCGTCTCCTTCACCGCCGGCTCGGTCCGATAGATTTTCGACACCTGCCGTGCCCACACCAGGATCAGCGCCAGCGCGCCGATCCACAGCAAATTCTCGGCCCACAAGGGCGACGCCGCGCCACCCTCGGACCCCATCCGCACCCCCTGCATCCGGTTCGCGCTATAGCCGCACGCGCAAGACGCGGGCAGCAACAGCACCGAGGTCAAAACAGCAAGGAGCGGCTTGCTGGTCACTATTCCGCCGCTTCCATCCGCATCGGCTCTTCGCTCACCATCGGAACGATGCCCAGCTTCGCGAACAGCGCCGCGTCCTTGCTGTCTCCCGCGTTCGCGGTGGTGAGCAATTTGTCGCCGGTGAAGATGCTGTTCGCGCCCGCCATGAAGCAGAGCGCCTGTGTCGCCTCCGACATGCTCTCGCGCCCCGCCGACAGGCGGACCATGCTCAGCGGCATGGAGATGCGCGCGACCGCGACGGTGCGGACGAACTCGATCTCGTCGATCTGCGCCAGCGGGGTGTCGGCCAGCATGTCGCCGAGCACGGTGCCCTTCACCGGCACCAGCGCGTTGACCGGCACGCTTTCGGGATGGCGCGGCAAGGTCGCGAGCGCGTGGATGAAGCCGACGCGGTCGGCGCGCGTTTCGCCCATGCCGACGATCCCGCCCGAACAGACGTTGATGCCCGCATTGCGGACCTCTTCGAGCGTGTCGAGCCGGTCCTGGAAGGTGCGGGTCGAGATGATATTCTCGTAATTCTCCGGGCTCGTGTCGACATTATGGTTATAATAGTCGAGCCCCGCGACCGCGAGCGTCTGCGCCTGGTCCTTGTTGAGCATGCCGAGCGTCATGCAGGTTTCCATGCCCATCTGGCGCACGCCCTCGATCATCTCGACGATCGCGGGCATGTCCCGGTCCTTGGGGTTGCGCCAGGCGGCACCCATGCAGAAGCGCTGCGATCCCGCGTCCTTCGCCTGCGCCGCGGCCTGCAGCACCGCGCGCACGTCCATCAGCTTGGTCGCCTTGAGCCCGCTGTCGGCATGCTTCGACTGCGAGCAATAGCCGCAATCCTCGACGCAGCCGCCGGTCTTGATGCTGAGCAAGGTGCACAGCTGCACCTGCCCGCGCGCATGATGCCGGCGGTGGACGCCCTGCGCCTCCCACATCAGCTCGTCGAACGGCAGGTCGAACAGCTCGGCGATTTCCTCGCGGGTCCAGTCGGTACGGCTCTCAGTCACGCGATAGTCTCCAATGCCTGCGCCAGGTCGGCGATGATGTCGTCGATATGCTCGATGCCCACCGACACGCGCACGACGTCGGGGCCGGCCCCCGCCTGTGCCAGTTCGTCGGCGTCCAATTGGCTGTGCGTGGTCGATGCGGGGTGGATGATGAGCGAGCGCGTATCGCCAAGATTGGCGAGGTGGCTGAACAGCTTGACCGACGACACCAGCCGGACCCCGGCATCATATCCGCCCTTGAGCCCGAAGGTGAAAACCGATCCGGCGCGGCCGCCGAGATATTTGTGTGCCAGTTCGTGGTACGGGCTTTCGCGCAGCCCCGCATAGGACACCCAGCTCACCGCCGGATGCGCCTGCAGCCATTTGGCGAGCGCGATCGCATTGCTGCAATGCCGGTCCATCCGCAGCGCCAGCGTCTCCATGCCGGTCAGCGCGAGGAAGGCGTTCATCGGCGCGAGCGCGGGCCCCAGGTCGCGCAGGCCCAGCGTGCGCGCGGCGAGGATGAAGGCGAGATTGCCGAACGCCTCGGTGAACTTCAGCCCGTGATAGGAGGCATTGGGTTCGCTCAGCGTCGGATATTTGCCGCCCTTCGCCCAGTCGAAGCTGCCCGCATCGACGATCACCCCGCCGATGGCATTGCCATGGCCGTTGAGGAATTTGGTGGTCGAATGGACGACGATGTCGGCGCCATGCTCGATCGGGCGGCACAGGATCGGCGTCGCCATCGTGTTGTCGACGATCAGCGGCACCCCGGCATCATGCGCGACCTTGGCGATCGCCTCGATGTCCTGCACGACGCCGCCCGGATTGGCGAGGCTTTCGATGAACACCGCGCGTGTCTTGTCGCTGATCGCCGCGGCGACATTGCCCGCATCGTCGGCGTCGACGAACTGCGTGTGCCAGGCCATCTTGCGAAAGCTCTGGCCGAGCTGGTTGAGCGACCCGCCATAGAGTTTCTTCGCCGCGACGATCTCGCAGCCCGGCTCCATCAGCGTGTGAAACGCCAGGAATTGCGCGGCATGGCCCGACGCCACCGCCAACGCCGCCTGCCCGCCTTCGAGCGCGGCGATCTTGCCTTCCAGCGCGCCGTTCGTCGGGTTCATGATCCGGGTGTAGATATTCCCGAATTCCTGCAGGTTGAACAGGCGCGCCGCATGATCGACGTCGTCGAAGACATAGGATGCGGTCTGATAGATCGGGGTGATCCGCGCCTTGGTCGTCGGATCGGGAGCGGTCCCCGCATGGACCGACAGCGTTTCAGGCTTCTGTCCGGTCATGCGGCATCCTCCAGCGGCGGCATATTGTGGCCGAGCAGGCGCAGCACATCGGCCGCGCATTCGACGACATTCGATCCGGGGCCGTAGATGCCCTGCACCCCGGCGTCGCGCAGATAGTCGTAATCCTGCGGCGGGATGACCCCGCCCGCGATCACCTTGATGTCGGTGCGGCCGGCTTCGCGCAGCTTGCCGATCAGTTCGGGGATCAGCGTCTTGTGCCCGGCGGCGAGGCTCGACGCGCCGACGACATCGACGCCGCTGTCGAGCGCAAGCACGACCGTCTCTTCGGGGGTCTGGAACAGCGGCCCCGACACGACGTCGAAGCCCATGTCGCCGAAGGCCGAGGCGATGATGTTCGCGCCGCGGTCGTGGCCGTCCTGCCCCATCTTGGCGACGAGCAATTTGGGTTTGCGCCCCATGCGACGTTCAACCGCCGCGACGCCGTCGAGCACCTGCTGCCAGCGCGCGTCGCCCTCATAGGGCGCGGCATAGACGCCCTTCACCGGGGTCGGCTGGGTGCCGTAACGCTCGAAGCTTTCCTCCATCGCCGACGAGATTTCGCCGAGCGTCGCGCGGGCGCGCGCCGCCTCGACCGCGAGCGCGAGGAGGTTGTTCTCGATGCTCGACTGCCCCGCCGCGCCGTCGCGCAAGGCTTTCAGCGCCGCCTGGCACACCGCTTCGTCGCGGTTCGCCTTGGTCTTGTTGATCCGCGCGATCTGGCCCTCGCGCACCTTGGCGTTATCGACCTCGAGCGTTTCGAGCAGGTCCTCGTCCTTCAGACGATATTTGTTCACCCCGACGATGACGTCGTCGCCGCGATCGACCCGCGCCTGCCGCGACGCCGCCGCGGTCTCGATCATCGCCTTGGGCCAGCCCGCCGCGACCGCTTTCGCCATGCCGCCTTCGGACTGGACGCGGTCGATGATTTCCTGCGCCGCATCGACGAGTTGCTGGGTCAGCGCTTCGACATAATAACTGCCGCCGAGCGGGTCGACGACCTTGGTCATCCCGGTCTCTTCCTGGATGACGATCTGGGTGTTGCGCGCGATACGCGCCGAGAAATCGGTCGGCAGCGCGATCGCCTCGTCGAGCGCGTTGGTGTGCAGGCTCTGCGTGCCGCCGAGCATCGCCGCCATCGCCTCGATCGTCGTCCGCATGACGTTGTTATACGGGTCTTGTTCGGTCAGCGAGACGCCCGATGTCTGGCAGTGGGTGCGCAGCATCTTCGACCGCTCGTCCTGCGCGCCCAGCGTGGTCATTGCGCGATGCCACAACACGCGCGCCGCGCGCAGCTTGGCGATTTCCATGAAGAAATTCATGCCGATCGCGAAAAAGAAGCTCAGCCGCCCGGCGAATTTGTCGATATCGAGCCCCGACGCCACGCCATATTTCACATATTCCATGCCGTCGGCGATGGTGAAGGCCAGCTCCTGCACCTGCGTCGCGCCGGCTTCCTGCATATGATAGCCGGAGATGGAGATGCTGTTGAACTTCGGCATCTCGCGGCTGGTATAGCCGAAAATGTCCGAAATGATCCGCATACTCGGTTCGGGCGGATAGATGTACGTGTTGCGGACCATGAACTCCTTGAGGATGTCGTTCTGGATCGTGCCGTCGAGCAATTTGCGGTCGACTCCCTGCTCCTCGCCCGCGACGATGAAGAAGGCGAGGATCGGGATCACCGCGCCGTTCATCGTCATCGAAACCGACATCTGGTCGAGCGGAATGCCGTCGAACAGGATTTTCATATCCTCGACGCTGTCGATCGCGACCCCCGCCTTGCCGACGTCGCCGGTAACGCGCGGATGGTCGCTGTCATAGCCGCGGTGGGTCGCAAGGTCGAAAGCGACCGACAGGCCTTTCTGCCCCGCCGCGAGGTTGCGGCGATAGAAGGCATTCGATTCCTCGGCGGTCGAAAAGCCGGCATATTGCCGGATCGTCCACGGCCGCCCGGCATACATCGACGCGCGCACCCCGCGCGTGAAGGGCGCGAAGCCGGGCAGGCCGGGGTCGGTGGTGACGTCCTCGGCCGTGTAGAGCGGCTTGACGTCAATCCCCTCGGGGGTGTGCCAGGTGAGGTCCTTGCCCTTCACTTCCTTGGTCGCGGCGGCGGCCCATTGGTCGAGCGTTGGTTTGTCGGTCATATGCAGTCTCTTTTTATGTTCCCCGGCGCAAGCCGGGGTCCAGAAGTCATGGGCCCCGGCTTGCGCCGGGGAACACGGATTAATGATCGCCCTTCGGCGTCTCCATGATCTCGGTCAGCACCCCGCCCATATCGCGCGGGTGGACGAAGAAAATCAGCGTCCCATGCGCCCCGATGCGGGGCTCGCCGAGCACGCGCTTGCCCAGCGCCTCGAACGCCGCCTTGGCGGCATGAATGTCGGGCACCTCGTAGCACATATGATGCTGCCCGCCCGCCGGGTTCTTCTCGAGGAAGCTCGCGATCGACGTGTTGCCGGGCAGCGGCTCGACCAGCTCGATCTGCGTCCCGTTCAGAGCGCCGTCGGTGCCCGGCGTATCGACGAAACACACCTTCACCCCTTGCTCGGGCAGGTCGAACGGCGCGTGGATCTTCGTCGCGCCCATCACGTCGCGGTAAAAGACGATGCTGTCGGCGATCGACGGCGTCGCAACGCCGATATGGTTCAAACGTCCCAGTTTCATAAAGCCCTCGATATCCATCCCAAGGTGATCGCGATCCCGATCGCGACGAAAAGCAACGCCAATCCCGCGACCAGCAACGCGGCGCCGCGTGCCAGCGCAAAGCCGACGGGGTTGGCGTCGCGCGACAGGCCGCCGGCCAACCCGCTATCGACCATGCCGCTCGCGCTCCAACTCTGCGCCATCGCCCACACCGCGCGCGCGACGACCCATGCACCGATGGTCCAGCAGACCGAGATGGCGGCCCAGAGCCATTCCATCACGCCGCCTCAGCAACCCGGAACCTGGTCGATGCCGACCAGCGCATATTTTCCGTCCTTCAGCACATAGCGCTGCGTGAACGATCGCGTGCCGGTGTAACCGACGGTAAAGCTCTTGTCGGGTTCGGCGGCGACGATCCGGCCGTCATATTCGCCGTCCGCCTGCCCGGTCCCCGCGCCCGAACTCATCGCGTCGGTGAAGCCCGCGCGGTCGACCGGGCCACCCGGCGCCAGTTCGGTCAGCGTCGCGGTGCTGATCGCGCAGCCCTGCCACACGCCGCCGCCCGAGGTGACCAGATAGGGATATTTGCCGATCGCATCGCTGAACGCCCAGCCGGTCGCGGCATTGCCGACGGTGCCGACCGCACCGAGGTTCAGCCATTCGCCCGCCCGCTGCCAGCCGCCCTCGGCATCGCGCAGATAATGGACCGCGTTGATGCCGCCGTCGCTATGCCCCGCATCCTCCAGACTGCCGGTGCTGAGCAGCGCCCACAGATGGTCGCCGATCTTGTGCATCGCCACAGGGCGGAAATGATAGCTCCGCTCGTCGATCACCCGCACCGCTTCGAGGTCGCTCGACGCGGCCATCGGAGTCTCGAACGCCTCGACAAAGGCTTCGGCAAGATCGGGGGTCGCCTCGTCGGCGAGCTGGATCGGGAAAGCCTTGTCCGCCGCGAGCGCGGCGGTCGGCGCGGCGAAGATCGGCACCAGCGCGGGGAGAACGAATTTGGCGATCATGAAGGGTCCTTGCACACGCGCATCAGCAGCGAGAAATAGCGGACATCCTTGTCCGAAAAGCCGAGCGCCTTGCCGTCGATGTTCAGGCCGCGATGGGCAAGAGCCGCCGCGTAGAGCGGATCGTCGGCATTGGTGAAACCATGAAGCCGCCCGTCGGTCAGCGTGCGTTCGAAGACGCTGCTCGTCACATCGCCCGCCGCCAGTGCCATGTCATGGTCGCTCGCCGCGGGGACCGATATGCGGACGAAACCGCCGTGCGGCGAACAGGTAACATAGATATTGCTCGCAATATGGCGCAATCCATTGGTCAGCGTCACCGGATCGTCGCCGCGCTCCCATTGATCGGCGCCTTCCTGTGCGGCCGACGGAACCGCGGCAATAAGTAAGATTGCACCGATGTGGCTCAGTCGGCCCAGTTTCATGCGATTCAATCCCTTACCAACGCTTCAATGCCGATGACCAGCATCGCCACTCCACACGATGCGAAGACCCCAAACACGAACCAAAACTGCGCTGGGCTCGCCCCCCGGTTGCTTTTCGAAAGCTCCGTAAAATTGCCCTTCGACAGTCCGTACAAAGCGTATCCAATCATCATCGGTCCCAATACCAAACCGCCGATTGACCGGCGACCGGGTTGACCGACGAAAACAGCGACTACTACCAGAATCACCGCGACCACAAAAAAGGCCGCAACTCTCAAATCCTTGCGCCTTTGATCGGTCACAGCGGAATATTGTCATGCTTCTTCCACGGATTCTCCAACTGCTTGTTCCGCAGCTTGCGCAGCCCCAGCGCGATCCTTTTGCGCGTGTTGTGCGGGTGGATGACCTCGTCGATATAGCCGCGTGACGCCGCGACGAACGGGTTGGCGAAGCGGTCCTCATATTCCCTGGTGCGCTGCGCGATCTTCTCGGGGTCGCCGATGTCGCTGCGGAAGATGATCTCGACCGCGCCCTTTGCGCCCATCACCGCGATCTCGGCGGTCGGCCAGGCATAATTCAGATCGCCGCGCAGATGCTTCGACGCCATCACGTCATAGGCGCCGCCATAGGCCTTGCGCGTGATGACCGTGATCTTGGGCACCGTCGCCTCGGCATAAGCGAACAGCAGCTTCGCACCATGTTTGATGATGCCATTATATTCTTGCGCGGTGCCGGGCAGGAAGCCGGGCACGTCGACGAAGGTGACGATCGGGATTTCGAACGCGTCGCAGAAGCGCACGAAACGCGCGGCCTTCTTCGACGAATTGATGTCGAGCACCCCCGCGAGCACCATCGGCTGGTTCGCGACGATGCCGATCGTGCGCCCCTCGATGCGCCCGAAGCCGCAGAGGATATTGCCCGCATGCGCCGGCTGCACCTCGAAGAAATCGCCCTCGTCGACCGTTTTGCGGATCAGCTCGTGCATGTCATAGGGCTGGTTCGCATTGGGCGGGATCAGCGTGTCGAGGCTCGGCTCGGCGCGGTCCCACGGGTCGTCGGTCGGGCGCTCGGGCACCCCGCTGCGGTTGTTTTCGGGCAGATAGTCGAAGAAGTCGCGCGTCGCGAGCAGCGCCTCGATATCATTCTCGAACGCGATATCGGCGACCGAGCTCTTGGTCGTGTGGGTGATCGCGCCGCCCAGTTCTTCCTGCGTCACCACCTCGTTGGTCACCGTCTTGACCACATCGGGGCCGGTGACGAACATGTAGCTGCTGTCCTTCACCATGAAGATGAAGTCGGTCATCGCCGGGCTGTAAACCGCGCCGCCCGCGCACGGGCCCATGATCAGGCTGATCTGCGGCACCACGCCCGACGCCAGCACGTTGCGCTGGAACACCTCGGCATAGCCGCCGAGCGACGCGACGCCCTCCTGGATGCGCGCGCCGCCGCTGTCGTTCAGGCCGATCACCGGCGCGCCGACCTTCATCGCATTGTCCATGACTTTCATGATCTTCTCGGCGTGGCGCTCGGACAAAGCGCCGCCGAAAACCGTGAAGTCCTGGCTGAACACATAGACGAGGCGACCGTTGATCGTGCCGCTGCCGGTGACGACGCCGTCGCCCGGTATCTTCTGATTTTCCATGCCGAAATCGGTGCAATTATGTTCGACATAGGTGTCGAGCTCTTCGAACGAGCCATGGTCGAGCAGCACGTCGAGCCGCTCGCGCGCGGTCAGCTTGCCCTTGCTGTGCTGCGCATCGATGCGCTTTTGCCCGCCGCCCAAAGCGGCGGCGGCGCGGCGGCGTTCCATTTCGGCGATATTGGCGGACATGCGTCTCTCCGGATAAATCGAACATGCCGTCTGCGCCCACCGGGGCCGCGATGCAAATGCGAATTTGCAAAGTTGCAAAGTGACAGTTTGCAAAGTAGCCTGCGTCATATGACCCCAACCCGCCTCTACGCTGGGCGACAACTTCGCCAACTTCGGGAAACCCGCGCGATCCGCCAGGCCGACTTCGCCGCGCAGCTCGGCATCTCGGCCTCCTACCTCAGCCAGATCGAGCATGACGACCGCCCGCTGACCCCCGCGCTGCTCGACCGGCTGCAACGCCTGTTTCCGCTCGAATGGGAAGAGGTTGCAACCGACACCGGCGACCGCCGCCAGGGCGCGCTGCGCGAAGCCGCCGCCGATCCGCTCTTCGCCGCCTCGCCCCTGCCCCCCGAACAGCTCGAACGCGCCGCGCTGCAACAGCCGCAGCTCGCCGACCAATTCGTCGCGCTCCACGCCGCCTATCGCCGCGCGGGCCAGCGATTGCAGATCATCGACGAGGCGCTGACCGGCGGCACCGCCGAGGGCAGCCGCCTGCCGTGGGAAGAGGTGCGCGACTGGTTTCACGACGCGGGCAATTATGTCGACAGCATCGACCGCGCCGCCGAGGTGCTGGCGGCGCAATTGCGCGGCAAATCGCCCTCTCCCGCGGTCGAGACGATCGAGCGGCGGCTGCGCGACGCGCTCGGCATTTCGATCGTCTACAACCAGACGCAGGCGCTGCGCGATTATGACGCGACAATGCGCCATCTGGTGATCGACCCGTCGCAGCCCGCCGAAAGCCGGCGGTTTCAGTTGGCGCACCAGCTCGCCGCGCTGGCGCTCGCGAACGAGATCGCGGCGGTGGTCGAGGCGTCGCCGCTGCGCACCGCGGCAGCGCGGCAGTTGCTCCACGTCGGGCTGGCCAATTACGCCGCGGGCGCGGTGCTGATGCCCTATGCGCCATTCCGCGCCAGCGCGCGCAGCGTGCGCCACGACATCGACCGGCTGCGCATGGATTATGGCGTCAGTTTCGAGCAGGCGTGCCACCGCCTCTCGACCCTCCAGCGCCCCGGCGCGCGCGGCATCCCGATGTTTTTCTGCCGCGTCGATATGGCGGGCAATATCACCAAGCGGCACAGCGCGACGCGGCTGCAATTCGCGCGTTTCGGCGGCGCCTGTCCGCTGTGGATCGTCCACGAAGCCGCCGCGATCCCCGACCGCATATTGTTCCAGCTCGCCGAGACGCCCGACGGGCTGCGCTATGTGTCGATGGCGAAGGGGCTGGTCAAACCCTCGGGCAGCTATGCACGATCCCCACGCCGCTACGCCGTCGCGCTGGGATGCGAGGCGCAATATGCGGGCGAGTTCGTTTATGCCGACGGGGTCGATGTCGCCGCGCCGCAGGCGGCAACGCGCATCGGATCGTCGTGCCGCATCTGCCCGCGCGACGATTGCGACCAACGCGCCTTCCCGCCGAGCGACCGACCCATACTGGTCGATCCCGACCGGCGCGACGTGGTGCCGTACCGGATCGGCTAGCCGTCGATCACCAGCTCTTCGTCGAGGAAATCGAGAAAGGCGCGGATGCGCGTCGCGGCGCGGTCCTCGGGCGCGTAGAGCGCGTGGATATCCTCGCCATCGCCGGGGTGATAATCGGGCAGCAACTCGACGAGCCGCCCCGCCGCGAGATCGGCGGCGACATGAAAATGGCCGTGGCGCGCAATGCCGCCGCCAGCGACCGCCATCTGGCGCACGAGGTCGCCCGAATTGCCGAAGAAGCTGCCGGGAACCGGTCGGTGGACGACGCGGCCACCAACAAGGAAGGGCCAGCTGTCGATCGAGCGGCGGAAGCTGAAACGCAGGCAATCATGTCCGTCGAGATCGTCGGGCGTGTGCGGGGTGCCGCGGCGCGCGAGATAGGCCGGGCTCGCGACGAGGACCATCCGGCTGTGCCCGAGCTTCTTGGCGCGCAGGCTGGTGTCGCGCAGCGGGCCGATGCGGATCGCGATGTCGGCGCGTTCCTCGACCAGGTCGACGATTGTGTCCGAGAGCGCGAGGTCGAGGATAATCTCGGGATAGCGCGCGGTGAAGCGCGGCAGGATCGGCAGCAACGGCACCCCGATCGACGGCGATGCGTTGACGCGAAGCAATCCGCGCGGCCCCTGTTTCTCGCGGCCGAGGTCACTCTCAACCGTTTCGATCTCGGCGAGCAGCACGCTCATCCGGTCGCGATAGGCACTGCCTTCGGCGGTCAGCGCCAGCGAGCGCGTCGTGCGGCGGAAGAGTATCGTGCCGAGCCTTTGCTCCAATCGCGCGATGCTGCGGCTGACCGCCGAGGGTGTGAGCCGCAGCGCCTTTGCAGCCGCGGCAAAGCTGCCGCCGCTCGCCACCGCCAGGAAGGTCTCGATATCGCCGAACCGATTATCCATGATCTTGAATCACTTCTGAAATGATAAGCGACATTCTAATCAACAATGAGCGGCAACGCTATCTTCGTCTCCATCAGCAGGCCTTTATCCAAGGAAACGCATCATGGACCTGAAACTTCAAGGCAAGACCGCCCTCGTCACCGGATCGACCGCCGGTATCGGCTTCGCCATCGCGAAGCGCCTCGCCGAGGCGGGCGTCGAAGTCGTCATCACCGGCCGCAACCAGGCGAAGCTCGACGAAGCCGCCGCCGAACTGGCGCAGGCGGGGACGATCCGCCCCGTGCTCGCCGACCCCGCGACCGCCGAAGGCGCCGCGACGCTGATCGCCGCGGTTCCCGCAGTCGATATCCTCGTCAACAACCTCGGCATCTACGAAGCCAAGCCCTTCGCGGAGATCAGCGACGCCGACTGGCACCATATCTTCGAGGTCAATGTCGTCAGCGGCGCGCGGCTGTCGCGGCATTATTTCCCCAAGATGCTCGAGAAGAACTGGGGCCGGGTGATCTTCATCGCGAGCGAAAGCGGGCTGCTGCCGCCCGCCGAGATGATCCATTACGGCATGACCAAGACCGCGCAGCTGACCATCGCGCGCGGCCTCGCCGAGCAGACCAGGGGCAGCGGTGTGACGGTCAATTCGGTGCTGCCGGGGCCAACGCGGTCCGAAGGGATCGTCGATTTCATCCAGTCGGTGGTGTCGAACCCCGACGCGCCCGAAGCCGAACGCGAAACGGCGTTTTTCGAGGAACTGCGCCCGCTGTCGCTGATCCGCCGGCTGATCGACGCCGATGAAATCGGCGCGACGGTAGCGTTCCTCGCCAGCCCGCTTGCGGCGGCGACCAACGGCGCGGCGATCCGCGCCGAAGGCGGGATCGTTCCGACGATTGCTTGATCTTTCTCCCCTCCCGCTTGCGGGAGGGGTTGGGGGAGGGCGTGTCCAAAGACGCCTACCTTTGGAAGGAAACAGGCCCTCCCCTAACCCCTCCCATAAATGGGAGGGGGATTTTCAGACCTTCACAATCCCGCGCCCGATCAAATCATGCGCCGTCGCGAGGATCGCTTCCTCGGGCAGCCGCATCGACCAACCGAGCCGCTGCATCGCATGGCTGCTGTCGCCGCCGCGCACATTGCCGAGTTCGGCGACGACCTGTTTGAGTTCGGGCCGAAAGATCGCGAGCGCCTTGAGCAGCCAGTCGGGCATCTTACGCGTCGGCACCTTGCGCGCCTCTTCGCCAAGATTGGCGGTCAGGATATACGCAACATCGATGAATTTCAGGAAGGGGCCCGAGCAGACGAAGCGTTCGTCCCGGATCCCCTCGACCGTCAGCGCGCGATAATGCATGTCGGCAACGTCGCGCACGTCGATGATGCCGAACCCGACGTCGGGGCACATCGGCACCTTGCCTTCGAGCAATTGTTTCACGACCTCGATCGATGTCGACAGGTCGTCGCTGAGCAAAGGTCCGAACACCGCTGCCGGATTGACCGAGGCGAATTCCATATCGCCGCCCTCGGCCGCGACCCAGTCGCGCGCCGCGCGCTCGGCGACGGTCTTGGAGCGTGGATAGGGCATGACCTCGGGGTTATCGAGATTGCTCCAGTCGGCCTCGTTATAGAGGTCGCGGCCCTTGCCATGCCCATAGGCGACCGCCGCCATCGACGAGGTCAGGACGAAGCGTGTCACCCCGGCAGCGCGCGCGAAACGCAGCGCCCTGAGCGCCCCCTCGCGCGCCGGGATCACCAGATCGTCGGCCTGTCTAGGAACATCGAGCGGAAACGGCGAGGCGACATGCGCGACATGCGAACAACCCGTGATCGCCTCGGCCCAGCCCGTGTCATGCTCGAGGTCGGCGGCGAAGAAGTCGAGCTTGTCGTTGTCGACATCGAGCCAGCCGCGCACCTCCGGCTCGCGCTTCAGGCTGCGCACGGTCGTGTGGACGTGCCAGCCATTGTCGATCAGCTGCCGGATCAGGAAACCCGCGATATAACCGCTGCCCCCGGTGACCAATGCCGTGCCCGCCATGCGCCCCTCCATGCCTGTTCTGGCCGCGAAGGTAGCGCATTTGCGTTGCAGGCCGAAACCTTATTTCAGCAGCACCAGTTCCTCGGCCATGCTCGGGTGCAGCGCGACGGTGTTGTCGAAATCGGCCTTGGTCAGTCCCGCCTTCACCGCGATCGCCGCCGCCTGCAAAATCTCGGGCGCGTCGGGGCCGATCATGTGGAGCCCGACGACCTGGTCGGTCGCGGCATTGACCACCATCTTGTACAGCGCGCGCTCGTTACGGCCGGCGAGGACATTCTTCATCGCGCGGAAATCGCTGGTATAAACGCGGATGCTGCCCAGCTTGTTGCGCGCCTCGGCTTCGGTCATGCCGACCGCGCCGATCGGCGGGTGGCTGAACACCGCGCTCGGGACATTCTGATAATCGACCACGGTCGGCTTGCCGCCGAACACGCTGTCGGCAAAGGCCTGCCCCTCGCGGATCGCGACGGGCGTCAACTGGATGCGATTGGTAACGTCGCCGACGGCATAGATGCTCGGCACCGAGGACTGATTGCTTTCGTCGACCTTGATCGCGCCATGGTCGTCGAGGTCGACGCCGACCTCCTCCAGCCCGACGCCCTTGGTGTTCGGCACACGCCCCGCCGCGACGAGCACCGCATCGGCGACGATCGGCTCGCAGCCGCCCAGATGCACGGTCAATGTACCGTCGTCATTCTTGACGATCTTCTCGAAAGGCGCGTTGAACTTGAAGTCGATGCCCTTGGTCATCGAAATCTGCAGCAGCCGGTCGCGGATCTGCTCGTCGTAACCGCGCAGGATCGTGTCGCCGCGATTGACGATCGTCACCTTGCTGCCGAATTCGTTGAAGATGCCAGCGAATTCGTTGGCGATATAGCCGCCGCCCGCGATCACCACGCGCTTGGGCAATTTATCCAAGTGGAACACCTCGTTCGAGGTGATCGCATGCTCGCTGCCCGGAAACTCGGGAACATGCGGCCAGCCGCCGGTCGCGACGAGGATGCGTTCGGCGGTCAGTTCGGTGCCGTCGGCAAGCCGCACCTTCTGCGGCCCCGCGATCGTCGCGCGCGTCTTGAAGACGGTGACCTTATGGTTTTCGAGCGTCTGGCCATAGAGGCCTTCGAGCCGCGTGACCTCCGCCTGGACATTGTCGCGCAGCCGGTCCCAGTCGAATTTGCAGTCGGGGACGTCCCAGCCGAAATGGCGCGCATCCTTCAGGTCCTCGGCGAAATGGGCGCCATAGACGAGCAGTTTCTTGGGCACACAGCCGCGGATGACGCAGGTGCCGCCGACGCGATAATCCTCGGCCACCGCGACGCGCGCACCGTGCGACGCGGCGATGCGCGAGGCGCGTACCCCGCCCGACCCGGCGCCGATGACGAAGAGATCATAGTCGAAATTGCTCATGGACGGCCCCTGAAGGATGGTGGCTGCACTTCGCAGCGAGCGCCTATGTGGTTACGCGGCGGCAGCTTGCCAATCGAATTTTACGCTCAGACCGTCCAAACTCGTCATTGCGAGCGAAGCGAAGCAATCTCCAGCTATCGACCACGCGCAAGGCCGATGGCTGGAGATTGCTTCGTCGCCTTCGGCTTCTCGCAATGACGAAGGCTATTCCCCCAGCGCCGCCGCCATCAGCGCCTGTGTCGCGGCGTCGAACTCGACGGTGCCTTCGGACAGGCCCTTGGCCATTTCCTTGCCCAGTTCGACCCCGAACTGGTCGAAGGGATTGATGCCGAGCAGCACCGCATTGGCAAAGACGCGATGCTCGTAAAAGGCGATCAGCGCGCCGAGGCTGCGCGGGGTGACCTGGTCAAGGAGGATCGTCGTCGACGGCCGGTCGCCGGGGTAGTTGCGCGCGCCGTCGCTGCTCGCGCGCCCGGTCATCAGCGCCGCGCCCTGCGCGATGCAGTTGGCGACGAGCGTTTCGTGATGCGCCTCGTCGAGCAGATGATCGGGCTCGCGCGCGACGACGAATTCGACGGGGATCAGGTGGGTGCCCTGATGCAGAAGCTGGAACACCGCATGCTGCGCATCGGTGCCGACCCCGCCCCAGGTGATCAACGCGCTCGCGCGGTCGAGCGGCTTGCCGTCCAGCATCACGCCCTTGCCGTTCGATTCCATTTCGAGCTGCTGGAGATAGGAGGGCAGCAGGCGCAGCCGTTCGTCATAGGCGAAGACCGCGCGCGTCTGGCAGGCGAGGCGGTTGGCGTAGATCTGATCCGCAAAGGCGGCGAGCAGGCCGACATTGTCGGCGCCGTCGCACAGGCGAAAATGGCGGTCCATCTCGGCTGCGCCCTCGAGCATGTCGGCGAAGGCGTCCCAGCCGAGCGCCAGCGCGGCCGGAAAACCGATCGACGACCAGAGCGAATAGCGTCCGCCGACCGATTCCGCGAAGGGCAGGATGCGCGTCTCGTCGACACCCCACTCCATCGCGCGTTCGGGCATCGCGGTGAGCGCGATGACGCGCCCGAACGGATCGGGCACCCCGGCCTCCTCCAGCCATTGCAGCGCCGAGGCGGCGTTGAGCAGGGTTTCGGTCGTGGTGAAAGTCTTCGACGCGACCGCGATCAATGTGCAGGCCGGATCGAATTTGGCGAAGGCCTCGTCGAGCGCGGCGCCGTCGACGTTCGAGACGACCGCGACGTCATAGCGCGCCCCGCCGCGCCCCAGAGCATCGACGAGCAGGTCGGGGCCGAGCGCCGACCCGCCGATGCCGATGTGCAGCAAATGGCGGATTTCGCCGAACGCACCGGCCTCGATCGCGTCGATCAGCATCCGCATCCGCTGGTGCAGCGCCTGCGCGCGGTGCACGGACTCGGGCGCGCCGTCGCCGCGTTCGGCACTATGTTCGGCGGCGCGGTCCTCGCTCGGGTTGGCGACGCCGCCCGCGAACAAGGTCTTGCGGCGTCCGCCGAAATCCTGCGCAGCCGCGAGGTCCGACAATATGGCGATCGCGGCGTCGTCGAGATGGGTCTTGGCGAAGTCGAAGCGGATGTCGGCGACATTGCGGACCAGCTTGCCCAGTCGCGCCGCGGGGTCGGCGGCGACGAGGTCGGTCAGCCGCTGCGGCTGCCAGTCGGCGAGCGCCTGCCAGGCTTGATCGGATCGGGTCATATATCGAACTTCCCTCTCTCCGTTCGTGTCGAGCGAAGTCGAGACACCCCGAAGCACGGCGCCAGGCCGACGGGCATCTCTACTTCGTTCGATGCGAACGGGATGAATAATGGCTCAATCCATAGGTCCGCGCTGCCGCGCACGCCAGTGCCATCCGCCGATATTTGCTTGCGCGAAGACCTATTCATCGCCAAATGCCGCGCCATGACCGACGCCAGCCTGACCGCCAATACGCCGCCCCCGCCGGCCCCGCGAACCCGACGCCCGCCCCCGCTCCGATGAGCGCGAAGGAAGAGGCGATCGACACGGTGCGCTTCCTCGCCTGGTTGGCGATCGCGGTGCTGATTTTCCGCAGCTTTTTCCTGTCGCCGTTCAATATTCCGTCGGAATCGATGCAGCCACGGCTGCTGATCGGGGACTATCTGCTCGTCAACAAGATGGCCTATGGCTATTCGAAATACAGCCTGCCGTTCAGCGTGCCCCTGATCCCCGGGCGCATCTTCGCCAAGACCCCCGAGCGCGGCGACGTCGTCGTGTTCAAGGCGCCGCCGGTCAACGACAATGATTATATCAAGCGCGTGATCGGCCTGCCCGGCGACACGGTGCAGGTCCGCGACGGCATCGTCTGGCTGAACGGCAAGCCGCTGCCGCGCGAAAAGATGGCCGATTTCGTGATCCCGGTGACCGCGAACATGATCGACGCCGCGCGCAACGAAGGCACCCTGCCCTGCTTCGCGATGCAGTTCGAGGAAATCGCCGCCGACGGCCAGCGCCAGTGCCGCTATCCGCAGTTCAAGGAAACGCTGCCCAACGGCAAAAGCTATGCCGTGCTCGACATCATGAGCATCGCGCAGGACAATACGACGCTGGTCACGGTGCCCGAGGGGCATTTGTTCCTGATGGGCGACAACCGCGACCGCAGCGCCGACAGCCGCTTCCCGGCGCAGGAAGGTGGCGGCATCGGCCTGGTCCCCGAGGAAAATCTGGTCGGCCACGCGCTGGTCGGCATGTTCTCGACCGATGGTTCGGCAAGCTGGATCAACCCGATCAGCTGGTTCACCGCGGCGCGCTGGGAGCGCATCGGGGAAGGCTTTTGAGCGGCGGCGCCTCCGCCGAAACGATCGCAGCCATCACCGGCGCCGAACCGCGCGACATCGGCCTCTATCATGAGGCGCTGACCCACGGCAGCAGCGGCGCTGCCGATTATCAGCGGCTCGAATATCTCGGCGACCGCGTGCTCGGCCTCGTCATCGCGTCCGAACTCTTCCGCCGCTTTCCCAAGGCGACCGAGGGCGAGCTGTCGTCGCGCCTCCATGTGCTCGCCTCGGGCGAAACCTGCGCGCGGATCGCGCAGGGGCTCGACCTCAACGCGCATGTCCGCTTCGGCACCCAGGCGATCGGCGACGGCGGGCGGTACAGCGACAATATCGCCGCCGACGTGCTCGAGGCGCTGATCGGCGCGCTGTGGCTCGACCATGGCGACGAGCCCGCGCGCGCCTTCATCGTCAAATATTGGGGTGAGATGATCGACGGCCAGGTGTCGGCGCCCAAACACCCCAAGGCGGCGCTGCAGGAATGGGCCGCCGCCAAGGGCCGCAAGCCCCCCGAATATCGCCTGATCCGCCGCGAAGGCCCCGACCATGCCCCGCGCTTTCGCGTCGGCGTGACCGTCGGCAAGCTCGCCGAGGCCGAAGGCGAAGGCGCATCGAAACAGGCGGCCGAAAAGGCCGCGGCGATCGCGATGCTCGCGATCCTGGAAGGATTGAAAGAATGACCCATCGTTGCGGTTTCGTCGCCGTCGTCGGCGCGCCGAATGCGGGCAAATCGACCATCGTCAACGCG
The DNA here is from genome assembly GCF_003797775.2 of Sphingopyxis sp. OPL5. Lineage (NCBI taxonomy): Bacteria > Pseudomonadati > Pseudomonadota > Alphaproteobacteria > Sphingomonadales > Sphingopyxidaceae > Sphingopyxis > Sphingopyxis sp. OPL5. The sequence continues at coordinate 4,281,811 of NZ_CP060725.1, forward strand.
CTCGTCGGCCAGAAGGTCGCGATCGTCAGCCCCAAGGCGCAGACGACACGCACCCGCCTGATGGGCGTCGCCATGGACGGCGAGACGCAGATCGTGCTGATCGACACCCCCGGCATTTTTGCCCCGACCCGCCGGCTCGACCGCGCGATGGTCGCCGCGGCGTGGAACAGCCTCGACCAGGCCGAGGCGATCCTGGTGATGATCGATGCCGCGGCAAAGCTCGGCGAGCGCGCCGAACGCGTGTTGCAGGGGATCGAGGGGCGCCCCGAGAAGAAATTCCTGGTCCTCAACAAGGTCGACCTGACCAAGAAGGACAAGCTGCTGACGATCGCGACCCAGCTCAACGAGCGGGTCGCCTTCGACGAAACCTTCTTCATCTCGGCGAGCACCGGCGACGGGGTTCCCGAACTCAAGACGACGCTGGCGGCCCTGATGCCCGAGGGACCCTGGCATTTCCCCGAGGACGAGGTCAGCGATGCCCCCGAACGGATGCTCGCCGCCGAAATCACCCGCGAGCAGCTCTATCGCCAGCTCCACGAGGAACTGCCCTACCAGTCGACCGTCGAGACCGAGAAATTCACGACGCGCAAGGACGGCAGCGCCGAAATCCACCAGCAGATTCTGGTCGCACGCGACAATCAGCGCGCGATCATCCTCGGCCACAAGGGTGAGCGGATCAAGGAAATCGGCAGCAAATCGCGCGCCGAGCTCGCCGAATTGCTCGGGCGCAAGGTGCATCTGTTCCTGCATGTGAAGGTGAAGGCAAACTGGGACGAGGACCGCGGCGTGTACCGCGACATGGGGCTTGACTGGGTGGATTGAGGCGGGGCCATGCCCAGCGACCCGTTGAACACACCCGGCACCCGTCCTCGTTCAATATTCCTCAATGGGATAGCCTTGGGCGTCATATCGATCACGCTGACACTGATCCTGGCCTGGGGCTATATTTCGGCAACTGGCGTAGAAACGGTTGTTCGCGGTACGGTCGTTCGTATCGAGCAAATCGGGACGAGGCAATTGCAGACCCGTACTGTCGTGCGGCTGGCTAATGGGTCAGAAGCCGTCGTGCTGCTGCCTAGCCGAACAAATTGCAGCACTGGATCGGCAATCAGGATCATTCAGCGCGACAACTCCCTCGGCCGGACTTTTCACGCCGCACTGGTGGCCTGCGCCAACTGATAAGATGCTGATCCGAGCATCGCCCGAGATTGAATGGCGCGGATCAATATTTGTCGCTAATCGATCTGCAGCCGCTTCGATCAAGGGGAAAAATCTTGCAACGACCGCCGTCGATCATCCTGTTTGAACGCCTCTTCTGGTCGTCGACCTTGGTCAGCATCGTAACCACCTTCATCACCTGGAACGAGATGGCGACGGCGTTCGACCGCGAGGCCGGCGTCGGCCGATCAAGCGGGTCGTTCGGCGTGGTCTTTGTCATCCTCGTGATCAGCTTGGCGATCGTTTTCGCGCTCTGGTACGCCATTGCGCGGCGCGGCAGCAACGTCGCGAAATGGATTTACGTCGTGCTGACCGCGATCGGTGCGCTGCAGACAATTGCCGGGCTGTTCAATCCCGACGGGTTGGGGACATTGTCGCTCGCAGGCTCGCTGCTTTCGACCGCGCTTTCGGTCGCGTCGGCAGCCGTGCTGTTCCGCGCCGACGCCGTCGCATGGCTGTCCGGCAAGCCGCCCGTCGACCCCGGGATTTTCAGCTGACGCGCTAAATCCGCCGACAATCATTCGGCGGCGGTTGCCCATCGAACCGTTCACCGATCCAGCCGATCGTTTCTTGGGCGCTGTCGCGCGCCGCGTCGACATGGCCTCCGGTCATGTCGATCCAACGCAGCGCCGTGCCGCGCCGGCAGACGGACTTGGCGAATTTGCGCGTCACTGCGGGCGCGATGATCGTGTCCTTGCTGCTTTGCGCGATGAGCAGCGGGCCGGGAACGCGCGCGGCGTCGACGCTGTTGGCGCGGGCGAAGCTTCCCCACGGCTCGATTTTGGCGATATCCTTGTTCTTCGTCGCGCGCACGATGGTCAGCACGCCCAGGATCGTGCCGAGCTTCGGCTTCTTTTCCAGGCTGATGCAGTTGTTTTCCGCCAGCCGGTGGATGATGCCCTGGTTCGTACGGTTGGCGACGCCGTCCATCGAATAGCCATAAAGCGTCGACCAGCTGTGCAGCGTGAAGGACAGCAGCAAGGCGCGCGCATTCTTGTCGCTGCCGTCGCGCAGATTGGCGGCAAGGTCGGTCGGCGGCGCGGCCGCGGCGGTGGCGACGAGGTTCAGGTCGGGCGCGTAGCTGCGCGCGGCGATCGCGGTCCACAGCGCGGCGTGCGCACCCTGCGATTCGCCCCACACGGCAAAGCTGTTGCCCGCTGCCGCGCCGGGGATCGCCCGCGCCGCGCGCACCGCGTCGAGCACCGAATTCGCGGTATCGGGGCCGACGAGGAACGGATGCATCGTCGGGCTCGCGAGGCCGATATAATCGGGCGCGACAACGACATAGCCCTGCCGCACCGCATCGATTCCAGCCGTCACGGCAAAGAAATTGGGGCTGAGCGACGGTGCGCATTTTTCGGCGACACCCCACGCGCCGTGGGTCCAGGCGATAACGCGGCGCGGCCGCGGCGGCACCGCCTCGCGCGGCGCGGCGACGATGCCGGTGACGCGCAGCCGTTCGCCCTTCTGGTTGGAGGTCCAATATTGCACGCGCCACGCCTGCACCCCCGGTGGCGTGTCGACGACCGGCTCGGCAGCGATCAGGCTGCCCGCCTGCTGCGCGGCTGCGGGGACGGCGAACGAGGCCGCGAGGAGCAACAGTAAAACCCACAAACGGCGCATCGGACACCTCCCGGTTGGGAGCATCCTATCACGACTTCCGGCAGGCGGGAACTACGCGGAGCAGCGAATAATATCTGCGCTTTTCTCCCGCAAAAACGTCATGCAGCGGTAATATAACAATATTGGTGACGATATTTTCGCGATGTCACCAAATAAAAGTCCGCGCCAGACATGCTGCATGATAATCATCACCATCCGCATCTTGCGGCACAACAGGGGGAGTATCGATCATGTCGCCCAATAGTCCCGTTCCCGTTCCACCGTCCGAAGTCGCGATCAAGCTGCCGCAGGACCAATATTGCCACGCCGAAGCGCCCACCGAATGGTGGTGGCACACCGGCACACTCGTCGCCGGCGACCGCGTTTTCGGCTTCGAGATCAACGCCGCGAGCTTCGCGCCGCTCGCCTTTACCGAAATCATGCTGTCCGACGTCGCGAACCAGATCCATTATCAGAGCACCGCGACCCACACCCCCGGCGAATGGGCCGAAACCGACCCGAGCAAGGACTGGTACGTCAAACTCGGCAATCCGGGGATCGATCATGATTGGGCGTGGATGACCGCGCCGCAAGCCGACCCGTCGAACATGACGGTCAAGGCGCAGTTCCAGGACGAGGGGACGGGATCGACGATCCTCTTCGACCTGGTGATGGCGCAGCAGGGTCCGCCGCTCATCGTGTGGGGCACAGGGTGCAATCCGACCCCGGCGAACCCCGGCGGGGTGAAGACCAACAATTATTATTACTCGTTCACGCGGCTCCAGGTCAGCGGGTCGGTGGCGATCGGCGATACGGTGTTCGCGGTCACCGGCCAGACGTGGATGGACCATGAATATGGCCTGTTCGGTTCTTCAGCGAACCCCATCCTGTGGTATCTGCAAGACATGCAGCTCGACAATGGCATCCATATCTCGAGCTATATGACGGTCAGCGCCGAGACCCCGCCGCAGGGCGGCCAGCCGCACCAGTCGAACGCGACGATCCAGTTTCCCGACGGCACGACCTATTTCCTCGAGGATTGCATCACGACTCCCGGCGAGGCGACGTGGACCGCGCCGAACGGACAAGTCTTCTTTCTCGAATTCCTCGTGCAGATCCCCGATTTCGACGCGGCGATCACGATCACCTCGTCGATCCCCGATCAGGTCTTCGACGCCTTCAACGCCAATGTCTATGAAGGCGTGGCGACCGCGGCGGGGACGTTCGCGGGCGCACCGGTGACCGGCACGGCGTGGAACGAGCAGCGGCCTTAGGGGGCCAGCAACCGGTCATTGCGAGGAACGTAGCGACGCGGCAATCCAGAGCGGTGTAAGGCCGCTCTGGATTGCTTCGCTTCGCTCGCAATGACGAGGCTTATTCTGTCGCCGCGGCCTTCTTTGCGGGCGCCTTTTTCTTGGCCGCCGGCTTCTTCGCCGCCGCCTTCTTGGGCGCCGCCTTTTTCTTGCCCTTTGCAGGCCCCTTCGCGGCGCGCGCGTCGATCAGCGCGATCGCTTCCTCGAGCGTCAGCGCGGCGGGTTCCATCGACTTGGGCAAGGTCGCGTTGGTCGTGCCGTCGGTGACATAGGGACCGAAGCGTCCTTCCATCAGCTTCATCTCGCCGCCGCTCGTCGGGTGCGGGCCAAAGGTGTTGAGCGGTTCGGCCTTGGTGCGCCCGCGCCCGCCGCCCGCCGCCGCTTCGGCGATGCGGACGACCGCGGCGTTCATGCCGATGTCGAAGATTTCGGTCGTCCCGGTCAGCTTCGCATATTTGCCGTCATGGAGCAGGTACGGGCCGTAACGCCCCAACCCCGCCATGATGACCTTGCCGCTTTCGGGATGCACGCCGACCTCGCGCGGCAGGCTCAAGAGCCGCAGCGCATAGTCGAGGTCGAAATCCTCGCCCGGGATGTCCTTGGGGATCGACGAACGCTTCGCCTCCTTGCCGTCCCCGAGCTGGATATAGGGGCCGAAGCGTCCGCTGCGCTTGGTCACTTCCAGCCCGGATTCGGGATCGTTGCCCATCGTCTCGGGACCCGTGTCGGCGCCGTCGCTGCCGCCCGGCTGCGCGAATTTGCGCGTGAACTTGCAGTCGGGATAATTGCTGCACGCGATGAACGGCCCGAACTTGCCGCCGCGCAGCGCCAGCTTGCCGGTGCCGCAATTGGGGCAGAGCCGCGGATCGCTGCCGTCGCCCTTGTCGGGGAAGAGATAAGGGCCAAGGAATTCGTCGAGCGCCGCGGTGATCTCCGACGGCTTGAGTTCCATCACCTCGCCGGTGCGCGGCTTGAAGTCGCGCCAGAAGGCATCGAGCACCGCCTGCCACTGCGCGCGGCCGCCCGACACATCGTCGAGCTCTTCCTCGAGCCCGGCGGTATAGTCATATTCGACATAACGGGTGAAATAGCGTTCGAGAAAGGCGGTGAGCAGCCGCCCGCTCTCTTCGGGCATGAAGCGGTTCTTCTCGACCGTCACATAGGCGCGGTCCTTCAATACCTGCAGGATCGACGCATAGGTCGACGGGCGCCCGATGCCGAGTTCCTCCATCTTCTTGACCAGGCTCGCTTCCGAATAGCGCGGCGGCGGCTGGGTTTCGTGGCTTTCGACCTCGACCCCGGTCTTGGCCGGCGCGTCGCCCTTCGCCATCGCGGGCAGCAGGCGCGCATCGTCATCGTCGCCCGCGTCGTCGCGGCTTTCGTCATAGAGCGCGAGGAAACCGGGGAATTTCACGACCTGCCCGGTCGCGCGCAGCATCGTCTTGCCGGTGCCGTCGCTGAGGTCGATGCTCGTGCGTTCGAGGCGTGCCGACGCCATCTGGCTCGCCATCGCGCGTTTCCAGATCAACTCGTAGAGTCGGCCATGGTCGCCGCTGCCGGCCTTGTCCTTCGAAAAATCGGTCGGACGGATTGCTTCATGCGCTTCCTGGGCATTCTTCGCCTTGGTCTGATACTGGCGTGGCTGGTCGGGGACATAGCCGCCGTCGTAGCGCGTCGCGATCGCCTTGCGCGCGGCGCTGATCGCGCTGCCGTCCATCTGGACGCCGTCGGTACGCATATAGGTGATCGCGCCGTCCTCGTAGAGGCCCTGTGCGATGCGCATCGTGTGGCTCGCCGAGAAGCCGAGCTTGCGCGCGGCTTCCTGCTGCAGCGTCGACGTCGTGAAGGGCGGCGGCGGGTTGCGCGTCAGCGGCTTGGTCTCGACATTCTCGACGGTGAAATGCCCCGCCTTCACATCGGCCTCGGCGGCGCGCGCATCGGCTTCGCTGGTGATCGTCAGCCGCTCGATCTTGTCGCCGCGCCAGCGTGCCAGGCGCGCCTTGAACGGCGTGCCCGACATTTCGAACAGGCCGGTGATCGACCAGTATTGCAGTGCAACGAATGCTTCAATCTCGCGCTCGCGCTCGACGATCAGCCGCAGCGACACCGACTGGACACGCCCCGCAGACTTGGCGCCGGGCAGCTTGCGCCACAGCACCGGCGACAGGGTGAAACCGACCAGATAATCGAGCGCGCGGCGGGCGCGGTAGGCGTCGATCAGATCGTCGTCGAGCGCGCGCGGGGCCGCCATCGCGGTGAGCACCGCGTCCTTGGTGATCGCGTTGAAGGTGACCCGGTCGACCTTGGCCGGCAGCGCCTTCTTGCTGCGCAACAGTTCCTGCACATGCCAGCTGATAGCCTCACCCTCGCGGTCAGGGTCGGTCGCGAGGATCAGGCGCTCGGCACCCTTCGCCGCGTCCTGGATTTCCTTCATCCGCTTCGTCTTGTCGGGATACAGCTGCCACTGCATCGCGAAACCGTCGTCGGGATTTACCGACCCGTCCTTGGGCGGCAGGTCGCGAACATGGCCATAGCTGGCCAGCACCTTGAAATCGCGCCCGAGATATTTCTCGATCGTCTTCGCCTTGGCGGGCGATTCCACAATAACCAATTGCATGTAAAAGCGTTGTCCTGCTGTGCCTCACGTATGTACGCGCGAGGGTGGCGGGCGTCCGGTCCTGTCGTCAAGAGGGTTTCGGCGCGCCCGCCCCAGCAAAGTGGTTGTGAAAATCAGCGCAGCGGCGCGAGCCGTCCGATCAGCATCGCGCTCGCCAGACTCGCCGCCTTGGCCGCGCCTTCTTCGTAATTCCCCGGCTTGGCGGTGAAGGCGAACTTGCGCGTCTTGCCGAAGCGCAAGCCCCCGAACCCCGCGACCGCGGCGAGGCCGCCCACGACATTGCCGGCCGATTGCATCGCCTTGTCGGTGCCGCTGGTCGCGTCGCTCTTTTCGACGAACTCGCCCTCGACCGCGACCGGCGCCTTGACGGTGATCACCGACTGCTTGCCGCTGGGCGCGATCAGCGTGATGCGCGAATAGTCGGCACTGACCGACAGCGCGCTGTTGACCTCCAACCCGCCGAAGCTGAAGGCGCCGGGGCGCTTCTGCTGCGAAAAGTCGATCAGATAGACGACGTCGATCACGCCGACTCCCGCCTGTTTTGCGTAGGCGTTCAGCGCCCCGACCGCTTGCCCCGCCGCCATGTTCATCCCGATGCTGCTCATCCCCGACCCGACGAAATCACCCGGAATCATCAACAGCGAGGGCAGCGCCGTCGGCTTGTAATAGGTCGCCTTGCCCTTGCTGCCCTTTTCGAGCGCGATGTTGATGTCGAGCGGCATGTCCTGCGACTTGGTCTTGGCGAGCGCGGCGTGGCCGAACATGTCGGTCGGTACCTGCACCGCATAGCCGCTGGCGGTCAGCTGCGACACGAAGTCGGCATAGGCGGCGTCGGTGACCGCCTGCATCATTTCGGGGGTCACCCCGACCAGCTCGCTCTTCGCCTTGGTGGTACCGCCGAACGCCCCCATCAACCCGCCCGACGCCGCGGTCTCGTCGGTCGATTCAAAGATGAAGCCGACATTGAAGGCGCCGACGGTGACGGTGGTGACGCCCTTCGCATTGGCGGGACCAGCGATCTTCACCGGTTCCTTGTCCTTGGCGATCACGGCGACGGGCTGGAGCAGCATCGCCGTGATGGCGACGGCCGACAGCAGTTTTTTCATGGATTGGTCCTCCGACCCTCACGGACCGGATATATCCGGTCGGCGGGGGTTCCCGAAGCGACCCTTGCCCCCGCATCGAACAGATGCGGGGGCAAGTCAACGGCTTACTGGTTCTGCCATTTGAAGTCGGCGGGCAGGATGCATTTGCCGGCGTCGTAATTGCCGACGCTGCGCATGACCTCGCTGTCCTCGGGCTCGATGCGGCGACCGCTGATCTGGCTGTCGATCACGCGGCGGACGAGCGCGTCGAGCCGCGTCACCAGATAACAGTCGATCGCCGGCGCCGCATGGGCATTGCCCACACCGCTGTCGTCGGTCAGGAACAGATAACGCGACTGGGTCGCCGCGGCCATCGCGCGCATCGCATATTCAGCCTCGTCGGCGACGCCCGAGGCGGCGACCGGGGTGATGTGGATACGCTTGGCGCGCGCCGCCTCGGCGGCGGCCCAGGTGCGGCCGAACTGTTCGTTGTGCGGCGGCGCATCGGCGACGAGCAGCAGCGACTTCACCGCGTCGGGGCGCCACTCCTGCCCGACCGCGCGGATCAGCGCCTGGTCCATCGCCTCGGGATAATCACCACCGCCGGTCGCATATTGCGCCGCCAGCGTGCCCTGCGCGCGGCCGATGTCGCGGTCGAACACCACGGTGCGCGTAACATATTCGTCGCCGATATCGCGATAGAAGACAAAACCGACGCGAATATCGAGGTCGCGGTGCTTGGCGGTGATCGACGCGATGATCGCGCGCATTTCCGACTGCAGGTATCGGATCTCGTCGCCCATGCTGCCCGTCGTGTCGATGACGAGCATCAGGTCGAGCTTGGTCGCCTTGGTCGCCGCCTGATTGGCGGTCAGCCCCACGACTTGTCCGCCCGGCGCATCGGACACGAGCACCGGCCGCGCATCGGCGATGCCGCGGCCCGCCTTTTTCGCCGACACGGTGATCCGTTCGCTCAGCCGGTCGAGCCCGGGGAAGAAGACCGCGCTGCCGTCGGCCTGCGTCGCCATGATGATGCTGTTGCCGTCGCTGCAGGTGACGACGACGTCGGCGAAGGGGATCGGCTGGCCGTTGCGGTCGTTCACCTTCACCGTGACGACGCGCATCGTGTCGACGCGCGGCAGGGCGCGGATGTCCTGGCCCAAGTCGGTGCGGTTGACATAGGCCGCATAGAGTTCCGGATTGAGCAGGTCGTCATGCTCGCCCGCGGTCAGGATGCCCGATTGTGGCTGGGGCGGGATATAGCGCGGCGGCACCGGCACGGGTCGCCCCGTATAGTCCGACGACGACCCGGGAACGGGCGACGTCGACGCCGGCGGCGGGGCGGTCGGGGCTACCCGTACCGACTCGCCGCTGCCGACCGCGCTGACCGCAGCCGACGATCCGGATCGCGCCGAGCCGGTGACGACGACGTCGGCGGCAGCGCTGTCATAGCTGGGTGGTGGCGGCGCCATCGGCGGCGGTGGGGGCGGCGGAGGTGGCGGGGGTGGCGGCGGCGCCATCGGCGCATAGTCGGCGCTCGACTTGTCATCGCGCTCGCGCTTGCCGCCCTTGGTCATGGGCACGCCCGTCTGTTGCGGCCGGGGCGGCTGCACCTCGGCATCGAGGCGCGGCAGCGGGTCGGCGTTGCGGCAGAAGCCCTGCTGCGGCGCACCCGGCTTGGCATAAGCGATGGTCAGGGGCGCGGGGGCGAGGCCGCCCGCGAGAACGGCGATCATCGTCACGCCCGTCAGAAATCGGCTTCGCATCATCGAACTCCCCGCCATGTGATACAATATCATGAACCTGTGACCCGACCGCTGAACCGTGGCTGAACCGCGATGAATGGTTAGATTGCTGCAGGTTAGGCCGCTGTGCGGGTCATCACAGCCGTGAAATCCTGGCGCCCGCGTGGCGCTCGATACGCCCCGCGAGTTCGAGTTCGAGCAGGATCAGTTGCACCGTCGCGGCTGCGCAGCCCGACTGGCGGGCGAGCTCGTCGACCGCGACGGGGGTCGGCCCGAGCAGTTCGACGACGATCCGGCGGTCCCCTTCGCCGGCGTCGTGCACGGCGGGCGTCGCGGCATAGCTGCGCACCGGTTCGCGCACCATGCGCGCATCGATCGGACCCAGCGCCTCAAGCACATCGTCGACCGTCTGGATCAGCGTCGCGCCTTCGCGGATTAGCTGGTTGCAGCCCTGCGCGCGCGGGTCGAGCGGCGATCCGGGCACCGCCATCACCTCGCGCCCATAGTCGCCGGCGCGGCGCGCGGTGATCAGCGACCCCGACTTGGGCGCCGCCTCGATCACCAGGGTCCCGTGCGACAGTCCGGCGATGATCCGGTTGCGCGACGGAAAATGGCGCGCCAGCGGTTCGGTGCCCGGCGGCTGTTCGGCGATCAACAACTGGTCGGCGCCGAGCTTTTCCTGCAGCCCGGCATTTTCGGGCGGAAAGGCGATATCGATGCCACTCGCGATCACCGCCGCGGTCCGTCCACCCAGCGCGCCGACATGCGCCGCGGTGTCGACCCCGCGCGCCAGTCCGCTGACCACCGTGATGCCCTGCCCCGCCAGCTCGGCCGCCATCTGCCGCGCGAAGCGGCACGCGACCGCCGAGGCGTTGCGTGCACCAACGATCGCGACGCAGGGGTGCCGGAGCATCGCGGTATCGCCGCGGACAATCATCACCGGCGGGGCACCCTCGACCTCGCGCATCAGCGGCGAATAATCCGCCTCGTCACTGAAGACATGACGCGCGCCAAGCGAGGCCACGCGCTCGATCTCACGCTCGGCGATTTCGGAAGGCGCGATACGCGCGCGGCCCGCGCCACCGCGCAGCACAAGATCGGGCAGCGCGGCGAGCGCCGCCTCGCCCGATCCGAAGCGCGCCATCAGCTGGTGCCAACTGACCGGGCCGACGTGCGGCGTGCGGATGAGCCGCAACCGCGCCAGCCTTTCGGCGTCGGTCATTCGGCGCTTTTCATCACGCCGACGCGCGGTTCGGTTCCCGCGCGCAGCCGCGCGATATTCTCGCGGTGGCGCCAGAGCACGATGGCCGCGAGTCCCGCCAGACCGATCGCATAGATGGGATAGCCGAGCGCCAGCGCGGCAAGCGGCGCAGCGACGGCCCCCAGCATCCCGCCGAGCGACGAGATGCGCAACAGCAGGACGGCGCCGAGCCAGACGCCCGCAAACACCAGCCCGATCGGCCAGGCGAGCGCCAGCGAGAGGCCGAGCAGCGTCGCAACCCCCTTCCCGCCCTTGAATTTCAGCCAGACGGGGTAGCAATGGCCGATCATCGCCGCCGCGCCCGCGACCATCGCGCCATGGTCGCCGGTTTCGGGGAAAAAATGCCGAGCGAGCAGCACCGCGACCGCGCCCTTCGCACCGTCGAGGATCAAGGTTGCCGCCGCCAGCCCCTTGCGCCCGGTGCGCAGCACATTGGTCGCACCGATATTGCCTGACCCGATCTGGCGCAAATCACCCGCCCCGAAGGCTCGCGTCAGGATGACCCCGAAGGGGATCGATCCGAGCAGATAGCCCGCGGCGATCAGCAAATATGTCGTCATGGCAACCCCTGCTCCCTTTGCGCCTTTGTGGCGATTTTACGCGTAGCAATCAACGCTTTCGCGCATGATGACCGCCAAATCGGACAAACTCGTGGCGGCCATTGAGCGGCCCCGTCGCCGCTGCTAGGGCGCGTGGATGCCCACCCCCCGCGCCGACGCCCCGATCCTGTTCTTCGACTCCGGCCTCGGTGGCCTCACCGTGCTCGGCCCGACGCGCGCGCTGCTGCCGACCGCGCCGATCGTCTATGCCGCCGATTATGCCGGCCTGCCCTATGGCCAGAAGAGCGAGGCCGAACTCGCGGCGCGCGTTCCCGCGCTGCTCGGCCGCCTCGTCGAGCGCTACCAGCCACGCCTCGCGGTAATCGCGTGCAACACTGCGTCGACGATCGCGCTGACGCATGTCCGCGCCGCACTCGACCTGCCGATCGTCGGGACCGTGCCCGCGATCAAGCCCGCCGCCGAGATGACGAAGACCGGCGTCATCGGGGTGCTCGGCACCGAAGCGACGGTGCGCCAGCCCTATGTCGACGATCTCAGCGCGCGCTTTGCAGCGGGCAAGACGGTGCTGCGCCACGGCAGCCCCGGCCTCGTCACCGCCGCCGAAGCGAAGCTGCGCGGCGACCCCGTGGATATGGACGTCATTGCGCGCGCCATCGCCGGCCTGACAAGCCAGCCCGGCGGCGACAAGCTCGACGTCATCGTCCTCGCCTGCACCCACTTCCCGCTGCTCGCCGACGAATTGCAGGCCGAGGCGGGATCGCACGTCCGCTTGATCGACGGGGCGCAGGGCATTGCCCGCCGCATCGCCCACCTGACCGACGGCCAGCCCTGGCCCGCGGCGGTCGCCCCCGGCCTCGCGGTCTTCACGCGTAGCGACGAGCGTCCGCCGCCGCCGCTGGCCGCGCTGGCGCCCTACGGCCTCGCTCGCATCGAACTGATCTAGCGGCTCGATCACACTGATTTGGCGCAGAAGTTGCGAATCGTTCGCACTGGATTTCGGGTTGTTTCGGCGTTATTGGCCCCCGTGTTAATAGCCGCCCGGAGGGAGCGGCCCAATGGCTTGGACTGGCACCTGACTGCGGGGCTGATACGTGAACTATAACGATATTTTCGCACGCGCCATCGACCGGCTGCACGAAGAAGGGCGCTATCGCGTCTTCATCGACATCCTCCGGAATCGCGGGTCCTTTCCCAACGCACGCTGCTTCGCCGGTCACAACGGCCCGAAGCCGATCACCGTATGGTGTTCGAACGACTATCTCGCCATGGGCCAGCATCCCAAGGTCGTCGCCGCGATGGAAGAAGCGCTGCATGACGTCGGCGCCGGTTCGGGCGGCACCCGCAACATCGGCGGCAACACCCATTATCATATCGACCTCGAAGCCGAACTCGCCGACCTGCACGGCAAGGACGGCGCGCTGCTCTTCACGTCGGGCTATATCTCGAACGAGGCGACGCTTGGCACGCTCGGCAAGCTGCTGCCCAACTGCATCATCTATTCGGACGAACTCAACCACGCCTCGATGATCGCGGGCATCCGCAACTCGGGCTGCGAAAAGCGCGTTTGGCGTCACAACGACCTCGCACATCTCGAAGAGTTGATGGCCGCCGACGATCCCGAAGCCGCCAAGCTGATCGCCTTCGAAAGCGTCTATTCGATGGACGGCGACGTCGCCCCGATCCACGCGATCTGCGACCTTGCCGACAAATATAATGCGCTGACCTATTGCGACGAAGTCCATGCCGTCGGCATGTACGGCCCGCGCGGCGGCGGCATCAGCGATCGCGACGAAGCCGCCGATCGCATCACGATCATCGAGGGAACCCTCGGCAAGGCGTTCGGCGTGATGGGCGGCTATATCGCCGCCGACAAGAATATCATCGACGTGATCCGCAGCTATGCGCCGGGTTTCATCTTCACGACCAGCCTGTCGCCGGTGCTCGTCGCCGGCGTGCTCGCGAGCGTGCGCCACCTCAAGGCCTCGAGCGTCGAGCGCGACGCGCAGCAGGAAGCCGCCGCTTACCTCAAGCAGAGCTTCCGCGACGCCGGCCTGCCGGTGATGGATTCGACCACGCACATCGTCCCGCTGATGGTCGGCGATCCGGTGCGCGCCAAGAAGATCAGCGACATATTGCTCGCCGAATATGGCGTCTATGTGCAGCCGATCAATTTCCCGACCGTGCCGCGCGGCACCGAACGGCTGCGCTTTACCCCCGGCCCGGCGCATGACGAGGCGATGATGCGCGACCTGACCCAGGCTCTCACCGAAATCTGGGATCGTCTGGAACTGCGCAAGGCCGCGTGAGCGCCGCACCGGGTTTTGACGAGGTTGTCCGGGGACGCCGCAGCATTCGCGGCTTCCTCGACAAGCCCGTTCCCAAGGCGCTGGTCGCCGAGGTGATCGAAGTCGCGATGCGCGCGCCCTCGTCGTTCAACAACCAGTGCTGGAATTTCTCGGTCGTCACCGGCGATCCGCTTGACGCGATCCGCCGGGGTAACACCGACGGCATTCTCGCCGGCAAGCCCGACAGCCGCGAATTCCGCCGCTTCGACGGCATCGCCGACGACCATCGCGCACGCCAGATCGAGATCGCCAAGCAGCTCTTCGGTGCGATGGGCATCGCGCGCGACGACAAGGACGCGCGCCAGGACTGGGTGCTCCGCGGCTTCCGCCAGTTCGACGCGCCGGTCAGCATCGTCGTCACCTATGACCGCATATTGCTCGGCAGCGACATCGCGCCCTTCGACTGCGGCGCGGTGACCAACGCGCTGGTCAACGCCGCCTGGTCGCGCGGGCTCGGCTGCGTCATCAACAGCCAGGGCATCATGCAAAGCCCGGTGGTGCGCGAACATGCCGCCATCCCCGACGACCAGGTGATCATGATCTGCGTCGCGATGGGCTGGCCCGAAGCGGATTTCCCCGCCAACGCCGTGGTGTCGAACCGCAAGAGCGTCGAAGAAGCGGTGCGCTTCGTCGGGTTCGACGACTGACGCTCAGCACACCGGGCGCATCATGCCCCAGAAATGCGGGCCGCCGCCCGGTACATCCCATTCGACCTGCGTGACGAACCCCAGCCGTTCGTAGAGCGGCACATTTTCCGGCGTCGCGGTTTCCAGCCAGCACGGCAGTCCCTCGGCGTCGGCGACGTCCGTCTGCGCGCGGATGATCCGGCCGCCATGGCCCTTGCCCTGATGCGCGGTCCGCACGCCGACATAATGAAGATACCAGAAGCGCGCCTTTGGGCGGTGCGCGTCGATGCTGGCCTGCACCTTCAGTCCGCGTGGCAGGGCGGTACCGAACGTCGCGACGAGCGGGATGACGGTGCGCAGGAACTCCAGTGTCCCGCTATGCGCCTGCCCCGGCGCGCGCCAGAGCGCCGCCGCCGCGTCGCCTTCGGATCGCAGCGTTACTCCCGCGCGCATGTCGGCGGGTACCAGTACGCGAAACAGGCCGCGCAGCGCCCGCGCACGATGATCGGGGTCGGGCAATATCCACGACAGCGCCGGATCGGTCTGGAATGCCTGTGCCAATGTCTCGATCACGGCCGGCTGGTCGGCCGGACCCACCGGTCCTATTGTCTCGCTCATCATTCCCTCCGTCGCCGATGGGAGCAGGTCGCGCGCGCTTTGGCAATATCAGCGTCGCCTCCTGTCGAACCGCAGCGACCAGGCATAACCGCGATAGAGGCGTGTCACGACCAGCCGGCCGCCGGCGTCGGCCGACAATTCGCGCATCGCGTCGATCATCATCGCGCGCGGCGCGACATGGAAACGCGCCAGCCAGCCGAACAGCGCAGCGCGGAACCAGCCGGGCAGTTGCTCCTGCTGGCCGAAATCGACGATATGCAGCGATCCGTTCGGCGACAGATGGCGCACCGCCTCGCCGATCGCGCCCTGCCAGTCGGGGATCATCGACAGCGTATAGCTCTGAAAGACCCGGTCGAAGTGCGGGACGCCGAACAGCGCCTTGGGGTCGAACCCGGTGGCGTCGCCCTGCGCTACCGTCACCCGCCGCTCCAGCCCCGCCCGGGCGATCGCGGCGCGCGCGCTTTTCAGCATCTCGGCCGAAATGTCGATGCCGTGAATATGCGCGCCGGGCCAACAGCGTGCCGCCGCGATCAGGTTGCGCCCGGTGCCGCAGCCGACCTCGAGCACATGACCGCCGACCGGCGGCTGCAGTTCGTCGATCAGCCGGTCGCGCCCGAGCAGATAATATTTGCGGGTCAGGTCATAGATATGGCGCTGGCCGCGATAGACATTGTCCATCAACGCGGCATGCCCCTGTGCCGCCGCCACGATCAGGCTTTCAGCACATAGAGATGGACGCCGCCATAGATCGCCGACCGATCGCGCCGCGTATAATCGCGCGATTCTGCGGCGCGATAGTCCCAGCGGTCGAGCAGCGCGTCGGGCAGACGCCCGGGCAGCAGGCTGGGCTCGGCGGCGGTGCGGAACAGCACCCGCGCGCCCGGTCGCGCGGTGCGCAGGACCTCGCTCCACAACGCAAGCAGTTGCGGGTCGCTCATCCAGTCCTGCGCGTCGAGGAAGATATAGCGATCGAAGCTGGCGTCATCCGCCGCCGCCAGCATGTCGGTCATGTTGGCGTGGAGCATCGTCACCCGTTCGGCGCGCGCCTTGACCGCGGCATAATTGTCCGCCTGCAGATAGGGCGGCAGCGGCGCCTGCGCGTCGCGGCCATAGCCGCGCCCGAACGCCTGCCAGGCGAAATAATTGTCCTTGAGGTCGAAATCACAGCTCAGTTTCTCGAGCCGCGCGCGCAGCACATCGGCCATCGGCTTGCCACCCGCCAGCGCGTCATATTGCGCGGGGGGGATGCCGAGTCCGAACAAGGACGAGCGCTGGTCGGTGACCCAGCGCACGAACTTCCTGTCGAAGAAGGGCGCGAATTTCGTTTCGAAGATGTGGCGCTGTTCGTCGATGTCGCGCGCCTCGAGCAGCGCGCGCGGATCGGCCTTCATCAGCCGCGCCAGCAAATGCGCGACGCCGATGAAATTGCCGAGCAGTCCACGCTTGTAGAGCCCGGTCGCAAAGCCGTTGATGCGGCGGCGTCCGACAAGGTCGCGGCCTTCCCAGTAACGGCGGCTGACCTCGTCGAGATGCGGCCGCACATACGCCTTGTACGCCTCGACATTGTCGCGGCTGTCGGCGTCGGCGAAAAAGCGGCGAAAGCTTGCATAATCGGGCAGCCGGGCCGCCGCGATGCGCTTGAGATGGCCCAGCGCCACATGCGCGGTGTTGAGATCGACCGCGACGATCTCGGCGGGATCGGCGGTCAGATAGGAGAAGACATTGCACCCGCCGCTCGCGATCGTCGCGATGCGGTTGCCGGGCCGGATCGCCAGTGCCTCCATGTCGACCACCGGGTCCTCCCAGATCTGGGCGTAGACGAGCCCGCGAAAGGCGAACGCGAAGGCGCGGTCGAGCAGGCGTTGCTTCTGCTCGGCGTCCTCGCGAACGACGGCGGCGGCGATCTTGCGATTGGGCTGGCTGGCCATGGCAGGTCTCCCGGAGAAAGGTGGATCCGGCCTCGCCCATGGCAGCGATTCTTGCGATTCCCGCGTCGGTTCGATGACAAATCGGGGACGGCGGAAAAAACTCGCATCGTCATCCCGGCGAATCCATGGCGTCGCGCTGCTGACCGTAAACCCTTCACGTTTGCGGTCAGAAAGCTTTTGGGCGTGAATTGCCAATTGTCGCCCGGAAGCCGCGCCCCGCTGCTAGATCGGCCGAATGTCGCCCCGGATGCGATCGAACCGTGCGGCGACGTGCCGCGCGTAGGGCAGGCCGTGGTCGCGAATCACGAGCGCATCGCCATCCCACTCGACAATCCCTCGTCGTTCGAAATCCGTCAGGGCGCTTCGAGCCGGCGCGAGCTCATCGAAACTCAAATGCGCGCGCCCGTTGCACAACAGGTCGCGAATATGCCGCGCGCGCCGCTGCTCTCCCGCCTCGACCCGGACGCCTCTCACCGCGGTGAGTCGCCCCCCGCCGACAAGATCGCGATAGGAGCCGGACCGCTTCTCGTTCTGGACGATCAGATCGGGAAACTTGCTGATCGCGCTGGCGCCGAAACCAAGCAAAATGGGGGCGGCGTCCTCGGTAAAGCCCTGAAAATTGCGATTCACCCGGCCTTCGCGAGCTGCGAGGGCGAGCGAATCGTCGGGCCGGGCGAAATGATCGAAGCCGACGGGGAGATAACCAGCCGCGGTCAGCCGTCGATAGCCAAGCTCGGCCTGCTCGAAGCGAAGGCGCTGGTCGGGCAGCCGGCTCGCGTCGATCCGCCGCTGGCGCGCGATCATCTGCGGAAGATGGGCGTAACCGAAAAAGGCGATGCGGCTCGGCGCCAGCGCCAGCGCCTCGTCGATCGTCGATTCAACATCGGCCAGTTCCTGTCCGGGCAGGCCGTACATCAGATCGAAATTGATCGCGTTGATATCGCGCAGGCGCAGCGCGGCGACGACGCGCTCGATGTGCGAAAGCGGCTGGATGCGCCCGATCGCCTGCTGGACGTGCGGCGCGAAGGTCTGGATGCCGAGGCTGACCCGCGTGACATGCGCCGCCGCGAGCACCAGCGCCCATTCGGGTGAGAAGCCACGCGGATCCAGCTCGATAGAGACGTCGGGCCGGTGCGCATCGAAAACGGTGAGCAGCAGGTCGAGCAAGCGCACCAGTTCGACCGGCGCGATCGCATTGGGGCTGCCGCCGCCGAAAGCGATGCGGCTCACGCGCCCGCGTCCGCCCAGCCGCTTCGCGACCAGCGCGATCTCCGACCTGAGCGCCGTCAGATAATCGTCGAGCCGCTGCTTACGACCCGCCGCGCCGGTGTTGCAGCCGCAATACCAGCAGATGCTCTCGCAAAAGGGGATATGGACATAGAGCGAGACCGGCGTCGCCGGTTCGACTGCATCAAGGGCGCGCGCATAATCGTCCGCGCCAACATCTTCGGCGAATTCCATCGCCGTCGGATAGCTGGTGTAGCGCGGAACCGGCTTTGCGAGCAGATCGGGATGATAGGACCACATGCACGCACCCTATGCCCGAACCGGCACCACGACATTGATCGGGATCAACGGCGACGGAATCAGCAGCAGCCCAACGACCCCGCCCGCTTGCCGCGACGTTCGCCGATCATGTGGCAGGCCTTGGCACAGTCGCGCCGCTGTTTCGGGTCGGCGGGATCGCCCGGTACGATCATCCGGTGCGCCGCGCCGCCGCACGAGGGAACGGTCAGGACGCGCGCTTCGGCTGCACCGGGCGGCTGCATCAGCACCGCCGCGGCCAACGCCAGAACGAAATACCGCGCGATCATGGGACGTCCTTCTCCTCATCCTCGACGAAGATGCGCAGCGCCGCGCCGTCAAGATCGTCGAACTGCCCGCCGCGCAGCGACCAGAAAAAAGCGGCGAGGCCTATGAGCCCGAGGCCGAGTGCGACCGGGATCAGGACGAGCAGCCCGTTCATCGCGCCGAGCCCTTCAACCGCAGCGCATTGCCGACGACGATCAGCGACGATCCCGACATTGCGATGGCGGCGACCAACGGTGTTACATAGCCGAGAAAAGCGAGCGGGACCGCGACGACATTATAGCCGATCGCGAGCGCGAAATTCTGTCGCACGATCGCCTGCGTCCGCCGCGCCACCCGGATCGCCTGCATTACCGGCATCAGCCGGTCGCCAAGGAAGATGCAATCGGCGGCATTCTTGCCCGCATCGCTCGCCGAGGCCGGCGCGATCGAGGCATGACCGGCGGCCAGCGCCGGACCATCGTTCAGCCCGTCGCCGATCATCAACACCTTATGTCCCATTGCGGCCTGCCGCGCGATGGCGGCGAGCTTGTCCTGCGGGCTCATGCTGGTCTGGGCGGTCAGCCCGAGCGCGCGCGCCACCGGCGCGACAGCTGCGGCACGATCGCCCGACAAGATCGTTGGCACGACGTCGGCGCGCCGCAGCGCCGCGATCGTGTCGGGGGCGTCGGGACGAAGCGTGTCGGAGAAGCGGACGATGATCGCCGGCACGCCGTCGATCGCCAGCTCGGTCGCGAGCGCGCTGTCGGCGAGGGTCTGCGCGGGCCGACCCAGCGTCACCCGGCGCGTCCCCCACCGCGCCTCGATCCCGGCGCCGGGGGTTTCGCGGATCGCCTCGACCGCAAGCGGCGTCACGCCCGCCGCCGTCAGGTCGCGGGTCAGCGCCTCGCTGAGCGGATGACGGCTGGCGCGCCCCAGCGCGAGCAGCAGCGCGCGGGCGGTGGCGTCGGCGGCATCGAGATTGGCCGCGACCGGTCGCCCGAGAGTCAGCGTTCCCGTCTTGTCGATCATCGCCCGATCGACCTCGGCCAGCCGTTCAAGCGCCGATCCGTCCTTCACCAGCACCCCGACCCGCATCAGCGCGCCCGCCGCGACGATCTGCGCCGCAGGCACCGCGAGGCCGAGCGCACAGGGACATGTGATGATCAGCACCGCGACTGCAATCAGCAAGCTGTGGTGCCAGCCGGCCCCGGCGATCATCCAGCCGGCGAAAGCGAGCAAAGCCAGGGTGTGGACCGCAGGCGCATAATAGCGCGCCGCGCGATCGGCGATGCGGACATAACGCGACTTGCCCTGCGCCGCCTCGCCCATCAGACGCGCAATGTCGGCGATCGCGGTGTCGGCGCCCGCCGCAGTCACCAGGACACGGATCGGCGCTTCGATATTCAGCGTCCCGGCGTGAACGGGATCGCCGCTCAGCACCTCCCGCGGCGCGCTTTCGCCGGTCAGCAGCGACAGGTCGATCTGGCTGGCACCGCCGACGATCACGCCGTCGGCCGCCAGCCGCTCGCCCGCGGCGACCAGCATGACCAAGCCGGGTTCGATCGCAGTGGCGTCGACCCAGCGGCTTGCTTCGTCCGGGTCGACGACCATCGCGCCGGTGCCCATGTTGCGGAGCAGCGCCGTCACCCCGCCCCGCGCGCGGTCGCGCATCACGCTGTCGAGCCAGCGGCCGCAGAGCAAGAAGAACAGCAGCATCACGACGCCGTCGAAATAGGCGTGGGGGCCGTGGGTCGCAGTTTCGTACAGGCTGAGCGCGGTCGCGATCAGCACCCCGATGCTGATCGGCACGTCCATATTGGTCCGGCCGTGGCGAACCGCGCGCCACGCCGAACGGAAGAAGGACCGCCCGGCATAGGCGACCGTCGGCAGCGCGATCGCCGCCGACAGCCAATGGAACAGGTCACGCGTCGCGCCGCTTGCGCCTGACCAGACCGACACAGACAGCAGCATGATGTTCATCATCGCGAAGCCCGACACCGCGACCGCGCGCAGCAGCGCGCGGCTGTCGGAGGCTCCACGATCGACCTCCGGCGGACCGTCGCCGATCGGATGCGCCTCGAACCCGAGCCGCGAGAAGGCGCCGATCAACTCGGGCGTTTCGGCGTCGGGGGTGCAGGACAGATGCACGCGCTTTTCGGTGAAATTGACCCGCGCGGCGGCGATCCGCCGGTCGCGCACCAACCCCTGCTCCAGCTTGGCGATGCAGCCCGCGCAGCGGATGTCGGGCACCGCGAAATCGCGTTCGATCAACGAGTTCGCGACCGCGGTCATTGGAGATCGATCCGATAGCGCGCCTCGTCGGCACCGTGATGCACCGACAGGTCGATCTGCCAGCGCCCGGCTGGCAAGGCCTCGGCCGAACGCAAAGCGCCGCCTGCAGCTGGTACGAAGCGCATCGCGCGCGCAGGCGCTTGACCGAGCGGATGACGGAGCGTCGCAACGATGCGCAGCCCGTCCAGCGGCGCGCCGTCCTTGCGGACGATCAGCCGGACATGCCGGTCAGAGTCGACAGTGACGCTCTTGTCCCAGCCGAGCCGCTCTTGCGCCGCGGCCCGCGCGAGCCATTCATTGTAATGTTGGCTCGCAACATAGCTGTTGTCGACCACGGTGCCGCCAAAGGTCGACAGCGCAAAGCTCGCCATCACGATATTGACGCTGATGACGACGCCGAAGAAGGCGATCAGGATGATCGCCGCATGGCGCCCGGTGAAGGGCTTTCGTTCGCGCTTGTCGGTCATGGTTCGGTCCCCGGCCGGTCGAACTGGATGGTCTCGCTGTCGCCGCGCGGATCGTCGTCGAGCGCGCGCACCGCGATCATGAATTCCTGCCGCGCCGGGCCCGCGCCAGGAGCGACGATAAACAGCCGCGCGCTCGTCACCCGGTCAGGCGCGAGCGACATGCGCAGGCTCTGCCGCGCCGTCTCGCGCGCGCCGCCGTCGGTCCACAACCGCGCGCCGGGCAGGCCGCTCAGCGTGACC
Source organism: Sphingopyxis sp. OPL5 (assembly GCF_003797775.2). NCBI lineage: Bacteria > Pseudomonadati > Pseudomonadota > Alphaproteobacteria > Sphingomonadales > Sphingopyxidaceae > Sphingopyxis > Sphingopyxis sp. OPL5. The sequence goes on from NZ_CP060725.1 coordinate 4,303,519, forward strand.
TCGATCATGCGCGGGCGGAGTTCCATGTTGCGCAGCTTCAGCGTGTAATTGTTGCGGATCGCGCCGTCGGAAAGCTGAACATAGAGCGGGCTGCGCTCGTGCTGGACGGCAAGATCGAGACGGGTGCGCTGGCCGAGGGTGAAGAGCATCGCGAGGCCGATCGCCCCCCACAGGCCGAAATACAGTAGCGTCCGCGGGCGGAAGAGCGTCTTGCGGATCGGCGGCGCGACCCCGCCCGCCTTTTCGGTCGCGGCGTCGTCGAGCGTGCAATAGTCGATCAGGCCGCGCGGTCGGCCGACCTGCGCCATCACGCTGTCGCAGGCGTCGATGCACAGCGCGCAGGTGATGCAGCCGATCTGCGGCCCCTCGCGAATGTCGATGCCGGTCGGGCAGACCGCGACGCACTGGTTGCAATCGACACAGTCGCCAAAGGCGCCGGGGTTCTTCTCGGCCTTCTTGACGCTGGCGCGCGGCTCGCCGCGCCAGTCCTTGTACGTCACCAGCAGCGATTTCTCGTCCATCATCGCGGTCTGGATGCGCGGCCAGGGGCACATATAAATGCACACCTGTTCGCGCAGGAAGCCGCCGAGGACAAAGGTCGTCGCGGTCAGCACCGCCACCGTGACATAGGCGACCGGCGCGGCTTGCCCGGTCCAGAAATCATGCGTCAGCGTCGGCGCGTCGGCGAAATACATGATCCACGCACCGCCGGTCCAGAATGCGACGGTCAGGTAGACCGCATATTTCAGCGTCCGCTTGACGATCTTCTCGGCCGTCCATGGAGCGTTCGCGAGGCGGATCTGCGCGTTGCGGTCGCCGTCGATCAGCCGGTCGACATGCTGGAACAGGTCGGTCCACACCGTCTGTGGACAGGCATAACCGCACCACGCGCGCCCGACCGCACTGGTGACGAGGAACAGCCCGATCCCCGCCATGATGAGCAGGCCCGCGACATAATAGAATTCATGCGGCCAGATCTCGATCTGGAACATGTAGAAGCGCCGGTTCGCCAGATCGACGAGCACAGCCTGGTCGGGCGCATGGGGGCCGCGATCCCAGCGGATCCACGGCGTTCCGTAATAGATCGCCAGCGTGACCGCCATGATCGCCCATTTGAAACGCCGGAAAGGGCCGTCCACCTTCTTGGGGTAGACGCCCTTGCGCGCCGCATAGAGCGATCCATGCTCGCCGGTCAGGTCGTCAGGGCTGGCCATCGGCTCCCGGTCCTTCCGCCGCGGCGGCGGCCAAGGCCGGCGCCGGCGCCTTTTCGCCGCCGCCGAGCGAATAGACATAAGCGGCGAGCATCTTGATCGTCCCCGGGTCGAGCCGGCTGTTCCAGCGCGGCATCACGCCGTTGCGCGGCTGAGTCACCGTCGCAGTGATGCTGGCGCGGTCGCCGCCATAGAGCCAAATCGCATCGTTCAGCTTCGGCGCGCCGACCTCGCGCCCGCCGTTGCCGGTCGAGCCATGGCATACCGCGCAATTCGCCTCGAACAGCACCGCGCCGCGCGCTGACGATGCGCTCCGCTTTTCCTGATGGCTGATCGTGCGGACAAAGCTCACCACGTCGGCGATCTGCGTTGGCTCGAGGATGCCGTCGCGTCCGAAGGCGGGCATCTGGCTGGTCCGCGTCGCCTTGTGATCGGGATTCCTGATGCCATGGGTGATCGTATATTCGATCGTCGCAAGATCGCCGCCCCACAGCCAGTCGTCGTCGGTCAGGCTGGGATAGAGCTTCTTCACCCCCGCGCCGCCCGCGCCGTGGCATTGGACGCAATGGACACGAAAGGCGGCCGCCCCGCCCTGCACCGCCGCCTGCATCAGTTCGGGTTTTGCGGGCAGGTCGGCGATCGAGGTCGCGGCGATCGCGTTCATCACCGGGGCGCGGCGCGCCGCGTCGGCCTGCATCTCCTGTTCGAGCTGGCCGCGACTGCTCCAGCCGAGCACACCCTCGGTCGCGCCATGGATCATCGGCCAGGCGGGATAGAGGATGACATAGACGATGCCCCAGACGATCGTCGCATAGAGCGACCATAGCCACCAGCGCGGCATCGGCGTGTCGAGTTCCTCGATGCCGTCCCATTCGTGACCCGACGTGTGCGTGCCGGTCACTTCGTCGATACGTTTATGATCGGCCATGCTCATCGTCCTTGAAGATCATATTTGCCGCTTCGTCATGGTGACGGCGGGCGCCCTTGCGAAACGGCCAGGCGATGAAGAGGAGGAACATCGCCACCATGACGATCAGGCCCCAGCTGTCGGCGAAATGCCGCACCTCGTCATAGCTCATCGCACCGCTCCCGAAGCCGCGGCAGGCGCGTGCGCCTGTTCCTGCGGTGCCGCCTTTTCGACATCGACCAACGTGCCGAGCATCTGGAGATAGGCGATCAGCGCGTCCATTTCGGTCACCTGGGCGGGGTCGCCATCGAAATCGCGCACCTGCGCCTTCGGGTAGCGTTTGACGAGGTCGCCGGCCCCCGCGTCGGGATCGGCCTGCGCGCGGATGTCGTCGTTCGCCTTGGCAATGTCCTGCTTCGTATACGGAACGCCGACGCGGGTGAGCGCGGTCAGGTCGCGCTTCATGTCGCCCGGGGCAAGATCGCGCTCGGCGAGGAAGGCATAACCGGGCATGATCGATTCGGGGACGACGCTGCGCGGGTCGATCAGATGCGCCTTGTGCCATTCGTCCGAATAACGACCGCCGACACGGGCGAGGTCCGGCCCGGTCCGCTTCGACCCCCACTGGAACGGATGGTCGTACATGCTCTCGGCCGCCAGACTGTAATGGCCATAGCGTTCGACCTCGTCGCGGAACGGGCGGATCATCTGGCTGTGACAGGTGTAACAGCCTTCACGCATATAGATGTTGCGCCCCGCAAGCTCGAGCGGGGTGTAAGGGCGCATCCCGTCGACCTTCTCGATCGTGTTGTCGATCCAGAACAGGGGCGCGATCTCGACGATGCCGCCGATCGCAACGGCGATCAGCGAAAAGAAGCCGAGCAGGCTGACGTTGCGTTCGAGCTTCTTGTGGCTGAAGCGTTTTTCGGCGGGTTGGATCGCCATTTGCCTTGGCTCCTTATTCGGCGGGAACGGGCGCCAGCGGACGGTCCGCGGCGGCGTTGTACGGCGTTTCGGTCATCGGTTTTTCCTCGCGGACCCTGCCCGCAAGCGTCGCCCAGACGTTGAAGACCATCAGCAGGAAGCCGGCGAGATACATCGCTCCGCCCGCGGCCCGGATCAGATACATCGGGTGCATCGCCGCAACGGTCTCGGCAAAGCTGTAGACGAGGTAGCCGTCGGCCCCATATTCGCGCCACATCAGCCCCTGCATGATCCCCGCCACCCACATCGAGGCGGCGTAAAAGACGATCCCCAGCGTCGCGAGCCAGAAGTGCCAGTTGACCATGCGCAGCGAATAGAGGCGCGGGCGTCCCCACAGGCGCGGCACCAGATAATAGACCGCGGCAAAGGTGATCATGCCGTTCCAGCCGAGCGCCCCGGCGTGAACGTGCGCGATCGTCCATTCGGTATAGTGGCTCAAACTGTTGAACGCCTTCACCGACAGCATCGGCCCCTCGAACGTCGCCATGCCATAGAAGGCGAGCGCGACGACCATCATGCGGATGATCGGGTCGGTACGAATCTTGTCCCACGCGCCGTTCAGCGTCATCAGCCCGTTGATCATGCCGCCCCAACTCGGCATCCACAGGACGACCGAAAACACCATGCCCAACGTCTGCGCCCAGTCGGGCAGCGCTGTGTAATGGAGGTGGTGCGGCCCGGCCCAGATATAGAGGAAGATCAGCGACCAGAAATGCAGGATCGACAGGCGATAGCTGTAGATCGGCCGTTCCGCCTGCTTGGGAACGAAATAGTACATCATCGCGAGGAAGGGCACGGTCAGGAAAAAGGCGACCGCATTATGCCCGTACCACCACTGCGTCAGCGCATCCTGCACCCCCGCAAAAGCCGAATAGCTTTTTGACCCGAAAATCGTCACTGGAATCGAAAGATTGTTGACGATGTGCAACATCGCGATGGTGACGATGAAGCTCAAATAGAACCAGTTGGCGACATAGATATGCGGCTCGCGGCGTTTGACGATCGTGCCGACGAAGACGATGAAATAGACGATCCAGACGATCGTCAGCCACAGGTCGACATACCATTCGGGCTCGGCATATTCGCGCGCCTCGGTGACGCCCATGACATAGCCGGTGGCGGCAAGAACCAGAAAGAGCTGATAACCCCAGAAGACGAAGCGCGCGGCGCCGGGAAAGGCGAGCCGCGCGCGGCAGGTGCGCTGCACGACATAAAAGCTCGTCGCGATCAGGGCATTGCCGCCAAAGGCGAAGACGACCGCCGATGTGTGGAGCGGGCGCAGCCGCCCGAAGCTGGTATATTCGATCCCAAGATTGAGCGCCGGAAAGGCGAGTTGCAACGCGATATAGAGGCCGACCGCCAGCCCCGCGACGCCCCAGAAGATGGTAGCGATGACGCCCCAGCGCACCGGATCGTCATCATAGACGCCTTGGTCCGCGGGCATCTTCAGCAGCCCGCGCGCCATCCCCGCATAATCGGCGCGTGAGACGCGGAACCACAGCGCGATCATGCAGGTGATCGCGATGATGATCATATGAACCGCAAAGGGCGCGTCGACAGCCAGCGCCGCGAAGACCAGCGCCAGCAGCGCGAGCGCCAGCCAGCCGCCAGCCTTGAAAACCAGATCGTCCATCATCGCGAATCCCTGTTCGGCGCGGCTCCATCCCGCGCGTTCACGATCGTCCATGGCGGTGCGAGCGCCACCGAACATTGACCTGGATCAACGAAAAATGTTGCGGCGCATCAACGGGGCGATTTGCCCCAGAAAAACACCATGCGCGGGCGGTCAGCCCGCGAGGGTCTCCATCGCCGCACGGTCGATAATGACGATCTCGCGGCGCGACGGCAGGTCGAGCAGGCCCGCAGCGCGCATCCGGGTGAGCTGACGGCTCGTCGTCTCGATCGTCAGCCCCAATATGTCGGCGATCTGCTGGCGGCCGAACGGAAGCTCAAAACTGCTCCGCGCGCCGCCGCCGCACCCTTGCCCCGACAAGCGCTCGGACATTTCGAGCAGGAAGGACGCGACCTTCTCTTCGGCTGATTTGCGGCCGAGCAGCATCATCCAGTGCCGCGCGCGGTCCAGTTCGTCGAGCGTGCGGCGCAGCAGCTTGTGTTGCAAATCTGGGTGCGCACAGGCGAAATCGTCGAAACTCTTGCGATTGAAGATGCAAACCTCGGCATCGGTCATCGCGGTGGCGCTGTACGGGCTTTCCTTGCCGAACGGGCGGCCGATGAAATCGGACGGAAAAACGACGCCGACGATCTGTTCGCGGCCGTCAGCGGACGCGACGACCAGTTTCAGCACGCCGTCGAGGACATTGGCCACGACGGGTGCATCATCGCCCTCCCACAACAAGGTATGGCCCGCCTTCACGCGCTGGCGCCGACCCAGCTTGCTGAGCAGCGCCAGTTCGTCGGCGTCGAGGCTTGCACAAATTGCCCGGTTGCGGACGACGCAGGTGGTACAGTCGATCACCCCTCCCCCGTAGTCGACTGCGGCGGTCGTGGGAAGGGACGATGGGTTTGCCGCCATCGCCATGCGCGTCCGGCGCGAACCCGTGACGGGTGCGTCGATCATGCCAGATGGGCGCCGGAAACCGGCCGCACCGCCATCGGGACATAGGCGATCAGGAACAGCAGGAACGCCGTCGCCCACAGCGCGCCCGCGAGCGCGATGACCCGCAAATATTCGAACGGCAGCAACGGCGCGATCACGCGCAGCAGCGTGCCCGAATGGATCAGAACATAGATGAGGACGGTCGCGCGGTCGGCCACGAGCGGGCGACCGGTGTGCCCCCGCGTCGCGCGCGTCATCACCGCCAGCGTCATCGTCCCCATCGCCCCGGCGCCGAGCGCATGGACGGCGCTCGACACGGGCAGGAGCGGATACAGCATCGCGCTCCCCAGCAAGATCAGCCCGACCGGCAGCCAAGCGTAGGAAAGATGAAGGACAAAGACGATCGGGTCGCGCAACGCCTTCAACCCGGCCCAGCGCGTGAGGCGGACTGCCTGAAGCCCGCCCGCGACGATCAGCAATCCCGCCGCGACGGGGCTTGCCGGGCCGGCGACCCACGCCGCGAGCGCGAGCGCGGTCGTTCCCATCGCGATCATGTCGAAACGGTTCGGCATCGTCGGCAGGCCTTCGGCGGCGCCCTGCCGTACCAGCCAGTTGCGTGTGAAGGCGGGGATGATGCGCCCGCCGATGAGCGCGATCAACAGCAGGACCAGCGCAAAGCCCATGTGCATCCCGAGCATCGGATCGGCGAGCGCGCCCATCATCGCGGCGTGATCGAGCGCCGAGGCGGCGGCGAACAGAAAGAGGATGATCAGGATCGGCTTGTTGCGATTGCCCGAGGCGAAAATCTCGCGCGCCGCATAGGCGAGGAGGATAAGGAGATAGAGGCTGTCGAGCGCTGCGCCGATCAGCGGCGGCACCGTCGCCGAAAAGAGGATTGCCAGCCGCGCCGCCAGCCACAGGCCGACAACTGCGGCGATGCGCCACCCGGTCACCGTCGGGCGCCCCGTCCAGTTGGGGATGGCGGCGCTGACGAAGCCGCCGATGATCGCGCCCAGATAGCCAAACAGCATCTCGTGCTGATGCCAGGCGAGCGGCGCCATCGCGGTCGGGAGCGTCCAGCGACCGCCGAACGCGCCAACCCACAGAATCACGACGAGCGCCGCCCACAACGCGCCGCAGGCGAAGAGCAGGCGATAGCCGCCCTGAAGCCAGAGCGGCGCCCCGGCGCCCGAGCCGCCGGCCGCCTCCGTCACGTTCGCGCCTATGGTCATTCCGGCGCGATCGACTGACCGGCGCGCGCCACCATTTGGGTCGTTTCGAAAGCCGAGGGGCAGGCAAGCGCCGCGGTGGCCGTCGCCGGATCGCCACCCGCGCCGGGCCGGCAATGGTGCGGCGCCATGCTCAGTCGCCTCGACGGAGAGAGCGAAGGAGAATGCGAAACCATTGGCCGACGGCTTTCGCGACGCCGACGCCGTCATTGCCAGAGTGGCGCGCACGCCGCACATCGAGCGGCCCCGATCCGATCACTTCGCCGCATTCCGGGCAGAACATCGTCTATCCTCCATGGGTTTGCCTCGCCTCCCCGCTCTGCGAGATAGCAGAGTAGCCGCCAATGAATTTGCGCTGGATCAAACTTCTCCGCATCCGGTTCGGTGACGCCCAGGGTCAGGACCCATTGATTTACGTTGATGGCGGTGATTCAGGCTCGCTGCGAGGAGCCTGAATAGAGTCTATTTCTCCGCCATCGCTCTCGCCGCAACCGTCATCGTCTGGCGCTGTCTAATGTGTCCCGACCCTTGGCCAGCCATCGGCCTGACCCCACAGGATTGGGCCGGCTCAATCCGGGATTGCGCTCTTTGTCTCCAGAATCGTCCATAGGCCAGCCCGGTTGGCTCGGAGATCGGCGAGTGTGTAGCGGTCGAGGACTTGCATGAACGCCGCCAGCGCTTCGTGCAGCACCCCCGTCAGCCCGCACGCCGGAGCAATGATACAGTTCGCGCAATCGACCAGGTCAAAGCCATCCTCGGTATGGCGTACGACGTCCCCGATGTTGATCGCCTCGGGTGCGCGGGCGAGACGGATGCCCCCGAACCGCCCACGCACGCTTTCCAGATAACCGGCGTTCACCAGATCGTTGACGACCTTCATCAGATGATTCTGCGAAATGCCATAGCTTCGCGCGATATCGCCGATCGAAGACAGCCGGTCGTCGGGCTGACTACCCAGATAGAGCAGCACCCGGATCGCATAGTCGGAGTAGCGCGTCAGGCGCATCGCACATTCCTTTCACCGGCTCGTCGCCAATAATATGCATTTCTATTGCATGTTTCAATCGATCGCCATACATGCGCAATTAATACATGTTTAATCGAGTCGGGCCGCTTTTCCCATATCCACAGGAGATACCATGTCACAGCCGCTCAGCGATCGCACCATCGCGCTTGTCAAAGCCACCGTCCCGGCGCTCGAAGCGCATGGTCTCGACATCGTCCACGAAATGTATGCGCGCATGTTCGAAAACCCCGAGATCCGCGACCTGTTCAACCAGTCGCATCATGGGGATACGGGATCGCAGCCGCGCGCCCTGACCGGGGCCATCCTCGCCTATGCCGGCAACATCGACAATCTGGCGGCGCTCGCGCCCGCCGTCGAGCGCATCGCCCAGAAGCATGTCGGGCTTCAGATCCTGCCCGAACATTATCCGCATGTCGGCGACGCGCTGCTCGGCGCGATCAAGGCCGTACTCGGCGACGCGGCAACCGACGAAATCCTGGCCGCCTGGGGGGAAGCCTATTGGTTCCTCGCCAACATCCTGATCGCGCGCGAGGCCCGGGTCTATGGCGAGCAGAAGGCGACGACCGGGGGCTGGAACGGCTGGCGCGATTTCCGTGTCGAGACGGTGACGCGCGAGAGCAGCGTGATCAAATCCTTCACCTTGCGCCCCGCCGATGGCGGCGCGGCCATGGCCTTCAAGCCGGGTCAGTATCTGACCTTCTGGTTCGAGATTCCCGGACATCCGCCGGTCAAGCGCAACTATTCGATCTCGGCCGCACCCAATGGGGAAACCTATCGCATCTCGGTGAAGCGCGAGCCGCAGGGGCTTGCATCGGGCTGGCTTCACGACAGCGTCGATGTCGGCACGATCCTGAAAGTCGCGGCGCCCGCCGGCGAGTTTTTCCTAGGCCAGTCGCCGCAGCGCCCCGTCGTCCTGCTGTCGGGCGGCGTCGGCCTGACGCCGATGGTGTCGATGCTGGAGGCTCTCGTCGAGGGCGGCGGCGATGTCCCCGTCCAGTATATTCATGGCACGCACGATCGCGACACCCACGCGATGCGCGATCATGTCCGCGCGCTGGCGGCGAAGGGGCGTACGGTTCGCGTCATCGACTTCCACCAGACGCCGCTGGCCGATGAGGTGGCGGGCCGCGACTATGACCATGCAGGCCTGATCACCGAAGAATGGCTGGTCGCAAACACCCCGGTGGGCGAGGCGGACTATTATATCTGCGGCCCGCGCCCCTTCCTGCGCGCCGCGGTGGCCGGCCTGTCGCTCGCCGGTGTGCCGTCCGACCATATTCACTACGAGTTTTTCGGTCCGGCCGACGAACTGCTCGCCGCCTGAAGAGGAGCTGCCGAAAGATCTGAGGGCCGGCAAAGTCGCCAATTCTTCGAATGGCACGCGGACTCAAATGGCTATTCCGGTGGAGCAGTAGCGTGGGCGCGCCCGCGAAGGCCGGGATGACGGCCAGGTCAATCCCGGCAATAGCCCTCGCCGTCCTTGACGATCAGGCATTCCTTCTTGCCCGCCAGCCATTTCAGTCCGGTTTCGTCACCATTGCCGCGGCGCAGGCTCAATTCCTCGTTGCCGCGCTTGAACTTGATGCCATGCTCGCTGTCGTTGCCGTCATAGGTCCCCTTGGTGTCGAGGTCCGACTGCATCTCCAGCTTGTATTTGCCGGGTTCGCCGGGGGTGATGGTCACGAACATGCCCTCGACCCCCGTCCATTTTCCGGCCCAGCTCGCGAAGCGGTGCGGCGCGGTCGCGGGGTCGGCTTCGGGATCGGTCGCGTCGTCGGCGGGAACGGTTTCGTCCGGGACCACCGTGGTTTCGGTCGGCGCGGGCGCGGGGGCCTCGGCCTTTTCGCAGCCGGCCAGCAACACCATCGCGGTGGCTCCGAACAGGATCATGCTCTTCTGCATCATATATCTCCTTTGCCCTTACAACGCACCGGGGCCGATTAATATCCGGCCAAAATTTCCGCATATTTCTGCGGGTCGACATTGCCCCCCGACAGGGTGACCAGCGTCGCCTTGCCCGGCGACACCTTGCCCGCGAGTACCGCCGCAAGCGCCGCCGCGCCGCCGGGCTCGACGACGAGGTGCAATTTCTCGAACGCCATACGCATCGCATGACGCACTTCCTCGCGCGTCACCACGACGCCGCGAACCCCGCGCGCCTGCAACACCGCGAAATTGATCGGCCAGGTCTCGGGCGTCTGCAGCGCATCACATTCGGTCGGATAGACCAGGTTCTCGACCGACAAGATCTCCCCCGCCGCCAGGCTGCGGGTGACATCGTCCCAACCCTCGGGCTCGACCGCGATCACCTCGGCCTCGGGACAGGCGAGCGCCAGCCCCGCCGACAAGCCGCCGCCACCGCAACAGGCGATCACCTTGTCCGGGCCATCGATCCCGCGCTCCGCCATCTGCGCGCGCGCCTCGATCCCCGCGGTCCCCTGCCCTTCGATGATCCACGGATCGCCATAGGCATGCACCAGCGTCCCGCCGCGTTCCTCAAGTAGCTTCGTCGCCACCGCGTCGCGCGATTCCGTGACGCGGTCATAGAGCACCACCTCTGCCCCCAGCGCGCGCGTCGCCGCCAGCTTCATCGCGGGCGCGTTGCTGGGCATCACGATCGTCGCCTTGACCCCCAGCCGCTTCGCCGCCCAGGCGACGCCCTGCGCATGATTGCCGCTCGACACGCCGACGACGCCCGCGCCGGCCTGCTCAGGGGTCAGGTCGGACAGCCGGTGCCAGGCGCCGCGAATCTTGAAGGCGCCAACCGGCTGCAGGCATTCGGCCTTGCACCAGATCGTGACGCCGTCGACCTCGAGCGGCAGCAGCGGGGTTTGCGGCAACAATGCAGCGACTTTCGCCGCGGCGCGTTCGACCCCCGCGAGGCTCGGCGCGCGCGCCGGATCGAGCAGGGGTTCGGGGCTTTGCTGTGTCATCGCTTCGTCCTATAGGGCCGGTCATACAAGACAAGCCGCATAGACAGGCGCAGGAGATTTTCATGAGCAAGGTTTTGGTGATCGGCGCAGGCGGCGTCGGTTCGGTCGCGGTGCACAAGATGGCGATGAACCCCGACATCTTTCCGCACATCACGCTGGCGAGCCGCCGCAAGTTCAAATGCGACGCGATCGCCGAATCGGTGAAGGCGCGCACCGGCGTAACCATCGACACCGCCGAGGTCGACGCCGACCATATCGACGCGACCGCGGCGCTGATCCGCTCGATAGGCGCAACGCATGTCGTCAATCTCGCGCTTCCCTACCAGGACCTCACCATCATGGAGGCGTGCCTGTCGACCGGCGCCCATTATATGGACACCGCGAACTACGAACCGCGCGACGAGGCTAAGTTCGAATATCACTGGCAATGGGCGTATCAGGACCGCTTCAAGGACGCCGGGCTGATGGCGCTGCTCGGCTCGGGCTTCGACCCCGGGGTGACGAGCGTCTTCACCACCTGGCTCAAGAAACATCATTTTACCCGCATCGACACGCTCGACATTCTCGATTGCAACGGCGGCGACCATGGCCAGCATTTCGCGACCAACTTCAATCCCGAGATCAACATCCGCGAAGTGACCGCGGTCGCGCGCCACTGGGAAAATGGCGACTGGGTCGAAACCCCGCCGATGTCGGTGAAGCAGAATTTCGACTTCGAGGCGGTGGGCGAAAAGACGATGTACCTCATGTATCATGAGGAAATCGAAAGCCTGAAGACGCACCTGCCCGAAATCCAGCGCATCCGGTTCTGGATGACCTTTGGCGAGGCGTATATCACCCACCTCAACGTGCTGCAGAATGTCGGCATGACCCGGATCGACCCGGTGATTTACGAAGGCCGTGAGATCATCCCGCTGCAGTTCCTGAAAGCCGTGCTGCCCGAACCGTCGAGCCTGGGCGAGACCACCAAGGGCAAGACCAATATCGGCGTCATCGCAACCGGCCTGGGTCAGGACGGCAAGGAAAAGACGCTCTACCTCTATAACATCTGCGACCATGAGGACGCCTATGCCGAAACCGGCAACCAGGCGGTGAGCTATACCACCGGCGTGCCCGCGATGATCGGCGCCGCGATGATGGTGACCGGCGCCTGGGAAGGCACCGGGGTGTTCAACATGGAGCAGTTCGATCCCGATCCCTTCATGGACATGCTGAACAATCATGGCCTGCCCTGGCAGGTGAAGGAACTGGACGGGCCGCTGGATTTCTGATCGCCGCGATCCCAACCCACTTTTGTCATTCCCGCGAAAGCGGGAACCCAGTAGCGACGGCAGGACTGGGTCCCCGCTTTCGCGGGGATGACGAAGGGCTGTTTTCGATGAAAATTCTTACTGCAGCGTTTGCCCTGCTCGCCGCCCTCGCGACCCCCGCCGCCGCGCAACCCGACGAGGCCTATGCCCCCGCCCGCGCGATCGTCGCCGATATCGGCAGGATCGTCACCCCGAACGGCGTGCAGGAAACCTTCGAGGTCACGCTCGGGGGCGCGCGGCAAGTCGTCAATGTGCGCGGCGCCGACCGCGACAACCCGATCCTGATCTTCGTTCACGGTGGCCCCGGCGCGGTCGAAATGCCTTTTGCCTGGGCCTTTCAGCGTCCGTGGGAGGATGTCTTCACCGTCGTCCATTACGACCAGCGCGGCGCCGGGCGCTCCTATCCGCTCAACGACCCCGCGACGCTCGCGCCAACGATGACGGTCGACCGCTACCGCGACGACGCCATCGAACTGATCGAGCTGCTGAAAAAGCGTTACGCCAAGCGCAAGGTCGTGCTGCTCGGCCACAGCTGGGGCTCGATCGTCGGCCTGTCGGTCGCGGTCAAGCGTCCCGACCTGCTCTACGCTTATGTCGGTGTCGGTCAGGGCATCGATTTTCGCGAAGGCGAAAAGGTCGGCATGGCATGGACCCGCGCCAAGGCGGTCGCGGCCGGAAACGCCGAGGCCGTCGCCGCGATCGACGCGCTCGCGCCTTATCCGGCGGGCGACTTCACCATCGCCAAAGCCGACGGCTGGCGCAAATATGCGATTCCCTATGGCTCGCTGATCGCAGGCAAACCCGACCTCAGCTATTATTTCCAGACCCCGCGCCTCTCGCCCGAATATAGCGAAGCCGACCGGCAAGCGTGGGGCAAGGGCAGCGAATTTTCGGTGACGACACTCTGGCCACGCCTCGCCGACGTCAGCTTCAGGCCGGTGAGGAAGATGGACGTGCCGATCGTCTTCCTGCTCGGCCGCCACGACTATACCGTCCCCTCGCCGGTCGCCGCCGACTGGTTCGCCAAGGTCAAGGCGCCGTCGAAGACGCTCGTCTGGCTCGAACATTCGGCGCATATGCCGATGGTCGAGGAGCCGGGGCGTTTCCTCGCCGCGCTGCTCCGCGACGTGCTGCCCCTCACCAAAGAGCCGAAAGGCAAGAAATGACCGCTTATCTTGCGCCGATAGGCCTGCTCGTTATCTCGAACATCTTCATGACGATCGCCTGGTACGGGCATCTCGGCGATGTCTCGCGCCCGATATGGCTCGCGATCCTGCTCGCGTGGGGCATCGCCTTCTTCGAATATTGCCTCGCCGTCCCCGCCAACCGCATCGGCCACAGCGTCTATTCGACCGCCGAGTTGAAGACGATGCAGGAGGTGATTACCTTGATCGTCTTCGCGGGCTTCGCCGTTTTCTGGCTCGGCGAGAAGCTGACGATCAACCATCTCGTCGGCTTCCTGCTCATCGCCGGCGGCGCCTTCTTCATCTTCAAGGGGCCGATCGCGGCCTGACAGGAACATTCGACCCATGGAAACCAGAGCCGGCGATCCCGGAGCCTTTGCGCAGTTCGACCTTACCCGCGTTCCCTCGCCCGCCTTCGTCGTCGATGCGGCGAAGGTCCGCGCAAACCTGGCGGTCCTGCGCCATATCGGCGACGCGTCGGGCGCCCGCGTGCTCGCGGCGCTCAAGGCCTTTTCGATGTGGTCGCTCGGATCGACCGTCGCGGGCGCGCTCGACGGCGTCTGCGCCTCGGGGCTCTACGAGGCGCGGCTGGGGCGCGAGGAATATGGCGGTGAAGTCGCGACCTATTGCGCCGCCTACAAGGCCGAGGATCTGCCCGAGATCTGCCGCCTGTCGGACCATCTGATCTTAAACTCCCCCGGCCAGCACGCCCGTTTCCGCCCTTTGCTCGAAGCCGCGCGCATGGCCGGCGAGACGTTCGACGTCGGCCTGCGCATCAACCCGCTGCACAGCGAGGGCGAGGTTGCGAAATATGACCCCGCCGCGCCGTGCAGCCGGCTCGGCTTCCCGATCGACCAGCTCAAGCCCGAGCATATGGAAGGCGTCGACGGCATCCACATGCACGTGTTGTGCGAACAGGATTTCCCGCCGCTCGCGCGCACCTGGGCGGCGGTCGAACCCTTGCTCGCGCCCTATGTCGGCCAGCTAAAATGGATCAATTTCGGCGGCGGTCATCATGTCACCCGCGCCGATTATCAGGTCGACGACCTGATCGCCTTCCTCAAGGGCGTGCGCGAAGCGACCGGCTGCGACGTGATGATCGAGCCCGGCGAGGCGGTCGCGCTCGACGCCGGGATCCTGATCGGCGAAGTGCTCGACCTGTTCGACAATGGCATGAACATCGGCATCACCGACATCAGCGCGACCTGCCACATGCCCGACGTCATCGAGGCGCCCTACCGCCCGGCGATGCTCGGCGAGGAAACAGACGGCGCGCCGACCCGCCTCGGCGGTCCCTCATGCCTCGCCGGCGACGTGATCGGCGACTATCGTCTGCCCGGCGGCGCGGCGGTCGGTCAGCGTTTCGCCTTTCTCGACCAGGCGCATTATTCTATGGTAAAGACCAACACATTCAACGGCGTGCCATTGCCGTCGATCTGGTTGTGGGACAGCGAGAGCGACGAACTCCAACTGGTCCGCGAGTTCGGTTATGAGGATTTCAAGACGCGCCTGAGTTGAACGAGCAAAGCGTGGCGCGCGCAACGGGGTGGAGCGCAATGGATCGTCGGCAATTTCTGTACACCGGCGCAGGCGTGATGCTTTCACCCGCGATAGGGGGCTGCGGGCCGGCAAGCGACGCGAGGACCGATATCGACACGCGCTACGAAATGCCCTTGGAATCAGGGCCGCATGAACGAACGATCATGCAGTGGCCCGTCAATCTCGATATCTATGACAGGGCATCGCTCGGGCGCGTGCAAAGCGCCATCGCGCGGATCGCCAACCGCATTGCGCAATATGAACCCGTGGCCATGCTGGTCGCGGGCGGCGATGCGGCAAGCGCCCGGACGCAGTTGTCCGGTGCGGTCGAGCTTTGGGACATTCCGACCGACGATCTGTGGTGTCGCGATTCCGGACCGACCTTCGTGCGCGACGCCGCCGGCAAGCTGGCCGTCGCCCATATCCGGTTCAACGGCTGGGGGAACAAGCAGCCACACGACCATGATGCGCGGATCGCCGAACGCGTCGCCGAGCGCCTGGGCCTGCCGCTGATCGAAACGGGCCTGGTCGGCGAGCAGGGCGGCGTCGAGCATGATGGAGCGGGCACGCTGCTCGCCCACGCAAGCTGCTGGGCGAACCCAAACCGCAATCGCATGAGCGAGAGCGAGATTGGCGAAAAACTGCTGCGAGCGCTTGGCGGCGAAAAGATGATCTGGGCCCCGGGCATCGCGGGGAAGGACATCACCGATTATCACATCGACGCGCTCGCGCGGTTTGTCGGACCGGGGAAGGTGCTGATCCAATTGGGCGACGAAATCGACCCCGACGATCCCTGGTCGGTGTCGGGACATAAAACGCTGAATATCCTGCAGAAATCGACCGACGCACGCGGGCAGAAGCTCCAGATTGTCCGGCTGCCCGATCCGATGGACATCCGCTCGACCAAAGCCGATTTCGTCGCCAGCTATGTCAATTATTATGTCTGCAACGACGCCGTCATCGCAGCCGAGTTCGGCGACCGCGCGGCGGATGGCCATGCGCGCGAGCTGCTCCAATCCCTCTATCCTGGGCGGACGGTGGAAATGATCGAAATCGATGCGATCGGCGAATCGGGGGGCGGCATTCACTGCGCCACGCAGCAGCAGCCGAAAGGTGCCTGAGGTGAAAAAATGGCTCGAACGCCATGCCAAGGCGATGCAATCGGTGGGGGTGATCGTCACGATTCTGGCGGCAGTGGTCGCGCTTGTCAGCGTCAAATTCCAGATCGACGCCAGCGCGCGGCAACAGCGAGAGCAGTCCGCGCGCGACATCTACCGGGAATTTTTGAACCTCTCGATCAGCAAGCCCGAGTTTGCCAATCCCAATTATTGCGCCATCCGCGGGACGCCGAACGAGGCGGCGTATGAGATATATGTGGAATATCTGCTCTATACCTCCGAGCAGATATTGCAGACGCTGCCCGATTGGCAGGAAACCATGGAACAACGGCTGCTCCCGCACCGGGAGCTGTTGTGCAGTCAAGGCGACTGGACCGGCGATGCGCCCGAGGTGCAGCAGTTGATCGCCGATTTCCGACTAAGGCAGTGTCGCAGTTTCAAACCGTCCTGCGATTGAACGAGGCACGCTGTGGGCACCGGCCCTCTCGAGGCCGCGTCGCGCACGCTACAAGATGAAGTCGCCGAGGCCGGGCGGCGTTGTGCCCAACTGCGAAATCTCGATGATGAAATCGGCTATTCCATCGCCGTCGACGTCGCCGCTGACATGATAGGTCGTTCCCGCGCGCGGGCCCTCGTCCCAGACCCCGAGATAGTCGTAGCGCAGTTCGCCCGCCGTGCCGCTGAACGCGTTGGTACCGATGAAGCTGAAGGCATTGTCGGCCCCCCCGGCGATCGCGTCGATCAGGCTGAGGTCGATGACGTCGCCGTCGGGCGTCGAAAAATAGATGCGGTCGATCTGCGTCGTGCTCATCCCTGACGGAATGAAGACATAGCGGTCGGCGCCCTCGCCGCCGTCCATCACGTCGAGCCCCGGACCCGGGTTCAACACGTCATTGCCCTCGTTGCCGAGCAGCGAGTCGTTGCCTCCGCCGCCGTTGAGCGTATCATTGCCATAGCCGCCCGCGAGCACGTCGTTGCCCGCTCCACCGATCAGCGAATTATTCTGGGCATTGCCCTGGATATTATTGTCGAGATTGTTGCCGATGCCGGTCACCGCCAACCCCGCGCCCGCCCGGAGGTCGAGAAGCTCGAGATTGGCGCCGAGCGTGTAGTTGATCGAAGAGACAACCCGGTCCTCGCCACCATTCGTCCCTTCGACGACGACATCGAGCACATTATCGACATAATAGACATCATCACCGGTCCCGCCGGTCATCGTGTCGGCGCCCGCGCCGCCGTCGAGCAGATCGTTGCCGTCATTGCCGTTCAGCACGTCATCGTCGGCGAAACCGTAGAGGCTGTCGTCGCCCCCCGCGCCCGACAGCGTGTCGCCGTAGGGGGTGCCATTCAATTCGTCGTCGCCCGAGCCGCCGACCTTGGTCGCGCCGCCCAGCGGGATATTGATGAAATTGGCCTCGCCGAAGTCCGAAACACGCAGATGGTCGGAGGCGAACAGGCTTAGCGGCTTGAACTGGATCAGCGTCGAATAGCCCCCGGAGCCCGCGCCATCGAAATCGGCCTGCAGCAGGACGGTGCCGCCCGTCGCTTCCACCAGCCGGAAGTGCCCGGTCAGAAACGGGTTGGCACCGTCCCAATTGGTGAGCGACGACAGCAGCGGCGACAGGTCGACGACGTCCAGCCCGGTCAGCGACGATTGCCGCGCCACCGTGCCGAAGTCCGAAACGACCAGCCCCGCCTGACCCGCCACGCCCGGCGTCGTATCCATGAAGATGATCTTATCCTGTTCGGGCCCCGCGCCGAGGTCGAGATCGACCCGCCCGCCGCCACTGTCGCGCAGGATGAAGGTGTCCGCGCCGCCCTCGAGCCTGATCGTCGCGATGTCGTTATGCGCGTTGCGATAATCGACGAGGTCGTTGCCGATCACCGTCGGACTGGGGTCGGCGAAGATGGTAATGCGTTCCGAAAGCGTCGACGGGGTCGCGCGATCGATGAAGAAACTGTCGTTGCCCGCGCCGCCGTCGAACCGGTCGACGCCGCCGCCGCTGCCGGGCGACGCCGGGGAGTCGATATCATAGATGCTGTCGTCGCCGTCGCCGCCCTGAACCGTGTCGGCGCCGCCGCCGGCATAGATGATGTCGTTGCCGTCGCGGCCGATGAGCGTATCGCTGCCGCCATTGCCATAGAGCGTGTCGTTGCCGCCCCCGCCGTCGATCACGTCATTGCCGCGGCCGCCCTTGACGACATCATCGCCCTCGCCGGCGTTGATCCGGTCGTTGCCGTCATAACCCTCGATCACGTCCGCATCGGGGGTGCCCGGAAGGATATCGTCGCCCGGACCGCCAGGAATGAACGCCATGATGCTCTCCTCACCGACTCTTATGGATAACAGAAGGTTATCGAACGATACCCGCGCTTTCCATCACAAAATCAGGATGCGACCTCCGCCAGCGCCTGGTGGATATCGCTGACCACCACCGATCCCTCGCCGACCGACGAAGCGACGCGCTTGACCGATCCCTTGCGAACGTCACCGATCGCATAGATGCGCGGCCAGCTCGTCTCGTAACGGCTCGGCATGCGGTCGAGCGCCCACCCGGCCCTGACCAGTTCGATCGGCGCGATGTCGGTGCCGGTCTTCACGAAACCGCGATCGTCGCACACCATTTCCTTGGGCAGCCAGGCAGTGTTCGGGGTCGCGCCGAGGAACAGGAACAGGAAGCCGCAATCGCAATGATCCTCGGCGCCCGTCTCGCGGCAGCGATAGGTCAGGCCGCCCAGGCGATCCTCGCCGTGCAATGCCACGACATCGGTCGACCCGATGATTTCGATGTTCGGATGTTCCTCGAGCCGTTTGACCAGATATTCGGACATCGTCTCGCGCAGGCTCTTGCGGCGGAAAATGACGTAAACCTTCTTTGCGACGCTCGCGAGATAGATCGCCCCCTGCCCCGCCGAATTGCCCGACCCGACGACGGTGACCTCGGCATTGCCGCACAGCTGCGCCTCCATCGGGGTCGCGCCATAATAGATGCCGCGGCCTTCATAGGCCTCGATACCCTCGATCGGCAGCCGCTGATATTGCGCCCCGCTCGCGACCACCACCGCGCGGCTGCGTAGCTTGCGGCCGTCGACGAGGTGCAGGCAATAGGCATCGCCGTCGCGCCCGATCGACGCCGCGCGCACCGGCGACACCAGCCGCGCGCCGAATTTCTGCGCCTGCACCGTCGCCCGCCGCGCCAGTTCGTTGCCCGAAATGCCGGTCGGAAAGCCCAGATAATTCTCGATCTTCGACGAGGTACCGGCCTGTCCGCCGGGCGCGAGCGAATCGAGCGCGATCACCGTCAGCCCTTCGGACGCGGCATAGACCGCCGCCGCCAGCCCGCCCGGCCCGCTGCCCACCACCAGCACGTCGGCGGTCGCGCCGTCGGGAAGCAGGTCGAGTCCGAGCGCCACCGCAAGCTGCTCGGGGGTCGGCTGCACAAGCGGCTCGGTCGCCCCCAGGATCACCAGCGGCAATTGTTCGTCGGTCAGCCCTCGCTCGGCCATCAAATGCCCGGCGACCGGTCCGTCGGCCGGGTCGAACCAGCGATGCGCGACGCCATGTTTCATCAACAGGTCGCGCAGCGCATAGACGCCGCGGTCCATCGCCGCGCCGATCACGATGATCGCGGCGAAGCCGCGGCTGTTGCCGAACTCGCGCCGCGCCGCAAAGACGCGCACAAAGACGTCGGAGAAATGGCTGTTGCCCGCGATCAGCCGCTGGAAATCGGCGTGCGCGATCCGCAGAATATCGCCGTCGGCGCCCATTTCGATCCGCGACGAATGGCGTTGTCCGGTCAGCACCGACAGGTCGCCCGCAAACTGCCCGCGCTCCATCCAGCCGACGCGCTTGGGGCCCTCGTCGGTCGTCGCGAAGATGTCGGTGTGTCCCGACAGGGTGAGGATACAGTCGGGCGCCATCGTCCCTTCGGCGAGGATCAGATCGCCCGCTTTGTGCGATTCGACCGTGCCGAACGCGAGCAGTTCGTCGATCTCGGCATCGGCAAAGGTGTGATTGACGTCGGCGGGTGCGGTCATGCGGCGCGGTCCTTCGGCGGGAGAAGATGCCCGCAATAGCCGGAAACCGCCCCTTTGTCCCCCGGTTACCGTGCGTCAGGCCCGCTTTGGCGCGACTGTTACCGCTGCGTTACAAAATTGCGCGATAGGGTCTTTACAGGGGGGACCCCCCTGCATATATCGCCCTCCGCTGCCCCAGGGGGACTTCCAATAACCGCAAGGCAGCCTCGGATGTTTAACGTATTTTTTGGGGGTCCCTTGAGTTGCACCAGCATCATAGCGCCCACGGGCTGATTCAGGCACTTTCGCCGGTCGAACCTGTCACGCTTGTCCGCCCGCACGCTGCGGCGCGCGCAGCGCGTTTCTTCATCGAGCGATTTCCCGGCACGACCATGTATGCGGTCAAGGCGAATCCGTCGCCCGACCTGCTGCGCGTGCTGTGGGATTCGGGTGTCACGCATTATGACGTCGCTTCGATCGCCGAGGTCCGCCTCGTTGCGCGCACCCTGCCCAAGGCGACGCTCTGCTTCATGCATCCGGTGAAGGCCGAGGAAGCGATTTCCGAAGCCTATTGGAAGCATGGCGTGCGTACCTTCTCGCTCGACACGATGGACGAACTCGAAAAGATCGTCCGCGCGACCGAGGGTGCTCAGGATCTCAACCTGCTGGTCCGTCTCCGGGTCTCGTCCGACCATTCGAAGCTCAGCCTCGCCGCCAAGTTCGGTGCCGAGCCCGAGGATGTCGCCGAACTGCTGATGGCGACCCGCCAGGCCAGCGACGCGCTCGGCATCTGCTTCCACGTCGGCAGCCAGGCGATGACCCCGCATGCCTATGCGCAGGCGATGGAGCGCGTCCGCGCCGCGATCGTTTCGGCATCGGTGACGGTCGACATCATCGATGTCGGCGGCGGCTTCCCCTCGTCCTACCCGGGCATGGAACCCCCGCCGCTCGGCGCCTATTTCGAAACGATCCACCGCACGTTCGAAAGCCTGCCGATCAGCTATTCGGCCGAACTGTGGTGCGAACCCGGCCGCGCGCTCGCCGCCGAGTATAGCTCGCTGATCGTGCGCGTCGAAAAGCGCCGCGGCGACGAGCTGTACATCAACGACGGCGCTTACGGCGCGCTGTTCGACGCGGCGCATGTCGGCTGGCGCTTCCCGGTCACGCTGCTGCGCGAGCCCGAGAGCGACGCCGAAATGACGGCGTTCAGCTTCTACGGCCCGACCTGCGACGACCTCGACCATATGGCGGGTCCGTTTTTCCTGCCGGCGGACATCAAGGCGGGCGATTTCATCGAGATCGGCATGCTCGGCGCCTATGGCTGCGCGATGCGGACCAAGTTCAACGGCTTCGGCGCCGACGAGACCCATGTCGTCAGCGACGAGCCGATGGCCAGCCTCTACACCGGCGAAGCCGAGCCGGAGCGCCGGACGGCAACGGTGACCAAGCTGTTCTGAACCGGACGGCGAACGAAAAAGAAAGGGCCGGCGCTGCGAAGCGACCGGCCCTTTTCTTATGTGTAGATTGCTCGGGCCACCCTCACCCTTCCCACCGGCGTTGCCGGCGGGCCCCTTCCCTCTCCCGCCGGGAGAGGGAGAGAGGCGCAAAGCGCCGGAAGGGTGAGGTCGTCCTAGTCGTCGCTGCGCCGCCATTCGCCGGGCTTCAGATCGCCCAGCGTCCAGTCGCCGATGCGCCAGCGCACCAGCCGCAGGGTCGGGTACCCGACGGCGGCGGTCATCCGCCGCACCTGGCGGTTGCGCCCCTCGGATATCGTCAGGCTGATCCAGCCATCGGGAATGCTCTTGCGCACCCGGATCGGCGGATCACGCGGCCACAGGCCGGGGTCGGCGATCGCCTCGGCCTCGGCCGGACGGGTCAGCCCGTCCTTGAGCTTCACGCCCCGCCGCAACGCCACCAGCGCCTCCTCGCTCACCTCACCCTCGACCTGCGCCCAATAGGTCTTGGGCATCTTGTATTTCGGGTCGGCGATGCGTGCCTGCAGCCGCCCGTCGTCGGTGAGCAGCATCAGCCCCTCGCTGTCGAGGTCGAGCCGCCCCGCCGGATAGACGCCGGGCAGGTCGATGAAATCCGACAGCGTGCGGCGCGTCGACCCTGCGGTGCCGCGATCGGTGAACTGGCTGAGCACGTCATAAGGCTTGTTGAACAGGATTAGCGTCACGGCATCAGGCTCGCATGAGACTTTGGGCCACGGCCTCGGCGACCTTGATGCCGTCGACCGCCGCCGAGAGGATGCCCCCTGCATAGCCCGCCCCCTCACCCGCCGGAAACAGCCCGGCGGTGTTCAGGCTCTGAAAATCGTCGCCGCGGGTGAAGCGCACCGGCGACGAGGTGCGCGTCTCGACCCCGGTCATCACGACGTCGGGGTGGTCGTATCCCGCGATCTGGCGCCCGAAGACCGGGATCGCCTCGCGCATCGCCTCGACCGCGAAATCGGGCAGGCACGCCGCGAGGTCGGTCGGCGTGACGCCGGGACGATAGGAGGGGATGACGCTGCCCAGCGATGTCGACGCGCGCCCCTTCAGGAAATCGCCGACGCGCTGCGCCGGCGCCCGATAGTTCGACCCGCCGGCAACAAAGGCGAGCGATTCCCAATGCCGCTGGAAGGCGATGCCCGCGAGCGGATCGCCGGGATAGTCGCGCGCCGGGTCAATCGCGACGACGAAGCCCGAATTGGCGTTGCGTTCGTTGCGCGAATATTGGCTCATGCCGTTGGTCGCGACGCGCCCCTCCTCCGACGTCGCGGCGACCACGGTGCCGCCGGGGCACATGCAGAAGCTGTAGACGGTGCGGCCGTTCTTGCAGTGGTGCGAGATATGATATTCGGCGGCGCCCAATATCGGGTTGCCCGCATCGGCGCCGAAGCGCGACGTGTCGATCCACGATTGCGGATGCTCGATGCGGACGCCGATAGAAAAGGGCTTGGCCTCGACATACACGCCCGCAGCCAAGAGCATGGCAAAGGTATCGCGCGCGCTGTGCCCGACCGCCATCACAACGCGATCGGCCTCGATATAATCGCCACCCGCCAGATGTACGCCCTGCACCCGCCGCTCGCCCGCGCTATTGGTCGCGATATCGATCCCGTCGACCTTGTGCTGCCAGCGATATTCGCCGCCCAGCCCCTCGATCGTCTCGCGCAGGCTTTCGACCATCGTCACCAGCCGGAAGGTGCCGATATGCGGATGCGCCTCGGTCAAAATCTCGGGCGGCGCGCCCGCCTTGACGAATTCGGTCAGCACCTTGCGGTCGAGATGGCGCGGGTCCTTGATCCGGCTGTAGAGCTTGCCGTCGGAAAAGGTCCCCGCCCCGCCCTCGCCGAACTGGACATTCGATTCGGGGTGCAGCACCGAACGCCGCCACAGGTCCCAGGTGTCCTTGGTCCGCTCACGCACCACCTTGCCGCGGTCGAGGATGATCGGCCGGAAACCCATCTGCGCAAGGATCAGCCCGACGAACAGCCCGCACGGCCCCGCCCCGACCACCACCGGGCGCTTGGTGCCCGCAGGCGGCGCGGTGGTGACGAATTTATAGGCGGTGTTCGGCGTCGGCTGGACATTGCGGTCCTTTCGGAAGCGCGCGAGCACCGTGCGCTCGTCCTTCACATTGACGTCGATCGAATAGATCAGCTTGATCGCTGCCTTGTCGCGCGCATCGTTCGCCCGCCGCGCGACGACATATTTCACCAGTTCGCGCGGCCCGATCCGCAGCCGCTTGCAGATCGCGGCGGGCAGGTCCTCCGGCGCATGGTGCAGCGGCAGCGTCAATTCGGTCAGGCGAAGCATCGCCGCCCTCTAGCCCGCATCGGCGGGCGCGCCAATCGCCCTGTCCTAAAAGTCCAGCCCGAGCGCGACAAAGGCATGAAAGCCCACGGCGGCGGCGCCGTCGACAGTCGGCCATTTCCCGGCGGCTAGGCCCGACCGCCGATCGCGCCTATAAGCAGGCGCTCAAATTCCACGACATAAGTGGGAGTCATATGCCGCAGCCCGAACCGAACCCGCCTGCCCAACTGCTGACCGACCGGCGCGTCGCGCTCCCGGTCGCCACCCTCGCGCTTCAAGCGGTTGCCGCCATCTACTTCGTCGTCGACGGCATCGACGACCTGTTCACCGAGGTGCGCCAGGGCATCACCGCGGAGATCGTCATGGAATGCATCGTCGCCTTCGCCCTGCTCGGCGGAGTCGTGATGGGGTCGCGCTACATCCGCCGGATCACCGCCGAACTGCGTCGACAGGACCGGGCACTCGCCGATGCACGCGGCGCGCTCGCCGACCATATCGCGCTGCGCTTCGACGAATGGGGACTGACCCCGGGCGAAGGCGAAGTCGCGCTGTTCGCGCTCAAGGGCTGCGACGTCGCCGCGATCGCCCGGCTGCGCGGCGCGGCGACCGGCACGGTGCGCTCGCAGCTCAGCCAGATTTACGCCAAGGCCGGGGTCAGCAGCCAGGCCATGCTGGTGTCGCTGTTCATCGAGGATTTGCTCGACGCACCGCGCCCCGCATAAACTTGGCCCGCGTGCCAATCGCCTCTTCCGTTTCACTTCGCAATCATTCTATCGTCGCCCAAAGAAACGGGCGGAGGAGAGACGCGGCGTGATTACCGGAACTGTTGCATGACCATGCTCGAAGGCATCCGCATCATCGACCTGACGACGGTCATCTTCGGCCCCTATGCGACCCAGATGCTCGCCGACCTGGGCGCCGAGGTAATCAAGGTCGAGGCGCCGGGGCTGGGCGATATCTCGCGCTACCTCGGCAACGGCATTCCCGACCCGACGATGGGGTCGGTCCACCTGACGGTCAATCGCGGCAAAAGGTCGATCGCGCTCGACCTCAAGAAGGCCGAGGACGCCGCGGTGCTGCGCGACCTGATCGCGACCGCCGACGTGTTCTTCCACAATGTCCGCGGCAAGGCGATCGCGCGGCTCGGCTTCGATTATGACGGCTGCAAGGCGATCAAGCCCGACATCATCTATGTCCATGGCACCGGCTTCGGACAAGACGGTCCTTACGCGGATTTGCAGGCCTATGACGACGTCATTCAGGCCGCGACGGGCACCACCAGCCTGTTGCCGCGCGTCGACGGCGACCCGCGCCCGCGCTATCTGCCGTCGCTGATCGCGGATAAAGTGGCGGGCCAATATGGCGCGCAGGCAATCCTCGCGGCGCTGATCCACAAATTGCGCACCGGCGAGGGCCAGGCGGTCGAGGTTGCGATGTTCGAATGTTTCACCAGCTTCATGATGGTCGAGCATCTGCGTGACGACACGCTCGATCCGCCGATCGGCCCGGCGGGGTACCCGCGCCAGCTCGACCCGACGCGCCAGCCCTTCCCGACCAAGGACGGTTATGTGGCGATCGTCCCCTACACCCCCGATTCGACCGCGCGCCTGCTCGCGCTGTTCGGCAGCGCGCCGTTGCTCGGCACCCCGGCGTTCGAGGCGGCGAAGGCGAAGGGAGAGCATATGCAGCTCGTCTACACCGAGATCGCGCACCAGACCCCGGCGAAAACGACCGACGAATGGCTCGCGCTGTTCGCCGAGAATGATATTCCCGCGATGGCGGTGCGCGACCTGCAGGACATTCGCGAGGACCCCCACCTCGCCGCGACGGGCTTTTTTCGCCACCGGACCCATCCCGATGTCGGCGGCTTTTACGAGATGCAGCCGCCGGTGAAATATGGCGCCGCGCCGCCGCGCGATATCGGCTTCGCTCCCCGGATCGACGGCGATGGCACCGCGATCCGGGCCGAGGTGGCGGCGCGGCAAAACCAATAAGCATCGTCATTGCGAGCGAAGCGAAGCAATCCAGAGCCCCCGTAAACCCCTCTGGATTGCTTCGCTTCGCTCGCAATGACGAGGAAGTCTTGCATTGTGGCGGACCAGCCCTAGCATCGTCGCCAAACAAAAAAGGGGAAGCAGATGACGCCGAATATTCTCGCGCCGGGCGCGGTGCTGATCCTGTGGACGCTGATCATGCTGGTGTGGGTCGCGGTATCGCGATTCCGCGCGCTGGCGAAGTCGGGGATCGACCTGAAGGCGGCCCCTCCCGGCGGCCGCGGCGGCGACCTCGAAGGCATATTGCCGCCGCTCGCCAACTGGAAATCGCATAATTACACGCACCTGCTCGAACAGCCGACGCTTTTCTATGCGGTCATCCTGATCCTGCACGCGGTCGGCGGTTATCCCGCCTATGTTGTGTGGATCGCCTGGACCTATGTCGCGCTGCGCGTCATCCACAGTTTCTGGCAGGCGACGGTGAACCGCATTCCGGTGCGCTTTGCCATTTTTGCCGCGTCGACGTTGTGCCTGCTGGCGCTCGCCTTGCTGGCAGTGATCGCAACTTTGGGTTGAGGGGGAGAGAAGAATATGGAAACCAACGCGATATTGGGGCCGGTCGCGACGCTCGCACTATGGTCGATGGTGATGTGGGTGTGGATGTATGCGACGCGCATCCCCGCGATGAGCCGCGCCAAGATCGACGCCGCGAAGCTGGTCGGCGGCACCGGCAAGAGCCTCGACGAGGTGTTGCCGCCCGAAGTCCAGTGGAAGGCGCACAACTATAACCATCTGATGGAACAGCCGACGGTGTTCTACGCGGTCGCGCTGGCGCTCGCGATCGGCGGTCTGGGCGGCGGCCTCAACACCCAGATCGCCTGGGCCTATGTCGGTCTGCGCATCCTGCACAGCATCATCCAGGCGACGGTCAACCGCGTGATGTGGCGCTTCGGCATCTTCGCGCTGGCGAGCCTCGCGCTGCTCGCGCTGTGCGTGCATGCGTTCATGGGCTTCGTGCTGCATTGATCTGGGACGTCGCCCCCGCGAAGGCGGGGGCGACGGCTATTTCGAAAACCGTCCCGCCAGTTCGACATGCGTCGACCAGCGGAACTGCCCGACCGGCTGTACCCAGTCGAGGCGATAGCCGCCCGCGACCAATATCTTCGCATCGCGCGCAAAGCTCGCGGGGTTGCAGCTGACATAGGCGATCGCCGGCACGTCCGATGCCGCCAGTTCCTTCGCCTGCTCCTCGGCGCCGGCGCGCGGCGGATCGAGGATCACCGCGCCGAAGCGGTTGAGTTCGGCCGGCACCAGTGGCCGCCGGAACAGGTCGCGATGCTCGCTCGCGACCAGCGCCCGCGCCCGGTTCGCCGCCCCCGTCAGCGCCGCGACCGCATCGCGCGCACCCTCGGCAGCATAGACTTTCCTGCCCGCCTGCACCGACAGCGCGAAGGTCCCGACCCCCGCGAACAGGTCGGCGACCGCCGGTGCATCGCCGATCGCCCTCGTCACGGCCTCGATCAGCGCCTCCTGCCCGACCGCCGTCGGCTGCAGAAACGCGAAGGGCGGAACCTCGACCGCGATGCCGCCGAAGCGCACCGTCGGCGGATCGGGCTGCCACAGCGTCTCATACCCGTCGCCTTGGTCGATGACGAAGCGCGCGAGCCTGTTCGCCCCTGCGAAATCCTGCAACGCCATCGCCGCGTCGAGTCCTTCGGCCTTCACGCCTTCGAGCACCAGTTCGACGCCCTGGTCGAGCATCTGCATCTTGACCTTCACCGGGCGCCGCGGCGGCGCGATCAGCACCAGCAATTCGCGCACCGGCGCGACGAGCGCGAACAGTTCGGGCAGCAGCAGCGGGCACATCCGCATGTCGACGATCTGGTTGCTCTGCGCCGCGTTGAAACCCATCGCGACCTGCTTACCGGTGCGCAGCGCGGTCAGCGCCGCGCGACGACGGCTGTGCGCGGGCGACAGCAGCGCGGGCAGCACTACGTCCGCCGACACCTCCTGCCCCGCAAGCCCGCCGATCACCCGGTCGCGCACATAGTCGGCGAGCGCGGGTTCGGCGACGTGCTGCATCTGGCACCCGCCGCATTTGCCGAAATGACGGCACGGCGGTTCGGCACGGTTGGGGCCGAGGACGATGATGCCGTCGTCGCGGACATGGTCGCCCGGTACCGCGCCCATCACATGGCGGCCATCGGCGGTCACGCCATCGCCGCGCGCGGCGATACGGGTAATCAGGGTGGTTTCGGTCACGTCAGTCTTTCGCCAGGTCGTCGGCCGCCAGATCGTCGGCGACGAGGCCGGGGCCGATAGCCTGCGCGCGCGCAATATGCCAGCCCACTGCGGAAACCGCCGCATCAAAAGCATCGCCGCCTCGCGCCAGCATCGCCCCGCATGCCCCCGCGAGGACGTCGCCCGTCCCCGCCGTGGCGAGCCAGGGGCTGCCCGGCCAGGCCGCGACGACGCGGCCGTCGGGCGCCGCGATCACGGTATCGGCGCCCTTGTAGATCAGCACCGCGCCCGCATCGGCGGCGGCGGCCTTGGCGCGATCGATCTTGCTGCCCGCCAGCCCCGGAAAAGCCCTGGTGAACTCGCCCTCATGCGGGGTCAGGATCGCGGGCACCGCGCCACGGGACGCGCGCAGGCGCGGCAGAGCGGCAGCGATGGCAGCGGCATCGAGCACAAGCGGCTTGCCCCCATCGAGCGCCGCCGCAACATCGCGGTCCAGTCCTTCGCCCACCGGATAACCCTGCCCGACGATCACCGCGCCGACCCGCGCATCGCCCAGCCGCTTGCCATAGCGCGCCGCCTCTTCGGCAATGATCGCATCGAAAGGCGCATCGTCGGCGCCGCTCAGCACGACATAACCCGCCCCGCTCCGCAGCGCCGCGGCGGCGGTCAGCCGCGCGGCACCGGACATTGGCCCCGACCGGACCAACACCATCCCGCGGTTGAACTTGTGCGCGGTGGCGCCGGGTGCGACGATCAAGGGCAGCGCCGCGCTCCGCATCGCTCGCTCGGCCGCGATCCCGATCGCCGCCAACAAAACCCGCCCGCAATGCGGCGCAGCCGGCAGCAGCACATGCGCGGGCTTGAGCGCCCCCAGGGCGAGCGTCACATCGGCGGACAGCGGCGGTGTCCAGTCGTGAACCCCATCGCCATCGACCCCGCTCGGCACATCAACCGCCAGCACGCGACGCCCGGCGAAGCTCCGCAAGATCGCCGCGAGGTCGCCGCCGATTGGCCGCGTCAATCCGACGCCGAACAGGGCATCGACGATCAGTGGCGCCGGGCCCGTATCGCCCGTCAGCGCCTCGACCGGCCCGCCCCACAGCGCCCGCGCCGCGCGCGCCAGATCGGTCGCCGGTTCGGCCAGCGCGGCAACCCGCACCACCGCACCACGCTCGGCAAGCAAACGCGCCGCCACATAGCCATCGCCGCCATTATTGCCCGGCCCGCACAGGATCAGCACCGGCCCGCCCGCCGCCATACGCCATGCCGTGTCGGCCACCGCCGCGCCGGCCCGGTCCATCAATTCGGACAGCGAGGTCCCGGCCTCCACGCACGCCGCCTCTGCCGCACGCATCGCGGCGGTGGTCAGGATCGGGGCGTCGCGGGGAATGACCATTTCCTTGTCGTAGCGCGTTTGCCGTCGATGCAGAACATTATACGCGTCCTGGTCGCCGATGCCCCGAACCGGCACGCCCGGTTGTTGACGTCCCGCAAAGCCGCGATAGGTTTGTATTCCAGGGTTTCGGGGACAGGGGAATATCGCCGCATGACGTCCGCCTTTTCGATCGAACCGGGTTCCGGCAACCTTTGCGTGGGCGAAGCACGCTTCGCCCCCTATCAAACCCGTGCCGAGATCGAGCCGCAGATCACCCATCTCGTCGAAAGGTCGCGAGACCATGGCAATGGATATGCATGGCTATACCTGCACGGCCTGAGTTTTGGCGGCCACCCGGCGATCGTCTCGCTATGTTTCCAGGACGACCGTCTGGAACAAGCCGGCTGGGGCGTGACCCTGCCGGATGCGGCAGAAGAGGACGGCTGGCCAACGCGCGGCGCCATCGATGCCGAGATCGCCTTTGTTCGCAAGGCGCTGGCCGAAAATCTCGGCCTCGGTCCGAACTGGAAATCCCCCATGACCTTCAAGTGGGGGGAAATCTGGAGTGCGTTCGACGCAAAGGGAGGTTTCGCGAGCAACGGCCTCCGCTACCGGCCGGCCTGACGCCTCGCCCATATGCCGACAAGCGCCGCGGTCGCAGTCAGCAACAGGGTCAACACGCCCGCCGCGAGCGGATAGAGGCCATCCATTTCGTCGAAAGCGCGGCGCCCGGCGGGCGTATATTGCCCCCACCAGGCAAAAATGCCGAGGGGGACGGCCGCGACGACGAAGAGCGGTACGAGCCATCGAATGACGCTCGCTTCAGGAAGTCCGCGCGTCCGACGCCAGGCCAGAGCGGCAAAAACCACGGAAAGAAACAGGCCGAGCAGCGACAGAATGTCCATGCCCCGCAAGGCTTAGTCGACCCCGCCCGTATCCGCCGGCAAACGATACTTGTCCGCTCCGATCGCGACCTCGATCATGCCTTCGCCGATGATCGTCACCGTCGCTTGTTCGGACCCGTCGGCCGAAATCACCCCGCGCCCGTCGGTGGTGATCTGCAAACGCCGATAACCGACGTCGCCGCGCCCGACCACCAATATGGTGCCCGCTTCGCCGTTCATTTCCTGCACCGTGCAGGTGCGGTCGAACAGCTTCGCGCCTTCGAGCGCGCATTCGATGCGCCCGTCATTCGCCGCATCACGCGATTGCTTCGCTTCGGTTTCGGCGAGCTTGGCATTGTCGGGGGCGCGGTCGCACGCCGCGAGCAACAACAGCGGCAGCGCCGCCAGTCCGATAGTCCTCAACCCTTGCCCCCCTTTAGCTGCGAAAGATCGCGCACCGCGCCGCGTGCGGCGCTGGTCGTCATCGCGGCATAAGCCTGAAGTGCTACCGAAACCTTGCGCGGACGCGCTTTCTCGGGCTGCCAGGCAGCCTCCCCCTTCGCCTCCATCACGGCGCGACGCTCGGCCAGCACGCTGTCGGCGACCGCAAGCGTGATCGTCCGCGACGGAATGTCGATGTTGATCAGATCGCCATTCTCGACCAGCCCGATCGTCCCGCCCTCGGCCGCTTCGGGCGAAACATGGCCGATCGACAGCCCCGAGGTGCCGCCGGAAAACCGCCCGTCAGTGATCAAAGCGCAGGCGGCGCCCAGCCCTTTCGATTTGAGATAGCTCGTCGGATAGAGCATTTCCTGCATGCCCGGCCCGCCCTTCGGCCCTTCGTAGCGGATGACGACGACGTCACCCGTCTCGACCTGCCCGGTCAGGATTCCGGCGACCGCAGCATCCTGGCTTTCATAGACCTTCGCAGGACCCGAAAATTTCAGGATGCTCTCGTCGACCCCGGCGGTCTTCACGATGCAGCCGTCGAGCGCGACATTGCCCGACAATACCGCCAGCCCGCCATCCTGGCTGAACGCATGCTCGGCCGAGCGGATCACGCCGGCTTCGCGGTCGAGGTCGAGGTCGTCCCAGCGCCGGTCCTGGCTGAACGCGACCTGCGTCGGCACGCCCCCGGGCGCCGCCATGAAGAATTTCTGGACCTCGGGGTCGTTGGTCCGCGAAATATCCCATTTGTTGAGCGCATCGCCCAAGGTCGCGCTGTGGACCGTCGGCAGGTGCGCGTGAAGCAGCCCGGCGCGCTCAAGCTGGCCGAGGATCGCCATGATCCCGCCGGCGCGATGGACATCCTCCATATGGACGTCGCTTTTCGCCGGCGCGACCTTCGACAGGCACGGCACGCGGCGCGACAGCCGGTCGATGTCGGCCATGGTGAAATCGACCCCGGCCTCGAACGCCGCAGCGAGCAGGTGCAGCACCGTGTTGGTCGATCCGCCCATCGCGATGTCGAGGCTCATCGCATTTTCGAACGCTTCGAAGGTCGCGATATTGCGCGGCAACACGCTGTCGTCGTCCTGCTCATAATGGCGGCGGCACATGTCGACGACGAGGCGACCGGCGTTCAAAAACAAAGCTTTACGGTCGGCGTGCGTCGCCAGCGTCGAGCCGTTGCCCGGCAGCGACAGTCCCAAAGCTTCGGTCAGGCAGTTCATCGAATTGGCGGTGAACATGCCCGAACAACTGCCGCAGGTCGGACACGCCGCCTGTTCGATCGCCAGCACTTCCTCATCGCTATATTTCTCATCCGCCGCGGCGACCATCGCATCGACGAGGTCGAGCGCGACGGTCTTGCCCTTGAGCACGACCTTGCCCGCCTCCATCGGGCCGCCCGACACGAAGACGACGGGAATATTGATGCGCAGCGCCGCCATCAGCATGCCCGGCGTGATCTTGTCGCAGTTCGAAATGCACACCATCGCGTCGGCGCAATGCGCGTTGACCATATATTCGACGCTGTCGGCGATCAGGTCGCGGCTCGGCAGGCTGTAGAGCATGCCGTCATGGCCCATCGCGATGCCGTCATCGACCGCGATCGTGTTGAATTCCTTGGCGACCCCGCCATGCGCCTCGATCTCGCGCGCGACCATCTGGCCGAGGTCCTTCAGATGGACATGGCCCGGCACGAACTGGGTGAAGCTGTTGACCACCGCGATGATCGGCTTGCCGAAATCGCTGTCCTTCATCCCGGTCGCGCGCCAGAGGCCGCGAGCACCCGCCATGTTGCGGCCATGGGTGGTGGTGCGCGAACGATATGAAGGCATTTTGAGCAGTCCTGATAATAATATTTCAAAATTCGGCGAAGAAAGGCGCCTCTACACACCTATTCTGCGATATTCAATGCCAGTTTGTTGCACATGCGAGCAAGCCGTTCGGCGAACAGCGCCTGCCCCGCCGCGTCGCGCGCCAGATCCTGCCGCATCTCGATCCCGACATACGGAATCCCGTTGGCCTCGGCATGCCGGTTCATCGTCGCGTTCAGAAGCTTGCCCGAATAGGGAAGCTGGTCGCCGACGATCAGTCCCTCGGCCTCCAGCGCCGCGATCGCGGGCGCCGCCAGCCGGTCGTCCTCATTGTAGAGAACCCCGGCCTGCCACGGCCGCGCCTGCTCCGGATCGCTCGCGAGCGATGGCGTAAAGCTGTGCAGCGACAGGATCATCGCCGGACGCTGCGCCGCGATCGTCGCGGCGATATGGTCGTGATAGGGCCGGAAGACGCGCGCGATCCGTGCCTCGCGGCCATCATGATCCAGCGCATTGCCCGGGATCGCGTGGCCGTCGCTGGCGATCGGCACCGCGCCGGGCGCGTCCTCATCGCGGTTGCAGTCGACGACCAGTCGCGACACCCCGCCGAGGATCGCGGCATCGACCGCCCCCGCCTCGACCAGCAGCGCCGCGACCTCGGCCACACCGAGATCGATGGCGATATGCTCGCTTAGCAATGCGGGGTCGATGCCAAGGTCGATGTCGGCGGGCACATGGTTCGACGCATGGTCCCCGATCAGCAGCACCCCGCCCGCGCGCGGATACCCGAGCGCGACCCACGCCTCGCTCATCGCAGCGTCCCCGCCATCTGCCACCAATGCGGATGGCTCTGCGCCAGCTTGACCGACGCCGCGTCGCGTTCGGCGAGCGCATCGAACAACGCAAAACAGGTCGCCCCCGATCCCGACATGCGCGCCAGCCAGGGGCTGAGGCCGCCAAGTTCGATGAGCACATTCACGATCGCCGGACATTGCGCGATCGCCGCGCGTTGCAGGTCGTTGCGCGCCGCGAACAATTGCGCGCGCCCCGCCGGATCGCCGAACAGCGCGCCGCGATCGATCCCGTCCCACGCCGCGAACACCGGCCCGGTCGCCACCGCCTCGCGCGGATTGACCAGCAGCACCGGGGTATCGCCGAGGCGCAATTCGGGCACCGGCGAGAGTTGCTCGCCTACCCCCACGCCGAGGCAGGTCGCGCTCGCGACGCACGCCGCGACATCGGCGCCCAGCGGGGCGACGACCCGCGCCAGCGTCGCGTCGCCCAATTCGGGCAGGAAATGTGTTCGCACCAGCCGTGCCATCGCCGCGGCGTCGGCCGAACCGCCGCCGATCCCCGCCGCGACGGGCAACCGCTTGGTCAGCTCGATCGCGAGCGGCGGCACCCGGTCGGCGCCATAGCGTTCGCGGAGCAGGGCAACTGCGCGCTGCACCAGATTGTCCGGCCCGGTGCTCAGCCCCTCGGCAAATTCGCCGTCGATCGTCAGCCTATCGGCCTCGGCCACCCGCGCCGCGATCCCGTCGCCATGGTCGACGAAGGCGAACAGAG
The DNA here is from genome assembly GCF_003797775.2 of Sphingopyxis sp. OPL5. Taxonomy (NCBI): domain Bacteria; kingdom Pseudomonadati; phylum Pseudomonadota; class Alphaproteobacteria; order Sphingomonadales; family Sphingopyxidaceae; genus Sphingopyxis; species Sphingopyxis sp. OPL5. The sequence continues at coordinate 4,337,656 of NZ_CP060725.1, forward strand.
TCTCGATCTCGTGATAGCCATCGGCCCGCCGCGCGCGGACATGCAGCGCGAGATTGATCTTCGCCCAGCCCGTCTCGGTAAACGCGGTCATGGTGCGGTCGTCGCGGGGGTCAGCCCGTCGCGCAGCTTCGCCGCGATCCGCGTCGCCATATCGGCTTCCGCCAGCAACGCTGCGGCACGCCAGGTGTAGCGCGCCTGGAACCGCCGCCCCGCCTGCCAATAGGCATCGCCCAGATGCTCGACGATCACCGCATTGCCCGGATCGCCGCCTTGCGCCTTTTCGAGCAGCGGCACCGCTTCATCGACACGCCCGGTCAGGAAATAGGCCCAGCCGAGCGAGTCGGTAACCGCCGCGCTTTGCGGGTCCTGCGCCCACGCCGCCTCGATCTGCGCGAGCGACTTGTCGACATTCTTGCGCCGCTCGATCGACGAGTAGCCGACGAAATTCAGGATGTTCGGATCGTCCGGGCGCAGCGCGATCGCCTTGTCGAGCAACGGCTCGGCCGCATCCCAGTCGTTCGCCTGCAACAGCAGTTCGGCGCGCGCGATCAAGATGCTGCCGTGCAGCGCCTTGTCGAAATCATCGTCGCCCAGATCGGCTTCGAGCCGCGCATAGGCGCGCTCGGCGGCGCGCGGATCGTTCGAGCGCCGCGCGACATCGGCATAGCGCACCAACAAGGTGCGTGCCGGCTTGTCGGTTGCCACCGCCCGTTCGGCGAGCGCCACCGCATCGGCCGTCTTACCGTCATCGGCCAGCAGTTCGGCCCGCCGCATCATCAGCACCGGGGGCAGAGGCACCCGGCCGTCCTGCAGCACGCCGAGCGCATCATCCTGGCGCTCGTTGCGGTCGAGCGCCTCGACCAGCGCGGCGCGCGCCTGCCAGTCGCTGCCTTCAAGCCAGTAAGCGACGCGCGCGAAGAGCAACGGAATCTTCGGATTGCTGTTCGGGGTGCGCGCAAAGCCATCGGCGAGCAGGCCGAACCAGTGCGCCACCCCGCCGCGCGGGTTGATCACCGCCTGGTCGGGCAGCAACAGCACCGGATCTTCGCGCTCGCCGGCCGCCAGCGCGATCCGCCCACGCAGCCGCTTCGCCGCATCACTCTCGCCCGTCTTGTCGAGCGTCGCGGCAAGGCGAACCGCGACCAACTGGCTGGTGCGATCGGTCAGCGTCACCTTGTCGGCGAGCGCCACCGCATCGGCCTTGCGTCCCGTCGCAAGCTGGACCAGCGCCGCTTCGAGCTGGAACGCCGGCTGCGGCAGTCCGCGCCCGCCAGCGTCGAGCAGATGCCGCTCGGGCGATTTTTCGCGCAGTCCCGCATCGATCCAGCTGTTCAGCGGCGGCGTCACCAGCCGCGCGACCGCGTCGCCGCCGGTCTTGTCGGCACGACCCGCGACATAGTCGCGCGCGGCTTTCCAGTCCGACCGGCGCAGGGCGTCGGTGACCAGCACCAGTTGTGCATCGAACCGGCGGTCGCCGCCGGCCCACAGCAGCGCTGCGGCGCTGCGCGCGGCCTCGAGATCGCCCGCGTCGATCGCCTGTTCGAGCATCCGCCCGCGCAGCCCGGGCAGGTCGGGGATCAGGCTCGACGCCGCGGTCAGCGCGGCGAGCGCCTGCTGCGGATCGCCGGCATCCTCGGCCAACCGCGCGCGGGCCAGCGCGTTCAGCGCCGCATCGCCGCCGTCGGCCGCCTGTGCAACGAACGGCGCCAGCGCCGCGACCGCGATCAGGCCAAACTTACATATTCGGATAATTGGGGCCTCCGCCGCCTTCGGGGGTGACCCAGTTGATATTCTGGGTCGGGTCCTTGATGTCGCACGTCTTGCAATGGACGCAATTCTGCGCGTTGATTACGAACTTCGGGTCGCCTTCGGCTTCGCCGACGATCTCGTACACCCCCGCCGGGCAATAGCGCTGCGCCGGCTCGTCATAGAGCGGCAGATTATACGCGACCGGGATCGACGGGTCCTTGAGCTGCAGGTGGACCGGCTGGTCTTCCTCATGGTTGGTGTTCGACACGAACACCGACGACAGGCGATCGAAAGTCAGCACGCCATCGGGCTTGGGATAGTCGGGCTTCGGCATCATGTCGGCGCGATAGAGGCTCTCGTTGTCCGGATGATGTTTCATCGTGAACGGAACCTTGATCTTCAGCGTTTCGAGCCACATCGTCATGCCCGACAGGATCGTGCCCGCAAGGTCGCCCCATTTCTCGACGAGCGGCAGCACGTTGCGCACGACGCTGAGTTCCTTCTTCACCCAGCTGTCGTCATAGGCGTCCTGATAGGCGGTCAGCATGTCGCTCGTCCGCCCGGCGGTCACCGCCGCGAACGCGGCTTCGGCCGCCATCATGCCCGACTTCATCGCGGTATGCGTGCCCTTGATACGCGGCACGTTCAGAAAACCGGCGCTGTCGCCGATCAAGGCACCGCCCGGGAAGGCCAGCTTCGGCACCGACTGATAGCCGCCGTCGCTGATCGCGCGCGCGCCGTACGACACGCGTTTGCCACCCTTCAGGATTTTGGCGATCTCGGGGTGGGTCTTCCACTTCTGCATCTCCTGGAACGGGGAGATATGCGGATTGCGATAGTTGAGCCAGGTCACGAAACCCAGCGCGACCTGCCCGTTGGCCTGATGATAGAGGAACCCGCCGCCATTGGCATTGTTGTCGAGCGGCCAGCCCTGCGTGTGGATGACACGGCCTTCGGCGTGGTTTTCGGGCTTGATGTCCCACAATTCCTTGACGCCGAGGCCATAGACCTGCGGCTCGCAATCGCTGTCGAGCGCGAACTGCGGCTTGAGCATCTTGGTCAGATGGCCGCGCACGCCTTCGCCGAAGAAGGTGTATTTCGCATGGAGTTCGAGCCCGGGGGCGTAGTCGCCCTTGTGGCTGCCGTCGCGCGCGACGCCCATGTCGCCGGTCGCGACGCCCTTGACCGAGCCATCGTCGTTATAAAGGATTTCGGCGGCGGGAAAGCCGGGGAAGATTTCGACCCCTAGCCCCTCGGCCTGTTCAGCGAGCCAGCGGCAGAGATTGCCGAGGCTGCCCGTATAGGTCCCCTTGTTGTGCATGAAGCCGGGCGAGATGAATTCGGGAAGCCCGAACTTCTTGGTATTGGTCAGCACCCAATGCTGGTTGTCGTTGACCGGCACCTCGGCAAGCGGGCAGCCCGAGGTCCGCCAGTCGGGCAGCAGCTCGTCGAGCGATTTGGGGTCGATGACCGCCCCCGACAGGATATGCGCGCCGACCTCCGACCCTTTTTCAAGGATACAGACCGACAATTCACTGCCCGCTTCGTTCGCCAGCTGCTTAAGCCGGATCGCCGCCGAAAGCCCCGCCGGACCCGCCCCGACGATAACCACGTCATAGGGCATCGATTCCCGTTCGCTCACCGCAATAACCTTTCTGCCGTCCCGGCGCCGGACATTCATCGTGCCCTGCGCTCATTCTGTCACGAATTGCGATGCCCGCCAATTGACGCGTCCGTCAACTGCCTGTTTGAACAAATCACATGGGTGGGCCGAATTCAGCTTTGTTGGCGGAGAGCTATAACGACTGGTGGTCGCTGGCGGGCGTCGACGCGCTTGTTGGCGAAACGCCGGCGGGCTGGCTCGCCGCGCCGCCCGCGAACGACCCGGCGCCCGCGCGTCCGAAAATGGCGCCCGCGATCGCAGCCGAACCCGAAGCCGCCCCTCTTCCCGCCGCGCTCCAGCGTCAGGAGGTCGTCGCAGCGCCCGTGGCCAAGGGCCCGGTCGAGTTGCCCGGGGATTGGGCGACGTTCCAAAGCTGGCTCGCCGACCATCCCGATGTGCCGGGCAGCCAGTGGGACGCGCGCCGCGTGCTGCCCGTCGGCGACGCCGGCGCGCCGCTGATGCTGCTCACCGCCTGGCCCGAAATCGACGACCAGCGCGACGGCGAACTGTTCGCCGGCCCCGCCGGCAAGCTGCTCGACGCGATGCTGCGTGCGATCGGCACGACGCGCGACGCCTGCTATATGGCCAGCCTTGCGGTCACCCGTCCGCCCGGCGGCCGCTGCGACGAGCGCGATCTGGGCGAACTCGATCGCCTGCTCTGGCATCACCTCCGCCTCGCACGGCCCGGCCGATTGCTGCTGATCGGCAGCGACATCGTGCGGATGGCGGCAAAGATCGCGCTGTCCGACGCGCGCGGAAACTTACTCGATATTAACCAAGATGGCGGCAAGGTGGAGGCGGTGGCAATCGCGCATCCCGCAATGCTGCTGGCCCGGCCCGCCCAGAAAGCGGCGGCCTGGGATAGCCTCAAACTGTTCAACCGGGGACGTTGACAGATGATCAAATGGACCGCGGCTCTCGCCGCATCGCTTCTTGTTTCCGTTGCAACGCCCGCGATCGCGGCCGACGCCGGAGACCCGCTCACCGCCGCGCCGCAGACGGTGCCGTCGGTCCTGTCCGGCAAGCAGAAACAGCTCTATTCGCAGGTTCTGGTCGCAATCCGCGCCCAGCGCTGGGCCGACGCCAAGGCGCTGCTCGACGGTGCAGAAAACGGCCCGCTCACCGACTTCCTGCGCGCCGAACTGCTCCTCGCGCCGAACAGCCCCAAGGCCGAAGTCGCCGACATCATGCCGATTCTGTCGCGCTCGCCGAATCTGCCGCAGGCCGAACAGCTCGGCCGCCTTGCCGCCAAGCGCGGCGCGACCGACCTGCCCAGCCTCCCCTATCAGACGCGCCTGTCCTGGTCGGGCAGCGCCCCGCGCCGCCTCGGCGCCGACAGCGTCAGCGATCCCTTCGCCAACGGTCTTGCCAGCAGCATCCCCGACCGCATCAAGAACGACGACCCTGCCGGCGCCGAGGCGCTGCTCAACGCGGTCCTCGACAAGCTCAGCCCCGACTCGCGCGCCGAGTGGCAGCAGAAGGTCGCCTGGTCCTATTATATCGAGAATGACGACCAGAACGCGCTGCGCCTGTCGCTCGCCTGCACCGCCAACGGCGGCGCCTGGGCCACGCAAGGCGCGTGGGTGCAGGGTCTCGCCGCCTGGCGCCTCCACGACTATCGCACCGCGCTGGCCGCTTTCGACCGCGTCGCCAGGGAAGCGCCCGACAGCGAACTCCGCGCCGCCGCTTATTATTGGGCCGCGCGCGCCGCGATGGCGGCCGGCGAACCCGCCTCGGTCCAGCCACGCCTGCGCGCCGCGGCGACCAACGAGGAAACATTTTACGGACTGCTCGCTGCCGAAACGCTCGGCCAGCCGTCCAACAATCCGACCGTCCGCGCCGACCGCAGCGCCTGGCGCGCGCTCGAGGAACAGTCCAATGTCCGCGCCGCGATCGCCTTCGCCGAGATCGGCGAGGACAAATATGCCGGCGACCTGATCCGGCATCAGGCGCGCATCGGCAACGCCGAACAGCATGAGCGGCTGATCGGCATCGCCGGCGCCCTGAGCCTGCCCGAGACCCAGCTCTATCTCGCCCACAACACCCCGCAGGGGCGCAAACTCGCCGCCGCGACGCGCTATCCGCAGCCGAAATGGGAACCCAATGGCGGCTGGCGGGTCGACCCCGCGCTCGTCTTTGCCCACACGCTGCAGGAATCGCGCTTCCAGCGTACCGCGGTTAGCGGCGCCGGCGCGATGGGGCTGATGCAGGTCCGCCCTGGCACCGCGCGCGACCTCGCGCGCTGGAACGGCGACGCATCGGGACCCGGCGACCTCAAGACCCCCGCGGTCAACATGGACTTCGGCCAGCGTTACCTCGAATATCTCAGCCGCGATGGCTCGACTGGGGGCCAGCTGCCGAAAGTGATCGCCGCCTATAACGCCGGCCCCGCGCCGATCGCGCGCTGGCAGACCGAGGTCCGCGATCAGGGTGATCCGCTGCTCTACATCGAATCGATCCCCTATTGGGAAACGCGCGGCTATGTCGGCATCGTGCTGCGCAACTACTGGATGTACGAAGCGCAGCAGGGCAAGCCCTCGGTCAGCCGCGCCGCGCTCGCGCAGGGTAAGTGGCCGCGCTTCCCCGATACCAAGGACCGGGTGCAGCTGACCTACGCCAGCGGCCTCACCAATGCCGATTGACGAAAGCCTGGCTTTCAAGCCGGTCCGCATCGCGGTCCTGACCATTTCCGACAGCCGCAGCGCCGCCGACGACCGGTCGGGCGACACGCTCGTCGTCCTGCTCGGCGGCGCGGGCCACATCCTCGCCGACCGCGCGATCATCAAGGACGAAAAGTCGCTGATCGTCTCGCGCCTCCACAACTGGATCGACGATCCGGCGGTCGACGTCGTGATCACCACCGGCGGCACCGGGGTCACCGGCCGCGACGTGACGCCCGAGGCGCTGCATATGCTCGACGGCAAGGACATTCCGGGGTTCGGCGAGTTGTTCCGCTGGCTCAGCTACCAGAGCATCGGCACCTCCACGATCCAGTCGCGCGCCTGCGCCGTGCTCGCGCGCGGCACCTATATCTTCGCGCTGCCGGGATCGACGGGGGCGGTGAAGGACGCGTGGGAGGGCATTCTCTCCACTCAGCTCGACAGCCGGCACAAGCCCTGCAATTTCGTGGAACTGATGCCGCGGCTGACCGAATAACAACCATATTAGTCATCCCCGCGAAAGCGGGGACCCAGAGCGAAATTGCGCTAACCCTGGCTGCTGGAACTGGGTTCCCGCTTTCGCGGGAATGACGATGGAAGAGAAATGTTCTTCCTTTGTTCCGTCCGGCGCGATATCCTCGCCAAGTGGAATCGCCCAAACCCCTCCCCCCGATCGCCGGCCGCGGCGCGCCGACCAACCTGCGTCCCACCCGCACCGGCTCTCTCGAACGCGCCGCCGACGGCGACTGGCTCGACGAGGCCGAGGCGATCGACGGCGACGCGCCGCGCCTGCGCACCACGGTCACCGTCGAGCACCCGAAAACCATCATCGCGCGCAACACATCGCCCGACATCGGTTTCGACCGTTCGATCAACCCTTATCGCGGCTGCGAACATGGCTGCATCTATTGCTTCGCGCGCCCGACCCACGCCTTCCACGACCTGTCGCCCGGGCTCGATTTCGAAAGCCGCCTCTTCGCCAAGCCCGACGCCGCGAAGTTGCTGCGTGCCGAGCTTGCCAAGCGCAATTACCGGGTCGCGCCCATGGCGATCGGCACCAACACCGATGGGTACCAGCCGATCGAGCGCGAATGGGGCATCACCCGCGCGGTGGTCGAGGTGCTCGCCGAGACCAGGCATCCGCTGATCATCACCACCAAGTCCGACCGCCTGCTCCGCGACCTCGACCTGCTCGCGGGCATGGCGAAGGACGGGCTGGTCGGGGTCGCGGTCTCGGTCACCAGCCTCGACCCTGCGCTCGCCCGCACCCTCGAACCCCGCGCGCCGCACCCGCGCCGCCGCCTCGCCGCGATCCGCAGGCTGATCGACGCGGGCGTGCCGACACAGGTCAATATCTCGCCGATCATCCCCGCGATCACCGATCACGAGATCGAGGCGATCATGGCAGCGGCGGCGGAGGCCGGCGCGATCCGCGCCTCCTATATCCTCGTCCGCCTGCCGCACGAGGTCGCGCCGCTGTTCCGCGCCTGGCTCGCGGCGCACTACCCCGACCGCGCCGAAAAGGTGATGCACATGATCCGCGACATTCGCGGCGGCCGCGACAACGACCCGAATTTCGGGACGCGAATGAAGGGTCAGGGCGTGTGGGCCGACCTGATCCGCACCCGAGTCAAACGCGCCGCGCGCGAACATGGCATGGACCGGAAATTCCCGCCGCTCCGCTGCGACCTGTTCCGCCCGCCCGAACGCGACGGGCAGATGGGGCTATTTTGACAAACCGTCGCCCCCGCGAAGGCGGGGGCCGTTGGCATCATGGAGAAAGGGCCGATGAGAAACGCCTATGTCTACATCATGACCAACAAGCCAATGGGCATCCTGTACATCGGCGTGACGGACAATTTGCCGGCTCGAATTTTCGCGCACCGCTCTGGCACGGGGTCTAAATTTTGCAAGAAATGGGGACTGGACCGCTGGTCCATGCTGAACCGTTCGACCGGATCGACGAAGCCATCGTTCGCGAAAAGGCCTTGAAGAAATGGAACCGCGTCTGGAAACTACGCCTTATTTCCGAAGCGAATCCTGAATGGGCCGACCTGTTCGAGACCATCAACGGTTGATTCGTGCCGCCAGCGGCCCCCGCCTTCGCGGGGGCGACGGGGTCTCACGCAGCAGCCAGCGACTTCAGCCGATAGTCCTTATAATCCTCGCGCAGCTGGCGCTTGAGCAGCTTGCCGGTCGCGGTGTGCGGCAGGGCGTCGACGAAGATCACCTCGTCGGGCAGCCACCATTTGGCGATCTTGTCGCCCAGATAGGCGGTAATGCTCGCCTCGCTGACATCAGCCCCCGGTTTCTTCACAACCAGCAGCACCGGCCGTTCGTCCCATTTGGGGTGATAGACGCCGACCGCCGCCGCCTCCTGCACCCCCGGTGCACCGAGCGCGGCATTTTCCAATTCGATCGAGCTGATCCATTCGCCGCCCGACTTGATGACGTCCTTGGCGCGGTCGGTGATCTGCATGACGCCATCGGGGTGGATCAGCGCGACATCGCCGGTGTCGAACCAGCCGTCTTCGTCGGCCGCATCCTCATCGGCGCGGTAATAGCGTTGGATGATCCACGGCCCGCGGATCTGCAGCCTCCCGCTCGTCTCGCCGTCGCGCGGCAGGATCTGATCCTCGTCATCAACGATCCGCAGCTCGACACCAAAAGGCGGGCAACCCTGCTTGGCGACATTGTCGACCTTTTCGTCGAAGCTCATCGCGTCCCAGTTCCACGGGCGCTTGCCCATGGTGCCGATCGGCGACGTTTCGGTCATGCCCCACGCGTGGGCGACCTCGATATCGTCCTTCATGAAGCGTTCGATCATGGCGCGCGGGCACGCCGAACCGCCGATGATCACCCGCGCGAGCTTGCCATAGCCGATGCCGGTCTTGTCCATATGCGCGAACATCGCGATCCACACCGTCGGCACGCCCGCGCTGTGCGTCACGCCTTCATTATGGATCAGGTCGCAAAGGACCTGCGCATCGTTGCTCGCCGAAAACACCAGCTTCGCGCCGACAGTGGCGGCGGCGAAGGGGATTCCCCAGCTGTTGGCATGGAACATCGGCACGATCGGCAGCACCACGCTGCGGTTCGACATGTCGAACACATCGGGCTGGATCTCGGTGATCGCGTGGATGACGTTCGAGCGATGCTCATAGAGCACACCCTTCGGATTGCCCGTCGTGCCGCTGGTGTAACAGAGTCCGACCGGATCGCGTTCGTCGAGGTCGACCCACTGGAAACGGCCGTCCTCGGCGCCGATCAGCTCGCGGTAGGATTTATAATCGCCCTGCGCGGGCGCATCGAACAGGATGAAATGCTCGACCGTCGGCAACTGGTCGCGCAGCCGCTCGACGATCGGCAGGAACATCGCGTCGAACAACAGCACGCGGTCGGCGGCGTGGTTGATGATATAGACGAGTTGCTCGTCGAACAGCCGCGGGTTCACGGTGTGCAACACCCCGCCCAACCCCGCGCTGCCGTACCAGCTGACCAGATGATGGCCGTGGTTCATCGCCAGCGTCGCGATGCGGTCGCCCTTGGCGATGCCCAGCTTCGTCATCGCTGCGGCGAAGCGGCGCGCATCCTTGCCGACCTCGCCCCAGGTCGAGCGCGTCACACTGCCGTCGGCCCAGCGCGACACGATTTCGCGCGACGCATGCTCGCGCGCGGCGTGATCGATCAGGCTGGTGACGAGTAACGGCTGGCCTTGCATGGACATAGGGGCATCCTCTTTATGATTTTGCCTTGGAATAGAGGCGGCAGGGCGCGCCGCGCAAGGCCAAAGGCGCATTTTCCTGCCGTCACCGGCGCGCCTCAGCCGGGCAGCCCGTCCAGTTTCGCGACATGCTCCAGTTCGACATCCCAGTCCGCGCGGCTCGCACAGCTGATATGCGCGGTCGGCCGGATGGCGACCGGATCGTCGAGGCTCCCCGCCGGCACGACAAGCATGGCGCCGTCCATCTGCACGCTCGGCAGCGCGCTGCCGCACGCGCTGCAAAAGCTCCGCTCGTGGCGGCTGCCGGGAAGGCGCCAGGATTTGGCGGTCTCTTTCCCCGCCAGCCAGGCGATCGTCGCGCTCGACGAGAACAGGTTCGCTGCGTGCGCCGAGCCGCTATCCTTCCGGCACCGTGAGCAGTGACAGAGGAAAAAGGCGTCAAACTCGCCCGAAATCTCGAAGCGGACGGCGCCGCAGAGGCAGGAGCCACAGGTCGTTCGCGTCATCGGGCTAGCGCACCCGAAAATCGCGCGGTGCGACGAGCGACAGCTTCGGATCGGTCACCCCGGCGACCGTTTCGAGCCGCGCGACGAGGTCGGGGTCGAGCGCAAAGCGGCGCCCGAGGTTGATCCGGATATCCAGACCGGTATCGGGATCGAGCGTCGTGATGACGATTGTCCCGCGCGCATCCTCGCGCTGCTCGGCAAAGCGCGCGAGGTCTGCGATCGCGCTCGCCGTCTCGATCCGGCATTCGAGCTGCAACGCGGCGGTTGCGGCGATATCGGCGAGCGGCTGCGCCCCGCGCACCGTCACGCGCGGCGTCTCTTCGCCTTCGAGCAGATCGAGCTCGACGCTCAGCATCGCACAGCCGCCGTCGACCGCCAGCGCTTCCAATATCTTGCCCGCCTGCTCGTCGAAGCAGCTCGACTGGAACTGACCGCTACGGTCGGACAGCGTCAGGTTGAGGAAACGATTGCCGCGCTGCGACATGCGCGGGCGCGCGCTTTCGACCATCGCCGCCATCATCATCGGGATGCGTGTTCCCGGGGTCATCGCGACATTGGTGCAGATGTCACCGTAACTCCGCGCCCCGCGGGCGGCGATGATCGCCTCATAATTCTCGACCGGATGCGCCGAGAAATAAAAGCCGAACGCCTCCTTCTCGCGCGTCATCCGCTCGCCGAGCGTCCAGGGTTCGGCGGTCGGCAGTTGCAGCGCCGGGGCGATCGCGATGTCGCCGCCGAACAACCCGCCCTGCCCGGTCGATCGCTCGTGCGCCGAACTGTTGGCGCAGGCGAGCAACGCCTCGGCGCCGGCAAAAGCGCGCGGCCGTTCGGGCTCGACCGGGTCGAACGCCCCGCCGCCCGCGAGCGCCTCGATCTGGCGACGGTTGAGCTGCTTGGGGTCGATCCGCCCGGCAAAATCGTCGAGGCTCGCGAAGTCGCCATGCGCGCGGCGCTCGGCGACCAGCGCCTCCATCGCCTTCTCGCCGACCCCCTTCAGCGCGCCGAGCGCGTAACGCACCGCCAACCCGTCGTCCGCCTCGCCGACCGAGAAATCGGCTTCGCTGTCGTTGATCGAGGGCGGCGCGATGCCGACGCCCAGCCGCCGCATATCGTCGATGAAGATCGAAAGCTTGTCGGTCTGGTGGCTGTCGAACGACATCGATGCCGCGAAAAATTCGTGCGGATAATGCGCCTTCAGCCAGGCCGTCTGGTACGATAGCAACGCATAAGCCGCCGCGTGGCTCTTGTTGAAGCCATAGCCCGCGAATTTGTCGATCAAGTCGAACAGCTCGTTCGCCGCCTTGGGCGCGATCTGGTTGTGCTCGCCGCAGCCGGTGACGAAGGTCTCGCGCTGCGCGTCCATCTCGGCCTGGACCTTCTTGCCCATCGCGCGGCGCAGCAAATCTGCGCCGCCGAGGCTGTAGCCGGCGAGAATCTGCGCCGCCTGCATCACCTGTTCCTGATAGACGAAGATGCCGTAGGTTTCGGCGAGGATACCCTCGAGCAGCGGGTGCGGATAGGCGATCGCCTCGCGCCCGTTCTTGCGCGCGCCGAACAGCGGGATATTGTCCATCGGCCCCGGGCGATACAGCGCGACGAGCGCGATGATGTCGCCGAAATTGGTCGGCTTCACCGCCGCCAGCGTGCGCCGCATGCCTTCGGATTCCAGCTGGAACACCCCGACCGTCTCGCCGCGCTGGAGCAGCTCGTACACGGCCACATCGTCCCATTCGAGCGTATCGAGATCGACGTCGATCCCGCGCAGCGCGAGCAGGCGCTTCGCTTCCTTGAGCACCGACAACGTCTTGAGACCGAGAAAGTCGAACTTCACCAGCCCCGCGCTCTCGACATATTTCATGTCGAACTGCGTCACCGGCATGTCCGAGCGCGGATCGCGGTAGAGCGGGACGAGTTGGTCGAGCGGCCGGTCGCCGATCACCACGCCCGCGGCATGGGTCGAACTGTGGCGCGGCAGGCCTTCGAGCTGGCGCGCCATGTCGAACAGCCGACGCACCCCGTCGTCCTGCTTATATTCGGTCATCAGCTCGGCGACGCCGTTCAGCGCGCGTTCGAGCGTCCAGGGATCGGTCGGATGGTTGGGCACCAGCTTCGCGAGCCGGTCGACCTGCCCATAGCTCATCTGGAGCACGCGCCCGGTGTCCTTCAGCACCGCCCGCGCCTTCAGCTTACCGAAGGTGATGATCTGCGCGACGGTATCGCGGCCATATTTCTCCTGCACATAGCGGATCACCTCGCCGCGCCGCGTTTCGCAGAAGTCGATATCGAAGTCGGGCATCGACACGCGTTCGGGATTGAGGAAGCGTTCGAACAGCAACCCCAGTTTGAGCGGGTCGAGGTCGGTGATCGTCAGCGCCCAGGCGACGACGCTGCCCGCGCCCGATCCGCGCCCCGGCCCGACCGGGATATCATGCGCTTTGGCCCATTTGATGAAGTCGGCAACGATCAGGAAGTAGCCGGGGAAACCCATCTGGACGATGACCCCGACCTCAAAGTCGAGGCGTTCGACATAGGCCTGCCGCTCTTCGTCGCCGAGCTCGGGATAGAGCGCCAGCCGCGCCTCCAGCCCAGCGCGCGCATCGACAGCAAGCTGCGCCGCCTCGCCCTCGCGGTCGCCGGCGAGGCTGGGCAGGATCGGCGCGCGTTTGGGTGCCATGAAGGCGCAGCGCTGTGCAATGACAAGGCTGTTGCGCATCGCCTCGGGTAAATCCGAAAACGCGTCTTCCATCGCCTCGGCGGGCTTCAGCCAGGCTTCGGGGCTCGACACGCGCCGATCCTCGCTCTCGACATAGGCCGATTGCGCGATGCACAGCATCGCGTCATGCGCGGCGTGGAATTGCGGCTCGACGAACGACGCCGGGTTGGTTGCGACGATCGGCAGCGCGCGCGCATAGGCCATGTCGATCAGCGCCTTTTCGGCCGTCTTCTCGGCCGCATCGCCGCGCCGCGACAGCTCGATATAGAGTCGCCCGCCGAACAGCGCTTCGAGCTGTTCGATATAATCGTCCGCCGCCGTCTTCTGTTCGCCCGCGAGCAATTTCACGAGCGCGCCCTCCCCGCCGCCAGTCAGGCAGATCAGCCCGTCGGTGCGTCCCGCGAGCTTGGCGAAGGTGACATGCGGATCCTGGTCGACCGGGCGGCCGAGATGCGCATCGGACACCAGCGCGCACAGATTGTTATAGCCCGCCTCGTCCTGCGCATAGAGCGCGATCCAGTCGATCTGCGGTGCGCCATTGGCGAGTCGCGGCCCGGGCCGCGCGACGCTGAGGAAAATGCCGACGATCGGCTGGACGCCCGCCGCCTTGCACGCCTCGCCGAACGCCATCGCGCCGTACAGCCCGTTACGGTCGCAGATCGCTACCGCCGGAAATCCGCGCTCGCGCGCCGCTTTCGCAATGGCTTTCGGGTCGATCGCCCCCTCCAGCATCGTGTAACTGGAAAAGACGCGCAGGGGGACAAAGGGGCTGTAGGCCATCGAATGACGCTAGGCATATGTGACGATTCGGGGAAGGCCCGATACGGTCTCCGGCACTCATTTAATCGCGTCGCGCTCCGCCCATTTTCGCGCGATCACCGGTACGACATATCCGATCGCGAAGGCGATCGGCACGAGCAGGAGAACGCCTGTCCACCCGAAATTTTCGCGCACCACAAAATAGACGGCAAGCCATGCGCAGATGATCGCGAACCGCTTCAGGACCATCCGCGTCGTCCGCTTCATCCCCGCCACCGGCAACTCCTCAGCCGAGCAATTCCTCGATCTCTTTGCGCAAAGCTTCGGGCTTGGTCGTCGGCGCGTGGCGCGACACCACCTTGCCGTCGCGACCGACCAGGAACTTGGTGAAATTCCACTTGATCCCGCTGCCGAGCAGGCCGGTCTGCTCCTTCTTCAAATGCTTGAAGATCGGGTCGGCATCGCTGCCATTGACGTCGATCTTCGCCATCAGCGGGAAGGAGACGTCATAGGTCAAGGAACAGAAATTCGCGATTTCCGCCGCATCGCCGGGCTCCTGTGCGCCGAACTGGTTGCACGGAAAGGCGAGGATTTCGAGCCCGCGGTCCTTATAGTCGCGGTACAGTTCCTCCAGCCCCTCATATTGCGGGGTGAAACCGCATTTCGACGCGGTGTTGACGATCAGCAGCACCTTGCCCTGATAATCGCCCAGCGATTGCGTGCCGCCGCCCGGCAGCTTTGCCGAAAGATCATAAAGTCCCATCTCGCCCTCCCCTCAGATCCGCCATGATGATTTCTTCTTCGATCCGCCCTTCGTGCAGGCGCAGGACGCGGTCCATCCGCGCCGCGAGCCGCTCGTTGTGCGTCGCGACCAGCGCCGCCGATCCATTGTCGCGCACCAGCGCGACGAACTGGTCGAACACCCGGTCCGCGGTCGCCTCGTCGAGATTGCCGGTCGGCTCGTCTGCGAGCACCAGCAAAGGCCGGTTGGCCAGCGCACGCGCGACCGCGACGCGTTGCTGCTCGCCGCCCGACAGCTTGCTCGGCTTATGATGCAACCGCTCGCCCAGCCCCAGCCGGGTCAACAGTTCCTCGGCACGCGCCTCCGCCTCGGCCTGTTTGGCACCCCGGATCAGCTGCGGCAGCACGACATTCTCGATCGCGTTGAAATCGGGCAGCAGGTGGTGGAATTGATAGACGAAGCCGATCTTCTCGCGCCGCGTCTTGGTGCGCTCGCCCTGGTCGAAGCGCGTCGCATCCTCGCCGTCGATCATGATCTTGCCGCCAAAGCCGCCTTCGAGCAGCCCGACCGCCTGCAGCAAGGTCGACTTGCCCGAGCCCGACGGGCCGAGCAGCGCCACGATCTCCCCCGGACGCAACCGGGCATCGATGCCGCGCAGCACATCGATGCGCGCACCGCCCTGTTCGAAATGGCGCGTCAGCGCGGTCAGCTGCAAAATATCATTCATAGCGCAGCACCTGCACCGGATCGGTATTCGCGGCCTTGAACGCCGGATAGAGCGTCGCGAGGAAGCTGAAGACGATCGTCATCACCACCACCACCCCGATCTCGACCGGATTGGGTTTCGACGGCAATTCGGTCAGGAACCGCACCGACGGATCCCACAGATTCTGCCCCGACAAATAGCCGATCCCGTTCAATATCCCCTTGCGGAAATAGAGCGCGACAAAGCCGAGGATCAGCCCGACCAGCGTCCCGCCGACCCCGATCGCCACGCCGATCGCGACGAAGATGCGCAGCACCGAATCGCGCGGCGCGCCCATCGTGCGGATGATCGCGATGTCGCGCGTCTTGGCGCGCACCAGCATGATCAGCGACGACACGATGTTGAACGCCGCGACGAGGATGATCAGCGACAGGATCACGAACAGCGCGACGCGCTCGACCTCCAGCGCCTCGAACAGGCTGCTGTTGGTCGACCGCCAGTCGGCGACGATCGCCGTCGCCGCGAGTTTTTGCGACAGCGGCGCAAGGATTTCGCCGACCTTGTCGGCATTCTCGGTCTGAACCTTGATGATTCCGATCTGGTCGCCGGTCAGCAGCAGCAACTGCGCATCGGCCATCGGCATGATGATATAGCTTTTGTCGAAGTCATAGACCCCGATCTCGAAGATCGCCCCGACCGAATAGCTGATCTCGCGCGGCACCGTCCCGAACGGGGTCGACCGCCCGGCGGGGTTGATGATCGTGATCTGCGACCCGACGTTCGCGCCCAGGTTGCGCGCCAGTTCGGACCCCAGCGCTACCTCGCCCGACCCGTCGGTCAGGCGATTGAGATTGCCCTGCAGCACCTCGCCCTTCAGCACGTCGTTCTTGCGGATGTCGTCGACCAGCATGCCGCGCACCGCGACGCCCTCGACCCGGCCGTTGAAGGTGGTCAGCAGCGGTTGTTCGATGATCGGCGTCGCCGACGTCACCCCGGGGGTCGCGCGCACCTCTTTCAGCACGTCGCGCCAATTATCGATGCGGCCGCCAAAGCCCTGCACCACCGCATGGCCATTGAGTCCGACGATCTTGTCGAACAACTCGCCGCGCACCCCGTTCACGACGCTCATCACGATGACGAGCGCCGCGACGCCGAGCATCACCGCGACGAAGCTGAACGACGCGGCGACGAAGATGAACCCCTCGCCGCGCGCCGGAAGCAGATAACGTTTGAAGATGGTGCGTTCATAGGGACGCAGGATCATAGGGTCGGTCCGTGAAACGCGCTGGAAAATGCCGTCATAGCGCCGCTTTAGGGGGCCTCCCGGTTGCTGGCAATGGGCGCCGTAAGCGGGGAGTCCTTGCGAGTGATTCGCAAAATCTGTTGCCCATCGGCCACAGGGCTGCGCAAAAGCATCGCAAGCTAACTGCCAGAGGGTGACAAGCGGCGCCCGGGAGCCTAGCCCGATGACTTCTGGATCACGCGGCTAAAGGCCCGGTTTCAGGGAGTGTGGACGCTTCGCCTCGTCCACGCAAAGGGGGATGGCGGTAGTTCGTCACAGGCGCCCGGGTCTCGAGATCGAGGCCCGGGCGTTGTGATTCTATCCCTCGCTCTCGCTGATATCCTCGAGCATGTCGGTATCGAGCACGCGCACCCGCCCCTGTTCGAGCGAGATGACCCCCGATTCCTCCCAGCTGCGCAATTGGCGGTTGATATGTTCGCGGCTCATCCCCGCGAAATTGCCGAGTTCGGTCTGACTGAGTTCGACGCGGTGCGTCGTCTCGATGCTGTCCTTGCGAATCAGGCGCTTGAGGTAGCGCGCCAGCCGCGGCCCCGACGCATAGGCGCGGTCGCTTTCGATCGTCTGGTCGGCGGTGCGCAGCCGCCGCGCCAGCTGCTGCATCAGCGACCAGGCGAAATCGGGGTGGCTGGTGGCAAAATCGCGCAGCGCGTTGCGGCCGAGTTGGAGCGCGCTGCCCGCGCTCGTCGCGGTGACCGAAGCGGTGCGTTCGCCGCCGTCGAGCAGCGCGATCTCGCCCAGTACCGCGCCGGGTTCGGCATAGGCGAGCACAATCTCGCGTCCCCCGGCGGTCAGCATCGACACGCGCGCCGTGCCTTCGGTCAGGATCAGCATCATGTCGCCGGGATCGCCCTGGACGAGCAATTCCCTGCCCTTGACGAAGTTGATCTGCACCGCGCGGCTCGCGATGTCGGCCCAATCCTCGACCGACAGGCCGGAAAATATGCTGTCGGGGCCCTGTAGCTCGGCGAGTTTCGCGTGATCCATAAGCCCCGTTGCCCCTGTTGCCCGGCGTCAGACCAGCCGGCTGTGCTTCACCGCCGCTTCGATGAACCCCGCGAACAGCGGGTGCGGATCGAAGGGTTTCGACTTGAGTTCCGGATGGAATTGCACCCCGATAAACCAGGGATGATCCGGCCGCTCGACGATTTCGGGTAGCATGCCGTCGGGCGACATGCCCGAAAAAACGAGACCGCCCGATTCGAGCCGCTCGCGATAGGCGCCGTTGACCTCATAGCGATGGCGGTGGCGCTCGCTGATCGCATTGGCGCCATAGACCGCCGCGACATGGCTGTTCGGCGACAGCTTCGCTTCATAGGCGCCCAGCCGCATCGTGCCGCCAAGGTCGGTGTCGGCGCCGCGCTGCTGCAGCCCTTCATCGCTCATCCATTCGGTGATCATGCCGACCACCGGCTCGTCGGTCTTGCCGAATTCGGTGCTCGATGCCGCCGCGATACCGCTCGTGTTGCGCGCGCCCTCGATGCACGCCATCTGCATGCCAAGGCAGATGCCGAAGAAGGGCACGCCCCGTTCGCGCGCGAAGCGCACGCTCGAAATCTTGCCTTCGGACCCACGCTCGCCAAAGCCGCCGGGGACGAGGATGCCGTGCAGCGGCTCGAGATTGGCGGCGAGATCCTCGCCGCTTTCGAACATCTCGGCATCGAGCCAGCGGATGTTGACCTTGACCCGGTTCGCCATGCCGCCATGGACCAGCGCCTCGTTCAGGCTCTTGTACGCATCGGGCAGCGAGACATATTTGCCGACGACGCCGATCGTCACTTCGCCCTCGGGGTGCTGCTTGCGGTCCATGATGTCGAACCAGCGCGTCAGGTCGGGGTCGGGCGCATCGTGGATACCAAAGGCGCGCAGCACTTCGTTGTCGAGGCCTTCGCCATGATATTGCACCGGCACCGAATAGATGCTGTCGGCGTCGAGCGCGGGGATCACCGCTTCCTTCCGCACGTTGCAGAATTGCGCGATCTTGGCGCGCTCGCCATCGGGCAGCGGCTTTTCGCAGCGGCAGAGCAGGATGTCGGGCTGGACGCCCAGCGACGCGAGTTCGCGCACGCTGTGCTGGGTCGGCTTGGTCTTCAATTCGCCTGCGGCGGCGATGTACGGCACCAGCGTGACATGGACCGACAGCGTCTTGTCGCGGCCTTCCTCGTTGCGCAGCTGGCGGATCGCCTCGATGAACGGCAGCGATTCGATGTCGCCGACCGTGCCGCCGATTTCGCACAGCACGAAATCGAGGTCGTCGATGTCGGTCCGCGCGAACGCTTTGATCGCGTCGGTGACGTGCGGGACGACCTGCACCGTCGCGCCCAGATAGTCGCCGCGGCGTTCCTTGGTGATGATCTGCTGATAGATACGGCCCGAGGTGACGTTATCGCTCTGCCGCGCCGCGACGCCGGTGAAGCGCTCGTAATGGCCAAGATCGAGGTCGGTCTCGGCGCCGTCGTCGGTCACATAGACTTCGCCATGCTGATAGGGCGACATCGTCCCCGGATCGACGTTCAGATAGGGATCGAATTTCCGGATACGGACGCGATAGCCGCGCGCTTGCAGCAAAGCCGCGAGGCTTGCCGCCATCAAACCTTTGCCAAGCGAGGAGACCACGCCGCCGGTGATAAAAATGAACCGCGCCATGGGAGGAAAGACTTACTCAACAGGAGGGGGACGGCGCAAGCCGTCGAATCGCAAACGGCGGAAATAATTCCGCCGCGCACGAATGCGGGCAGCGGGAGGCGCCTTGCGGCGCCGCCGCTTATTTCTTGGCGGGAGCCGGCGGTGCGGCGGGGGGCGTTTCGGCAGCGGCGGCCGCCGCGGCGGCGGCCAGCGGATCGTCGCTCGGCAGTGCCTGCGCCGGGGCGCCGTTCGCGGGGGCCTGCGCCGGGGCGGTCAGCCCGGTCGCCGCACCGCTTGCGGGCTGCGCCGATTTCGACAGCGAGGTGTCGAGCGTGGTGCTGCCCGAACCGCCGACCGAAGCCATGGCGGCGAGCACGATCGACAGGCCGACGAACGCCGTCGCGAGGATCGTCGTGGCGCGCGTCATGAAATCGGCCGCGCCGCGCGCCGACAACAGACCCGCGGGGCTGCCACCGACACCAAGCCCGCCACCTTCCGACTTCTGCATCAGGATGACGCCGATCATCGCGGCCGCCACGACGGCCTGGACGACAAGCAGGAAGGTGAAGAGGTTCGACATCATATCATCCTGAAACGGGGTGCCGCAAATGGGCCAATCTGGCGGTGCACATAGAGATGGCGCGCGAAATCTTCAACCCGCAAGGACCAGCCAGGGTCCACGCAAGAAAAACGATGCTGTCGGCCCTCTCCTTTCCCATTCGTGTCGAGCGAAGTCGAGACACCCCGCGACCGCGCGCGACCGATCGGCATCTCGACTGCGCTCGATGCGAGCGGACTTGGAAGCCTATTGAGAGAGGCTCCCTCCCGCCGCGACGATCGGCAGGAACTTGCCCGCCGTCAGGCTCGCGCCGCCGACCAGCGCGCCGTCGACGTCGCCGGCGCCCAGCAATTCGGCGGCATTGTCGCCATTGACCGACCCGCCATAGAGCAGCCGCAGCACGTCCGATCCCGTGCCGATCCGCGCGGACAGCGCGGCGCGGATCGATCCGTGCATCGCCGCGACATCCTCGGTCGTCGGCACCAGCCCGGTGCCGATCGCCCAGATCGGTTCATAGGCGATCGCGAGCCGCGTCGGATCGAAACTGTCGGGCAGCGATTCCCGCACCTGCGCCAGCACATGATCGATCGCGCCGCCCGATTCGCGGACCACGCGCGGCTCGCCGACGCACAGGATGACATCGAGTCCGGCGCCCAGCGCCGCCTCGGCCTTCGCTTTTACATCGGCGTCGCTCTCGCCGCAGCCTTCGCGGCGTTCGCTGTGTCCGACGATCACCAGGCTGGCGCCGGCATCGGCGAGCATCGCCGCGGCGACCGATCCGGTAAAGGCGCCCGACGCGGCGCTGTGGCAATCCTGCCCGCCGACCGCCCCGCCCGGCACGGCGGCGACCATCGCGCCGATCAGCGTGAAGGGCGGGCAAAGCGCGACATCGACCGCCTTGTGCTCGGCGGCGGCGGCGAAGATCGCCTGCGCCTCGGCGAGCGATGCCGACACGCCGTTCATCTTCCAGTTGCCGACCACATATTTGCGCCGCGCCATCGCCATTTCCTCTCGCTGTTGTTCCGGTTGCGACGCCCCTAGCGGTGGGCGATGGCGCTAGGCAAGACGCGCCTGCGGCGCGCCGGGCCACTTTCGCGCCTTGATGCCGCTGCCCGACCCGCCTAAAGCCGCACCGAATTGCGCGCCCGCGCACCCTATTCGAAAGATTGCCCCTTCGATGATTACCGCGATCCGCAGCCTCTTTTCCTCCACGATCGGCAAGATTCTCGCCCTCGCCTTCGTCGCGCTCGTCGGCGTTGCCTTCGCGCTCGGCGATATCGGCGGCAATTCGCCGCTCGGCGGCGGGGTCGGCGGCTCCAATGTCGCACGCGTCGGCGATACCGACATCGGCTATGCCGAACTGCGCGACCAGGTGCGCCGCTCGTTCGATCAGGCACGCCGCGACCAGCCGACGCTGACGATCGACGCCTTTGTCGAGGCCGGCGGGCTCCAGCAGACGCTCGACCAGCTCATCGACGGCGCGGCCTTCACCCAATATGCCGACACCCTCGGCTTCGGGATCAGCAAGCGCCTCGTCGACAGCCGTATCGCCGACCTGCCGGTGTTCAAGGGCGTATCGGGCAATTTCGACAAGACGGTGTTCGACGCGTTCCTGCGCCAGAACAACATCACCGAAGCCGCGCTGCGCAGCGACATCGCGCAACAGATTTACGCCGAACAGCTCGCGGTCCCGGTCGGCAGCATGCCGCGCGTCGCGCCCGCCATGGCGCAGCCCTATGCCGCGCTGCTGCTCGAACGGCGCGAGGGCCAGGCGACCTATATTCCGTCCAGCAGCTTCGCCCCGACCGCCGATCCGGGCGACGCGGTGCTGCAGAAATATCTGGGCGAGAATCGCGCCCGCTTCAGCATTCCCGAGCGCCGCGTGCTGCAATATGCGGTGTTCGACCGCAGCATCGCGCCGGTCGCGGCGGTGACCGACAAGGAAATCGCCGACATCTACAAGGCAAACGCCGCGCGCTTCGCCGCGACCGAGACGCGCCGCTTCGCGCAGGTCATCGCGCCCGACCAGGCGAGCGCGAACAGCATCGCGGCCAAGGTTCGCGGCGGTTCGTCGATCGCCGCCGCCGCGCAGGCCGCCGGCCTCACCGCCGGTTCGTCGGGCGACGTCACGCTGACCGCCTATTCGGGCATGACCAACAGCGCCGCCGCCAAGGCCGCCTTCGCCGCCAAGCGCGGCGACATTCTCGGCCCGACACAGACCGGCCTCGGCTGGACCATCGCGCAGGTCGAGACGATCACCGCGACGCCAGCCAAGACGCTCGCCGACGCCACCCCCGAAATCCGCGCCCAGCTTCAAAAGAGCAAGGCCGAAGAGGCGATCATCAGTTTCTACAACGGCGTTCAGGACGCGGTGAACGAGGGCGTGTCGATCGACGAGATCACCACCGACCGCAAGCTCACGCTCGTCGAAACCCCGGCCTTGCTGCCCAGCGGCCGGGCGCCTGCACAGCCCGCCTTCGCGCTCGCAGCCGACCTCGCGCCGATGATCAGTCAGGCGTTCCAGGGCAGCGACGCGGGCGAGACCCATCTCGCCACGCTGGTCGAGAACGAGAAATTCGCCGTCTATGCGATCAAGTCGGTCGTCCCCGCAGCGCCGCCGCCCTTCGCTCAGATCCGCGCCGACCTCCTCGCCGACTGGAAGCTCGCGCAGGGGCAGAAGGTCGCCCGCGACAAGGCGCGCGCGATCGTCAAGGCGGTCGACGGCAAGCAGAGCTTCGCCGACGCGGTGCGCGCCGCCGGGCCGAACATCGGCAACGTCCAGACGATCGGCGGGCTTCGCGCCGAACTCGGCGCGGGCGGCCAGCGCGTGCCTCCCGAACTCGCCCTGCTCTTCTCGATGGCACAGGGCAGCGTCAAGACGCTCGAAATCCCCGGCAACCGCGGCTGGATGGTGATCGCGCTCGGCAAGGTCGAGCGTCCGAACCCGAAGGATATCCAGCCCGAACGCGTCGCCGCGATCGCCGGCCCGCTCGGCCCGGCCTTCGGCAACGAACTCGTCGCCCAGATGATGCAGGACGCCCGCAAGCGCGTCGGGGTCAAGCTCAACCAGAAGCTGATCGACCAGCTGCGCAAGGAGCTGACCGGCGACGCACCGGTCGCCGAATAAGGGTGAGCCTGGAGGGTAGAGCTGCCGCGCTCGAAGCGCTGGCCGGGGGCCGCGGCGCGGTCGTCTGGCAGCGGCTGATCGCCGATGTCGAAACCCCGGTGTCGGCGGCGCTCAAGCTGATCGCGCCGGGACGCGGCGACTGGGTGCTCGAATCGGTCGAAAGCGGCGAAACGCGCGGCCGTTACAGCCTGATCGGGCTCGATCCCGATTTGATGTTCGAGGTACGCGGCGACGCCGCGCGCATCAACCGCGACTGGCAGCGTGACCGCGAAAATTTCGTGCCCGTCGCCGCTCCGGCGCTGCAAGCGCTGCGCGACCTCGTCGCCGAGTGCCGTTTCGACGTGCCCGATGCGCTGCCCAAGGCGCTCGCGACGCTCGTCGGCTTCTTCGCCTATGAAACCTTCGGCCTCGTCGAGCGCATCCCGCGCGCGCCGGGCGCCGGGCTCGGCCTGCCCGACATGGTCTTCGTGCGCCCGACGGTGATCCTCGTCTTCGACCGGCTCGCCGACGAACTTTTCCTCATCGCCCCGATCTGGCCCGACGACGATGCGCCGATCGACCGCGCGATCGACGCCGCGCAGGACAAGCTCGACGCCATCGCCGCGCGCCTCGCGACCGGCAATCCGCATGCCGAGCACGCGACCACGCTCACCGACCCGGCGACCATCGCCGCCAATCCCGCGACCACGCCCGAGCATTTCGCCGCAATGGTGGCGACCGCGAAAGACTATATCGCGGCGGGTGACATCTTCCAGGTCGTGCTGTCGCAGCGCTTTTCGAACCCGTTCGACCTGCCGCCCTTCGACCTCTATCGCGCGCTTCGCCGCATCAACCCCTCGCCTTTCCTCTATTTCCTCGACCTCCCCGGCTTCGCGCTGATCGGCTCGTCGCCCGAAATCCTCGTCCGGGTGCGCGACGGCGAGATCACGATCCGCCCGATCGCCGGCACCCGCCCGCGCGGCAAGACGAGCGCCGAGGACGCGTATAACCGCGAAAGCCTGCTCGCCGATCCCAAGGAGCGCGCCGAGCATCTGATGCTGCTCGACCTCGGCCGCAACGACGTCGGCCGCGCGGCGGTCGGCGGCAGCGTGACGGTGACCGACAGCTATACCGTCGAATTCTACAGCCATGTCATGCACATCGTCTCGAACGTCATCGGCCGCATCGCGCCCGACAAGGACGCCATCGACGCGCTGTTCGCGGGCTTCCCGGCGGGCACGGTCAGCGGCGCGCCGAAGGTCCGCGCCTGCCAGATCATCGCCGAACTCGAGGCCGACGCGCGCGGGCCTTACGCGGGCGGCGTCGGCTATTTCGCCCCCGACGGCAATATGGACAGCTGCATCGTGCTGCGCACCGCGATCGTCAAGGACGGCGAAATGCACGTCCAGGCCGGTGCCGGCATCGTCGCCGACAGCGACCCCGCCTACGAACAGCGCGAGTGCGAGGCGAAGGCCGGCGCGCTGTTCGCGGCGGCACGCGAGGCGGTACGGCTGGCGGGCATGCCGGGGTATGGGCAGTGAGCGCCGGCACCATTTGATCCGTCCGATAGGGTCAGCCGGGCGGCGACCGATCGCGATCATCTCATCTTTCGTCATCCCGGACTTGATCCGGGATCCATGGCCTGCCCTTTCGACGAACGAGGCGCCGAACGAAAAGTCCGGCCATGGATGCTGAAACAAGTTCAGCATGACGAGGATTTAAGGCAGCTCACGACCGATTGCGGACGTTCACCAGTTTTGTTTTGGTCAGCGCCTTGGCGAATGATGCCAGCCTATTCCATTATCTTTGCGATCAGCAGCATCTCGGCGCAACGCTGCCAAGGGTTGCTAGCAACCGGCGGCCTTAATGGTGGGCGGCGACCCGCCTCCGCTGCCGCGCCAAAGAGTAAGTCTGAGATCGTCCCCACTTCCCATCCGAGCGGTCCAGCCGCGTATTTATACTGTTCGGGGTCTGCATCGACCAATGCGCGATCGGCCTCAAAGTCGACTGCTAGAGCGTGAAGGAAGGTGCCGAAGGTCACTTCGTCCTGCACATGGTCAAGCAGAGCCTCTAGATCTGCGGGGGCAGCTATTTCGCTAGTCAATTTCCACGCCTTTCGGTGCAGGCTCCTTGGATGAGCTACCACCTGAGAGCGTCATTGAATAGACGTCCGCTCTCCACCCCAACGCAGACAATGCCGAAACCCTCGTCGATCTCGCGACGCAGAGGACTTATCACCGCTCCGCAAACGCGCTAGCTTCACCCCATGCTGAAATTCATCGTCCCCCTCGCCCTGCTGCTCGCAGCCGCTACGCCCGCCCAAGCCCAGATCGAAGGCGCCACCGAAGCCGATGCGATCCTCCAGGATTTCACCTTCGCGACCGGCGAGAAACTGCCCGAGCTCAAGCTCCACTACACCACGCTCGGCACGCCACAGCGCGACGCGAAAGGTAATGTCACCAACGCCGTGATGATCCTTCACGGTACCGGCGGCACCGGCAAACAATTCTTCCAGCCACAGTTCGCGAGCGAGCTTTTCGGCCCCGGCCAGCCGCTCGATACGAGCAAATATTACGTCATCCTGCCCGACAATATCGGCCATGGCGGCTCGTCGAAGCCCAGCGACGGGCTGCGGATGAAATTCCCCAAATATGACTATGCCGACATGGTCGCGGCGCAGCACCGCCTGCTCACCGAAAAGCTCGGGGTGCAGAAGCTGAAGCTCATCCTCGGCACCTCGATGGGTTGCATGCACGCCTTCGTCTGGGGCGAGACCTGGCCCGGTTTCGCCGAGCGCCTCGCCCCCTTCGCCTGCCTGCCGGTCGAGATCGCAGGCCAGAACCGCATGTGGCGCACGCTGTCGATCGACGCGATCAAGGCCGATCCGCTGTGGCAGGACGGTAATTACGGTGCGCCACCCGCCGCCGGCCTGCGCACCGCCGCCGCGCTCAGCATGATCGCGGGCGCCAACCCCTATGCGCTGCAGGCGCAATATCCGACCCGCCAGGCCGCCGAAAAATATAAGGATGAGGCCTTTGCCCGCACCTATGGCCGCAACGACGCCAACGACACGATCTACCAGCTCGAAAGCTCGCGCACCTACAATCCCTGGGCCGACCTCGAAAAAATTACCGTCCCCGTGCTCTGGATCAACAGCGCCGACGATTTCATCAACCCGCCGCTCTACGGTATCACCGAAAAAGCCGCCCCGCGCATGCCGCGCGCCACCTTCATCCTGATCCCCGCCAGCCCCGAAACCAAGGGGCACAGCACGCATACCTGGGCCAAATTCTGGAAGGACGATCTCGCGAAACTGATGGCGGAAAAGCCGTGAAGGCCCTCGTCCTCACCCGCTACGGCGGCCCCGAAGCCACCGAATTGCGCGACGTCCCGGCCCCGACGCCCGGCCCCGACGACATCCTCGTCCGCGTCCACGCCACCGGGCTCAACCCCGTCGACTTCAAGATTCGCGACGGCATGCTGAAAGTCGTGCAGGGTTATAAAATGCCCGTCGTCATGGGCAATGAATTCGCCGGAGTGGTCGAGGCGTGCGGCAAGAAAGTAACCGGCTTCGTCCCCGGCGACCGCATCTTCGCGCGCGCACCCAAGGAGCGCATGGGCGCCTTCGCCGAACTCGCGGTCGTCCCTGCCGATCATGCTGCGTTGCTGCCTGCGTCGCTCGATTTCACCACCGCCGCCGGCGTCCCGCTCGCCGGGCTCACCGCGCTGCAGGCGCTCCGCGACGAACTCCAGCTCAAACCCGGCAGCCGCGTCTTCATTCCCGGCGGCGCGGGCGGGGTCGGCACCTTCGCGATCCAACTCGCCAAATGGCTGGGGGCAGAGGTCACCACCACCGCTTCGCCGCGCGGCCGCGACCTCGTCGAGCGGCTCGGCGCCGACCACGTCATTGATTACACGACGCAGGATTTCGCGAATGAAGTCCACGACATGGACGGCGCCTTCGACCTCATCGGCGGCGACACGCTCGCCAAATGCTTCGCCGTCGTCAAACCCGGCGCCGCCGTCGTCTCGGTCGCGGGGATGCCCGAACCGCTCACCGCGACAAAGGATCTCGGCCGCGGCGCGCTCCTCGCCGCGCTCTTCTGGTTCGCAAGCTTCGGCATCCGCGCCAAAGCCCGCAAGCATGGCGCGATCTACCGCTATCTGCTCATGCACCCCAGCGGCGCCGAGCTCGCCGAATTGGCGGCGCTTATCGAGCAAAAACGGCTCGAACCCGTGATCGACCGCGTCTTTCCCTTCGCCGCCATCGCCGACGCGATCGCCTATCTCGAATCGGGCCGCGCCAAGGGCAAAATCGTCGTCCGGATGGTCGACTAGGCCCGAAAAGCCGGACTTGCGCCTTCCCAAGCTTCTATCCCTTCCCCCACTCCCGCAAAATCGCTACCGCCCCATCCCATGATCCTCGTCATCGACAACTACGACAGCTTCACCTTCAACCTCGTTCATTATCTGATCGAGCTGGGCGCCGAGGTGCGCGTCGAACGCAACGATGCGCTCACGGCTGCGCAGGCCCTCGCCAGCGGTGCCGATGCGATCCTCATCTCGCCCGGCCCCTGCACCCCGAACGAGGCGGGGATCAGCCTCGACCTCGTCGCCGCCTGCGCCGATGCCGCGCGGCCCTTGCTCGGCGTCTGCCTCGGACATCAGGCGATCGGCCAGCATTTCGGCGGCATCGTGCAGCGCGGCCATCTGATGCACGGCAAGACCTCGCCCGTCTGCCACGACGGCAGCGGGCTGTTCACCGGCCTGCCCTCGCCGCTCACCGCGACGCGCTACCACAGCCTCGAGGTCGTCGATATTCCCGCCAGCCTTGTCATCAACGCGACCAGCGACGACGGCGCGGTGATGGGGTTCCGCCACGCCGAGCTGCCGATCCATGGCGTCCAGTTCCACCCCGAAAGCATCGCCACCGAACATGGCCATGCGATGCTCGCCAATTTCATGGCGAGCGCGGGCCTGCCGGTGCGCGAACGCCAGTCGGCATGAGCCGCTTCGGTCCCTTCCCCGATCCGGCCGCGCTGCTCGATCATGACGAGGCCGCGCACGCCTTTGCGACGATGCTCGACGGCGGCGGCAGCGACGACGATATCGCCGGCTTCCTGGCCGCGCTGTCCGACCGCGGCGAGACGATGGTCGAAATCGCCGCCGCGGCGCAGGCAATGCGCGACCGGCTGATCGCGATCGAGGCCCCTGCGGGCGCGATCGACGTCTGTGGCACCGGCGGCGACGGCCATCATACACTGAACGTCTCGACCGCGGTCGCCATTGTCGTGGCAGCATGCGAGGTTCCGGTCGCAAAGCACGGAAATCGTGCCGCTTCGTCGAAATCCGGTGCCGCCGATACCTTGGAAGCCCTCGGCCTCGACATGGACCGCGCCGACCATATGGCGCAGGAACAGCTTGCCGACCTCGGCATCTGCTTCCTCTTCGCGGGAACCCGGCATCCGGCGATGAAGCGCATCATGCCGATCCGCAAGGCGCTCGGCCGCCGGACCATCTTCAACCTGATGGGCCCGCTCGCCAACCCCGCGCGCGTCACGCGCCAGCTCGTCGGCATCGCGCGCCCCGCCTATGTCCCCGTCTATGCCGAGGCGCTGCACCGGCTCGACACCGAGCATTCGCGCGTGATTTCGGGTGACGAAGGCCTCGACGAACTGTCGCTCGCCGGCGGCAACGAGGTCGCGGTGGTCACCCCCGAAGGCGTCGTCATGCAGCGCAGCCACGCCGCCGACGCGGGCCTGCCGACACGCCCGCTCGAGGAACTGCGCGGCGGCGACGCCGCTTTTAATGCGAAGGCCCTGCGCGGCCTTCTCCAGGGCGAGCCCGGTGCCTATCGCGACGCCGTCCTCTACAACGCCGCCGAGGCGCTCCTCGTCGCAGGCGCGGTCCGGACGCGAACCGAAGGCGTCGAGGAAGCCGCCGAAGCGATCGACAAGGGCCTCGCCAACGCACTGCTCGACTGCTGGATCGCTTACAAATGAACAAACTCACCCAGATCCTCGCCACGAAGGCCGAAGAAGTCGCCGAACGCCGCCAGTCGCGAACGATGGCCGATCTCGACGGCATCGACGCCGGCCCGGTGCGCGGCTTCGCCGCCGCGCTGCAGGCAAAGATCGACGCCGGCGGCTTCGCGCTGATCGCCGAAATCAAGAAAGCTTCGCCGTCCAAGGGATTGATTCGCGAAGATTTCGATCCGACCGACCATGCCCGCGCCTATCAGGCCGGCGGCGCGGCGTGCCTCTCGGTGCTCACCGACGCACCTTATTTCCAGGGCCATGAAGAATTTCTGATCGCCGCGCGCACCGCATGCGACCTGCCGGTGCTGCGCAAGGATTTCATGATCGACCCCTGGCAGGTCGCCGAAGCACGCTCGATCGGCGCCGACGCGATCCTGATCATCGTCGCCGCGCTGGAAGACGCCGAGATGCAGGCCATCGAGGCCGCGGCGATCGAACGCGGCATGGACGTCCTCGTCGAGGTTCATGACGAAGCCGAGCTAAGCCGCGCGCTGACCGCGCTCCAGTCGCGCCTGATCGGCGTCAACAACCGCGATTTGCGTACGTTCGAGACCGACCTCGCGGTCACCGAACGCGTCGCGAAACTGGTGCCCGCCGGCACGCTGCTCGTCGGCGAAAGCGGCATCGCCACTCACGCCGACTGCCAGCGCCTCGCGGCCAGCGGCGTGAAAAGCTTCCTCGTCGGTGAAAGCCTGATGCGACAGGACGATGTGGCGACGGCGACGAAGGCGTTGCTGGAAGGATAGCGTCTACTTCGGGGTGGGGAGCGGACATCCCCAATCCTCCCTGTCGCGAAGCGATGGGGAGGTGGCAGCCCGCAGGGCTGACGGAGGGGCCGACGCCGTAGGCGTCGCGCTACCTTTCAGCCCCTCCACCACCGCTTGCGGCGGTCTCCCTCCCCATGGCCTGCGGCCACAGGGAGGATCTCTCTACGGCCGCTTCCGCCCGTAAGCGGTCTTCGTAACCCGCAGCAAAACCAGCTCGCTCCCATCACCGACGGGCATCCTATACGAACCGGTAATGTCTCGCCGGTTACAGCAGGCGGTTACAAGAATCGGATCGACACCGGGAACCAGGGAACGAACGATGGCGGGAATCAATCGGCTATCATGGCTTTTGGCGCTACCGATGACCCTCCCGTTGCTCGTTCAGGCGGCATCGGCACAGGAGGGTGGCTCGGCCCAAGCGGCCGAATGGCCGAAAACCATGTATCAATGTCGTCACCGCGCGCCCCTCGACGGCTTCGGCGGCACGCTCGAATTCGACACGCTGTACACTGAAGCGGGCGCGATCTTTTCCGAAACCGGCCGATGGACGTCCGATTATCTACCCAGACGCGCCCCGCCCCTCCCGGCCGGCCTGATGGCGGAACGGTCCATCATCCTCCCCGCCGGACAGCCAAGCGGCATGACGGTCATGATCGAATGGCCCGGCGGCAATGTCTGGGACAAGACGCCTACGCCCGATCCGTCTGCCAAAGCGATGATCCGCATCGTCAATATCGACGGCGTCGCCCGGTCGATGCGGAAAAAGGAGCGCTGGCACCAATCGGTCGTGGTCCGCAACAGCGAAGTCCTCCCCTACGCGAACGGCAATGACCGCATGCTTTTCCTCAGCCCGCTCGAGCCCGCGCTGATCAGCAATTATGGCGGTACCTCCAACATGGACCTGACGATGCCGGTCGCGAACCTCCTGGCTTGGGGCAGCGGGCTCGAGGCGCTGACGGTCTTCGATGTATTCGTCGAACCCCGGAAATACGACCCGCATAGTTTTCCCAACGGACCCGCCGGACCGATGCGGGTCGTCGGCGAATATCACATCGACATGACCGCGCTCGCCGCAGGCTTCGACAAGATCCGTGCCGAGCACCGGTGGTGGCGCGCCGGCCTCGCCGATTTCAAGACGCGCTGCGAAGCGACGCAGGTGTCGGACCCATCGCTGGAAATCATCGTCACCTGACCGCCTGTCATTATCTCTACTTGCCTTTCCTCCGCAGCGTTGCTTCGCTTCATCGCCATGACCCAACGCCCGACTCATCTCGACGAAAGCGGCGCCGCCCATATGGTCGACGTCGGCGCCAAGCCCGCAACCGCGCGCCGCGCCGTCGCCACCGGCCGCATCACCATGTCCCCTGCGGCGCTCGAAGCCATCCGCACCGGCAACGCGCCCAAGGGCGACGTCCTCTCGACCGCGCGCATCGCCGGGATTATGGGCGCCAAGCGCACCGCCGACCTCATCCCGCTCTGCCATCCTCTCGCGCTCACCAAGGTCGGCGTCGAGTTCGAATGGGAGGAAACCGGCATTTCGGTCACCGCGACCGCCGCGACCACGGGGCCGACGGGGGTCGAGATGGAAGCGCTCACCGCCACCTCGGTCGCGCTGCTCACCCTCTACGACATGGCGAAGGCGCTCGACCGCGCGATGATGATCGGGGATATTCGTTTGCTCGAAAAGAGCGGCGGCCGCTCGGGCGACTGGCGCGCCGAATGAGCAAGCTGCTCCCCGTCGAGGAGGCGCAGGCACGCCTGCTCGCGCTCCGCGCGCCGCTGGCGCCCGAGAATATCGCCTTTTCCGAATCGCTTGGCCGCTATCTTTCGCACGATGTCATCGCATTGCGCGACCAGCCCGCGGCGCCGCTTTCGGCGATGGACGGTTATGCGATCCGTTTCGCCGACCTGCCGGGACCATGGACGATCATCGGCGAGGTCGCCGCAGGCTCCGCGCCCGTCCTGCCCCTCGGCGCGGGTCAGGCGATCCGCATCTTCACCGGCGCGATGGTCCCCCACGACGCCGACACGGTCATCCTGCAGGAAGATGTCGCCGCCGACGGCACGGTCCTGACGCTGACCGGCGATGGCCCGGAGGCCCAGGGCGCCCATATTCGCGACCGCGCCAGCGACTTCGCGACCGGCGCCATGCTCGTCGCCGCCGGAACCCGGCTCAACGCCGGTGCGATCGCCGCGGCGATCATGGGTGGCGACGCGCAGCTTGTGGTCGGCGCCCGCCCGCGTGTCGCGATCCTCACCACCGGCGACGAACTCGTCCAGCCGGGCCGTGCGCTCGCGCCCGGCCAGATCCCCGACAGCAACGGCACGATGCTCGCCGCGATGCTCGCCGCCGAGCCCGCCGTGGTCAGCATCCCGCTCCACATCCGCGACGACCGTGAAATTTTATCCAAGGTATTAAAAGACCTGGCGCGACGTCACGACGTCATCGTCACCGTCGGCGGCGCCTCGGTCGGCGATCACGACCATGTCCGCGGCGCGCTCGACGATGCCGGCGGGCGGCTCGATTTCTGGAAGATCGCGATGCGCCCCGGCAAGCCGCTGATCGCGGGCACGCTCGGCGACGCGCTGCTGCTTGGCCTGCCCGGCAACCCCTCGTCGGCCTTCGTTACTGCGACCCTGTTCCTGCTCCCCCTCGTCCGCCATCTCGCCGGCGCGCGAGCCCCGCTCCCGCAACTGCGCAGGGCCCCGCTCGCGGCCCCCCTCGGCCCCGGCGGCGCGCGACGCGACTATTTGCGCGGACGGATCGACGGCGGCCTTCTCTCGCCCTTCGACGGACAGGACAGCGGCCGCACCTTTCCGCTCGCTGCGGCGAATGCGCTCGTCATCCGCGAGATCGGTGCGCCGTCCCGCGCGGCGGGCGACGCGGCGGATTATATCGACATCGCTTGACAAGTTCGCTTCTGTTCCATTATCGTTCTCCTTATGTCCGAAACCGGCATCATGGAGAACGCCCGATGTTGACCGCCAAGCAGCATGAACTGCTCCACTTCATCCAGCAAAAGCTCGACGCGAGCGGCATCTCGCCGTCGTTCGAGGAGATGAAGGAGGCGCTCGGGCTCAAATCCAAATCGGGAATCCACCGCCTGATCAGCGCGCTCGAGGAGCGCGGCTTCCTCCGCCGCCTCCCCAACCGCGCCCGCGCGCTCGAGGTCGTCAAGCTTCCCGAGGGCGGCAAGGCGGCCGTCAGCACCGATCGCGACAATGTCGTGCCGCTGCGCAAGCCCGCCCCGGCGATGCGCCCGATCGCCGCGAACGACATCGTCGAGGTCCCGCTCCACGGCAAGATCGCCGCGGGTGTGCCGATCGAGGCGTTCGAAAATCATGACAATCTCGCGGTCCCCGCCGCGCTGCTTGGTTCGGGCGAACATTATGCGCTCGAAGTGTCGGGCGACTCGATGGTCGAGGCCGGCATCTTCGACGGCGATTATGCGCTGATCCAAAAGGTCAGCACCGCGCGCGAAGGCGATATCGTCGTCGCGCTCGTCGACGGGCAGGATGCGACGCTCAAATATTTCCGCCGCGAGGGCAAGATGATCCGTCTCGATCCCGCGAACAGTGCCTATGAGCCGCAGCGCTACGCCGCCGAGCGCGTCATCGTGCAAGGGAAGTTGTCGGGACTGCTTCGTCGTTACCACTGACCTGCGGCGGGCGGCGCCACATATGCTCGTCGCCCGCGCCTAACGCCGTCACCGCGCGCGGCCGATCGCCGAGGTAAAGCGCCAGCCCGCCGGTCTGCGGCAAGGTATCGCGGTCGATCGTCAGCCAGCGCCCGGCGCATTCGCGCGGCAGCCAGCGCTCGCTGATCACCACATCGGCCGCGGCGCACGCCGCCGCCATGTCCGCCCCCTCGATCCGGTCGCGCCCGCGCGCCGCCAGGATGGTGCGCCCATCCTGCGTCCAGCGACAGAAATCGCGGTTGCAGGCGACATGATCGAGGTCGGTGAGCGCGGCGAGCGGCGCATCGATGCCCGCCGCCTCGGCCACCGCGTCGCGCACATAATCCCCCGCCCGCTCGCGCAGCAACGCATAGCTGCCGTCGGGTTGTGCCGCGGCGATATGCTTGCCGTCGCCGGTAATCAGCACATCGGGCCGCGGCTGGGCGAGCAGGACGGCCATGCCGAGGACCAGCGGCACCGCCCCCGCCCAACGCCAGCGCGTCCGCCACAGCAGCAGCCATATCCCGCCGAAGATCGCGAGGCCGAAACCCCAGGGCGGGAACACCGGCAGCGTCGCGACCGCGCCGGGCGCATCGGCGACGCTGTGCGCGAGCCAGATCAGGGCGTTCAGCGCCTGCTCGGCGACCCACCAGAAGGGCGCGCCGAGCCCGACGCTGTCGAACAGCAAAGCCAGCGCCTCGGCGGGCATGATGACAAAGGTCGTCAGCGGGATCGCGACGACATTGGCGAGCGCGCCATAGAGCCCCGCCTTGTGGAAATGGAACAGCGCGATCGGCGCCAGCGCGACCTCGACCGCGAGCCCGGTGATCACCAGTCCCGCGACCCCGCGTCCCAGGCGAAACACCCATGGCTCCTCGCGCCGCGCCATGAACCGCTGCATCGCGCGGCTTTCGTGGAGCGCGACGATCGCGGTGATCGCCGCGAAACTCAGCTGGAAACTCGGCCCCGCCAGCGATTCGGGGCGCCAGATCAGCACAATCAGCGCGCCCGCCGCGACCAGCCGCAGCGTCAGCGCCTCGCGCCCGAGCAGAAAGGCGATCAGCACCAGCAGCGCGGCGATGAACGAGCGCAAGGTCGGCACCTCGGCCCCCGCGAGCAACGTATACCCCCCGCCCGCCAGCGCTGCGACCGCCGCCGCCAGCGGCAGCACATAGCCCGCCAGCGCCAGCCGCCGACTGAGCGCGAGCAGGCTCATCGCGATCAGCATTGCAAAGGTCACCACCGCGGTCACATGCAGCCCGCTGATCGACAGCAAATGCGCCAGCCCGCTCCGCCGCATCGCCTCCTCGTCGGCCTCGCTGATCGCGCCGCGATCGCCCGCGACGAGCGCCGCGGCGATCCCCCCTGCCGATCCGTCGATCTGCCCGTGGATATGATCGCTCAGCCGCGCGCGCAGCGTCTGCACCCCGTCCCCCGCGCCCGGCGCCCGCCCGATCTCGCCGAGGACCGTGCCGACCGCGCCGATCCGGTCGAACCAGGCGCGCTGCGCGAAATCATAGCCGCCGGGCAGGCTCGCGGTCGGCGGCGGCATCAACCGCGCGCGCAGCCCGATCGCCTCGCCCGGCGCGATGCCCTTGCCCTGTTCGCCCGCCGCGGTGATCCGCAACCGCGGCGGCAGATCGGGTCGCTTCAGCGGCCGCACGATCAGCCGGACCTGGTCCTTCGCCGGCAGCGGCTCGACGCTTTCGACGCTCGCCGAAAATTCGGTTACCACCGGCAGCGCCAGCACGGGCGCCGACAGCCATAGTGCTCGCCCCCACACGAGCAACAGCCCCAGCGCCATCACCGCGCATTCGACGACGACCGCGCGCCCGAACCGGCGTTGCCAGCCGATCAGCAGCCCGGCGAGCGCGCCGGCGCCCAGCACCAGCAGCAGCCCGATCCAGTGGGTCCGGGTGGGCAGCGCGAACCAGGCGGCGATCCCCGCGCCAAGCGCGACCGGCAGCCAAAGCGCGATCCGTTCGCGCTCGGCATCGAGCCGCGCTTCGATCGACTCGGGCATGCGCCGCACCATCGCCGCCGCGCGCAAACCAATGGGCGTTTGAAGCGGCCTTGTCGCCATGCTAGGGGCACCCCCGATCCCCGTCCCCGCCGTCCGCGGGGACCCGCAAAACTGAGTGAAAGAGGCCGTTGTGGCAACCGAAAATCAAACCATATCCGGCGAAGCGACCGGCGCCGATGTGGTGACGCGCTTCGCGCCGTCGCCCACGGGTTTCCTCCACATCGGCGGCGCGCGCACCGCGCTGTTCAACTGGCTGTTCGCGCGCCACCACGGCGGCAAGTTCCTGCTGCGCATCGAGGATACCGACCGCGCGCGCTCGACCGACGCGGCGATCGACGCGATCCTCGACGGGATGCGCTGGCTCGACCTCGATTGGGACGGCGACACCGTCTATCAATTCGCTCGCGCCGACCGCCATGCCGATGTCGCCGCGCAGCTGCTCGCCAAGGGCGATGCCTATCGCTGCTATCTGACCCAGGACGAACTCGCCGCGATGCGCGCCGAGGCCCAGGAAAAGCGCCTGCCCTTCCGCGTCCGCAGCCCTTGGCGCGACCGGAACGACGGCGACCCCGCCGTGCCGCACGTCGTCCGCCTGCGCGCGCCGCAGGACGGCGCGGTGACGATTCCGGACAAGGTCCAGGGCGACGTCACCGTCCAGAACGCCGAGCTCGACGACTTCGTCCTGCTGCGCAGCGACGGCACCCCGACCTATATGCTCAGCGTCGTTGTCGACGACAATGACATGGGCGTCACCCATGTCATCCGCGGCGACGACCATCTCAACAACGCCTTCCGCCAGCTCGCGCTGATCCGCGCGATGGACTGGCGCGAGCCCGTTTACGCGCACGTCCCGCTGATCCACGGCGCCGACGGCGCGAAGCTGTCGAAACGCCACGGCGCGCTCGGCGTCGACGCCTATCGAGACGAATTGGGCTATCTGCCCGAGGCGGTTAACAATTATCTGCTCCGCCTCGGCTGGGGCCATGGCGACGACGAGATCATCAGCCGCGCGCAGGCGACCGAGTGGTTCGACCTCGCGCATGTCGGCCGTTCGCCGTCGCGCTTCGACTTCAAGAAGCTCGAAAATCTCAACGGCCATTATCTGCGCGAAGCCGACGACGCCCGCCTCGCCGCGCTCGTCGCGCCGATGACCGGCACGCTTCTCGGCCGCGATCTCTCCGCCGCCGATCAGGCGCTGCTCGCGCAGGCGATGCCCGCGCTCAAGCCGCGCGCCAAGACGCTGCACGAGATCGCCGACGGCGCGACCTTCCTCTTCGCCGACGAACCGCTGGCGATGGACGAGAAGGCCGCAGCGGTGCTACAGGACGCACCGGAGGGGATGCTCGCTTCGGTCGCCGACCGTTTGCGCGCGCTGTCCGGCTGGTCGCAAGACACGGTGGAGGCCGCAATTCGCGAAGAGAGCGAAGCGGCCGGCGTCGGGCTCGGGAAACTGGCCCAACCGCTGCGGGCGGCCCTGACCGGGCGGACCGTATCGCCGGGGATTTTCGACGTGCTGCTGCTGCTGGGCCGCGATGCCAGCCTGGCGCGACTTGACGCAGCGCACAATAATCCGGCAGGGGCGTAGCCACAGCGACTCCCGCCGCCACAACAGGGGAAGAATATGACCGACCAGACCGCAAAGATCACCCTGGGGGACACCACCGTCGAGAACCCCGTGCTCAAGGGCACCGTCGGCCCCGACGTCATCGATATCCGCAAGCTTTACGCGCAGACCGGCGCCTTCACTTATGACCCCGGTTTCACCTCGACCGCGAGCTGCGAATCGAACCTGACCTATATCGACGGCGACGAGGGCGTCCTGCTCCATCGCGGTTATGCGATCGGCGACCTCGCCGAAAATAGCAGCTTCATGGAAACCTGCTACCTGCTGCTCAACGGCGAACTGCCGAGCGCGGACGAACTCGCGACCTTCGACACCACGATCACCCGCCACACGATGCTGCACGAACAGCTGTCGACCTTTTATCGCGGTTTCCGCCGCGACGCGCACCCGATGGCGGTGATGTGCGGCGTCGTCGGCGCACTCAGCGCCTTCTATCCCGACTCGACCGAGATCCACGACCCGCGCCAGCGCATGATCGCCAGCCACCGGCTGATCGCGAAAATGCCGACGATCGCGGCGATGGCGTATAAATATTCGGTCGGTCAGCCCTTCGTCTATCCCGACAATTCGCTGAGCTACACCGGCAATTTCCTGCGCATGACCTTTGGCGTGCCGGCAGAGCCCTATGAGGTGAACCCGGTCGTCGAACGCGCGCTCGACCGCATCTTCATCCTCCACGCCGATCATGAGCAGAACGCGTCGACCTCGACCGTCCGCCTCGCCGGCTCGTCGGGCGCCAATCCCTTCGCATGCATAGCGGCGGGCATCGCCTGCCTGTGGGGTCCGGCGCATGGCGGCGCCAACGAAGCCGCGCTCAACATGCTGCGCGAAATCGGCCGCCCCGAACGCATCCCCGAATATATCGCGCGCGCCAAGGACAAGGACGACCCGTTCCGCCTGATGGGCTTCGGTCACCGCGTCTATAAAAACTACGACCCGCGCGCGACGGTGATGCAAAAGACCGTGCGCGAGGTTTTCGACGCGCTGAAGGTCAACGATCCCGTGTTCGAAGTGGCGCTGCAGCTCGAGGAAATGGCGCTCAACGATCCCTATTTCGTCGAGAAGAAGCTGTTCCCGAACGTCGATTTCTATTCGGGCGTGATCCTGTCGGCGATCGGTTTCCCGACGACGATGTTCACCGCGCTCTTCGCCCTCGCCCGCACCGTCGGCTGGGTCGCGCAGTGGAACGAAATGATTTCGGACCCCGCCCAGAAGATCGGCCGTCCGCGCCAGCTCTACACCGGCCCGACGCAGCGTCCCTATGTGCCGGTCGACAAGCGCTGATCGAGCGACAGACGAAAACGAGAAAGGGGCCGGTTTTCGGCCCCTTTTTTGTGCGTGATGGCGACGGCCGGTAACGACCGAGAGCCGACCTCTATAGTTTCGTCACCCCGGACCTGATCCGGGGCCTGCCTGCCTTGAAGAAAAAGGCAGGTCCCGGGTCACGCCCGGGATGACGGAGGTCCGGAAACGACCAGTTGCGGACGTCGCTGACAATCAGCAAGATGTACTGATGCGATGTGCTTTCACAAATTTTTCGCGCGCAATGGTATCTGCGGTTGCTCTCGGGCTGTTGGCAACTTCCTGCACCAATCAAGCAGTGAAGGCAGAGGATCGCTTGGTGGATGGCACTGCGCTTCCGTCGGAAGAAATGCTGTCCAGGGAGAAAATCGAGATCAATCAGGGGTTCGGTGGAGAAGGATTTGGCGAGCATTTTCTTTCGTATGAATTGGCTTCGAACAACTCGCTCGTCGTCACGCACACATTTCGACCCGAAGATAAAGTGATCGGAAGAGAGGTTTTC
The DNA here is from genome assembly GCF_003797775.2 of Sphingopyxis sp. OPL5. NCBI lineage: Bacteria > Pseudomonadati > Pseudomonadota > Alphaproteobacteria > Sphingomonadales > Sphingopyxidaceae > Sphingopyxis > Sphingopyxis sp. OPL5. Next base: position 4,376,401 of record NZ_CP060725.1, read on the forward strand.
GTTCTCCCCCCCGATATGGCGATGAAAGCGCGAAAGCAGTTGTGGCGCGTTCGCCCTGATAAGCTGGAGGGTATGGATACGGACGTTCGTCCATCGGGCTGCCTGCGACGATGGGATCATGACTCACCTGAAATTGCGGTTGGTTTTGCAGCTTCAGACGAAATTTATGGGGTGGTTGACCTGCCCCGTCCTATCAGCTGCGACACTCCGGCCGCGAAGGCCGCGAGGCGAATGCTCCGTGATGTTTTGAAATTATTTCCGCGATCAAAAGTCGCGGAGACTTTCATCAAGAGCGCGCGATCGAATGACAGCTAGCCACCCCAAAGCGGTCAGTTAGCCGCAAGCGCTAAACCCCATCCCGCGCCGGCAAACTCAGCGTAAACCGCGCCCCCTGCCCCGGCGCGCTGTCGACGGTCAGGTCGCCCGCCATCGCGCGCGCCAGTCGCCGCGCGATATAAAGACCCAGTCCCGACCCACCGCTGTCGGTGCGACCCAGCCGCTCGAATTTCTCGAACACCACCGCCTGCTGCCCGGCGTCGATCCCCTGTCCCTGGTCGGCGACGGTGACCATCGCGCGGTCGCCCTGGCGGTCGAGGCGAATCCAGATCAGCGAATTCTCGGGCGAATAGCGGATCGCATTGCCCAGCAGATTGAGCAGCACCTGCAGCACGCGGCGGAACTCGCCGGTCGCCGGCATCCGCTCGTCGGTCGGCGGAGCGTCGATGCGGATGCCCTTTTCTTCGGCTTTCATGCCCAGCAATCCGACCGCGCGACGCGCCAAGTCGCCAAGATCGATCTCGTCGCGCGCCGCCTTGAACCCCGGACGCTCGATATTCTGGAGGTCGGCGAGGTCGTCGACCAGCCCGAGCAGGTGGCGCCCGGCATGCGCGATATCGCCGGCATAGCGGGCGTAATCGGCGCGGATCGGTCCGTCGAACTGGCCCGAAATCGTCTCCGCCGTCGCGATGATCCGCGCCAGCGGCCCGCGCAGCGCACCGTCGATGCGGCGCCCAAAGGCGGGGTCGGACAGCGGCAGCGAACCAAAGGCGGGGTCGGAAAGCGCCGCCGGAGCCGGTGCCGGGGTCGAAACCCCCGCCTCGGGCAAGGCGGTCCCGCGAAAACCGGTGAACCGCCCGGTGGCGTCGAACAGCGGATCGGCGGCGAGCGTCGTCACCAGCCGCCCGCCGGGACCGTCGGTCCGCGCCCGCTGGCCGGTGAACCGCGCCTGCCGCGCAAGCGCTTGCAGCACCGGGAAATGCCCGTCGTCGTCGGGCTGGAGTTCGAACAATTCAGACAACGAGCGCCCCTCCCAGCCTGCTACGACCGGCGGCGCATCGGCCCCGCCGCGCAGCGAGACGAGCCGGAGCTGCCCGTCGCATTCCCACGCCCACGCCTGCGGGGAGGCGACCGCGGCTTCGGTGATCGGCGGAATCTGCGGCTGGGCGATCGGCCGGGTCCGCCAGTCGGTGATCTCGAGCGTCGCGCCATCGGCGTCGGGCACGATCCGGACGAGCGCATGGATGTCGCTATGGTCGTCGGCGGCGATCAGCGGCCGGTTGATTTCGCGCTGCAATCGCTGCGCCAGCGCGACGAGCCGCGCCAGATTGGGCAGCGCCAGCGGCTTTTCGAGCGCTCCGCCGGCGCGTTGCTGCAGGCGCAGCAGCGCCGGGTCGCCGCTGACCAGCGCCCCGCTCCGATCGATCCGGCCCCGAATGACGCGCTCGCTCATCGCGCACCGCCTTCGTCGCCCAGCGTCGCGGCGCGGGCTTGCAGCGCGGCGGCATAATCGTCGGGCGCGGCGCTCGCCACCGCGCGGTTCGCCAGCATCGCCAGCGACCCTTCGAGCGGCGCCAGCGCGGCATGATCGCGCAGCAACGGCGCGAGCAGCGGCGCGAGTTGCGCCGGCTCGGCGGTGATCAGCGCCAGCGCCATGTCGGCATAGCGATAATTCTGTGCCGCCGCGGCGAGCGCGATCAGCGCCGGCCAGTCGTGGCGCGCGATCGCCGTGGCGGCGCTGTCGGACTGGACGCCGACGGCGGCAAGCGCCGCATGATAGCCCATGGCAGCGCGGTCGATGCCCCGCGCGGGGTCGTGCGCGGCCAGCGCCCCCCGCACCGCTTCACCGAGCCGCGTGGCCTGCGCGGGATCCTTGCCCGAGCGGACGAGCGCCCAGGCGGCGACGTCGAGCAGCAGCGAGCGGAACAGGTCGGGATCGAGATCGTCGATCGCCACCACCGGATGGCCGATCGCATCGAACCGCCGCCGGTCGGCGATGCGCAGCGCGAGATAGCCGCGGTCGACTTCGGACAACGGGTCGTCGGCGGGCGCGGGCGCCGCGAGCGGCCCATCGCCCGTCTCACCCGAAACCGGCACGACGGCCTCGCTGCCATGCCGGTCCGATTGCTCGCGCCAGCGATGCTCCTCGGCGCGCGCGAAACACAGGCCGGCAAGCTGGGTCGCACCGGGCAGCCCGTGCGCCGACCAGTCGTGCCACAGCGCGACCGAATCGACCGCGTCGCCGAGCAGGTCGGCGGCATCGCCGACCAGCCGCCGCGCGACGCCAAGCGCCAGCGCGCGCTGCTCCTCCGAAAGCCGCGTCGCGCCGGGCGCGGCGAGATATTCGGCGGTTTCGTGCAGGCACGCCGACAGCGCCGGATTCACCGACGCCAGTTGGGAAAGAAGCGATGCTTGCACCATGTCAGCTCGCGGATAGCAGCTTGGCGTTAATGCGCGCTAAACCTTGAAGCGCTTTGTTTTCTCAGCCCGCGGGACGCCGCGCAAGGCGCAGCCAAAGCAGGATCTGGAACAAGGCGAGCAGCGGCAATATCGCGAGCATCAGCGGTGCGATGCCGAAAATCAGCGCCGGTGCCAGTATCATCCACGCCTGATCGGCGTCGGGCAGCAGCCAGTGAAACCGCCGCCGCTCGCCCGAATCCTCGTAAAGCCAGCGCGCCAGCAGGATCGTCGCAGCTAGGCACGGCGCCAGCGCCGCTTCGGAAAAGGGCGGCATCCTGTGGTCGGCGCCCGCCAGCGACAGCAGCCAGGGAAAGACCGCGAGCAAGACCCAGGCGAAGGTCCGGATGACCTCGCGCACCCGGTCCTGCGCCGCGCTCTCGGCACGGAAAGCGGACAGGAAGCGCATCGCCGCCAGCCCCAGCCCGCCGAGAATCGCGACGAGCGCGCCGGCCGCCGCCAGCCCGCTCGCCGCGAGCAGCGCAACGATCACCCACAGCAGGCCGGTGACATAGGGCAGATAACGCGCCGTCGCGGGCGACTTGACGAGCATCGGGCCGAACAGGCGCACGATCGGCATCATGATCGCCGAGCGCCCCAGCCCGATGCCGCCATATTCGACCTGCTGCAGACTCGATTGTTCGAGCAGCGCAGCGGTCGGCCGGTCGGTGACGATCGCGATGTCACCCTGTTCGAACAGCGCCGGCTCGCAATAGAGCCGCCGCGCGCCCGACTGCACCGCCATCCGCAGCAGCGTCAGGATCATGTCCCATTCGCCCGGCATCTCGGCGAGTTCGCGCACCATATGGTCCGAAATGCTCGCGAGTCCGCCCCAGCGCCGCGTCGCATCGATCCGCTCGAAACTCTGGGTCAGCGGGGTGTCGCCGGTGACGAGGATCGCCGGCGACCCGGGCTTGGCGATCGCGGCATAATGCATACCCCCCGCCTGCAGCCCGTCGGTGACGAGGATAATGCGGTCGTCGCCTTCGACCAGCGCGAGCAGGTCGGCGGCGGCGCGCACCGGAGTCACCTTGACCCCGCGGCGGCGGATACGATCACACGTGGCGAGCAGGTCGGCGGGCACCGCGCCGACCGCGACCGCGACATGGGTAACGCCGACGTCGGCGAGGCGTGCCGCCTGCCGTTCGATCAGCGTTTCGCCGGCGACGGTGACGAGCGCGCGCTGCCCGCCATCGGGCAGCGTTTCGCTGGCGCCGATCAGCGCGATCAGGGCCATCGGCGGGCGCAAGGCTGCTTGGGTCTCACCCGCCCGACCTTTAGGGGCGAGCCGCCGATTGGCAAGCCCCGCGTTCGCGGCGGCGTGACGTCACTTTTGGCGTTCGGCGCCCCTGTTTTGGCGTGGAAATAATCCTGTCGAAATCGCCCGAATCGCTGGCCTTTGCCCGCCCCATCGGCTAGACCAAAACCACCTCCCGAAAAGCAGAAAAAAGGCCGGGTCTTGACCGAAGAAAATACGCCTACGCCGCCGCCCAGCGACGGCATTTCGCCGATCAACATCGTCGACGAAATGAAGACCTCCTATCTCGATTACGCGATGAGCGTGATCGTCAGCCGCGCGCTGCCCGACGTGCGCGACGGCCTGAAGCCCGTGCACCGCCGCATCCTCTATTCGGCGTTCGAAAGCGGCTATGTCGCCGGCCGCCCCTATCGCAAATCGGCGCGCATCGTCGGCGACGTCATGGGTAAATATCACCCGCATGGCGACAGCTCGATCTACGACGCCCTCGCGCGCATGACGCAGGACTGGTCGATGAGCGTGCCGCTCGTCGACGGCCAGGGCAATTTCGGCTCGATGGATCCCGATCCGCCGGCGGCGATGCGCTACACCGAATCGCGCCTCGCCAAGGTCGCGAACACCCTGCTCGGTGATCTCGACAAGGACACCGTCGATTTCCAGCCCAACTATGACGGCTCGGAATCCGAACCCACCGTCCTCCCCGCGCGCTATCCGAACCTGCTGGTCAACGGCGCGGGCGGCATCGCGGTCGGCATGGCGACGAACATCCCGCCGCATAACCTCGGCGAAGTGATCAACGCGACGCTGGCGACGATCGACGATCCCGACATCAGCCTCGAAGACCTGATGGCCATCATCCCCGGCCCCGATTTCCCGACCGGCGCGATGATGCTCGGCCAGGGCGGCGCGCGCAACGCCTATGCCACCGGTCGCGGCTCGATCATGATGCGATCGACCTATGTCATCGAGGAAGGCCGCGGCGACCGCCAGTCGATCGTCCTCACCGCCATCCCGTTCCAGGTCGGCAAGTCGGGCCTGGTCGAGAAGATCGCCGAGGCGGCGCGCGACAAGCGCATCGAGGGCGTCGCCGACATCCGCGACGAATCGAACCGTGAGGGCGTGCGCGTCGTCATCGAGCTGAAGCGCGACGCGACCGCCGAGGTCGTGCTCAACCAGCTCTGGCGCCACACCCCCGCCCAGTCGAGCTTCCCCGCCAACATGCTCGCGATCCGCGGCGGCCGCCCCGAAATGATGGGGCTCAAGACGATCCTGTCGGCGTTCATCGACTTCCGCGAGGAGGTGATCACCCGTCGCTGCAAGTTCGAACTCAACAAGGCGCGCGACCGTGCGCATATCTTGCTAGGCCTCGTCGTCGCGGTCAGCAACCTCGACGAGGTCGTCCGCATCATCCGCGGATCGCCCAGCCCGGCGGCGGCCCGCGACGCCTTGCTCGCGCGCGAATGGCCGATCGGCGACATCGCCCCCTATATCCGCCTCGTCGAGGCGATCGACGGCGAGATGGATGATAGCGCTTCGTATCGCCTGTCCGAAGTCCAGGTGAAGGCGATCCTCGACCTCCGCCTGCACCGTCTCACCGCCCTCGGCCGCGATGAGATCGGCAAGGAACTCAAGGAGTTGGCGGACGAGATTGAGGGATTGCTTGCGATCCTCGCCGACCGCGAAAAACTCTATGCCGTGATGCGCGAAGAGCTGGTCGCGGTGCGCGACGAATTCGCCAAACCGCGCCGCACGCTGCTCGCGCCCGCCGCCGACGGCATCGACGACGAGGATCTGATCGAGCGCGAGGAGATGGTCGTCACCGTCACCCTCGACGGCTATATCAAGCGCACCCCGCTCGACACCTTCCGCGCCCAGCGCCGCGGCGGCAAGGGCCGCGCCGGCATGGCGACGAAGGACGAGGATGTCGTTACCGAGCTGTTCGTCACTTCGACGCACACCCCGGTGCTGTTCTTCTCGACCCTCGGCAAGGTCTACCGCATGAAGGTGTGGCGCCTGCCCGAGGGCGGGCCGGCGACGCGCGGCCGGCCGATGATCAACCTGCTGCCGCTCGGCAAGGACGAGACGATCTCGACCGTCCTCCCGCTGCCCGAGGACGAGGCCGAATGGGGCAAGCTCCACGTCATGTTCGCAACCGCGAAGGGCAATGTGCGTCGTAACAGCATGGACGCTTTCACCAACGTGCCATCGAACGGCAAGATCGCGATGAAATTCGAAGGCGAGGACGAGGATGATCGCCTGATCGGCGTCGCCTTGCTCGACGAAAGCGACGATGTGCTGCTCGCCAGCCGCCAGGGCAAGGCGATCCGCTTCGCCGGCGACGATGTCCGCGAATTCCAGAGCCGCAATTCGACCGGCGTGCGCGGCATGCGCCTCGGCGAGGGCGACGAGGTGATCTCGCTGTCGATCCTCCACCGCGTTGGCACCACCGGCGACGAGCGCGAGGCCTATCTGCGCGCCGCGCCGTGGAAGGACAACGAGAATGAGCCGACGCTGACCCCGGACCGGATGGCCGAACTGACCGCGCGCGAGCAGTTCATCCTGACGATCTGCGCCAACGGCTATGGCAAGATGTCCTCGGCCTATGAATATCGCCGCACCGGTCGCGGCGGTCAGGGGATCACCAACATCGACAATATCGGCCGCAACGGCCTCGTCGTCGCCAGCTTCCCCGCGGTTCAGGCCGATCAGCTGATGCTCGTCACCGACCAGGCCAAGCTGATCCGCATGGGACTCGATTCCTTGCGCGTCATCGGGCGCGGCTCGGCGGGCGTGCGGCTGTTCGACGTCGCCAACGACGAGCATGTCGTGTCGGCGGCGCTGATCGGCGACAGCGACGAGGACACCGAGGAAGGGGACGACGAAACGCCCGCGGTCGACGACGCTGCCGAACCCGCACCCGACGGCGCGACCGAATGACCGCGACCACCGCCTTCAAGGTTCTGACCGCCCAGCAATGGACCGACTTCGAACGCGAACGCGTGTTCCGCGGCGCCACGGTGGATATCGCCGACGGCTATATCCACCTGTCGACCGCCGAGCAGCTCGAAGAGACGATCGCCAAATATTTCGCGGGCCAAACCGACCTGATGATCGCCGAGGTGGACCTCACCTGCCTCGGCGACGCGGTCCGCTGGGAACCGGCGCGCGGCGGCGCGCTCTTCCCGCATATCTATGCCGAACTGCCGATGCATGCGGTGGTCGGACTGCAAAGGCGCGGCTGACGAGGTCGCCTTTGATCGAAGGCTCGTCGCCTTTGGTCGCATCTTGCTTCGCGCGGCCCAACTCCCCTACCAACGTCGGGCCCTACCAACGTCGGGCTTTGCCATGTCCGCGCTCAGGGGAGATTTGACGATGCGCCTGTTCTTGATTGCCGCCCTGCTGGCCTCCGCCGCTCCCGTTACCGCCTATGCGCATGACGCCGCGCCCGCCGCCGCCGCCCAGTCGAAGCCGGTGCCCAAGGAAGAATTGCTCAAGCCGCCCGCCGACGCGGTCCATTATGTCGTCGTCTCCGAAGCCGGCAAGCATGGCGACCAGTGGCGCTGGCAGATGCCCGACGGACGCATCGCCTATCGCTGGTCGCAGGAATTGCGCGGCTGGATCACCGAGATGGACCAGGTCGACAGCCTCGCGCCCGACGGCACGATCGCCGCGACGACGATCCGCGGCATCACCCTCGCCGGCGACGCTGCCGAGGAGTTCCGCGTCGCCGGCGGTCGCGCGACCTGGAAAACCGCGACCGACGCGGGCGAGGCGCCGGCGGGCGGCTGGTATATCCCGGCCGGCGGCGTCGGCATCGCCAACGCCCCGCTGATCGACGCGCTCGCTGCGGCGGGCGACGCCGGGCTCGCCTTCCTGCCCAGCGGTAGGGGCCACATGACCCTCGCCGGCACGCAGGTCATTCAAGGCCCCGCTGGGCCGAAGACCGTCCAGCTCGCCTTCGTCAGCGGCATCCTCTCCTCGCCCTACCCCGTCTGGCTCGACGACAAGAAACGCTATTTCGCCAATATCGGCTTCATCTCGGTGGTGCCGGAGGGCTATGAAGGCGCGCTCAAGCAGCTCCGCGACGCGCAGGACGCCGCCACCGCAGAGGCTGTCGCGGGCATCGCCAAACGCTTCCTCGCCCCCGCCGCGAAAGCCCCGGTGCTGTTCGACAATGTCCAGCTCTTCGACGCCGACAAGGGCGCCTTCCTGCCCGCACGCGCCGTGCTCGCGCAGGACGGCAAGATCGCCGCGATCGGCGCCGCCGGCTCGCTCAAGGCGCCCGCGGGCACGCGTGTCATCGACGGGCGCGGCAAAACGCTCGTCCCCGGCATCTGGGACAGCCACCTCCACATCGGCGACGATTGGGATGTGCTGTCGAATATGGCGAACGGCATCACCAGCTTCCGCAGTCCCGGCACCAACATCGACCGCGCGATCGACGCGACCAAGCGGCGCGCCGACGGCACGCTGCTGATGGGCGAACCCTTCATCTCGGTCATCATCGACAAGAAGGACCCGCTCGCGGCGCAGGGCGCCGAGGTGGTGAGCAGCGAGGAGGAAGCGATCGCCGCCGTCCGGCGCGTCAAAGCCGCCGGCCTGTGGGGCGTCAAATTCTACACCTCGATGAACCCCGCGTGGATCGCCCCAGCCGCCGCCGAGGCGCACAAGCTCGGCCTCCACGTCCATGGCCATGTCCCCGCGGGCATGCGGCCGAGCGAGGCGGTGACCGCGGGCTATGACGAGCTCACCCACCTCAATTTCGTCGTGATGGAAGCGATGCCGCGCGACGTGCTCGACAAGGCGAACACGCGCCAGCGTGTCGAGGGGCCGGCGCGCCTTTTCAAGGATATCGACCTCGACGCGCCGCCGATGAAGGGCTTCATCGCCGACCTCGCCGCCAAAAAGACCATCGTCGACCCGACGATCGTCATCTTCGAAGGCATGCTGACGCAGGACGGCGGCACGCCGCAGCCCGCCTATGCCCCCTATATGGGCATCATCTCGCCCGTCCTCGAACGCTCGGTCTTCACCTCGGCGGGCTATCCGCTGGTCGAGGGCTATACGCGCGACGATTATCGCAAAAGCTATGCGAAGATGGTCGAACTCGTCGGCCGGCTGCACAAGGCGGGCGTGCTGATCGTCGCGGGCACCGACGGCTGGGGCATCGAGTTGATCCGCGAGCTGGAAATCTATCAGCAGGCCGGCTTCACCCCGGCTGAAGCCTTGCAGAGCGCCACCATCCTCCCCGCCCGCGTCGTCGGCGCCGACACACGCACCGGATCGATCGCGGTCGGCAAGGAAGCCGACATGGTGCTGGTCGACGGCGACCCCGCGACCGAAATCGGCGCGCTGCGCCGCGTCGTGACGGTGGTCAGCGACGGCTATGTCATGGACGCGGACGAATTGCGCAAGGCGGCGGGATATAGCGGGCGGCCGAAGTAGCCATCCGCGTCACCCCGGGCTCGACCCAGGGTCCGCCTTTTCCTTGTCCACCGCGGCCCCACCGCTGCGCATTCGCGCGACGAAGCGCTCCGATCGTTTCGTCGAAAAGGCGCCGGCCCCTTTGAGCCGTCGCCCCTCGATCCATATGGCCATGGCGACGTAGCCCAACATGCCGGCCAGTCCCAGCGCGATGGCAAGGGTGAGCGAAGGCGAGATACTCGCCAGTCCCATCGCCATCGCGGGAGACACGAGTGAAATCGCCCGGTGCTTGAGCGTCTGGGTCCCGGTCCAGTCGACCCGGATCCATTCCTGGTCGATGATCCGGCGGACATGATCGATAATCGGCATCGCGACAGCTTCTCCCACCTACCGCTTCCGCGCATTCCACGCGCGCACCGCCGCCATCGTCTGTTCGATATGCGCCTGCGGCTTGCTGTCAGTGTAGCTCAGCAGGATCGTCCCGTTCGGGGCGATGACATAGGAGGTGCGGCTGGACAGCGTCGTCCCGTCGGGACGCTGCATCGTCGCGTCATAGGTCGCCGCGACCTTGGCCCCCGGATCGGCGGCGACGGCGAACTTGTCGCGGCACTCCGACCGCGAAAATTCGGCGACGCGGTGGATATTGCCCGCGGTCACCCCGATGACGCGGGCGCCGAGCTGGTTGAAACGGCTGTTCGCTTCGGCGAACAGGTGCGCCTCCACCGTGCAACCGGGCGTGAAGGCCGCCGGAAAGAAATAGAGCACCACCGGCCCGTTGCGCAGCGTCTGTTTCAGCGACAGGCTGAATTCCTTGCCGCCCTGCGCCGCGTTCAGCGTGAAATCGGGTGCCTTCGCACCCTGCTTGAGGGCCGCGATGCCCTGCGCCGGAAGCACGGCAAGCGACAGGCCCAGGCCGAACGACATTGCGATTTTCGTCAGGGTTTTCATCAGCGGTCTCCACGAAAGGCGGAAAACTTGCTCCGCCCGTCGACCTTACCGCGAAATTCGCCGGTGCATGGCAAAAAAATCAGCCTTACCCGCCACGACCGACGGCAGCGGGCCGGTGTCGGCCCGCTGCCGTCGCCGGATCAGCAGCGACGACCGCCGCGGTCGATCTCGCGGCCGATCAGCGCACCCGCGGCGCCGCCGATGATCGTGCCGGGAACGCGGTCGCCATAACGATCGACTTCGCGGCCGATCAAGGCGCCCGCCGCTCCGCCGACGATCAGGCCCGTCGTGCCGCTGCCGCGTCGGCAATGATAGCGGCGATCGCGATAGTCGCTGCGCCGATAATCGCGGCGATAGTCCCGCCGATAGTCGCGGCGATAATCGCGATACCGGTCATTGTCGCGGTGACCATAATAGGACTGGCGGTGGTGCCGGTCGCGCGCATCGGCTTCGGCGGGCAGCGCCGCGAGGGTGCTGGCACCGATCAGCGCCGTAAGCGCCAGTTTCTTGAGCAGGAACATATGTCTTCTCCGTCTTGGTCCCCGCGGATCAAATTAGGGCTGCGAAGATGGCGCCCGGCTGAACTGCGGTTGCGCAAAGGCTCCATTCGCATCGGCTCGGCCAGCTTTCGGGGCGGTTTGGCGCGCCCGATTGACCCCGCGCCGCAATCGGCGCAGCATCGCACCATGACCCTCACCATCACCCCCAGCGGTCAGTCCTGCGGCGCCCGCATCACCGGCGTCGATCTGACCCGGCCGCTCGCCGCCGACGCCGTCGCGGACATCCGCGCCGCCTGGCTCGACCATCATGTCCTCGCCTTCCCCGACCAGAAGCTGGGCGACGACGATCTTGAGCGCTTCACCCGCTATTTTGGCGGTTTCGGCGACGATCCTTTCATCAAGCCGATCCCCGGCCGCGACCATGTCATCGCGGTCAGGCGGCGCGCCGACGAGACCGCGCCGCTGTTCGCCGAAAACTGGCACAGCGACTGGAGCTTCCAGGCGCGGCCACCGGCGGGAACCTGCCTGTTCGGCATCACCATCCCCCCGGTCGGCGGCAACACCGAATTTGCGAACCAGCATGCCGCGCTCGACGCGATGCCCGCCGAGATGCGTGCGCGCGTCGAAGGCCTGCAGGCGATCCACAGCGCCCGCGCCGGCTACGCCCCTTCGGGCATGTACGGTGCGAAGGACAAGGATCGCAGCATGGATATTCGCTCGGGCGACGAAGCGCTCGAAACGCAGCGCCATCCCTTCGTCCGCGACCATCCCGAAACCGGCCGCAAGGGCCTGTTCGGCTGCGCGGGCTATATCATCGGCTTCGACGGGCTCGACGATAGCGAGGGTCTGTCGCTGCTCTACGAACTGATCCAGTGGCAGGGGCGCGAGGAGTTTCGCTATTCCCACGCTTGGGAACCCGACATGCTCGTCATGTGGGACAATCGCTCGGTCCTCCACCGCGCGACCGGCGGTTACGATGGCCACGACCGGCTATTGCACCGCACGACGATCGCGGCGTGGGACGGCTAGAGAAACTGCGCGACTTTCCCCTGCGTTTCTAAAGGCTTCGTGGCTCAATCGGGCTTAGGTGAGCGCCAGTCCGCCGTCCACATCGACGATCGCACCGGTCATGAACGGGTTCACGGCGCAGGCCAGAATCTGGAAGGCGATCTCTTCGGGGCTGGCAACCCGCGCGACCGGCTGCGGCGGTGGCGGACTCGAAGCCGGACGGACCGATCGCAACAGCGGCGTGTCGACCAGCCCCGGCGAAACGCAATTGACGCGAACCGGCGCGAACTCGCTTGCCAGCACCCGGGTCAGCCCCTCGACCGCGACGGTCGCGGCGGCCACCGCGGCACGGCCGGCACGCGGTCGGCGCCCGCCGGCTCCCAACGTCAGCGTCAGCGAACCGCCGTCGACAATTTTCGCGTGTCTGGCGATCACATAGCTGCCCCAGAATTTCGAATCGAACGTCGCTTTCGCGTCCGCCAGCGGCAAGTCACGGATCGGCCCCGACCGAAGCTGCGCGGCGGTGACGATGACATGATCGAACGGTTCGCGGCTCGCGAAAAAGGCTTCGACCGCGGTCTCGTCGAGCATATCCAGCGCCGCGCCTTCTCCCCCGACCGTCGCCACCGCCGCGGCCAGTCTGGCCGCATCGCGCCCGGCGATCGTGACCGAAGCGCCGTGCCGCGCCGCCATCGCGGCGACCGCCTGCCCGATCCCCGAACTGCCTCCGACGACCAGCACATGCTGTCCCGCCAGTCCGTCAAAGCCCGTCATATGCCCTCCAGCGCGCCATCAATCATTAGCATGCTAAGCTCTATGGAGGCGCGCGGCAAGGATCAACGGCGACGGGCGCGACCCGCTGCCTTTCAGGACCTCTGGACTTTCAGGCGGTCACCCGCCCGGCATCGCTTTCGCGCGACAGTGTGCTGACCACGCCCCATGCGATCAGCGCCTGCCCGGTGAAATAGAGCGGCCAGACGAGCCACATCGTCACCGACCTCGACAAGGTTCCGCCTTCGCCGGCAAAGATGAACAGGTCGCTGGCCAGGAAGATCATCGCGCCGATACCGGTGCGATAGCGCGGGAACCGGCTCGCCCAGGCGGTCGCCGCCATCACCGCGACCCCGCCGGTATAGGCCATCGCCGCGATCATCTGCCCCGTCTCGGCCGCGTGCGTCAGGCCCCAGGCGATCACCAGCGCGAGCGGCACCGTCGCCCAGACGAGCAGCCGTTGCGATCCCGACAGGCTCGGCCGCCGGTTGCGCAGGTACAGCGCGATCGCGATAAGGTGCCCGGTCGCGAACGCTGCCGCGCCCTGCAACATTCCCAGCGCGTCGAGCAGATAATCCCCGAGCGCTCCGAAACCGAGCGCCGCCGCGATCAGCCAGCCGTCGGTGCTTCGCGCATTGGCGGCGGCCCACAGCGCCAGCAGCGCGACCCCCGACGTCTTCCACGCCCAGATCGCCGGTCCGTCGAGATGTTGCAGCACCGCCCAGAAAAAGCTCACCCCGCCGGCCAGCGCCGCGACCCACAGCCACCGCGCCCGATCCCAACCGCCGTCACCCGACATACCGCCCCCTTTGCATCTTGTGCCCAAGACGCCTACTGCGCGGCGCACCAACTGCAAGTCAACGATTAGGGTAAAGAGTGGCGCACGACATCCACATCATCGGCGGCGGTCTCGCCGGCTCCGAAGCGGCATGGCAACTCGCCGAAGCCGGCTATCGCGTCCGGCTGTCCGAAATGCGCGGCGGCGGCGATATGACCCCGGCGCATCAGGGCGACACCCTCGCCGAAATGGTCTGCTCGAACAGCTTCCGCAGCGACGACGGCGACAGCAATGCGGTCGGCCTGCTCCACCGGGAGATGCGCAGCCTCGGCTCGATCATCATGCGCGAGGCCGATGTCCACAAGGTCCCCGCCGGCTCGGCGCTCGCGGTCGACCGCGACCTCTTCTCGGGCGGTGTGACACAGGCGCTGTCGCAGCACCCCAACATCGCCATCGTCCGCGAACGCATCGACACGCTGCCCACCGAAGGCCTCACCATCGTCGCCACCGGCCCGCTGACTGGCGCCGCGCTCGCCGACAGCATCGGCACCGCGACCGGCAAGGACGCGCTCGCCTTTTTCGACGCCATCGCCCCGATCGTCTACCGCGACAGTGTCGACATGGACGTGGCCTGGATGGCGAGCCGCTGGGACAAGGTCGGCCCGATCGGCGACGGCAAGGACTATATCAACTGCCCGATGGACAAGGAGCAATACCACGCCTTCGTCCAGGGACTCGTCGACGGCGACAAGACCGAGTTCAAGGAGTGGGAGTCGAGCACCCCCTATTTCGAAGGCTGCATGCCGATCGAGGTGATGGCCGAACGCGGCCCCGAAACGCTGCGCTTCGGCCCGATGAAGGGCGTCGGCCTCGACAATCCGCGCACCGGGCGCTGGCCCTATGCCGTCGTCCAGCTGCGCCAGGACAATGCGCTCGGCACTTTGTGGAACATGGTCGGCTTCCAGACCAAGCTTAAACACGCCGCGCAGGTCGAGCTGTTCCGCACCATCCCCGGTCTCGAAAAGGCCGAATTCGCGCGGCTCGGCGGGCTACACCGCAACAGTTTCATCCGCTCGCCCGAACTGCTCGACCATCAGCTCCGCCTCAAATCGGCGCCGCACATCCGCTTCGCGGGCCAGATCACCGGCTGCGAAGGCTATGTCGAGAGCGCCGCGATCGGCCTGATCGCCGCGCTCTTCGCCGCCGCCGAGCTCGGCGGCCGCACGCTTCCGCCGCCGCCGCCTGAAACCGCGCTCGGCGCGCTGCTCGGCCACATCACCGGCGGCGCGGATGCGGCAAGCTACCAGCCGATGAACGTCAACTTCGGCCTGTTCCCGCCGCTCGCCGAGGATGTCCGCAAAAAGGACCGCAAACTGGGCTACACCCAGCGCGCGGGTGCGGCTTTGGCCGAGTGGATGAAAGTCGCCGAGGGGGTCTCAGCCTAACATTTGCACTTCGCCGGCACCGCCCTTTTCGGCGCCGTCGTCGCGAACTCAGCGCGGCTCAGCCCCCCCGACTTGTCCTTGTCCGCCCCCGCGAAGCGTTCGCCGGTCGCCGCCGCCCATTCCTCGAAGGTCAGCAGATTGTTGCCGTCCTTGTCGAGCTTGCGGAACGCCGCGGTGCGCGTCGACATCATTTCGACCCGGCTGACCACTTCGTTGCGATCGCGATCATAGCGGTTGAAGCGCCGCTCCTCGCGCGACGCGTCCTTGGCGGCGGGAAGCTCTGGCGGCGCCGCGCCGCGTTTCGGCGCCCCCGCGCCCGCCACCGGGATCGGCCCCGGATCGGGCGGCGCGTCGGGGATCACCGCCTCCTCGGCGATCTGGCTATAGCCCTTCCAGATAAAGACGCCGCCGCTGAGCAACAGCGCGCTGGCGATACCGCCGATCAGGAACCGCGAAACCGCCATGTCCATCCCCTCAGCCCGAAGAGCCAAGGCTATCACGGACCTGCGGGCGCGGGCAACCGGATGCCGCGCGGATCGGACCAAGCCGATGATCGAATGACCTGTTCAAATCCGGCAGGATGATTGCTACATTCGATCAATGCAAAATTACCTGCCCTCGCTGAAACAGATGCAATATCTGGTCGCGCTGCACGAACATGGCCATTTCGGCCGCGCCGCCGACGCGTGCAACGTCACCCAGTCGACGCTGTCGGCGGGCATTCGCGAACTCGAGACTTTGCTCGGCCAGACCCTCGTCGAGCGCACCCGCCGCGTCGTCCGCTTCACCACCCTCGGCAACGCGATCGTCGCCAAGGCGCACCGCGTGCTGCGCGAGGCCGAGGAACTGGCGGATATGGCGGCGGCCGCCGCCGCGCCGCTCGTCGGCGAACTGCGGATGAGCGTCATCCCGACGATCGCGCCCTTCCTGCTCCCCGGCATGCTGCGCCTGCTGCGCAAGACCCGCCCCGCGCTCAAGCTCTTCCTGCGTGAGGAACCGAGCGCGCAGGCGTGCGAATCGCTCCACCACGGCGCCGTCGACTGCGTCCTCCTCGCCCTCCCCTATGCGTGCGGCGACGTCGAGAGCGAGGCGCTGTTCGACGACGCTTTGTTCGTCGCTTTCCCCGGCGACCAGTCGGAGGATCTTCCCGCGATGGTCAGCGCCGACCAGATCGACCCGGCGCAGATGCTGATGCTCGAGGATGGCCATTGCCTGAAGGACCATGCGCTCGCCGCGTGCAACCGCCCCGAACTGCGCGCCGGCGCGCGGATGATGGGGACGTCGCTGCACACGCTGGTGCAGATGGTCGACAATGGCCTCGGCATCACCATGCTGCCGCAGATGGCGATCGAGGCCGGCATCCTCGATCACACCGACATCGACACCCGCCCGCTCGATTCGGATCACGACTGGCGCACGATCGCGCTGGTCTGGCGCAAGGGCAGCCCGCGCGCCGAAGAGTTTCAGATGCTCGCCGAGATTTTCCGGCAGCACAAGGCGGGGTGAGCGCCCCAACCAAATACTCCGTCATTGCGAGCGAAGCGAAGCAATCCAGGGCGGGTTACGCAACTCTGGATTGCCGCGTCGCTTCGCTCCTCGCAAAGACGGGTTCCTAATCCCACCGCTCGGCACGCTTATGATCGCTGCCACGCTGCTCGACCCATGCCGCCCGCCCGTCGCCGAACGTCTCGCGCTTCCACAGCATCACATCGGTCTTCAACCGGTCGATCAGAAACTCGACCGCCGCCAGCGCCTCGCCGCGATGCGGGCTGCTCGCCAGCACCAGCACGATCGTCTCGCCCGGTGCCATGCCGCCGACGCGGTGGATCAAGGTCAGCGCCGAAACCCCCCAACGCTTTGTCGCCTCGGTCGCCAATTCCTCCAGGCCCGTCACGGTCAGCACCGGATGATGGTCGAGGAACAGCTCGGTCAGCCCGCCGTCGCCGCGCACCCGGCCGACAAAGCTTGCGCTCGCGCCGTGCCCGCCGGCATCATGCGCGGCCAGTTCGGCGGCGACGTCGATCGCCGCGGGCTGGACCGCGACGCGGATCATCCGCCGGTCACCGGCGGAAACAGCGCGATCTCGGCCACGCCAACGACGATGGCATCGGGACCGACCATCTGCCCGTCGACCGCCGCGCGAATGCGCGCGGGTTCGGCGAAGGCCAGCCCGCCGCGATCGTCGCGCGCGGCGAGCCAGGCGATCAGGTCGGCGACCGTGTGCACGTCGTCGGGAAGCGCGACCGCCTCGTCGGCGACCCCCATCCGCTCCCGCACCCAGGCGAAATAGCTCAGCGTCAGCGCCATGCGCTCAATCCATATGCTTCAGGCCGACGCGCAGATAATCCCAGCCGGTGATCAGCGTCAGCACCGCGGCGCCCCACAAAGAGGCGAGGCCGACCGCCTTGATCCAGACCATCGCGGGCAATGCGCCGGCGAGGATCAGCGCCCCGAAGGCGATGAGCTGGAACGTCGTCTTCCATTTGGCGAGCTGGGTCACCGGCATCGACACCTGCAGCGTCGCGAGGAATTCGCGCAGCCCCGACACGATGATCTCGCGCAGCAGGATCATCAGCGCGGCGATGACATGATATCCGGTGATGTCGCGCGTGAAGACGAGCAGCAGGATCACCGCCGCGATCATGATCTTGTCGGCGATCGGATCGAGGAAGGCACCCAGCCGCGACACGATGCCGCGCGAGCGTGCAACATAGCCGTCAAAATAATCGGTAATGCCCATCAGGCAATAGAGGACGAAGGCGAGCGCATAGTCGATCGGCTTCGGCTGCATCGACCCTTCGACCACCCCCGGCCACAGCAGGAAGAGCAGGATGGGCACCGCCAATATACGCGACAGCGTCAGGATATTCGGAAGGCTGAGCATGACCCCTGTTTCCCGCTCGCGCGGCCTTTTGGCTTTGACCCTGCTGTCCCTAGCCGATAAGCCCGCCGGGCGACAACCATAATGCCTGTAAGGCCCGAGGCGGTCGGACGAATTTTGACGGGATGGACCAATATATGACCGGCACCTTTGCGCTGTTGAAGCAACGCCGGTTCCTGCCCCTCTTCGTCACCCAGCTGCTCGGCGCGTTCAACGACAATCTGTTCAAGAACGCGATGGTGCTGTTCGTCGTCTATGGTGTCTACAACGACGAGACGCAGGAAACGCTGTTCAGCGCGGTGGCGACCGCGGTGTTCATCCTGCCCTTCTTCCTGCTTTCGGCGCTCGCGGGGCAACTCGCCGACACGCGCGACAAGGCGCGGATCATCCGCATCGTCAAATTCTGCGAGATCATCATCATGATCGTCGGCGGCACCGGGCTGGTGCTCGCCTGGATGGGCTGGGGCATCGAATTGCTGGCCATCCCGCTGATGATGCTCGCGCTGTTCGCGATGGGGGTCCACTCGACCTTCTTCGGCCCGATCAAATATGCGATCCTGCCGCAACATCTGAAAAGCGACGAAGTGCTCGCCGGCACCGGGCTGGTCGAGGCCGGAACCTATATCGCGATCCTCGCCGGGACGATCCTCGCCGGGGTCATCGACGTCGAATGGGCCGCGCTCGGCGTCGTGCTCGTCGCCGCGCTCGGCTATATCACCTCGCGCCAGGTGCCGCCGGCCCCGCCCGAACATGAAGAACATGGCATCGACTGGCACATCATCCGCTCGTCGAAAACGCTCGTCAGCGGCACGATGCATATCCCGCGCCTCTATCTCGCGATCCTCTCGATCAGCTTCTTCTGGACGATCGGCGCGGTGCTGTTCATCCAGTTCCCGCCGCTGGTGAAGAACATCCTCCACGCCGACAAAAGCGTCGCCAGCCTGTTCCTCGCGGTCTTCTCGATCGGCATCGCGATCGGCTCGGTCGCGGTCAACCGGCTGCTCAAGGGTCAGGTCTCGGCCAAATACAGCCCCGCCAGCGTGATCGTGATGGGCGGCTTCGTCCTCTGTTTCTATTGGGTGTGCCGCAACTGGGAACAGGACCCGGCGGGGGTCATGTACGGCGTGTCCGGCCTGCTCGCGCACGCCGACGTCATCCCGCTCCTCGCCAGCCTGCTCGGCATCGCGATCAGCGGCGGCATGTTCGTCGTCCCGCTCTACGCCTTTCTGACCACCACGGTCCCCAAGGATCAGACCGCGCGCACCGTCGCGGCCAACAATATCGTCAACTCGGGCGCGATGGTCGCAGGCTCGCTGCTCGCGATCGGGCTGGGCTTCGCCGGCGTCGGCGTCGTCGACCAGCTGCTGATGAGCGCGGTGATGTGCCTGATCTCGGCATGGCTGGCGGTCAAGCTCCACCGGGCGTGCGACTGAAGGGAAACTGTCGGTACGCTGCAAAGGTCGGCTTAGGGGTGGGAAGCGGATTGTCTGGTATTGAGTGCAGCAGATCGACGGTGAGACGTTCTCGCGCGACTATTGCGCTTGGCCGTGACAAAACGATTTAATGACATCATCTTTTTTAATGGGCGCCTCGCTCAAAGATCGAGCCATTGCCGGAGCAATCATTTTCATCCCGTTGGCCGCTCTGGCTTTTTTAGCGGGTATATTTATGCGTCCGGAGCCGATTGACCAGCGGGCGGTATGGGGATGCTACGTGGCGGTCGGTGCGCCTGCACTGCGTATCGAAGGAAGTAGAGTATATATTCTCGACGGGACGCACCGTTCGATGACCTATGTCGCTGCGCATGACAAAGGATATCACTTGACGGTGCAACCGCCCCTTCTGCTCAGTCCGTCCACAGATGGTAGCTACGGCTTCGTGAGCGGTCGGGGCACAGGTTACTTCTGGTCACTGCTAGCAGAAGGTTCAGACGATCAGCGGGGAGTTAACTCTCCCCACGATTTCGACGGAAGAATTGGACTCGTAACAGCGGATTCAAAAACCGTGGTCTACGTCCGCTCTGGAAGCAACAAAGGCTGTAGGTGAACGTCCAAAATCGGTCGCTTCCCGCCCCTCAGATCAAAAACATCATCGTCGCGGTAAAGAAAATCGCGAAACTCTGCAGGAACAGCTTCAGGTCGGTCGACCCGACCACCGGCTGCGGACGCCGGTGCTGCGCAAGATCGTAACGCAGCGCGCCTTCCCAATCGGCCGGCGCGCTCATGCGCGCGATGACCAGTTGCCGGCGGCCGTGCGAACGCAGCCGGTCGCGGATGTCGATACGCAGTTCGGGGTCGAATTCGTTCATGCCCCCAAGCTAATGCGGGGTTAACGAGTCGGTAAGGTTAAAAAATCGTTAACGCCGGCCTGTCCCGCCCGGGGACGCGCGAAACAAGAACCGTTAACGCGGCATCGGCCGCACCTTCACCGCCCTATTGTCATCGAGTCCGCGCTGGAACGGCAGGCAGCGCTGCGGCTTCATGCGCGGGCCGAGGCAATAGCGCACCTCCGACAGCCAGCCGTCGCGGTCGGTCGCCACCGCCAGCATTTCGGGCCTTATGCCCCGATTGCGGGCCACGAACGCCTGGCGGATCGACCCCGCGGTCTGCGGCCGCGCCGCCAGCGCCGTCATGTCGGGGAAGTTTACCGTCCGGAACAGGATTTCGGCGGCGCGGAAATAGGAGGCGGGATCGGGGCTCATGCAGGTGCCATGCTTCGCCCATTCATGCTGCAGCAGCTGCGCCGACGGCGTCATGCACATATGGCGGCGCAGCACCGGCTGCGGCACGATCTTCGCCGGCCGGCACCATTGTGGATAGCCGGGGGTCGCCGCCTCGGGCCACAGCCCGTGCAGCACCCAGCCGAACCGGCCGTTCTCGCCCGAACATTGGAACCGGTCGCGCGCGTCCTTCGCGTTGCGCACCCCCGCGCAATGCTCGGGCGACCAGCTCAGGCTCAGGAGGTAACCGGCGATCGGCGGATTGCGGACCGGCTCGCCGCGCTTCGGCTGTTCGAGGCGCGGGATGATCGTGCGGTCGGGGGCGACGCACGCGGGCGCCTGCGCCAGCGCGGCGGTGGGCGCCAGCGCCAGCAGCGCCGCCGCAGCAACCTCAGGCCAGCGCAAAATCGAGCCCGATGTCGGCCGCGGGCGCCGACTGGGTCAGCCGCCCGACCGAGACATAGGTCACCCCCGTCGCGCCGATGTCGCGGATCGTATCGAGCCTTACCCCGCCCGACGCCTCGACCGGCACCCGGCCGGCGACGATGGCGACCGATTCGCGCAAGGCGGCGAGGTCCATATTGTCGAGCAGCAGGTGCGTCGCCCCCGCGCTCAGCGCGGGTTCGACCTGGTCGACCCGGTCGACCTCGACGATGATGTTCGCGATTCCCGCGTCGACCGCGCGGCGCACCGCCGCCTCGACCGATCCCGCGACCGCGACATGATTGTCCTTGATCATCGCGGCGTCCCACAATCCCATGCGATGGTTGGTCGCGCCGCCCATCCGCGTCGCATATTTCTCCAGCACGCGCAGCCCGGGGATCGTCTTGCGCGTGTCGAGCAGCGTCGCCTTGCCTTCCAGCGCATCGACATATTCGCGCGTCAGCGTCGCGATGCCCGACAGATGCTGTACCGTGTTCAGCGCCGAGCGTTCGGCGGTGAGCATCGCGCGGGCGTTGCCCGACAGCCGCATCAGGTCTGTTCCCGCGGGCACGCGCGCGCCTTCTTCGACCAGTATCTCGATCTCCATCGCCGGATCGAGCGCGCGAAAGAAAGCTTCGGCGATCGGCAGCCCCGCGACGATGATCGCATCGCGGCTGTCCATCACCCCGCTGAAGCGCGCATCGGCGGGGATCACCGCCAGCGAGGTGATATCGCCGCCCTCGCCCAGATCTTCGGCAAAAGTGGCGCGGACGAAGGCGTCGAGGTCGAAGCCGGGCAGGGAAAAATCGCTCATGCCGTCCGCGATAAAGCGGCGCCCGCGCAAATCAACTTGACGTTTACGTAAACTAACGCTGACATGGGCGATATGCGTGAAGATCGACAAAATAGACAAGCTGGAGAGACCTGATGCTATCCCCCATTTGCGCGATGCTCGGCATCGAATTCCCCCTCCTCGCCTTCTCGCACTGCCGCGACGTCGTGGTCGCGGTGTCGAAGGCCGGCGGCATGGGCGTCTTCGGCGCCGCCTCGCTGCCGCCCGAACGGCTCGAGGAGGAACTGGCGTGGATCGACGAGCATATCGGCGGGCGCCCCTATGGCGTCGACCTGATCGTTCCGAACAGTTTCGCCGGCAAGGGCGAGGAAAACGCCGCGCTGCCACCGATCCCGGACGAGCACAAAGCCTTCATTTCGGGGCTGCTGCAAAAGCATGGCGTCGATGACAGCGACCTGTCGCTGCCCGGCGCCGCACGTACCAGCCTCGGCGACAATATGTCCGATGCCGGCGCTGCCGCGCTGCTCGAAGTCGCCTTCCGCCACCCGATCGCCCTGATCGCCAACGCGCTCGGCGTGCCGCCGCCGCTGATGCTCGAACTCGGCAAGCGTAACAACGTCCCCGTCGCCGCGCTCGTCGGCACCCGCGACCATGCGCTGGCGCAGGTCCGCGCCGGGGTCGACATCCTCGTCGTCGCGGGCGGCGAAGCCGGCGGCCATTGCGGCGAAGTCGCGACGATGGTGCTCGTCCCCGAAGTCGCCGCCGCGGTCGAGGCGGTCGGCGCGAACACCCCGATCCTCGCCGCGGGCGGCATCGTCACCGGGCGCCAGATGGCCGCCGCGATGGCGATGGGCGCGCATGGCGCCTGGACCGGCTCGGTGTGGCTGACCACCGCCGAGGCCGAGACCAATCCGGTGGTGAAGGAGAAGATGCTCGCCGCCTCGTCGCGCGACACGGTCCGCTCGAAAAGCCGCACCGGCAAACCCTCGCGCCAGCTCCGTTCGCCCTGGACCGACGCATGGGAAGCCGAAGGCGCGCCGAAACCGCTCCCGATGCCGCTCCAGTCACTGGTCAGCGAACCGGCGCTGCGCAAAGTCGATAAATTGTCCGAAGGCGGTCATGAGGGTGCGAAGCATCTCGCCACCTATTGGGTCGGTCAGGGGGTCGGGCTGATGAACGAGGCGATGGGCGCCGGGCAGGTGGTGCAGGAATTCAAAGAGGATTGGATCGCCGCCTGCGAACGGCTGAACGGCTTTATCGGCGACTAAAAAAATCCCCGCCGAAGCGGGGATTTTCCTTTATTCGCTGACGGTCGCCTTGACGATCTTGCCGGGCTCGCGCGGCGGCTCGCCCTTGGGCAGCGCGTCGACATTTTCCATGCCTTCGATCACTTCACCCCAGACGGTGTACTGCTTGTCGAGGAAACGCGCGTCGTCGAAGCAGATGAAGAACTGGCTGTTCGCGCTGTTCGGGTTCTGCGAACGCGCCATCGAGCACACGCCGCGAACATGCGGCTCGGCATTGAATTCCTGCGGCAGGTCGGGAAGCTTGCTGCCGCCCATGCCGGTGCC
Organism: Sphingopyxis sp. OPL5; assembly: GCF_003797775.2. Lineage (NCBI taxonomy): Bacteria > Pseudomonadati > Pseudomonadota > Alphaproteobacteria > Sphingomonadales > Sphingopyxidaceae > Sphingopyxis > Sphingopyxis sp. OPL5. Next base: position 4,399,653 of record NZ_CP060725.1, read on the forward strand.
GGTCGGATCACCGCCCTGCGCCATGAAGCCGGGGATCACGCGGTGGAAGACGACGTCGTCGTAAAAGCCTTCGCCGGCGAGCTGGCTGATGCGCTCGACGTGCAGCGGCGCGAGGTCGGGGCGCAGGCGGATGACGACATCGCCGGTCGACAGCGACAGGGTGAGGGTCTGTTCGGTCATGAAAAACTCCTGTGAAGCGGGATTGGCGGTCCCATAGCCAAGGGCGGCGCAGATGCCACGCAAATTTTGCCGATCATCGCGCACGTCGTTGCCTTCGCGGCGGGCCGGGACTAGGGGGAAGACCGGTTCGCAGCCGGGTTTTCCGGCATAGGTAAGGGAGGACCGCGCGATGGATAAACGCGAAGACTCCCTGCCCCCCGACGATGTGCTGGTCGATACCGCCCTGCCCGAAACCGAGCTCGACGAGGATGACCGGCTGAAACCAGAATTCGTCCGCGACGTCATCGAACTCGCCGAGGCCGGCGAAGCCGAAGCGGCGCGCGAGCGCATCGGCCGCCTGCATCCTGCCGACATCGCCGATCTGTTCGAACTCGCGCGCGCCGACGAGCGGCCGATGCTCGCTGCCGTCTTGGGTGACCTTCTATCCGCCGACGTGCTGGCGGAAATGAACGATTATGTGCGCGAGGAGCTGATCGACCTGCTCGCGCCCGAACAGGTCGCCGAACTGGCGTCCGAGATGGATACCGACGACGCCGTCGCGATCATCGAGGACATGGAGGCCGACGACCAGCAGGCCGTCCTCGACGCGATGGAGCCCGAGGACCGGGCGGCGATCAAGGACGCGCTGTCCTTCCCGGAAGAGAGCGCCGGCCGCCTGATGCAGCGCGAGTTCGTTGCGGTGGCCGAGCATGTCACGGTCGGCGATGTCATCGACCGGCTGCGCGAGGACACCGACCTGACGAGCGATTTCTGGGAAATCTTCGTCGTCGATCCGATGCACAAACCCGTCGGCACTTGCCAGCTCAGCTGGATTTTGCGCACCCCGCGCGAGATTGCGATCAGCGACGTGATGAAACGCGAGCAGACGTTGATCCCGGTCGACATGGACCAGGAAGAGGTCGCGCTGCGCTTCCAGAAATATGCGCTGATCTCGGCGGCGGTCATCGACCGTTCGGGGCGGCTGGTCGGCATGATCACCGTCGACGATGTCGTCCACATCATCCAGGAAGAGGCGGGCGAGGATATTTTGCGCCTGTCGGGCGCCGGCGACGGCGACATCAACGAACCGATCCGCGAAACCTATGTGGCGCGCGTGCGCTGGCTGGTCGCCAATCTCGGCACCGCGCTCGTCGCCTCGTCGATCGTCGGCTTCTTCGGCGGCGCGATCGAACATATGGTCGCGCTCGCGGCACTGATGCCGATCGTCGCCGGGGTCGGCGGCAATGCCGGAACGCAGACGCTGGCGGTGACGGTGCGCGCGCTCGCGATGAACCAGCTGACCGATTCGAACAGCTGGCGCGCAGTACTCCGCGAGGTGAAGATCGCGCTGCTCAACGGCGGCACCATCGCACTGATCGCAGGGACGGCGACCGCGCTGTGGTTCGGCAATCCCCAGCTCGGCGGCGTCATCGCCGCCGCGATGATCGTGAACATCTTCGTCGCCGGCGTCGCCGGGGTCGCGATCCCGCTGTTGCTCGACCGGCTCGATCAGGATCCGGCAGTCGCGAGTTCGGTTTTCGTCACCATGACGACCGACTCCATGGGCTTTCTGGCCTTCCTCGGCCTCGCGGTGGCCAGCGGGCTCACCAGCCTGAACTGACAAAGCGCTGGAATCGCAAGCGATTCAAAAGAATCAAAAAAAATTTCCCCGTCCGCATTTTTTTCGGGAACTTATCCACCGCCTTGGCAGTTTCCCATATGAGCAGCGGTCATCGCCCCCCCGCAGCGCTGCTCAGCAACATTGGCCCGGTGCGTATTCCCTCCCCCCCCTCGAAGCGCGCCGGGCCATTTTGCACACAGATTTCACGAGGTTCTGATCATGTCGAATGTCCGTATCGTTCTTGCCGCTTTGCTTGCCAGCTTTCTGGTCGCTGGCTGCAACACCGTGAAAGGTGTCGGCCGCGATATCGAGTCGGTTGGTCAGGCGGGAAGCGACGCGATTCACTGATCCCGTCGAGTCCTTACCCTAAACCTCTTCGAGAGGTTCGACAGGCGCCGTTTCGGCGCCTGTTTTGCGTCGGCGCTGGGTAAACCAGATCGCGAGTAGCGACAGCTCGTAAAGCAACACCAGCGGGACCGCGAGCAACAACTGGCTGACCGCGTCGGGCGGCGTGAAGATCGCCGCGATGAAGAAGGCGCCAACGATCATGTAGCGGCGCGCCGAAACCAGTTGGGCGCGTGTCACGATGCTCGAGCGCTCAAGCAGCATCAACAGGATCGGAAGCAGGAAGGCGATACCGAACGCCATGATGAACTGCATGATGAAACTGAGGTAATTGCCCGCCGAGGGAAGGGCTTCCTGGGTGATCCCGCCCATATTGCCCTGAAAACCAAGCAGGAACTTCAGTGCCACCGGGATGGTGATGAAATAGGCGAGACAGGCCCCTGCCGCGAACAGGATCGGCGTCGCGATCAGGAAAGGCAGCAAGGCCCGCTTTTCCTGCCGATAAAGCCCCGGCGCCACAAATTTCCAGAGCTGGTTGGCGATCACCGGAAAGGCGATCATCACGGCGGCGAACAGCGCGACCTTGATCTCGACGAAAAATGCCTCGCCGAGTTGGGTATAGATGAGTTTGCCCTGCCCGGCTGCGACCAGCGGCTGCACCAGCACGCTATAGATCGGCTTGGCGAAATAGAGGCAGACCGCGAAAGCGGCAGCCAGCGCCGCCAGCGACTTGAGCAACCGCGAGCGCAACTCGACCAGATGATCGAGCAAGGGCATCTTGCCGCCGGCGCCCTCCTCTTCCGCCGTCACCGGGGTTTCGACGCTCATGGAAGCGGGCCATCCTTCGGCGGGATGGCATGGGTCTCTGCGGGCTGCGCGGCGGCAGCCTGATCAGCCTCCGCGCTCGATTGTTCGGATGGCGTTTCGGCGGCGGGGACACTCGCCGCCGGAATCATGGACGGGGCGCCATCGCCATCGACGCGCGGAAATTCGCGCATGATGGCTTCATTCTGCTCGCGCCACTTCTTCTCAAGTTCCTCGAGTTCGGCCTCGCGCATCATCGTGTCGAGACCCGAACGAAAATGACGCGCCATGCCGCGCGCCTTGCCGACCCATTTGCCGACGAAGCGCATCGCCTTGGGCAGGTCCTTGGGGCCGATGACCACCAAGGCCACCACCACGACGAGCAATAACTCGGTGGGCGCGACGTCGAACATCTACTAAACTTCCCCCAGCCGGCGGTCGGCGATCAGAGCTTGTCCTGTTCGCTGGTCGGCGTAGGCATCGGGGTGGCTTCGGGCGTGCGCTGCCCTTCGATGTGCTTCATCGGCGGGGCCGGCGTATCGTCGTCTGCCATGCCCTTCTTGAAGCTTTTCAATCCTTTGGCAACGTCGCCCATCATGTCGGAAAAACGGCCCTTGCCGAACAAGAGCAGCACGATGACACCGAGGATAAGCCAGTGAATCAGGCTGAATCCGCCCATGAAAAATCTCCTTTGCGCCCGACCCGAGCGTCTGTTGATGTCCTAATTAGGCGTCTTCGCCGTCTTTTACTAGGTCCAGTTCGCCCATCGCTTCCTCGAAAGCGAGATCGACCGGATCGAGCAGACCCGCTGCGCGCAGATCTTCGATGCCCGGCAAATCCTTGCGGCTGCTAAGTCCGAAATGCTGCAAAAATGCGTCGGTGGTCTTGTAGATGAGCGGGCGCCCCGGAACTTCGCGCCGGCCCGCCGGCGCGATCCACTCGGCCTCCATCAGCACGTCGAGCGTGCCCTTCGACGTCTGGACACCGCGAATTGCTTCGATTTCGGCGCGGCTGACCGGTTCGTGGTACGCCACGATGGCGAGCACCTCGGACGCGGCGCGCGACAATTTGCGCGGGTCGTCGCGTTCGCGGCGGAGCAAATGCGCCAGATCGGCAGGGGTCTGGAAATGCCAGTGACCACCGCGTTCTACGAGTTCGATGCCGCTTCCCGCGTGGCGCGCGGCGATCGCATGGATCACCGCCTTGACGTCGGCCACCGGGATTTCCTCGGCAAAACGCGCCGCGACTTGCCGTGCGTCGAGCGGTTCGTCGCTGGCGAACAGCATCGCCTCTATCGCACGTTCGCGGTCGTCGATCGTCATGTCGGTTGTTGTCCTATCTGGGCAGCCCTCAGATACAGCGGTTCGAAGGCCCCCTCCTGCTTCAGGTCGACGCGGCCCTGCCGCGCCAGTTCGAGCGCCGCGACGAAGCTGGACGCGATCGCCGAGCGGCGCAAGGGGCCGTCATAGTCGGGCGGCAGGAAATCGGCGAGTTCGGCCCAGTCGAGCTTGACCCCAATCAGCCGTCCAAGATGGTGCAGCGCCGCGTCGAGCGTGATGACAGGGCGCCGCGACACGATATGGACCACCGGCTCGGTACGCAGCTTCACCTGTCCATAGGCCGACAGCAGGTCGTAGAGGCTCGCATCCCAGCGGCGCAACCTTACGTCACGCAGTCCCTCGGGCTTGGCGCGCAGGAATACGTCGCGCCCGACGCGATCGCGCGCGAGCAGGCGCGCCGCCGCTTCGCGCATCGCGGCCAGCCGCTGGAGCCGCAGTTGCAGGCGCAGGGCCAGCTCGTCGGGCGACGGATCCTCCAGCGGATCCTTGGGGAGCAGCAGCGCCGATTTGAGGTAAGCGAGCCACGCCGCCATCACCAGATAGTCGGCGGCAACCTCCAGCTTGGCGCGCATTTCGGTGATGAATGTCAAATATTGCTCGACCAACGCGAGAATCGAGATTTGCCGGAGGTCGACCTTCTGGCTGCGCGCCAGCGTGAGCAGCAGGTCGAGCGGGCCTTCCCAACTGTCGAGCGACAGCTGGAGCGCATCCTCACGCTCGGCCGCGGGCGCCACATCATAGTCGAGCGGCAGTTCCTCCATCGGCGGATCAGGCCCTCATCACGCCAGCGCCAGCAGCGCGTCGCGCTGGTCGACCAGCAGCGCGAACTGGCGTTCGTCGTGGGTGCCCGCGATGCGGTCCATCGCGCCTTCCAGCCGCGCCCGCGAGACGGTGCTGATCGGGTCGAGCGCGCCCGCGATGCCGATCATGTCGCCCATCTTGCCCCAGCAATTGAGCGCGATGTCGCAGCCCGCCGCGACCGCCGCCGCCGCGCGAGAAGGAACGTCGCCCGAGAGCGCCTCCATGTCGAGATCGTCGCTCATCAGCAGCCCGTGGAAACCGATGCGCTGGCGGATCACGCTGTCGATGACGACCGGCGACATCGTCGCGGGCCGGTCGGGGTCCCAGGCGGTGAAGACGACATGGCAGGTCATCGCCATCGCCGCGTCGCGCAGCGCCGCAAAGGGGGCAAGGTCGGTCTGGAGGTCGCGGTCGAGCGCGGTGACCACCGGCAGTTCCTTGTGCGAATCGAGCAGCGCGCGGCCATGGCCGGGGATATGCTTGACGATGCCGACGACGCCGCCGTCCTGCAGCCCGCTCAGGATCGCGCGGCCGAGCGCGGCAACGCGCATCGGTTCGCTGCCGAGCGCGCGGTCGCCGATGACATCGCTCGCGCCGGGCTGGCGCACGTCGAGCAAAGGCAGGCAATCGACGGTGATGCCAACTTCGGACAGCATCGATGCGAGCGCCATCGCGTTGAGCCGCGCCGCTTCGATCGCGCTCGCCGGCGCGCGTTCGTACAGCGCGTCGAACGCCGCCCCGCTCGGGAAAGCCGGCCATTCGGGCGATTTCATGCGCGCAACGCGGCCGCCCTCCTGGTCGATCAGGATCGGCAGGTTTTCGCGCCCGTCGAGATCGCGCAATTCGTCGGTAAGCCTGCGCAATTGCTGACGATTATCGATATTGCGCCCGAACAATATATAGCCCGCCGGGTCGCTGTCGCGAAAGAAGGCGCGCTCGTCGTCGGTGAGGCTGTGGCCCGAGAGGCCGAAAATCGCGGGTATCATCGTGCGTCAACCTCCATCGGTCGGCACCCCCTCAGGCGCGTGCATGGCACAGCCCCTATATCGAACCAAAGTCCGCTGCGGCCAAGCGGGGCGAATCAGCGGACGACGACGCAATTTTCACCCGCCACGCGCAATTTTCCGCACAGGCTCTGGGCGTTGGCCGCCGTCCCGGCGACCGCGCGCAGGCGATAGACCTGGCCGCTGTCGACCGTCGCCGGCGACACCGACTTGGAAAGCTCGGACAGATAGGCAAAGCGTTTGGACAGGTTTGTCCATGCCTTGGCCGCGGCCGCCTCGCTGCTGAACGCGCCGAGCTGGATCATCGCCGATCCCGAAGCCGCCGGTGCCGCCTTGGCCGGTTCGGCGGTCTTCGCCGAGGTCGCAGCGGGTTTGCCCTTGTCTTTGTCGGTGGCGGTGCGCGCCGCTTTGGCGGCGGCGATCTTGTCGGCCTCGGCTTTCTTCGCGGCCTTGGAAGCGGCTTCGCGTTCGGCGGGGCTGGCGGCGGGTTCCTCAGGCATCCGCGAGGCATCGACCTTGCCCGACGGCTCGGCGCCCTCGCTCGCGGCGAAACTCGCGTCGCCCTCGCCCTCGAAGGTCTTGGCGGCGTCATTCTTCGGCGCGACCTTGTAGTCGCCCTTTTGCGCGACGATCAGTTCGCCCTCACCGCGCGCCCCGCCATTCTGGATCCACCAGAGGCCTCCGAGAACCGCGCCGATCAGCAACAGGCCGCCGAGCACCATGACGAGCAGCCGGGTCGGCGAAACTTCACCGTCATCCTCGAACTCGTCGGCCGCTTCGAGCCAGGGCAGACGATCCTCGTCGCCCAGCCCCAGTCCGGCTTCGCCCTGCCCCTTGTCGCTGTCGCCCGCCATCAATGCATCTCCTCGAGCGCTTCCACACCCATCAGGTGGAGCCCGCCCCGGATAACCTGCCCGATTCCATCGGCCAAATAAAGGCGGGTCGCGGTCAATTCGGCGTCGTCGGCAATGATCACACGCGCCTCGGGCCGGTCGTTGCCCATATTCCACCAGGCGTGGAAGGCTGCGGCGACGTCGCCCAGATAAAAAGCGATCCGATGCGGCTCGCGCGCCGCCGCCGCCGATTCGACGATTCGCGGATATTGCGCGAGCAATTTCACCAGTCCCAGTTCCTGCTCGTCGAGCCGCGCGGGGTTCGGCTGTGCCGCCGCGATTCCCGCTTCGGCAACCTTGCGCTTCAACGACGCGATCCGCGCGTGGGCGTATTGGACATAGAAGACCGGGTTGTCGCGCGATGCCTCGACGACCTTCGCGAAGTCGAAGTCCATCTGCGCATCGGCCTTGCGCGTGAGCATGGTGAAACGCACCGCGTCCTTGCCGACCTCGTCGACGATATCGGCGAGGGTGACAAAATTGCCCGCGCGCTTCGACATCTTGAACGGCTCGCCGTTCTTGAGCAGGCGGACCATCTGCACCAGCTTGACGTCGAACTTCTTCCTGCCCTCGGTCATCGCGGCGACCGCGGCCTTGATCCGCTTGACCGTGCCGGCATGGTCGGCGCCCCAGATGTCGATCAGTTCGTCGGCGGTCTCGGCCTTCTGGAAATGATAGGCGAGATCGGCGCCGAAATAGGTCCAGCTGCCGTCCGATTTCTTGATCGGCCGATCCTGATCGTCGCCGAACCGCGTCGAGCGGAACAGCGGCAGTTCGACCGGCTCCCAATCTTCGGGCGTTTCGCCCTTCGGCGCTTCGAGCACACCGTCATAAACGAGGTCGTGATCGCGCAGCCATTTTTCGGCGTCTGCCGGCTTGCCCGCCGCCTGCAGCTCGGCCTCGGACGAGAAGAGATTGTGATGGATGCCCAGCTTGGCGAGATCGGCGCGGATCATGTCCATCATCGCGCTGACTGCCTCGGCACGGAACAGCCCAAGCCATACGCTTTCGGGCGCACCGACGAAGCGGTCGCCATATTCGGTGGCCAGCTTCTGTGCGACGGGGATCAGATAATCGCCGGGATAAAGCCCCTCGGGCACCGCGCCGACATCCTCGCCGAGCGCCTCACGGTACCGCAGGTGCACCGACCGCGCGAGCACGTCGACCTGCGCTCCCGCGTCGTTGACATAATATTCGCGGATGACGTCATGCCCGACATATTCGAGCAGCGCGGCGAGCGCGTCGCCGACGACCGCGCCGCGGCAATGGCCGACGTGCATCGGCCCGGTCGGATTGGCGGAGACATATTCGACGTTGACCGTGCGCCCCTGCCCAGTCGCCGAGCGGCCATAATCATCGCCGCTGGCGTGGATCAGCGCGAGTTCGGCGCGCCAGCTGTCGTCGGCCAGACGCAGGTTGATAAAGCCCGGTCCGGCGACACTCGCCTCGGTCACTTCGTCGAGCGCGCTGAGTTCGGCGACGAGCAGGTCGGCGAGCGCCCGCGGGTTCATGCCCGCGGGCTTGGCGAGCACCATCGCGGCGTTGGTCGCGACATCGCCGTGCGAGGGGTCGCGCGGCGGTTCGACGCTGATCGACGAACGATCGAGCCCGTCAGGAAGCGCGCCGCGCGCTACCAGCGCATCGAGGGCGGTGCCGATATGGGCGGAAAAACGGCTGAACAGGGTCACGGGCATGGCCTATCTTTGAACAAAGCTGCTGGCGCGCGCCCTATAGCAGCTTGGGCAACGCGAAAAGCCCTGCGTCGCCCGATGGCGCCGCAGGGCGAACCGACGCGAACGGCGCGAAACGGCGCCGTCGCGATGCTTATCGTCGGACGTTATATTCGAGCTGGTCCTGCGTCAGCTGAAAGCCGACGAGCAGTTCGAAGCTGGCGCGCGCGACGGCGGCGCGGACCTCGGGGATGCTCAGCGGATCGATCGCGGCATCCTGGTCGCCCGCTTTGCGCTTGCGCGTGATGCGTTCCATGATGTCGGCGGGCAACGTCGCCGCCGCGCGGTCGACATAGGCCGACGCCTGGCCGCGACCGGTGCCGCGGGTCTGGCCGTCGGCGAAGCTGACGGTCACCGCACCGATCCGCTTGGCGACGACGGCGGTGCCGCCCTGCACGACGGTCGAGAAATAGGGGATGGTGACCGAACGCGCCGGGCCGGCGTCGCGACGCGTCGCGACGACATCGAAACTGGCGAGCTGATAGACCTTCTCGCCGGTGTCGTTGCACTGGGGTGTCAGGTTGGTGATCGTCGCCACGACGTCGATCGCCGCCGCATCGCGGCTGGTCGCGGGGTCGAAAAGCGTGACGTCGCCGGTCTGGAGCGGAACCGCCACCGCGGGGCAGGCCGACCGCGTCGCGGTGATGCCGACGCCGCCCGACAGGTCCAGCTCATTGTCCTTCGCGCAGCCCGCGACCGTCGCCATGGCCGCCGTGCCACACAGCACAGCCAGAAATTTACGCGACGGGGACGAAATGGGCATCATGATGGTCAAGGCTTTCCACTTGGCTGGGGCGACGAGGGCGATTGATCCCTGCTCCATGCGCGCCGCTTCTTATCGGGGCGATGAACGGGGCGCAACGGTGCGAAGTTGCTTTACCGCACCGCGGCCGCTGCGCTAGAGCGCCCGCGAGATGAACGCACCCCGTAATATACCCGCCGCAAATGGCAGCGAAGCGGCAGAACTGACGGTTTTGATCGCCGCGCCGCGCGGTTTTTGCGCCGGGGTCGACCGCGCGATCCGCATCGTCGAACTGGCGATCGATCGCTATGGCGCGCCCGTCTATGTGCGGCATGAGATCGTCCATAACCGCTATGTCGTCGATACGCTTAAGGCGAAGGGCGCGATTTTCGTCGAATCGCTCGAACAGGTTCCCGACGGCGTGCCAGTCGTGTTCAGCGCCCATGGCGTGCCCAAGGCGGTCCCCGCCAAGGCCGAGGCACGCGGACTAGATTATATCGACGCGACCTGCCCCCTGGTGTCGAAAGTCCATCGCCAGGCCGAACGCGCGTATGAAAGCGGCCGCCACATCATTTTCGTCGGCCATGCCGGCCACCCCGAGGTGATCGGGACGCTGGGGCAATTGCCCGAGGGGGCGATGACCCTGGTCGAATCGGTCGACGATGTTGCCGCGCTGTCGCCGCCCGATCCCGAAATGCTGTCCTTCCTGACCCAGACAACCCTCTCGGTCGACGACACCCGCGACATCATCACGGCGCTCCAGCACCGCTTTCCCGCGATCGCAGGACCGCGCGGCGAAGATATATGTTATGCGACGTCGAACCGGCAGGAAGCGGTGAAGGCGATCGCCGGCCGCTGCGACCGCATGATCGTGATCGGTGCGCCCAACAGCTCGAACAGCGTGCGACTGGTCGAGGTCGCCGAACGCATGGGCACGCCCGCGCATCTCGTCCAGCGCGGCGGCGACATCGACCCCGCATGGCTGGCCGATATCGGCACGCTCGGCATCACCGCCGGCGCCAGCGCGCCCGAGCAACTGGTGCGCGAGGTCATCGACGCGGTCGCGGCACACCGCCCGATCATCGAAGATGTGGTGGTAACCGCCGAAGAGAATATGGTGTTCAAGCTGCCGCGTGGCCTCGAGCCGGCAGCGGCCTGATGGCGGTCTATACCGGGGTCGACCCCGACGATCTCGCCGCGCTCGTCGCCCGCTACGACATCGGCACCGTCCTGTCGTGCAAAGGGATCGCCGAGGGCGTCGAAAACAGCAATTTCCTGCTCGAAACCACCGCCGGGCGGTTCATCCTGACGCTCTATGAAAAGCGGGTGAAGGTCGAAGAACTGCCCTTCTTCGTCGACCTGCTCGCTCATCTCGCCGCCAGCGGCTGCGCGGTGCCGCCGATGATCCGCGACCGCGACGGCCTTGCGATCCAGCGCATCTCGGATCGCGCCGCCTGCATCATCCAGTTCCTGCCCGGCATTTCGCTGAACCATCCGACACCGGGACAATGCGCTGCGGCGGGTGCGGCACTGGGCGGCATGCATGGCGCCTTGGCGAACTATGCGGGCGGACGCGAAAACAGCATGGGGCATCGTCACTGGCGCGCCATCGCCGAGGCAACCGGTGACCTCGATGCGGTGCGCCCCGGCCTCGCCGCGATCGTCGGCGATGAACTCGACTATCTCGACGCGCACTGGCCGACCGATTTGCCGGCGCATGTCATCCATGCCGATCTGTTTCCCGATAATGTGCTGATGCTCGGCGACCGGGTCACCGGGCTGATCGACTTCTATTTCGCCGCGACCGATTTCCGCGCTTATGACGTCGCGGTCACCCATGCGAGCTGGACCTTTTCGGCCGACGGCACACGGTGCGACGCGGCCCGCGCCAAGGCGCTGATGCGCGGCTATGCCGGCGCGATCACGCTCAGTGATGCGGAACAGGCGGCGCTGCCCCTCCTCGCCCGCGGCGCATCGCTGCGCTTCCTGCTCACCCGCGCGCACGACTGGGTGCATACCCCCGCCGATGCGCTGGTGACGCGCAAGGATCCGTCGCCATTCCTCGAACGGCTGCGCCGCTATCAGGCTGCCGACGCCGACAGCCTCTTCGCTGCCGCATGACCGAGGCGGTGGGCAAAACGGTGATCGTCGCGACCGACGGCGCGTGCAAGGGCAACCCCGGCCCGGGCGGCTGGGGCGCGGTGCTGCGCTGGGGCGACGTGGTGAAGACCCTGTCGGGCGGCGAACCCGATACGACGAACAACCGCATGGAAATGATGGCGGCGATCGAGGCGCTGGCGGCGCTCAAACGCCGTTGCAGCGTCGAACTGTCGACCGACAGCGTCTATGTTCGCGACGGTATTACCAAATGGGTCTTCGGCTGGCAGAAAAACGGCTGGAAGACCGCGGCGAAAAAGCCGGTCGCCAATGCCGATCTGTGGCAGCGACTGGTCGCCGAGGCGGCGCGCCACCAGATCGAGTGGCTGTGGGTCAAGGGCCATTCCGGGCACCCCGACAACGAACTCGCCGACCAGCTCGCCAGCGACGCCGCGCTGGACATCATGCGAAAGGCGCGGGCGCGCTGAACGCCCGCGCCCGATCGCTTATTCGGCTTCTTTGGTCTCGGCGCCGGGGCCGTTCTTCTTGATCGATTCGATGGCGTTCACCGCGGAGGCCTTGCTCGAATAGCCCTCGGTCCAGAACATCGTTTCGCTGTTATATTTGAAATAGGCGACAAACTCGCCGGCCTTGTTCTTCTTGATCTCGAAATAATGGGCCATCGGGGGTTCTCCAAAGATACAGCCGCCGGTCCGTGCGGCTAACCCATGTTAGCCCGGCGATTGCCGTGCGCAAGCGTGCCGTTGAGATATCAGGCGAAGCGTGCTCGCGCATAAGGCGATGGGTCGACGCGCGCGATCGCGCCGTCAGGCGCAGGCGCGCCAAGTTGCCAGGCGAGCAAACCCGCGATCGCGGGCGCGGTCTGGATACCGAAACCGCCCTGCCCCGCGCACCAGACAAAACCCGGCACGTCGGGGTCGGGACCAAGGACCGCAAGCCGGTCGGGCGCAAAGCTGCGCAGTCCGGCCCATTTGCGCTCGACCGCCGCGATCGGCCAATCGACGACCGCTTGGAGCCGGTCGATCGCTAGGGCGACGTCGAGTTCCTCGGGCGCGGCGTCGCAGGGATCGCTCGGCGTCTCGTCGTGCGGGCTCAGCCAGATGCGCCCCTCGCCCTCGCCCTTGAAATAAAAATCACCACCGACATGCCCGATCAGCGGCAGCGCGGCGGGTGTAGGAACCCCGAGCCGGACCTGCGCGATCGTGCGGCGATAGGGACGGATACCGACCGGCGCGACGCCGCAAGCGCGGGCGACCGCATCGGCCCAGGCGCCCGCCGCGTTGACGATCAGCGCGGCGCGGATTGTGCCCTGGCCGGTTTCCACCCGCCAGCCGCCTTGTTCGCGGCGCGCCGAAATCAGCGGCGTGCGCACCGACAGCAGTGCTCCTGCCCGCTTCGCCGCGCGCAGATAGGCGGCATGCAAGCCGCCAACGTCGATGTCCCGGCATGACGGCTCGAACGCCGCCTCGCTCCAGTCGGGGCGAAGCCCGGGGATATGATCGGCAAGCGCGGCGGCCGACAGGCGCGACACCGCGACGCCCTTCGCCTCGAACGCGGCGACAAAGGCATCGACCGCCGGCGCCTCGTCACGACGCCCGATCATCACCGCCATGCGCGGCAAGAGGAAGGGGCGATCGGAAAAATCGGGATGCGGGTGGGCGAGCGCTTCGAAGGACGCCGCCGTCAGCGGCTGGACGCCGGTTCCGCCATAGCTTTCCTGCCAAAAAGCCGCCGAGCGGCCCGTCGCATGATATCCAGGTACATCCTCTGCTTCAATCATCAGCACACGCCGATGCAACGCGAGACCGGCGGCGAGGCTGGCGCCCGCGATCCCAGCGCCGACGATCAGGACGTCGATGTCGGAAGGGAGCGCGCCGGTCATCCCCGCCGCATATCTTCTGGGTCCCGGAATGCAAGCATGCGCGGCGCCCAACATGGTTACTATTTGGTAAGCCATGACCTCTATGGGATCGGGGCATGAACGGCCATGCTCCCCAGTTGATCCTGATGCTGCTCGCGGCGATCCTGATGATCTGCTCGGCGATCAGCGACCTGCGCTGGCGCGAGATTTCGAACGGCCTCAATGGCCTTATCGCGGTCCTCGCGATTCCTTTCTGGTTTGCCGCCGGATGGACGCTGTGGCCCGACGTCGCGATTCTCGTTGGGGTCGCCGCGACGATCTTCGCCGCTTTCCTGGTGATGTACATGTTCAACGCCATGGGTGGGGGCGACGTGAAAAACGTTTTTGCCGTATTCCTGTGGGTGCCGGTTCCGCTGACGATGCCGTCACTGATGGTGATGGCGCTGTCCGGGGCGGCGGTGTCGGCCGCCATGCTCGTCTGGCAGATCGTCAAGCGCCCGGAGGCCAAGCCGCAGGTCCCCTATGGTGTTGCAATCGCCGCTGCGGGCCTTTGGGCGCTTCACCAACAATATCTTAACCAGTTTCAGGCTATCGCATCGAGTTGAGGGCAAGCACCGCCGCGTCTGGCGAGTGTTAGGAGGCGAAAAATCGTCATGGATACGCGAAAGATAATGCTGATCGTCGGCGCGCTGGTCATTGCGATCGGGGCGGCGTTCGGGGTCAACCAGATGATGCGCGGCGCGGCGGCTCCGCAAGCGCGCGCCGCCGCGGCACCGGACGTCCAGGGCCCGATGATTCTGGTGGCAACCCGCCAGCTGCCCGTCGGGACGATTATCGGCCCCGACAGCTTCCGTTTCCAGCCTTGGCCCAAGGAACTGGTCGAGAAGGCCTATTTCCTGAAAGAGAAGACCGACGTGAACGGCCTTGTCGGCACGGTGGTTCGCTATCCGATCACCGCCGGCCAGCCGCTGACGCAGGGCGCGCTCGTCCATCCCGACGATCGCGGCTTCCTCGCCGCGGCGCTTGGCCCGGGCATGCGCGCGGTGACCGTCAAGGTCAGCCAGGAACAGGGCGTCGCCGGCTTCGTCTTTCCGGGGGACCGCGTCGACGTGGTGCTGGCCCAGGAAATCAAGGTCAAGGAAGGCAGCGCCTATCCCGACGACCAGTTGTTCACCGCCGAAACGATCGTGCGCAACGTCCGCGTGCTCGCCACCGACCAGCGCTATGATGCCGAGGATGAGACGGGCAAGACCCCGGTTCGCACGTTCGGCTCGGTGACGCTCGAAGCGACGCCCGAGATCGCCGAAAAGATCGCCGTTGCACAGGACATGGGCAAATTGTCGCTCGCCCTGCGCCCGCTGGCCGAAAGCGCCGGCGAACTCGACGCCGCGATCGCTTCGGGCGAAATCAACGTCCCGACCAAGGGCGGCACGGCCGCCGAAAAGAAGATGATGGCCGAAGCCGCCGCACGCCCGACCTCGGGTCGTGGCTCGGCGACGACCGGCGGCGATGTGTCGCGCTTCTGGGTCCCGGTCAGCGGCCGCGTGTCGGCACCACGTCAGCAGCCGAACAACAACTACGGCGGCGGACAGAACTCGAATTATGGAGGTGCAGCACCGGCGGCACCCCGCGGTCCGATCGTGCGGGTGACGCGCGGCGAAAAAGTGACCGAAGTTCCGGTTGGGGGTAAGTAAGATGAGCAGCAAACCCAAGTTCAAGGCAGCGGCGCTGGCCCGCACCCTGGCCATCGGCCTGGTGGCAGCCACGCTGGTAACGGCCCCCGCCCACCAGGCGTTGGCACAAGCGGTCCAGAATGCCAGCAGCAGCGTCGACCTGTCGGTGGGACGCGGCCGGCTGATCAGCCTTCCCGCCGCGATGACCGACGTTTTCGTCGCCAACGACGAAGTCGCCGACGTTCAGGTCCGCTCGAGCCGTCAGCTCTACATCTTCGGCAAGAAGCCGGGCGAAACGAGCATCTATGCCACCGATGCCAGCGGCCGGGTCGTCTATTCGACCGTCGCGCGCGTCGGCAACAATATCGAGACCATCGACCAGATGCTTTCGCTGGCGATGCCCGAGGCGACGATTTCTGCGAACACGATGAACGGCTTCGTTCTGCTCACCGGCACGGTCCATTCGCCCGACGATGCCGCCGAGGCCGAACGGCTGGTCCAGGCTTTCGTCGGAGACCAGACCAAGGTGCTCTCGCGCCTGCGCACCGCGACGCCGCTGCAGGTCAATCTGCAGGTCCGCATCGCGGAGGTGAATCGCTCGCTCGTCAAGGAAATCAGCGGCAACCTGCTGACCCGCGACCGCGATGGCCCGCTCGGCAACGGCTTCCTCGGCGGCGTTTTCGGTGGACGTTCGGCCGGCGAGATCGCCTATCCCACGGCGCCGACGGCGATCTTCCCCCCCAACACGGTGCCAACGCCCTATAACCCGGTCACGGGGCAGCCGCTCAACAGCACCACCTATGGCAAGACATACACGATCAACACGCCAGCCGGCGTCCGCAGCCTTGCCGGCGCGGGTCGCCTGTTCGGCCTCGACCTGATCGCCTCGCTCGATGCGGGCGAGCGTTCGGGCATGGTCGTGACGCTGGCGCAGCCGAACCTGACCGCGATTTCGGGTGAAACCGCCGACTTCCTCGCCGGCGGCGAATTCCCTGTTCCGATCCCCGGCAACTTCGCCGGCACGACGATCGAATATCGCAAATATGGCGTCAGCCTGGCCTATACGCCGACGGTCCTGTCCAACGGCAGAATCAGCCTGCGCGTTCGCCCCGAAGTGTCGGAACTGTCGACCGAGGGCGCGATCGAATTGCAGGGCTTCCAGGTTCCGGCACTGACCGTCCGCCGCGCCGAGACGACCGTCGAACTGGGGTCGGGCGAAAGCTTCATGATCGCCGGGCTGATGAACAATCGCTCGATCGGCGCCATCGACAAGATGCCGGGGCTTGGCGACGTGCCGCTTCTCGGCATGCTCTTCAAATCGGACAGCTTCCGCCGCGGCGAGACCGAACTGGTCATCATCGTGACGCCCTATCTGGTCCAGCCGGTCTCGGCCAACGACATCAAGCTGCCCACCGACGCCTATCAGGATGCCAACGATGCCGCGCGCCTGCTCATCAACCAGACGAGCAACGGCGTGACCGGCGGCGACCGCCCCAAGCCGCGCCTCGACACCTCGCCGGCCGACGCCGATCGCCTGCGCGCCGGGGCCGATGTGTCGCCGGGCTTCAGCATCAAGTGACGCGCTGGTTTTCAGGAGCAAGATTATGAACAAGATCGCAACTTGGACGACCCTCGCAATGGCCGCGACGCTCGCCGGCTGCACGGGCGGCGCCCATTCTAATACAGGTCTCGATTCGGTCCATCAGCCGATCGTCCGCAACAGCATTTATCAGTTCGATGTCGCGACCAGCGGCGGCGAATTACCGCCAAGCGAACAGGGGCGCCTGCAAGGCTGGCTCGACGCGATGGGCGTGCGCTATGGTGATCGCATTTCGATCGAGGACCCTTCGCCCTATGGCGCCAGCGCGGCCCAGGCGTCGATCCGCGCGATGATCGAACGCCGCGGCATGTTGCTCAGCAACGCCGTTCCGGTCACGACCGGCACGGTGGCGCCCGGCAGCCTGCGCGTCGTCGTTACCCGTGCGTCCGCTTCGGTCCCGGGTTGCCCCGATTGGTCGAGCAAGTCGTCGATCAATTTCAACAACGCGACCTCGTCCAACTATGGCTGCGCGTCGAACAGCAACCTCGCCGCGATGGTCGCCGATCCGAACGACCTGATCAAGGGCGCGAGCAACGATCGTCAGGATCCCGCGTCGGCGACGCGCGCGATCAAGACCTACCGCGAGAGGCCGCCCTCGGGCGCCGGCGAACTCAAACAGACGTCAACCAGCGGGGGAGGCAATCAGTGAACGCGCCATTTAAAGCAGCCGGCCTGCGCGAACCCTTCAACGCCTTCGTGTGCGATGATGATACGCTGGAGTTGATCCGCGCGGCCGCCAACGACATGGGCTGGCCTATCGAGAAGTGCAACAAGGGCGGCCTGCGCAATGCGGTCCAGTCGCTGTCGGTCTCGGCGAGCCCGAACATCCTGTTCGTCGACATGTCTGAATCGGGCGATCCGATCAACGACATCAACGCGCTGGCCGAAGTCTGCGAGCCCGGTACGGTGGTGATCGCCGCCGGCCAGGTGAACGACGTGCGCCTGTATCGCGACCTGCTGTCGAGCGGAATCCAGGACTATCTGCTCAAGCCGCTATCACTCGACCAGGTCCGCGAATCGCTGACGATGGCACAGGCGATGCTGTCCGCACCGAAGCATGCCGACATGATGGACGACAAGCCGCATCACATGATGGCGGTAGTTGGCGTTCGCGGCGGCGTCGGCGCCTCGCTTGTATCGACCTCGCTCGCTTGGGCGATGAGTGAACAGGCCGGTCGCCAGACGGCGTTGCTCGACCTCGACATCCATTTCGGGACCGGCGCGCTGACCCTCGACCTCGAACCGGGCCGTGGGCTGATCGACGCGATCGACAATCCGAGCCGCATCGACGGTCTGTTCATTGAACGCGCGATGGTGCGGGCATCGGACAAGCTCAGCCTGCTGTCGGCCGAAGCGCCGATCCACCAGCCCGTGATGACCGACGGTTCGGCCTTTTTCCAGCTGGAAGAAGAGCTGCGCAACGCATTCGAGATGACGATCGTCGACATCCCGCGCCACGTGCTGATCCCCTTCCCGCACCTGGTGTCGGAAGTCGGAACGATCCTGCTGGTCGCCGACGTGACGCTCGCCTCGGCGCGCGACACGATCCGCATCCTGTCGTGGTTCAAGCAAAATGTGCCGGGTGCCCGCGTCATCCTGGTCGCCAACAAGTTCCAGACCGCGATCGGCGAACTGTCGCGCAAGGAGTTCGAATCGTCGATCGAACGTCAGATCGACATCGTGATTCCGTTCGACCCCAAATTGGTCAGCCAGTCGGCAAAGCTTGGCAAATCCTACGCCGAGATTTGCAAGGGCACCAAGGCCAGCGCGGTGTGGAACCAGTTGATGCGGCTCATCCTCGATGGCGCGGACACCGAGGCCGAAGAGGCCGTGGCACCGTCCGCCAAGGGCAAGTCGGGCGCCTCGCTGCTTGGCAAGCTTGGCGGGATCGGCGGCATGATGGCCAAAAAGGGCGCAAAATAAGGACGATGGCGGCCGGGTGACCGGTCGCCAGCCGGCCTTGGGACGAGAAGCGGACGAAAACCGACTATGGACCTGTCAGTCATCCTTATCATCGGTGGCGCCTTTCTGGCCTTCACCATGCTTGTCCTGTTCAGCGGCCCGTCGATGGGCAAGGCGAAGTCGCGGCGACTGGCGATGGTCAAGGACCGCCACGCCGCGTCGACCGAAGCGGTGGTCGCGGCGCAGATGCGCAAAACGATCCAGTCCGGAAGCAACAGGGGCGGTCAGAGCCTCTCCAGCTTCATGCCGCGCCGCGAAGAAATGGAAAAGCGGCTCCGCCGGACCGGCAAGAGCTGGACGGTCAGCCAGTACATGATGGCGTCGATGGCCCTGTTCGTCGTCGTTGCGGGCTTGCTGTTGCTGATCCGCAGCCCGTTCCCGCTAGCCGCCCTGATTGGCGTGATCGCCGCGCTCGGCCTGCCCTATTTCGTGATCAACCGGCTGATCAAGAAGCGCGTCGCCAAGTTCAACACGCGTTTTCCCGACGCGATTGACTTGCTCGTCCGTGGCCTGAAATCGGGCCTTCCCGTGACCGAGACCTTCCAGGTCGTCAGCCAGGAATTGCCCGGCCCGGTCGGCGAAGAGTTCAAGGGTGTCGTCGAACGCATCCGCATCGGCAATACGATGGAAGCGGCTTTGCAGGAATCGGCCGAGATGCTCGGCACGCCGGAATTCCAGTTCTTCTGCATCACGATCGCAATTCAGCGCGAAACGGGCGGCAACCTCGCCGAAACGCTCGCGAACCTTTCCGACGTGCTCCGCAAGCGCGCGCAGATGAAGCTGAAGATTCGCGCGATGTCGTCGGAAGCCAAGGCGTCGGCCTATATCGTCGGTGCGCTGCCCTTCTTCGTCTTCGGTATCGTCTATTCGATGAACCCCGAATATCTTCAGGGCTTCTTCTTCGAAGAAAGGCTGATCATCACTGGACTCGGCGGACTGGTATGGATGAGCCTCGGCGCCTTCATCATGTCGCGCATGATCAGTTTTGAAATCTAAGGGGCGCGACGAATGAACATCACCCTGCTCCTCGCCTCGTTCACCGGTTCGACCAGCGGCCCGACCATCATGGGCGTCGATGTCATCTGGGTCGCGACCACGCTCGCTGCGGTCGGCGTCGGCGCAGTACTGATCGCGCTTTATGGCGCGCTGACCGTGCGCGATCCGATGGCGAAGCGCGTCAAGGCGCTGAACGACCGCCGCGAACAGCTCAAGGCCGGTATCACCGCGTCGACCGCGAAGCGCCGCGCGAAACTTGTCCGAAAAAACCAGACCGCTGACAAGATGCGCACCTTCCTCGGCAAGCTTCAGGTGCTGCAGGAAGACCAGATCAAGGATGTGCAGCAGAAGCTGGCGCAGGCGGGTATTCGGTCAAAGGATCTCGCGGTCGCGGTTATCTTTGGCCGCCTGATCCTGCCCATCGTGTTCGGCGGACTCGTCGCATTCCTGATCTATGGCGTCGACATGTGGCCCGACCTGACCCCGTTTAAGCGGTCGGGGGCGACGATGGCGGCGTTGTTGTTGGGTTACAAGGCCCCTGACCTGTTCGTAGAGAACAAGCGGTCGAAGCGCACCGACGCGATCCGCAAGGGCCTGCCCGACGCGTTGGACCTTCTCGTCATCTGCGCCGAAGCGGGTTTGACCGTCGACTCCGCTTTCAGCCGCGTGTCCAAGGAACTGGGCCGCGCCTATCCCGAACTGGGCGAAGAGTTCGCGCTGACCTCAATCGAGCTCGGCTTCCTGACCGAACGCCGCCAAGCGTTCGAGAACCTTGCCTATCGCGTCAATCTCGATTCGGTGAAGGGCGTGGTCACGACCATGATCCAGACCGAGAAATACGGCACGCCGCTCGCCAGCGCGCTGCGCGTGCTGTCGGCCGAATTCCGCAACGAGCGCATGATGCGCGCCGAGGAAAAGGCCGCTCGCCTGCCCGCGATCATGACGGTGCCGCTGATCCTGTTCATCCTGCCGTGCCTGTTCATCGTGATCCTTGGCCCGGCCGCCTGTTCGCTCAAGGACGCGCTCAGCGGAATGTGACAAAGCCCCTCCCGCCGCGCGGGAGGGGTATTTGCTCCAGATCAGCCGACCTGCTGCTCGATTGCACCGAAAATGCTGTGGTGGCGATCGTCGTCCATCCAGATGCGGACCGTATCGCCCTTCTGCATGAAAGGCGTCTTCGCTTCGCCCTCTAGGATCGTTTCGACCGTGCGCACCTCGGCGAGGCAGCAATAGCCCAATCCGCCCTGCGCGATCGGTTTGCCCGGTCCGCCATCGGCATCGCGGTTCGACACCGTGCCCGAGCCGATGATCGTACCCGCGCCAAGGTCGCGGGTCTTCGCCGCATGCGCGATCAGCGCACCAAAATCGAAAGTCATGTCGACCCCGGCATCGGCACGGCCGAGCGGCTGGCCGTTGAGGTCAACGCACAGGGTGCCGTGAAGCTTGCCATCGCGGAACCGCTCGCCAAGCGCGTCGGGGGTGACGAACACCGGCGACATCGCGCTTGAGGGTTTCGACTGGAAGAAACCGAAGCCCTTGCCGAGTTCGGCCGGAATCAGCCCGCGCAGCGACACGTCGTTGGTCAGCCCGACGAGCAGGATATGGCCGCGCGCCGCGACCGCGTCGGTACCGGCGGGCACGTCGCCGGTGACCACGACGACCTCGGCCTCCATGTCGCAGCCCCACGCGGGATCGCCGAGCGGGATCGGGTCGCGCGGCGCGAGAAAGGCGTCGCTGCCGCCCTGATACATCAGCGGATCGTGCCAGAAGCTGTCGGGCATTTCGGCGCCGCGCGCCCGGCGCACCAGCGCGACGTGGTTCACATAGGCGCTGCCGTCGGCCCATTGATAGGCGCGTGGCAGCGGCGATGCCGCGTCGCGCTCGTGAAACCGATCCTTGGGGATCGCATCATGGTTGAGATCCTCGGCCAGCGCTGCGAGGCGGGGGGCCGCATAAGCCCAATTGTCGAGCGCCGCCTGCATCGTCGGGACGATCTGGCCAGCGTCGGCATACCAGGCGAGATCGTCCGAAACGACGACCAGCCGCCCGTCGCGACCCTTCTTCAGCGAGGCTAGTTTCAAGCGGATTTCCTTTGTCTGGCGATGCGGGGGGAACCGTCATCGCCAACCAAGGAAGCGATGATCAGCGTTGCATCGTGATCGAGGCGAAACAGGTAAACCCGCTCTGCCCCGCCCGCAAGCGCCGGATATATTCCAGATAGGCCTGCGACTGGCTGGAGGTCGTGCCCGGCAGCGTCTGGCCGCGAAAGGCGCGCTTCACCTCTTCGCCGGTGAACGGCCGCGGCGAGCCGGGAAACGCACCCTTGGTGCCCGCGGCGACCAGATTGCCCCTGCCGTCGATATATTTGCCCGCACCCGACACGTCGGGCACCGGGATCTGGCAATTCATCACCGATACCGCGGTCTGAGCAAAGGCGGGACGTATCGTCAGTGCCGCCGACACGCCGACCGCGCCGAGCGCGAGCATCCGGCGCCGCGACGGAACGGCTTCCATGGCTTCATCGGAATTGGGCGCCCCCGCGCCATTCGGCTGATCCTGCTGTTCCATGATCGGCGCATAAACCATGGACGACGCGGGGAAAAGCAAAAGACCGCATGTGCGCCGCCACTTCCCGTTTCGGGACATTTGGCGACAAGGCGTTAATGGCTGCAAAGCCGCTTGCGCCGCGCCCCCGCTTCGTGCGAGGCCGAGCGCCGATGTTCGACCGCCTCTCCAGCCTCGTCGTGGCGCTGACCCTGGTCGCCATCGCGGTCATCCTTGCCGCGCTGGCCGGCGGCGACGCATTGGCGATCGCGATACTGGCCGCTGCGGGCGTCGCCGCCGCCGCGCTCGTCTATTCGGCGCTGCCCAGCCCCGTGATGGCCGAGAACCGCGCCGGCACAGCGCCGTCCCCCGCCCCGCCGCCGGCGTCGCTGCTCCGCCATCCCGATTTCGCACTGTGGGCCGACCAGGAAAAGGAACCCCTGCTCGGCTGCGATGACAATATCGTCACCCTCGCCAACGACGCCGCTATCCGCCTGCTCGGCCGCCACATCGTCGGCGCCGACGTGCGCACCGCGATCCGACACCCCGCCGCGACCGAATGGCTGTCGGGGATCGACGCGCCCGCGACGCCGGAACCGATCAACCTCGTCGATTTCCCGCGTCCGGGCCAGCGCTGGACGATGCGCATCGCGGCGCTGTCGGGCGGGCAGAAGATCATCTTCCTCGCCGACCGCGCCGCGATCGACGCCGCCGACCGGATGCGGTCGGACTTCGTCGCCAACGCAAGCCACGAACTGCGCACGCCGCTCGCCGCGATCCTCGGCTATGTCGAGACGCTACAGGACATGAACGGCGACGCCGACACCGCGACCCGCCACCGCTTCCTGTCGATCATCGAGCGCGAGGCGCGGCGGATGCAGCAACTCGTCATCGACCTTTTGTCGATCTCGCGGGTCGAGGCCGACCGGTTCCGGCGCCCCACCACCCCGGTCGATCTGACCTCGATCGTGCGCACGACGATCGCCCAGCTGCGAGACAGCGAAAGGCCGCGCGCCCGCGATATCGTCGCGGTCTTCGACGATATGCCGCTGCCGATGCTCGGCGACGAGGCGCAACTTGGCCAACTGGCGCACAACATCATCTCGAACGCGATGAAATATGGCCGCGCCGACACCCCGGTGACGGTCGAACTGATCCGCGAAGGCCAGCGCGCGCGGCTGTCTGTGCGCGACGAAGGCGACGGCATCGCCGCCGACCACCTCCCCCGCCTGACTGAACGTTTCTATCGCGTCGACGAGGCGCGCAGCCGCTCGGTCGGCGGAACGGGGCTTGGGCTGGCGATCGTCAAGCATATCAGCGAGCGCCATCAGGGACAGCTCGATATCGAAAGCGACGTCGGCAAGGGAACGCGGGTGTCGGTGGCCTTTCCGTTGGCGAGCGGAGCTTAGCCTTCGCGACCTGCCTTTTTCGCGTTCCGGCGACGCCAATAGAGGAGGCCGCCGACGCCGAGACCGAAGAGACCGAACATCCCCGGTTCGGGCACCGGCGTCGCGCCGCCCGAACTCGAACCGCCACCCGACGAACTTCCGCCCGACGAACCCGATCCACCGCCCGGCGAGCCGATATTGCCGCCGTTGTAGGTGCCGGTATGCATCTCGCCATTCTGGTTGAGATTGCGGAACACCGCCGAACCCTGAATGTAATTTGCGGTCTGCGCGTCGGCAAGCGGCGCCAGCACCGAACCGCCCCAGGCGGTGGTCAGGTTCAGGTCCTCCGCCTGATGAAAATTCCAGATCAAATGCTCGCCAAGGTTGTTCGTGCCGCCGAGGAAATTGTCGTTGAGGCTGACCGAACGGCCGCTGACGTTGACGATCGCTGTGTTTGCCCCGTTCAGGTTGAACTGGATCTCGCCGATCCGGTCGAGATCGGCCGAACTGATGTTGAATATCGCCGTGCCGTTCGCATCCGGCTGGGCATTGAACGTGCCGCGATTGCCCTGGATGACCAGTTGGCTGTTCGCGGTCAGCGTGCCCATGTCATAGGACAGGCTGGTCAGGCTGCTGCCGAGCTGGCTTTTCTGATTTTGCAAACCAGACACGAACGACGGGTTGCTGGTGCCGAGGTTGGACACCACCGTGTTCTGGTTGACATTGGTATTGCTGATCGTGCCACCCACCTTCACCGTCTGCGCAGCGCCGTTGAGGTTGAAGCCACTGTTGACGTTGCCGCCGACGATCGCGCCGCCGCCATTGTTTAGATTCTTGTGCCCGCCGTTGACGTCGCCCACAACGGTCAGTCCCGGCTGTCCGGTGGGTGAAGTACCGAGCGGACGGATGCTGTAGTTGGACGAGTTTCCGGTCAGATTGCCGCCGACGAAGGTCCGGCCCTCGACTTCGGACGAGGATTGCAGGTCGCCCAGCACCACTAGGTTCCACTCGCGCAGCGCATCGAGGCCTGTAACCGCCGTCGTCGACTGCGCGACGGCGGGAGCAAGGGGGAGCGCCGCGACCAGGGCGAGCGGGGCGAGCGAACGGAAAGCGATGAACACGGGTGAAGATTCCAGATTTTCAGGAGCAGGAGAGGCGGCGCCCCTAGCAATTTTCGGTCTGATTTTGTAGAAGGAGGCGACGAGCCGTTGTGCCGTTTCGGGACGCTCGCCCCTCAATCTATCACCGCTAGCACGTCACCGAGTTTGGCGAACATCTGGTCGATCTGCACTTTCTCGACGATCAGCGGCGGCGACAGCGCGATGATGTCGCCGGTGGCGCGGACGAGCAGGCCGTCGTCGAAGCAGGCATGGAACAGCTCGGTCGCCCGCGCGGTCGGCGCGCCGGGGCGGGGTTCGAGTTCGATACCGGCGACGAGGCCGATGGTGCGAATGTCGATGACATGCCGCCGACCCTTCAGGCTGTGGGCAGCCTCGTCCCAATAAGCGGCGAGGTCGGCGGCGCGGTCGAACAGGCCGTCGCGGGCGTAGAGGTCGAGCGTCGCCAGCCCCGCCGCGCTGGCGAGCGGATGGCCCGAATAGGTGTAGCCGTGGAACAGCTCGATCCCGCCCGGGACGCTGTCGATCACGGCGTCGTGAAGGTCGCGCTTCACCGCGACCGCGCCCATCGGGACCGCAGCGTTGGTCAGCCCCTTGGCCATGGTCAGGATGTCGGGGGTGACGCCCCACGCCTCGGCCGCGGTGGCGGCGCCGACGCGGCCGAAGGCGGTGATCACCTCGTCGAAGATCAGCAATATGCCGTGGCGGTCGCAGATTTCGCGGAGGCGCTGCAGATAGCCGACTGGCGGGATCAGCACCCCGGTCGAACCCGCCATCGGCTCGACGATCACCGCCGCGATCGTTTCGGCGCCGTGGAGGTCGACGAGGCGCTGCAGGTCGTCGGCGAGTTCGGCGCCCTGCGGCGGGAAGCCGCGCGCGAAGGCGTTGCCGGGAACGCCGTGGGTGTGGCGGATATGGTCGGCGCCGGGCAGGCCGGGGCCGAAGGCGCGACGGTTGTTGCCGATGCCGCCGACGCTGATCCCGCCAAAGCCGGTGCCATGATAGCCGCGCTCGCGCCCGATCAGCCGCGTCCGGCTCCCCTGCCCGCGCGCACGCTGCACCGCGAGCGCAATTTTCAGCGCCGTATCAACCGATTCGCTGCCGCTGTTGGTAAAGAATATGCGGTCGAGACCATCGGGCATCAACGCCGCGACCCGGCTGGCGAGTTCGAAAACGAGTGGATGGCCGAGTTGGAAGGTCGGCGCGAAATCGAGGGTCCGCGCGGTTTGCGCGATCGCCTCGGCGATCTCGGGCCGGCAATGGCCGGCGTTGCAGCACCATAGCCCCGCGGTGCCGTCGAGGATCTGCCGGCCGTCGGCGCTTTGGTAATACATACCGCTCGCCGAGACGAGTTGGCGCGGGTTTGTTTTATATGCCTTGTTCGCGGTGAAGGGCATCCAGAAGGCGGCGAGGGGATCGTTTTCGCGGTGCATTGTCGCCTCCTTAAAGCCCCCCTCCCCTGAACGGGAGGGGAGAAGTCAGTGCGCCGCCTTCTTGCGGCCCGGCAGCAGATGGAGCGCACCGACGATGATCCCGCCAAGCAACAGGCCGAAGATGCCCGCCCCGCCGGCGTTGATCAACCATTCCCACAGGCCCGCGACCGGCAAGCCGCCGCCGACAGCCTCCGCAAAATGTTCGAGCGGTTCGGACAGGTTGGCCAGATGCAGGTCGTGCAGCCCGTGCAGCACGATCTGGCCGCCAACCCACAGCATCGCCGCGGTGCCGATCGTCGCCAGCGCCGCGAGCAGCTTCGGCATCGCCGTGACCAGCCCGCGCCCAATCGCGCGGCCGGCGCCGGTGCCGCCCTTGCTCATATGCAGCCCGATATCGTCCATCTTCACGATCAGCCCGACGACGCCGTACACCGCGATCGTGATGACGATCGCGACGACCGCGAGCGTCGCGGCGCGCATACCGAGCGGCTCGGTCAGCACTTCATTGAGCGCGATCACCATGATTTCGCCCGACAGGATGAAATCGGTGCGGATCGCCCCCGACACCATTTCTTCCTCGTGATTCTTGTCGGCGACCAGCGCGACATCTTCCTCGAGCGGATGATCCTTGGCGGTCAGGCTGTGCCAGACCTTCTCTGCGCCCTCGAAGCAGAGATAGGCACCGCCGACCATCAGGATCGGGGTGATCGCCCATTGCGCGAGCGCCGACAGCAACAGCAGCACCGGAAGGATGAAGATCAGCTTGTTCTTGATCGACCCCTTGGCGATCCGCCAGATGATCGGCAGTTCGCGGTTGGGCGTGAAACCGGTCAGATAGCGCGGGGTTACCGCGGTGTCGTCGATCACCACCCCGGCGGCCTTCACCCCTGCCTTGGACGCCGCGGCGCCGATATCGTCGATGCTCGCCGCCGCCACCTTGGCGATGGTCGCCACATCGTCGAGCAGCGCGAAAAGTCCTGAAGGCATATAAGCTTGATCCCCGTGGCAGTTTCCCCCGCTCTATCGAGCCGGAGCGCCATGCGAAAGGGGATGTTGCGCCGCGTCAGAGATGCTGGCGCGCAAAGGCGGCCGCCGCGCCGAACAATCCGGGCTGTGGGTGGGTGATCAGCTTCACCGGCAAGGCGGCCATAAAACCCTCGAACCGGCCCTTTTCGACGAACCGTTCGGGGAAGCCCGATTTGATCAGGCTGTCCTTGATCCGGAGGCCGAGGCCACCCGCGATCACCACGCCGCTCGCCCCCTGCGCCAGCGCGAGGTCGCCCGACACGCTGCCGAGCGACAGGCAGAAGCGGTCGATCGCCGCGGCGGCGAGGCTGTCGGTGCCGCTGGTGCCGTTGGTCCAGATCGTGCGGTCGTCGAGCGGGGTCACCGCGCGCCCCTCCATCGCTGCGAGCGTCTCGTATATGTCAACGATGCCGGGTCCCGAGACGATGCGTTCGATCGATACGCGGCGATGGCGTTTGCGCAGCCGCGCGAGGATCGCGTCCTCGATGCTGTCGAGCGGCGCGAAGTCGATATGGCCGCCCTCGGTCGCCTGGACACGATAGTCGGTGCCGTCGCGCCAGATGTGCGCGACGCCGAGACCCGTGCCGGGTCCGATGACGCTGATCGTGCCGGTTTCGGGAAGCGGCGTTTCGGGGCCGCAGAGCGTCTCGAAATAGCCGCTATCGGCCTGCGCCACGGCATGGCCGACCGCCTCGAAATCATTGACCAGCACATAGCGGTCGACGTTGAGCTTTTCGCCGATCAGCGCGGGGCGGATAATCCACGGGTTGTTGGTGAAGCGGATCACCTCACCGCGCGTCGGCCCGGCGATCGCGATCGCGATGCCGCGCGGCAGGACTCCGCCCTGCTGGCGGCCGAAATCCTCCCACGCGGTCTGGAAGCTGGCATGGTCCTTGGTGTGCAAGGTCGTCGCTTCACCGAGCGACAGGACACGGCCATCCGCAATCTCGGCGATCGCGAAGCGCGCGTGGGTGCCGCCGATATCGACCGTGACGATGGACTCGCTCATATCTCTCCCTGACGGCATCCCGCGATAATCTGGCCGCAAGACTGTCGCATGACCCGGCGGCTGGCAACAGGGCATAGCTATGCGCAGGACTTGTCCCGGCGACGGATATCCGATACTTGCGAATAGATCGCAATAAGGAGCATCGTCATGAGCAGCGCCGCACCATCCCGTACGCATGAATGGACCGGCGCAAGCGGCGACAACTGGGTCCTCCACCAACAGCGACTCGACCTGATGCTCGCGGCGTTCGGCGATGCCGCAATCGCCGCCGCCGATGTCGCACCCGGCGACCATATCCTCGACATCGGATGCGGCGCGGGCGCGACGAGCTTTGCCCTGGCGGCGCGGACGGGGTCCGAAGGCCATGTACTCGGCGTCGATATTTCTCCGCAGTTGATCGCCCGCGCCAGCGCCGATGCCCCGGCCGATGCGCCGGTCGCATTCCGGCTCGCCGATGCCGCCACCGCGGCGTGGGAACCGGCGGCGGCCGACCTGCTGTTTTCGCGTTTCGGGGTGATGTTCTTCGACGATCCGGTCGCGGCCTTCGACCACATGCGGGGCGCCCTGAAACCCGGTGGGCGGTTGGCTTTCGCCTGCTGGCGCACACCGGCGGAGAACGACTGGGTGCGCCTGCCGATGACGGCGATCCGCGATCTGGTTACGCCGCCTGTGACCGATCCACTGGCCCCCGGCCCATTCGCCTTCGCCGACCGCGCGCGAATCGAGGACATCCTCGCGGCCGCGGGGTTTGCGGACATCGCAATCGCCCCGTTCGATACGGTCATTCCCTATGGCCATGGCGCGACGCGCGCGGCGGCGATCGACGATGCCGTGCTGCTGGCGTCGGCGGTCGGACCGCTGTCGCGCGCACTCACCGATCAACCCGATGATATCCGGGCAAAAGCCGCCGATGCGGTGCGCGCAACCTTCGCCCGGCAACCCGGCGAATCATCGGTACTTATCAACGGCGCAGCGTGGATCGTGACCGCAAAAAATAGTTAAAAAGCGCGACGAACGGAGAGACGACAACGCTGTCCGTCGGCCGCGAATCGCGCTATGATAGGGAACGATCACGGGAGCGACCACGGACGTCTGCCTGGGGGGTATACAGGCCCCGTGATCAGCAACCGCGAGACGTTTCGGACGTACTGCCCGGGGTATTCATCCACTTGCATCGGGCCTCGCGGCCAAGCTGCCGAAGCGGCACCAAGCCGCTTTCATATCTGCGATGAAGGAAATGGCGCCCCAGCGTGGATAAATGGGACGAATATCAGTCGCAACTGCTACTACGCTAGAGCCGCCGTAGACCGCCGTGTACCGTCGATTGCCAACGTCACCGACGTCACCGCGCTATGATAGCGGCACGAACAGCTACAATGTCGCGAGCGACACCGGTCGGCAAGGATGCGGAGGCTGTCGCGGCAAGGTCTTGCCGCTGTCCACGAATAGGCGCCCCCGCAGTCTCGATCGACCACGCTGATTTGCGGCTGGTCCGTCACCCAAGCTCCAGCCGTTGCCGGCTCGCGATCCGGCAGCAACCTGATCGGACTTCGGCGTTCGAGGTCACCTGCTCGCGTCGCAGTGTCACGCCGGCCAGCGCGGAGAATCGCGGCGAGGTCGAGGCACTCACTCGGACCGTTCAGGCCGTCACCGGCGACAGCGTTGAGATCGCCTGGATCGACCAAGGCTATACCGGCGACCATGCCGCACAGGCCGCCCAACAGCACGGCATCACCCTAGAAGTCGTCAAATTGCCCGAGGCAAAGCGCGGCTTCGTTCTCCCGCCTCGCCGGTGGGTGGTCGAACGCTCCTTCGCATGGGCACCAACTTCTGCAGGCCGGTCAAGTACTACGAATGATATGCGCAAACACTCGTAGGGCCACATGACGTCGCTTTCAGCGCCATCATGATCAGACAAGTCGCGGCGCTCGCCAGATATTCATAACTACCTCTGGCTAACACTGCTCGCAATCCCGACGATTAAAAAAAGTCAGAAACCACTAGGATTTTACCTTTTACGGCTTGGAGCTGCCGGCGTTGAGGTTCAATGTTTCTTGAAGCTGCGTTCGCAGGAACTCGATCAATGCGCGGCTGCGTTTCGACATGTGATGCTTCGAAGGAAACAGGGCCGAGATCGTTCCGCGCTTGGATCGCCATTCCGACATGATGCGCACGATATCGCCTGAGCGAAGAGCTTCCTGAATAGCGTAGTTCGGAAGCATGCCGATACCGGCACCGCCCTGAATGAGAAAGCGCGCCGCCATGCCGCTGTTGACCCGTAGAGGTGTGGTAAGGTTTACAGTCTCGGTTTTCCCCGTATCGGTCTCAAGTGACACCCGATCCGGATTGAACACGCCGGAAATCCCGACCCAGCTATGGGCCGCCAGCTCTGAAGGGCGGGTCGGGCAACCATGTTCGGCCAGATAGGACTCGCTGGCACACAGAACCATCTCCATCGGCGCCAGCGTCACGGCGAACAGCGCACTGTCGGTAAGCCAGCCTGATCTGAGCGAGAGGTCGATACCCTCATCGACGATGTTGAGGATCCGATCCTCGAGGATCAGATCCAGTTCGATGTTGGGATGCAATGTGCGGAACTCCGCCATAGCGGGCACCACGAAATTCAGGCCCAAATTATAGGAGCAGGTCAGCCGAACCTTACCCTTTTCGCTCTCCCGCGTGCGCTCCACGCCCTGCTGGGCGCGTTCGGCTTCGGCGACGATGCGCGCGCAGCTCTCATAATATTCGAGCCCCTCATCGGTTAGGGCCAGTGACCGCGTGGTGCGAATCATCAGGGTTACGTCGAGCGATTCCTCAAGCGAAGTCAGATGCTGGCTGACGGCCGACTTTGCGATGCCAAGCGCGCGCGCTGCCTCGGAAAAGCTGCCCTTCTCGACGATCTTGGCGAAAACCGCCATTCTGTAGAGGTTGCGCAGTGGCATCGTTCACCCAATCAGAACAGTGAAATCAAAGAATACCAGATTATCAGAACGATGCAGATATTGCACTCTGCTTTCAACGATCCAAGCCGGTTGACCCGGCGAACGACCATGTTGGGAGAGAAGAATGTCTGGACCGTTGTCCGGCGTGCGCGTGATCGATGCCACCACGATGTTGTCGGGGCCGTGGGCCACGATGATCCTGGCGGACCAGGGCGCAGACGTCATCAAGGTGGAGACACCGGGTAAGGGAGATCATATACGTTCGCTCGGCAATCGCCGGGGCGGCATGTCCTCGATGTTCCTCAACATCAACCGCAACAAGCGCTCGATCGCGCTCGACCTCAAAAACCCGGCGGGCGTCGATGCGCTCAAGAAGCTGGTCGAGAGCGCCGATATCTTCGTCCAGAATTTTCGTCCCGGCGTTATGCAGCGCCTGGGGCTCGGTTATGAGGCGCTGAAGGCGATCAACCCGAAGCTCATCTATCTCTCGATCTCCGGTTTCGGCGACGAGGGTCCCTGGGTCGGGAAGCCGGTCTACGACCCGGTTATCCAGGCCGTCTCTGGTCTCACCACCATCCAGGCCGGCAGCGATGGCGAGCGCCCTCGCCTCATCCGCACGGTGCTTCCCGACAAGCTCGCGGCGGTGATGGCGGCGCAGACGATGACCGCAGCGCTGGTCGGGCGCGGCACCGAGGGTCAGGGTCAGCACATTCGCCTGTCGATGCTCGATTCGGTGCTCTATTTTCTCTGGGCCTCCGACATGGGCGGCCTCACCTATCCCGATCAGGCGGATGCCCCGGCGACCGCCGCCTCCTTCATCGACCTCATCTACGAGACCGCCGATGGCCACATGACCGTGTCGATCATGTCGGACAAGGAATGGCGGGGCCTTTGCACGGCGTTCGAGAAGCCGGAGTGGCTCGCCGACGAGCGCTTCTGCTCTGCCGAGAACCGCGATGCCAATGTCGATGCCCGCCTCGAACTAACGCAAGATGTGCTCAAGACGATGCCGACCGCCCATTGGATGGCGCTGCTGGAGAAGCATGACGTCCCGTGCGCACCGGCTCTCACCCGCCGCGAGGTCATCGCGCATCCGCAAGTGATCGCGAACAATATCCTCCTCGAATATCATCACCCTGCAGCAGGCCCGCTGCGTCAGACCCGCGCGCCAGCCCGTTTCGAGAAGACCCCGACCGCCCACCGCAGCGGCGCGCCGCTCCTCAACGAGCATGGCGCCGAGCTTCTGGCCGAGGTGGGCTATGACAGCAGCGCGATCGAGAAGCTGCGCCACGACGGCGCGCTGGGCCTCGATCCCGAACAGACACGCGAACAAGCCGCTTAAGGAGAGGCACGGACAATGACGACAGCTTTGGTGGTGGGTGCCGACAAGGGCATCGCCTGGAATATCGCCAAGCAACTCGCGGATCGCGGCGACACGGTTTATGCGGCGATCATGGGGGAAAGCACCGATTTCGAGGATGCTTCCGTCACCATCCTGCCCAAGGTGGATGTGACGTCGGGCGATGCCGTGAGCGGCATGGTCAAAACGCTGCAGGAGAGCGGCGTCAAGGTCGACGTGCTGTATCATATCGCCGGCGTCATGACCTTGGACGAGCTCGGCAAGATCGACTACGACAGGCTCAACTGGGAATTCCAGATCAACACGGTCGGGCCGCTGCGCACGATCGAGGCTTCGTTGCCGCTGCTGCAGGAAGGCTCGAAGGTCGGAATCGTCACGAGCCGGGTAGGCTCGCTCGGCGACAACAGCTCGGGCGGCCAGTATAGCTATCGTCTATCGAAGGCGGCCGCCAACATGGTCGGCCTCAACCTGCACCATGACCTGAAGAAGCAGGGCATTGCCGTGCGGATGCTCCATCCCGGCATGGTGAAGACGGACCTCGTGAAGGATTATCCCGGCGACTATAATTATATTTCGCCCGCCGAGGCCGCCACGGGCCTTATCGCACGCATGGACGAGCTGACGCTCGAGACCGCCGGCGACTTCCGCCACTCGAACGGACAGGCGCTCATCTGGTGAGGTGATAATAAAATGTCCGACAAGGCCGAGGCAAACATCGGCTGATCGGAGGAAAGGAGAGGATAATGGTGAAGCTGTATTGCTACGGTCCGGGATGGTCGGTTCCCTGCATCAGTCCCTATGTGACCAAGGTTGCCTTTTACATGGACCTGGCCGGGATCGACTACCAGTTGGTCGGCGCCAACCCGTTCACCCTGAAGGCGGACACGCCGCACGGCAAGCTGCCAACGATCGAGGATGACGACGGCACGATCGTCGCGGATTCGACCGCCATCATCCGCCACTTCGAGGCGAGCCGCAGCGAGCCGCTCGACAGGGGAGCGGACGCGCGCGAGCGCGCGCAGATGATGGCGTTCAATCGCCTGCTCGACGAGCATTTCTACTGGTCGGCGGTCATTCAGCCACGCTGGCGCGAGCAGGCGAACTGGGAAACGTATGTTCCCATCATCTGTGGCGGCAACCAGCCCGACGCATCGCTGCGCAACGAGCTCGAGACCTTCCGCCGCATGGTGCTCGGCGAGTTCGATGGGCAGGGCATGGGCCGCCTCAACGCGGAGCAGGTCTATGCCCGCGCGCGGCAGGACGTCGATGCGCTTGCCGGCCAGCTCGGCGACCAGCCCTATTTCATGGGTGACAAGCCGCGCTCGATCGATGCCAATGTGCTCTCGCTCCTCAAGCATACGCTCGAGACGCCCTTCATCTTCGACACCAAGGACTACGTCGCCTCGAAGCCCAATCTAGTCGCCTATGTCGAGCGGCTCAGGGCCCGGATCTCCGACGTCAGCAAAAAGGCGGCATGATCGTGATCGACCTCTTCTACCATACGACGCCCAACGCCCGGAAGGTGTTGATGATGCTCGAGGAGGTCGGTGCGCCCTATCGCATCGTCTGGACGGATATTTCGAAGGGCGATCAGTTCAAGCCCGAATATCTCGCGATCAACCCGAACGGCAAGGTGCCAGCGATCCTCGATCATGACGGTCCCGACGGCGAGCCGATCCGCGTGTTCGAGAGCGGCGCTATCCTGCTCTATCTCGCCGAGAAGTTCGGCAAGCTGCTGCCGCAAGACCAAGCGGACAAATATCATTGCCTCGCCTGGGTCTGCTGGCAGGTCAGCGGGCAAGGCCCGATGAGCGGGCAAGGCGCGCATTTCGTGAGCCATGCGCCCAAGGCCGGGATCGATATTCCCTATGCCAGGGAGCGATACGAGCGCGAGGTCCGCCGGCATTATGATGTGCTCGAACATGCGCTGAGCGCACGCCAATGGCTGGTCGGCGACAGCTTCACCATCGCCGATCTCGCCGCGTTTCCGTGGACCCGCGTGTCGAAGGGACATGGCGTCGATCTCGCCGATTATCCGGCGGTCAAGGCCTGGTCGGACCGCATTGCCGAGCGGCCTTCGGCGAAGGTGCGCCCCGAGGATGCCAGGGGCATCGAGCGCGGGCAAGGCTATCAGGGTTATGATCCCGATCAATGGAAGACGCTGTTCGGCGCGGGGCAAACGCGCCTTGGCGAACGAAGCTCGTCGAACTGAGGAGTCGAAAGATGGATATGGTGACTGTTGGCGACCCGAAAATGACGATCGGCGGTCAGGCTGCGCCGACCACCGATTTCGTCGAGGTCATCAACCCCTCGACGGCCGAGCCCTTCGTGAAGGCCCCCGTCGCCAACCCGATGCAGGTCAACGATGCCGTGGCCGCCGCCAAGGCGGCCTTCCCGGCCTGGTCCACGACCCCGATCGCCGAGCGTCAGCAACTGGTGCGCGCGTTCGCGGCGAAGCTGCGCGAGAATATCGACATCCTCGCGCACATGCTGACCAGTGAGCAGGGCAAGCCGATCAACAACGCCAAGGGCGAGATCAACGGCGCTATCGCGACCATGGAGAGCTATTGCGATCTCGACCTTGATCCAGTCGTGATCCGCGACAAGCCCGAACAGTTCGTCGAGCTGCGCCGGCGTCCGCTTGGGCCCGTCGCCGCGATCACGGCCTGGAACTATCCGGTCCTGCTGTGCCTATGGAAGCTCGGCCCCTGCCTGGTTGCGGGAAATACCGTCGTGGTGAAGCCCGCCCTCGTGACCCCGCTTGCCACGCTGAAGATCGGGGAGATCGCGCGCGAAATCTTCCCGGCAGGCGTCGTCAACGTGATCAACGGCGGCAACGAGGTCGGCGCCGCGCTCGTGACCCATCCCGACATCCGCAAGATCGCCTTTACCGGCTCGACCGCGACGGGCAAGCGCATCATGGCGGACGCTGCGCCGACACTGAAGCGCCTGACGCTCGAGCTTGGCGGTAATGATGCCGGCATCGTGCTGCCCGACGTCGATCCCAAAAAGTTCGCCAACGATATCTTCTGGGCGAAATTCTCGAATTGCGGCCAGGTCTGCGCGGCGCTCAAGCGCCTGTTCGTGCCCGACAGCCTGCACGACGCGCTGATCGCGGAGATGATCGAGATCGCTAGGTCGGTCAAGATCGGCGACGGCTTCGCCGATGGGATCCAGATGGGTCCCATCCAGAATGCCGCGCAGCATGCCCGCCTCGTCGCCCTGGTCGAAGACGCCAAGGCGAAGGGTGCTACTGTTCTCCATGTTGGGGAGGTGCCGGATGGCCCTGGCTACTGGTTCCCCATCACCCTCTTGGGCGATGTGCCGTCGAATGCGGACATCGTTCATGAGGAGGCCTTCGGTCCCATCCTCACCGTCTATCGGTACAGCGATCCCGAAGATGCGCTCGCGCGCGCGAACGCATCGCAATTCGGGCTCGGCGCATCGGTCTGGACGTCAGACGTAGGGGCCGGAGCTGCGCTGGCCGAGCGCATGGAGGCCGGCTCGACGTGGGTCAACCAACACCCGTCCATGGGACCCGATATCCCGTTCGGAGGCGTCAAACAGTCCGGTCTCGGAGTGGAAGGCGCTCGCTGGGGTCTGGAGGAATATACCTCTGTCCACGTCGTCAACGTCAAGAAGGTCGGCCCCTGACGGGGTTGACCGGAGAGGAGAATATCCATGTCCCTGCTGCAACGTGACGATTGGTATGACATTGCCCGCGATGTCGACTGGACCCTGTCCTATGTCGACGAGAAGCAGGCTTTCCCCGAACAGTGGAGTGGCGTCGGCCCCGTGCCGAAAGAAGCCTGGCTGACGTGGGACGAGCCCTATCGCTGCACCTATCGCGACTATGTGTCGGTCCAGCGCGAGAAGGAGGCCGGCGCCCATGCGGTGCGCGAGGCGCTGAAGCGCGCGAATCTCTACGAGCGGCTCGACCCCGCCCATACTGCGGCGAGCCATCTGCACATGGGCACCACCTGCTTCGTCGAGCAGATGGCTATCACGTTGCAGTCGCGCTTCTGCCGGTTCGCGCCCTCCCCTGCCTGGCGCAATATGGGCGTCTACGGAATGCTCGACGAGACGCGCCACGCGCAGCTCGACCTCGCTTTCAGCCACGACCTCCTGAAGAACGATCCCCGGTTCGACTGGTGCAACAAGGGGTTCCACACCAACGAGTGGGGCGTCCTCGCGGTCAAGAATTTCTTCGACGACTGGATGCTGAATGCCAATGTCGTGGAAGCGGCGATCGCGACCAGCCTGGTCGTCGAGCATGGGTTCACCAACGTCCAGTTCGTGGCGCTGGCGGCCGACGCGATGGCGGCGGGCGACATTGACTTCTCGAACCTCCTTTCGTCGATCCAGACCGACGAGGCCCGCCACGCCCAGGCCGGCTTCCCGACGCTCGAGATCATGATGAAGCACGATCCCGAACGCGCGCAGCGGATCTTCGATGTCGCCTTCTGGCGGTCGTTCCGCCTGTTCCAGACGCTGACCGGGACGGCGATGGATTATTACACGCCGCTCGAGCATCGCAAGCAGAGCTTCAAGGAGTTCATGCTCGAGTGGGTCGTCACCCAGCACGAGCGCGTGACTCGCGACCTCGGCCTCAAGCAGCCATGGTATTGGGACCAGTTCCTCGAATGCCTCGAACATGGCCATCACGCCATGCATATCGGCACCTGGTTCTGGCGGCCGACCCTGTTCTGGAAGCCCAATGCCGGCGTGTCGAAGGCCGAGCGCGCCTGGCTCAACGAGAAATATCCGAGCTGGGAAGACAGTTGGGGCGGTCTCTGGGACGAGATCATCGACAATGTGAACGAGGGCAAGATGGAGCAGACCTACCCGGCGACGCTGCCGGCGCTCTGCAACATCACCCAGTTGCCGCTGGGCTCCGGCTGGGACCGCCACCACCTCAAGCAGTGGAAGTCCGAATATAAGGGTCGGGTCTATAATTTCGACAGCGAAATCTCGAAGTGGTGCTTCGACGTCGAGCCCGAGCGCTATGCGGGTCACACCAACGTCATCGATCGGTTCCTGCTCGGCATGATCCAGCCGATGAACCTCGAAGGCGGTCTCGCCTACATGTCGATCACCCCCGATGTGATGGGCGACGACGCTTATGGCTACCGCTGGGCGGAGGACTATCGGTCCTACGCGCAGGCCGCCGAATAAGGGAGAAGCATCATGGCATTGTTTCCCATCTACGGCGTGTTCGAGGGCGACTTCGTGCCGCACCTCGTCGCGATCGATACCGACAACAGCATGGCCGAGATCGCCGATGCGGTCGCGATCCATTCGGTCGGGCGCCGCATCAAGGCGAAGCCAGGCGGCACCTACGAGGCGCTCATTGCCGATGAGGTTGTGCCGCTCGATCGCAACTTCGGCGAGGTGATGGCCGAGAAGGGCGTCGCGCCGCTCGATTTCGTGACGGTGCGCTACGCCGCCTGACGCAACGAGAAGAAGACGGTCGCGGTCGCGACAGCATGGAAAGGAAAGGAATGATGTCAGTGACCGCGACCGGCGTGACGTTTCACGAGATTTGCAGCGAGGACGAGCTCTGGGACGGCGAAATGGATGTCTTCGAGGCCGGGGACGTCGAGGTGCTGGTGCTCAAGCATGAAGGGCAGTTTCACGCCTATCAGGCGATCTGCCCGCACCAGGACATCCCGCTGGTCGAGGGAAAGTTCGAAAAGGGGGTGCTGACCTGCCGCGCACACCTCTGGCAGTTCGCCGCCGACAGCGGCCGGGGCATCAACCCGTCCAACTGCCGGCTCAAGCGCTATCCGGTTGAAATTGATGCGGGGAAGGTTCGCGTCGGCGAGCAGCCCATCGAGGAATGATCGTGGAAGACACAAAAGCACAAGGGATGAGGGAGGTGGAGATGGAGACTTCGGAAAGCCGTATCGTCGAGGTGCAGGAGATCAGCGAGGAGGGCTGCGGCCCGATCCTGCGCTCGGGCGAGATCGCAGACGCCGCGATGGACGCGATCGCGGAAGACAATCCCGACAAGCAGGTCTTCGTGATCGACCGCGGCGATTATATCCGCATCAACACGCTGGGCTCCTGCCGTCTCACGCGCAAATCGATGGAGCGCAACCTGGGGCGCGACTTCCCGCTGCCCCGGATCGAGATCGAGATGCCCAGCTTCGCTGGCCGCATCAAGACCACCGACAGCGAAATCACCTGGTATCACAGCAACTAAAGAGAGGTGCTGGACACGCAAGCCACACCTTTAGGAGAGGGAACATGAGCGGAGCCGTCACACGTATCGGCAGGAACCGGGCGAAGACCTGGTCCAGCTTCGGCAATCTCGGGCGCAAGCCGAGCGAATATGAAGTCGTCACCCATAATATGAACCACACCTACCGGAACGACGGTGGCCAGCCCCTCGAGATGGGCCCCGACGTTCCCGGTAATGTGTGGCTCAGGGAGCATCGCGACGCGAAACTGTTCGGCGTCACCGCCTGGAACGACTTTCGCGATCCGGACGAGCTCACCTACCGCAAATATTGCCAGTTGCAGGATGAGCAGGAAACCTATGTCGACGAGCTGCTGCGCAACTTCACCGAGGTAAAGAAGGCGGACGGTCGTCTCGACGACACGGCGCTGACCTTCCTGCAGACGGCGATGACGCCCTGCCGCTATCTGGCGCATGGCCAGCAGATGCTTTCGTCCTATGTCCAGCAACTGGCCCCGTCCTCCTATGTCGGCAATTGTGCGACGTTCCAGACCGCCGACACGCTGCGCCGCGTCCAGCGGATCGCTTACCGCACCAAGCAGCTCGACAATGCCCATCCAATGCGCGGCTTCGGGACGGGCGAGCGCGCGATCTGGGAAAAGGATGCGGGCTGGCAACCGATCCGCAAGGCAATCGAGCAACTCATGCTGGTCTACGACTTCGACCGCGCCTTCGTCGGCTACGAACTGTGCGTACGGCCGGTGCTCGACAACATCTTCCTGCAGCAATTCGCGATCGTCGCGCGATCGCTGGGCGCCGAGACCGACGCGCTGATCGCCGAGAATCTCTATGTCGATACGGTGCGCGCCAACCGCTGGAGCATTGCCGTCGCCCGGTTCGTCATCGCCCAGGCGCCTGACGCCAGGTCGGAGATGAGGACACTGGTGGCTGAGTCTCGCGGGCGGGTGGACGAGATCGTGCAGGCGGGCACGGATCTGATCACGCGCTACGTCACGGGTGCGACCGCGGAAGCCTATTCCGTCCGCGAGGAGAAATCGCTTTTCGGCAAGGGCAAGCCGGCTTCGGCTGCGATTGCCGAGACGATGCGGTCACGGGTGCGCACCGACTGGAGCGCTCTCATCAACGAGGCTGAACTGGGGAGCGACGCCTAAAAGCCGTCGCATAGAGACAATGCTAGCATCGCGCAGCGATGTGACGGTCGAGGCGACCGTTGCATCGACCGGGGAGGCTTTTGCCTGTCATCCGGGACAGACATTGCTGATGGCGGGGCTCCGGGCGGGGCTTAATCTCCCGTATGAATGCGCGTCGGGTGCCTGCGGCTCCTGCCGCTGCAAACTCATCGACGGCGAGGTCGAAACCCTCTGGGCCGATGCGCCCGGATTGTCCGACCGCGACCGTCGCCGTGGCGGCACGATCCTGATGTGCCAGTCGCGTCCGATGACCGATGTCCGGATCGACGTCAGGGTCCGCGAGCCCATAGGCATTCCTCGCCCGCTCTCGACGGTCGCCACCGTCGTCTCCACGCGACCGCTGACCCCCGACATGATGCACATCACCTTGGCGCCGGCGGATCGCATGGCGTTTCTGCCGGGGCAATTCGTCATCGTGAAGCTCGATGGTGTCGGCCAGCGCGCCTATTCGATGGCCAATGTCGACCAGGGCGGCAGGCAACTCGAACTCATCGTCAAGGTGAAGCCCGGCGGCGCCGTTTCCGGCGCTTTTGCGCATCGGCATCTGGTCGGTGATCGCGTCTCTGTCGAAGGCCCTTATGGGGGCGCTTATTATCGGCGCGATTGCGAACGGCCTGTGGTCGGCATCGCCGGCGGATCGGGGCTGGCGCCGATCTGGTCGATCGCGCAGGCGGCCGCTGCCGGCTACCGCCGGGATGTCCATCTCTACTTCGGCGTCAACGGCCCTCGCGATGTCTGCTTCCTCGACGAGATGCAGCGGCTCAGCACGGGCAACAGCCGGGTGAAGACGCACCTCATCGTTCGCGACGACGCGCCAGCCCGGACCCGGCCGGGCCTGGTCGGAGATGCGGTGATCGAAGACTTGTCCGATCTGACGGGGGCCGACGTCTACATGGCCGGTCCCCCTCCGATGATCGACGCCATCCTGGGTCGCTTGGTGACTGAGAGTAGAATCGACAGCGACCGGGTCTTCTTCGACCGATTTTGCTGACGAGAGAAAATATAGGGGAGAGAGAAAATGCGGGTTAGGATCGCAGGACTTCTGGGAAGCACGGCCCTGTTCATGGCCGTGCCCGCCCATGCGCAATATATCCAAACAATGGGAGTGGACGAGAACTGCACCGCCGTCGGCGGCGCATGTACCGCACTCCCGCCAAGTCTCGGCAGCTATTACGAAAACCCCTCCGCGATCGCCGACCTGGCACGCCCCCTGATCGGGTTCAACGCCCGCGCGATCGACACTACCCATCTCGACCTCGAGGATGATGACGGCAACCACAACATCCCGCGCACCAATACCAAGGGCAAATATGCGGTCGCGCCGACCCTCGCCTTCTACACGCCGATCATGAAGAATGTGACGGTCGGAATCGGTGTCGGCGCACCCTTCGCCATTACGGCGGACTGGACGAACGCCAGTGGTATCCACCGCTACGACATGTCCGATCAGTCGCTGTTCATTCTCGATGTTTCGCCGACCATCGGGATCAAGCTTACCAACCGGCTGTCGATCGGTGCGTCCGCCAGCATCACCGCCTTCCGGCACCTGACCACACAGACGCTGATCCCGGATAGTTTCGGCGCGGCGCTGCCGCCCTCTTTGGGCGGAGCTGGCACGATCATTCCGACCACACCGACCAGCGCGATCATCGGCTCGATTTCCCTCAACACGAACAAGAACTTCCACATCGGGCTTCCACCGAACGATATGGAAACGGCGTTCGATTCCGTTGCCGGCGTATTCGGGCTCCAGTATAAGCTCAGTGATACGGTGACGTTGGGCTTCGCGGCACGTACACGCACCAAGAACACGTTCCACGGCACGGCTGCTCTCATCGTCGGCGGCACGTCGCAAACCAGCCCCTTCGCCCTGCGGCTCGACATGCCGGGGCATATCCAGTTCGGTATCGCCGCAAAGATCACGCCCAGAACGACGGTGTCGATCGACTATCAGCGGACCTTCTGGTCCGACGCGGTCGGCTTCGGATCGCCGGCGGACATCAAGTTCAGCACGCCGCTGCTCGGCTTCATCAATAAGCTCGAGGTCAGCTATAAGGCGCACGACACGTCCAACATCCACATGGGCGTGCAATATGCGCTGACACCCAGAGCGACGCTCATGGGCGGCTACGCCTTCAACCAGAGCATCTTCCCGAGCGATGCGGTCGATATCCTGACCTATGATTCCAACCGGCATATCTTCTCGACCGGCCTACGTTACGACATGCGCAAGGACCAGACCAGATCCGGGCTGATCCTGACGGGATCCTTCCAGTGGGTTCAGTATGAGAAGCGCACCATCGCGACGGGCGAAAGCGCCAATCTCGGCGGTGTGTCGCTGCCGAACCTGACCGCCGCCGACACGCTGTCCTTCACCAGCAACCGCAGCCCGTTCACCTTCGGGGGCAGCATCAGGTCGCTGTCCATGGCCATACAATATGTTTTCTAGGCTGACGGGAATCTTCAGACGGTCCCCGAAAGGCGGCCGGGGCGTACAGTGCGCGTGCGAGGTGGACCCTCGCACCGTACCGCTGTCGATGCTGCACCTGATGGACCAGCTTCTGCCGGCAGCGTGCCGCTGCCCTCCTCAATGCCAATGCGAGGCTCGCCGTCGTGGCTGATCGTTCGATCCATATTCTTTCCGCGGCTCGTACCCCCATGGGCGGGCTCATGGGCGACCTTTCCGCTCTGTCGGCCGGCGCACTAGGCGCGGTAGCGATCCGTGCCGCCATGATGCGCGCCGGCGAGACGGTTCTCGACGCCGTCGAGGGCGTGATCATGGGCAATGTCATCGGTGCCGGCCAGGGCCAGGCACCGGCGCGTCAGGCCGCATTGGGCGCAGGACTTGCCCACGCCGTCGGTGCGACGACGCTCAACAAGATGTGCGGCTCGGGTATGCAGGCCGTCATGGATGCCGCCGACCGGATCGCGGCCGGATCGGCGCGCATCTTGGTGGCGGCATGGAGAGCATGTCGAACGCTCCTTATCTCGTCGCCAAGGCGCGTGGCGGCCTTCGCCTCGGGCATGGCGAGTTCAAGGACGCCATGTTCCTCGACGGACTTGAGGACGCCTACGAGCGCGGCCGGCTGATGGGGAGCTTCGCGGATGCATCGGCAGCACGGCTGCAGGTCACCCGCGAGGCGCAGGACGATTTTGCGATCGCATCACTCGAACGGGCGCAACGCGCTATCGTGGAGGGTGATTTCGCTGACGAGATCACGCCGGTCACGGTGACGGGACGCAGCGGCGAAACCGTCGTTGCGATCGATGAGCAGCCCGGCAAGGCGAAACCAGATCGGATCCGGTCGCTCAAGCCGGCCTTCGTGCCTGGCGGGACGGTGACGGCGGCCAACAGCTCGTCCATCTCCGACGGGGCCGCTGCATTGGTCGTCGCCGCGCCCGACGCGGGTCTTGGCACGCCGATCGCGCGGATCGTCGGCCATGCCGTCCACGCCCAGGCGCCGGCCGATTTCGCGACGGCGCCAGGTCCGGCGATATCGAAGCTGCTCGACCGGATCGGATGGCGCGCGGCCGACGTCGATCTCTTCGAGGTCAACGAGGCCTTCGCCATCGTGGCGATGGCGGCGATGAAGGATCTCGGCATCACCCATGACCGGATCAACGTGAACGGCGGGGCCTGTGCGCTCGGCCACCCGATCGGCGCCTCGGGCGCGCGGGTGCTGGTGACATTGCTTCA
Organism: Sphingopyxis sp. OPL5; assembly: GCF_003797775.2. NCBI lineage: Bacteria > Pseudomonadati > Pseudomonadota > Alphaproteobacteria > Sphingomonadales > Sphingopyxidaceae > Sphingopyxis > Sphingopyxis sp. OPL5. The sequence goes on from NZ_CP060725.1 coordinate 4,443,211, forward strand.
TGCCCTGCGCCGTCGCGGGTTGAAGCGTGGTGTCGCCTCACTCTGCATCGGTGGCGGCGAGGCCACGGCGATGGCGGTGGAACTGGCATGAACGACAGTCTCGCCCTTTCCCCGCGAGAAGCGCGCTGGCGTCGTTCGCTCGACGAGCCCGACGACTACTGGCTTGCGGAAGCGGATCGGCTCGACTGGATCAGAAAGCCGACGCGCGCCGGCGATTGGTCGTTCGACGAGGCCGATTTTCATGTCCGCTGGTTCGAGGACGGCATGCTCAACGCCAGTGCCAATTGCCTCGACCGCCATTGTGCCGTTCACCCTGACAAGACGGCGATCATCTGGGAGCCCGACGATCCGGATGCACCGGCCTGTATCCTCACCTATGGCGAACTGCGCGAGCAGGTTTGCAGATTTGCCAACGTCCTCAGGAACTCTGGCGTAGGCAAGGGCGACCGGGTCACGATCTATCTTCCGATGATACCGGAAGCGGCGATCGCGTTGCTCGCGTGCGCGCGGATCGGCGCGATCCATTCCGTGGTGTTCGGTGGCTTCTCGCCGGAGGCGCTTGCCGCGCGCATTTCGGACTGTGGCAGCCGCGTGGTCGTCACCGCCGATGAGGGGCGTCGCGGCGGCAAGCGCGTTCCTCTCAAAGCCAATGTCGATGCCGCTTTGGCGCTGGCGCCGATCGTCGAAACGGTGATCGTCGTGCGCGCGACCGAGGCTCGGATTTTCATGGAGGATCAACGCGACGTCTATTTGGACGACGCGCTGGGGTCGGTGGCCGCGCAGTGCGTGCCCGAGCCGATGGCGGCCGAGGATCCCCTGTTCATCCTCTACACCAGCGGTTCAACCGGCAAGCCCAAGGGCGTCGTCCACAGCACGGCCGGTTATCTCCTCTGGGTGACGGCGACCTTCGCTGAAACATTCCGTCCCGAGCCAGACGAAGTCTTCTTCTGCTCGGCCGACATCGGCTGGATTACCGGGCACAGCTATATCGTCTATGGCGCGCTTGCGAACGGTGCGACCACCGTGATGTTCGAGGGCATTCCCAACTGGCCGACCCCCGCCCGGCTCTGGGACATCGTCGCACGTCACAAGGTCGGCATGCTCTACACGGCCCCGACTGCGCTCCGCTCGCTGATGCGCGAGGGGGATCATTGGGTGACGCGGACCGACCGCTCGAGCCTGCGCTTGCTGGGCAGCGTCGGCGAGCCGATCAATCCCGAAGCCTGGCGCTGGTATCACGATGTCGTCGGCGAAGGCCGCTGCCCCATCGTCGACACCTGGTGGCAGACCGAGACGGGCGGGCAGATGATCACGGCGTTCGCCGATACCCGCCCGCTCAAGCCGGGGGCGGCGCAACTGCCCTTCTATGGCGTCGAGCCATGCCTTCTCGATGGGGAAGGAAAGCCGATCAAGGGACCGGGCAGCGGCAACCTCGCCATCGCTCGAAGTTGGCCAGGGCAGATGCGCGGCGTGTGGGGAGAGCCCGAACGCTTCTTCGAGACCTATTTCCGCACCTTTCCCGGCTATTATTTCACGGGCGACGGCGCGCGGCGCGACGAGGACGGCGAATGGTGGCTGACCGGTCGCGTAGATGACGTCATCAATGTTTCGGGACATCGGCTCGGAACGGCAGAGATCGAAAGCGCGCTCGTGCTACATCCCAGGGTGGCCGAGGCCGCAGTGGTCGGCGTTCCGCACGACCTCAAGGGACAAGGGATCTACGTGTTCGCCACGCTCAACGAAGGCGAACACCCCGATGACGGCCTCAGGGGCGACCTCATCAAGTGGGTGCGCGGGGAGATCGGCCCGATCGCGGCGCCCGATACCATCCAGTTCGCCCCCGCGCTTCCCAAGACACGCTCGGGCAAGATCATGCGACGCATCCTGCGCAAGATCGCCGAGGGACAGTTCGGCGAGCTGGGCGATGTCTCGACACTTGCGGACCCGGCGGTGGTGTCGGCGCTGATCCATGGCCGCGGCTGAGATCGGGTTGCCGCGGCAGCTCCGACACGAAAGCAGCCCGCTAGCCCCGCGCAGCCTGCGCGACGATAAGGAAAGATAGAATATGGCTTCGATGATGATGGGCGCGGCCGTAACCGGCGGTGCGTCGGGACTGGGTGCGGCGACCGCGCGGATGCTGGCTGCACGGGGGCTGCATGTCGTCATCCTGGACCTCGACGAGGAGAAGGGCGAGCGGGTCGCAAGCGAGATTGGCGGCCGGTTCCTCAAGGTCAATGTCGCCGACGCCGCGAGCGTCACGCATGCCGTACAGGCCGGCTGGACTGCCGCGCCGTGGCGCATCCTCGTCAATTGCGCCGGCATCTGCCCGGCAGTGAAAACGGTGAGCCGCGACGGTAAGCCCCATGATGCTGCCGTCTTCGCCCACGCGGTCGGCGTCAACCTGATCGGCACCTTCCATACTCTGTCGATCGCGGCCGCGGCGATGAGCGGCAACGAGCCCGACGACCAGGGACAACGCGGGCTCATCGTCAACACGGCGAGCATCGCGGCCTATGACGGCCAGATGGGCCAGATTGCCTATGCAGCAACCAAGGCAGGCGTCGCTGGGATGACGCTGCCCGCCGCGCGCGATCTCGCCCCGCTCGGCATCCGCGTCGTGACGATCGCACCGGGTCTGTTCATGACGCCGCTGCTCGAAGGTCTGCCGGAAGCCGCGCGCCAGTCGCTGGGGCAGCAGGTGCCGTTTCCGTCGCGGCTCGGCGCCCCCCGCGAATATGCCCACCTCGTAGGGGCGATCATCGATAATCCGATGCTCAACGGCGAGACCATCCGTCTGGATGGCGCGCTGCGCATGGCGCCCAAATGAGGACGCCTCCATGACCGAAGCCATCGACAAGAGCGCCGTGCTGGCAGCCCTGAACGAATTGCTCGAGGCCGAGCGCGCCGGAGCGCGTGTCGCACTCGTCAGCCGCAAGCAAGCCAGGACCGGTTACGCCGACCTCATGCGGCAGGTTCATGTTGACGAATCGCGCTGGTGCGAGATGCTCAGCCGGCAAATCTCGCGGCTGGGGGGTGAGCCCTCTCCGGCGTGCGGCGCCTTTTTCACAAAGGCCATCGCCATATCCGAGCCGCTCGATCGGCTCGCCTTCCTGAACCGGGGTCAATCCTGGGTCGTGCGCAAGCTGGAAGCGCTGCTAGCGCAGAGAGAGGACGAGGATCTCCGCAGCGATCTCCAGGATATGCTCGACAGCCATCGCACGAACATCGACGCCGCCGCCGATTTCCTAGCGGCGGCCGGGAAATGATTGAACAATCGAAACCGCATGGCGCGCGGGCGCGCCCCAAAAGCGATCGGAGACAGACATGAGCAAGACATTTTCGGGCGGCTGCCAGTGCGGGGGAGTTCGCTATCAGGTCGAAGGCGAACCCGTCATGGTCGCCAACTGCTTCTGCCGGGATTGCCGGAGCGCATCGGGAGGCGCCGGAAGTACCGTGGCGGTGTTCCCTGCGGACGGCTTTGCGCTCGATCGCGGCAGCGCCATCGGCTATACGAGCGACGCCGCCAGCGGCAAATCGCTCACCCGCAATTTCTGTTCGACCTGCGGGTCCCGGCTCTTCACCGACCAGATCGAATCCTTCCCCGGCATGGTGATGATCGCGCTGGGCTCGCTCGAAGATGGCCATGGGCTCGCGCCGACCATGAACATCTTCGGCAAGGACATGCCCGTGTGGGCGGCGGTCAACACCGCTCTTCCGACGTCCGACGCGATGCCGGGCTGATCGATGACCGACTATGATTATGATCTGTTCGTGATCGGCGCCGGGTCGGGCGGAGTGCGCGCCAGCAGGATCGCCGAGGGCCACGGCGCCCGGGTTGCCGTGGCCGAAGAACATCGCATCGGCGGAACCTGTGTCATCCGGGGCTGCGTGCCCAAGAAGCTGCTCGTCTATGCCTCGGCGTTCGCCGAGGAACTACAAGATACGGCCAGGCTCGGGTGGACTTTCGGGGGCATGCGCTTCGACTGGACCGCCCTGCGCGATTTCGTGTCGAGCGACGTGGCTCGGCTCGAAAAGGCTTATATCGACACGCTCGATGCCCACGGCATCGCGCGTTTTCAGGAGCGCGCGACGGTGGCCGGCCCTAATAAGGTCCGGCTTGCGAGCGGACGCGAGATCTCGGCGCGTTATATCCTGATCGCGGTCGGCGCGTGGCCGGTGGTTCCGGAATTTCCTGGCAACCAGTGGGCGATCACCAGCAACGAGGTTTTCCATCTCGAGACCTTGCCCGAGCGGGTGGTGATCCAGGGTGCGGGCTATATCGCGATGGAGTTCGCGTCGATCTTCAATGCGCTCGGTGCGAAGGTGACGATGGTGAGCCGGTCCGACCGGATCCTGCGCGGCTATGACGAGAGTCTTACCGAAAGGCTGCTCAAGATCACCCGGGCGCGGGGCATCGATTTTCATTTCCACGACCCGATTGTCCGCGCCGACAGGCAGGATGATGGCTCCTTGCTGGTCGGCCTTGAGGGCGGTGAACGCATCGCGGCGGATATCATGCTGGTCGCAGCGGGGAGACGGCCCAAGACCAAAGGGCTGGGACTGGAAAATGCCGGCATCACGCTCGGCGACGCGGGCGAGGTGCCCGTCGACAGGCATAACGCGACGTGCTGTCCGAGCATCTACGCGGTCGGCGACGTCACCAACCGCATCCAGCTCACGCCGGTGGCGATCCGCGAAGGTCAAGCCTTCGCAGACACCGTGTTCGGCAGAGCACCGCGTGTCGTATCCTACGACCATGTCCCCAATGTCGTCTTTTCGCAGCCGCCACTCGCCGGTGTCGGTCTGACCGAGGCGCAGGCACGCGCTCAGGGATTGAAGATCGCCATCTTCACCAGCGATTTCCGGCCGATGAAGAATATGTTCTCCACTCGCGTCGAGCGCGGCTTCTATAAGCTGGTCGTGGATGCGGATAGTGAGCGTGTGCTGGGCGTGCATATGATCGGTCCAGACACGCCCGAGATCCTCCAGGCGGTCGCGATTGCGGTGAAGGCGGGGCTCACCAAGGCCGATTTTGACGCCACCATGGCGCTCCATCCGTCGATGGCGGAGGAGCTGGTACTGATGCACTCGGCCGCGTGATCGGGGGCGTCTGGAGGAAAATCGCACCATTCGCGCCGCAGACGAGATTTGCCGGTGCGGGGAGGCAACATGACCGAGAATGTTTGGGATTATCACACCGAGCAGTGGAAAAGCGCGGAGCGGCGACGGTGATCAGGCCCGATGCACTCAATGCGCTCAGCGGGCAGATTCTCGACGAGCTTATCGCGGCTTTTGCCGAGTACGTAGCTCACGCAAACAGTGTGTTCACCCGCATGACGGAATTTGATTTGGCCAATCGCTGTAAGGGGCGTGGCAGAATCCAGTGAGGAGTACCGCGTGCCGTTCGGCATCCAACAGCTTCGCTATGCACTCGCCGCAGCCGATCACGGCAGCTTCCATCGCGCCGCTCGGGCACTCGCGGTGGAGGAGTCAACGCTGAGCCGTAACATCCTGCGGCTGGAGCGCGTGATCGGGGCCAAGCTGTTCATCCGCTCGCGCAGCGGCGTGGTGCCCACGATCGCAGGCCGCCAGTTCATGCCGCAGGCACGCCATCTCGTCGCCAACTCCGACCGCTTGGTGGAAACGATGCGGAAGGCCGGTCAGGGCCGTGCCGGCGGCCTCGCGGTCGGCTTCAACGGCCCGATTTCCGCCGGCAATCTGCGCGCGACGTTGTTCGCCTGGCGCGCGAGCAATCCAGAGGTCGATCTCGAAGGGGTCGAGGGCGAGCGGCTATCGCTTCTCGCCGGGCTCGATGCCGGCGTCCTCGATCTGGCCGTCATGCCGGGCGAGGCCGGTTATCAGGGATTGCGCCGCGTGCCGTTTTGGAGCGAACGCCTCCTGGTGGCGCTGCCCGCCTCGCACCCTCTCGCCGAAAAGGAGAGCGTGGAATGGACCGATTTGCGCGATGAGACCTTCCTGCTCACCGTCGAGGACCCCGGCCCGGAGCTGCGCGACATGGTTCTCGGGCGCCTCGCCGCCTTCGGGATGCGTCCGAAGATCAGGATGCGCTGCGTCAGCCGCGAATGGATCATGAGCGTGCTGGGCGGCGGGCTCGGTGTCACCGTCACCTATGAAGGTGCATCCGGCGCCCGCTATCCTGACGTGGTGCTGCGCGAACTCCACGACGCGCATGGTCGGACTCTGATCGGATATTCAGGCTATTGGCGCAAGGCGAGCGACAATCCTGCACTGAGGCGTTTCCTCACCTTCGTGCGCAGCCGGTATTCACTGGCCTTCGAAATAGACTGATGGAAACATGCTTGCACTTGCCACAATTTCTTTGGCGAAGGAGAGGAAGGATGAAGTCAAACGTCACCGTTATTTCTATCGCCATTGCGCTGATCGTCGGGTTCGGAGCGGGGTTCATCCTGCGGCCGGTCATCGCGCCCGCCCGTCAGACGGTGGCAACCGCAGAGCCGGTCGTCGCAATTCCCGTCGAGACGGCGCCGCGCGCAACGCAGTATTTTGCGGCGCACCTAGATGAAGCGCGCCATGTGGTCGCGGGATGCCAGTCAGGATCGGTACGCGGCGCCGAGTGCGACAATGCCGGGCAAGCCGTCACAGAAGCTGAAGGCAGGGCGCGATTCAGGAAGTTCATGGGCAACTGATCGCACCGCCGCGCCGTCAGCCTTGCTGTCGCCGCGCTTTGAGGAAGGCACGATCGGCCCCGATGAACCGCTGGAGCATGGGCACGATCAGCCGGCCCGGTTCGATCGGCGCGTCGCCGGCGTCGGCAAGCAGGCGCGCGTAGAGCGCGAGATCCGCGTGGAGCGACGCCGGCAATTCCACGGTCAGCTTCACCGGCTTTTCATCGACGATCGGTCCCAGCCTGAGTTTGGCGGTCATTGTCCACCTCCCGCCGGAGCCAATACAAGATCGCGCGTAACAATCACCCGGACCGGGAAACCGGGCCGGATGGTGAGCGTGGGCTGGATGTTCAGCTCGCGCTCGACGACCTGCTGACCGGCCTGGCTGAATCCGTTGGCGGCCCCGGCCCGGAGCGCCTGCGCCAGATTGTTCTCGCTCTGGCTGGTGCCGGCCTCGCTGCCGACGCTGAGCATGGTCGAGAGCAGCGCGGCCTTGAACAGCTTGCCCCAATGATTGTTCACCCCGTCTTCGAGGCCCGCATAGCCAGCCGCATCGGCTCCCGGCTGGCGCTCGAGCGCGATCGAGCGCCCATCGGGCAGGATCAGCCGGGTCCAGGCGAGCAGCACGCGGCTCTGCCCGAACGAGACAGAGGAATCATAGGCGCCGATCAGTTTCGAGCCTTGCGGGATGAGCAGGATGCGGCCCGTAGGGCTGTCATAGACGTTCTGCGTCACCTGGGCGGTGATCTGGCCGGGAAGATCGGAACGGAGGCCGGTGATGAGCGCGGCCGCGATCACGCTGCCGGCCTGCACCACATAGGGCGACGGCGGCGCCGCCAGCCGTTCGGCGCTGACGGCGCGGCGGTCGCCATCATCCTTGAGAAAGGCGCGTTTCTCCGCCTGGCTGTTGGGGCTGGCGTCCTCCGGCTGCGTCGTCGGCGTCGCGGCCGGCAATGTCGCGGCGGGCTGGTCCGCGAGGGCAAGCGCGGGAGCCGCGGCGGACGCGGTTGCACCGCCGAGGAACAGCTTGCTGGTGCGCGCGGCGTCGCGCTCCTGAAGGACGCGCTGCCGCGCCTCCACGGCGGCGTTCGCCTGCGCGCTCGGACCGGCCGGGGCCGTGCCCGGCGCTCCCAGCGCGGCCTCGCGGCGCTGCTCGGCCGAGAGGATCGGAGGCCCGAGATCGCCGGGCAGCGCGGGGCCGAGCTTCGGGACATGCCCGTAATCCTTCGGCGCGGTGGCGATGACATCGGCGGTCGGCCGGTTTTCGGTGCTGTAAAGCTCCTTGGCCTGATGCTGTCCGGCGGGGCGCAGCGCGTAGATCAGCGAGCCGCCGATGCCGAGGCCGGCGACAACGCCGACCGCCGCCAGCGCCTTGCGGGACAGCCGCATGACGCGCGGCGGGCTCCCGCGCAGCCGGAAGGCTTCGGATGGCGCGGCCGCGGCGGCCGGCGCCGGGGCGCCCGCCGGGGTCTCCGGCGCGGCCGGGCCTTGCTCGGCCCCGCTCATGACCGCCCCCGGTGCGTGCCGTCGGTGCGGGTGATCCGCACCTTCTGCTGGGACTTCTTGTCGCCCATGCGCAGCTCGGCAGCGCCGAACAGCCGGTCCACCACCATGTAGCGGCCCTGGACCCGGTAGTTGACCAACTCGCCGGCACCGGCCGGGCCGACCACGAACAGCGGCGGCATCTCGCCCTGCGCGATCCCGGCCGGGAACTCGATGAACACCTGTCGGCCGTCATCTAAGGCGCGCAGCGGCTTCCACGGCGCGTTATCGCCGTCGATCGCATAGCGGAAGTTCAGCGCGGCGACATCCACGCCCGACGCCACCGGCGCGGCGCTGGCGGCCGCCGCATTGTCGCGCCGGAGCGCGATCAACCTGTCCTGCGGATAGGTCCACGAGACCGACGCCATATAGGTCGCGGCCGTCGCGCGCAGTTCGAGGTGATAGGTGCGCTGCGTGGTGTTGATGACGAGGTTCGTGATGAGGTCGGAGCGCGTGGGCTTCACGAGGATATGCACGCGCTTCGTCGCGCCCGATCCGCTTTCGGTGTCGCCGATGATCCAGCGCACCGTGTCGCCAGCCGCGACGGGACCGGAGCCGGCAAGCTGCTCGCCCTCCTCCAGCGCGATGTCCGTCACCTCGCCGGGCGCGGTATAGACCTGGTAAAGTGCGCCATCGGCATAGGGGTATTGCTGGATGGCGTTGAGGAAGCCGTCCTTGACCGGCTGCACACGGGCGGCGGCGTTGGCGATGCCGACACGCTCTTTCGGGTCCGCGGGCTCGGGAACGCGCGGCGCGGCCGTCACCGGCTTCAACTGACCCGGCAACGGCAGCGGCTGCGGGATCGCTATCACCTCGACGGGCTTCGACGGTTCGGGCGCGGGCACGGCCTGAATGGCGGGCGTGGCGTCGTCATAGGCGATGGCGGGCGGCTTCGCGCCAGCGGTGGCGCAGCCCGCAAGCGCGGCGGTGGAGAGCAGCAGGACCGGGAGCGAAGCCCGGCGTGCATCAGGATGCGTCATCGGACAGCTCCTTCGACCAGTTGATGGCGTTGACGTAGATCCCGAGCGGATTCTTGCGGAGCGCGTCGGGGGTGGCGGGGGTCTGGATCACGATCGTCAGGATCGCCGACCAGCGCGTGGTGGAAGCGAGGCTGCCGTCCTGATATCGCCGCTCGGTCCAGGCGATGCGGAAGCTGTCGGGCGAGGCCCGGATCACGCTGGAGATGTCCACCGCGACCTGCACCTTGCCGATGTTGGCGAACGGGTCGTTCGACCGCGCGTAGTCGTTGAGCGCGACCGCGCCCTTGTCGGTGGTGAAGTCGTAGGCGCGAAGCCAGTTCTGGCGGACCACGATCGGATCGGCGGCGATCCCGCGCACCTCCTCGATGAAGCGCGCCAGATGGAAGGCGATTTGCGGGTCGGTGGGCTGATAGCCATAATCGGCGGGTGCGACGGCCTGCGCCTGGCCGAGCCGATCGACCTGAACCACCCACGGCACGATCGAGCCGCGTGCGGATTCCCAGACGAGGCCGCCAGCAAGGCCGCCCGACAGCGCCAGCGATGCCAGGCAAGCGAGCCGCCAGTTCTTCGCCTGCACGCGCGCCGAGCCGATGCGGTCGTCCCAGATTTGCGCGGCACGCTGGTAGGGCGTCTCGGGCTCGGGCGTCTGCCCATAGCGGATGGAGGGGCGTCGGAACATAAGCGGCTAGTCCTTCTCGCTGGTATCGACCGAGGCGCCGCCGCCGTGGCTGTCGCCGCCGCGCAGCGTGTGGGCGGCGACGCTCGCGCCGTGGCTCATGGTCTGGCGTTGCTTCATCGACTTCGCCCAGGCCGGGGGGCCGGACGCGCCGGATGCTTCCGGCGCGGCCGCTGGGGCGGAGGTCGCGGCGCGGCCGGATTGGTAGTTCTGCTTCATCGAAGCGGCGGCGCGGCGCAGCGGCGACATGGCGGCGCTTCCCGCCGCCTTGCCGACGCCGCCAAGGCCGCCGGCTACCGAAGCCGCGCCCGACTTGCCCGCCGATCCGGCCGAATAAGCGCCGGAGGCGGCGCCTGCGGCGCGGGCTCCGCCCGTCGCCATGCCACCGATCGCGCCTGCCGCAGCCCCGGCCGCGAGGCGCGCACCGGCGACGCCGCCCATGATCGCGCCGCCGGCCGCGAGCGCCGTTCCGGCGGCCGCACCGGCTCCGAGCGCCGGACCGCCCGAAACGATGCCGTTGGCGATGCCGGGACCGAAGATGGAGAGGCCAAGCAGTGCCAGCGCCGCGAGTGCGATCGCCATCACGGTTTGGGCGTTCGGCGTCGCCCCGAGACCCGTGGTGGTGAACTGGCTGAACAAGGTGGTGCCGATGCCAGTGATGACGGCCAGCACCAGCACCTTGATGCCGGTCGACACGATGTGGCCCAGCACCTTCTCGGCCATGAAGGCGGTGCGATGCCAGAAGGCGAACGGCAGCAGCACGAAGCCGGCGAGCGTCACCAGCTTGAACTCGATGATCGTGATGAAGACCTGCACCGTCATCACGAAGAAGGCGAGCACGACGATCACCCAGGCGAGCATCAGGACGATGATGGCCGCAAGATTAGCGAAGACCGCCCAGATGCTGCCGTATTCCTTGGTCGCGTCGACCAACGGCTGTGCGGCGGTCAAGCCGGCCGCGGCGATGCTGCCGGGCTTCATGAAGTCGGCGAGCGCCATGCCGCCGCCACTGGCCTTGAGCCCCAGTCCGGCAAAGCTCTGAAAGACAATTGTGGCGAGGTTCGAGAAATTGCCGATGATGAAGGCGAACACGCCGATGTAGAGGGTTTTCTTGATGAGGCGCTGCAAGACGTCCTCGTCCGCGCCCCAGGCCCAGAACAGACCCGCGATGGTCACGTCGATCACGATCAGCGTCGAAGAGAGGAAGCCGACCTCGCTCCCGAGCAACCCGAAGCCGCTGTCGATGTAGCGCGTGAAGGTGTCGAGGAAGGTGTCGATGACGCCGGTGTTCATGGCCGTGCTCCTGTCGCGCCGGGAAGCGGCGCCGCGCCCTGCGGCTCGCCCTGTCCCTGAGCTGCGACCTGATCCGCTGTGCCGATCGTCTCGGCGGACGGGTCGTTCTGGCCGAAGAAGCGGCGGCGGTTCGCCGCCCATGCCGCTTCGCATCCCGCGTCGGGCATGGTGAGCGTGGCGCAGCGGTCCAGCTCGCGCGCGAGCGGATCGGACGCCGCGGTGACAGGCGAAGCGTTCATGTCCGCCGGAGCAGGCTGGTCCCGCTTCGTCGTGCCGACGATCACCACCGCCATCATCATGCCGGCGAGCGCCGCGACGCCCGCGATCTTGAGGTTGCGCGAGGGCATCGGTCGTCAGTTGCCGTTGTCGAAGAAGCGGCTGAACCGCTCGCGGCCGTCCGCCTCGATCTGCGTCTGGCGGGCCATTTCCAGTGCTTGCGCGCGCGACTGCGCGGCGGCCAGCGCGGTCAGGTCGGCGATCTGCTGCGACTGGAGCGCGAGAAGCTGGTTGCCCGCCTGCGCCGCCTGCAAGGCGCCGGTCGCCGACTGGCTGGCGGAGACCAGGCCGTTCATGCTGGTGCGGGCGCCATCGATATTGCCGACGACGCCCGCCTGAACCCTCATCGTGTCCTGAAACGCGGCGACGCTGGTTTTCCAGCTCTCCTGCGCGTTGGCGACCATCTGCGCGTCGGAGGTCGAGGCGGTGGCGCCATTGTAGCGGGTGGTGAACGCCTGATCGATCGACTGGACGCTGTAGGCGATGCGCTGGGCGTTGTTGAGCAACTGCTGGGTGCGCTGGATTTGCGCCTGCAACGTCGCCAGTGTGCTGAACGGCAACGAAGCGAGGTTCTTCGCCTGATTGATCAGCGAGGTGGCCTGGTTCTCGATCTGCTGGATCTGGTTGTTGATCTGTTGCAACTCGCGCGCGGCGGTAAGCACATTCTGCGCGTAGTTGGTCGGATCGAACACGATGCCGCTGCCGAATTGCGCGTAGGCGGGCATCGGCATGACGACCGGGGCGATGGCCGTTGCGACGAGAACGCCGGCCATGAGGGCGCGGCGGATCGGCTCGGATTTCATGGTTCGATCTCCATGTCAGGCGTGAGAGGAAGTTCGCTCTGGCGCTGCCGCGCATCGTGCGGATCGTCGGGCGCGAAGACGGGCAGCAGGTCCGCCGCCCAGCCCACGCCACTTTCGCGCAGCCAGGCGGCGGCGAAGCCGTCGCGGCCATGCAGGGCCATCAGTTCGGCGATGCGCAGTTGGTCGGTCTTCGAGGAGGCGGCGGTGAAGGCCAGCGCGACCTCGCCCAAGCCCAGATCGAACAGCCGGTTGCCGCGCCGCGACTGGCAATAATAATCGCGCTTCGGCGTCGCCCGGCTGAGGATTTCGATCTGGCGGGCGTTCAACCCGAACCGCTCATAGATCGCCGCGATCTGCGGCTCGGCGGCGCGCTCGTTGGGCAAGAAGATGCGCGTCAGGCAGGACTCGATGACGGCAGGGGCGATGGCCGAGGACTCGATGTCGGCGAGGCTCTGCGTGGCGAAGATGACGCTGGCGTTCTTCTTCCTGAGCGTCTTGAGCCATTCGCGGAGCTGCGCCGCGAACTCCGGGCTGTCGAGCACCAGCCAGCCTTCGTCGATGATGATGAGCGTGGGCGAGCCGTCCAGCCGGCCCTCGATGCGGTGGAACAGGTAGGAGAGCACCGCCGCGGCCGAGCCGGCGCCAACCAGCCCTTCGGTCTCGAACGCCTGGACCGATGCCTCGCCGAGTCGCTCCGCCTCGGCGTCGAGCAGCCGGCCCCACGGCCCGCCCACGCAATACGGGCCGAGCGCCTGCTTGAGCTGCTGGCTCTGGAGCAGAACGGCAAGGCCCGTCAGCGTCCGCTCGGCCACGGGCGCGCTGGCGAGCGAGCCGAGCGCCGACCAGATATGCTCCTTGGCCTGCGGATCGATCGCCACGCCTTCGGAGGTCAGGATCGCCGCGAGCCATTCGGCGGCCCAGGTCCGCTCTGCGGGATCGTCGATCCGGGCGAGCGGCTGCAACTGCACGCCGGCTTCGTCATCCGAGAGGCCGCCGCCAAGGTCTTGCCAATCCCCGCCCATCGCCAAGGCGGCGGCGCGGATGCTGCCCCCGAAGTCGAAGGCGAAAATCTGCGCCCCGGCATAGCGGCGGAACTGCATCGCCATCAGTGCCAGCAGCACCGATTTGCCCGCGCCCGTCGGCCCGACGATGATCTCATGGCCGACATCGCCGACGTGAAGGGAAAATCGGAACGGGGTCGAGCCTTCGGTCCTTGCATAGAGCAACGGGGGCTGTCCGAAATGCTCGTCCCGTTCCGGCCCCGCCCATACCGCTGACAGGGGGATCAGGTGGGCGAGATTGAGCGTCGAGACCGGGGGTTGCCGGACGTTGGCATAGACGTGGCCCGGAAGACTCCCCAGCCATGCCTCGATCGCGTTCATGCCTTCGGGGATCACGGTGAAGTCGCGGCCCTGAATGACCTTCTCGACAAGGCGCAGCTTCTCGGCGGCGACGGCCGGGTCGCGGTCCCACACCGTCACGCTGGCGGTGACGAGGGCGAGGCCCGCATAGTCGGCGCCCAGCTCCTGCAAGGCGGTGTCGGCGTCGGCGGCCTTGTTCGAAGCGTCGCTGTCCATCAGGACCGACGCCTCGTTGGTCATGACTTCCTTGAGGATCGCCGCGACCGACTTGCGCTTGGCGAACCATTGCCGCCTGATTTTCGTGAGCAGCTTGGTCGCGTCGGTCTTGTCGAGCATGATCGCGCGGGTTGCCCAGCGATACTCGAAGGCGAGCCGGTTCAGCTCGTCGAGCAGGCCGGGAAAGGTGACGCTTGGAAATCCAATGATGGTGAGCGTGCGGAGGTGATGATCGCCCAGCTTCGGCTCCAGCCCGCCGGTCAGCGGCTCGTCGGCGAGCAGCGCGTCGAGATGGATCGGCGTTTCCGGCACGCGGACGCGCTGGCGCTGGGTCGAGATGGTGCTGTGCAGGTAGGTCAGCGTCTCGGCGTCATCGAGCCAGCGGACTTCGGGCACGAAGCCTTCGACCAGATTGAGCACGCGGTCGCTGCGGTCGATGAAGCCCTTGAGCAGCTCCCACGGATCGACGCCGCTGCCGGAGCGCCCCTCGTAAAGCCAGCCTTCGGCACGCGCGGCGTCCTCGGCCGGCGGCATCCAGGCCAGCGTCAGATAATAAAGGCTCTCGAAATGCGCGCCTTCCTCGCGGAACTGTTCGCGCCGCTCCATATCCACCAGCGCCGAGGCCGGATCGGGAAACTCGGATTCAGGATAAGCGTGCGCGGGGATGCGCTGCGCTTCGACGAAGATCGCCCAGCCCGAACCGAGCCGGCGCAGCGCATTGTTGAGTCGCGCCGTGGTCGCGACCAGCTCGGCCGGCGTGGCGCTGTCGAGATCGGGGCCGCGAAAGCGCGCCGTGCGCTGGAAGCTGCCATCCTTGTTGAGCACGGCCCCTTCGCCGACCAGCGCCGCCCAGGGCAGGAAGTCGGCGAGCTGCGCGGCACGGTCGCGATATTCACGTAATGACATCATGGCCGCATCCAGACTGGATAACGAAGGTGCCGGCGGGCGACATCGACGAACTGCGGATCGCGCCGCGCCGCCCACACACCGATCGCATGGCCGACCGCCCACAGGACCAGGCCGGCGATCCAGAGGCGCAGGCCGAGCGCGAGCGCGCCGGCCAGCGTGCCGTTGAGGATCGCGAGGCTGCGCGGCGCGGCGCCCAGCAGAATCGGCTCGGTCAGCGCGCGATGCACCGGCGCGGTGAAGCCGGCGGCGGGTTCACCGATGTCGCCTGCCAGCGCCATCAGACCAGCGCCCCGCCGCTGAACGAGAAGAAGCTGAGGAAGAAGCTCGACGCGGCGAACGCGATCGACAGGCCGAACACGATCTGGATCAGCCGGCGGAAGCCGCCGCTGGTGTCGCCGAACGCAAGGCTCAAGCCGGTGACGATGATAATGATAACCGCGACGATCTTGGCGACTGGCCCCTGGATCGATTCGAGGATCGAATTGAGCGGTGTTTCCCAGGGCATCGACGAGCCCGACGCATAGGCCGGTGTCGTCGCCAGCAAGGCGGCGATGGTGGCGGGAATGAGCATGGCGCGGCGTGCGCCATGCCGAACGGCATGGATCATGGCAGGTCTCCCGATTGGGCGGTGGAAAGTGGCGTGAGGCAGTAGTCGCCGGTGGCGGGGTCGAGCCCTTCGACGCGCGCTAGCTCGGCGAGCCGGCGGCCGTGGCCGTCGCGCACCAGCACCGCGATCATGTCGATGGTCTCAGCGAGCAGCGCGCGCGGGACCGTGACGACGGCCTCCTGAATGAGCTGCTCCATCCGGCGCAGCGCACCGAGCGCGGTGCCGGCGTGGATGGTGCCGACACCGCCGGGATGGCCGGTGCCCCAGGCTTTGAGAAGATCGAGCGCCTCGGCGCCCCGCACCTCCCCGATCGGGATGCGGTCGGGGCGCAAGCGGAGCGATGAGCGGACGAGATCGGACAACGAGACCACGCCATCCTTCGTCCGCATGGCGACGAGGTTGGGCGCGGCGCATTGCAGCTCGCGCGTGTCCTCGATCAGCACGATGCGGTCGCCCGTCGTGGCGACTTCCGCGAGCAGCGCGTTGACCAGTGTGGTCTTGCCGGTGCCGGTGCCGCCCGCCACGAGGATGTTGGCGCGGCCCGCCACGCCTTCACGCAGCGCCTCGGTCTGCGCCGCTGACATGATCCCGGCCGCCGCATAATCGTCGAGCGTGAACACGGCGACGGCGGGCTTGCGGATCGCAAAGGCCGGAGCCGCGACGACGGGCGGCAGCAATCCCTCGAACCGTTCGCCGCCCTCGGGCAGCTCGGCGGATACGCGCGGACTTCGCGCGTGAACCTCGACGCCGACATGATGGGCGACCAGGCGGACGATCCGCTCGCCATCGGCGGCGGCAAGCATCATGCCGGTGTCGGAGATGCCCTGACCCAGCCGATCGACCCACAGGCGGCCGTCCGGGTTCAGCATCACCTCGATGACGGTCGCATCGTCCAGCCACGCCGCGATGGACGGCCCCAGCGCCGTGCGCAGCATTCGCGCGCCGCGTGCCCTGGCTTCGGAACGGATCGGCTGGACGGTCAAGCAACGGCCCCTGATTTGAGCCGGGCGAACAGCCGCTCGGCGTCAGGGGTGCATTAAAAGAACTCGAAAACTGGCGGTCGCAACACCTATGTCGAGGCGTAGTAGAGGCGGCGGCAGATAAGTGCAGGCGGCGGAATCAAGACACTCACATTGCCTTACTTCCCGGCGACCTTTGCATTCTCAAGCAGCAACACGGATTGCATGTCCGCGAGACTATCGGCCATCGCTTTTGATCCTGACATGACACGCGTTGCTTCATGGAGAAATCGTGCCTCCAGTTGATCGATTGCCATTGTCAGGCCACCCGTCGGGCGTGACCTTACATCTGCAACGAGTTGTTCGGGCAAAATTGCGCTCAACAACTGGCGGATGCCGTCGTCCTGCCGCCAATCGTTATAATCTCCCTTCTGGAAGGATCGAGCGATCAGCAGTGAAGATCGCATGTAAACCGCCCGTATAATAAAAAATATCAGCCACAGGCGATCTCCGCAAAACAAACGGTGCTTGTCCAGATTTGGCTCCAATACCGCGCCATTGATCGCAAGATTGTCAAATTCATTTCGGTGCGCCTCGACATAGGCGATCAGGTTGGCGTGTGCAGCCTCATCTTGAAACGCCTGAGCCGCCTCATCGGCGAGAAACAGGGTATCGAACACCACCATGCCACTGAAATTGTGCTTCATGGTCACGACCAAGCCCCACAAGGCAGTCACAGTTTCAATGATGTGCGGGTGCAAGCCGGAGTTGCTCGCCGTCAACATATCCACGGATGATTTCAGGGTGGAGTAGGAGCCCAGAATCTCTCCCTTCACCTTTTCCAGCTTGATATCGCTGCGACGCTCAATTTCCTTGTCTACAAACTTTGTGATTGCCCCTGGCAGGAGTTTCGCGAAGACAAAACCGAAGATCACTGGCGCGATAATACTGGCGGTGAGCAGGGCGATATCTGACATGCCGGGACGATAGCGTTACGAAAGACTCCCCGCCATGCCTTTTGAATCCTCCGCCGCGCGTTGGACGAAGGATCACGGTTCAAGATCAAGAGACTATCGGCTATCCTGTTCCATCGCGTTTTCGGTGGAGGCGCCGATATCCTCGCCGATCTCGTCGAGCAGACTCTTGCCGCTGGCGTAGCGTCGCCCGAGCGTCTCGACGAACCCCTCATAGCGTTTGCGCCCCTTCACCTGGGCGGCCGCCTGATCCTCGTCGGGAAGCGGCGGTGTGACCGAAAGCCAGAAGCGCACAAATAGCGCCAATGCCTCGGTGGCGAGGCCGGTATTGCGTTCGAGCCGCTGCACCTGACGGGTCAGCCGGTCGAGCCGGCGCGCGAAGGCGGCCTCCAACCGATCGGATCCATCGGGCGACAGATAAGACGCCACCGCCGCTTCGACGATCGCCGAGCGCGAGATACGTCGCCGGATCGCCAGTTCGTCCACCTGACGGGCCAGCTCCGGCGGGAAATAGACGTTGAGCCTCACGCGCATCGTTCGCTCCTAAAGATCGAGGCCATCACCGGGATCGAGCGATGCCTGGCGCGCAATCCCCCGCATCTGCTGGCGTCGGGCGGCCGCTTGCCGCGCCGCGTCCTCCGGCTCGTCATCGACGACCGAGAACTCCTGCGCGGGCGACCGCGTGTCGGTCGTCTCCTTCACGATGGCGACATGATCGGGCAGCTCGGGTTCACGCCGCAGCCCGCCATTGGCGGCATCCTCCTGTTCGCGGGCGATGCGGGCGAGCGCCTGTTCGTCGGCCTGCG
Organism: Sphingopyxis sp. OPL5; assembly: GCF_003797775.2. Lineage (NCBI taxonomy): Bacteria > Pseudomonadati > Pseudomonadota > Alphaproteobacteria > Sphingomonadales > Sphingopyxidaceae > Sphingopyxis > Sphingopyxis sp. OPL5. The sequence continues at coordinate 4,461,260 of NZ_CP060725.1, forward strand.
CGACGCGGCCGGTCCAGTCGTCTGCGCGCGGCGCCGAAGGTTCCGGCTCCGGCGGCGGCGTGATCCGCGCCATGAACCGCGCATCCTGATAATAGCGCGCCTTCTTGGCCCGCACCGGATGGACACCTGCGACCATGACGATCTCGTCGTCCGGCGGAAGCTGCATGACCTCTCCGGGGGTGAGAAGCTGGCGGGCCGTCTCGGAGCGCGATACCATGAGATGTCCGAGCCACGGCGAGAGGCGATGCCCTGCATAGTTCTTCATCGCCCGCATTTCGGTCGCGGTGCCGAGCGCATCCGAAACCCGCTTGGCTGTCCGCTCGTCATTGGTGGCGAAGCTGACGCGGACATGGCAGTTGTCGAGGATCGCGTTGTTCGGGCCGTAGGCTTTCTCGATCTGGTTGAGCGACTGCGCGATCAGGAACGCCTTGAGCCCATAGCCCGCCATGAACGCCAGCGCGCTTTCGAAGAAGTCGAGCCTGCCGAGTGCCGGAAACTCGTCGAGCATCAGCAGCACGCGGTGGCGGTTGCCCTTCGGGTTCAGTTCCTCGGTGAGCCTGCGGCCGATCTGGTTGAGGATCAGACGGATAAGCGGCTTAGTCCGGCTGATGTCGCTCGGCGGCACGACGAGGTAGAGCGTCACCGGCCGGTCGCCTTTGACAAGATCCGCTATGCGCCACTGGCAAGTGCGGGTGACGGCGGCCACCACCGGATCGCGATAGAGGCCGAGGAACGACATGGCGGTGGACAGCACGCCTGAGCGTTCGTTGTCGCTCTTGTTGAGCAGTTCGCGCGCGGCGCTGGCGATCACGGGATGAACGCCCGCCTCGCCGAGATGTGGCGTCGCCATCATCGCGGCCAGCGTCTGCTCGATCGTGCGGCCCGGATCGGAGAGGAAGGCGGCGACGCCCGCCAGCGTCTTGTCGGGCTCGGCGTAGAGGACGTGGAGGATCGCGCCGACCAGCAGCGCATGGCTGGTCTTCTCCCAGTGATTTCGCTTCTCCAACGACCCTTCCGGGTCGACCAGCACGTCGGCGACGTTCTGCACGTCGCGCACCTCCCACTCGCCGCGCCGCACCTCCAGCAGCGGATTGTAGGCGGCGGAACCTGGATTGGTGGGATCGAACAGCAGCACCCGACCGTGCTGCGACCGAAACCCGGCGGTGAGCGTCCAGTTCTCCCCCTTGATGTCGTGGACGATCGCCGAGCCCGGCCAGGTCAGCAACGAGGGCACGACAAGGCCGACGCCCTTGCCGCTGCGGGTCGGCGCGAAGCACAGCACATGCTCGGGGCCGTCATGGCGCAGATAATGGATGCCGAGCTTGCCCAGCATCACGCCATCCTCACCCAGCAGTCCGGCGGTCCTGATCTCGCGCAGCGTCGCCCAGCGGGCCGAGCCGTAGGTCTCGGCATTCTTCGCCTCGCGCGCGCGCCAGACTGACATGGTGATGGCGACAATGATCGCGACGAAACTGCCGGAGGCGGCGATCAGCGCGCCCTTCTCGAAGATCGTCGGCGCATAAGCATCGAAGGCGAACCACCACCAGAAGAAAGCCGGTGGCAGATAGACCGGATACCCCAACACCATGAACCATGGCCGGCCGAGTTCGGGCTGATAGGCGAGCGCGGCCGCCGTCCATTGCGTCGCGCTCCAGATCGAGACCAGCACGATCAGGAACACCGCGGCGATCTGGCCCCAAAGGATTTTGGTGGCAGGCATAACGACTCCTTTCAAAGCTAGAGACCGAGGCCGCGCTTGCGGCCGAGCGACCAGTCGATGCCGCCCCCGTCGCGCACGACGCCCGCGACCTGACGCCCCAGCTGTCGTTCGAGGCCCGGCGACCAGGGCACGAGGCTGAACCCGAGCCCGTCATCGATCATGGCGAAGCGGCCGGAAGCGAGCGGCAGGCGCTGGCGGTATTCGCCCGCCACCTTCGCGCCTGTCGCGACCGGCCGGTATGTGCGCCCGGTCCTGCCGGCGATCTCGGCGCCCGCCGCATCCAGTTCGCGGCGGCGGAGCGTATCGAGCAGACCACGCTCGAACACGATGCGCTCGCCGTAGCGACGGGCCAGCCCCTCGCGGACCAGATGGTCGGCACGACTGTCCATCGCCCGTTTCACCTCCGCGCCGAAGCCCGCGTCGGCAATGCCGGCACCGCGCTCGATCAGCCGATGATCGAGCCACGTCGCGCCCCGCGCCCCCGCCTGGGCGGCGAGATCGAGATCGGAACGGGCGGCGAGGACCAGCGTCGGCGCCGGAGCGTTCGGCCGGCTTACGGCGCGCAGCTCGACGATGCCGCCGATCGGCGTGCTGTGCTCCAGCGCTTCAAGGCCGGGGAAGCGGACATGGTGAGTGCGCCCGTCCGTGCCGTCGATCACGGCATAGGCGGTTCCGGCAACCTCGTCGTGCAGTCCCTTGTCGATTAGCCGGCCGACGATCGGGCGGGCGGGCGTGGCGCTCACGATTTCGTAGCTGTCGAGCGGGCGCTGCTGGCCGTAGTCCTGAAGGGCCTTGCCCATCGTGCGGATGATGTCGCCGCGCGTGCCCAGCTCACGCAGCCTGGCTTGCGCGTCCGGCGCCATCGCCCACTGGCCAGGTTCGGCCTCGGCCGCGAGGCCCATCGTTTCGAGATGCTGGAGGCGGCCGACCATCAGGCGACGGATGCGCGGATCGTCAGGGCCGGCCCGGTCGGGCCGTAAGTCGATGATGCCCAGCTCGTCGGCGGAACGCCCGATCTCGGTATCGAGCCGGGTCCAGCGCTCGGCCGTCACCTCGCGTTCCAGCCCGCGCTCGATCTCGTGCTCGGGCTTCGGCCCCAACTCCGCGAACGCCAATTCTTCGGCGCGCGAACGCAGGTTGTGGCTGATATATTCGCGGGACATGCGCAGGTCCGCGCCCTGATCGTCCACGCCGCGCACCAGCAGATGGACATGCGGGTTGTCGGTGTTCCAGTGATCGACCGCCACCCATTCAAGCCGGGTGCCGAGATCGACTTCCATCTGGCGGACGAGATCGCGGGTATATTCGCGCAGGTCCGAAAGCTCGGTCGCGTCTTCGGGCGAGGCGATGATCCTGAAATGATGCCGGTCATCCTTGCATCGCTCGGCGAAGGCGCGATCATCGGCGCGATCGGTGTCGGCACCGAACATATGGGCCGGCGATCCGTCGCGGGTGACACCCTCACGCTTGAGGTAAGCCAGATGCGCGGAGAGCGGCGCCATCCGCCCGCGCTGGACAACCGGCAGCACCTTGACGGCGACCCGCCGGCTCGGGGCGAACAGACGGCTGCGCGCGAACGCGGTCCGGCCCCGGCCGAAATTCGATTGCCCCCGCCGGGCGGTGGCGGACCAGCCGTGGCGACGGCCCATGCCCGACTTGGCGGCGGCGCGCAGCACCTCGGCCACCAGGCCGCGCGCGTTGCGCGAGGCCGATACGCTGCGCCGGACCTTGCCCGGCCGGATGCGGAACTCGCCGTCCTCGCTCACGGCAGCACCGTTTCCCGGCCGGAATGGCCGGTGGCACTGCGACTTCCTTTGAAATCCTTAGGCTTTTTCTTCCGAGCGGCACGCTCGCCGACCGACGCACCCGCACCAAATCGCTGAAAGACAAGGGCTTTCAGCGATTTTGGGGTGCGGCTTGTATCTTGCCCTCTTAGATTTTGGCACTTTTCTGCCTTCCGGACCCCTTTCACCTTCGGACCGGACACTATGAAAAAGCGGGCGGTCATGGTGCGTCGGCCTCCCTCCAGTCGGGGGTCGGCGTGCGATCCGGCTGCGGCGACGCAGCAGCGGACCGGACGGCAAAGAGCGTGTCAGGTCGCGCATCTTCTGCGGCGGCGATGCGCAGCGGCAGCGTTCCCGATGTGTCGTCAGCGCGCGCTGGAGCAGCGGCCGGGCCATCCGCGCCAACACGGATGAACAGCGGCGCGTGCGTCCATGCGAGCGGATCGGGCACGGCACCAGCCACTCCCGATCCGCCAGTCACGTCGCCGAGCTGCGCCACATACGCCACGGTCTCGGCCGGCAACGGACGACGCCGCGCAACCCAGTCGTCATAGCGTCCCGGTCCTGCATTATAGGCCGCCAGCATCGCCGCCGGATTGCCGTAGCGGTCGAGCATCAGGCGCAGAAAGGCCGCGCCCGCGACGATGTTGTCATGCACGTCGAACGGATCGGCTCCCAGGCCATAGCGCGTCCGCATCGCCGCCCATGTCGCGGGCATGACCTGCATCAGCCCCATCGCACCGGCCGGCGAGACGGCGCCGGCGTTGCCCCGGCTCTCGACGCGGATCACCGCCCATATCCACGCTTCGGGGAGCCCGAACCGCCGCGCCGCCTCGACAACGGACGACGCGACGGGTGCGACGGTCGTGCGCGCTGGCGGCACCTCCTGCGCGGCCGCCATGACGGGCGGCGACGTGATGGCGAACGCCGCGGCGGTCAGATGGCAGGCGAGCCGGCGCATCGCCTCAGCCTTCCTCGCCGCGCTCGGTCGGCCGGCTCCAGACCAGATGGTGAACGTCGCCACGGCCGGCGGTGAGCAGCATCGCGTCGATCGGCCGGGGACAAAGCGGGCCGTCGATCGACACCGCGACGTGGAACCCGCCCGGTCCCCCGAGCCGGTTCCATGCTTCGCCTGTCGGCGAACCTTCGGCGCTGTCGCCGATATGGACACGCCAATCGGGTGCATCCTCGCCCTCGCGTGGATCGACGGCCAAAAGGCATAGCGGCGTGTCGATGCCAAGCGTCTGGAGTCGCCCCTGGTAGGCGCCGCGAACGTGGCGGAAAATGCCGATCGTGATCGTGTTCATGGGTCAGTCTCGCGTTTGTGTGGGAGTGAAAGAGGCTGAGGACGGTCGCCGCTCAGACCCGATCATCGCGCGGGCGCGGACGCTTCCACGACAGCCGCAGCGCGCGTCCGTTATCGTCGGCGCGGAACAGCACAGGCCGGAACGGCGCGCCGAAAAGCGGGCTGTCGATCTCCAGCGCGATATAGTCGCCGGCCCGCTCACCGACACGTTTCCAGCCGCCGCCGATGTCGGGGCCGTCTTCGTCGTCGAGGTGGACGCGGTAATCCGGCGCGCCCTCGGCGTCGCTCGGATCGGCGGCGACCAGCACGATCGCTTCGTCGATGCCGAACAGCCGGACGCGGCCGGCATAGCCATCGGCGGTGGATTCAAAGATCATGGGCGACATCGCCAGACTCCTTTTCGTTGGCAGGGTGGAAAGCGGGTCGAGCGCGCAGGCCGCGCCAGCGCAGCGGCGCACCGGGCGCATCGCGGGTGAGCAGCGGGATCGCGCGGCCAAGCAGCCCGGATGCGGGCAGCGGGCCGAGATAGCGGCCGTCCATGCTGTCGCGGACGGATGCGTTGAGCAGCAGCAGCTCGCCGGACTGAACCGTGCGGCATCCCCGCCAAACCGGCAGCGGCCGGCCCCGGCTGTCGCGGGAGAGCGCGACGGCGACGGGTCGCGCATCGACGCTGACCACGGCGCCGGTGCGGCAAATCCGTTGCCCCGGCCGTGCCGCGACATGCTTGAGCAGCGGCACGCCCTCGGCGAGATAGCGGCGCGTTGCGAGCCAGCGAGCGATCGGCGCGGGCGGCAGGACGGCGACCAGCGTATCGACGGACGGATGGGCGTCCCGTTCGAGACGGTAGAGGCCGATCGGCGCGCTCGCGCTGGCGTTCCAGATCAGGCGCGGGCGCGGCTGGACGATCGCGACCGTGACGAACAGCGCCGCGAACAATTCCGCCGTGGTGACGGTCGCGAGGACATAGCCGAAGCGTGTCATCCCTCGATCTCCCGGCGCTTGAGCCAGGCGCGATGGCGCTCCAGCGTGTAGGGGCGCGGCTGATGGCCGGCGGCGATGCGGTTATGGACGTGGCGCCAATGATCGGGCGCGGCGTCGCAGGGATCGACGCCCTCCGCCTCCACCGCGTCGATCGCGGCGAGCACCTGGGCGACCTTGGGCCAGCCCTCGATCTTGAGCAGGATGTCGCCGCCCGGCCGCACGAACGGCAGCGTCGTGTAGGGCTCGCGGGGCGCGACGGCCCGCACCACGTCGATGCGCGAAACGATCGTGCCGAAGTCGTTGGACGCCCAGCGCACGAACGCGAACACCGCGCCAGGCCGGAAGCTGACGACGCGGGTGCGGCGCGTCAGGATGCGGTCCTGGACGATGCGCCCGAAGCGTATCCAGTGCTCCAGCTTCTTCTCGATCCATGTCAGCTCGACATGGGTGAGACCGTCGCCGGCAAGCACGCTGAGCGTGCGGCCGGCGCGCGCGCCGGCCGGTCGGTTATCGTTCATCGTTCGTCTCCGCGGGCATCGATGGAGGTTCGCCCGAACACGGGATCGAGCGCGGCGTCGGGGCGCGGGATCGCGCCGCCGATGGCTTTGGGGTTGGCGCAACGAACGGCGTCGCCGAACGCCTCGACGATCAGGCTGGCCGCACACGCCGGCTCGCCATCACCAGGCATCATACCCGCGCGAACCTGCCGCGATTGCAAGGCCGCCAGCGAAGGCGTAGTAGTATAGCGTAGTAGAAACGGCAGAAGTGGCGCCGTCCGCGAGGCGGATCGCGACGGATTTTTCACACCCCGCAACGCCGTTAGCAAGAATACGAAGTATTCTTCTCTATTAGCATAGTTAGAAGAGACGCGATTCCGCGAGCGATTCCACGGGTTTGCGGGGGAATGAAATTCCCGATAGTCCGACTCCGGCATTACCGATCGTCCGAACCTCGCCATTACCGATAGTCCGAGTCCGGTCATGACTTATCCACAGGCTGGAGACGCAGGCGGCGCATGGCGCGATCGAGCGGGTCTTCGGGAATGGCGACGAAGGTCAGGCGCGCGCGTCCGAAGGTGCGCTCCAGGCCGAGCCGGTAGCCGGGCAAAGGCTGGCGACCGACGATTGCGCGCAGGTCGAACGCGAATTTGGGTAGCGGGGACAGAACCCCCGATTTGAGGTGGAGGTGGGCGACATCGAACGACCAGCCATTCGCCTGCCGCCCGCCATGCTTGCGCACGATGCGGTAAAGCCACCGCTCAAGACCGCCCGTGAGATCGAAATAGGCCCGGTCGATGGTGAGCACGAGGCTCTGATCGAGGACGCCCGCATAGAACCAGTCGGGCAGGATCAGTTCGAGGCCGAGGGGGCGACCGTTGCCGTCGAGCCGCTCCTGCCATTCGTTGATCCACGAGAAGCGATGACGGCGGCGCTGATGCTGCTGGCGGATCGAGGTGGCGATAGTGGTCGATTGCAGGCGATCGAGCGCGGCCTTGAGCCGCTCGTAGCTCGCCTTGCCGGTGCCGCGACGGGTGAAGGTCAGGATTTCATGGGGTGTCGCCGCCATCAGCCGCGACGTGGGCTTACCGGCGTCGCGTGCGGCGACGATCTGGCTTGCTGCCCATATCAGCACATCGGCATCCCAAATCGTCGCCATGCCATGATCGAGCACCGCCTCGACCGAAATCCATGTGGCGCCCATGCGGAAGTCGATCGGCTCGACCCGCTTCGACTTAGCCAGGCTGAAGAAGGGCCACGCCATCAGATCCTGTGCGTCACGCGGGGCGATGCCCTGTCCCATCGACGGGAACAGCGTGAGCTCGGCGCGTTCGCCGTCATCGGCTCTGCCCTTGGGGGAAGCTGACCTGCTCATGGCCGCGCCGGAGGTGGTTCGGGCAGGCGCCGGGGCATGAGGTCGTCCTGCCCCGGATCGGAGGTCGAATATTTGGTGCCGCGATCGGCCCATGCCTGGAGATCGTCGACGGTATAGACGACGCGGCCGCCGAGCCGGCGATAGGCCGGGCCGGTGCCGAAATAGCGATGCTTCTCCAGCGTCCGGCCGGACAGGCCGAGGAATCGCGCGGCCTCCGGCGTGCGCAGCAGGCGCGGCGGCAAATTGTGGGGATTTCCGTTCGGCTTCGGCATCCGGCAGCTCCTGCGGGTGTCACGGCGGCAGGAGGCGAAAATGGCGAAGGAACGACGGCGGGGTGGAGTTCGAAGATATGCGGGGCACGGATGTGACCACCCCCGCGGATCGGATGGGCGGCCGCCGGCCTGCCTTGTCTTGCGGCCGGGAACGCCGGATAAGCGCGCGATGAGTGCCAGCTACTATTTCGAGAGATCCGCCGCGATGCGCGCGGAAGCGAGCCGCGAACAGCTTCCCCAGCGCCGCCGCCTGCACGAAGTGTCGGCGGAGCGCTGGGATGAGATGGGCCGTCAGGTGCAGGAGACGGAACGGTAGACCGCCGTCAACGCCGAGGAGCGCCGCCATCGGCCTTATCATCAGGCGCTGCGGGAGCGGGTCGCCGCCGGTTGATCCCGTGGCTTGTGGTCAGCGGATGCGCAGCAGCTTGAGGTAATCCCGCTTCATCGTGCGCTCGGCATCACGCACGAGTCGCACCACTGCGGATCGCGCGGAGCAGACTTTCCATTGCGTGGCCGGCAACCGCGCAGCCTTGTCATGGCCGAAGGCGGCGGCGATTTCGCGGTGGCTCGCGCCGGCCAGCCGCATGTCGAGGGCGCGCAGCATCCGTTCGAGCCGGTCGCGGCGCTGCGCGGTCAACGGCCAGCCTCGGGGTTGCGCCCCGGATCGCCGGCCTAGCAGCCTCCGGTAGAAGCGCAGCAGGCTGGTGATCCGCGTCTCGAAATCCGGGTCCAGCGGCACGAACGCCCCAAGCGGCTGGCCGGGCGCTGCGTCGCGTATCCAGAGGCGGTGCTCGCCTTCGGCGTCCGCTAGAATGACGTGCCGTCCATCGGGGCCGGAAAGATCGGCCAGCAGCGGACCGAGCGCGGCCGGGTCAACCGGCTTGGCGCGCAGGAATCCGTCTGGCGCGGCGGCGAGGACAATCGTGGTGGCGACAAGCTCGGGCCGCCAACACAGCGGTCCGGCAAGCTGGGAGGGCGCATAGGCGAAAGGATAACCCCCATCGGCGGGCGAGTGCCGCCAAGCCGGCCTCCTCGCTCACCGTGCCGGATTCGATCCGGCGCATCATGGCATCATGCTCGGTCCGATACCGGCGGTTGCGGCGTAGGAACTCGGCGGCGAACTCCGGGCGTCCGGGGGCTTCCGGCTCATCGCCGGCCGCGCGCGAACGCCACCCTGGACGTGGTGGCATCGGCATCCTCCCTTCCGGCCTGCGGTCAGGCTCGGGCCGGGCAGGATTCAGGAAAGACCTACTTGTCGGATAGTGCGAAGGAAGCACCACCGTAGAGACAAAGATATGGTTTAGAATGATCCAAGAATTAATTGGCGAACGACTGCACGTCTATTTATGGTTCATTTTGGACCATTATTGGAGGCGCGGTCCCAGTAACCAAGCGTAGCCGACTTCGGTCATCCAGCGGGCGCGGGCCAGATGGGTGTCATGCACGACCTGCGCCCGCTCCGGCTCGCAAGTGGGATCGATTCCGAAGATGACCGCGACCGCTTCTCGCCAGTCCGCACCTTCGGCATCGGCATCGAGCAGACGGAGATAATCGGACAAATGCGCCTCGTCATAGCCGGTGAGATGCGGCTTGTCGGGAGGGCGATCCTCGAATTTCCTGCCGGCCGTCACGGATGATCTCCGATAGTTGCCTTTCAAACCGCGTCACCCAGGGCCTCTGTCCGTGCCCGCAAATCCGCCTCACTGGACGCGGATTCGGCATCACGGTGCAGCCCGAAGGCTGCGTCTGCGGTGCGCCCCCGCAAACATCGTTCCTGACCCTGATCGGGGAGTGGTAAACCGCGTTTAGTCAGTTCCTGTGACCTTTAGTTCGGAGAACCTGTTGTATACGTCACAGGCTCCCCGCCCATCGCGGTCGCGCGGACCTTTGGGACGCGCGACCGCCGCCGATCCGGGGAAGCCGGATCGGCGGCGGCAATCTTGCGGAGAAGGGGATGCCGTAGAGCCGGACGGCCCGGCCCTACGGCATGATAATCAGCCCGCCTTGAGACGCTGCATCCCCTCGGCCAGCGTCCAGAGCGCGCGGTTGAGGGTGACATTCTGGTCGATGCCGTTGATCGGTCGCGACCTGCTACGGCGGATACGGCCTTCGGCGTTCTGCCTGCGGCCATGCAGTCCGCCACGAATGACATTCTCCTGAATGACGTTGAACGTGGTCCACAAGCTGCGGTCCAAGTCCTCGCGGCGGCGCGGCTCGATGATCTGGTCAGGGCGAAGCGGGCTTTCCTCCTCACCGTAGCGGGCGACAAGGCTCACCTCGCCAAGCAAGCGCTGCTCGTCATCGGAAAGCCGAACCGCCTTCATGCTCTCGCTGGCGTCGATCAGCCGGGGGAAGTCCTCCGCCACGGTGTAAACGCCTTCGATGATGTCGTCCTGAATGTTGCCCTTGTGCGGCACGCGGACTTCCTCGAACCGCTCGCCCGCGATCATGGAATTGGTGCAAACGAAACGGAGCATCCCGGCGAACATTTGATAGGCGCTCGTTCCGTCGTGACTATTCACGATGATGACTTCGGCCGCCTCCGGCTTGCCGATGCCGTCATCCCGGCGCAGGCGCAGCATGTGCTTGGCGTGGCCGTGGCGGCTCCCGTCGCGCGGGACTGACTGGACGGCGAAGAACGGGAACCATCCTTCCCGGCGCAGCCCCTCCACGATGTCGATGGTGGGGACATAGACATAGCGCTCCGAACGGCTGTCGTGCGCCTCGCGGGCGAAGATGGAGGGGACGTGGCGATAGAGCGCCTCGTTGTCGAGCGCCTCGCGCCCACTGATCTGGTGGGCATTGCGGCCGAAGCGGGTGGCGAGATGATGGATGCTCATGGGTCTTGTCCTTCCGTGGGCTTGGGTTTCCGCGCAGCGGAAGCGCCGCGCTGAAACCCTGCCCGTCGGCGAGACCGGGGTAGCAACGGACAAGGGCGGCCGGGCCGGAGGGGAATCACCCGGCCTGCACAAGCCGAAGGCGCGGAAGGCTGGGGATACCGGCCCGGACGGCGACAGCTTCCCTTGTCCGGCGCGAGGGCTGGCCCTTAGCGCCCCGCGCCGGCCTGCCGGCGCGCACGAACAAAGCAATTCCAAGATGCGGCCAGGATGGCCGCTTCTCTTCGTGAGACGCGCGATCCTCTATAGTATGGATATATTTGGTGAACTGGCGGGCGACTCGGCAGGATGAAGCTCACACAGAGGCAAATCGAGGAAGGACTGGACCACGCCCGGCAGACACTTGCCGGCATGGAAGAAGTCGATTTTGACGATCTTGCGGATGATGCTGGATTCCGCGAGCAATATGCCAAAGCCGCTCTCGTCCTCATCAAGATGATGGCCGTGCTCTACAAGGCGAAGCTGACGGAGGATCAGCGAGCAGCTTTGGATGCACTCATTGCCCGGCATAATCGGTGTGCCAGCGCGCTGACGCAGGATGTTCTCGCCCATTGGTCCGAACAGGCCAGCGAACGCGGCGCGCTGAATTGATCGGGCGGCGTCCAGCGCCGATCAATAGAGATTGTCGCGATAGTCCTTATCCAAGCCCTTCTTGAGCAAGCCCTGCATCCCCGGCACCGCCAACGCGGCGCTGGCGAGCTTCCCGGCCAGGCCGGCGTTGCGGTTGAGCTTGATATGCTCGACGAACAGCTTGGCGGGCTCGATGCCGTGCGCGTCCGGCTTGACCGGCCACAGCGCGGCCCGCTCAAGCGCCGGGCTGGCGCGCAGGTCGATCGCCTCCACCTTGATCCCGATCGCCAGCAGCGGGGTCTTGCCCTGCACCTCGAACCGGGCGCGGGCATCCTCGTCGGTGGTGAGGTGCGCGGTCCCGCGCACGATCGCCACGCGGTTCGCGCCGGGGATCAGCAACACTAGCGCGACGCGCGGCTGGGTGAGGATGTTGCGGAAGCTGTCCACGCGCCTGTTGCCGGGCCGGTCGGCGAACCACAGGGTATCGCCGTCCAGCCGCGCCATGCAGCCGGCCGGATCGCCCTTGGGGCTGAGGTCGGCCCGCCGTTCCTCGCCGAACGTCGCCAGCGCGAGGAAACGGCTGACGGCGACGAAGGCCGCCGGATCGTCCGGTGCGTCCGCGACGGGCGCTGCCGCCCACAGGTCGGAGCGGATCAGCGCCTTTGCGCAATGGCCGTAACATTCCTCGACGGCGATGCGGATGCCGTCCGGGCCGGCCTCGGTCACACGACCGTTGACGCGCAGAGTTTCGCCAATGCCGGGGACCAGGAGCAGCGAGCCGAACGCCTCGCCGGGCCGCGCAAGCGCGGGATCGTCGAGCGCGGCGGGCGGCAAACATAGCTCGCGCGTCCCGGCTTCCGTAAAGCCGGGGGCGCCGCCGCCGAGCGTCACGCTCATGCCCGCGCCGCTGCCGAAGCCGGCGAACATCAGCGGGGCCGCCGCGATCCAGCGTAGCGCGCCCGCGTCGAGATGGTCGATGACCTTGAGGTGCATTGCACCGGGCGTCTTGCCGATTACGCCTTCCAGCGCATCGATGCTGGCGATGGGGCCGTTCATTGCAACGTCGGCGCCGGACCGCCGAGCGTCAGCGCGAGCATGATGCGCGTCGAGCAGAGCGCGCAATCGAGGGCGCTCGCCGCGCTGTCTGTGCAGTCGAGGCAGGCACGCGGGGGCGAGCCGTCGAGCAGGCCGAGCAACAGGTGCTCGTCCTCGGAGAGCGTCGACGCCTTGCCCACGGCAAGCGGCCGACCGAGCGCCGCTTCGTAGAACAGGCAGAGGCTGTCGAGCACCGGGGCGAGCATCGTGCAGTCATGCGCGGCGAGCACATCGGCGAGACAGGGCTGGATCGGATGACCGGCATCGCGCGCCTGCCGCCAGCAGCGGGTCGCGTCGATCAGGATCGCGGTGGGCGCGGTCTCTTGCCGGGTCGGCGGCGTGAAATGGCGGGTCATCGTCGATCCATTCTGCGCTATCCCCTTTTCGCTTATTGCGAGTCGTTCTCAAATTAGCCGCACTAGATGACGGCGGCAAGACAGCACGACACGTTTCATCCGACGATCAGCACCGCCGGCTGGAAGGGTCAGAACAGCTCGCCTTGCCGGTATTCGGTAGGTTCCTCGCCCTTGCGACCCTGCCAGACGACGCGGCCGTTCTCGTAGATCGTGACGAACGCCTGGCCGTAGCGGGACTCGTAGACCGGTTCTGGCTTCGCCTCGAAATTGTAGCAGCGGCTCCGGCCCTTCGTGCCAGCGAACGCGATCGGGCCGCCGGGCCGGAGCATCACCCGGTCGCAGGCGCCGGACGGCTCAGCGACACGACGACGGATGACACCCATTTGGTAGGCGCGATAATCGCTTTCCTCGCGCTCGCTCGGCGCCCGCCAGTGGCGGCATCGTGCGCAGCAAGCGGCATCGGGAAGGCGCGGCGGATCGGTGTCGAGCGGCGGCCCGCCATTGTGGCCGAGCGGCTTGCGCATGGCGTCGGTCCCTTCTGCGGAAGGCTGGAGAGGGAGCGCCCCGCCGAACGGCGGGGCGCGGCAAGGTCAGTCGGAGACCAACTCGTAGGTGCCGGGGGTCTTCTCGGACTCGAACATCCGAAGATAGACGGGCGTGCCGCCGAGGAGGGTCAGCTTGAACGAGACGTAAGGACGCTTCTCCTTGCTGGTCTTCGCCCAGGCGGCGCCGTAGTCGATCCGGTCGTCGTCGGCCGGATGGATGCGGAAGTCGGGGGCCTTGTCGTTGTCCTTGCCCTCGACCTGGCGAAGCTCGACCTGCTCGCGCGTGCCGAAGGCACGGATTTCGCCGGTGTAGCCGCGATCGGTGGCGGTGAAGATGCCGCGGATCATGTCGTCAGTCCTTTCTTGCCTCGGACCGCGCCCACCGCGGCCTCGATGGCTGTCGACCGGCCGGGGGACGACTGACCTGCACCCGAAGGGCGAAACGAAGTGGCAGGCGGCGGCGGACGGCTTTTTTGCTTCGCGCTGCAAAGCCGGCATCGCCGGCGGCGGAAAAAAGCCGTTCGACGCCGTTGCGGGAAGGCAGGCGGCCTTCGGCCAGACAAGCCTTTGGAGAGGCCGTGTGGCAGCGCCGCCCGGCAAGATCTCGGGACTGGCAGAAGGTCGATGGTAATCGCGCGCCGCTACCGATTGCTATGGTCCCGGTGATCCTGCCTTGCCGGGTGAACGTGGCGAGCGAAGCGGGGTGCAGGGGATGACATGAAGCTCGGCCCTGCGCTTGCCTCTGCCTGACGGCGACGGGCGGCGGCGGCGCCGAGAAAGACCAAAGATGCGTCTGGAGTCTCGCTCGGGGTTCCCGACTATTCGCCCGCCGATCTCAATCCGTCTCGATCGGGCGGACTCCGGCTTACCGCGTCCGGTTCTTCCCCCGCCAGGCCCTGCGGAAGCCAGCGGGTGCGCCCGTTCCCGTCAACGGCCGGACGCAATGCCCTTGCGTCATGTTCACATTATGTTCCACATCACCGCGTTCCGATTTGGCAGTGTGAAGGACGGCGTATGAGCGTGATGATCCGCAGCGATGACCGCGCGAGACTGAAGGTGACGGGCGACATCGAAGCGGACCTGGCGGTGCCGACAGGCGGCACCGGCCGATGCTGGCTCAGCTTCTCCGATGGCACGCTGGTCGAGGCGGCCTATGGCAAGGATGACGATTGCCGCTTCGCGGTGAGCGAGGAAGGCGCTGGGATCGCACGGATTCAGCGCGACGGCGCAGCCGATGTTTTGCGCCTCGACTGGCGGGTGGAATGGGTGACGGTCGCGGCGGCCGGCAATGCCGTGCGCGCCGGGCGTGGTGAACCCATGCCGGTGCTGCCCGGTCTGTTCGGCTGAGGCTATTCGATGAAGGCCGCGAGATTGCGCAACGTGGACGCCATCCCCGCCTGATGATCCTCGGCGCCGATGCCCGGCGGCACATTCTCGCAGGCGATGGTGACGCGGGTGCCGTCGGCAACGGGCGTCAGCGTCGTCGTCACGCGCATTGTCCCTGCGAACGCCGGATCGTCCGAGACGAACATGACATCCTCCACGATCCGATCATAGGGGAGCAGCTCGACGAAACGGCCGGTGAACCAATCCTCGCGCGCCGAGGACTTGCCGACCACATCCGGCGCGGGATCTTCGTAGATGAAGGCCATGCGATAGCCGCCGCCGGTGCGCGGGTCGAACGACTCGATGCGCGCGTGCATTCCCTTGGGGGGCCGCCAGGAGGCCACCGATTCGGCGTCGGTCATGGCCCGGAAGATGGCGCGCTGCGCGGCCAGGATGGTGCGGGAAGCCGTGTCGATTCGTAGGTTATCCGGTGCTGTCGCCATGCGCGGGCAATACTGTTGGCACGATCGCACGCCAACAAGGACGGCGAGCCGGGCCGTGGCCCGGCGAGCGCGATTTTTCCCTCCACGACAAATCGGCCGCGCCCCTGCAGGGGCGCGGCCGCGACGGATCGAGTCAGCAAAACGAAAGGCCGGGACCGCTTACGCGGCCCCGGCCCGCCCCCTATTCGGCGGCGACCGCATAGTGCGGCTGATCCTCGTCCTCCGGCTCCGGTTCGCTCGGGTCCGCCTCGGCCTCGGTCGGCTGCGCCATCGCGTCCTCGCCGTCCTGCGCTTCGGTATGGGGGGCCTCCGCTTCCGCCGGCTGCTCGTCCGCTGCGACGTTCTCCGTCTCCACCGTCTCGGATTCGGCCTCGGTGGTGCGCAACAGGGCCGGAAGCCAGCCGGTCCCGGCGACAAGCCGCTCCGCCGCGTCGGCCATGTCCGCCTTCTTCATCGGAACGATGCGCTCGGCGGCTTCGGGAGAGACAGCCTCGCTCACCGCCTGCGCGATATGAGCCTTGGTCACGCGCCCGAAATAGCTGCGGGCGGTCGCGGTCCACTTCGCGGTCATGTCGAGGTCCACCGCCTCGGCCAGTCCTTCCGCCGCCTCGATGCGGCTGGCGAAACGCTCCCACGGCACCTTCACCGCATTGACGGTGAGCGACACGCAATGCGCCAGCAACGCGGTCCGGCTGTCGCCGTCCAGCGCGACGAGGAACGGCCATAGGTCCGCCGTCTCGTCGGGAAGCTGCGCGCCCCATTGGTCATGCCGCGCCGCCAGCGCCTCGCCCGCCTTGGTGTCACCGATGCCCTCGGCGTGGGTGGCGAGGTCTTCGCTCTTGGCGGTAATCGTGAGGCAGGACTTGCCGAACCCATGATAGAACAGGTCCAGCACCAGCGCATGGGTCAGAGCGACCATCGCCATGTCGTGCTGCTCGCCCAAGGCCAGCCGAAGCCCAAGCGTCCGGTGGGCCGTGAGGTCACGAATGAGGCTGTCGGAAATGGGCTTGCCCGCGTCGGCCTCGTCCACCTCTTCGTCCGCGTCCTCGTCGTCCTCCACGGCTTCGCCGCCCTCCGCGTCGGTGCCGTCGCCTTCGTCCTCCGGCTCCGCCTCGGGCTGCGGCTCGTCCTCGGCCCGGACGTGGCCGCGCTCGATCTTTACCTCGCCATTGGAGCCGAGCGAAACGAACACGCCGCCACGCTCGACCACGGCGGGATCGTAGCCCGAACGCTTGGCGCTGATCGCGTCGATCTCGTCGCTCAACGCCTCCGCCTTCGCCGCCACGTCCTCGGGCATGTCCTCATAGGAGTCGTAGCCTTCGATCAGGGCGTCATGCGCCTCCGCCGCTTGCGCCAGCCGTGCCTCGTCCTCGTCGGACAGGGCGACATGCTGCGGATAGGTGCGCCGCATCCCATGACCATGCGGATAGTCGATGCTCGCCTCGGCCCACTTCCAGCCTTCGGCCAGAACGTCCCCGGCGATCTCGCGCAACCGCTCCACGACAAGCGTATCGAGCAAGCCCGCATCCTCGAAGAACCCGCCGTCATCCTCGGTGAACAGGTCGCGGATGACGTTGCCGCCCGCCTCGACATAGGCATCCGCGCCGATGAACACGGCCCGCCGATCGCTCGCGGGCACGTTGCTCGCCGTGAGGTCGCGCCGGATGATCCACGGCTCCTTGTTCCAAGACAGGTTCTCGAAAACCTGCTCCTGCCGGGCATGGTCGTCGGTGATGGCGAACGCCGCCAACTGGTCGAGCGTCAACCCATCCTCCCGATAGACGTCCATCAGTTTCGGGCTGACCGAGCCCAGCCGGAGCCGCCGCTTGACGATCTCTGGCGACACGCCGAACCGCGCGCCGATTTCCTCCGCGCCCCATCCCTTGTCGCGGGAAAGCTCATGGAACCGCTCGAACTGGTCGGCGGGGTGCATCGCCGTGCGCGTAACATTTTCGTCCAGCGACACCTCGGCCGGATCGTTCGCCGTATCGAGCCAGCAGCGCACAGGCTCGGACTTCTTGATCTGCTTGCGCTTGGCGCGCAGCAGCATCGCCAGCCTGCGGCCTTCGCCAGCGGTGACGAAATAGCAGCCGGTCGGCATCCCGTCCGCCTTCACCTCGGGTTCCACGACAAGGTTCTGGATCATTCCCTTGTGTTGGATCGACGCGGCCAGCGCCTCGATGGCGGCTTCCCCATGCGGCACCTTGCGGGCGTTGCGCGGGGACTTCTTCAGCTTGTTCAGCGGAACGAAGATTTCGACGCCGGACACGGGCTCGGCGGCAACGGTTTCGGTAACAGCGTTCATTGTCCTTACTCCTTCAAAGCACACGCACCCGGAGCGGGGTGGGCGGCGAAAGAGCGACCGGAAGGCCCGCCGGCGGAGCCGGGCAGCACCCGCAGGGCCGGAACGAAGAGGAGGTAAGCGCGGCACGCGCGTTGCGGCCCGGCGCGGCGGGCCTAGAGGGAAGCGACGCCCACACCGCGGGAGGGGAGCGTAGCGACCAGCCAGCCAAAGCGATCGGGCCGGCGCACGCCCTGGCCTGATCTCCGTTGAAACGAGGAAGCGCAAATCCGCCTCGGCGGATTTACGGATCGGCGTGCAACGCCGCCCCGCCATGCTGATCGTCACCGGCATCGGACGAAACCCGTCAGGGGTTCGGTCGGAGCGAAGCGGAGATAGAGCAGCGGTCCCGAAGGGAGGCGCCAACCTACCTGCTCGATCTGTTCTCCTCTTTGCTTTACGCCCGTTTCGGCGACAGCCTATCCTTGTGCTAGCGTCCGCGCTCGTGGTGTAATTTCCCGGTGTAGCTGACGGTGTTGCCGGGGTGGGGCCGAGGCCCCACCCCGGCGACGGCGTTGTGGTGGTCACCGGGCTCATCGGTAAGGTGGAGTTGTCCGACTTCACCCCCAACCGAGGAGTTGATCCCGATGACCGATGACAGACTACCCCTTGCCGAGCTGATGGCGAAGAGCGGAGACGGCGACTTTCTGCGCACCGTGGCCGAGAGCGTGTTGCAGATCATCATGGAGGCCGATGTGGATGGCTTGATCGGTGCCGGCCGGCACGAACGATCCGGCGAGCGCAGCACCTGGCGAAACGGCTATCGCGACCGCGCCCTCGATACCCGGCTCGGGACGCTCAACCTGAAGATCCCGAAGCTGCGGACCGGGGCCTATTTCCCGGGCTTCCTCGAGCCGCGCAAGACCGCCGAGAAGGCGCTGGTGTCGGTGATCCAGGAGGCGTGGATCGCCGGCGTCAGCACGCGTCGCGTCGACGAACTGGTCCAGGCGATGGGGATGTCGGGCATCTCCAAGTCGAGCGTGTCGAAGCTGTGCAAGGACATCGACGAGCGGGTGAACGCCTTCCTGAAGCGCCCGCTCATCGGCGAGTGGCCCTATCTCTGGCTCGATGCCACCTATCTCAAGGTCCGCGAGGGCGGTCGCATCGTCAGCGTCGCAGCCATAATAGCCGTTGCCGTCAACACTGAGGGCAAGCGAGAGATCATCGGCCTGCATATCGGCCCGAGCGAGGCCGAACCTTTCTGGTCGACTTTCCTGCGCGACCTCGTCCGGCGCGGCCTCAAAGGCGTGAAGCTGGTGATCTCCGACGCCCACGAGGGCCTGAAGGCCGCCATTACCCGCGTAGTCGGCGCCACCTGGCAGCGCTGCCGCGTCCACTTCATGCGCAACGCGCTGGCGCACGTGCCGAAAGGCCAGAACACTGTCGTTGCCGCCGCGATCCGGCAGGTCTTCCTACAGCCCGATCATGCCGCCGCTATTCAGACCTGGCGTCACGTCGCCGACCAGCTCCGCGCCCGATGGCCCAAGCTCGGTGCCTGCATGGACGCCGCCGAGCAGGACGTGCTCGCATACATGACCTTCCCCGAGCAGCACCGGGTGAAGCTGCACAGCACCAACCCACTCGAACGGCTCAACAAAGAGGTTAAGCGCCGCGCCGACGTCGTCGGCATCTTCCCCAACGAGGACAGTATCACCCGCCTCATCGGCGCCGTGCTTCTCGAGCAGAACGACGAATATCAGCTTCAGTGTCGCTACATGCAGCTCGAAGGCATGAGCGCACTCGCCACACCCCAGATCGAGGAGGTCGCACCGCTACAGATTACACCCAAAGCCGCCTGATCGATGCGGCCCGGGACCACACCCGAAATTACACCACGTTGACGGACGTGACCTATCCTTGTCCTATCGATGGGTCAGCATGGGTTCGCGACATCCCCACATCAGAATGGACGAGAGCCTCCCGCCGTCTGCACTTATCTGCCGCCGCCTCTACTACGCCCAGCTACGCCAATTCCGCATTGTGCCGTCATACGCCGAAGCGCACCGCCGGCACCACGCTGCCAAGAGCGCTGTCACTAGGGCGATTTCTCTGGATTCCATCGGCACGCGCGGCAGCTTGGGTGCATGGCCCTCTCCCGCAAACGTCGCCTCCGCGCGCCCCGCCGCTGGTCGGATGGTCTCGATGACCTGCACGACTATTATCAACCCGCGTCCGGCGGCCGATCGGGCTCCCGGCCGCCCGAGAAGGACAGCCCGATCGTCGTTACCGACAACTGGCCGGAGCGCGTCCCCATCGGCGACATGGAGCTGCGTGTGATCGAAGGCCATCTCCGCAAGGAATTGGACGCGCTGTTCGGGCCGCTCCCCTGATCCGGTGGTGGTTTGCTCAGGGGTTGATTTGTTAGTCAGAATGACGCACATTGAAGCGGTGATGGATCGTTCAGGAGTTGCTCCCATGCCGCGCAAATTGCCCGTAGCGGAATCCCCCCGAGGAAACCGGGTCGAGCGCCTCGGTTTCCGCATTGATGAGGAAACCAAGGATTTGATTGAACGGGCCGCTCATCTCAGCCGTCGCAAGGTCAGCGATTTCTGCGTGACCGCGCTAGCGGATACGGCCCGGCGGATGATCGCCGACCATGAAACGCTGGTGCTGTCGGACCGCGATCGGACGGCGTTCTTCGATGCGCTCGTCAATCCGCCCGAACCGAGCGAGCGCCTGATCCGCGCGCTGGACGAGCACAAGCGCCGGGTCGCATCGTAATATGGCCCAGCCGCAGGGAGACTTGCTGATCGAGCCGTTGGGATCGCACCACGACCGGAAAGGGTTTTCGTGCGGCGTCGATAGTCTCGATCGCTATCTCCGGACGCAGGCCGGACAGGATATTCGTCGCAAGGCGGCCGGCGTGTTCGTTCTCGCCGAACGAACAGATCCCGGGGTGGTCCTCGGCTATTACACGCTGAGTTCGACCGGGCTCGCGCAGGGCGACGTGCCGGCGGCGGCGCGGCGGCACGTTCCGCGTTACCCGCTCGTCGCCGCGACGTTGATCGGCCAGCTTGCGGTTTCCCAGACGCGGCAAGGTGAAAGGCTCGGCGCGGTGCTGGTCGCCGATGCCGTTCGCCGTGCGTGGCTCACCGCATCCTCGGTCGGATCGTCGATGCTTGTCGTGGACGCGATCAACGAACGCGCAGCCGCCTTCTACGAAGGCAACGGCTTCGTGCGCCTGCCCGATTCCCAACGCCTCGTGCTGCCGATGCACGTCATCCAACGATTGGTCGAACCATGATGAACGCCACCGCCGCATTCTCTGACGCCGTCGCGATCCAGCCGGCGCAATGCGCCGCGCTCTATCTGCGCGTCTCGACCGGCCGGCAGGCTGAGAGCGACCTGTCGATTCCCGACCAACGCCGCCAGATCGAGAGCTATTGCCTCTCGCGCGGCTGGGATGTCGCGGAGGTTTTCGTCGAGCCAGGCAACACCGCGACCGACGATCGCCGCCCTGCCTTTCAGGCGATGATAGATGCAGCGATGGAAAAGCCGCCGGCGTTCAGCGTGATCGTCGTCCACAGCTTCTCGCGCTTCTTCCGCGACCAGTTCCAGTTCGAGTTCTACATTCGCAAGCTGGCGAAGAACGGCGTGCGGCTGATTTCGATCACGCAGGATTTGGGCGACGATCCCATGAGCGTGATGATGCGCCAGATCATGACGTTGTTCGACGAGTATCAGTCGAAGGAAAACGGCAAGCATACGCTGCGTGCCATGAACGAGAACGCGCGGCAGGGCTTCTGGAACGGCGCCCGCGCTCCGATCGGCTACCGGGTGGTCGAAGCGGAGCGCCGGGGGGCGAAGATCAAGAAGAAGCTGGAGATCGACCCGATCCATGCCGAAACGGTGCGGCGCATCTACCGCATGGCGCTCAACGGCATCGACAACAACGGGCCGATGGGACTCAAGTCGATCGCCACCTGGCTGAACGAGAACGGCGTCCGCACCCGCGACGGCGGTCGCTGGGGCATTGCCTCGGTGCATCTGCTGCTGACCCGCACCACCTATATCGGTGAGCATCGCTTCAACACGCGCGACCACAAGACGCGCAGCCCCAAGCCGGAGGCCGAGCATTCGGTGATGGAGGTGCCACCGATCATCACCAGGGCGGAATGGGAGGCGGTCCAACGCTCGTTGAAGGCGCGCAGCCCAAAGATGATGCCGCCGCGCGCGGTGGGCGGTTCGATCCTCCTCACCGGCATCTGCTTCTGCGCCTGCTGCGGCGGGGCGATGACGCTGCGCTCGGGCACGAGCAGCATGGGGCGCGAGTATCGTTACTACACCTGTTCGACCAAGGCTCGGCAAGGCAAGACCGGCTGCCCCGGCATCACCGTCCCGATGGACAAGCTCGACACCGCCGTCGCCGAACATCTTGAATCGCGCCTGCTCGATGCGACGCGGCTGGAGGAGATGATGGATGCGCTGCTTGAGCGGCGCGACGAGTGGGTCGGGCAGCGCCGGCAGCACGTCGCCGATCTGGAGCGACGGGCGACTGAAGCCGAAGCCAAGCTCAAACGGCTCTACGAGGCGATCGAAAATGGCGTGGTCGATATGGGCGATTCCTCGCTCAAGGTCCGCATCGCCGAGCTGACCGCGATCCGTGACCAGGCCAGGGGCGATGCCGAGCGCGCTGTCTCCCATATCGAGAAGATCGGCCCGGCCATCACCGTCGAAAGCCTGCGCGCGTTCGCGATGGCCGCCCGTCGCAAGCTGCGCCGGGACGATGGTTCTTTCGCTCGGGACTATCTGAGAGCCGTCGCGCAGCGGGTCGAGGTCGTGAGCAAGTCCGAGGTTCGCATCCTCGGCAAGCGCAGCGAGTTGCTGCGGACCCTCACCGCCGCCTCTGGCGTAGAGGCGGCGGTGCTAGGCGTTCGGTCTTTTGAACCGAAATGGCGCACCCGGAACGATTCGAACGTCCGACCCTCAGATTCGTAGTCTGATGCTCTATCCAGCTGAGCTACGGGTGCGTGGAGACGCGCCTTTAAGGGGGAGCGTGCGGGGGCGCAACCCCCTATTTCAGCTTTGTGACCACGGAGCAGGACGACTGGTGGCGCGCCGCGTCGAGACCGGCGATTTCGCCCGGCTCCCTGAGCAGCAGGCGGATCAGTGCGATGCCCCGGTCATGGGCGGTGCGCACGATCTCCGCGCCCACAGGCACCGCCTGCCCTTCGCGCGCGACAATGATTCGATAGGGCTTGCCGCCGGCTTCCAGATCGTTGCGGACAAAGATGACGTCGGTCGCCGCGTCGAACAGGCTGAGCGAACTGTAGCGGCCCGCCACCGGAGTGACGTCGATCGCCACCGGTCCGCCCGACAGATCATAGGGACAGCTCGAATAGGCAAGGTCGGGACTGGGCCGCACGACCGGTTGGCGTTCGGGCGTCGCGAGATTGCTGTAGGACATGGTGTTCACCCCGCCCTGCCCCAGCCGGTCCATCGCGACATTCATCAGGCCATAGGGGATGTAGAGAATCGCGGCCCATGCCGTCGCCGCCGCGACGAGCAGGCCAAAAAGGAGGGGGCCGAGCCAGTTCCGCATTTCAGCAGCCCTCCTTCACGATGCGCGGAAGCATCGCCTTGACGGGGTCGGCGCGAAAGGCGGGGCCGGGGTTGTACATGCGCAGGGTCAGCTGGAAAGGTTGCCCCTTGATACCGGGCAGCCAGGCGACGTCCTGCGGCTTGTCGGGCGAAATGCTGACGCTCCATTCGCCCTTGGCATCGAGCGCGACATTGGCGCCGTTGACCGACCAGATCCGGCCCGGATTGTCGACCAGATAGCCCTCGGCATCATAGACGGTGACGCTCCACCAGCGCGCGTCGAGCGGCTTGCCCGACAGGCTGTAGCGGCAATTGCCGTCGAGCGGCGCGCCCGCCGCGTCGGTCTTGGCAAGCCAATAGACGGTTTCCTTCGCGGGCAGCGCGAGCAGCCCCGAGCGCGCGACCATCGCGCGCGTCAGCGGGTCGGTCGCCTTGGTCCCGTAACCGAGCGAGGTCGACCACGGGCCGTTGCGGATCCCGCCGTCGCCGAGCCCGCCATTAGTGAGCGCCCAGGCGCCGCCAAGCCCCACCGCCAATCCGCCCACCAAAGTGATCGCATAGCGGTGCCAGCTCTTCATGCGCGCCCTTCCCGGCTATTTGCCCTTTTTCAACGCCGCCTGCGCGGCCGCCAGACGGGCAATGGGCACACGGTAAGGCGAGGCGCTGACATAGTCGAGGCCGGTCGCTTCGCAGAAATGGATGCTCGGTGCGTCGCCGCCATGCTCGCCGCAGATGCCGAGCTTGACGTTCGGGCGCGTCTTGCGGCCGCGGTCGGCCGCGATCTCGATCAGCTGGCCGACCCCCTCGACATCGAGGCTGACGAACGGGTCGGTCAGGAAGATGCCCTTGTCGACATATTGGGTCAGGAAGCGGCCCGCATCGTCGCGGCTGATGCCGATCGTCGTCTGGGTGAGGTCGTTGGTGCCGAAGCTGAAGAACTCCGCCGTCTCGGCGATCTCGCCTGCCATCAGTGCGGCGCGCGGCAGTTCGATCATCGTGCCGACCAGATAGGCGATCTCGCGCCCCTTTTCGGCGAACACAGCCTTCGCCTGCGCGTCGACGACGGCCTTCATCAGGTCGAATTCGCGGCGCGTCGCCACCAAGGGGATCATCACCTCGGGAATCGGCGCCGCGCCGGTTTCGGCGGCGACGTCGCACGCCGCCTCGAAAATCGCGCGCGCCTGCATCTCGTAGATTTCGGGATAGGTGACGCCGAGGCGGCAGCCGCGATGGCCGAGCATCGGGTTGAATTCATGGAGCTCGTTCGCGCGCGCCTTGAGCGCCTCGATCCCAACGCCGGCGGCGGCGGCGACATCGGCGAAATCCTCCTCGCGCGTCGGCAGGAATTCGTGCAGCGGCGGGTCGAGCAGGCGGATGGTCACCGGCAGGCCCGCCATGACCTGGAAAATCCCGGCGAAGTCGGCGCGCTGTTCGGGGAGCAGTTTCGCGAGTGCGGTGCGGCGACCCGCCTCGTTCTCGGCAAGGATCATCTCGCGCACCGCGGTGATCCGCGCGGCGTCGAAGAACATATGCTCGGTGCGGCAAAGCCCGATGCCCTCGGCGCCGAAATCGCGCGCGACCTGGGCATCCTGCGGGGTTTCGGCATTGGCGCGCACCTTCATGCGGCGGACCTTGTCGGCCCACACCATCAGGGTGCCGAAATCGCCGACCAATTCGGGCAGCAGGGTCGGAACCTCGCCCGCCATCACCTCGCCGGTCGAGCCGTCGAGGGTCAGGATATCGCCCTCGCGCAGTTCGCGCCCGCCGACGCGCAGCACCCGCGCGTTGCCGTCGATCGACAGCCCGCCCGCGCCAGAGACGCAGGGGCGGCCCATACCGCGCGCGACGACCGCCGCGTGGCTGGTCATCCCGCCGCGCGCGGTCAGGATGCCCTTGGCGGCGTGCATGCCGTGGATGTCCTCGGGGCTGGTTTCGACGCGGACGAGGATCACCGCCTCACCCATGCCCGCGGCTTTCTCCGCGCTGTCGGCGTCGAACATGATCTTGCCCGATGCCGCGCCGGGGCTGGCGGGCAGCCCCTTGGTCAGCACGTCGCGCACGGCCTTCGGGTCGAGCGTCGGGTGCAAGAGCTGGTCGAGCGCGCCCGGATCGACGCGACCGACGGCTTCTTCCTCAGAAATCAGCCCCTCGGCCGCCATGTCGACCGCGATTTTGAGCGCCGCCTTGGCGGTGCGCTTGCCGCTGCGCGTTTGGAGCATCCAAAGCGTCCCGCGTTCGACGGTGAACTCGATGTCCTGCATGTCGCGGTAATGGGTTTCGAGCGTGTCGAAGACGCGGCCGAGCTCGCCGAAGGTCTCGGGCATCGCCTCTTCCATCGACAGCGGCTTGGCGCCCGCCCGCTCGCGCGCGGCGAGCGTCAGATATTGCGGCGTGCGGATGCCCGCGACAACGTCCTCGCCCTGCGCGTTGATCAGCCATTCGCCGTACCAGGCGCGCTCGCCGGTGGCGGGGTCGCGCGTGAACGCCACACCCGTTGCCGAGGTGTCGCCCATATTGCCGAACACCATCGCCTGCACATTGACCGCGGTGCCCCATTCGGCGGGGATCGAGTTCAGGCGGCGATAGACTTTTGCGCGGTCGCTTTCCCAGCTCGCGAAGACGGCGCCGACCGCGCCCCACAGCTGGTCGTTCGGTTCTTGCGGGAACGGCGCGCCGGTCTCGCGTTCGACGATCGCCTGATATTCCTTGACCAGCGCCTGCCAATCCTCGGCCGACATTTCGGTGTCGAGGTAGAAGCCTTTGTCTTCCTTAGCGATTTCCAGCGCCTCCTCGAACTCGGCATGGTCAAGGCCCATGACGACGTCGGCGTACATCTGGACGAAGCGGCGATAGCTGTCCCACGCGAAGCGCGGGTCGCCCGAGGCTTCGGACAGGCCGACGACGGTGCGGTCGTTGAGACCGAGGTTGAGGACCGTGTCCATCATCCCGGGCATCGACACACGCGCGCCCGAGCGGACCGAGACGAGCAGAGGATCGGCTGGATCGCCGAATTTCTTGCCGGTGATCCCCTCGATATGCGCGATGCCCGCGGCGACATCCTCGACCAGCCCGGCCGGAAATTGTTCGCCATTGGCGTAATAGGCGGTGCAGACGTCGGTGGTGATCGTAAAGCCCGGCGGGACCGGCAGGCCGATCGAGGCCATTTCGGCGAGGTTCGACCCCTTGCCGCCCAGCAATTCCTTCGAGCGCTCGGCCGTGGTGGCCGCGCCGCCGAACAAATGCACCATCTTCGTCATCATATGCTCCTGCTGCCCCGGGGAGGAGGTTGCGGCTGGATAGTTATGCAGTCCCGGTTGGTCGAATCAGTTTTGCTTTGTCATTCTCAAGGCTTCTCAAATCCGTTCGCATCGAGCGAAGTCGAGATGCCCATCGGTCGTTCGTGCCTTCGCGGTGTCTCGACTTCGCTCGACACGAACGGGATTTCCTATGCCGGCCCTAGCCCTCGATCTTCGAGAAATCGGCGACGCCGTGCACCGCGCCGGTAAAGCGCGACAACAGACCGAGGCGATAGGCGCGGACCGCTTCGTCGGGGTCGTTGACCATCACGCCCTCGAAAAAGGCATCGATCGGCGCGCGGAGTGATGCGAGCGCGGCCATCGCGTCGGTGAAGCGCTCCTCGGCGACCGCGGCAGCGGCCGTGGGCCCGGCGGCGTCGAGCGCGGCGAGCAGCGCCTTTTCCATCTCCGTCGCCCCAGCGAAAGCTGGGGCCGCCATCGTCGGCTCGCCATCGCCAGCGATCCCAGCTTTCGCTGGGATGACGGTATCTTTGCTCGCCTGCTTCAGGATATTCGCCGCGCGCTTGTAGCCCGCGAGCAGGTTGGTGCCGTCCTCGGTCGCCAAGAATGCTTGCAAGTCCCGGGCACGTGCTTCCGTCCGATCAAGCCGCGTGTCGTCTCGACTATTCCATTCACGCGACGCCTGCACCACATCTGCCGATACACCAGTTTCGCGCAATTGAACCGCCAGACGCTCCGTCAAAAAGTCCGGAATCGTTGTCAGGATTTTGCGATCAGCAATTTGCTTTTCGTTCAATGGAGCAACCGGATCACTTTGGCCAAGCCATTGCGTCGCTGCGGCGTCAGTCGACAGCTTCAATCCGTTTTGCAAAATCAGACGCAGTGAAGAAATGCCCGCACGCCTAAGAGCGAACGGGTCTTTCGACCCGGTCGGGAACATATCCTCACAAAAGAACCCGAACAGAGTATCCAGCTTGTCCGCCAGCGCCACAGCCACCGTTACCGGCGCGGTCGGCACGTCATCGCCCTGCCCGACCGGCTTGTAATGGTCGCGGATCGCGTCGGCGACGGCATCGGGCAAGCCCTCGGCGCGGGCGTAATAGCCGCCCATCAGGCCTTGCAGTTCGGGGAACTCGCCGACCATTTCGGTGACGAGGTCGGCCTTCGCCAGTTCGGCCGCCTGCCGCGCGAGTGCGGGGTCGCAGTTCGGGACAATGCCTTCGCTCGCCAGCCATTCGGCCAGCTTCGCGACGCGCTCGACCTTGTCGGCGACCGTCCCCAGCTTTTCGTGGAAAGTGATGTTCGCCAGCTTCTCGGCATGCTGCGCGAGCGTCTTCTTCTGGTCTTGTTCCCAGAAGAAACGCGCATCCGAAAGCCGCGCCGCGAGCACCTTGCGATTGCCCGCGACGATCTCCACGCCACCGTCCTTCGCGTCTATATTCGCGGTGCACACGAAGCCGTTCGCGAGCTTGCCGCCCGCATCGTTCACGACGAAATATTTCTGGTTCACGCGCGCGGTCAGCTGGATGACTTCGGGCGGCACCTCCAGGAACGCTTCGTCGAAGCGGCCGAGCAAGGGCACCGGCCATTCGGTGAGCCCGGCATTCTCGATCACCAGCCCCTCGTCCTCGACCAGCGTCAGCCCGGCGTCGGCAGCAGCCTTCGCCGCACCGGTGCGGACGATCGCCTGGCGCTCTTCATGGTCGACGATGACATGGCAGGCGCGCAGCTTTTCGGCATAATCCGACGCCGAACCGATCGTGATCTCGCCCGGGCAGTGGAAACGGTGGCCGCGCGTCGCGAAACTCGCGGAAATCCCGCTAACTTCACACGGAATCAGCGCTTCGCCGAAAATCGCGACGATGCCCGACAGCGGGCGCACCCAGCGCAGGCTTTCGCTGCTCGCGCTCGCCTTGCCCCAGCGCATCGACTTGGGCCAGGCGAAGGCACGGACGATGGCGGGGATCGCATCGGCGAGCACGTCGGCGGTCGCGCGGCCGGGCTTGTCGATCACCGCGAAATACACGCCGTCGCGGTCTTCGAGCTGGTCCTGCGTCAGGCCGGTCTTGCGCAGGAAGCCTTCGAGCGCCTGCGGCGGCGCGCTGCTGCGCGGCCCCTTGAGTTCCTCGCTGACGGCGGCAGTTGCCTGCGGCAGGTCGCGCGCGATCAGCGCGAGGCGGCGCGGGGTCGACCAGATGGTGAGATCGCCCGTTTCAAGACCTGCGGCGGCCATCTGAGCGCGAAACAGTTTTTCGAGTTCGGCGCGCGCGCCGGCCTGCATTCGCGCCGGGATTTCCTCGCTGCGCAGTTCGAGAAGAAAGTCGGTCACAGCGTCCACCCCGGATATTTTGCGGTCCAGTTTTCGGACTGGCTGTCGATCCACGCCTTGCAGCTGCCCTTCGCAAGGTCGCGGACGCGCGCCATGTAATTGGCGCGTTCCTGGACGCTGATCACGCCGCGCGCCTGCAAGAGGTTGAAGAGGTGGCTCGCCTCGATCGCCTGGTCATAGGCCGCGAGCGGGACATTCGCCGCGATCGCGCGTTTGCACTCTTCCTCGGCGGCCTTGAATCCCGCGAAGAGCGTGTCGGTATCGGCGACCTCGAAATTCCATTTCGAGAATTGCCGTTCGTTCTCGAGGAAGACGTCGCCATAGCTGACCGCCGCGACGTCGCCGACCGCGTCCGAAAAGCGCAGGTCGTACACATTGTCGACATTCTGGATATACATGGCGAGGCGTTCGAGCCCGTAGGTGAGCTCGCCCGCGACGGGCTTGCAGTCGAAGCCGCCCATCTGCTGGAAATAGGTGAACTGGGTGACTTCCATCCCGTCGCACCAGACTTCCCAGCCCAGCCCCCACGCGCCGAGCGTCGGCGATTCCCAATCATCCTCGACGAAGCGGATGTCGTGGAGCAGCGGGTCGATGCCGATCGCGGCGAGGCTGCCCAGATATTGATCCTGCAGGTCGGCGGGCGACGGCTTCAGGATCACCTGATACTGATAATAATGCTGGAGCCGGTTCGGGTTCTCGCCATAGCGCCCGTCGGTCGGGCGGCGGCTCGGCTGGACATAGGCGACGTTCCACGGCTCTGGACCAAGGCTGCGCAGCGTCGTCGCGGGGTGAAAGGTCCCCGCCCCCACGCGCATATCATAGGGCTGCAGGATCGCGCAGCCGCGCGCCGCCCAATAATTATGCAGCGTCAGGATCATGTCCTGAAAGCTGAGGGGGGCCTTTTCCGCCGCGTCGGCCATTTTTCGCCATCTTTCGCAGGTGCAACAATTGCCGCCGCCCTTGGCGCAGCGGGGCGCGAGGGTCAAGGCTCCGCGCCCTTCGAACCCTCGCGAAACAGCGCCCCTTGTCAGGCTCACAAAACTTTTTGTCAGGTCTTGTTGACATAGTCAGCGAATCGCGACATATAGTCAATAACACCTGACACAAAGACAGGTGGCCATGACCAACACCTAATAAGCCAAGGAGATATAGACATGATGACCCGCACCCTGATCCTCGCCCTCTCGCTCACCGTCGCCGGCGCCCCCGCGCTCGCCGCCGAGCAGCCCACCGCCGAAGTCCGCATCGCCGACCTCGACCTTTCCACCGGCCGGGGCCAGCAGCGCCTCGAAACGCGCGTGAAGAGCGCGGCACGTAGCCTTTGCAACAACGGCGCGCGCGGCGTCGCCGAAATGACCCGCCAGTCGCAGTGCATTGCTGACGTCTTGGCCAGCGCCAAGCCGCAGGCCGACCGCGCCATCGCCCGCGCCGAAGGCGGCACGCAGCTCGCGCTGCTGATGGTTCGCGCCGCACGCTGATGACGGCGGCCGGTGTTTCGCGGTTTCGTTTCGACCGATGCTCCCCGGTGTCGGTCGGCGACCTGAGCTGGAGCGCCCGCCACGGCGCCGGCGCTCCAGTCTCTTGGCCCGAAACGCTCGCGCGCTCCATTGCCCGCAATTCGCAAATTGTCCTTGGCCGGGACCCTGCCGTCCTTCATGGCGGCGCGACCGGATCGAGGAACAGGCTGGCGAGGCCCCTATGAACAACAAACTCAAAGTGCTGCGCGCGATGCGCAACTGGAGCCAGGCCGAACTGGCCGACCGGCTCGACGTGTCGCGGCAGGCGGTGAATGCGATCGAAACGGGAAAATACGACCCGTCGCTGCCGCTCGCCTTCAAGCTCGCCCGGCTGTTCGACCTGCCGATCGAGGAAATTTTTGACGATGGTTCCGAAGGAAATGGCGATGACTGACACCGGCAAGACCACCAAGACCCGGCGTCCGATGTCGCCGCGGCGCAAGAAATACTGGCTGTCGCTCGGCGCCGCTGGCGTGATCGGCGGCATTATCGGCGGCTGGACCGTCGCCGACCAGCCGGCCGGGCGCAACGCGCTCGAAATGGCGAGCACCGGCTCGCTGAGCGAAAGCTTCGCGATCGGCGCCGCGCTGTTCTGGACGCTCGGCCTCGCGGTCTGCATGATCCTCTATCACCGCGCGATCGACGATCATGAGGAGCGCGCCTGGCTGTGGGCGGGGCTTGCGGGCTGGTACGCCTTCATCTTCCCCGCGCCGGTCTGGTGGGTCCTGCACCGCGCCGGGCTGGCACCGCCCGCCGACGCCATGCTGCTCTTCCTCCTGTCGATGGTCGTCAACGCGGTCGTTTACCTGTGGCTGAAGTTCCGCTGACGCTTTTCGCTCTCCCCTTTTTCCTATCCGACGGCCAAAAGGCCCCATGAGAGGTTCGTTCCCCATGAAGAAATGGTTCAAGACGCTCGCCGCCACCTGCGCGGTCATTCCCTTCGCCCAATGCGCGATAATCCCGGGCGGCAGCGTCGCCCGCGCCGCCGAACCGGCGCCGGTCAGCGCCCCCGCCCCCGCTTCTCCCGCCGCGACGGTCGATGCCGATCCCGCGCTGTGGGTGGTCAAGGACGATGACACCACCATCTATCTCTTCGGGTCGGTGCATGTGCTGAAGCCCGGCCTCGGCTGGTTCGACGAGGCGGTGAAGGACGCGTTCGACAAGTCCGACCAGCTGATCCTCGAAATGGTGATGCCAGAGGACCAGGGCGAGGTGGCGAAGGTGATGAAACCGCTCGCGATGGACACGACCGGCAAGACCATCCCGTCGCGCCTCAACGCCGAGGAACTCAAGGCCTATCAGGCGGCGATGACAAGCCTCGGGCTGCCCGCCAATGCCTTCGACAATTTCGAACCCTGGTTTCCTGCAATGACGCTGTCAGTCCTGCCACTGACCAAGCTTGGCTATGACCCCGAACAGGGCGCCGAAAAGAAGCTCACCGCGGCGGCGCAGGCTGCGGGCAAACCGATCGCGGGTTTCGAAACGCTCGAGGAACAGCTCGGCTTCTTCGACGCGCTGCCCGAAACGCAGCAAGTCGCCTTCCTCAACGCGACCGTCCGTGACCTCGACAAGCTGGGCCCGATGCTCGACAAGATGGTCGTGCTATGGGCCAAGGGCGACCCCAAGAAGCTCGCCGTGCTGATGAACGAGAGCATGGCCGGAACCCCTGAGCTGGCCAAGGTCCTGCTCTACGACCGCAACGCGCGCTGGGCCGAGCAGATCAAGGCACGTATGGCCCAGCCCGGAACCGTGTTCGTCGCGGTCGGGGCAGGACATCTTGCCGGGAAGAACAGCGTCCAGGATTATTTGAAGAAGCGCGGCCTGTCGGCAAAGCGGGTCAAATATTGACCCGCCGGGATAGTCTGTTCCGCCAACAGGGTCGCCGCTTTGCGGTCGCCCTGTTCGCGTGCCTGCTGGCAGCGTGCAGCCCGGCGCCGGAAGCCGAGGTGGCCAAACCCGCGATGTGGCTGGTCGCGGATGACGACACGCGCATCTTCCTGCTCGGCACGATGCACGCCCTGCCCGCCGGAACCGAATGGGACGGCGGCGAAGTCGGCAAGGCGATCGCATCCGCAGACGAACTGATCCTCGAACTGTCGCCCGACCAGCTGGCGGCGGTGGGGGCCGAGTTCCAGCGACTCGCGCCGCGCGAGGCGCCGCTCGCGATGGACAAGCGCCTGCCCGCGCCGGCGCTCGCCGCCTATCGCACGCTCGAGGCGAGCGGGGCGGGGCAGCCGTTCGGCGGCGACGCACTCGACGACTGGGCGGTGATGGTGATGATGGGCCAGCGCGTCGCGCAGAACGCCGCCTTGTTGCCGTCGAACGGCGTCGAAACCGGGCTGACCGTACAATTCAAGGACGCGGGGAAACCGATCGGCGGCTTGGAAAGCGCGCGGGCGCAGCTGATGATGTTCGAAACGCTCGATCCCGCCACGCAGCGGACCCTGCTCACCAAAGCCGCTGCTGGAGCCGGTGACGCGGTGCCGACGGTCGAGGCGCTGACCGCCGCCTGGGCGCGCGGCGACGTGAAGGCGCTGGAAGCGATGATCAACGAGGATGTCGACGCGGTACCCGCCGCGCGCGCCACGATCATCACCGACCGCAACCGGCGCTGGAGCCTGTGGGCGAAGCAGCGGATGACGAAACCCGGAACACTGCTCGTCGCGGTCGGCGCCGGGCATCTTGTCGGCCCCGACGGCGTGCCCGCCTTGCTGGAGGCCGAGGGTTTTCGGGTGACGCGGGTGCAATAGGCGCCGCAGCGCTTGCATTTCCGCCGGTTGGGCGCTAAGCGCCCCCGCTTCCGACCATGGTCATCCCTGGAGGCGTGGCGGAACTGTGTAATCTGTTTCGGAGAAAAATGATGAGCGACCAGCTGGTGCTGTCGGCCGAGACGCGTGATCGCGGAGGCAAGGGAGCCTCGCGTGAACTGCGTCGTAATGGCCGCGTCCCCGCCGTTGTCTATGGCGGCAAAGAAGAACCCCTGATGATCCATGTCGAAGAAAAGCTGCTGATGAAGCAGTTGATGACGGGTCACTTCATGAACTCGGTCGTTATGATCGAGGTCGATGGCAAGCAGGTTCGCACCCTGCCGAAGGACGTCGCTTTCCACCCGGTCAAGGATCGTCCGATCCACGCCGACTTCCTGCGCATCAGCAAGGATGCAAAGGTCCATGTCGCGGTTCCGGTGATCTTCGCCAATGAAGAAGCCTCGCCGGGCCTGAAGCGCGGCGGCGTGCTGAACATCGTGCGTCACGAGCTGGAGCTGGTGTGCGACGCGGCCAACATCCCCGACGACATCTCGATCGACGTCACCGGCTTCGACGTCGGCGATTCGATCCACATCAGCCACGTCAAGCTGCCCAAGGGCAGCGAAAGCGCGATCACCGACCGCGATTTCACCATCGCGACGATCGTTGCTCCGTCGGCACTCAAGTCGACCGGCGGCGACACGACCAAGGATGACGGCGAAACCGCCGAAGAAGCCTGAATCTGATCGGGCCGCCTTCGTTCGCGAAGGCGGCCCCTTCCGGACCCCGAGAAGGGCACTGCCATGCAACTCTGGGTCGGCCTCGGCAATCCCGGGCCCCAATATGCGATGCACCGTCACAATGTCGGCTTCATGGCCGCCGACGTCATCGCCGACGTCCATGGCTTTCCTGCCCCGGCCAAGAAATTCCAGGGCTGGATCCAGGACGGGCGCATCGGATCGCAGCGTATCCTGCTGCTGAAACCCGGCACCTTCATGAACGAAAGCGGCCGCAGCGTGCGCGCCGCGCTCGATTTCTATAAATTGACGCCGCAAGACGTCACCGTCTTTTACGACGAGCTCGACCTCGCGCCGATGAAGATCAAGATCAAGCAGGGCGGCGGCGCGGCGGGCCACAACGGTATCCGCAGCATGATCCAGCATATCGGCGACGATTTCCGCCGCGTGCGCATTGGCATCGGCCATCCGGGACACAAGGACCGCGTGACCGGCCATGTGCTGGGCAATTATCACAAGAGCGAGATGGAGCCGCTGGTCGACCTGCTCGGCGCGATCGCGGCCGAAGCACCGTGGCTGGCGGATGGCAACGACGCGCGCTTTGTGAGCGATATCGCGCTGCGATTGCAGAACTGAATCCCCGTGGAGCGGGTGCTGGTCATCGGTCCCTGCGGCGCCGGAAAATCGACGCTGTCAACCGACCTCGCCCGGCGGCTGAGCCTGCCGGTGCATCATCTCGACCGGCTCCATTGGCATCCGGGCTGGGTCGAGGGCGACAAGGACGAGCTGATCGAAGAACTCGCCGCGATCACCGCCGGCGAGCGCTGGCTGATCGACGGCAATTACGGGGGCACGATGGCGCAGCGGCTCAAGCGCGCCGACACCGTGGTCTATCTCGATTTTCCGATCGGGCTCTGCTTCTGGCGCGCACTGAAACGAATCTGGACATGGCGCGGCCGATCGCGCCCCGACATGAGCGAAGGCTGCCCCGAGCGGTTCGACCTCGCATTCCTCGCCTATATCCTACGCTGGAACCAGGGCCCTCGTCCCCGGACCGAAGCGGCACTCGAAGGATTCGCGGGCGAACTGATCCGGCTCAAAAATCCGCAGGCCTTGCAGGATTGGCTGGCGAGGTTGCCCAAGCGTCATTGACGGCAATTTGGCGCGCGCACCGGTTTGATGCATGATGGCGCCCCGAAAGGAGCCTCCTCATGCCCCACTCCGCGTCCCCCAATCGCCGCCAGTTGCTCGCCGGTGCCGCCGCGCTGACCGCCGCAGCGCCTGCCCTGTTGCGTGCCGCCGAACCACTGGCCCCCGATGCGCTGAAGGGCCGCACCGTGCTGATCACCGGCGCGTCGAGCGGGTTCGGGCGGCTCGGGGCGCTGCTCTACGCGAAACATGGCGCGAAGGTGATCGCGACGATGCGCAACACCCCGCGACCGGAAGCCGACAGCCTGATCGCGGAGGCGGAGACGGACAGGCTCGACCTGCATGTCGTGGAGATCGACGTCACCGACGATGCATCGGTCGCCAGCGGCACCGCCGAGGCGCTGAAGATCGCGGGCGGACGCATCGATACGCTCATCAACAATGCCGGCATCGGCATCACCGGGCCGGTCGAGGTGCAGGATATGGAGGCGACGCGCCTCATCTTCGAAACCAATGTGCTGGGCATCCAGCGCATGCTGCGCGCGTTGTTGCCGCAGATGCGAGCGGCGAAGAGCGGGCAGATCTTCAACATATCGTCGCAGCTCGGCCGCGTCATCGTGCCCGGCGGCGGCCATTATTCGGCGACCAAATTCGCGGTCGAAGCCTTGTCCGAACAGCTCGCCTATGAGTTGGTGCCGCACGGCATCGAGGTGACGATCATCCAGCCCGGCGGTTATCCGACCAGGGTATGGGTCAACCGCAACATCTATACGGGCGCGCTGAAGGGCCGCAGCGATGGCGACCTGCTCGCAGCTTATGCCCCCTTCACACGCGGTATGGGGACCGAGGACGGCAGCGGGCGCAGCGCCGACCCCGCCGACGTGCCGCGCGCGATCGCCGAGATCATGGCGATGCCCGCGGGCAAACGCCCGCTGCGCAGCGCGGTGCATCCGGGCAGCAAGCCGCAGGAGGCGATCAACAAGGTCTCGGCCGAGGTCCAGCTAGCGTGGCTGGGCGGCAGCCAGCTTGGGCCGCTGGTCCGCGCGGTGCACGACTGACGGGGCCGGTTGTCACATCGGTGTCATGCAAGTCATGCCGGCCTGACATGTTCAAGCAACAACGCTGACACCTCCCCCTGCCATCGGGAGCCACCTCATCGGAGCGATCCAGCTCCGGGGCTCAACCGAACAACAGGGGTACTGCATGTCACATCTTACCGACGAAGCCCGCGCGCCGTATCGCCGCGCGACCGCCGATCTCGACGGCCCGAACAGCCTGGAAGCGATCGTCGCCGCCAACCCGTCGCGCCGCTCGCTGCTCGTCAACGGCCTGTTCGGCCTGTCGGTGCTACCGGCGCTCGCGGCGTGCAACACCGATGGCGATCCGGTGGTGACGGTGCCGCCGACGCCCACCCCGACCCCCACGCCGACCCCGACGCCGCCGAGCTTCGCGGTCAATTTCACCTCGGTCGCCGCGAACCGCAACGACACGGTCACCGTGCCGGCGGGCTACACCGTCGACGTACTGCTGAAGGCGGGCGATTCGGTCGAGACCGGCACCCCCTATTCGGGCAGCTTCCCCGCCAGCCCCGCGGTCGCCGAGAAATGGGCCGGCGGCAACCATGACGGCATGGAATATTTCGCCTTTCCGGGCGTCGATGCGAACAACCGCGGCCTGCTGGCGCTGAACTTCGAATATCCCGATTTCAACATCCTGATGGCGGGCAACTACGACCCGGCGACCGCCAGCGCCGACCAGAAGGCGATCGCCCTGTCGGCGGTCGGCATCGGCGTCGTCGAGATTTCGAAGGGCAGCGACGGCAAATGGTCGGTGCAGGCGGGATCGACCTATAACCGTCGCTACACCGGCAACAGCGCCTATCGCGCCGGTGGCCCCGCGGCGGGCCTGCTGTCGGGCAGCATCAAGGGCATGCTCAACAATTGCGCCAGCGGCCGGACCCCGTGGGACACCTATCTGACCTGCGAGGAAACCACCGACAATTATCTCGACCCTACCAAGCCCGCGAACGATTATGGCTGGGTGGTCGAGATCGATCCGCTGCGCGAACTGGCGGCGCCGACCAAGCGCACCGCGATGGGCCGCTTCAGCCACGAGAACGTCGCCTTCATGGCGAACGCCGACCGCCGCGTCGCTTTTTATATGGGCGACGACTCGACCCCCGGGTGCATCTACAAATTCATCCCCGACCGGGCCTATAGCGCCACCAACCGCGCCGCGAACACCGACCTGCTCGACTATGGCACTCTCTACGTCGCGCGTTTCAACGGCGACGGCACGGGCGAATGGCGCGCGCTGGTCGTCGGCCAGAACGGCCTGACCGCGGGCGCGTCGGACCCCGGCAATGTCAGCCAGAGCACGACGCCACCGGCGCCGACGATCGTCAACTTCAACAATCAGGCCGACGTGCTGATCAACTGCCAATCGGCGGCGCGCGTCGCCGGCGGCACCGTGATGGATCGTCCCGAGTGGATCACGGTCGCCCCCGACAATAAGGCGGTGTTCGTCACGCTGACCAACAACAGCGGGCGCCGCGTCACCGACCCCGCCAACCCGCGCGTTACCAACCGCCACGGCCATATCCTGAAGTTCCGCGAGGAAGGCGATTCGCCGCTGGCGACCAAGTTCAGCTGGGAAATCTTCCTGCTGGCGGGCGACCCGGCCTGGGCGTCGGGCGGGTCGAACCTGACGGGCAATATCAACGGCGACACCTTCTCCAGCCCCGACGGCATCCGCATCGACCCGCAGGGTCGCCTGTGGGTGCAGACCGACCATAGCGTCCCCGGCACCTCCGGTGCCTCGGGCGTCAGCATCGAGGACACGGTCGGACAGAACGCGATGTTCTACCTCGACCAGGCGACGAAGCAGTCGAAACGCTTCCTCGTCGGCCCGGTCGGGTGCGAGATCACCGGTCTCGCCTATACACCCGACCTTCGTACCTTCTTCGTCAACATCCAGCATCCGACGGGCAACTGGCCGGTTTCGGGCCAGCAGCCGCGCTCGTCGACCATCGTGGTGCGCCGGACCGACAACCAGCCGGTCGGCAACTGAGCCGCGCCATCCGGTAACGACGGGGCCAGCCTCTCGGCGAGAGGCTGGCCCCTCTATTTTTCGGCCTTCGCCGGCCGCTGCACCACCGGCAGGCCGTCGGCGGTGCGCGCCATCAGGATCACGCACATCGTGCGATGAACCTTGTGCGTGCCGCACGCCACCCCGGCATAGCGATGGCTCTCACGCAGCAAGCTGAGTCGATGGCCCCGGTCGGGCACGCCGTCGTCGATCAGCAGCTGCTGGACGACCGAGGCCGGACTGTGATGGCCATAGGTAATCACCTCGTTGACATAGGGTCCGCCGCCGCGCGCCCTGACGCGCTCACCCGGACCGCGCCCGTTCGTCTCATGGCCGACTGCGCCCGAGCGTGACTGCATCGCGACATGGTCGGCGGCGGCACGCGCGAGAAGCGGGCTGTACCGGAGACGGGAGAGCGGCCTGGCGGGACGCAGGTCGCGGATCGCCTCGTCGACCGCCGCCACACCCTCGCTGGTCATGATATCGATCTCGCTGCCGCCCTCGCCGACGAGCAGCTTGCCCTCGAAACGCGGGCGATAGCCGCGCAGCACCGTCGCATAGCCCGAAGGATCGCCCCGAAAGCGGTTGAGTTCGGCGAGCACGCCGGTTTCGAAACGGCTCGTCGCCGCGCCGACCCCGGCCACACTCGTCGTCGCGATCACCGCAACCGCCGCCCATCGGATCGCTATTCTCATCATCGGCGCGATAAGGGCCCAAGACTGAACCTGCCGCAACCGGTTTCGCATCGGCGGCAAAGGCTGGTGTCGGCGGCCACTTGGCGCTAGGGGCGCGAACAACGCCGGCTCCCGCCGGAGGCATGGAGTTTTTATGGGTTTCAAATGCGGCATCGTCGGACTGCCCAACGTCGGCAAGTCCACCCTGTTCAACGCGCTGACCGAAACGGCAGCGGCGCAGGCGGCCAATTACCCCTTCTGCACGATCGAGCCGAACATCGGCAACGTCGCGGTGCCCGACGCGCGGCTCGAAAAGCTCGCCGCCATCGCGGGCAGCAAGAAGATCATCGCGACCCAACTCGCCTTCGTCGACATCGCGGGCCTGGTGCGCGGCGCGTCGAAGGGCGAAGGCCTCGGCAACCAGTTCCTCGGCAACATCCGCGAAGTCGATGCGATCGTCCATGTCCTGCGCTGTTTCGAGGATGACGACATCCAGCATGTCGAAAACCGCGTCGATCCGGTCGCCGATGCCGAGACGGTCGAAACCGAGCTGCTGCTCTCCGACCTCGAAAGCCTCGAAAAGCGCGTCCCCGCCTTTGTGAAGAAAGCCGCGCAGGGCGACAAGGAATCGAAGATCGCGGCCTCGGTGCTGGGCCAGACGCTCGAACTGCTGCGCGAAGGCAAGCCGGCACGGTTGACCGAGCCGAAGGACGAGGAGGAAGCCCGCGTGCTGCGCACCGCGCAGCTGCTGACCAGCAAGCCCGTCCTCTATGTCTGCAACGTCGACGAAGGCAGCGCCGCCAACGGCAACGCTTTCTCCAAGAAAGTCTTCGCCAAGGCCGCCGCCGAGGGCGCGCAGGCCGTTGTCGTCTCCGCCGCGATCGAAAGCGAACTGGTGACGATGGAGATGGCCGACCGGATGGAATTCCTCGAGGAAATGGGGCTGCACGAAACCGGCCTCGCGCGGGTCATTCGCGCCGGATACGAACTGCTCCATCTGCTGACCTTCTTCACCGTCGGTCCGCAGGAAGCGCGGGCCTGGACCGTCCACACCGGCGCCACCGCGCCCGAGGCGGCGGGCGAAATCCACAGCGATTTCCAGAAGGGCTTCATCCGCGCCGAGACCATCGCTTACGACGACTATGTCGCGCTGGGCGGTGAAGCCAAGGCGCGCGAAGCCGGCAAGCTGCGCGCCGAGGGCAAGGCCTATGTCGTCCATGACGGCGACGTGATGCACTTCCTGCATAGTTGATCCTCCCTTCCCGCAAGCGGGAAAGGAATCAGGCTGGCTCGAACGCCGCCAGGATCGGGCATGGTCCCTTGTCGCTCGCCGCGCATTGGTCGGCGAGGCGTGAAAGCGCGGCGCGGGTTTCGGTCATCTGCGCGATCTTGGCGTCGAGGGCCTCGATCCGCTGACGTGCGAGGTGGCGCACCTGCACGCGATCGTCGCCCACCTCAAGTTCGAGCAATTCGCCGATCTCGTCGAGCGTGAAGCCCGCGCCCTGCGCCGCGCGGATGAATTTCAGGCGCCTCAGATCATCCGCATCATAGCGTCGGATTCCTCCGCCCCAGCCGTCGCCGCCAGTGCGCGCGGGCGTCGCGAGCAGGCCGCGCCGCTGATAATAGCGAATCGTTTCGACCCCGACGCCGCCGGCGGCGGCCAATTTCCCGATGGTGATCTGCATCGCTTGACTCCGTATCATGGTACGGATGCGATATGGGGGGCATGACGAGACAAGCAACCCTCTATCGCATGGTCATGCCCGGCCACACCTGCCCCTATGGCCTGAAGGCCAAATATCTGCTCGAACGGAAAGGCTTCACGGTCGACGACCGTTGGCTGACGACGCGCGAGGCGGTCGATGCCTTCAAGGCCGAACACGGCGTCAAGACGACGCCGCAGACCTTCATCGACGGCGAGCGGATCGGCGGCCATGACGATCTGCGCCGCCATTTCGGCCTGCGCGTGCGCGATCCCGACGCGGTCAGTTACCGCCCGGTGATCGCGCTGTTCGCGATGACAGCGCTGATGGCGGTGGCCGCCAGCCATGCGGCGTTCGGCACGGCGCTGACGATGCAGGCGGCGGAATGGTTCGTCTCG
The DNA here is from genome assembly GCF_003797775.2 of Sphingopyxis sp. OPL5. NCBI lineage: Bacteria > Pseudomonadati > Pseudomonadota > Alphaproteobacteria > Sphingomonadales > Sphingopyxidaceae > Sphingopyxis > Sphingopyxis sp. OPL5. The sequence goes on from NZ_CP060725.1 coordinate 4,501,967, forward strand.
TTCAGCATGGTCGTGCTTGCGCTGCTCAAACTGCAGGACGTCGACAGTTTTTCGACGATGTTCCTGAACTATGACCTGCTCGCAAAGCGATGGGTGCCCTACGGCAAAGTCTATCCCTTCGCCGAGGGGCTGGCGGGTGTGCTGATGACCGCGCACGCCCTGCCCTGGCTGTCGATCCCCGTCGCGCTGTTCATCGGCACCATCGGCGCGATGTCGGTGTTCAAGGCGGTCTATATCGACAAGCGCGAACTCAAATGCGCCTGCGTCGGCGGCAGCAGCAAGGTGCCGCTGGGCTTTGTTTCGCTGACCGAAAATCTGGCGATGATCGGCATGGCGGTCTGGATGCTCGTCGGCTGATCGGGACTATTGCGCCGGGGGCTTGTCGGCCGGATCATCGCTTTCGGCGGGTTCGGCGGGCGCGATGTGATTTTCGTCCTGCCATTCGGCGGCATCGAGCGCCGGCTTGCGCCCGAACAAGCCGCCGATCGCGTTGCGGAAAGCCGCGAACAGGGCGATGACGCCGATCACGATGAACTTGCCGAATTTGAGGAGCACCGCGAGCAGCCCGACCTTCTTTGCGACCGCCGCCGTCGCGCCGACGGCGACCAGCCCGGCAAGGCCATATTCGGCCTTTTTGTCGGTCGAGGGATTATAGTCGGCATAGCGCGCCCCGGTGCGGAAGCTGCCGACTGTGGCGAAGGTCTTGGCCGCCTCGCGGACCTCGGCAAGCTGGCCCATGTCGGCGAGGATGTTCATGCTGAGCACCCCCGAGCGGCCGAGCAGGCGGATGTCGTAGTTGAGCGTGTCCTGCGCCATGCCGTCGAATTTGATGTCGCGCGCCCAGACCAGCGAGTGTTTCTGGGCGTCGTAGGTTGGCGCCTGCGCCCAGCGCTGCAGGATGCCGGCCGGATAGCCTTCGGCACGCGTAGCGGGCGCCTGTTCCTCGTCGGCGGCCTTCATATTCGCCAGCATCTCGTTGTAGTCGATCGTCTTGGCATCGTCGTCGGAGACATAGCCAGTGTCCTCGAAGGTGATGACGGCCGACCAGGTGTCGTCGGTGAAGCTCTTGCCTTTCGGAAAGACCATGCCGAGCACTCCCGTCGCGGCCCCCGGCGGGTTGCGCCAGACATCGACGAGGATCGTGCGCGCCTCCTCAGGACCCACGAAATAATAGGCGTCGCCCAGATTGAGGTCGGCGTTCGCAACCCCGATATGGACCGTCCCCGTCTGGCGCTTCATCGACTTGGTCAGGCGGTCGGCCGCCTGCCGCTGCGCCGCGATCGCCGCCTGTTCGGCGGCAGGGCTGGGCGCGGTGGTCGCGCTGGCGGCGGGCATCAGCACCGCGAACGCCACGGCGCCGGCGACGGACAGAGCTGCACGCGATTTCAGCAATGTGATCATGACCTTCCCCCCGGATAGATGATTCCCTAGTTCCAGAAAGACCAGCGCACCGCAAGCCCGATCGCGCCGCAGCCCGCAACCCTTTTGTCATGATCGCGGTACATGGGATTTCCGCATCGGCTGGGCTATGTCCGGCGCAACGCCGAATCATCAGACAATGGGAACTGCCATGTATAATCGCCGCTCTTTTCTCACCGGAGCGACGCTCGCCGGACTCGCCGCACCGGCGATCGTGCGCGCGCAGGGACTGTTCCGCGATTTTCCCTTCAAGCTGGGGGTCGCGGCGGGCGATCCGGCGAGCGACGGGTTCGTCATCTGGACGCGGCTCGCGCCCGAACCGATGGAGCGCCACGGCGGCATGCCGCTGACCAACATCCCGGTCGACTGGGAAGTGTCGCCCGACAGCGGGTTTCGCGAAATCGTCGCCAAGGGCACCGACCTCGCGCGCCCCGAACTCGCGCACAGCGTCCATGTCGAGGTCGCGGGATTGCAGCCCGACCGGCCCTATTTTTACCGCTTTACCGCGGGCGGCGAACGCAGCCTGCGCGGGCGCGCGCGTACCCTGCCCGCCCCCGGCGCCAGGGCCGAGACGCTGAAATTCGGCGTCGCGGGCTGCCAGCATTTCGAGGCGGGCTTCTTCGGCGCCTACCGCCACCTCGCGCGCGAGGACCTTGCCTTCGTTTATCATTATGGCGACTTCATTTACGAATATAGCGAGGAATATCTGTTCAACACCGGGCTGCCGACGCGCCCGGTGCGCAAGCATGCGTTTCGCGCGCTGGTCGACCTCGAAGATTTCCGCACCGCCTACAGCCAGCAACTCGGCGACATCGATTTGCAGGCGGCGCGGTCGGTCCACGCCTTTCTGTCGAGTTTCGATGATCATGAGATCCGCAACGACTGGGTGTCGGACATCGACAATTGGAAAATGGGGCTACCCGGCAACGACCCCGATGCCGCGCCGCCCGAAGTCTTCATGCTGAAGAAACAGGCGGCGATGCAGGCGTGGTACGAACATATGCCGGTGCGCAAGGCGTTGCTGCCGCGCGGCGGCATGGTCGCGATGAACCGCGAGTTCCGTTATGGCGACCTGATGGCGATGCAGTTGCTCGACACGCGGCAATATCGCAGCGACCAGCCGTGCGGCGACGGGTTCAAGCCCGCCTGCCCCGAGGTGAACGGCAAGGACGCGCAAGTGCTCGGCAAGGCGCAGGAAGAATGGCTCGGACGCAACCTGGCGAAGGGCGGCGCGACGTGGAACGCGCTGGCGCAGCAGATCACGATGATGTCGCTCGACCGGCGCCGCAAACCCGACGAGCCGGCGAAAATCCTCAACCTCGACAGCTGGGCGGGATATGAGCAGCCACGCGAGCGGGTGTTGTCCCGTATGGCGGGGCTGAAGAACTGCGTCGTGCTGACCGGCGACGAGCATCAGAATTTCTGTGGCGACCTGGTGCTCAAGGACAAGGTCGTCGGCGGCGAGTTCGTCGGCACATCCATCACCAGCGGCGGCGACGGCAGCGACAAGCGCCAGGGCACCGACGAATGGCTGGCGCTCAACCCCGAGTTGAAATTCGCCAACGACCAGCGCGGTTATATGGTCTGCGACGTCAATCGCGAGGCGTGGCAGACGCATTTCATGGTGGTCGACAAGGTGACGACGCCGGTCAACACGCTGTCGAAGCGTGCGACCGGCGTCGTCGAAAACGGCGTCGCCGGGATCAAGATGGGCTGAGACGCCTCAGGCGTCGCAGCTCCAGTCACCGTCGAAGCTGGTCGGCTTACCGAACGGGCGGCTGGCCGCCAGCTTGGCCTTCGTGCCGCCTTCCGACGGTTCGACGGTCAGACTGAGGCCCGGCCCCGAAAGGTCCATGCCCTTCTTCAGTTCATCGAAGCCGCCGGGACCCGCGATACGCTGAACGCGGCTGCCGACCTTGACCGCACCCTGTGCGGTCGCGTTCGCGTCAACGTCGGTCTTGACGACGAGCGCGGGCGCATCCTGCCCGTCGATCGTGAAACGGCACGCGCGCTCGCCCTGCAGCGCGAGCAATTCGCCCTTGCCGATCGCGGCCAGTTCGATCGGCTTTTCGCTGCCGGTGTCGGGCACATCGGCCTTTTCCGCAACCGGAGCCGGCGCGGCCGCCTTTTCCGCCTGGGGTTCGCCCGAACAGGCCGCGAGGAGGAGGGCAACGCCGAGCGGCGCAGCAATCGTCAATTTCATTGATGGATACTCCATGGAGGGGAGCTCGCCCCCTAGCCCCGATTTCGTCCCAAAGCCGAGCAAAAAATTCTATTTCCGCCCGAAAAGCCTTTCAACATCGTCCATCGCGAGCTTCACCCAGGTCGGGCGACCATGGTTGCACTGGCCCGAATGCGGGGTGATTTCCATCTGGCGGAGCAGCGCATTCATCTCGGCGACGCCCAGCGTGCGGCCGGCGCGGACCGAGCCGTGGCAGGCCATCGTGGCAGCGACGAGTTCGAGCTTTTCGTTGAGTCCCAGCGCGACGTCATAACCCGCGAGATCGTCGGCGATGTCGGTGACGAGCTTGATGCAATCTATATTGCCGAGCATCGCGGGAGTCGCGCGGACCATCACCGCGGCGGGGCCGAAGCGTTCGAGTTCGACGCCGAGCGCCGCAAGTTCGCCCGCCGCCGCCTCTAGCCGGTCGCAGGCGGGCTCGTCGAGTTCGACCACCTCGGGGAGGAGCAGCCCTTGCGAGGGCACCGCGCGGCCCGTCATGCCGCCGCGCAGCTGTTCGAGCACCAGCCGTTCGTGCGCGGCATGCTGGTCGACGATGACGAGCCCGTCCTCGGCCTCGGCGACGATATAGGTTTTGGCGATCTGACCGCGCGCGATGCCGAGCGGATGGGCTTCGGCTTCGGGCACGGGGGCGACGGCAACCTCGGCGCGGCCGGCGAGCGGCGCATGCGCCGAAGCGAAGGGCACAAGCCGGTCATAAACGCGCGCGACATCGGCGGCGGGCGGCGCGATGTCGGCGCCGAACAGGTGCACCGCGGGTTCGGTGCGCGGCGCGGCGCCGAAAAGGAAGCCGGTCGTCGGCGCCGGTGCCACCGGCTCCTGCTGCCAGGCCGCGAGCGCCGCCTCGGCGGGGCGCTGGACGCTGCGGAAGCCATGTTCGTCAAGCGCGCGGCGCAGGCCGCCGACGATCATGCCGCGCACCAGTTGCGGATCGCGAAAGCGCACCTCGGTCTTGGCGGGGTGGACGTTCACGTCGACCTCGCTGGTCGGCACGTCGAGGAACAGCGCGACGACGGGATGGCGATCCCGCGCGAGCAGGTCGGCATAAGCGCCGCGCAGCGCGCCGACGAGCAGCCGGTCCTTCACCGGTCGGCCGTTGACGAAGAGATATTGGTGGTCGGAAATACCGCGATTGTAGGTCGGCAGGCTGATCACCCCCCCCAGATGCACGTCGCCGCGGTCGAGATCGACCCCGATGCTGTTGCCGGCCAGGTCGCGGCTGGTCAGCGCCGCAACGCGCGCCAGCCGGTCCTGTCCAGCCTGCACGTCGAGTACCCGGCGTCCGTCATGCTCCAGTGTGAAACCGACCTCCGGATTGGCCATGGCGAGGCGCTTCACCACGTCGAGGCACGCGGCATATTCGCTGCGCCCGCTGCGCAGGAATTTGCGGCGCGCGGGGACGCGCGCGAACAGGTCCTCGACCAGCACGCGGGTGCCCTTGGCCAGCGCCGCGGGCCCTTCGGCCACCACCGCACCATTGTCGACGACCCGCCGCCAGCCGTCGGCGCCCGGCATCCGGCTTTCGAGCGTCAGCCGCGCGACGCTGGCGATCGACGGCAGCGCCTCGCCGCGAAACCCGAGCGTCGTGACCGCCTCGATCGCGTCGTCGGGGAGCTTCGAGGTGGCATGGCGTTCGAGCGCCAGCGCCATGTCGGCGGGGGTCATGCCCGACCCGTCGTCCTCGACCTCGATTCGCGCGATTCCGCCATCGGCGATTCGCACCGAAATTCGGCGCGAACCCGCGTCGATGGCGTTTTCAACCAGTTCTTTTAGCGCCGCAGCCGGTCTTTCGACCACTTCACCGGCTGCGATCCGATTTACGAGGGTTTCGGGCAGGCGGCGTATTGACATAATCCCTCTCCTAGCGCAGTCGGGCGCAAATCGCGACCCACCCGCACAGCCTTATCTTCTCGTCCAGCCAGCCCCATCAGGGACGGCCGGAATCTCCCTCAGATTTGGTCCTGTTGACGGACGGGAAAGCGCGCTGAATATTGGCGACGGGGCGGTCCGTCCGCATGAAGACAGGAATGACGATCGATGTCCTTTTTTTCGCGTTGGTTTAAGTTCAATTCCCAAGACATGGCGATCGACCTCGGCACTGCCAATACGGTGGTTTACGTCCGCGGCAAGGGCATCGTGCTCAACGAGCCTTCGGTCGTCGCGGTCGAGACGATCAACGGGGTCAAGCGCGTCAAGGCGGTCGGCGACGACGCCAAGCTGATGATGGGCAAGACCCCCGACAGCATCGAGGCGATCCGCCCGTTGCGCGACGGCGTCATCGCCGACATCGACGTCGCCGAACAGATGATCAAGCATTTCATCACCAAGGTACATGGCGGCAAGCCCAATGCGTTCCGCAGCCCCGAAATCGTGATCTGCGTCCCCTCGGGCTCGACCAGCGTCGAACGCCGCGCGATCCGCGATGCCGCATCGAACGCCGGCGCGAGCGAAGTGTGGCTGATCGAAGAACCGATGGCCGCCGCGATCGGTGCCGACATGCCGGTGACCGAACCGATCGGTTCGATGGTCGTCGACATCGGCGGCGGCACCACCGAAGTCGCGGTGCTTTCGCTCCGCGGTCTCGCTTACACCACCTCGGTCCGCGCCGGCGGCGACAAGATGGACGAATCGATCGTCTCCTATGTCCGCCGCCACCATAATCTGCTCATCGGCGAAGCGACCGCCGAGCGGATCAAGAAAGATTTCGGCATCGCGCGAATTCCCGCCGACGGCGTCGGGCTGACCATCCACATCAAGGGCCGCGACCTCGTCAACGGCGTGCCCAAGGAAATCTCGATCAACCAGGCGCAGATCGCCGAAGCGCTGTCCGAACCGATCGGCACGATCGTCGAGGGCGTGCGCATCGCGCTCGAAAACACCGCGCCCGAACTCGCTGCCGACATCGTCGACCAGGGCATCGTCCTGACCGGCGGCGGCGCGCTGATCGCCGAGCTCGACGAACTGCTCAAGGACGCGACCGGCCTGCCGGTGACGGTGGCCGAGGATCCGCTGACCTGCGTCGCGATCGGCACCGGCCGCGCGATGGAAGACCCCGCCTTCCGCGGCGTGCTCCAGCAAGCCTGATAGGGTAAAGCTGCATCATGGTCCGCCCGGCACATCGACGTCCGGGGCAATCCCGCAAGGCCCAGACGAGCCTGTTCGTCGCCTATGTCATCGCGGTGACCGGGGCGGTGGCGGGCCTGTTGCTGGCGATCCTGTCGGTTGCCGATCCCGTGGGTTTCGCGGCGCTGCGCGTCGCGAGCCATGAGGTGACGGCGCCGGTCGCGCGCGGCAGCCGCTCGATCATCGGTTCGATCTCGGGCATCGACGACTGGGTGTCGGCCTATGTCGGCGCGGGGTCGCAGAACCGCCGCTTGCGCAAGGAACTCGCCGATACGCGGCGCCAGCTGGTCGCGACGAGCGCGCTGCAGGAAGAAAATCGCCAGCTCAAGGCACTGCTCAAGCTGCAGGAAACCGACAAGGCCGCCTTTGCTAACGGCTATCTGCTCACCTCCACCTCGACAAGCAGCAAGCGCATCGCGCTGCTCAGCATCGGGCGCAACCTCGGCGTCGCGTCGGGGCAGCCGGTTCGCGGGGCCGATGGGCTGATCGGGCGGGTGCTGTCGAGCGGCCCCTCGGTTTCGCAGGTGCTGCTGCTCACCGACATCGACAATGTCGTGCCGATCCGCCGCGCTCGCGACGGGCTCCCCGCGCTCGCCAACGGCCGGGGCAACGGCGACCTCGATATCCGCACCCTCAACATCGCGAACAATCCGTTCAAACCCGGCGATATCCTCGTCACCTCGGGCACGGGAGGGTTGTATCCGCCTAATATTCCCGTCGCGATCGTCGTCCGGCGTACCGCTGACGGCGCTCTCGCTCGCCCGCTCGCAGACCCGGCCCAGGTCGACGCCGTATCCGTGCTGCGCGCCTACACCCCCGACAATATCGAGGCGCAGGCGGCCCCCGCTCCGGCGCCCGCGCCATGAACCGCACCGACACGCGCCGGCTGGGCGAGCCCGCCTCGCTGTGGCGGATGCGGATGGTGCCCGTGGCCAGCGTCATGATCGCCTCCGCGCTGCCGCTGATGCTGCCTATGGTCGCCAGTTCGCCGGTGCTGCCGCCGCTCGGGCTGCTGTTCTTCCTGTGCTGGCAATTGCTGCGCATCGAAATGTGGCCGGTGTGGATCGGTCTGCCGCTGGGCCTGTGGGACGATCTGTTCAGCGGCGCACCGATCGGCTCGGCGATCGCGCTGTGGACCTTTGCCAGCATCGCGATCCAGTATTTTTCGCAGCGTATCTATTGGCGCGGCTTCTTTCACGACTGGGCGATCGCCGCGCTGCTCGTAGCGATCATTCAGTCGCTCGCGGCGCTGATCGCGCATCCCGATGCGCACACCGGCAAGGTTCTCGGCCTTGTGGCCCCGCAGATCATCGTGTCGGCGCTGCTCGTCCCGCTGTTCATGCGGCTGACCGGCATGTTTGACAATTTCCGCCTGAAACGCCGATAGTTCCCACCCATGCCCCGGAAAAAAAGTCCACCGATCACCGAAGCCTGGCGGGGCATGACCTTCACGCGCCGCGCGTTGCTCGTCGGCGGTGGACAGATGGTCATCGGTGCCGCGCTCGCGACGCGCATGGCCTATATATCGGTTGTCGAAAACGACCGCTATGTGCTTGAATCCGAAAGCAACCGTGTCAATCTTACGCTAACCCCGCCGCGCCGCGGCTGGATCGTCGACCGGCATGGCAAGGCGCTCGCCAACAACCGCGTGTCCTTGCGCATCGACCTCATCCCCGACCGGCTGCACAACAAAGATATGGTGCTCGGCCAGCTTCGCACCCTGCTGCGGCTCGACGGCGATGCGATGGACCGGATCAACCGCGACCTCAAGGCGGCCTCGGGATTCCAGCCGGTGGCGGTCGCCGAGGATCTGTCCGAGGGGGACTATGCATCGATCCTCGTCCGCCTGCCCGAACTGTCCGGCGTCGCTCCGCAGCGCGGCTTTGCGCGCAACTATCCCACCGGCGCGGCGGTCGGCCATCTGATCGGCTATGTCGGCGCCCCGAATGCCGAGGAATATCAAAAGGACAAGGACCCGCTCTACATCACGCCGGGGTACAAGATCGGTAAGGACGGGCTCGAGAAATATTTCCAGCCGATGCTGAAGGGCACCCCGGGCGCGAAGCGCGTCGAGGTCACCGCGCGTGGCAAGGTCGTGCGCGACCTGACGACCACGTCGGACATCCAGGGCAAGACCGTCCATCTGACGATCGACGCCGACCTGCAGGAATATGTCGCGCGGCGGATGGGGCGCGAGTCGGGCGCTGCGATTGTCATCGACTGCACCAATGGCGACATCCTCTCCTTCGTCTCGATGCCGAGCTTCGATCCGAACAGCTTTTCGGACGGGATCAGCAACAGCGAATATGCCTGGCTGCGTGCCGACGATCATCAGCCGTTGATCAACAAGGCGACGCGCGGCCTGTATCCGCCCGGGTCGACGCTGAAGCCGATGGCGGCGATCGCCGCGATCGAACATGGCGTTCACCCGAGCGAACGTCACACCTGCATCGGCGGCTACCGCCTCGGCAACCGCTTCTTCCGCTGCCTCGGCACCCATGGCAGTCTCGACATGCCGTCGGCGATCATGAAAAGCTGCAACAGCTATTTCTACTGGCTCGCCGACCGGCTGGGCTATGACGCGATCGCGCCGACCGCGCGGCTGATGGGCCTCGGCGAGGAATTCCAGCTTGCGGGCAGCAGCCAGCGTTACGGCACCATTCCCGACAGCGCGTGGAAGATGAAGAAATACGACCAGAAATGGTCGGCCTCGGACTCGCTGAACTCGGTTATCGGACAGGGCTATGTCAGCGTGAACCCGCTCCAGCTCGCCGTCATGGCGGCGCGGATCGCGTCGGGGCGCCGGCTGTATCCGCGCCTGATCAACCGCGAATTCAAGAACGAGCCCCTGCCCTTTTCCCCCGAAGCGCTCGCCGTCGCCCGCCACGGCATGGACCTTGTCGTCAATGGCGCCGGCACCGCGGTGCGCAGCCGCCTGCCGCTCGACGGCATCACCATGGCCGGCAAGACCGGCACCGCGCAGGTGCGCGGACTGGGCACGGGGAACGGCAAGAGCGGGACATGGAAATTTCGCGACCACGGCCTGTTCATCGGCTTCGCGCCGGTCGTCAATCCACGTTACGCGACCGCCGTCGTGATCGAACATGGCATGGGCGGCGCGCGCGCCGCAGCGCCGATAGCGAAGGATTTCATGACCTTCCTGTTCGATCGCGAAAAGGCGATGGAGGCGCTCGACACCTTTGAGGCCGGCTGGGGCGGCACGATCAAGGAGCGGATGGACCGCGACTATGCGGCATGGAAATCGGGCGCATCGAGCGACCCCGAGCCCGGAGTTCCGCAATGATCCCGGTCCCGCCAGCCATACAGCGGATTCCGTGGAAGCTGATCGCGATACTGGCCGGCATCACCGGTTTCGGCCTGCTCGTCCTCTATTCGGCGGCGGGCGGCAACTGGTCGCCCTGGGCGTTGCAGCAGGGGGTGCGTTTCGTCGTCTTCCTGAGCGTCGCGCTCATCATCGGGCGCTTTCCGATCCGGATCTTCGAGGATTTCGCCTATATCGGCTATATCGGCGTGCTGGTGCTGCTGGTCGCGGTGGAACTGCTCGGCTTCGTCGGCGGAGGCAGCCAGCGCTGGCTCAACCTCGGATTCATGAACCTGCAGCCCTCGGAACTGATGAAGGTTGCGATCGTGCTGGCGCTCGCGCGTTTTTATGCCCAGCTGCCGCCGGGCAACACGCGCACCTGGACCGCGCTATGGCCGGCGCTCGTCCTGATCGGCCTGCCGGCGGCGCTCGTGATGCTCCAGCCCGACCTCGGCACCGCGCTCGCCATCTGCGCCGGCGGCATCATCGTGATGTTCGTCGGCGGCCTGCCCTTCTGGTGGTTCGGCAGCGCCGCCGCCGCGGGCGCCGCCGCCCTGCCCGTGCTGTTTTCGATGCTCCACGACTATCAGCAGAAACGCGTCCTGATCTTCCTCGATCCCGAAAGCGACCCGCTCGGCGCCGGCTATCATATCAGCCAGTCGAAGATCGCGATCGGGTCGGGCGGCATTGGCGGCAAGGGTTTCCTCAACGGCTCGCAAAGCCACCTCGATTACCTGCCCGAGGGGCATACCGATTTCATCTTCGCGACGATGGCCGAGGAATGGGGGCTGATCGGCGGGCTCACGCTGCTCCTCGGCTTCTTCCTGCTGCTGCGCTGGTCGACCCGCGTCGCGCTCAAGGCGCGGACGCGCTTCGGGCAGCTGACCGCGACGGGCCTCACGATGACGATCTTCTTCTATATCGCGATCAACCTGGCGATGGTGATGGGGCTAGCGCCCGTCGTCGGCATTCCGCTGCCGCTCTTTTCCTATGGCGGCTCGTCGATGCTGACGATCATGACCTGCGTCGGCATCGTCCTGGCGATCGAGAATGACAGCAAAAAGCAGAGCAGCCGCCTCAGCTGACGAAAATTGTCGAGAAAAATGCGCAGGAGGCATTGCCATCCCCGCAAGGCCATGATAGCGGGCCGCTCGCTTCGCAGCAAAGGGTCCTTCCCAACGCTCCAAAGCGCGCCGGAATACGGCAGTGGACGCATAGCTCAGTTGGTAGAGCAGCTGACTCTTAATCAGCGGGTCCTAGGTTCGAGCCCTAGTGCGTCCACCATTTTCTCAATGGCTTAACGGCCATTTCCTCCCTTCATTCCGACAATGTCATTTGCGCATTCCGACAAGTCAGCGGGCGCGCTTCCCTAGCAGAAGATTGCGGACAACGCGGTTGGAATGATCGTTCTCGACGGGCAAGCCCTCTCGAACGCCGACATGCTACGCCGATCAATAGATTTCGTGCCAATTCTCGATTTCCGACGAGCGGTTCGCGAGGCCGAAGCAGATAAGCCCGGGGCGACTGGCCGATGCCGAACCTTTTTCCAGCCGGTATTCGAGGCGTCGGCAGCGGAAACCCTCGACCTGCTCCTCGCGCGTGACGGTCAGCATGCCCTTCGCGGCCCGCCCCTGCCAGCGGTGGACGTGGCCGACCGGCCAGCTGCCGGCGCGTTTGGCGCGTTCGCCATATTGGCCGCTGAACTGGTCGTAGGGAAATTTGGGACGGCCATCGAAGTCGATCCCGCCCTCGCAATCGTTGCAGCTGACCTCGCCGAACTTGTTGTAGCCGGCCTTTTGCGCCTCGATCTCGGGCGGCACGCGCAGGCCGTCGATATAGGCCGCCCCGACGGACGTCGCGCGAGCGGGTTCCGGTGCGGGCGCGGGGTCGTTCGAACCCGTTTCGCTGCCCTCCTCTGCCCCGTCGGGGGACGGCTCGCTTCCACCGCCGCCGTGCAGCCCGCTCGCGATCGTGTCGCGCACGACGCTTTGGACCTCTTCCTCGGCCTGTTGCGCGGTGCGATCGACAAGGCGCTTGAGCAAGCTCTGGGCCTGCGCCGCGTGGGCGATGCCGAACAGCGTGGCGGCCGCCACGATCGTGCGAAAAACCTGTCGCATGAGGGTCTCCTGATTGTCGTGATGCCGGGGGGAAAGGGTCAGCCGAGGTCGGTGGTCAGCGTGGCGGTCAGCCGGCGCGGCAAATTGTAGAGGTAGATGCCCGACGGCCCGTTCGCCCAACCGAATTTGTTGCCGACATTGGCGATCTGGACGCGCAGCGTCGCGGGCGCCTTGCCAAGCTTGAAGCGATAGCGCCCACCGACCGACGCGATCGCGCGCGCCGGAATGACGAGCTTGCCGTCGGTGCTCGCGACGCGGTCCGAGGTGCTTTCGACGACGAGGTCGACCGAGACGGCGGGCGCGAAGGTTGGCCGGTAATCGAGCACCGCGGTCGACAGGCGACCGAAACTCGCCAGCGGCTTTCGGCCGAGTTGCCCGCTGTCGACCGCGTCGCCCGACAGCGTCGCGTCGATCAGCGCGGTGCCCGCGATCGCGGTGAGTCCCGGCGCGATCTGCCCCGAAAAGGAGAATTCGGCGCCGCGATGGTGGACGTCGCCGAGCTGGCGGAACACCCGCGCCGTATCGACCGAGTAGAAGGGCTTGGACACCTCGAACACGCCCGCGACGAGGCGGATCGCCGGGGTGATCGACCAGCGCACGCCGGCGTCGAACTGGCGGGTGCGGATGGCGGGGGGCGCCTCGTCGCGGTTGACCGCGTGGCCGGGCGCAACCGGGCTTTCCTCCAGCCCCTGCGTATAGCTGCCGTAAAAGGCGAGCGACGGCGACGCATAGACGGCGGCGGTCGCGTTGAGCAGCAACGGGCCGTCCTTGGTCGTGATGACCGGCGCGCCGGGGCCGAAGACGCGCTTGCGATAATCGGTCTTTTGCACCCCGACGCTGATTTCGCCGACATCCTTCCACCGCCCCTCATAGGCGATGCCTGCGGTCCATTGTCCCACCGTGTCGCGCGTCTGCGGGCCAAAGCTGGTGACCGGTTCGGGGACGGTCACCGGGTCCTCGAGCGGATGGTTGCCGATGAAGATCTCGCGGCTGCCGCCATAGGTGCGCGACCTGTCGCGGCCCTTCAGCGACAGGTGCAGCGTATGCAGGCGCGGCCCGTCGGCGAAACGCCGCGACAGCCGCACTTCGCCGCTGGTCGAGGCCGAGCGGCGGCCGGGCTCGGCGATCACCACCTCGTCTGCGGTCCCGTCGGGCCGGACGTTGAGAAAGAGCTGGGTGTGCGAGCGATCGAGGTCGAGGATCGAGCGGAAGGCGCCGGCCTTGAGCGTCCAGTCGCCGCGCCGGATCGTCGTCGTCAGGCCGGTGGCGATGGTCTGGCCGTCGTTGGCCGCCCATTTCTGCCCGATCCGCTTCACCCGCTCGAGCCGCGGCGGCAGATGGTCGCCGGCGGTAAGCAGCAACGGCGGCAATTCCTCGTCGGCGATGCCGATGCGGCTCCAGAAAGGCGTGACCTCGACCCCGTCGACCGGCTCCCAGCGCGCGATCGCCGCCATGGTGCGGAATTGCGCGCTGCCGCCCGTGTGGTTGCGGTCGGAAAAATAGCCATAGCCCGCGCCGAGCGACAGCCGGTCGGTCACCGGCAACTGGCCGTCGAGTTCGACCACCTTCGCGCCGAAGGGCCCGAGCCGCCCGCTGACGCTGAGCAACCGCTTGTCGCCGGGCTTGCGCAGCTCATATTCGGCGATGCCCGTCGGCGCGGGAAAGGGATAGCCCTGCGCCGACAGGCCGACGCGCATCTGCAGTCCAGCGATCACCCGGTCGGTGAAGCTCGCCTGCTGGTCGATATAGAGACCGTCGAGGCGGATATTGCCCGCCTCTGCGGCCGAGAAGCCGCGGACATAATTGGGATTGTAGATGCCGATCTGCTCGCCGCCGATCGAGGTGCCGAAGGCATCCTCGGCGCTGGTCGTCACATTGTCGTCGGTGCGCTGGGCGAGCGCGGGGGCGGGCGCGGCGGCGAGCGCCAGCCCGAGCGTGGTCAGGGTAAAGCGGCGCATCATTTCACCTCCTTCATGCGGCGTTGAACATCGTCCCAGTCGGTCATGAACATCGCCGCGGCGAGGCGTGCCGCGGGGCGTTCAGGGCTCAGCCGATCACCGCGCAGATCGTCATTTTCGTGGGAGTAGCTCGACATATGGACGAGCAGCGGGTGGATGCCCGCCGCGCCGGGTTGATACCAGCTGCGGTCGTGCTGCAATTGCAGCGCGAGCGGCCGCGGACCCCAGGCATATTCGGTATCGGGATCATAGTCGGGGAGCCGGTCGGCGACATACAGGCCATAGGCCGCGCCGGTGCGGACCTGGAATCCCCCGCGCTGCACGCCCTCGGCCTGTACCTGGCGGCGCGCCATCATGTCATAGGGGTTGAGGAAAACGCTTAGCACTGCGCCCTCCTCCGACGGGGTCAGGTAGCGGCCGTCGCGCTGGACCGTGTCGGAACTGCCCTCGATCACGCTCTTGGCGCGGAGGGTGAAGGTCGCCCCGACCAGCCGCACGCCATCGAGCGTCGGCACGACCGAGATGTTGATGTCGGCGTGCAGGCTGGTGCCGCGCACGTCGCGCAGCGACGGCTGGCGCATCAGCGCGTCGAACGCAACCATCGCGCGGCGGCGCAGCAGGTCGATCTCGGCGATCGGAATCCGCGCCAGATTGCGCGGCTGGTGGACATGGACGTCGGGCGCCTTCGACGCCCAGCCGGGCAGGCCCGCGCCGGGTTCGGGCGCGGTGCCCGACCAGCGTGCCATCAGCTTCTTGGGCGCGCGGCTGTCGCCGGGCGCGGCGTGCGCCGCAAGAATGGCGGGCGCAGCCGCGAACAAGCCGAGCATCGCAAGACGGATCAGGGGATTTTTCATCGGACGGACTTTCGAACGGAGAGGATAGCCATCAACCCGGCAGACCGAGCGCGCCGCCGAGACCACGCAGCAGCCCGCGCTTCTTCTTCGGCTTTTCATCAGCGGCGGGCGCATCCTCGTCGTCCCCGCCCGCCATCATCGCGGCGAGATCGACCCCGAGCAGGCTCATATGCCTCGCCCGGGTGCGCAGCTTGACACTCCAGCCGGCGGGCGCCTCGCGCGGCGAGCCATAATTCGCCTCGGGGCCATAAGCCGTCATCATCAGCATCGCCGATTCCGCCGCGGTGGCGACCGCCGTGGGCACCGCGCATTCGGTCGCCGGGGGCGCGAGCAACACGCGTTGCTGGACGAGGCGCGCGATATCGCCCTGTTCGAGATAGTCGGGAAGCGCCATCGCGGGCATGCGCACCGTGCTCGACGTCCACATCACGATGGTGCCGTCCTCCTTGGCACCGGTGACCGACAGCAGATAACCGCGCGCATTGGCGAGCGCGGGCCAGCTGACCATGACCGCGCCCGAGGCGAGCGCGCCACTCCGCGGCGCGAGCGGCGCGAGGAAGTCATTCCCCGCGGCGACGGCAAAGCGCATCTCCGGCGTATAATTGCCCTGTACGACATGATCGCCGATCAGCGAGCCGCCGCGCGGCACGCGCGTGCCGTCCCGGCTGTTCGGCCATTCACCATAGGTCGCGTGGCTCGCGGTCGACGGCGGCGTCATCGCGCGCACATCGGGCAGGACGCCAAAGGGCGAGGCGCCGCCGGGCTTCATCGTCGCGAGATCGATCACCACCGGCTGCCCGGCGGGCGCGGTTTCGCCGCAGCCCCAATAAAGCTCGATCCGCGCCTTGGGCTTGTCGGCCGGGCCGGGCCGGAAATCGGGCCGCCCGTCGGGCTTGGGCGTTCCAACCGCCGGAGTCAGCAGCGGCAGGCGATCGCCAGCGCGCAGCCCCTGCGGCGGCACATGGTCGGCGCTCGGCACCGGGTTGCGGTGCACCGACCCCAGCTGGAGCATCAGAGTCTTTTCGATCCCTGCGGGCTGGCCGGTTGCCATGCCCGATACGGTCTCTGCCGACAGCCAATAGACCGCGTCGATCTTTTGCTTGGGTGCCGGCTGCGCGGTGGCGGCGGTCGCGGCGATGGCAAGCGCGGCTAGCGCGCTGCCGGAAAGGAGCATCTTCATGTTAGATATCGCTTTCGAGGTCAGGGCTGCGGGGTCGCGGCGGGGGTCACGATCGGCGGCGAGACGTGGAGGCGCAGGCCCGGATGATCGATGACGAAGCGCCGGTCGGCGAACATGTCGATACCCAGGATCACCGCGGGCTGTTCGAGCGTGAAGCCGAGGATCTTGAAGATCGAAAGGTCGGCGATACGGACCTTCCTGCCCTCGACCTTTGCTTCGCCGATGGTCAGCGCCGCGATCGGCGTCTCGACGCTGGGCATCGCATGATTGGTCGCGCCCTTGATGTCGGTCGCCTTGACCACCCCGGGGCTGTCGGGGGTGATCCCGATCGCCTTCGCCGCCGCCCAGTTGATGATCGTGCCGCGCGCGCCGGTGTCGAGGATCGCGGGGACTTCGACGCCATTGAGGCGGATCGTCAACCGCGGCGCACGCATGTCGTCGAGGGTGAAGGGCACCGAGGCCGGGAGGCCGTCCAGCCTGTCGGCCTCGACCTTTCGCGTCATGCGCCAGCGGCGGCCGGGAATGTCGAGTTCGACCACGAAATCGGCGATGATGTCGGCGCCGAGGATGCCGTCGACGCCCAGATGGTCGGTCGGCCCGGGGGGCAGCAGCAGCAGTTCGGGCGCGCGGAAGACATGGCCCGCGACCTCGACCTGGGTGACGATCGTCGTTTCGACATCGCTGCGGCCCGCCGCGCCATCGAGCGGGTCATCCGACAGCTTGGCGACCAGCCCCGGCATTTCGGTGCGCAGCTTGGGCATGATCGTCGTGCTGCTCGCCGCGGTGTCGATGACGAAGCGCCTGGGCGCGCCGTCGTCGATGCGGACGAGCACCACCGGGTGGCCCGAGGGCAGGATTTCGAGCGGCTGCGCGGCCGCGGCGGCGGGCGCCGCGATGGCCGGCGCGGGTTCGGCGGCGGCTGAGCGCGTCTCGGCGAGGATGAGGGCGCCGAGCAGGCCGAAGGCGGCCAGCCCCGTGCGATAACGATGTGCCATAGCGTGTCTCCTGGGCGGCGAGCTGCCGCGATGGAGGCCGGCTATCGGGCGGGCGCCGGCGCCGCCATCGGCGTGCGACCAAGGCCGATCGGCGGTCGCCGGGCATGATCCGGCGCGACGAAGGCGGACATGGATGCGACGAGCGAGGACGTCAGCCGCGCCCACTTCCCTTATGCTGGGCGCAAACTACACAATGGAACCGCCATGCCGTTGAAGCCCGAACATCGTCAGACCATCTGGCTGGTCATCACGACCTGGACCCTGTCCGGGATCCTCTACCTCATCCCCTATCATATCTTCAGCGGCGCCAGCACCTATGTGCTGGTGTCGGTCGTCAACATCTGCGTCATGGGGATGCTGCTGTCATGGGGGGTCTGGTGGACCGTGCGCCGGACGCGCCGACGCAACATGGCGGTGCGGCTCGCCGCGATGGGCGTCGCGGTCTGCCTCGCGTCGGGCACGCTCGCGCTGATCGACGCCGCGACGGGCGAATGGATCGGGCGGCTGGTGGTGTCGAAACAGATGGCGGCGCCCTTCGGGCTGCGCGCCACCAATAATTTCATCGCGCTGATCTGGCAGTTCGCGCTGCTCGGCGCCGCCTTCACGGTGATCGAGGCGAACCGGCTCACGCGCGAGCGCGAGCTCGAACTCGCGGCGGCGCGCGAGACCGCGAGCCGTGCCGAGGCCGCGGCGAGCGCCGCGAGCCTCGCCGCGCTGCGTTACCAGCTCAATCCGCATTTCCTGTTCAACACGCTCAACGCCATCTCGTCGCTGATCGTGACGCGCGAATATGCCACCGCCGACGCGATGCTGGCGAAGCTGTCCGAATTCCTGCGCGCGACCTTGTCCTCCGAACCCGACGCGCTGCTGCCGCTCGAGGACGAACTCGCGACGCTGCAACATTATCTGGAGATCGAGAGCGTACGTTTCGGCGAGCGGCTCGCGGTCGAATTCGTCTGCCCGCCGTCGCTCAACGCCGCGCTGGTGCCGGGCTTCCTGCTCCAGCCGCTGATCGAAAATGCGATCAAATATGCGCTCGCGCCATCGGCGGTGCCGGTGACGATCCGCGTCGAGGCGGCGCGCGAGGGCGACACTTTGGTCGTCACCGTCGAGGACGACGGCAACGGGCAGGAAAAGGACATGCGGCCGGGCACCGGCGTCGGCATCGCCAATGTCCGCCAGCGGCTCGAAGCGCTCTATGGCGCGGCGGGCAGCCTCCGGACCGAAAAAAGGGCGCGCGGCTTCGTCGCGGTCGCCCGCCTGCCGTTCAACACTCATGTCGAGGGAGCGGCGACATGAGCGCGCTCACCGTCCTGCTCGTCGACGACGAACCGCTGGCGCTGCGCCGGCTCGAAACTTTGTTCGGCGACATCGACGATGTCGCGGTGATCGGCACCGCATCGACCGGCGGCGAGGCCGAGGAGCGGATCGCGGTGCTGAAACCCGACCTCGTCATGCTCGACATCTCGATGCCGCAGAAAAGCGGCATCCGGGTCGCCGCCGACCTGGTCGCCAACCCGCGGCCCGAGATCATCTTCGTCACCGCCTTCGAGCAATATGCGGCCGACGCCTTTGAGGTCGACGCCGCCGACTATCTGCTCAAGCCCGTGCGCTTCGACCGGCTGCGCCAAGCCGTCGAGCGCGCGCGCCGCCGCCGCGCGATGCGCGACGCCGCCGACCGGCTGGCTGAGGCGCCAGTGGCCGAGGCGCGCGACGAGGCGATATGGGTCCAGGTCGCCACCGGCAACCTGCGTCTGCCGATCGCGCAGATCGAATGGGTCGAGGCCGCGCGCGACTATGTGCTCTTTCACACCGCGACGCGCAGCTACATCCACCGCATCTCGATGGCCGCACTCGGACAATTGCTCGATCCGCAGCAATTGATGCGCGTGCATCGCTCGACCTTCATCCGCCCGGCGCTGGTGAGCAGCGTCCAGCGGCTCGGCAAAGGGCTGATCGCGCTCGAGATGGCGGATGGCGCGGTGGTGCAGGTCGGGCCGAGCTATGTCCACGCCGTGCTCGAACGGCTGGGGCTCGCCTGACGCCTTCGTCGCGCGAGCGGCCGCCTTCGTCGACGCACCGCCCGTCCTGTCGCGCCGCGATCGGCTTTCGAAGCACCACCGAGGCGCAACCGCGCCGCCTGTCCTAGCCACGGGTTGCGGCATCCAGCCGCGAGCAGAGGTGGCCGGCCCCCTTCCCACCCCCGGCAAGGCCCGGCGCCTCTGCTCTCCCCTCATGATGGAGAGACAGATGAAGCAAACCCTCCCCCTCCTCGCCGCGGCGATCGCGCTCAGCCTGCCCGCGTCGGCGCTGGCCGCAAAGGCCGAAGCGAAGCCCGAGGCCCGTGCCAAGGCGGAAGCGAAGCCCGAAGCCCGCGCCAAGGCCGAAGCCAAGCCCGAAGCCTGACCGCAACGGGACAGCGAGTGCCGGCGGCGTCCCCCCGGTTCGCCGGCACTCCTTCTCCGCGCGCGACCGAAGCCATCGTCAAGGCTCTCCCCGGCCGCTCCCCACACTATCCAGAAACGAGGCGATGATATGCGAACCCTTTTCCAAGCGGCGGCCTGCACCGCGTTGCTGCTGACCCTGCCCGTTCCCGCGATGGGCCAGGGTCTGTTCAAAAGCATCGCCAATCGTCTTTCCGAAACCACCGACAAGGAAAAGCCGGACGCGGCGCCGGATACGGGCGGCAAACCCGCCGCCGCGAAGCCCGCCGCCAGGAAACAATCCGCGTCGACGGTGCAATATCCCAGCCAGATGCCGCCCCCCGACGGTTTCGCCGCGGTCAAACAGGCCTATGACGATTTCGGCAAGGTCCGCTGCACCAGCTGCGAGGGCGGCTATGCCTATGACGGCTGGGCGGTCTTCCCCCGCGACGAAACGCCGCGCCCCTACAACGGGTCGAAGCACATCCTCGGCGAATTCGCGATCGGCCATGTCCACAGATGGCAGGGCGCCGAAGCGCAAGGATCGCTGACGATCGTCAGCGAAGAGCCGGTCCAGGGCTTCCGCTGCCGCCAATTGCTCTACCGACTGACCAAGGACGGCGCCTCCGCCGAACGTCCGGGCCTGATCTGCTGGGGCTATGCCAACCAGTTCGCGGGTTCCGAAGGCTGGAACATGGTCTATTGAGCGGGGGTCCCCCATGGCAATTCTACGCAGCTTGCTGGCGCTCGCCGTCGGCCTGACCCTGTCGGGCGCGGCCGCGCCGGTGGCAGCAGCGGCCGCCGCGCAATGCATCGCCGGCATCTCACCAGGGAGTCCAAAGGCCCGGATTTCTCATGGCTGCAGGACATCGTCGGCCTTGCTCCGCTGCAGCGCGCATTCGCGGGCGAAGAAGTCGAGAAGCGCGCGAACCGACGGCAGCAGGCCCCGGCGTGAGGGGAATACGGCGTGCACGATGCCGGCCGGCGGTCGCCAATCCGGCAGGACATGGACCAGCCGCCCGGCCTGGACGTCCGGCCAGATCAGCAACGTCGGCAGTTGTACGATCCCCAGCCCTTCGATCGCGGCCGCACGCAGCGTCGCCAGATCGTCGGTAACGATGCGCGGCGTGTAGGGAACGGTTGCTTTCCGGCCATCGGCACTTTCGAGGTCCCATCGATAATCCGATCGTACCGGACCCAGGTCGAGGCTGGGAAAGCCATTCAGGTCGGCGGGCGATCGGGCGGGGCCTGCGATCAGTTCGGGGCTTGCGACCAGGCATTGCCGGCTGTCGTCGAGTTTGCGCATGACCAGGCCGGTATCGTCGAGGGGTGGGAAGCGGACGCGAATCGCCAGATCGAACCCCTCCGCGATCACGTCGACCGGCCGGTTTAAGGTCTTGAGATGGACCTCGACCGCCGGGTTCGCCTTCACAAAACGGGCGATCAGGCCGCTGAACTGAAATTGCAGAAGCCCGACCGGACACGCCATGCGGATCACCCCGCGCGGCTCGGCCCGCAGTTCGGCGATGGCCTGCTCGGCCGCCTCGGCCTCGGCCAGCATGGCGACGCAGTGACGATAAAATTCCTGGCCAACCTCGGTCACCGAGAAACGGCGCGAGGAGCGGTTGAGCAGCCGAACGCCGAGCCGGTCCTCAAGCGCCGCGATCCGCCTGCTGAGCTTCGATTTCTGCAGACTGGTCGCGCGGGCGGCGGGCGCAAAGCCGCCATGATCGACGATCTGGACGAAATAATAGAGGTCGTTCAGATCCTTCATCGTTCCATTCATAGGACGCTGCGTCCGGAATCGCAATCTTTCGCGCCCGGCGATGCAGGAGCATCTTCCTCGCAAGTCAGGAGCGCCCCGTCTGGGGTCGCTCCCCGAGGAGATGAACGATGAACAAGACGATACTCGGCCGCTATGGCAATGAGCACGGCCATTGGGTGGGCGACGGCTTCCCCGTCCGCTCGCTCTTTTCCTACAATATGCTGGATCGGCACATCAGCCCCTTCCTGCTGCTCGACTATGCGGGACCGCATTATTTCGCACCGACGACCGATCGGCGCGGCGTCGGCCAGCATCCGCATCGCGGGTTCGAGACGGTCACCATCGTCTATGACGGCGAGGTCGAGCACAAGGATTCGGCAGGCAATGGCGGTGTGATCGGCCCCGGCGATGTCCAGTGGATGACCGCCGCCAGCGGCATCCTCCACGAGGAATATCATTCGGCGGCCTTTGCAAAGACCGGCGGCCCGTTCAAGATGATCCAGCTCTGGGTCAATCTGCCCGCAAAGGACAAGATGGCGCCCAGCGGCTATCAAGGCATCACCAACGCCGACATTCCGGTGGTCGAACTGGCCGGCGGTGCCGGGATGGCGCGCGTAATCGCCGGCGATTTCGGCGATGCCAAAGGTCCCGCCAAGACCTTCACGCCGATCAATGTCTGGGATCTGCGCCTCACCCGCGACGCCGACATGACCCTGTCGTTGCCCGAAGGGCACACGGCGATGCTGGTGGTCCTTGGCGGACATCTGACCGTCGAGGGCAATCAGGACGTCGGCGAGGCGGAGATGCTGATGCTGAGCCGCGAAGGCAGCGAGGTGCATCTGCGCGCCAACGGGGACACGACCATATTGGTCCTGACCGGCGAGCCGATCGACGAACCGATCGTTGGCTATGGCCCGTTCGTGATGAACACCGAGGCGGAAATCCGCCAGGCGATCGACGACGTCAACAGCGGCAGGTTTGCGATGGCGGCCTGATTGAAAGCCCGGCTCCTTTCGACACGGAGCCGGGCTTTTTTTGACCCGCGCCGGACCGGTCAGCGTTGAGAGTGATTTTTGTGGCCCGATAGCGGGCATTTTACAGGAGGACGACGATGACCAGTGAAGCCACCCGGGACCCAAGGGCCGACCATCTGCTGACGCCGCAGAACGCGGCGTTCATCATCATCGACTATCAGCCGGTGCAGGTGAACTCGATCGCCTCGATGGACCGGCAATTGATGCTCAACAATATTGCCGGCTGCGCCCGGGCCGCGGTCGTCTATGATCTGCCGATCATCCATTCGACGGTCAATGTCCAGACCGGCCTCAACAAGCCCCCGGTGCCGCACGTCGCCAAGGTTCTGGCGGACTATCCGACCTATGACCGCACGACGATCAACAGTTGGGAAGATGTCGAGTTCAGGAAGGCCGTCGAGGCCACCGGGCGCAAGAAGCTGATCATGACCGCGCTGTGGACCGAGGCCTGCCTGACCTTCCCCGCGCTCGACGCGCTCGCGGCGGGTTATGAGGTCTATGTCCCCGTCGACGCGGTCGGCGGCACCTCGCTCGCCGCGCATGAGGCGGCGCTGCGCCGCATCGAACAGGCGGGCGGCAAGATGATTTCCGTCCCCCAACTCTTCTGCGAACTACAGCGCGACTGGAAACGTAACGAGACCGTTCCCGCCTTCATGAACCTGTTCATCGAGACGGGCGGCACCGCCGGCATCCAGTTTTCCTACGACCGCACCGAATAGCATCGCACAAACAGCCCGCGCGCCGGTGGGGCGCGGGCTGTCCACCCCGCTCAGCAAGGAGAAAACCCATGTCCACGCCCGCCAATTTCAACGGCGCCCGCCCGGTGATCGACCCCGACGATGCCGCCGAATGGGCGCAGGTCAATACGAAGATCTTCCCGCCATATCAGTTGCGGATCGAATGCTACGCCAAGGCCCAGCAGGTCGCGAACGATCGCTAAGAACTCGATTCACAGCGCGTTCGAGGCAATCGCATCCCGGCCCGCTATCCGCCCGTTCAATCGGCAGGCCGGAACGGCATAGGGGCGGTTCGCTGGCCGGCACTTTTCGCTCGCGACGACAATGAGAATCGATTTGCCATCAAGCGCAACAAGACCATGATGCACGAGGGCGCCCAACGAGAATCAGGAGAGACGAAATGACCGACGCACCGACCATCATCCTCGTTCATGGCTTCTGGGGTGGCGCGGCTCACTGGGCCGGCGTCATTCCGCTGCTCCATCAGGCGGGACTCACCAAGCTGAAGGCGGTCGAAATGCCGCTCACCTCGCTGGCCGATGATGCCGAGCGCACCCGCAAGATGATTGCACAGGTCGGTGGCCCGGTGCTGCTGGTAGGGCACAGCTATGGCGGCGCGGTCATCACCGAAGCCGGCACCCATCCCGACGTTGTCGGGCTGGTCTATATCGCCGCTTTCGCTCCCGACGCGGGTGAAAGCCCGGGCGGCATAACGCAAGCCAATCCCCCGGCGGGCGCGGCAGCCATCGCGCCCGACAGCGACGGGTTTTTGTGGATCGCACAAGACCAATACCACGCGAACTTCTGCCAGGATCTGCCCGAGGATCAGGCGTTGGTGATGGCGGTGACGCAAAAGGCGCCGCTTGGCTCGACCTTTGGAAACACGATCTCTCAACCGGCATGGAAGAGCAAGCCGTGCTGGTACCAGCTGTCGGAACAGGATCGCATGATTGCGCCGGCCAATCAGGAGATGATGGCCTCGCGGATGGCGCCCAAAAAACTGATCCGCCTCGCCGCAAGCCATGCGTCTCTGGCGTCGCAGCCCAATGCGGTCGCCGCACTGATAATCGAGGCGGCACAAGGCTGACGGAACAAGGGATCGGCTGGCGACTTGCGAAGCGGATTTTCGAGATTGACCGCCGAGAGATGGTGTTCAGTTGATCCTGCGTTGTCCGTTCCCGGGTGGCTGGTCCGCACGCCGCCCTGAATAGGGCGATATCGTCGCCGCATGGCTGATTTCAGAGCAAGGGAAACACCAAAACCATGACGATCGAACGCATCATCGACAAACGGGAACGCGATCTCGGCGGCGGTTTCGTCGTCGGACGGGTTCTGCCCTTCCACGCGCGCCGGATGGTCGGGCCGTTCATCTTCTTCGACCATCTGGGCCCGCTCGACCTGGCACCGGGCATCCCGCGCGAGCTGGATGTGCGTCCCCACCCGCATATCGGCCTTTCGACCGTGACCTATCTGTATACGGGCCAGATCACCCACCGCGACAGCCTGGGCTTCGAGCAGGAAATCCGCCCCGGCGAGGTCAACTGGATGGTCGCGGGCAGCGGCATCACCCACAGCGAACGGCTTGAATATGCGCGCGCGCATGGTGCGAACATGCATGGGATCCAGGCCTGGGTGGCGCTGCCCGTCGAGGCGGAGGAAAATGATCCCAGTTTCCACCACCATGCCGGGGCCGACCTGCCCGAATGGGACGAGCATGGCGTCAAGGGCCGGTTGATCGCGGGCGAGGCCGATGGCCTTTCGTCGCGGGTGACAGTTCATTCGCCGCTCTTCTACCAGCACTGGGAGATGCAGGCCGGCGCGCGCCGCAGCGTCACCACCGCCTATCCCGAACGGGCGGTCTATTGCGCCGCCGGACAGATCAAGATTGGCGGAACGGTGCTGGGCGCGGGCCAGATGGCGGTGCTGAACGGACGCGACGGCGCCGATGTCACCGCGAACCAGCCCTCCACGGTAATGGTGCTGGGAGGCGAGCCGATCGGCGAGCGGTTCCTGCTTTGGAACTTCGTTTCCTCGAGCAAGGACCGGCTCG
The DNA here is from genome assembly GCF_003797775.2 of Sphingopyxis sp. OPL5. Lineage (NCBI taxonomy): Bacteria > Pseudomonadati > Pseudomonadota > Alphaproteobacteria > Sphingomonadales > Sphingopyxidaceae > Sphingopyxis > Sphingopyxis sp. OPL5. The sequence goes on from NZ_CP060725.1 coordinate 4,527,186, forward strand.
AACAGGCGCGCGAGGATTGGACGGCCGGGCGCATGAAATTGCCCGACGCGGACCACGCCGAATCCATCCCGTTTCCCGAGGTTGCGAAATGACCGCCGGCATCCAGGAAACGCGGGGACATCACCGGACATCGAATGGCTTGGGCCGGGCCCTAAATCCTCCATATACGGATGGCCGGAACCGTCCGATGATAGTCGAACAAGGAAAGCTGCCGCTATGGCCGAAATAACGATCACCAAGGAAGACGATGGCCGCCATGGCCGCTACCTGGCGCGGGTCGCCGGGATCGAGGATGCGGCCGAACTGGTCTTCACCCATCGCGGCCCCGGCCTTATCAGCGCGGACCATACCGGCGCGCCGGAGAGCCTGAGGGGCACGGGCGTGGCGGCGGCGCTGGTCGATTTCCTCATCGCCGATGCACGGGGCAATGGCTTTCGCATCATTCCCTTGTGCCCCTATGTCCGCGCGCGATACGAGAAGCACCCCGATTGGCAGGATGTGATGACCGTCGGCCCGGGCGAAAAGCCGAGCATCGCCGCAAGGCCGCACCCATGACCCGCCTGCTCGGCATTTCGGGCAGCCTCAGGACAGGCTCGTTCAACACCGCCCTGCTCCGCAACGCGGCCGGGCTGGTGCCCGAGGGCGTATCGCTCGAGATTCGCACGTTGCACGGCATCCCGCTCTACGATGCCGACGCGGAGGCAGCGAGCGGTCTGCCCGATGCGGTGGTCGATCTGAAGGAGGCGATCGCGTCGGCCGATGGCGTGATATTGGCGACGCCCGAATATAACAACGGGATACCCGGCGTGTTCAAGAACGCGGTCGATTGGGCCTCGCGCCCGCCGGGCGACATTGCGCGGGTGTTCGGCGGGCGTCCGTTCGCGATTCTGGGCGCGTCGCCGGGTGGGTTCGGTACGCTGCTGGCGCAGAACGACTGGCTGCCGGTGCTGCGCACCCTTGGCGCGACCTTGTGGACCGGCGGCCGGATGCTCGTCTCGCGCGCATCGGGGATGTTCGACGAGAATGGCGCGATGGGCGATCCCGCCGTCCGCAATCAGCTCGCGACGTTCCTTGCTGGTTACACCGACTTCATTCGACAAAAGGACGGCTGACACGATGGCGCAAAAGACCATGGCCCATGTTTCCGATGCTCAGGGCAGCCCGCTCGCGGTCGCCATCGAGGTGTCCGGTCATCATATCTTCGGGGATGAACCCCTGTCCAAGGGCGGAAAGAATCTGGGTCCGTCGCCCTATGACCTGCTCGCCGCGTCGCTCGGCGAATGCACCGCGATAACCGTTCGCTGGTATGCGATTCGCGAAGGCTGGCCGGTCGAACATGTCGATGTCGAGGTTCGTCATGGCAAAAAGATGGAAGCGGGATCGGAGCAGATGATCGACGAGTTTCACAAGACCGTCACCATCATCGCCCCCGATTTGTCGGAAGAACAACGCCAAAAGCTCTTTGACGTCGCCGAAAAATGCCCCGTTCACAAAACGTTGACCGGCGCCATCCGGATCGCAACCGAACGCGGATCATAGCCGGCGCCGGCCGAAAATCAGCGCTGTGGGTGAAAAGTGCATGGCGGCTGCACCTGGGCCGTGGGTGGACGGCCCTGCGTTGGTGCCGAACGGGTTTTGCGTGTGTCTCGCGTCACAGCATCGTCCGTCTGCATCGCCTATCGGGATGGCATCGAATGAAAAGGCGACGGCAAGGAGATGAAAAGTGAGCGATAGAAAAGACGCCCCTGAAACGATCAGTGACGAAGCGCTCGACGGGGTCAGCGGCGGCCTGCCCGCCGTGCAGGCCGCGCGCGAGGCGGCGCGCCGGGCCAGCGTCAATTTCGTGATGGCGGACGGATCGGTCAAGGCCGACGACGGATCGGTGAAGCCGGGTGACGGGTCGGTCAAGCCCTCCGTCGGCGGTTAAGCTCCCGGCCATCCTCGGCCCACGGTCGGACTCTAATGCTCGCGCCCCTCGAGCAGCGCGATCAGGCGAACGAAACGGTCGCCCGCCTCGCTGAGCGTGTCGAGCAGGCCTTCGTCGAGTTCGGTCTGCCCGCCCGCCGGGGTCGACAGGCTGCGCAGCCGATCGGACAGGAACACCGCCAGCGCGCGATAGAAGCGCGCCGCGAAGCCGCTGTCCGCCGCGAATTCGGCCAGGATCGCCGCGCGCGGCACCGCAAGCACCCGGACATGGTCGCGCGCGGTCACCGTTGCCGACGGCAGCGCCTTTTCCACAAAGGACATCTCGCCGACCACATCGCCGAGCGCGAGGTCGGCAACATGCGCGCCGGCAGGGCTGGTGACCGCCAGCGTGCCATCGGTGACGAAGAATAATTCGCCGATCGCCCGCCCCGCCTCAATCAGCACTTCGCCGGGCGCGAGGCCGCGGACGCTGCCGTGACGCGACAGCCAGAGGATGTCGCTGTCCTCCAGATCGCCCAGGATATAGAGCGCCTTGCGCATATCAGTCCTCCAGCAATTGGCGGCGCGCGAGCGCGGCAAAGGCGCCGTTTCGCGCCATGAGGTCGGCGAATGTCCCGGTTTCGACAAAGCGCCCGCGTTCGAGGACGCAGATGCGGTCCGCATTGCGCACGGTCGACAGCCGGTGCGCGATGGTGATCCGGCTGGCGTCGAGCGCGTCGAGGGTCGCCGCGACTATCGCCTGCGTCGCATTGTCGAGCGCGCTGGTGGCCTCGTCGAAGAACAGGAGGCGCGGCCCTCCGGCGAGGGCGCGCGCGATCAGGATGCGCTGGCGCTGCCCGCCCGACAGCGTCCCCGCCCCTTCGGTGACCATCGTGTGCAGCCCCATCGGCATCTGATCGAGGTCGTCGGCCAGCCCCGCCGCATCGGCCGCCGCCTGACATTGCTCGAGCCCGGCATCGCTCGCGCCGCGAATATTCTCCATGATCGTCCCCGCGAACAGCTGGCTCGACTGGAGCACGACGCCGATCTGGCTGCGCAGCCGTGCCGGATCGAGGCTCGCGAGTTCCTGCCCGTCATAGGCGATCGACCCCGTCGTCGGCGTCTCGAAGCCGAGGAGCAGCCGCAGGACGGTCGACTTGCCCGACCCCGAGCCGCCGACGATCGCGACATGCTCGCCCGGCGCGACGCTCAGCGACAGGTCGGCGAGCAGCGGCGCCATCGCCTGGTCATAACCGAAGCTGAGCCCCGACACCTGGATATCGCCAGTCAGCCGCCCAGGGTCGGCGCGGCCGCCCGCCGCCTCGATCTCGGCGGTCAGGATCGGGCGTGCGCGCTCGGCCAGCGGGCGCGCGGTGTAGATCGCGAGCAAAGAATCGCACAGCGCGACAAGATTGCCCTGAAAGATCGCGAAGGCGGCGAGGAAGCCGATGAACTGCCCCGGCGGCACATCGCCCGACACGAGCAGCGCCGCGGTCGCGAACAGCGCGATCAGGCCGATGATCCCCCAGGCATCGGCGAAAGCGCCGAAATGCACGCCGATGCGCTGTCCCCGCGCATCCGCCGCGCGTTCGAGCGTGTAAGCGCCCGTCCAGCGATCCAGCATGCGGTCTTCCGCCGCCGCCGAGCGCAATTTGGGCAGCCCTTCCAATATCTCGAAGGTGAGACCCGCGAGCTTGCCGTCGCGTTCGGCCGCCTCGCGCAGCGGTGCCGCCTGTGCCACGCGGCTGACCGCCACCGCGCCGATATAGACGAGCGTTACGCCCAGCCCGGCGAGCGCCATGCGCGGTTCATAGGCGAAGAGCAGGACAAGATAGAAAAGCGAGAAAAAGGCGGTCAGCCCGGCGCTGAGCAGGATCGCGGCGACGAGCGCGCGAATGCCTTCCAGCGCCTCGATCCGCTGGTTGAAATCGCCCGGCGACAGCGTCTTGAAGAAGCGCGCGGGCAGCCGCAGCACCCGGTCGGTCACCCCCGCCGCCATCGCGACCTGCCCGCGCCCGGTGATGCGCGCGATCGCCAGCGTCCGCACGGTGGCGAAGGCGGCGCTGACGAGCGCCGCGACAACGAGCGCGATGCCGATGCCGATCAGCAGCCCGCCCGCGCCGCCGGGGACGATCTCGTCGAAAATCCAGGCGGTGGCGAGCGGCACGATCAGCCCGAGCAGCGCCGCGCCGAGCCCCGCCCCGGCGATCAGCGGCCATTCGCGCCGGATGCCGGCGGCGACGCTCACCGCCATGGGACGGAACGACGACAGGTCGCCGGCAAGCGGCGCATAGACGCGCCAGCACAAGGGCTGCACCTCGCCCGGATCGAGCGGAATGCCATCGGCATCGAGATACGCGCCACCCCGCCACAGCGCCGCGCTCGTGCCATGCTCCCCGACCTGCACCAGCATCGGCCCGGCATCGTCCTTCCACCAGCCCGGCGCGAGGATCGTCCGTCCGGCGCGCAGCCCGGCGATGCGCGCGAGTACGGGGGCTTGCGCAAAATCCATACGCGAACCACGAAAGATCGCCGGGTCGACCGGATGGCCGAGGGCTTCCCCCAGCGCGGCGAACGCCTGCGCCAGCCGGTTGCCCTCGGCACCGCCGGGTGGCCCCACGCCAAGGCGATCGATCAGCGACGCGTCGCGCTGCGCCGCTTCGGCGGCAAAAGCGGCGTCGAGCGCCGCACCGGGGTCGCCATCGTCGAACGTGCCGGCGAGCAGCGGCGCGAGTTCGCAATCGTCGAGCGCGACGACGAGGAAGCGGCGCGCGCCCTCGGGCAGCGGCGCGACGCGCCCCTCGGCCTCGACGAGTTCGACGAAGCGCCGCCGCTCGGCGGTGACCAGATAGAGTTCGAGCCGCCCCGCCGCGACGCGCCAGCCGGTGCCGCCATGCGGCAGCGCCCGGGTCGCGCCAGCCGGCAAGGCGATCGCGTCCGTCATGCCTCGACCAGCCGCGCATAGACGCCGTGCCCGGCCATCAGTTCGCCATGGTCGCCCGCCTCGACCACCCGCCCCTGTTCGAGCACATAGATGCGGTCGCAATCGCGGATCGCCGACAGCCGGTGCGCGATGATGATGCAGGTGATCCCGCGCCGCCGGATCGCCTCCATCACCCCATGTTCGGTAACCGGATCGAGCGCGCTGGTCGCTTCATCGAGAATAATCAGGCTGGGATCGCTGGCCAGCGCGCGTGCGATTTCCATCCGCTGCCGCTCGCCGCCCGAAAAATTGCCGCCACCCTGCGCGATCCGCGCATCATAACCGCCGGGCCGCGCGGCGATGACGTCGTGGATCATCGCATCGCGCGCCGCGCGGATCATGTCGGGTTCGGGCAAAGCGTCATTCCACAGCGTCAGATTGTCGCGCACCGACCCTTCGAACAGCATCACATCCTGCCGCACATAAGCGAGGCGGTGCGCAAGCGCGGCGCGCGGCCAGTCGAGCAGCGCGCGGCCGTCGAGCAGCAGGTCGCCGCCGCGCGGCTGTTCGAGCCCGGCGATCAGCTTGCCGACGGTCGATTTGCCCGACCCCGACGGCCCGACGAGCGCGATGCGTTCGCCGGGCAGCAGATCGAAGCTGAGCCCGTCGATGAGCGGCGGATCGAGCGGCGCATAGCCGAAGGACAGGTCGCGCGCGCTCACCCCTCCCTGCGGCAGCCGTCCGTCGGAGGCGGGATCGGCGCGATCGAAACGCGGATCACTCGCCTCGGCCAGCACATCGTCGAGCCGCCCGGTGTAGGAGCGGATCTGGTGCAGTTCGGCCCCGAAACCCGCAAGCGCCGCGACCGGCGCGACAAAGCTTGCCGCCAGCGTCTGATAGCCGACGAGTTCGCCCAGCGTCATCGTCCCGCCCATCACGGCAAAGCCGCCCCACACCAATATGGTCGCGATAATCAGCGCACTGATCAGCGCCGGCATCGGCTGCACAAAGGCGGCCAGCCGCGCGACCTGTTGCTCGCCGTTCTGGACCGCGATCGTCAGGCCGGTCCAGCGCGCGAACAGCATATCCTCGCCGCCCGACGCCTTGAACGTCTCCATATCCTTCAGCCCGGCGACGCGCGCGCCCGCGAGCTTGCCGCGGTCGATCGATATCTTGCGATAGCGGTCGGACAGCAGGCGGTTCGACAGCAGCAGGACGGCAGCGTTGAGCAGCGCTAGCGCGGCGACCGCCAGCGTCAGCGCCCAATGATAAAAAAGCAGCACGATCAGGAAGAACAGGGCGCTGACCAGATTGACCGCCGCCTGCGCCAGATGGCCGGTCAGCAGCGTCGCCAGCGATTCATTGAGCTTCACCCGGTCGGCGATCTCGCCGGCGAAGCGCTGGTCGAAAAAGGCCACCGGCAACGTCAGCAGCTTGCGCATCAACGCCCCGCCGGTGTTGAGGCTCATCGCCATGCGCGCGCGGAGCAATGTGCGCTCCTGCAGTTCGAGGAGGATGAAGCGGACCATCGCCGTCAGGCCCATCCCGATCAGCAGCGGCAGCAACCAGTCGGACAGGCCGCGGACGAGCACATAATCGACAAAAATCCGGCTGAACACCGGCAGCACCACCCCCGGCACCACCAGCGCCAGCGCGGTCAGGACCACGAACCACAGCGCGGTGCGCACCCCGTCGAACCGCTGACGCAGCGACTGCGCCAGGCTGGGGCGGCTGTCGCCCCGCTCGAAACCGGCGCCGGGGACGAAGGTCAGCACGACCCCGGTAAAGCCATCGGAGAATTCGGCGATCGTCTCGCGGCGGCGACCCGACGCCGGATCGTTGAGCCAGACCTGGCGCGCGTCGATATGCTCGACGACGAGAAAATGGTTGAAATGGACAAAGGCGATCGCCGGCAATGGCAGGTCGGCGATATGATCGGGCTCGGCCTTCAGCCCCTTGGCCTCCATCCCCAGCGATCGCGCCGCGCGGAGCAGGCTCGACGCCTTGGTCCCGTCGCGCGACACGCCGCACAGCGCGCGCAATTCGTCGAGCCCCATGTGGCGGCCGTGCGCGGCGAGGACCATCGCCAGCGAGGCCGCCCCGCATTCGGCGGCTTCGAGCTGGAGCACCGTTGGCGTGGATCGGCGCCGTGCCATTCGCTAGTTACCGGCGCCCGGCACCAGCAATCCGATGATGCGCCGGTCGGCGACCACCACCCTGCCCGCGACGATCGATCCCGCGCTGATCGCCCCCGGCGGTCCCTTCGACGCCGACCAGGCAAAGCCGCTCGCATTGGCGGCGTCGCGGTCGAGCAGAATCCGCACCTCGATCGGCGCGCCACGCGCGGTCAGTTCGGCTACCAGCTGGTCGTTGCGCAGCATGCGCCGCATGCCCTCCGGGGTCGCGGGCAACGGGGCGACCGAGGCGACGCGGCCGCGGATATGACCATAGACGGCGCGCTCGACGGCGGTCGGCGCGATCTCCGCGCGCATCCCCGGCGCGATGCGCTTGCCTTCGGCGGCGGGAACATAGAGAAGCGCCACGAGCCCGCCCTGGTTGGGCGCGACGGTCGCGAGCGCGGTGCCGGGGGCGACGATGTCGCCGGTGCCCAGCTTCACCTCGGTGACGCGCCCGGCAACGGTGGCGCGGATCACTTCCTCGTCGCCGAGGCGCGCCTCGAGCCGCTCGATCAGGCGCTGCTGCGTATCGACCTCGCGCTGTTCGTCGAGCAGGGCGAGACCGCTGGTGCCCGATCGCGCGTCGGCGTCGACCCGCACGCGCAGCGCCGCTTCGCCCAGGTTCGACAGTTGCTCGCGCACCGCTGCCAGTTCGATCTGGACATCGACCAGCTGGTCCTGGGTGATGAAGCCGCGCGCGATCAGCTTTTCCATCCGGCCCGCGCGCTGCTCGAGATAGCTGGCGCGACTTGCAAGCGCGCGGCGGCTTTCGGCGATCGTCGCGAGCCGAGCACTATCGGCGCCGCGTTCGCGCCCGCCCTGTTCGCCGTAAAAACCCTGCAACCGCGCGAGCCGCGCCTGGGCATCGCGCAGGTCGAGGCGGGCGTCGGCCAGTTCGCGGGTAAGCTCGGTGCGTGCAATGGTTGCGATCGGCTGGCCGATCCGCACCGCATCGCCGGGGATGACCAGCATGGTCTGGATACGGCCATCCTGCGCGGCGGCGATTTCGGCGAGGCCCGACCGGTTGATCAGGATGCCACTCGCGCCAACGGTCACCGGCGCGCGCGCAACGCTGGCCCAGATCAGCGCCGCGACCAGCGCGACGGCGAAGGCGCCGAGCAGGATCCACGACGGGCGCGGCACCAGCGTCAGCGGGGCGTCGAGCCGCTCCGGATTCGCCATGCGATCCAGCGCCGTCTGCCGATAGATGGTTTCGCTCATCCGCGTGCCGCCCCTGTTGCCATGCGCACGCGACCCATATTGTTCTATCCGCGCACATGAACCGATTTTCCCCGTTGTGACAAGGGTGTCGGCATCGCTGTGACGCAAGGCACACTATCGCATGCGGAATCGGCTATGCAGGACGCCTGTCGGGAAGGATATTCCGACTCGGGCCGCAACCTGTCGAACCGCCGCCTCCGCGCGGCGTTGTTAGGAGAATTGCGATGACCAGAAAGACCGACAAGCTGACCAGGGCGGGCGCCGTCGCGCTGAGCGAGGACGCGCTCGACCAGGCATCGGGCGGCGCAGGCCCGACCTATATCAAGCTCGACCCCGACTTTGGCAGCGTCGTGCAGAAGGTCAACGAGGTGAAGCTCAGCCCTGCGACCGCCGCCAACGAATATACGCCCAACCCGGTGAAGTTCTGACGGTGTAGCGGAGGATCGCGCGCATGGCGCCGCACGACACGACGGCGAGTCCGTCCGACAGCATCGACGGCTATGTCGGCGACTCGCTCTATCCGAGCAGCTTTCATGCTAGCTTCGCCCCGCCAAATATAGACGCGATGCTGGCGCATGCCGGCATCGCGTCGCCGCGCGGTCTTGGCACGCGCTCGCCCTTCACGATGGTCGATATCGGCTGCGGCGACGGCATCGGGCTGATCCTCAACGCTGCCGCGCATCCCGAGGGGCATTTCATCGGCATCGACGGCAATCCGAACCATGTCGCGCGCGGCGCGGCGATGGCGGCGGAAATCGGCCTCGATAACATCGAACTCCATCATCAATATTTCGACGCCGCGCTGGCGGCACAAGCCGGCGGCGCGGCCGATTATGTGCAATGCCAAGGCGTATTGGCATGGGTCAGCGAAACCAATCGCGGCCATGTCCTCGACCTCGCCGCCCATATGCTGAAACCCGGCGGGGTGCTGGCCGTCGGCTATAATTGCCTGCCCGGCTGGACACCGATGGTCGCGTTCCAGCAGATGCTGTGGACATTGGCGGACGGCCTGCCGGGCACGCCGACCCAGCGGTTCGAAACCGCGCTCGAACAGTTGCGCGCGACCGGGATATTCGAAGCGGGCCATTGGGAATGGATCGACGAGATGCGCGGCCGCCTGCCGACCGATTATTTCGCGCATGAATATCTCAATCGCCACTGGACGCCGCTCTGGTCGGGCGCGGTTCTCGAAGCTGCGGCGGAGCGCGAACTGGCGCTGGCCGGCCAGGCGAGGCCTAACCGCCTGCGCGCCGATTTTGCCCTGAAGGCGGCCTGGCGCGACACACTGTCCACGATCGCCAATCCCGCCGCGCGCGAATGCGCGCTCGACCTGCTCACCCGCAACTGGTTCCGCACCGACCTGTTCGTGAAACAGCCCTACGCGCGGCTTTCAGCGACCGAACAGGCCAAGGCGCGGATGCAGGGCTGGTGGTCGGCCGCGCGCCCGCTCGGCGAAGCCAGTTTCGAGGCCCGCACCGCCGCCGGCACGATCCGTTTCGACAATGATGCGGCGCATGCGATCCTGCGCGCGCTCGAAAACGGGCCGCAACCGCTGTCCGCCGCGGCCGACATCGGCGAGGCCGATCTGTTCAACGCGCTCGACGCGCTCTTCATGGCGGGCGAAGTGGTCCCCGCCGACCCGCCGGCCGACGTGCCGTTGGCGGCGGCGACCCACGCCGCCTTGCTGCGGCTCGACGCCGCAACGATCAATGGCGCGGTTTCAAGGCACGGGGTCATCGGGATTCCGCGCGGGTCGCTACGGCTTTGACTTCGCAAGTCGCAAGCTAGCCGAAAGCAGTCCATCGGTTCCAAAGAATCCCTATCAACTGGTCAGCAGTTTCAGGCCCGAAAACAGCAGGACGGCCGCGAGCGCCGGACGCAACAGATGATCGGGCGCGCGACTGGACAAGAGGCTGCCGACGATCACGCCGGGAATCGATCCCACCAACAGGCTGATGAGCAGCGTCGGATCGACATCGCCATAGAGCCAGTGCCCCGAACCCGCCACCAGGGCCAGCGGAACCGCGTGCACGATATCGGTGCCGACGATCCGCGAGACCGGCAGGTGCGGGTAGAGCATCAGCAGGGCGGTCACACCGATCGCCCCCGCCCCGATCGACGAGATCGAGACCGCAACTCCAATGAACGCCCCAAGCATCACGGTCGGCAGCAGCGCCCGCTGATCGTCGGGGCCTTCGTGCCGCCGCGCGAACCGCATGAGATGTCCCTGAAAAAATGCCGCGAACGCCGTAAGGATCAACATAAAGCCCAGAAACAGAATGATGACATGCTCGGCACTGTCGCCGATACTGCCGAGCCCCTGCAACGCGACGACCGAAAGGACAGCGGCCGGGATCGATCCTGCGGCGAGACGGCGAAAAATATGCCAGTCGACGGTGTCGCGCCAGCCATGGACGGTACTCCCCACCGTCTTCGTCAGCGCGGCGAACAGAAGGTCTGTGCCAACGGCTGTCTTGGGATTGACGCCGAACATCAGCACCAGCAGCGGCGTCATCAGCGACCCGCCCCCGACGCCCGTCAGCCCGACCATGATGCCGACCAGCAAACCAGCGGTCGCATGCATCGTATCGACATGTTCAAGCAGATTTTGGAACAACCCGATCACCCAGGAATTGGCAGACGCATCCGACCTTCTGACGAAGGCCGTTCGGACTGTCGAATGAATTTGCTGTCATCGGCGCTGATCCGCCTGCGACGCCTTGAGCAACGCCTGGGCCAAGAGGGGCAGGGTTTCCACGAACCCCGTATCGTTTCAGGCAATCGACGACGGACGCGACGGCGGCAAGGGTTTCGCGCGGATCGCGTGTGCAAATCGTGTCGAGACCGAGCGTCTTTGCGCGATGGTCATTGCCCGCATGGGCAAGCATCCAGATTTGGCGTTTTAACCGTTCAATCGCGCCCGGTGCAGCCGGGCGGACGGGGCCTCAGCAGAGCGCGACCGGCAGCGGCGCCCGTTGCTCGACCGTCATCGACCGCCAATGCGCCGTTGACGAAGAGTTTCCGGACGCCGACGCTCAGTTCGCGCGGGTGCATATAATCGGCGCGCGGCGCATATTGGACGGGATCAAAGACAAGCACATCCGCGAAAAAGCCCGGACGCAGGTAACCGCGCCCGTCGAGCTTGTAGATGTCGGCGGTACGCCCGGTCGATTGACGGATGAAGGTCCGCAGGTCGATGACCTTGCGCTCGCGGACGTAACGCGCATATTTTTCGGGGAAGGTCGCGAACATGCGGGGATGGCCATCCGACCCGTCGGATGATGTCACCATCCACGGCTGCGTCATCAACAGATCGACGTCCGCTTGCGCCATATTGAAGGACGCAACGGCGGCGCCCCCGCCCCTCTGTCCCTCATCCTTCGCTTCGATACCCTGCCGGATGATCCGCAGCGCCGCGTCGCGTGGATCCGCCTTCCACTCCTCCGCAACCTGTTCCAGCGTCCGGCCGGTCCAGGGAAAGCCCTGCGCGATCAGGAGCAACGCGCTGGCCCCGCCGCGCCGGCGCAGATTGTCCTGCATTTCGCCCCGGATTCGCGCCAGCGTGGCGGGATCGTCGAGCCGCCTCAGCAACGCCGCCCCGCCGCCATCGACCGCCCAGCGCGGCAGCAGCGACGCGTCGAGACTCGATCCCGACGCCAGCCAGGGATATTGGTCGGCGGTCACGTCGACCCCCGCCTTGCGCGCGGCGTCGATCGCGGCGATCACCGCGCCGGCCTGTCCGTGGACATCGACGCCGAGCGCTTTCAGATGGGCGAAATGGACCGGCATTCCGGCCTGCCGGCCGATCTCAATCGCTTCCTCCACCGACCCGAGCAGGCCGATGCTGTAGCTCGATTCGTCGCGCTGGTGGGTGTCGTAAAGGCCGCCGCGGATCGCCGCCTCGCGCGCCACCGCGACGACCTCGCCGGTGGTGGCAAAGCTTTGCGGCGCATAGAAAAGTCCGGTGGAAAGGCCCACCGCACCTTCGCACATGCCCTTGGCGACCAACGCCTTCATCGCGTCGAGTTCGGCTGGGTTTGGCGCGCGCGCATCCTGACCCAGCACCCGCTGGCGAACCGGCCCGAAGCCGACGAACGGCACGATATTGGTGCCGATCCCCGATCCCGCGAGCTTGGCGGCATCCTCCGCGACATCGGGCGTGCCATAGCCATCGACCCCGATCATCACCGTGCTGACCCCTTGGGCCAGCCAGGCGGCATTGACGCGCACCGCCCGATCGGGCGAGCGGAGGAAGCTGTCGGCATGGGTGTGCGGATCGATGAAGCCGGGCGCGACGATCAACCCCTTCGCGTCGATGACCCGGGACGCCGAATAGCCGCCGGACGGGCCGACATGGACGATCCGGTCGCCGCGGATCGCGACGTCGCCGACAAAGGGTTCGCCCTCGCCGCCGTCATAGATCGTCCCGCCCCGGATGATCACGTCGACCGCCTCGTCCGGCCGCGCCGCGGCGCCGGCCACGCAAAGCAGCGCCGCAGCGACCGACAGCGAAGCGATCGTCCGGCGAACGGAAAGCGAAGCAAGCGACGACGGCATCGGCGTGATCCTTCTGTTGGGCGGTTGCGACCGCCGGCCGGGGCGCACCCTCGGTCGGCTTTTTCCGGCGATGAGGATGTCTCGAATAAGCGCCCCGCGTCCAGAGAGTGTAGTTGCAGCCCCTATAACCCAATGGCATAAGATCGAAAACCAGCGTCGATATTCGGCCGAAACAGCGGCAAATTCTTGCCCGACAACCGCAGCTTTGGAGCCACGACGCGATGAACCTGCGCCAGATCGAGATATTTCACGCAGTCTTCCTGCACGGCACGGTCAGTGCCGCCGCCCGGTCGCTCAACGTTTCGCAGCCCTCGGTGACGAAGGTGCTGCGCCACGCCGAACGCTCGATCGGGCTGACCTTGTTCGAGCGGTCGAAAGGACGGCTGATCCCGACGCAGGACGCGCGCACCCTGTTCGCCGAAGTATCCGACATTCAGGACCGGGTGCGGTCGCTGCGCCAGGCCTGCCAGAACCTGCGCCACGGGCGCGGCGGTCTGCTCCGCATTTCGGCGCTTCCGTCGCTGGGGCTCGGCGCGATCCCAGCGGCTGTCGCCCGGTTTCTGGACGATCATGCGGACGTCATGTTCGATCTCCAGACGCTGCACCATGATGAAATGGTGCGTAAACTGTACGAACATGAAACCGACATCGCGATCAGTTTCGAGGTGCCGCTGTCGGCGCCCGTCGCCCATCAGGTGATCGGCGAGGGCGAACTGGTGGTCATCTACCGCGAAGACGATATGCCGGCCGCGCCCCCGCGCCTGCGCCTCGACGAACTGTGCGGGCACAAGTTCATCAGCCCGGCGCAGAGCGGCCCGATCGGACGGATGCTGTCGAGTGAGCTCAATCGGCTGGAGGTCGTGCTGGACGAGGTTGTTTCGGCCCGCACCTATTATGTCGCCGCAGCGCTGGTCAGCGCGGGAGTCGGCATGGCGATCGTCGACAATTTCACGGCGCACGCCGCGCTGCCGCCCGGGCTGGCGAGCCGGCCGCTGCAGCCCGCGATCACTTTCGACATCAACGCGGTCTATCTGCAGAATCGCCCGCCGTCGCGGACGGCGTCGGCATTCCTCGCCGTGCTCGCGACGGTGATCGAAGGTCTATAGCGTCAAGCTATAGGATATGGGGCGCTGGATATTGGGGCGTTGCGACAGGGGAAGCTATTATCGGCCCCATTACCATCAGGCAGGTTCCCGGATCCATGATCGAAACGCCCTATCTTCTCTATCTCGGCCATTCCAGCGACCCCGCTGACATCAAGACTTCGCGCGGACTGGCGGTGTTCCGGCCCGACATCTGCATCGGCGAATATCGTCACGACGATTGCCCGTTGACCCTGGACCTGCCGCGGATGGATTTCGCCGCAGCCTACGCCGCCGGTGCGCGGACGCTGGTGCTCGGCATCGCCAATGCCGGCGGCAGGCTGGGCGAGAATCTGATCGTCGATGCGCTGGCCGCGATGGAGGCCGGGCTCGACATCGCTTCGGGGCTGCACCATCGGCTGAACGCCGAACCGCGGCTGATCGAGGCCGCAGCGCGGCGCGGCCGCCAGCTGCACGATGTGCGCGACCCGCGACCCGATATCCCGATCGGCAACGGCAAGCCCCGCGCGGGCAAAAGGCTTCTCACCGTCGGCACCGATTGTTCGGTCGGCAAGATGTACACGACGCTCTGCCTCGCCGCCGCGCTCGACAAGCGCGGCCTGGCGGCCGATTTCCGCGCGACCGGACAGACGGGCATCTTGATCGCGGGTGACGGCGTTCCGCTCGACGCCGTGGTCGCCGACTTCATCTCGGGCGCGATCGAACAGGTTTCGCCCGCACGCAGCGATGACGGCTGGGACCTGATCGAGGGGCAGGGTTCGCTCTATCACCCCTCCTTCGCCGGCGTATCGACGGGGCTGCTGCACGGCGCGCAGCCCGACGCGCTCGTCCTGTGCCATGACCCGGCGCGGCCGCATATGCGCGGCCTGCCGCATTATCCGCTGCCCGGCATTGCCGAAACACTGGAAGCCAATCTGCGCGTAGCCCGGCTGACCAACGCGAATGTGCGGGTTGTGGGGATCGCGCTCAACACCTCGGCCATGCCCGAGAACGACGCGCGTGCCCTGTGCGCCGCGACCGAGGCCGAATTCGGGCTGCCGACCAGCGATCCCTATCGCTTCGGGGTCGAGACAATCCTCGACCGTCTGCTGGAAACCGACGCCGCCACACACAGCGTCGCCGAAACCGCCTGATCCCCATGCGCACCCTGATCGTCGCGGACGAAATCCTGCCGCTGCACACGCCGTTCCGCATATCACGCGGGGTCAGGACCGCCGCGCAGGTGGTGACCGTCGCCATCGCGCAGGATGGCGTGACCGGACGCGGCGAATGCGTCCCCTACCCGCGCTATGGCGAGAATGCCGAAAGCACGATTCTGGCGATCGAAGCGGCGCGCGGCGCGATCGAGCAAGGAGCGGGCCGGCAGGACCTCCTGCAACTGATGCCCGCCGGGGCCGCGCGGAACGCGATCGATTGCGCGCTGTGGGATCTGGAACTGCGATTGTCGGGCGCCGATTTCGCAGCCACCTTCGGTCTTGAGCGTCCGCTGCGCCCGATCGTCACCGCGATGACGGTCGGTCTCGACGCGCCCGATCGCATGGCCGCCGCCGCTGCGGCGCTTGCCGACGCGCCGCTGGTGAAGGTCAAGGTCGATCGCACCGACCCGGCAGCCCAGATCGCCGCCGTCCGCGCTGCGGCGCCGAAGCCGCGGATGATCGTCGACCCCAATGAAAGCTGGACGATCGCCGAGGTGCGCGATTTGCAGGGACTGCTGACCGATCTGCGCGTCGACCTGCTCGAACAGCCATTGCCTGCCGACGCCGATAGCGATCTTTCCGGATTCCGGTCCGCCATCCCGATCGCCGCCGACGAAGCGGTCCATGTCGCGGCCGATCTCGATACGCTGCCCGACGGCTACCGCGTCGTGAACATCAAACTCGACAAGACGGGCGGGCTGACCGCCGCGCTCGACCTGGCGCAGGCGGCGCGCGCACGCGGGCTCGATGTGATGACGGGCTGCATGATCTGTTCGTCGCTGTCGATCGCGCCCGCCTGGGCCATTGCGGCCAACAGCAGTTTCGCGGACCTTGACGGACCGCTCTGGCTTGCAGAGGATCGCGCGGGCGGGGTCAGCGCGGCGCACGGCATCATGTCGCCGCCGCAGCCCGGCTTCTGGGGTGGCATTTGACAGGATCGGGGCACAGGGGCGAATGACGGGACTGCTTCGCCGCTGGGTCGCGGTGCCGCTGTGGCAAAGGGTGCTTGGCGCGCTCGCGATCGGCGTGGTGCTGGGACTCGTCTGGCCCGCCGCGACTGGAGCGATCGCCATCGTCGGCGAACTCTTCGTCCGGCTGATCCGGATGCTCGTCGTCCCGATCGTCTTCATCAGCATCGCATCGGGGGTCACTGCGCTCGCCGACCCGCGCAAGCTGGGATCGGTCGGCGCACGCACCGTCGGGATGTTCGCGGCGACGACCTTTTTCGCGGTGTCGATCGGCATCATCGTCGGCCTGTTGCTTGAACCCGGAAAGGGCGCCGCGCTTGCCGGCGCGGTCCCGCATGCGCTGGGCGAACCCAAGTCGCTGCACGACCAGCTTGTCGGCATCATCCCCACCAACATCGTCCAGTCGCTGGTCGACGGCGACATGCTGGCGATCATCTTCTTCTCGATCCTCTTCGGCTTCGGCGTCATCCTCGCCGGCGACGAGGGGAAGCCGATGGCCGACCTGCTGCAATCGGCAGGCAAGGCCCTGTTCCACGTCGTGCGGATCGTCATGGAGGTCACGCCGTTCGGCGTCCTCGCGCTGATCGCCAAGGCCGTCGCCGATAACGGCGTCGCGGTCTTCGCCAACATCGGCTGGCTCGCGGTGGGGGTCGCCGTCGGCGTACTGCTGCAAATCCTGCTCGTGCACATACCGCTGCTCGTCCTCGTCGCGCGGCGGCCCGTGCTGCTCTTCTACCGCACGATCGTCGATGCCCTCGCGGTCGCCTTCTCGACCGCCTCCTCCGCCGCCACCCTGCCCGTGGCGCTGCGTATCGCGCTCGAGGATCTGAAGATCGCACCCGGCGTCGCCAAGACCGTCCTGCCCATCGGCGCCAGCATCGGCAAGGACGGCACTGCCATGTACGTCGGCCTGCTCAGCATCTTCGCGTTACAGGCGGTGGGGGTCGAGCCCGACCTGCAGATGCTGCTCGTCGTCCTGCTCACCGGCGCACTCGCGGCCTTCGGCACCGCGCCGATCCCCTCGGCCTCGCTGTTCATGCTCGCTGCGGTGCTTTCGGCGGTCGGCGTGTCGCCCGAACAGACCGCGCTCGTCGTCGGCTTCGTCCTGCCCTTCGACCGCCTGCTCGACATGACGCGCACCGTCGCGAGTGCGAGCGCTAACCTGACCGTCACCACCATCGTCGCGCGCTGGGAGAAGGCGGACGAGACACCACCGCCCGCTGACACAAGACCCCCGCCATGACGACGACGCTCGCGGCCGGCAGCCCGATCGAAGGGCTCCCCTTACCCGCCAGGCCCTCCGCACGGCGTCTGTTCGGCCTCTACCTGCTGCTCGGCTTTGCCGCCGGGCTGCCCTTCTACATGTTCAACGCGGTGCTTACGCTTCGCCTGTCGAAACACGGCGTCGACATCGTCATCATAGGTTTCTTCGCCTGGATCGCGCTGCTGCCGACCTTCAAATTCCTGTGGGCGCCGTTGGTCGAGCGCTATGACGTGCCCGGCTTTGCGCGCTTCTGGGGGCGACGGCGCGGGTGGATCATGTTGTCGCAACTCGGCATCTTCACCGCGATGGTCGCCATGGCCTTCACCTCGAACGACAAGAGCCTGCCGCTGACCGCCTTGTTCGCAGTCCTGCTCGCCTTCTGGACGACGACATTAGAGGTCGCCGCCGACGGCTGGCGCATCGAGCTTGCGCCGACGCAGGCCGAACAGGCGCCGATCGTCGCCGCCAATCTGTGGGGCTATCGCAGCGCGATGGTCGCGGCGGGCAGCGGCGCGATCCTCGTCGCGGCGCGTGCCGACTGGACGATAGCCTATCTGGTCATCGCCTTCGCCGCCTTCCTGCCCTTTCCGATCCTCGCCGCGATGCGCGCCGAACGCGACGGCGCGACCGGCCGCGTGCCGGCGCTCCTCGCCGGCATCGGCGCCAGCCTCCTGATCCTGCTTGTCGCGGCGCTCGTCACGGCGGCCGCCGGCTGGCTGCTGCTATCAGCCGCCGAAGGCGCGGGCATCTCGGCCAAGACCAATGTCACCCCGGTCGTCCTCGCCGTCGCCCTGCTCCCCTTCGTCCTGCTCGCACTCGCGCTCCCCCGCATCAATCGCCTCAGCGCGGATGCGCTCGCGGGCAAATCGGGTTTTGCCGCCCCCTATGTCGAACTGTTCTGGCGCTATGGCTATGCGGTGCTCGCGGTGCTCGCCTTTGTCTCGCTCTATCGCATGGGCGACGTGCTGACGCTCACCCTGTCGCACCCGCTGTGGAACGAAGCGGGCTACAGCCTCGAACAGATCGGTTTTGCCGACGGCGTCGTCGCGCTCTCGGCGAGCATGGCCGGGGTCGCGCTCGGCGGCCTTCTGTCGACCCGGCTGTCGCTCGGCTGGACGCTGGGCATCGGCGCGGTAACGGCGGCGGCGGGCAACTGGATCTATGTCTGGTTGTGGCACAGCGAGCCATCGTCCTTCATCCTCTATACCTCGGTTGCGATCGACCAGTTCGGCAATGGTTTCGCGGGTGCGGTGTTCGTCATCTATCTGTCGATGCTGGTCAGCCCGGCCCATCCGGCGGCACAATATGCGCTGCTCTCCGGCTTCGCCTTTCTGCTGCCACGCCTGCTCGCGGGTGCATCGGGGTCGATGCAGACGCAGATCGGCTATGACGGCTTTTTCCTGCTGTCGGGGGCGCTGAGCTTCGCCGCGATCTTCCTGTTGCCGGTCATCGTCCGCGTGAAGGCGCGCGCGGCGACATGACGCTGCAGGCCATCTGCGACGCGGGCGTTGCGCCCGCCCTTGAAGCCGTCGAAAGCGGCCGCATCCCCGGCGCGGCGCTCGGCGTCGTCGATGCCGACGGCCGCACCGCCGTGCGCCTTACGGGCATGGCCGCGCTCGTTCCCGACCGCGAGACGCTGACCCGCGACCACTGGTTCGACCTCGCCTCGCTGAGCAAGGTCATCGCAACGACGACGATCATCCTGACCCTCGCCGAACAGGGCCGGCTCGATCTCGATCGCGCGCTGACCGACGCGATCCCCGACCTGCGCCAATATGACGTCGCGGGCGCCGCCGAGCGCCGGCTGACCTTCCGTGACTGCCTGATGCACCGCAGCTTCCTGCCCGCGGTCGAGCCGATCTATACCTATGGCGACGACCCCGCGCGGCTGCGCGCCTTCGTCCTCCAGCGCGAATGGCGCCACGGGCCGCCGGTCTATTCGGACATCAATTTCATCCTGCTCGGCATCGCGATCGAGCGGATCACCGGCGCGCCCCTCTCCGCCTGGCCGCTGGGCGAAGCACTGGCTTTTGGCCCGCCGCCCGGCCCGGCGGTCGCGACCGAGCATTGCAGCTGGCGCGGCCGCGTGATGAAGGGCGAGGTCCACGACGAAAACGCCTATGCCCTTGGCGGAGCGCCCGGCCATGCCGGGCTGTTCGGCACCGTCGACGGCGTGCTGGGCTTCGCGGCCGCGATGCTGCGCGGCGAAGTCCTGTCGCCCGCGATGATGGCGGAGATCCGCACGGCGGGCGAAAACCACCGGACCTGCGGATGGGAGCGCGCCTTTGCCGGCTGGCACGGCGGCGACGCCTGTTCGGCCGAAACGATCGGACACACCGGCTTCACCGGCACCGGCCTCTGGATCGATTTCGAGCGCGGCCTCGCCTGGACCCTGCTCACCAACCGGGTCCATCCGACCCGCCATTTCGACAGCGGCATAGTGGCGCTACGCGCCGCCACGGGCAATGCCCTCATCACTGCATGGGACGAACGGACAAACCGATGAAAATGACGATCAAGAGCTTCGCCCTCGCCTCCGCCCTCGCGCTGTCGCTCGCCACGGTCCACGCCCAGACGGCACCGGCCGCACCGCTGCTCACCACCGTCGAACAGACGCTCGCCACGGGTCCCACCGGCACGCGCTACGGCCTGCTCGTCACGACGCTCGACGGCGAAACGCTCGTGTCGATCGCCCCCGACCAGCGCTTCATTCCGGCGTCGAACACCAAGATGTTCACGACCGCCATCGCCTATGCCGAACTGCCTCTGCTCCAGCAGACCGCAAAAGGCACGGGCGTAAGGCTCGAAACGGCCGCCGATGGCAAGGTCGACGTCGTGCTTCATGGCCGCGGCGACGCGGTGCTTTCCAGCGCCGACGACTGCAAGACCGATTGCCTCCAGACGCTCGCCGACGCGGTCGCCGCGAAGACGCGCCATGTCCGCAACATCGTCGGCGACGACAGCTGGTTCCCCGACGAACGCTGGAGCCCGGGGATGAGCTGGAACAATATCCAGTCGCGTTACGGCACCGGCATTTCGGCGCTGACGCTCGACGACAATGAACTGGTGGTCAAACTCGCACCGGGCGCGCCGGGTGTGGCGCCCACCATTCAGGCCCCGGGCTATTACAGCATCGAAAATCACGTCACGACCGTCGCGGGCAAGGAGGACAAGGTCGCCGCCGACCGGATACCTAACAGCCGCATCCTGCGCCTGACCGGCACCATCGGCGCCGAGGCCGCGCCGATGACGCTGCGCTACGGCATCGACGATCCGGCGCACTATGCCGCCTGGCGCTTCAGCGAGTTGCTGCGCGCGCGCGGGGTACGCGTCGACGGCGACATCGCGGCCCGCCACCGCCCGCTGACCACCGCCGACGATCCCAAGACCCGCGACGGTGCGCCGGTCGCGCTGCCCGGCGAACCCGCGATGCTCGCCGAATTGCCCGCGCCGTCGCTCGCCGAGAATATGATCCGGATCAACAAGGAGAGCCAGAATCTCCACACCGAACTGATGCTGCGCCGCGTCGCGCGGCAAGCCGGCAGCGGTTCGATCGCCGACGGTCAGGCTGTGATGCGCAAGGTCATGGGCGAAGCGGGCCTCCCCGCCACCAGCTATTTCTTCGCCGACGGGTCGGGCATGTCGAGTTACAACCGCATCACCCCGCGCGGCGCGGTCGACCTCTTGAGCTGGATATCGCGCCAGCCGTGGAGCATGGCGTGGCGCGAAACGCTGCCGATCGCCGGGCGCGACGGCACGCTGCAGAACCGCTTCAAGGACACGATCCTCGAGGGCAAATTATTCGCCAAGACCGGATCGCTCAACGCCTCGCGCGCCGTGTCGGGCTACCTCGTAACACGCAGCGGCAAGACGCTCATCTTCTCCGCGCTGGCGAACGACATACCCGACGAACTGGACAGCCAGGCCACCGCCGCAGTCGACCGCGCCCTCGTCGCGATCGCCGAAGCGCTCTAGGCGGGCGCGAGGACCAGCCGTGTGGAGGCATGACGGTCGATCGCCGCCTTGCTAAACCACAAAGGCTGCATCTCGCCCGCGAGCCATTTGGGATAGAAGTCGCGGTAGCGCGGCGAGCGCGGATCGGCCGACTGGCCGGGCAACAGCAGGAAGCGGCTGTTGTCCCACGCGCCGACGTCGGCGACGAACAAATAGCTAGCGCCATGCGTCACATCGAAGCCGCGCCGAGGATTGAAGCCGCGCGCCATCGGCGTCGTTCCGTCTCCGCCCGAGCGGCCACCCTCGATCTTGGGGAAGGCGGCGGCAATCGCCCGGTTCGACGCGGTGAGCGGATGTTCGATCGACACGCGGTGCAGATCGCCCCACCGCCAGCCGGCGGGGTCGGCTCCGCCGACTTCGACCGCCTTCTTCCATCCCACGGCCAGCGCCCCGTCGATGAGCGCGTCGCGCGCGTTGGCAGGGTTGTCGCCCAGACGCTTGTCCGGCGACGCAAGAATGCCCAGCATTTCGGCGAGGTTCACCGACGGGATCAACTCGCGCGCCGCCGCCGGCACAGCCCGGTCGTAAAAGGCCGTCGACAGCGCCGGCATCACCATTTCGTACAGCAGCGCGGCGGCGCTGTCCGCCTCGATCCCGCAATCCCAGCGTCGGAGCAGCGCGACCGCCGGCGCGGCGTCCGCCGAGGGATTGGCCGGAAGCAGCTTCAACAGCGCACGCGCGGGCAAAGACTGGACATCGTGCTGGAGCGCGACGCTGTCCGCGATCGCATGCTTCGGCTGCCCGCGCAGCACCTCGACGATGCGATCATAGCGAAAAGGGTCGCTCCAGCCGAAGCTGATGACCCGCTCGCGATAGGGGTAGTCCGCCGGAAGGTTCATCTGGTTGGCCGACGCGAACCAGCCCTCGCGCGGGTTATAGACATGCGGCATATCCTCGACAGGCAGAATTCCCGTCCAGTCGAAATCGCCATCGCCCGGCGCGGGAAACAGCCCGTCGTGCTTGGGGCGGCGCGGGGTGAACCCGATCGTCTGCCAGCCGGTGTTACCGTCGATGTCGGCATAGTGAAGGTTGGTCGGCGATACGTGCAGCTTGAACGCCTGGCGCAGCGACGCCCAGTCCTTCGATAAGTTGATTGCGATGATCGCGAACCGCATGTTCGCGCCCGGCAGCATGCTGACGGTGGCAAAGGCGACCGCCCGCCCCCGCGCCGCGTCCTCCGACACGATCGGGCGTCCCGCTGCGTAGCGCAGCGTCACGCGCTCGGACGGCGCACCCTTGACCGCGATCTCGTCTTCGAACGTCTCGAATTCCCGCCACGCGCCCTTGTGCCAATATCGGCCGGGATCGCCCTCCTTCGTGCGCAGGATGAACAGGTCGGTCTGGTCGATGTGGAAATTGGTGCGACCAAAGGCGAAGCGGTCGGTGTGCCCCTGCATGATGCCCGGCAGCCCCGGCGCGCCGGCGCCGATGACGTCGAGGCCCGGCGCCGACAGATGGCACATGTGACGCGGGCTGGCGCGACCGATGCCCAGATGCGGGTCGTTGGCGAGGATCGGCCGGCCGGTGGCGCTGCGCGACGGTGCGATCGTCCAGGCGTTGCTGCCGAGCGCGAAGCGGTCGCCCCAGCGCGTTTCGGGGTCGAAGCGCGCCTCCTGCAGCGGTTCGAAGCCCCCCGGACGGTTGGCGGGGTCGAGCAGGCCAAGGTCGGCATTACTCACCGCCGCGGTATCGAGCCCCTCGGGTACGGTGAAGGACCACGCCGGACGCAGCGGTGCCATCAGTTGGTCGGCGTCGAGCAGTCCGCGCGCGTGGAGCTGCGCCCGGCGCACCTCGTCGTCGGCGTCGCCCATGCTGATGCCGCGATTGCGCACCAGATCGCCGATGTCCCAGCGCAGCGGGCTGATCCCGAGAATGCCATATTCGAGCGGCAATTCCGCCGGATTGGCCGCCAGCTCGTCGATCCGGGCGTTGACCCCGGCAACATAGCCCCTCGCGCATTCGAGCACATCGGGCGACAGCGCCGCCAGCTCGGCGTCGATATCGCCGCGATAGAGGAACAGCCGCGCCGCACGATCGGCGGCGACGAAGCGCGGTCCGAACGCCTCGGCCATCCGGCCCATGTCGCGGCGATGCTCCATGTCGATCTGGAACAGGCGGTCGCGCGCGACCAGATACCCCTGCCCGAAGAAAGCGTCGTGCAACGAAGCGGCGCGGACGTGCGGCACGCCCAGTTCGTCTTCGATGACCTCGACCGGCGCCCGCGCGCCGAACAGCCTGACGGTGCGCGCGCGCTTGCCGTCCTTGACCCCGGGTTTCGCCAAAAGGGTTCCGGGCAGCGCGACAAGCGCAACCGAAGCCAGCAGAAACGCACGGCGCTGGATCAACAGAGCCTCCCCGATAAGGATTGAAGATGACGAGGCGACCCTATCGCAGCGGAGTGCGGCCATGCCATAGCAAGCGGACCGCGCCCTATAACTGCAAGCTATTCCGCGCCCGGCCTTCATCGATTTCGGCGACGCCATGCCTTGGGGCTATAGGTCCATATCGCTAGGGTAATCGCGAAGCGGTTGACCGGCGGTAACCACCCTGTAACCTCTCCGTCACGGAACGGTCTATCCGCGCACCTCGAACGCGGCGATAGCCGGGCCGATACGATGAATATCACGAAAACATAAGAAGGCGGAGCCAAGAGCCCGCCACGCGGTCAGGTGGGACAATAGGGCTAGCCGCGGCACGCACTGGCGGTGTGCGGCGTAGCCTTTGGGCAATTAAGGGGACTTGTTAACATGCGTGATCTTGGACGAATTCGTCGGCCGCTGGGCCGTACATGCCGCTTCGGCGCGGTGATGACCGCGCTGGCGCTGGTTCACAGCGCGCCGGCGTTGGCACAGGAGACCACCGCCACGCCGAACAGCGGCGAAGCGGCCCCCAGCGAGCAGATCGTCGTCACCGGCTCGCGCATCGCCCGCGACGGGTTCCAGGCCCCCACCCCGGTGATCGTGCTGACGAAGGAAGATATCCAGAACACCTCGCCGTCGAACAACATCGCCGACTTCGTCAACCAGCTGCCGCAACTCGCCGGATCGACGAAGCCCGGCAACTCGCGCCTCAACATCTCCAACGGCTCGGCGGGCATTAA
Organism: Sphingopyxis sp. OPL5; assembly: GCF_003797775.2. NCBI lineage: Bacteria > Pseudomonadati > Pseudomonadota > Alphaproteobacteria > Sphingomonadales > Sphingopyxidaceae > Sphingopyxis > Sphingopyxis sp. OPL5. Next base: position 4,551,614 of record NZ_CP060725.1, read on the forward strand.
CGCGCTCAACCTGCGCAACCTGGGCGAGAGCCGCGTGCTGGTCCTCGTCGATGGCCGCCGGTCGGTCGGTTCGACGATCTTCGGCTGGGTTGATATCAACACTATCCCGCAGGCGCTGATCGAGCGCGTCGAACTGGTGACCGGCGGCGCATCGTCGGCCTATGGTTCGGACGCCGTCACCGGCGTGGTGAACTTCATCCTCAACAAGAAGATGGAGGGGCTGCGCATCAGCGGCGACATAGGGCTCACCGACAAGGGCGACGGCTTCAACTATTCGGGCAGCGTCGCTGGCGGCACCTCCTTCGCCGACGGCCGCGGGCATATCGTCTTCAACGCCGAAATCGCACATCAGGACGGCATCTACGAAATCGACCCCGGGGATCGGCCGTGGAACCACAAGGGCTATCTGGCCATTGCCAACCCCGCATATACGACGACCAATGGCCAGCCCGCCTTCATCACCTTCCGCGAGAATGCCGGTCAGACCAATCAGGCCCCCGGCGGCTTCATCACCGCATCGACCGGGACCTCGACCAATGCTTTGCGCGGTAATTATTTCGGCCAGAACGGCCAGGTCATCCCGTTTCAATATGGGTCGTTCAACTCGCCGGTGCTGAACACCAACGGCACTGGCTCCCCCGTCACGCGCACGGTCGGCGGAGACTGGCGTGTCAACGATTCGGGCCGCCGCATCGGCCTCGCGCCAAAGGACGACCGCTGGGGCGTCTATGGCCGCACCAGCTTCGACGTATCGGATGGCCTCACGCTGTTCGCCGAAGGGTCGTACAACAAGCAGGAAGTCTTCTTCAACGCCGGCCCCAACCTGGGATCGGCGACTCTCAACACCGTCGGTTGCACGACCATCCCGGTCCCGACCACCTGCAACGCCTTCGCCCTGCAGACGCTGGGCGCGGCACGGCTCACCGGCGTCAACAGCATCAGCATCACGACCACCGCGGCCGACCTGCCGTTCCGCGGCATCAACAACAAGCGCCAGGTCCAACGCTACGTCGTCGGTGCCGAGGGCGAGTTCGACGCCTTCGGCAAGGCGGCACGCTGGGACATCTTCGGCCAATATGGCCGCTCGGATGTGCGCGAACAGCTGCGTAACATCATGCATGTCACGCGCATGGCGAATGCGACGAATGCGGCGTTTGCGCCCGCCGGCAATGCGGGCGGCTACGCCGTCGGATCGATCCAGTGCCTGATCAACGTCGACACCGACACCACCAACAATGACCCGACCTGCGTGCCGCTCAATCGCCTTGGCATCGGCGTCGCCAATCCGGCGGCGATCGACTATGTGCTCGGCGATCCGTTCCGCAAGCAAGTGCTCGAACAATATGTCACGGGCGCCAACCTGTCGCTGACGCCCTTCGCCACCTGGGCGGGCGACGTCAGCATCGCGATCGGCGGCGAATATCGCGAAGAGAAGATCCGCGGCAGCGTGCCGACGGAGTTCCAGCCGATCGCGACGGTCGACGCCAATGGCCGGCCCGGATTCCGCAACGCCTGGTCGGTCGGCAACTATCTGCCGTTCAAGGGCAGCTATAATGTGAAGGAAGCCTATCTCGAAACGCTGATCCCGCTGGGTTTCGGCCTCGAATTCAACGGCGCGGTGCGCGCGACCGATTATTCGACGTCGGGTTATGTCACCACCTGGAAACTCGGCGCGACCTGGGCGCCAATCGAGGACATCCGCCTCCGCGTGACGCGGTCGCGCGACATTCGCGCGCCGAACCTGAACGAGTTGTTCCAGGCCGGCACCGCGAACAGCGATTCGGTACGCAATCCCAAGTTCAATTCGGCCGATCCGAACAGTGGTCCACAATTCTTTCCCTATTCGGGCCTGACGACGGGCAACCTCGCGCTGGAACCCGAAAAGGCCGATTCGTGGAACATCGGCGGCGTGATCACGCCGCGCTTCCTGCCGGGCTTCAGCGCATCGGTCGATTATTTCCGTATCAACCTGCAGGATGCGATCGACACCATCAGCGCGCAGGAAGTGGTCAACCGCTGCGACGAGGGGGTCCAGGCGTTCTGCGACGCGATCACCACCGATCCGACGCGCTCGACCCCGACGGTGCCTTATCTGCTGATCCGTACCCAGCCCTTCAACTATGTGCGCCGGCTGGTGCGCGGCATCGACTTCGACGCCGCCTATCGCCTGCCCGTGGGTGAAAGCAGCAGTATCACGCTGAAAGGGACCGCGACGCGCTACATCGAGAATCTGGCGGAAACGGGCATCGCCGGGACCACGCCGGTCAACACGGTGGGGGCGAACGGCGGTCAGGCGAGTACACCGAAGTGGATCTTCCGCGCCAACGCCAATTATTCGACCCCGACCTTCTCGGGCACCGTGACCGGTCGCGGCGTCAGCTCGGGCAAATATCTGGCGAACGCGATCGAATGCACAAGCGGCTGCCCGACCTCGACCAGCCAGAACCCGACCTATGACAACAACCGCGTCAAAGGGACGTTCTACGTCGACCTCAACCTGACTCAGAAGATCAAGGTCGGCAACGCATCGGAGGCGGAGTTCTTCTTCAACGTCACCAATCTGTTCGATGCCAACCCGCTGCTGCTGCCCGAAACGGGCCTCGCGGCGAACAGCACCTTTTCGGACCTGCTGGGTCGTACCTACCGCGTCGGCGTCCGGTTCAAGCTGGACTGACGCGCATCCAACCAAGGGAGAAAGGGGAGCCGGCGTTGCTCCCCTTTTTTTTGGTCGATGTGGAGACCTTGACGCGGCGCGAAACCAAAGCGCAGGTTCGAAAACTCCGCATATCGGCCATGATACAGCGTCTATATGTCGCCATATCGGCTTAGCTCTGGCGAATTCGAACGCCGCACCGTAAAGGCGCGGCCATGAGGATCGCGATCATCGACACCAGCACGACGCGCGCCGCGATCATCTCGGATGGCCTGCGCGAGGCCGGACTCGACGATCTGGTGCTGATCGATCCCGCCGGGCCGCTCGTCGCGCAGGTCGAGGCCGCGAAGCCCGAGGTTGTCCTGATCAACCTCGAAAATCCCAGCCGTGACCTGCTTGAGGATTTCTTCGCGATGTCGCGCGCGCTTGCGCGCCCGATCGCGATGTTCGTCGACCAGAGCGATGCCGAGGTGACGGGCGCGGCGATCGATGCCGGCGTCTCGGCCTATGTCGTCGACGGCCTGTCGAAGCAAAGGATCAAGCCCGTTGTCGAGCTTGCCGTCCGCCGCTTCCAGGCCTTCTCGCGGCTCCAGCGCGAACTCGACGATGCCAAGAACGCGCTCGCCGAACGCGCGGTGATCGACAAGGCCAAGGCGATCCTGATGAAGCGTCGCGAGGTGGACGAGCCCGCCGCCTATGCGCTGCTGCGTGGGCAGGCGATGCGCACCAACCGCCGGATTTCGGAAATCGCCGAAGCCATCGTGACCAGCGAAGCGCTGATGGGAGACATGGAATGACCGCCGAGCGCTTCCGTATCGGCTTCCTGCCGCTCGTCGACGCCGCGCTGCCGATCCTCGCGCACGAACTGGGCTTCGCGGCGCGCGAAGGCGTGGCGATCGAGCTGGTGCGCGACATGACCTGGGCGACGGTGCGCGACCGGTTGCTCTACGGCCATACCGATGCCGCGCACATGATCGCGCCGCTCGCGATCGCCACCGCGCTCGGGCGCGACCGCCCGGCGGTGCCGCTTGCCGTCCCCTTCGTCCTCGGCCTCAACGGCAATGCGGTCACCTTTTCGACCGCGCTCGCCCGCGCCGTCGGGCTTGGCGGGGCGCTCGGCGATCCGGCGGCGATCGGTGCCGCGCTCCGGACCGTCGCGGCGACGCGCAAGGCGGCGGGCAAGCCGCTGCGCTTCGGGGTCGTCCACCGCTATTCAAGCCACAATTACATGCTCCGCTACTGGCTCGCCGGGGTCGGCGTGCGTCCCGACAGCGACGTCGAGATCGTCGTCACCAGCCCGCCCTTCGCCGCCGATGCGCTCGCGGCGGGCGAGGTCGACGGCATCTGCGTCGGCGAGCCGTGGAACTCGATCGCCGTCGACCGCGGCGTCGGCCATATCGCGCTGGCGACCGCGCAAATCTGGCGCCGCGGCGTCGAAAAGGTGCTCGCGATGCGCGAGGAGACCATCGACGAACGCCGCGACGCGGTCGAAGCGTTGCTCCGCGCGCTGCACGCCGCCGCCGCCCATTTCGTCGCGCCCCGTACCGCGGAGGAGAGCGCCGACATTCTCGCGCGCCCCGAATATCTCGATGCCTCGCGCGATGCGGTGTTGCGCGCGATTACCGACCGCGTCCGCGTCGAGCCCGGCGGCGCGCCGATCCATTATGCCGATTTCATGTTCCAGTATCGCGAGGCCGCCAACTTCCCCTGGCGCAGCCAGGCCGCCTGGCTCTATTCGCAGATGGTTCGCTGGGACGATATCGGCTTTGCGCCCGGCGATGCCGCGACTGCGGCGGCGGTCTTCCGTCCCGACATCTATCGCGCCGCGCTGGCGGGCTCGGGCGCCCCGCTCCCGGGAGCCAGTTCGAAGCTCGAAGGCGGGCTCGACGAGCCGATCGGCGCCGGCTCGACGCAGGGCCGCCTGATGCTCGGCAGCGACCGATTTTTCGACGGCCGCGCCTTCGATCCCGACGATATCGAGGCCTATCTCGCTGAATTGCCGTAGCTTTTATTTTATGCTGCACTTGCGAAATAACGCTTGCGGGAACGTCGCGAATCAGGCAGCTTAAACCCACTCGGCAAGGCTGCCGGGGCAGGATAAAGCGGCGACGGCTCCAACGAGGGGGCTGGCCCGCGCGGCACATGGGGAGCCTTTCCCCATAATCCAACAGGCAATGAAGCCGTCAGGATGCGCCCGCGTGGCCGCCGTCCTGGCGGCTTTTTTATTGCCCGTCACATAAGGGGACGGACGATGACGACGATCAGCGGGGGCAGCGGAACGGGGCCCAAATCGAATTTCTGGACCAGCGGTCACTGGCCGACTTTGGTCGCCGCCTTTCTCTATTTCGACCTCGCCTTCATGGTCTGGGTGATGCTCGGCCCCCTCGCCCCCGCGATTTCCGAAGACCTCGGCCTCAGCCCCGCGCAAAAGGGACTCATGGTCGCGGTGCCGACGCTGGCAGGGGCGCTTCTGCGCGTCGTCAACGGCCTGCTCGTCGACCGCATCGGGCCGAAGCGCTCGGGCGCGATCAGCCAGCTCATCGTCATCGCCGGGCTATTCACCGCCTGGGCCATGGGGGTCCACAGCTTCGCCGGCACCCTAGCGCTCGGCGTGATCCTCGGCTTCGCCGGCGCGAGCTTCGCGATCGCCCTCCCCCTCGCGAGCCGCTGGTACCCGCCCGAGCATCAGGGCAAGGCGATGGGCTTCGCCGGCATGGGCAATTCGGGCACCGTGCTCGCCGCGCTCTTCGCCCCCGGCCTCGCCAAGCTGTTCGGCTGGAACGCGGTGCTCGGCCTCGCCTGCATCCCGCTGACGATCGTCTTCTTCGTCTATCTCGCAATGGCGAAGGACGCGCCAAACGCGCCCGCGCCGAAGAAGCTGGTCGATTATTTCGAACCGCTCAAGACCGCCGACGCTTGGTGGCTGATGGCCTTTTATTCGGTGACCTTCGGCGGTTTCGTCGGGCTCGCCGCCTCGCTTCCCATCTATTTCACCGACCAGTTCCACCTGACCCCGGTGATGGCGGGCTATTGCACCGGGGCCTGTGTGTTCGCCGGATCGCTGGTGCGCCCGATGGGCGGCGCGCTCGCCGACCGGATCGGCGGCGTGAAGGCCCTAATGATGGTGTTCGTCGTCGCCGCGCTGGCGCTCGCCGGGGTGCCGCAGGCCGCAACCCTGCCCGCCGCACTCACCCTGTTCGTCATCGCGATGCTCGCGCTCGGCACCGGCAACGGCTCGGTCTTCCAGCTCGTGCCGCAGCGCTTCTCGGCCGAGATCGGGGTGATGACCGGGCTCGTCGGCATGGCGGGCGGCGTCGGCGGCTTCTACCTCGCCTCCTCCTTGGGCTTCGCCAAGCAGTGGAGCGGCAGCTTCGGCCCCGGCTTCTACATCTTCGCGGGACTCGCGGTCGTCGCGCTGGTCGGGCTGATCTTCGTCAAGGGCCAGTGGCGTGCGACCTGGGGCGCGGCCGAAGGCGTGCGGATCTAAATCATGACCCGCACCCTTTTCATCCTGCTGGCGCTCGCGCCGGCCGGGGTGGCGCACGCCCAGGACGTCACCCTCAAGCCGCTCGGCGAGGCCCGGCTCCGTTACGAGAGCGTCGACCAGGACGGCCTCGCCGCCGAAGCCGACGCCCTGACCCTGCGCGTCCGCGCCGGGGTCGAGGCGAAGTCCGGGCGCTGGTCGGCGCTCGTCGAAGGCCAGGGCAATCTCGCCCTCGTCGACGATTATTTCGACGGTCTCCACGGCGCCGCGACGCGGCCGCTGGTGGCGGATCCCGAGAATATCGCCCTCGCCCGCGCCCAGCTCCGCTACGCCTCACCGACCTTCGGCCTCACCGCGGGGCGCCAGCGGGTCGCGCTCGACGACGAGCGTTTCGTCGGCGCGGTGCCTTTCCGCCAGAACGGGCAGAGCTTCGACGCGGTCCGCGCCGAAATCACCCCGGCCAAGGGCGTCAAGGCCGACCTGACCTATGCATGGAGCGTGCGCACCATCTGGGGCATCGACGGCGTCGGCGCGCGGCAACAGGCGGTGTCGGGCGACAATCTCTTCGCCAATTTCAGCGTCGCGACCCCGGTCGGCAAGGCCGTCGCCTTCGCCTATCTTGTCGATCAGGACGAGGCCGCGATGCAGGGCTTCCGCATGTCAAGCCAGAGCTATGGCGTGCGGCTCGACGGCAGCCAGAAGCTCGGCAAGGCGAAGATAGCCTATCAGCTGAGCTATGCGCGCCAGTCCGACTGGCACCGCAACCCCAATGATTATTCCGCCGACTATTGGCTCGCCGATGTCGCGGTCGATCTTGGCGGCCCCCGGGTCGGCGTCGGCTATGAAATACTCGGCGCCGACAACGGAATTGCCCTCACCAGCTTCCAGACCCCGCTCGCCACCGGGTTCAAATTCCAGGGCTGGGCGGACAAATTCCTCGCCAACCCGCCCGATGGCGTGCGCGACCTTTATGCGAGCGCCGGCTGGGGCTGGCAGGCCGTGGGGCCGCTCAAGGCGGTGACGCTGCAAGCGGTGTACCACGACTATCGCAGCGACCGGGCCAGCCGCTCCTATGGCGACGAGATCGACCTGCTGGCGAGCGCCAAGCTCGGCAAATTCACCGCCTCCGCCCGCTACGCGCATTATGACGCGCGCACTCTTGCCACCGACACCGACAAATTCTGGCTGCAACTGGACTGGATGCTCTGATGGAACACCGCCCCCTCAAACCCGACGCCGACACGCGCGAGCATCTCGTCGTCATCGGCAACGGCATGGCCGGCTGCCGCGCGGTCGAGGAACTGCTCGCGCGCGATCCCACCCGCTACCGCGTCACGATCTTCGGCGCCGAACCGCGCGTCAATTACAACCGCATCATGCTCTCCCCCGTCCTCGCGGGCGAGAAATGCTTCGACGACATCGTGATCAACGACGCCGCATGGTACACCGACAATGGCATCGCACTCGCCGCGGGCGATCCCGTCGCGGCGATCGACCGCGCCGCGAAAACGGTGACGACGCGCAGTGGACTCAGCGAGACCTACGACCGGCTGCTGATCGCGACCGGCTCCGATCCCTTCATCATCCCCGTGCCAGGCAAGGACCTGCCCGGCGTGATCGCCTTTCGCGACATGGACGATGTCGACACGATGCTCGCCGCCGCCGATGCCGGCGGCGACGCGGTGGTGATCGGTGGCGGTCTGCTCGGGCTCGAAGCCGCGCATGGCCTCAGCTTGCGCGGCATGAAGGTCACCGTCATCCACCTGATGCCGACCTTGATGGAGCGCCAGCTCGACGAAGCCGCCGGCTGGCTGCTCAAGAACGCGCTCGAAGCGCGCGGCCAGACGATCCTGACCGGCGCCGACACCGCCGAGATCGTCGGCGACGGCAGGGTCGAAGGCGTGCGACTCAAGGACGGTACGCTGATCCCCGCCAGCCTCGTCGTCATGGCGGTCGGCATCCGCCCCTCGGTCGCCCTCGCCCGCGACGCCGGCCTCGCGGTCGGGCGCGGCATCCAGGTCGACGATCATATGGTGACCAGCGACCCCGCCGTGCTCGCGGTTGGCGAATGCGTCGAGCATGACGGACAGGTCTATGGCCTCGTCGCGCCGCTGTGGGACATGTGCCGCAGCCTCGCCGACGGCCTCGTCGAGAAACCCAGCGGCTATCGCGGATCGGCGACCTCGACCAAGCTCAAGGTGTCGGGCATCGACGTGTTTTCGGCGGGCGATTTCTCGGGCGGCGACGGATGCGAGGACATTGTCCTCCGCGACGCGAGCCGCGGCGTCTACAAGCGCGTGATCGTCAGGGACGACCGCATCGTCGGCGCGGTCCTCTACGGAGATACCGCCGACGGCAACTGGTATTTCGACCTGCTCAAACGCCAGGAAGACGTCTCCAACCTCCGGGACCTTTTGATCTTCGGTCAGGCCTTCGCCTCGGGAGGAGGCGCGGCGGACCCTAAGGCGGCCGTTGCGGCGCTCTCGGACGATGCCGAGATTTGCGGCTGCAACGGCGTTACCAAGGGCCAGGTCGTGTCGTGCATCGCCAAGGGCGCGCATAGCCTCGACGCGGTGCGCGGCACCTGCAAGGCCTCGGCAAGCTGCGGGTCTTGCACCAGCCTCGTCGAAAACCTGCTCGCGCTGACATTGGGCGACGAGGTCAAAGCCGGGCCGAAGACGATCTGCAAATGCACCAGCTTCGGTCACGACGATGTGCGCCGCGAAATCGTCGCGCAAGCGATGCGCTCGATCCCCGAGGTGATGCAGAAACTGCACTGGACCACCCCCGACGGCTGCTCGTCGTGCCGCCCCGCGCTCAATTATTATCTGCTCTGTGCGCTGCCCGGCGACTATGTCGACGACCAGCAGAGCCGCTTCGTCAACGAGCGGCTGCACGCGAATATCCAGAAGGACGGCACCTACTCGGTCGTCCCGCGCATGTGGGGCGGACTCACCAACCCGCGCGAGCTGCGCGCGATCGCCGATGTGGTCGAGAAGTTCAACGCGCCGATGGTCAAGGTCACCGGCGGCCAGCGGCTCGACATCTTCGGGATCAAGAAGGAAGACCTGCCCGCGGTCTGGGCCGACCTCAACGCCGCCGGGATGGTCTCGGGCCACGCCTATGGCAAGGCGCTGCGCACGGTGAAGACCTGCGTCGGCTCCGAATGGTGCCGCTTCGGCACGCGGGATTCGACCGGGCTAGGCGTCAAGATCGAACGGATGAGCTGGGGCAGCTGGATGCCGCACAAGTTCAAGATCGCGGTGTCGGGCTGCCCGCGCAACTGCGCCGAGGCGACGATCAAGGATTTCGGCATCGTCTGCGTCGACAGCGGCTACGAACTGCATGTCGGCGGCAACGGCGGCATCCATGTCCGCGCCACCGACCTGCTCTGCAAGGTCGCGACCGAGCAGGAGGCGATGGACCATTGCGCGGCGTTCATCCAGCTCTACCGCGAGGAAGCGCGCTACCTCGAACGCACCGCGCCATGGATCGAGCGCGTCGGGCTGGCGCATATCGTCGCACGCATCGTCGACGACGAACCCGGCCGCGAAGCGCTGCGCGCGCGCTTCCTCTATTCGCAAAGCTTTTCGCAGGATGACCCCTGGGCACAGCGCGCCGAGGGTGCCGAGGCCGAACATCATGCGCCGATGGCGCGCTTCACCCCGCAGGAGGCTTTTGCATGACCACCGCTGAATGGCTCGACATCGGCTGGGTCGACCAGATCCCCGTGCGCGGCAGCCGCACGGTGCAGGTCGAGGGCGGCGGCGACATCGCGGTCTTCCGCACCGCCGAGGGCAAGGTCTTCGCGCTGCTCGACCGCTGCCCGCACAAGCATGGACGGCTGTCGCAAGGCATCGTCCATGGCGGTGCGGTCGCCTGCCCGCTGCACAATTGGCGGATTTCGCTGTCGACCGGCGAAGCGCTCGGCGAGGACAAGGGCTGTACCCCGACGGTGCCGGTCAAGATCGACGCAGGCCGCGTGCTCATCTGCCGAGCGAGCACGCTGAAGGCCGCGGCGTGAGGGGTGGCGAAACGAAAACCCCTCCCCTTCAGGGGAGGGGCAGCGAGACTTGGTCCGGCGTCAGCCGGGCCTTCAGTCGAGCGGGGTGGAGTCTCGCGGCCTTGTGCAATCTCGCGAGACCCCACCCCAACCCCTCCCCTGAAGGGGAGGGGCTTAGATGATCCGCACCACCTGCGCCTACTGCGGCGTCGGCTGCGGCATCCGCGCGACGGTGACCGGCGAGCGCACGGTCGAGATCGCCGGCGACCCCGATCATCCCGCCAATCGGGGCAAGCTCTGCTCGAAGGGCACGCATCTCGGCGAAACCGTCGGCCTCGAAGGCCGCCTGCTCCACCCGATGATCGGCAACAAGCGCGCGAGCTGGGACAAGGCGCTCGACCTCGTCGCCAAGCGCTTCAAGGAGACGATCGCGCGCCACGGCCCCGGCAGCGTCGCCTTCTACGTCTCGGGCCAACTGCTCACCGAGGATTATTATGTCGCGAACAAGCTGATGAAGGGCTTCATCGGCACCGCGAACATCGACACCAATTCACGCCTTTGCATGTCGAGCGCCGTCGCGGGCCACACGCGCGCCTTCGGCGAGGACATCGTCCCCGCCACCTATGACGATCTCGACGCCGCCGACCTGTTCGTGCTCGTCGGGTCGAACACCGCCTGGTGCCACCCGATCGTCTACCAGCGCATCCGCGCGCGCTGCGAGGCGGGCGCCAAGCTCGTCGTCATCGACCCGCGGCGCACCGAGACCGCCGAGGAAGCCGACCTGCACCTCGCCATCCGCCCCGGCAGCGACGTCGCGCTGATGAACGGGCTGCTCCAGCATTGCCGCGAAGCCGGCGTCGTCGACGAAGACTATCTCGCCGCGCATGTCGCGGTACCCGCCGAATTTTGGGACCAGCTTGGAGAGGGGAACGACCTGTGGTCGGTGGCACGGACATGCGACGTGCTGGCCGCCGACCTCAGGCGTTTCTATGAGCTGTTCGCCGCAACGCCGCGTAGCGTCACGATGTTCAGCCAGGGGATCAACCAGGCGACCGCCGGAACCGACCAGGTCAACGCGATCCTCAACCTCCATCTCGCGACGGGGCGCATCGGCAAGCCCGGTGCCGCGCCCTTCTCGATCACCGGCCAGCCCAATGCGATGGGCGGGCGCGAAGTCGGCGGACTCGCCTCGACGCTCGCGGCGCATATGGACTTCGCGCCCGAAAACCGTGCGCGTGTCCAACGTTTCTGGGCCGCGCCGACGATCGCCGAAAAACCCGGATTGAAGGCGGTGGATCTGTTCCGCGCCGTCGGCGAAGGCCGGATCAAGGCTTTGTGGGTGATGGCGACCAACCCCGCGGTGTCGATGCCCGACGCGAACCGCGTGCGCGAAGCGCTGGCCGCCTGCCCCTTCGTCGTCGTCAGCGACGTGATCGAAAAGACCGACACCGGGGCCTTCGCGCACGTCCGCCTGCCTGCCGCGGCGTGGGGTGAAAAGGACGGGACCGTCACCAACAGCGATCGCACGATCAGCCGCCAGCGCGCGCTGTTTCCGCTGCCCGGCGAAGCGATGCCCGACTGGTGGATCGTCAAGGAGGTCGCGCGGCGGATGGGGTGGAAAAACGCCTTCGCCTATGACCGCGCCGCCGACATCTGGCGCGAGCATTGCCGCCTTTCGAATTACGACAACGACGGCGCGCGGCTGTTCGCCCTGCCCGGCGCGGCTCAGGGAGGCAATGCCGCGTATGACGATATGCGGCCCTTTCGCTGGGGCGGCGAACATCCCTTTGCCGATGGACGCTTTTCGACCGACGACGGCCGCGCACGCCTCGTTCCCGTCGCGCAAAAGCCGCTGCCCGAACCGCTCGCCAAATGGCCGCTGACGCTCAATACGGGGCGATATCGTGATCAGTGGCACACGATGACGCGCACCGGCCTCGCGCCTAAACTCGCGCGTCACCGCGAGGAGCCGCTCGTCGAGGTCCACCCCGACGACGGCGCGCGCCTCGGCCTCGCCGACGGCGGCCTCGCGCGCATCGAAACCCCGCAGGGCGACAGCCTCTACCGCGTCGCCTTCTACCCCGGCCAGCGCCCCGGCGAGCTGTTCGTGCCGATCCACTGGACCGACCGCACCGCGAGCGGCGGCCGCACCGGCCTGCTCCCCCGCCCGCTCGTCGATCCCGTGTCGGGCCAGCCGGGGTTCAAGCGCACCCCCGCATCGATCGCCGCGGTCGCCCCCAAATGGCGGGGCTTCCTCCTGCTCGCGCGCGAGCTTAGTGAGACCCCGCGCTGCCTGTGGGCGACGCGCGTCGCGGTGTCTTCCGGCGTGCTGTGGGAGGTCGCGGGTAATGGCGACCTCAAGAGCATCGAAGCGCTGCTCCCCAAGGGCGAACGCATCGAGGCGCAGGACGCCGCGCGCGGCACGCGGCGCATCGCGATCGCCGCAAACGGCCGCCTCGCCGGCGCGCTGTTCGTCACCGAGAGCGGCGAATTGCCGCCGCGCGACTGGCTGATCGCCCAGCTGTCCGCGCCCGAGGTCGCCCCCACCCTGCTCGCCGGCCGCGCGCCGGGAATGCAGGCCGACCGCGGCCCGATCATCTGCGTCTGTTTCGACATCGGGCTCAAGACGATCGTCGGCGCCATCCGCGACCAGGGCCTGGCCGAGGTCGCGGCGATCGGCGCCGCGATTGGCGCCGGCACCAATTGCGGATCGTGCCGCCCCGCGCTCGCGCGCATCCTGACCGAGGAGACCAGTAATGCCGCCTGACGATTTCGCCCCCGGCGCGGTCTGGCTTGTCGGCGCCGGTCCCGGCGACCCCGAGCTGCTGACGATGAAAGCGGTTCGGTTGATCGCGGCGGCGGACATTGTCTTTTACGATGCATTGGTCGGCCCGGACATTCTTGCCCTTATCCCGCCGCATATCGAACGCGTCGGGGTCGGCAAGCGATCGGGTCGCCATTCGAAGGACCAGCAGACGATCGACGCGATGCTCGTCGCCGCCGCGGCGGCGCGCAAGCGGGTCGTGCGGCTGAAGGGCGGCGATCCGTCGCTGTTCGGCCGGTCGGCGGAGGAAATGACGGCGCTGCGCGGCGCCGGGCATGTCGTCCATGTCTGTCCGGGCATCACCGCCGCCAGCGCCGCCGCCGCCTCGGCGGGCGTGTCGCTCTCACTGCGCGGCGTGGCGCGCGACGTCCATTTCGTGACGGCACACAGCCGCCGCGGCGCAGCGCTCGATCTCGACTGGCCGGCGCTCGCTGCGGAAGGCACCACCCTCGCCTTCTATATGGGGCGCGAAGCCGCGGGCGAAATCGCGCGCGGATTGGTCGATGCCGAAATGCCCGCCGCGACCCCGGTGCTGGTCGTCTGCAACGTCAGCCTTCCCGACGAAATGCTGATCGCGACGCGCCTCGATCTTCTCGCGCTCGCGACCCGCGCGCTGGCCGCCGACGCGCCGACGCTAATCCTCGTCGGCGAAGCGGTCGGCAAGGCACCGTCCCCGCACCCAGCCCCGATCGCCGAAACCGAGGTGACCTACGGCCGGTAAGGGACGGAATCGGGAAGGATGACGCCAACCGTTTTTGCATAGCTTACCCAGGCCTCCACCAATTCGGTCCGGCGTTCGGGCTCGGCGAGCGACAGGTCGCGGGTTTCCCCGGGATCGCGGGCAATATTGAACAGGCGCCAGGTCCCGTCGCCGATGTCGGTGAGTTTCCACTCGCCGCGACGATAAGCGCGCGATCCGAACAGTTCGGCGCCCACGCCATCGTCGGGACCATAGACAGGGACCCGGGGGTCGCGCAGCCAGCGGGCCCACGACCGGCCGGTGATCGGGCGGACCGTGCGATCGCCGACCCTCGTCGCCGTTGCATCGACCCCGGCAAGTTCGAGCACGGTCGGCGCGATATCGGCGACCGATTGATATTCGGTCGCGGCGCCGTCCCGCCGGGGAATGTCGAACCCGCTGACGAAAGCCACGGCGCGCGTGCCGCCTTCGCTTTGATAGCCCTTTGTGAGCCAGGAAGGCGCGGTCGCAGCCTGGGCCCAACCGGCGCCATAGGTGAGATAGGAGGTCGCCGTGCCGCGATTGGCGAAGCCGTTGTCGGCGCCTTTCAGCGCACCTGCCAGCATTTCGGCGCCGGTAGTCTCGACGTCGAGCGCCTCGGCGCCATTGTCGGCGAGGAAGATGATCACCGTATTGTCGAGTTCGCCCGCGGCGCGCAAAGCCTCGATCACGCGGCCGACATTCTGGTCGAGCCGGTCGACCATTGCGGCATAGATTTCCATGTTGCGCGCGGCGAGGCGTTGCTGCCCGGCGGTCAGCGAGTCCCAGCTGCCGTCGCGGTTGCGCGGCGTGTGGGCCGCAACGCCGGGCGCCAATATGCCGAGTTCGCGTTGGCGCGCGAGGCGCCGTTCGCGCAGCACATCGAAACCTTCGTCGTACCGCCCCTTGTAGCGGGCGATATCCTCGGGCGGCGCCTGCAGCGGCCAATGCGGCGCGGTGAAGGCCAGATAGGCGAAGAAGGGGCGCTCGCCCTGTCCTGCCGCTGGCCGCTCACCGAGAAAATCGACCAGCCGCGTCGCGAAATAGTCGCTCGAATAGAAATCCTGCGGCAGGCGCGTCAGTCGCTCTCCTTGTTCGGTATAGGTCGCCCGGCCCCCCTTTTCCGGATCGGCGTCGGTCCCGAAATGATTGTGCCCGCCCTGCAGCAAGGCGAAGCTGCGCGCGAAACCGCGGGCGTGCGGATCCTGCTCAGCGGTCAGGCCAAGGTGCCATTTGCCCGAAAAGAGCGTCTGATAACCGCCAGCCGAAAGCCGCTCGGCCAAGGTCGCGACATCGCTGCGCAAATAGCCTTCATATCCCGGTTGATCCTTCTGGTTGGGGCGGATCATCTCGGCCATCGTGCCAAGGCCGGCGAGGTGGTTGTCGGTGCCCGAAAGCAGCATCGAACGTGTCGGCGAGCAAGTCGGCGCGGTGTGAAAACCGGCGAGGCGAATGCCCGCGAGCGCCAGTCTGTCGAGATGCGGCGTCCTGATCTCGCCGCCAAAGGCCCCGAGGTCCGAATAGCCAAGGTCGTCGGCGACGATGACGAGGAAATTGGGACGGCGCTCGGTGGCCGTGGCGGAAAACGGCACGCCGATGGTCACAAGGGTCAAGGCGAGAACGAGAAAGCGGCGGATCATGTTGGCGTCCGTTCGATCGAAACAAAGGGGCGGTGCGCCCGGGCGAATGGAACCCGGGCGCACCGCAGACAGGATCGGCGCAGTCGCAGGATGGGAGAGGAGAGCATGGGCGCCGGCCCATGATGCGTCAGGCCGGTTCGTATTGTACCGCCTTTTCCTTGCGCACCGTCCGGCTGGTGCGGCCGTCGATCGCGACAGGGGTGTCGCCCGCGATCGTCGCGCGGCGCAGCGTGCGGCGTTGCAACCCGAAGTCGGCAACGGCGCGGTGCTGGGTCGCCTGATTGTCCCAGATGGCGACGTCGCCTTCGCGCCAGCGCCAGCGCACGACATTCTCGGGCTTGGTGATATGGTCCTGCAGAATCGCGAAGAGCCGCGCCGAATCCGCCCCATTCAACCCGACGAACTGCTTGACGAAATGCCCGAGCAACAGGCTGCGCTGGCCGCTGACCGGGTGGACGCGGACCACCGGATGCTCGGTTTCATAGACCGTCGAGGCAAAGACGTTGCGATGGTCCTTGATGCGCTTGGCGGCGCTTTCGCCGTCGGGGGCGCTCTGCAGGATCGCCGCATAGTCGTAGAGGTTGGTGTGCGTCGCCCACAGCGTGTTGACGAGCTGGCGCAGCGTCTCGGGAAGCCCTTCATAGGCGGTCTCGCCATTGGCCCACAACGTGTCGCCGCCGGCTTCGGGGATGGTCAGCGCCCGCAGGATCGACGCCTTGGGATAGGCCTCGACGAAGGTCACGTCGGTGTGCCAGCTCGACGCCGCATAACCTTCCTTGCTGTCGAGTTCGAGCAGGTAACGCGACCCGTCGGCGACCGGCACCGTCGGATGGGCGACCGGATCGCCGAGCGATGCGGCGAAATCCTCATGCTCCTGATCGGTGAGATGCTGCTGGTCGCGAAAGAAGAGCACCTTGTGGCGCACCAGCGCTGCCTGGATCGCCTGCACCGTCGTGGCGGGCAGATCGCCCGAAAGCTGGACGCCGTTGACGACGGCGCCGATGGTGCCGGTCACGGGCGTGACGTCGAGGTCGATTTTCTTGTCGCGAGCATTGGCGTAGCTGTTGTGAAGGTCCGTCATGATCAGTCTCCTTTGGGGGTTGGACGGCAGGCTATCCGGGAAGGGCGGGATCGGGCGGAACCGGTCGGGGCCTTCGGCGAATTTCGGGAAGGGGCGGCGCAGATCACAGCTTCGTCCGCAGCGTCGCGCCGATGGTGCGCGGTTCGCCGATCAGCGCGGTGACGATGCCGGTGTTCTGCGCCGACAAGGTCTGGAAATAATCCTTGTCGAACAGGTTGCGCGCCCAGATCGACAGGTCGAACAACCCGTCGTCGGTGCGGATGCCGATACGCGCATTGGCGATGCCGAACCCGGGGACATCGGCATAGCGGCTGTCGCTCGACGAAGTATTGAAGGTCGAGCGGTGCGAGTAATCGGCGTGGGCGTAGAGCGACAGGTCGCGTCCACCGAGCGCGCCGAGCGGTGCTGACGCGTCGCCGCCCAGCGTATAGGTGAATTTGGGCACGCCGGGCAGTTGCTCGCCGGTCAGGTCCTGCTTGCCGCTGAGGTTGAGCCTTTCGGGCGCCTGCGGTGCGTTCGGATAATCGCTATAGGTCGTATCGGCGTAGGCGGCCGACGCATAGAAGCTGATGCGATCGGTCGGCGCCGCGACCAGATCGGCCTCGACCCCGCGCGAACGGACGCCGGGAATATTGGCGATATATTGACGGAAATTGACGGTGCTTCCGATCTGCTCGGTGATCGCGGTCTGGTAATCGCTGATCTCGGTCCAGAAACCCGCGAGGTTGAAGGTTACCGCACGATTGAGCCACTGGGTCTTGACCCCGATTTCGTAACTGTCGACCTTTTCCGACGAGACATTGGGATCGACCCCGACGGGCAGGCTGGTCAGGTTGAGCCCACCGGACTTGTTGCCGCGCGAATAGGTCGCATAGCCAAGCGCGTCGTCGGAGAACTGCCATGACAGCGTCGCGAGGCCCGACACGCTGTTGTCGCTGAAGCTCGTCGAATAGTCGGTGACGGGATTGAACTGGGTCCGCAGGATGGCAGCGTCGCGCGCGATATCGGCGGGCAAGGTCGACAGGTCGACGCCCGCAACATGATATTGATGAAAGGATCCGCTCTTCTTTTCACGCGTATAGCGAAGCCCTGCGGTCAGCGTCAGGCGATCGGTGAACTTCCAGTCGAGTTGGCCGAACAGCGCATAGCTTTTGGTACGCGGGTCGGAGGTCGAATTCGCCTCGAACCCGTTGACCGCCGCTTCCCACGTGGCGAGCGAGAAGGGCGATGCCGGCGGCCGGTTCCATAACGCCGCGGCCGGCCCATAGGCCGTCGCGCCCTTGCCACGGATCACCTGCCAGAAATAATAGGCGCCGACGACATAGTTGATCGGGCCGGTGCTGTCCGATGCGAGACGGACTTCCTGGCTGAACTGACGCTGCCGGTTCGCCTGCTGCGCCTTGGTGATGACCGGCAGCGACGTCGAGTCGCCGTCGTTGGCGGGGTTCCAGTCCCACCAGCGATAGGCCGTGATCGACGTCAGCTTGGCGCCGCCAATATCCCAGTCGACCTGCCCCGACACGCCATAGCCGTCCATGTTCGACTGATAATGGCTGTTCGCCTCGCCGCGCCGCGCGAAGGGATCGATGGTCGGGAAAGTGTAGCCGGGAAAGCGCGCCGCACGCTGCGCGAAATTGTTCGGGATCGCGGCGCCATTGTCATAAGTGCCGAAATAATCGGCGAAGACGTTGAGCACATGGTTCTGCTTCTGGCGCGCGAAGTCGCCGATGATCCGCACCTCGACATCGGACGAGGGCGTGAAGAGCAATTGCCCGCGCAAGCTCCAGTTCGAATAATCCTGCGCGCGTTCATTCTGGGTATCGTTGTAGAGAAACCCGCGCCGTTCGGTCGCCGAGCCGCTGACCCGGATCGCGAGCAGATCCTGGACGATCGGACCCGAGGCCGAAGCACGCAGCTGATAATAGCCATAATCGCCGACGCTCGCCTCGCCCGAGAATTCGGGGTCGAAGCTCGGCTTGCGCGACGTGATGTTGATCGCGCCCGAGGTGGTGTTCTTGCCGAACAACGTTCCCTGCGGTCCGCGCAAAACCTCGATCTGCTGAAGATCGACGAGGTCGAACTGCGACTGACCGACGCGGCCGTAATAGACATTGTCGATATAGAAACCGACGCCGTTCTCCAGCCCGTCGTTGGTGAGCGCGACATTGCTGCCGAGGCCGCGGATATTGATGTTGGTGTTGCGCGGGTTGAAGCTGAACACCTGCAGGCTCGGCACGAGTTGCTGGACCTGGGTCAGCGTGTAATTGCCGGTCTTCTCGAGTGTTTCCGCGCCCACGACCGACAGCGCGATCGGGACGTTCTGCGCGCTTTCGTCGCGGCGGCGCGCCGAGACGATGATTTCGCTGCCGTCATAGCTGTCGCCGGCCGCTTCGGCCGAGGCTTCACCATCGATGATGGTCGCGGCGTCGGTGGCGGCTTCGGTGGCCGCGGCGGGCACCGCGTGCCATGCCACGGCGGCGCCGAGCAACAATTTGAGCCGGTGGTCGGGAGAGAATTTCGTCGTCATATTTTGTCCCCGGGCGGCGTTCCCGCCCCCTTTTTGATGTGTTTGAGATGGGCGCTATGCGCCGCGCCGGATCCTCCGCTCGCCAGACCGTCGCCCCACAAAGCGCGAGCCGCGCTGCGCAGGGACGCAGGATAGCGAGCCAGATCCGACAGGTCGGATTGGGTCAGCAAAGGCATGGTTTCACCTGTCGCCGACGCGCAGGCGCCGGACGCTGGACCGTGAGCCCTCGCGTGAGGGATATCGGCCACGATGAAAGAAAGGCGCCGCCGCGCGGAGGGGATGCGGTGGTCCGCTATCCCGCGCACAGGAAGGGCGAAGGTCTAGATGATGATACTACACATGCGCATCGCAATACCCCTTCTGGGGGAACGCAATGCCTGGCGCTGTCGCCCGAGCATCACGCGCTTTAGCCGTTGGTAACGCGGAGCAAGCTGCTTTCCCGTTCAAAAGCCGCGGGTCGAAGAGGAGCGGGAGAGCCCGTCACCCGTCTCGACCAGCTCCGAGTGACAATCTCAACTTAAAAAATTGATATTGGAGTCGTCAATGGCGGACCGCGGTTTTTGCGGCAAAGAAAATCTTTGAGACGATGAACCGAGGTCTTTCAGACCGGTCATGCCAGCATCGCGTCCATTCCCGTCCGCGAGCGGATCGACGCTCGTCAGGCCGGATCGCCGCCGCCGGACAGCAGCAGCAGCGACAGATATTCGTTGATCGGGGCTGGAAGCGGAACCGGACCTGCGGGTCCGGTCGAGACGACGACGCTGTCGGCGCAGCCGATGCATTTGCCGCCGACGAACAGCCCCTGCCCGATGACGAGCGAACGCTCGCCGACGCGGACGATGCCGGTCGCGACGTCGATGGTGCCGGGGTAGCGCGCCTGTCCCAGAAAGGCGGTGTCGACATTAGCGATCACCAGCGCCGGACTGTCTTCCTTGGCGACCTGCACCCGCGCTTCGGCGAGCAGTTCGAAGCGCGCTTCCTCATAAAATTGCCCGGTTGCGACATTGTTGAGGTGGCGGAACATGTCGATGTCGGAAAAGCGGATCGGCACCGCCTTGTGCAGCGGGTAGGAACCGGGATCGAGGCGGGGCGGCGTCGGTTTCATCGCGTTTCCAATCGGTCGCGCCACGCCATCAGCGCGGCATGGGTCGCTTCGGGTACCTCGCGCTGGGGGACGTGACCGCACACGGGAATCATGTGCAGCACGGCATCGGGCAAAGCGGCCGCCATGTCGCGCGAACGATCGGGAGAGACGATAGCATCGTCCTCGCCCGCAAGAACCAGCGCCGGACCGGCGATGCCGGCCAGCAGGCCGCACCGGTCGACGCGCGTCGAGGCCGCCGCCTGCTGCTCGGCGAAGCGTTCGGCGCCGCAGCGCAAGAGCATCGCATGTATGTCGGCGAGCAACTCGGCATCGGCGCGGCTGGTGCGCGACAACATCGCGCGGGCGAGACGGTCCGCCAGCAGGCCAAAGTCGTCGCGCGCCTGCATGATTGCCGCTTGCCGCCCTGCCCTGGCTTCGTCGCTGTCGGCGGTGCAGGCGCTGCTGAGCATCGCAAAGCCCGTCAGCCGTTCGGGGACACGCGCGGCGAGTTCCAGTGCGACATAGCCGCCCATCGAATGACCGCAGAGCGCAAAGCGGTCGGGCAGGTCGGCGAGGATGGCCTCGGCCATCGCCTCGACCGAGGCGCCGCGCGGCACGAAGATGCGATCGACAGGCATGCCTTGCCAACTCGCCGCATCGGTGGCGATGCCGCAGATCGCGATTACCGGTGCATCCACCCGCCCTCTCCTCTCGCGTCGATGCTGCTATTCCTCGACGATTCCCGCAAGGTCGCGCGCGAAACCTTTCTTGGTTTCGACATCCATGCCGCGCAAGATCTGGATGCGCTGGGCTTGCGGCGACCCCGCGCCGTGCATCGATTCGGTGAGATAACCGACCGCGTTGCGGCCCAGCGTCATATTCTCGATCAGCCGCAGGATGCGCTGGCGATATTCGACCGGGACATTGTGTTTGCCCTTCATATATTTCTCTAGGATCGGGCCGATCGTCTCGTTCTTGAAGTCCGCATCCGAAGGCATCGTCACCATGATGCCGCCGGCAAGATCCTGCGCGAGGCGCGAAATCTCGTAAGGGAAGCGCGTCACATTATGCTTGCACACATTGGCGAGCATCGCGTCGTTCATGAAGATGCCCGACGGCAGCTGTTTCGCCTCATGGCTCGATGCGATGGCGGAGGAATAGATGGTCTCGTTGAGGTGCGTCATCTCGACGAGCTTGTCCTTGATATGGCTCGCCGCCTCGGCGCCGTTGTAATCGGCGACTTGCGCCGCGGCACCGACCATCACGTCGCCGAGCCCGGTTTTGCAGACGTAACTCGCGCGATGGTACGACGTGAAGCGCGCGACCATGTCCTGCGCGAATTCATATTCGCCGTCCATCAGCACATGTTCGTGCGGGATGAAGACATTGTCGAAGACGACGAGCGTTTCCTGCCCGCCGAAGCGCGCATTGCCCTGGTCGATGTCGCCCGCCTCCATCGCGCGGGTGTCGCACGACTGGCGGCCATAGATGTAGGTGAGGCCCACCGCATCGCCCGGCACCAGACCGACGATCGCGAAGTCGCGGTCGGCCTCGCCCATGTTCATCGTCGGCATCACGCAGATCCAGTGCGAGTTGAGCCCGCCGGTCATGTGCGCCTTGGCGCCGGTGACGTACACGCCCGCGTCGGTGCGCTTGACGACGTGCAGGAACATGTCGGGATCGGCCTGTTCGTGCGGGCGTTTCGATCGATCGCCCTTGGGGTCGGTCATGCCCGCGCCGATGATGATATTCGCGCGCTGAGCGTGGCGCATGAAGTCGAGGTAGCGCTGGTGGTAGGGCGTGCCGTGCTTCGCATCGATGTCGTATGTGATCGAGTGGAGGACGCTGATCGTGTCGAGCCCGGCGCAGCGCTGGAAGCAGGTGCCGGTGAGCTGGCCCATCTTGCGCTGCATGCGGTTCTTCATGACGAGGTCTTGCGGCGAGCCGACGATGTGGAGGAAGCGGTTGACCGGCGCGTCGATCAGGTCGCTGTGCGCGGTCGCGAGCTCGGGGTCGGCGACCGCGAGGTCATAGGTCATTTTGAGCGCGTTGATCGAGGGGCGGATGATCGGGTGGTCGACGGGTTCCGCGACGCGCTCGCCGAACAGCCAGACCTCGACGCCGCGGTTCCGGAGCGAGTCGACATAGTCGTCACCGGTGACGATCGGGGCGAAGCGCGCCCAGCGGTCGGCGGCACTTTCTTCGCGGGGGTGGATGGTCATGTGCAGTCTCCCATTTTGTCTATCTTCACGCATATCGCGGAGGCGGGGTGTCAAAACAGGGCATGACAGGCGAGGAAAACTCACCATAATGCGCAGCCATCATGGCGACGATCGACGGCTATTATTTTCAGATCTGCACGAAGGGCGCCGAGCGCGCGGGCAAGCGGGCGCGCGACCTGACCCTCGGGACCGGACTCGACCCCGCCGATTTCGCGGCGCCGGGGTGGCGCGGGTCGGCCGAGGCGATGGCGCTGCTGGTGCGCAATATCTGGGCGGCGCTGGATGACGAGTTTATGGGCCATACCGCGCGGCGGGTGCGGCCGGGGAGCTTCGCCTTCGCGTGCGAACTGGCGCTGGAGGGGGCCGACGTCGCCGACGGGCTGTCGCGAGCAGCGCGGTTCTACAACCTACTCGATGCGGGGATCGCCACGGGCGTGCGGGCGACTGCGGCGGGGCTTGAGGTCGAGGTGCGCTTCGACCGGCCCGATCTCGATCCCGACCATTATTTCGGCGAATTCTGGCTGATCATCTGGCACCGGCTCGCCTGCTGGCTGGCAGGCGAGACGATTTCGCTGCTGGCGGCCGAGTTCGATTATCCGCGTCCGCAAGCCTATTTCGAGGAGTTCAAATATCTCTTCCCGTGCCGTCATCGCTTCGACGGCGCGGCGCGGCGAATACTGATGGACGGACACGCGCTGCACGCACCGATCCAGCGCACGCGGGACGAACTGGAGGCGATGATCGCGGCGGCGCCGCTCGACATCATGACGATCCCCGCGAGCGATGCGAGCGTCGCGCGGCGGGTGCGGCAGTATCTGACGCGCAGCCCCGATCTGACGCTGGAGGAACTGGCGGTGGCGACCGGGCTGTCGCCGCACAAGCTGCGCCGCCTGCTCCGCGCGGAGGGCATGACGCTGGCGACGATCCGCGAGAATGTGCGGCGCGACAAGGCGATGCGGCTGCTGACCAGCGGCAATGCGACGGTCGAGGCGATCGCCGAAATGCTGGGTTATGCCGAGGCGCGGAGCTTTACGCGCGCGTTCCGGCAGTGGACGGGACGGTCGCCTTCGGCTTGGCGGGCTGGTGGGTGATGGGGTGGACAGCGGCGTTGCTTAACCCGTCGCCCCCGCGAAGGCGGGGGCCACTGGCCGCCTTGCTCAACGAGCGCTGCGCAAAACGATAGCGGCCCCCGCCTTCGCGGGGGCGACGACTTTTCCCTCGGCTCAGCTCCCCCCGCCCCGGCACATGCCGATGACATAGTCGATGATCATCCGGTCGCGCTGGGGCGACGGCGGACCGAGGACGCCTTGCGCGTGGAGCGGAAGATGCGCGACCGCCTGCCCTGCCCCCTCGCCGAAGACATAATGGTCGAACCAGGTGCGCCACGCTTCACGTTCGGCGTCGGGCAGTTCGCGGATCGAGTGCATCGCGAGCATCAGCGCGGCGAAGGGGAAGCGGTCGGTGCGCTGACCGAACCAGTAGTTGACCAGCACATTGAGCGCGCCGGTCGAGCGGACATGGTGCCACCACATCGGCGGCATGAAGAGCGCGTCGCCGGGTAGGAGATCGGCGATCAGCTTGTGCCGTTCGGCGTCGGCATAAAGCGGATAACGGTCGAGGTCGGGATGGTCGGGGTCGACCATGCTCGTCGGCTGGCCGGCAATGGTGCGCTCGACCGGGCCGACATAGAGGTTCGAAATCTGCTCGGGCGGGAAGAGCGAGAAGCGGCGGCGGCCCGCGACGACGACCGCGATGTTCGACGCCATGTCGTAATGCGGCGCGATGCGGCTGGCGTTTCCGACCCAGATGCGCGGATCGACGCCCTGCACATCGATGCCGAGCGGGTTTTCGGCGGCGAAGCTGGACAGGCTGTCGGGGGTCGGGGTCGATCCGGCGTAAAGCGTGGGTCCCGCGGGATCGCCGCGGATCGCGAGGAGCCGTTCGACGAGCGTCGCCATCGGCATCTTCTCGCTGCGGAAATTCACCCCGCGCATGTCGTCGGTGTAGAAATAGCGCCCGCCGGTTTCTGGCGGGCCGACCAGCACTGTCAGCGGTTTGCCATTGTCGCGCGCCGCCAGATAGGCGGCGATGGCCTGGTCGCCCTGCCCTGCGGCTGCGACGGCGGGCCAGTGGGACGCGAGACCGCGCATGACGAAAGGGCGCGCGGCGGCGGCGATGGCAGCATCAATCGCCGCCAAGTTAGCGCCGTCAACTTCGTCGATCGTCTTTTCCGTTTCGGTGCTCACGGACATCAATCTAGCCGTTCGTGTCGAGCGAAGTCGAGACACCCCGAAGCCTTGCGGGTCCCAAGCGTGTCTCGACTTCGCTCGACACGAACGGGATGAGGGGGCGGCGCATAGATAGGCGAGACGCAGGCAGGTCGAGCGCGCCGATGCTTACCGCCCGGGTTCGACACGAACCGTGCGGCTGGCGCGCTTGCCGTCGGTCGAGCGGGTGCGGAGGTCGACCGCGCCGCTGACCGCGACCGGTCCCGCATAGCGCGTCCAGGCGCCTCCACCGACCCGATATTCGATGGTCGTGCCGGGATAGACGCTGTTCGCTTCGAGCTTGCCCGCGGCGATGCGTGCGCCCGGCGGGGCGACGCGATAGGCGACGCCGATGCGGTCGAGCAGCGGGAATTGCGCCGCAGCGCGGCCGGCAAAATCCTGCCAGCCCGTTTTCAGCTTTGCCCGATCGACACGGCTGTCGCCCCATTCATAGGCCGCCCCCGCTTGATAGGCCGGCGTCCAGGGCGCGGGCGCCCAGCCGCGTTCGGCGAGCGCGAGCAGGCGCGGGAAGAGCATATAGTCGACCTGGCCGTCGGTGCGGATCGTCTCGCTCCACAATTGCGCCTGCACCCCGGCGACGCGGTGGCCGGGCTGGAGCGTCGGGGCATCGTCGATCGGCTTGCCCTCGGCATAGATGTTGCGGATCGTCGCGGCATTGGCGGGCAGATTGTCCGGCATGAAGCCGAAGACCTGATATTCGTCGACGCCGCGCGAGGCCCAGTCGTAACCGCCTTCGTCGGGATGCGGCGCATAGGGCATGTCGAAATAACCGAGGTCGGGGATCGACAATATGACGTTCCAGCCGCGATTGAGCTGGTCGTGCGCCTCGCGGATCGCGCCGGTGTGGAGAACGCCCCAGATGTTGGTCTGCGAATCCTTCGGCATGTTGGCGGCATCGGTGTGCCCCATGCCGTCGCTCCAACCGCCGGCGCGCAATCCCTTGGCGGCAAGGCTGGCGCTGACGCGTTCGATGAAGCGCGGGGTCAGTTTACCCGGATCGCCGCCATTTTCGGCGATCATCGCGGCGCAGGCGGGCGATTTCACCCAGGCGCCCGCGGTTTCGTCGGCGCCGAGGTGGAAGGTCTTGAGCGGCGTTCCCGCCTGGCGGTGCATGGCGGCGAGCGCGTCGACGACGGTGTCGACGAAGCGATAGGTCGCGGGCAGGCAGACGTTGAGCGTGTTGTCGTCGTAATTCTGGATGCTGCGATATGCGGTGGTGTCGGCCGGGTCGATCAGGCGATAGGCGTCGGCCTCGGCGGTCTTGCCCGCAGCCGCCAGCCGCGCGTGGCGGAGTTCCATCGCCTTGATCGCGGCGCGGCTGTGTCCCGGCATATCGATCGACGGGATCACCTCGATCTGGCGCGCCGCCGCCGCCTGCACGATCGCGACATAGTCGGCGACGCTGAGATAGCCGTTGACCCCGCTCGTCCCGTCGGGACCGGCGCCGAGCTGCGGCAGGATGCAGGTCTTTTCCTCGGGGTCGTGGCAGCGTTTCGAGCCGATTTCGGCGAGTTCGGGCAGCGCCGGGATTTCGATCCGCCACCCCTCATCCTCTGCAAGGTGAAGGTGAAGCTTGTTGAGCTTGAACGCAGCCATCGCCTCGACGAGCTTCAAAATCTCGTCGCGGCCGTGAAAATTGCGCCCGAGGTCGAGGTGCAGCCCGCGAAAGCCATATTCGGGCGCGTCCTCGACATGGAGCGGCTTGAGCTTGCCCTGTTCGAACGCCGCCTGTTGCGCGAGCGAGCGCAGCGCATGACTTGCCCCCGCCGCGTCATGCGCGCTGATCGTGACGCCGGATGCAGCGACGTCGAGGACATAGGCTTCGGGCGCGAGCGAGGGGGCGCCGATGCGGATGGTGAGCGGCAGCTTGCCGCCCTCACCCACCCCCGCCGCCGCCAGCGCGGACAGGGCGGGCGCGAGAGCGCTGCGATCGGTGCCGTCGAGCGTCAGCGCGATACCGCCGCCGAGGTCGACGGGCTTGCCCTTGCCCTGCACCGCCCTGGCCGGTTTGGGCAGGATAACGACGCCGGTCGCGGCGGGGGCCTGACGGTCGGCCTGCAGCGCGAAGGCGCGTTCGGGGAGCAGCCAGCGCGTCTTGTCGGCGTCGCTCTTGGTCGCGAGCCGCGCCTCATCGGTCATCGGCGCGACGAAAGGCAGGATTTCGAGGCCGGTTTCGGGGTCGATGACGGGCCGCGTCGCGGCGATCGTGCGCGCCCGCACCCCGTCGGCGACCAGATAGGCGTTGGGCATGCCGAACGCCTTTGAGAAATTGGCGCCGACGCCCCATAATTTGATCTTATGCGTCGACCCGGGTTTCAGCGTGACCCCGGGCTTGAGGGTCAATTGCTGGAGGTCGCCGTTGATCAGGCGATGGTCGAAGATGTCGCTTTCGACGACGGGGAGGCGGTTGACGAAGCTGAAGTAGAGCGAGAGGCTGTGAAGGTCGGCGGGGACCGTGTCGGGCAGCGTCAGCGTGATCGTCGAGAGGAAACAGGCGTCGATTCCCGTCGGGCACGCCGGACGGTTGTCGACCATCGTCAGCCGGTAGCCGAGCGTATCGGCGAAGCGGTCGAACGCCGCCTGCGCGGGGGCTTCGTTCGCGAACGCCGCGGGCGCCATCGGCAGCGCCGCCACCATCGCCGCGGTCGTCATCGCCCTGGCCATCATCCGCATATCCGCTCTCCCGCTCGACAAGTTGTATCTAATTTGTCATGTAGTTTCCCAATGGTCAATGCGCTTCAAATGGGGCGCTTTCAAAAGGGATAGGCGTGACATGGCAGGATTGTCGGCTTTTTGGCGCATCGCGGCGATCCTGATTGGTTTTACATTAGTATTGTCGTCGGCATCGACCGCCTCCGCGACCGATCGTCCGGTTGTGGTCGGCTATCTCGCGGCGTTCAAGGGCCTCGACCTGTCGATCGAACGGACCGACCTGTCGTCCTTCACCCACTACAACCTCTCCTTCGCCAATCCCGATGCCGGAGGCGCTTTCGTCCGCGACGGGCGCATGACCTGCATGGGCGACGAGAATGGCGCGGCCATGCGCGTCGATGCCTTGCGTGCGGCGGTGGCGCGGTTGCACGCGGCGGGCGGAAAGGTGCTGTTGTCGACCGCCGGGGGCGTGATCCCCGGCTGTTCGGGCGACTGGCGGGCGTTGCTGGCGCCCAAGCGGAGCGCGGCGACGGTGGCGGCGCTCGTCGAGCTCGCCGAAACGCTGAACCTCGACGGGATCGACATCGACATCGAAGGGGCGCTGCTGACCGAGATCGACAAGGCGGGCAATTATACGCCGTTCATCGCCGACCTGTCGGCGGCGCTGAAGGCGCGCGGCAAGCTGCTGACCTGTGCCACCGCATCCTATGAGGGCGGGATGATCCCGATTTCGTCGATCCGTTATTTCGATCTGGTCAATGTGATGTCCTATGACGCGATCGGGCCGAGTTGGGGCCAGTCGGGCGACGAACATGCGCCGCTGGCGATGGCGAAACGCGACCTCGACCTGTGGCTGGCGCGCGGGGTGGCGCGCGAGCGGCTGGTGCTCGGCGTGCCTTTTTACGGCTACGGGTTCGGCGGCGAGACGGCCAATTGGTCCTATCGCGACCTTGCCGCAAGCAAGGGGCTGGACGCTACCAAAGCCGATGTCATCGGCGATCGCTGTGCGGGTTGCCGCTACATCACCCACAATGGTCCGGCGACGATCGCGGCGAAGGCGCGACTTGCGGCGGAAAAGGCGGGCGGCGTGATGGTGTGGGAATTGTCGCAGGACAGCCCCGATCATGCGCTGACCCGGGCGATCGGGCGCGGATTGTCGCGCGAATAGGTCGCAACGAGGTTGACGCGACGATACCAATGCAACACATGGGGCGGGCGCACTGGTCCTATTGCCCGCGCGCCTGTTCGAAAAGGTATCGTGCGTGTCGCTGATCGATCGTCTGGGTCCGCTCCAGAAGGCGGACCCAACCCCGCTCTACCTGCAATTGCAGAAGATATTGCGCGACGCGATCGAGGGGCAGATCGTCAAGGCCGAGGAGGCGATCCCGACCGAGCGCGACCTGGCCGAGGAATTCGACGTGTCGCGCATCACGGTGCGCAAGGCGATCGACGGGCTGGTCGCCGACGGCATCGTCACGCGGCGGCGCGGCGCCGGCACCTTCGTCACCCGGCCGCGGGTCGAGAAGAGTTTTTCGAAGCTGACCAGCTTTTCCGAGGACATGATTTCGCGCGGGCGGCGGCCGTACAGCAAATGGGTGAGCAAGACCGAGGGCACGGTGACCCCCGAGGAAGCGCTGTCGCTGGGGCTGTCGCCGGGGTCGCTGGTCTATCGATTCCACCGCATCCGCTATGCCGACGACACGTCGATGGCGCTCGAACAGGCGACCATCCCGGCTTACTGCCTGCCGTCGGTCGAAGCGGTGGGCAATTCGCTGTACGAGGCGCTCGAGGCCGCCGGGCATCTGCCGGTGCGCGCGTTGCAGCGGCTGCGCGCGATCGCCTTTACCGCCGAGCAGGCCGAGGTGCTGGGGATCGAGCCGGGGACGCCGGGGCTGTTCATCGAGCGGCGCGGTTTCCTGTCCGACGGGCGCACCGCCGAATATACCCAAAGCTATTATCGCGGCGACGCTTATGACGTCGTCGCCGAGCTAAACGGCGGATAGGCGGCGCAGAAACTCGCTGTGCGGCGGCAGTTCGGATAGCTGTTCGGCGACGCGGCCGCGCAGGGTAGCGAGGCGGGCGGAGAGGTCTTCGGGCGAGAGGCCGTCGGCGATCGGGTGCCAGCTTTTGGGCCGCACCCCCTGCCCCGTGAGCACCGCATACCAGTTGGTCGGGCCGAACAGGTCGCCGGGTTCGAACAATATATTGCCGGTGGCGCGATACGCCTCGATCCTTTCGGCGAGGCTGTCGGGAACGCCGGCGGCGGCGACGTCGCGCCAGAAGGGCGTGTCGTCGCGGTTCGCGGTCGCATAATGGGCGATCACGAAGTCGCGGATCGTCGCATATTCGTGGAGCGCGTCGCGGTTGAAGCGCGCGACGACATGCGGGTCGAAACCGTCGCGCGGCAGCAGCGCGAGCAGCCGGATGATCGTCGTCTGGATCAGGTGGATCGAGGTCGATTCGAGCGGTTCGAGGAACCCGCCGGCGAGGCCGATCGCGACGCAGTTGCGATTCCAGATCAGCTTGCGGTGCCCGGCGGTGAAGCGCAGCCGATTGGCGTCGGCGAGCGGGGCGCCGGGGAGGTTGGCGCGGAGCGCCGTCTCGGCGGCGTCATGGCCGAGATGCGCGCTCGAATAGACATAGCCGTTGCCGTCGCGGTGCTGGAGCGGGATGCGCCATTGCCAACCCGCCGCGCGTGCGGTCGAGCGGGTGAAAGGCGGCGGGTCGCCGCTGCGCTCGGTGGGCATCGCGACCGCGCTGTCGCAGGGGAGCCAGTGGTTCCAGTCGGTGTAGCCGGTGGCGAGCGCACCCTCGATCAGCAGGCCACGGAAACCCGAGCAGTCGATGAACAGGTCGCCTTCGATGCGGCGGCCGTCGTCGAGGGTGAGCGCTTCGATATAACCGTCCTCGGGGTCGAGGGTGACGTCGGCAACCTTGCCCTCGACGCGGACGACGCCCTTGTCCTCGGCATAGGTGCGCAGGAAACGGGCGTAGGCGGCGGCGTCGAAATGCACCGCGTGGTGGACGGGGCCGTGGCGCGTCGCGGGGACGAAACGGCCGGCGCGCGCCGCCATGGTTTCGAGGTTGTACGGGCCATGATCGGGATCGCCGCCCGCGGCGATGTGACGCAGCCAATAGTGGTGGAAATGGATGCCGCTCATCTCGACGCCCAGATAGCCGAAGGGGTGGAAATAGCTGTTGTCCGCGCCGCCCCAGCCATCGAACGCGATGCCGAGCTTGATCGTGCCGTGCGTCGCGCGGAGGAAGTCGGCAGGCTCGATGCGCAGATAGCGGTTGAATTCGTGGATCGGCGGGACGGTCGCCTCGCCGACCCCGACGGTGCCGATCGTTTCGCTTTCGACGAGGGTGATCGCCTGCCCCTGCCCGGCGAGCGCGCGGCCGAGGGCTGCGGCGGTCATCCAGCCGGCGCTGCCGCCGCCGACGATGACGATGCGGCGGACGGGGCGCGTGCGCGCGCTCATGCCCAGAGCCGCCGCAGCGCGTCGGCGTGGGTGTCCATCGCGCGCACGTCGGCGGCGACGGCGCGCAGCTGGCGCTGAAATTCGGCCATCAGCGCAGGGTCGTCGACCTGCAGCGCCTGCGGATCAAAGCCGCGCGGGACGACGCCATGGCCTGCCATGACGAGCGCCCAGCCGTCCTCGACATGCGCCTCGTGGTTGTAATGCGCGAACATGCCGCGCGCGGCGAAGAGATCGATCTTCGACGCGAGTTCGGACGAGACCGGTGCCGCGCGGGCGGCGGCCCAAAAGGGTTCGGGGCGGCTATTGAGGCGGAAATGCTGCGCGGTGAAGTCGCGCACCCGCGCCCGGCCACCGCCGATTTCCTCGTTATAGATCTCGGCCTCGGGCATCGCGGCGCGATCGAGCGGCCAGAGCAGGACGAGCTGCGCGATCGCGAGTTGGAGGAGGAGCAGGTTGGCGCCGTCGAGCGGCGGCGCGTCGCCCGCGGCGCGGCCGATGGCGACGACATTGCCGACCCACAGCCGCGCCCGCGTCGCCGCGCCGACCGGTTCGGACGCGCCCTCGACGGAACGGCCGATCATCGCGGCCAGCGCCGCGCGGGCATCGGCGTCGGACAGACCCGCGCCGTCGTAGAAGAACTCGACCGCGGTACGGTCGGCAAGCGGGATCAGCGTGGTCCAGCCCGCCGGATGCGCGGCGGTGCGACTATACAGCGGCAGCGGATCGAAGGGCGCACCCGATGCCCGCAGGACGCGGTCGCAGAGGAGCGCTTCTCGTTCTGCCCCGCCGGGATCGAGCATGGAGATCAGGACGCCATCGGCATCAACGAAAAGGTCGGCGTCGATGCGCTGCCCGTCGGCGAGTGTCAGCGCGGCAAGCCTCATCCCGTCGCGTTCAGGCACGGCGTCGCGTCCCGGCACGATCCGCACCCCCGCCTTTTCGCAGGCGTCGCGCAGCAGCCGGGCGTAACCGGCGGCGTCGAGGTGCCAGCCGCGCTTGACCGCCTGCCCGCTCGCTTCGCCGCGCTCGCCGGTGCGGCCTTCCTTGGCGGCGGCGGCGGCGAGGCAGAAATCCTCGAGCCCGACACGCAAGCCGGCGGCGCGCGCGCGGGCCCAGTGCTGGACGAAGGGCAGCGAGGCATAGGGTGTCCCGGCATCGCCATAGGCATGGAGGAAGGCAGTCTCGCCGCCCGACCAGCCGGCATATTGCTGTCCCATGTTGAAGGTCGCGGCGGCCTGTCTGGCCAGCGCCGCTTCGTCGATGCCGAGCAGGCGGTGGAAGGTTGCCAGGTCGGGCGGCGCCACCAGCGCGGCGTGCGGGGGCGGCGCCTCCCGGGTGTCGACCCAGGTCACTTCGGTCCCGAGCCGCGCAAAAGCGCGGGCGATCGCGAGCGCCGCCATCGCGGCCGCGACGCCGCCGCCATAAACGGCAACCCGCTGCACCGCGCCGCTCAAGGCGCGGGCGCCGGGCAGTAGGAGGCAACGAAGTCGGCGTGGGACGGCGCCGACTTCGCGCCATGCGCGATCGTCGCGGCCAGATTGCCGAGCCGATCGGCGAGAAGATCGTCGGGGAGCGTGTCGGCGAGCCGGTCGGCGGCGTGGGGCACGATCCCCTGCCCCACGAACACCGCCTGCCAGCTCGGCGGGCCGAACAGCCCGTCGCGATAGGCCTGGACAAAAGCGCGCTGGCGAAAGCGGTCGATCTTGCCGGCCAGCGTGTCGGGGACCGCCATCGTCGTCACCTGTTCCCACAAGGGCGCGTCGGCGTCGTTGGCGATATAGTGGAGGATCAGGAAATCGCGGATCCGGTCATATTCGACGTCCATCACGCGATTGAACTCGGCGGGCAGCGCCGGGTCGATGCCATCGCGCGATGGTAACAATGTTAACATGTGCATGGTCGCCATCTGCACGAGATAGATGCTCGTCGATTCGAGCGGTTCGAGGAAGCCGCCCGCGAGTCCCATGCCGACGACATTATGCGCCCATGCCTGGTCGCGCTTGCCGGCCTTGAACCGAAGCACGCGCGGTTCAGCGAGCGCCTCTCCGTCGAGGTTGGCGAGCAGGGTCGCCGCCGCTTCGTCGTCGGAAATGTCTTTGCTGGCATAGACATAGCCGTTTCCGGTGCGGTGCTGGAGCGGGATGCGCCATTGCCAGCCCGCCTTGCGCCGGGTCGAGCGCGTATAGGGGGTGAAGTCGGGCGAACGCACCGACGGCACCGCCGCGGCGCTGTCACACGGCAGCCATTTCGACCAGTCGTCGAGGTCGACGCCAAGCGTTCCGCCGAGCAACAACGAGCGGAAGCCCGAGCAGTCGACGAACATGTCGCCCGCGACGCTGGTCCCCGAGGCGAGCGTCACCGACGCGATGTTGCCACTGTTAGCATCGCGCGCGACATCGACGATCCGGCCCTCGACGCGCTCGATCCCGCGCGCTTCGGCCCAGCCGCGCAAATAGCCCGCATAGAGGAAGGCATCGAGGTGATAGGCATAGGCGAAAGCGTTGCGGACGTCGTTCGGATCGCCGTTCGGCAGCATGAAGCGGTTCTGCAGCGCGGCGACGATCGGGAAACAATAGTCCGAGAGCGGCGCCGCAACGCCGGCGTTGCGGCCGCGCACCCAATAGCTGAAAAAATCGGCCTCGCCGATCGGGCGGCCAAAGGTGCCGAAGGGATGGACATAGCGGTCGCCCTGCCGCCCCCAATTGACGAATTCGATGCCGAGTTTGAAGCTTGCCTGCGTCGCTTTCATGAACTCGACCTCGTCGAGCCCGAGGAAGTCGTTGAAATCCTTCATTTGCGGGAGCGTCGCCTCGCCGACGCCGACCGTGCCGATTTCCTCGGATTCGATCAGGCGGACGCGGAAACGCGAGCGATCGAGCTTGGCGGCGCAGGCTGCGGCGCACATCCAGCCGGCGGTCCCGCCGCCGACGATCACCAGATTGAAAAGCCCCTCGTCCATCGCCTCACACTAACCGCGCCGGATACCGGCGCCAGCCCTTTCGGTCCGGCGCCGGCCCCCGCTTTTAGAAGGTCAGGCGCGCACCGACCTGGTAGCGCCGGTCGTTCTTGAACCAGGCGTTCGGTTTGAGCAGCCCGGTCGAATCGACCTGCTGGAACAGCACGGTATCGGTGCCGAGCAGGTTCGTCCCTTCGAGGATGAATTCGATGTTCTTTGTGGCACGGAGGCGCACGGAGGCATCGAGATAGCCCGTCGCCTGCTGCCAGATCGGCAAGCCGACGCAGCAGTCGATCGCGGTCACCAGATATTTGGAGCGCCAGTTATAGGCGACACGCGCCGAAATCGGACCCTTTTCATACATGCCGACGAGATTGTAGCTGTGCTTCGAAATCCCCTCGAGCGCGTTCGGTTTGACCGTGCTGTCCTCATAGGTGATGCCGCCGCCTGCGGTGCCGCCAGCGGTCTCGTTGGTCAGGTTGACCGTTTCGATGCCGTTGTTCTTCACATAGGTGTAGTTCGCCTGGACCCCGAAGCCGTCGAGCGGTGCGGGCAGGAAGTCGAAGAAGGTCTGGAAGGCGAATTCGGCGCCGTAGATCTTCGCACCATCGCCGTTGACCGGGCGATCGAGCCGAACCGTCTCGGTCACGCCGCCGTTGGTGATTTGCAGGCTGAACTGGCCCGCCTGGATATAATTGTAGAATTTCTTGTAGAAACCCGTGGCGGTGAACGAGCTCGACCGGCCGAAATAATATTCCAGCGTCAGGTCGAACTGGTCTGCGGTCATCGGCTTGAGGTTCGGGTTCCCCGACTTGCCGGTATATTGCCAGTCATAGGCGATCGCCTCATTCGCTGCGTTGCGCGTCACATTGGGGTCGGAGAAATCGTTGAGGTTGGGCGACAGACGGTTGATCGTCAGGAAGTTGCGCAACAGCCCGAAATCGGGGCGCGACATCGCGCGCGAATAGGCGAAGCGCGACACCAGCTTGTCGGTCAGGTCGAACTTGACGTTGAAGCTAGGCAAGGCGTGGAAATGATTGGCCTTGGTGGCGTCGGCCACGGTCGCACCATTGTTGAACGCGATCTCGCTCGCGGTCACGACGCAGCCCGAGGTCGCGGTGGGACGGCCGTCGACGACGGCACGCTCGCAGGACAATTGGGTCGGGGTGAACGGGTTGGCGAAGGTCGTCGCACCCGCCGTGTCGTTGCGCGTCCAGATGAGGCGTACGCCGAGGTTGCCCGAAATGCCGACATTGCCGATGCTCAGGCTGTCGCCGCCGAACTTGGCCATCGCATAGGCCGACATCGTGCGCTCACCCACCTTCAGCACTTCGCTGGGCAGATAGCAGCCATAGTCGCCGGTGATCGTTTCGCCGGCGCGATAGCCCTGGTTCGAACAGACGGGGAAATATTCGCCGACGCCGATCGTCGGCCGGCCGAGCGTCGCCGCGAGTTCCTCGCGGTTCACCAGCCGGTCCATGTTGAAGAAGACGAACGAATGCTGGTTCAGCTGGTTGCCCGCGAAGAAGTCCTTGCCGAAGCTGTGGATCGCCGTCGAACCCGCGGGATAGGCGGGGCTGTCGGTGTTGAAATAGGGCGCCTGGGTGTAGGTCCAGGTGTTCGAGATATTCGCCCAGTTATAAGCGCCCCACCGCACCGTCTGATCGCGGTCGGCATAGCGAGCGCCGACCTTGATCGCGCTGAGCCAGCCCGAATCGACCTCATATTCCAGATCCGCCTTCAGCGCGATTTCCTTGCCGTCGCTGTCCTCGGTGTGGTCGGTAACCGAATAGAAGAAATAATTGTTCGGATTGGTCAGGCCGCCGGCCGACAGGTTGATATTGTCCGCCGTCGTGGGGGTGAAGGTGAGGGTCGGATATTTGCCCGTCAGATCGACATAGGTGTTGGCGAAGCTGCGCGAGGTGACCGACGCGTTATAATTACTGACGCTGGCGTCGACATATTGCCCGTCGAGCGTCAGCCGCACGCGATCGGAGACGTCCCAGCGGAAGTTCAGACCAAAATCCTGGGTAATCTGCTTGTTCTTCAGTGCGTTGGCGGCGGTGTCCACCTGTGGCGCCCGGCGCTGGTTAGCGCAGCCTTCCCACGCATAACAGCGGTTGAAGAAGGCCTCGCCATCCTCGTTCAGGCCCAGCCCGCGCTCGTCGCCTGGGTTGTCGCCGACATAGGGTCGGATATACGACCACCAGCCGCTCTGGAAATTGCCGTCTGAATCGAAGGCGAAGGGCGCGGTGCCTTCAAGCGGACTGATGAATGTGGCGTCACCGAACTCATAGTCGCTCGGCTGGCCATAGAGGTCGCCGTAGAAGGTCGACGAGAAGACCGCATATTCACGCCAGCTGTTGTTATATTGCGAGCGGTTATACTGCCCGGTAAGCTCCATCGTCTCGTCGTTCGAGCGCCACTGGAACGCCGCCGCGGCGCCATAGCGTTTACGGTCATATTCATTCTCGCGCATGAAGATGCCGCTGGGGATATATTGCTTGCCCGGGCCGAACACGCCGTCGAAAATGCCCATGCGTTCGAACTGGATGCCTTGGCTCGCGGTCTTCGCGTGCGAATAGGCGCCGTTGATCATCAGGCCGATCTCGCCGATGCCGGTCTGCCAGCGGTCCGAAATGATGCCCGAGAATTCGGGCGTCGATTTGCGGGCGATGTCGCCATAGGTGTTCTTGATCGAGATCGAGATCAGGCGGCCGTCCTGGTCGAAAGGCACGCGCGTGCGCAGGTTGACGGTGCCCGCGATGCCGCCCTCGATCATGTCGGCGGTCTGGTTCTTGTAGGTATCGATGCCGCCGAGCAGTTCGGGCGAGATGTCCTGCCAGGACAGGCCGCGCGACGAGTTGGCGCTGAAGGTGTCGCGGCCGTTGAATTCCGACCGGACCTGGTTGAGGCCGCGCACGATCACGCCCGAGGGTTCGGCGGAGAAGTGCGAGGTGTCGTCGGTGCCGGCGAACCGGATGACGGTGATGCCGGGGACGCGCTGCAAGGCTTCGGCAACCGATTTGTCGGGGAAGGAGCCGATATCCTCGGCGGTGATCGAATCAACCACCGTGTCGGCGTTGCGCTTGCGGTTCTGTGCCGATTCGAGGTTGGCGCGGATGCCGGTGACGACGATGTCGTCGGCATTTTCCTCGCTGGCCGGTGCGTCCTGCGCCGCGGCAGGCAGCGTGATCGCGCCCACCAGTGCGGCGGCGCAGACACCGCGCATCAGCGCATTGCGGCGCCCCAAAGCTTTTGCAGGCCCATGAACCATATTATATCCCCCATCATCGTCCGGTGGTCCGGTCCAGATTGCCTTCCCAACAATCTCGATAAGACCAATTGCGTCATTGGACTATTACCAATAGACTACAAATCTGACGCGCTGTCCATGGCAAATTTGTGGCAGTGTCGAGAAGCCGCCCGCGGGGGCGCGGCGACCAAGGGGAGGCACAGCCATGCGCCTGATTTCGCTCGACGTGTTGCGCGGCCTGACCGTGGCGGGGATGATCCTCGTCAATTCGGCGGCGGCGATGAAATATGGCGCCGAGGCCGATGTCGCGCCGATCCTGCTGCACGTCAGCTGGGACGGGCTGACCCTCGCCGACCTGGTCTTTCCGGGATTCCTGACGATGGTGGGGATCGCGATTCCCTTTTCGCTGCGCGCGGGCGGTGCACCGCAGACGGGGCGCATATTGTCGCGCGCGGGGCGATTGCTGCTGCTCGGCTTCCTGCTCAGCAACCTCTATTGGTTCATGAGCTTTGCGTCGGGCGAGTGGCGGTTGTTCGGAGTGCTGCAGCGAATCGGACTGGTCTATGCGGCGTGCGCCTTGCTGTTCCTAGGCGTCGGCCCGCGGGCGCGGCTGGCGATGATCGTCGCGGTTCTCGCGCTTTACTGGCCGCTCGCGCTGCTGCCGTCGCTCGACGGGCCGGCGACCGATATCTGGGTGCGCGGGCATAATTTCATCGCCTCGGTCGACCGGCTGTTCCTGGGCACGCATCTTTATGTGCAAGGCCCCGAAGGCTATGATCCCGAGGGGATATTGGGGACGCTGCCGGCGATCGCGCAGGGGCTGATCGGGGTCGCGGTGGGCGAAATGCTGATCCGCCGCGCCGGACCCGCGACGCGGCCGCTGGCGCTGACCGGCGCGGCGATGCTGGCGGCGGGCGGGGTGTGGAGCTTCGCCTTTCCGATCGTCAAGGACATTTGGTCGAGCCCGTTCGTGCTGGTGACCAGCGGCATCACGATCCTCGCGCTCGCACTGCTCCACCATATCCTTGATCGCGAGGGCCGGACACCGGGGATCGCCGCGACCGCGATGCTGGCGTTCGGGGCCAATGCGATCGCCGCCTATACGCTGCATCAGGTGACCGCGGGGGTGGTGACATGGGACCTGCTGCTCGCGCCGTTCCGCGCGACGCGGGCGATGCTGGGCGATCCGGTCGCGTCGCTGATCCCGGTGCTGCTTTATATGCTGCTCATCTGGGGGGCGATGGAATGGCTGCGACGCAAGCGGTGGTTCGTAAAAATCTGATCGGCGAAAGATACAAGTTGATGCGATATATATAACCTATATAGTACCAATAGTATCGGGGCGAACGAGGACCCCGGCGCGAGTCGGAGACGGTAGGAAGCATGACGCTGCAAGAGGCGCTGAAAACGGGGCGGACGCTGATGGAAAGCGAGGCCGGCGAGGCCGCCGCCGCGGTCGCGGCGATGCTCGCCGCCAATGCGCGGGCCTTTGCCGCGATCGGCGAACGGTTGCGCGCCGATCCGCCCGCGGCGGTCGTCACCTGCGCGCGCGGATCGTCGGACCATGCCGCGACCTACGCCAAATATCTTATCGAAACGATGACCGGCACCCCGACCGCGTCGGCGGCGCTGTCGGTCGCGTCGCTCTATGACGGGCCGACGCTGGCGGGCAAAAGGCTGTGCCTTGCGATCTCGCAGTCGGGCCAGAGCCCCGACCTGCTCGCCGCGGTCGAACAGCAGAAGCGCGCCGGCGCCTATGTCGTCGCGCTGCTCAACGCCGAGGACGCGCCGCTGTGTGCGCTCGCCGACGTCGTGATCGCGCTCAAGGCCAGCCCCGAAAAATCGGTCGCGGCGACCAAATCCTATATCGCGTCGCTCGCCGCGATCGCCGCGCTCGTCGCCGCCTGGGCGCAGGATGACGCGCTGGAAGACGCGCTCGATACGCTGCCCGGCCAGCTCGAACGCGCCTTCGCGCTCGACTGGTCGCCCGCGGTCGCGGCTTTTGCCGATGCGACGAACCTGTTCGTGCTCGGCCGCGGCTATGGTTATGGCGTCGCGCAGGAAGCCGCGCTCAAGTTCAAGGAGACCTCGTCGCTCCATGCCGAGAGTTTCAGCGCCGCCGAAGTGCGGCACGGGCCGATGGCGATCGTCGGCGACACGTTCCATGTGCTGGCGTTCGGCGGCAGCGACCGCGCGGCGGAGAGCGTGCGCGAGGCGGCGGCGGAGTTTCGCGGGCGCGGCGCGACGGTGCTGCTCGCCGATCCGGCGGGCGGCGACCTGCCCGCGCTGCCCGCGCACCCGGCGATCGAACCGATCCTGCTGATCCAGAGCTTTTACCGCATGGCGAGCGCGCTCGCGGTCGCGCGCGGCCGCGACCCCGACTCGCCCCCGCACCTCAACAAGGTTACCGAGACCCTATGATCCTTCGCTTTCAGAATGGCTGGGTCGCACAGCCCGGTGGCGCCGTCGGCGCGGCGGACATCGCCGTCGCCGACGGCGTCATCACCGCCGTCTCGGCCGCCGGCAGTGCGCGCGCCGATGCCGTGATCGACCTGGAGGGCGGCTGGCTGCTGCCCGGCTTCGTCGATACGCAGGTCAATGGCGGCGGCGGCATATTGTTCAACGACCATGTCGACGTCGAATCGATCGCCGCGATCGGGGCGGCGCATGTCCGCTTCGGCACCACCGCCTTCCTGCCGACACTGATCAGCGACACCGCCGAGCAGATCGCCGCCGCGCTGACCGCGGTCGACCATGCGATCGACGCGGGCGTGCCCGGCGTTATCGGCATCCATATCGAAGGGCCGTTCATCAACGAGGTGAAGCGCGGCATCCACGAGGCGCATCGCATCCGCAAGCTCGATGCCGAGACGCTGGCGCTGCTCACCGCGCCGCGCCGCGGCAAGGTGATGCTGACGCTCGCCCCCGAACTGTGCGACGACGAGGATATCCGCACGCTGGTCGCGCATGACGTAATCGTCAGCGCGGGGCACAGCGACGCCACCTATGACGAGGCGCAGCGCGCGATCGCCGCCGGACTGAGCGGCTTCACCCATTTGTTCAATGCGATGTCGCCGCTGCACCACCGCGACCCCGGCGCGGTCGGCGCGGCGTTCGATTCGGACTGTTATTGCGGGCTGATCGTCGACGACGTCCACCTCCACCCCGCGGTCGTGCGGCTGGCGGTGAAGGCGAAGGGCGTCGACCGGCTGATGCTGGTCACCGACGCGATGCCGAGCGTCGGCACCGATGACAGCGAATTCACGCTGCAGGGCAAGCGCATCGCGGTGAAGGACGGCGTCTGCATCTTCGAGGACGGCACGCTCGCGGGCACCCACCTCGACATGGCGTCGGCGCTGCGCAAGACGGTCGAGGTCACCGGCTTATCGGTGCCCGAGGCCGCGACGATGGCGAGCGCGACGCCCGCCGCCTTCCTGTCGCTGTCGGCGAGCCATGGCGCGATCGCGCCGGGGCGCCGTGCCGATTTCGTGTGGCTCGACAAGGCGCTCGCGCCGCGCGAGACATGGATCGGCGGCGCTTCCGTCACCGATACCGCATCGGCCTTTGTCCAGGCCGCCCAGTAAAGTTGAGGAACCGCCGATGAGCCTGATCGTCACCTCGCCGCTCAGGGGTTGGGTCTCGGCCCTCGACGGCGTCCCCGATCCCGTTTTCGCACAGCGCATGATGGGTGACGGGGTGGCGATCCAGCCGCTCGGCGACACCGTCGTAGCGCCGTGCGACGGCGAAGTGACGACGCTCCATGCCTCGGGCCATGCGGTCGCGCTGCGCAGCGCCGAGGGCGCCGAACTGCTGATCCATATCGGGCTCGATACGGTGATGCTGAAGGGCGAAGGATTCACCCCGCTGGTGTCGGTGGGGCAGATGGTGTCGCGCGGCGACCCGCTGATCCGGTTCGACATGGACGCGGTCGCGCTCGCCGCGACGAGCCTGATCACCCCGGTCCTCGTCACCAATGCCGAGGCCTTCACGATCACGAAGCGCACCGTCGATGCGGCGATCGGCGCGTGCGAGGCGCTGATGACGTTGGTCCCCGTGCAGACCGATGCGCGCAAGCGGTCGGACGACGGGACGCTGATCGAGCAGGCGGTGAAGCTGTCGCTGCCGCACGGCATCCACGCCCGCCCCGCCGCGCGGATCGGCGAGACGGTGCGCGGCTATGAGGCGGACGTCCACCTGCTCCATGGCGAGACGCGCGGCGATGCGCGCAGCACCGTCGCGCTGCTCGCGCTCGGCACCAGCTTCGGCAGCGAGATCGTCGTGCAGGCGCGCGGCGACGATGCCGAGGCGGCGCTGGCGGCGGTGGTCGCATTGCTCGCGACCGACATGGGCGAAGGCGCGCGCCCCGCCCCTGCCCCGGTCGCAGCACCGGCAACGTCACTGGCCGAGGGGCATATCGGCGGCGTGATCGCCTCGCCCGGCCTCGCCATGGGTCCGGCTGTGCGGCTGCACCGCGCCGAGATCGCGGTCGCACGCGAAGGCACCGGCGCCGTGGAAGAACGCGCCGCGTTGATCGCGGCAAGGACCGATGTGCGCGGGCGGATCGCCGCGCGCGCCGAGGCCGCGGGCGGCAGCGTTGCGGCGGTGATGCAGGCGCACCTCGCGCTGATCGACGATCCCGAATTGCTGGGCGCCGCCGAGCGGCGCATCGCCGACGGCGCGAGCGCGGGTTTCGCGTGGCGCGGCGCGGTCCATGACCAGATCGACGCGCTGCGCGCGACCGGCAATGCGCATCTGATCGAACGCATCGACGATCTGGTCGACATCGAACGCCAATTGCTGTCGGCGCTGACCGGCACCCCGAGCGAAGCCGAGACGATCGCGCCGGGCACGATCCTGGTCGCCGACGACCTGCTGCCGTCGCAGTTGATCGCGCTGTCGGCGACGGGGCTGGCCGGCATCGCGCTGTCGCGCGGCGGGCCGACCTCGCATGTCGCGATATTGTGCGCGGGCATGGGGCTGCCGTCGCTGGTCGCGATGGGCGACGCGCTCGATGTGGTCGAGGATGGCCATTTGCTGTTGCTCGACGCCGAAGCGGGCCATGTTAACAGTGTTCCATCGGCCGCCGATACCGAGGCTTTCACGCAGCGCCTGACCCAGCGCACCGCACGCCGCGAAGCCGCGCGCGCCGCCGCCGCCGAGGCGTGCCACAGCGCCGACGGCACCCGGATCGAGGTCTTCGCCAATATCGGCACCGTCGACGATGCGTTGTTGGCCGCCGCACAGGGGGCCGAGGGGTCGGGTCTGGTGCGCAGCGAGTTCCTGTTCCTGGGCCGCGACGCTGCGCCGTCGGAGGATGAGCAGCACGCGGCCTATCAGGCGATCGCCGATGCACTCGCCGGCAAGCCCGTGATCATCCGCCTGCTCGACATCGGCGGCGACAAGCCCGCCGCCTATATTCCGATCGGGCCCGAGGGAAATCCGGCGCTCGGCCAACGCGGCATTCGCGTCGCGCTGGCGCATCCGGGCCTGCTCGAAACCCAGCTCCGCGCGATTCTGCGCGTCGAGCCCGTCGGCCAGTGCAGGATCATGATCCCGATGGTCGCGAGCCTCGACGAACTGCGCGCTGTGCGGGCGCTGGTCGACACGCTGCGCGGCGCGATGGGCATCGTCGTTCCGATCGAAGTCGGGGTGATGGTCGAGACCCCCGCCGCCGCGATGACGGCCGACCTGCTCGCCGCCGAGGCCGATTTCCTGTCGATCGGCACCAACGACCTGACCCAATATGTGCTGGCGATGGACCGCGGCAATCCGGCGGTCGCCGCCGGGGT
This sequence comes from Sphingopyxis sp. OPL5, assembly GCF_003797775.2. Taxonomy (NCBI): domain Bacteria; kingdom Pseudomonadati; phylum Pseudomonadota; class Alphaproteobacteria; order Sphingomonadales; family Sphingopyxidaceae; genus Sphingopyxis; species Sphingopyxis sp. OPL5. The sequence goes on from NZ_CP060725.1 coordinate 4,594,273, forward strand.
CGACGCGCTCCATCCCGCGGTGCTGCGGATGATCGGCGAAACGTGCCGCCTCGCCGCGACGCATGGCCGCTGGGTCGGGGTGTGCGGCGGGCTGGCGTCGGATCCCGCGGCGCTGCCGATCCTGATCGGGCTGGGCGTCACCGAAGTCTCGGCGGTGCCGGGCTTCGTCGCCGAGGCCAAGCAGGTGGTGCGCCGGCTGACGCTGATCGAGGCGCGCGCGCATGCCGACCTGGCGCTGCAATGCAAATCGGCGGCGGACGTGCGCGCGCTGGCCCGCGCGTTCGAGGAGACACGATGATGCGGAAAATTCTCGAAACGCTCCAGCCGCTCGGCCGTGCGCTGATGCTACCGATCGCGGTGCTGCCGGTGGCCGGCCTGCTGCTGCGCATCGGCCAGGACGACCTGCTCGACATCGCCTTCATCTCGGCGGCGGGGTCGGCGATTTTCGCAAATCTGGGGATATTGTTCGCGATCGGCGTCGCGGTCGGCTTCGCGCGCGACGGCAATGGCGCCGCGGCGCTCGCCGGGGTCACCTGTTACCTCGTGACCGTCACCGGGGCGCAGACCTTTATGGTTGCGCCGCCCGATATCGGCGCCGGATTGCCCGACGCGGCGGCAGCGCTGGCGGCGAAGGACTGGGCGTTGAGCCAGATCGACAAGCTGGAGGTCCCGATCGGCATCTTGTCGGGGCTGATCGCCGGCAATTTCTACAACCGTTTCGCGACAATCGCGCTGCCCGAATATCTCGCCTTTTTCGGCGGTCGCCGCTTCGTGCCGATCGCAAGCAGCGTCGCCGGACTGCTGCTCGCGGCGGTGATCGGTTATGGTTATGCGCATATCAGCGGCGCGATCGACAGCGCCAGCCGCACCGTGGTCGAAAGCGGCAGCGTCGGACTGTTCCTCTATGGCGCGCTCAACCGCCTGCTGATCGTCACCGGGCTGCACCATATCATCAACAACGCCGCCTGGTTCGTCGTCGGCGATTTCAATGGTGCGACGGGCGACCTCGGGCGTTTCTTCGCGGGCGATCCCGATGCCGGTGCCTTCATGTCGGGGTTCTTCCCGGTGATGATGTTCGGCCTGCCCGCCGCGTGCCTCGCCATGTATCACGAGGCCCGGCCCGAACGGCGCAAGGCGGTCGGCGGCATGCTCTTTTCGCTCGCCTTCACCAGCTTCCTGACCGGAGTGACCGAACCGATCGAGTTCACCTTCATGTTCGTCGCGCCCCTGCTCTATGCGATCCACGCGCTGCTGACAGGGGCGTCGATGGCGCTGATGAACGCGCTCGACGTGAAGCTGGGGTTCGGCTTTTCGGCCGGATTGTTCGATTATGTGCTGAACTTCGGCCTCGCGAAAAACCCCCTGTGGTTGCTGCCGATCGGGGCGGTTTATGCGGGGGTCTATTACGGACTGTTCCGCTTCTTCATCCGCCGCTTCAACCTGGCGACCCCGGGGCGCGAGACGGGCGAGGTCGCCGAGGCGGCGACCGCCTCGGCGGGCAGCGAACGCGGGCGGGCCTTCGTCGCGGCGCTGGGCGGCGCGGGCAATCTGACGAGCGTCGACGCCTGCACCACCCGGCTGCGGCTGATCGTCGCCGACAGCCACGCGGTCGACGAGGCGGCGCTGTCGGCGCTTGGCGCGCGGGGGATCATCCGCCCGTCGGCGAACGCGGCGCAGGTCGTGCTCGGCCCCGTCGCCGATCTGGTCGCGGAAGAGATACGCGGCGCGCTGGCGGCGGGCGGCACGGCGGCAGCGATGGTCACCGCGACACCGGCCGGCCGGCCCGCGGACGCGGTGCTGCCCGCCGCGATCCTCGATGCGCTGGGCGGCGCGGCGAATGTGCGCAGCGTGCAGGCGCTGCACGGGCGGGCGCGGGTCGAACTCGCCGATCCGGCGCGGGTCGACGAGCCGGGACTGGCGCGCGTCACGCGCGGCGTCGCGCGGCCCGGCGACGACGTGCTGCATATCCTGCACGATTAGGGTTCCGCTCTCCTCTTCCCGGAGGGCATGGAAGTGGCGGCGCGGCCTGACTGGACTATAGGACCGCGCCGCCACGCTTTCTCAACAGCTTGTCATTCGGCGGGCGCGGCCCCGCGCACCGCCTGGCGATAGATACGGACATGTTCGATCTCGAAATGCGCCGGGAAGATCGCATCGTCGACCGCGCCGCCCATGGCGCCGCCGATCGCGACGTTGAGCAGCAGATAATGCGGCTTGTCGAACGGCCATTGGTCGTCGCCCGTGCCGGCGTTGGCATAGCGGTGATAAGGCTTGCCATCGACCGCGATGCGCAGTTCGCGCGGGGTCCACAGCAGTTGATAGTCGTGAAAGGCGGTGCAGGCGTCGTCGACGCGGATCTTGTTGCCGTTACCCGACGTCCCCGCGGTCGAGCGGTTGTGGATCGTGCCGAAGACGTCGCCGGGGGTGGTGCCGACATGCTCCATGATGTCGATCTCGCCGCCGTCGGGCCAGGGCGCGGTCGCGCCGAGCATCCAGATCGCCGGCCAGCTGCCCTGCCCGCACGGCAGCTTGGCACGAACCTCGACCAGCCCATAGGTGAAGTCGGCCTTGCCCCTGGTGATCAGCCGCGCCGAGCTATAGCCCTGCCCGCCATGGTCGGCGCGGTCGGACAGCGCCTCCTTGCGCGCGGTGATGATCAGCCGGCCGCCTTCGACGCGGGCGTTCTCGGGCCGGTCGGCGGCATAATATTGCAGTTCCTTGTTGTACCAGCCGATCTTGTTGGCGTGGGTGTCCCACACCCATTTGGCGGGATCGGGCGGGCCGTCGGTGTCGAATTCGTCGGCCCAGACGAGTTCGTAGCTGCCCTTGGCCGCCGCGCCGTCCTGCGCATATGTCGCGGGAGCGAGCGCCGCGCCCGCGACTCCCAGAGCCAGTATCGCCGCGATCCGCATGCCGATCCCCTTTTCGTAAATTGGTATTAGATTGATACCTTACTTGTCTCTATAAGATCATGCAATCGACTCGTGCAAAATGGGGAGACTTGCCATGATTTCGATGCGTATCGCGCTGACTGCCGCCGCTCTGGCACTGACCTTTCCACTTCAGGCCCAGAACGAAGCCGCGCCGCCGCCCTTGCTCAACGAGCCGACCGCGGGCTGGACCGTCTTCGGCCCCGGCCAGACCCACAAGGCGCGCAAGGCCGGCGCGGTGCAGGGCGGCACGGCGATGCGGGTGACGATCGCCGCGAAGCCCGCCAATGCGTGGGATATCGGCGCGTCGGTACCGATCGACAAGCCGATCGCGCGCGGCGACAAGCTGATCCTCGCGCTGTGGGTGCGGGTCGCCGACGGCGAAGCGGGCGACATCGGCGCCGCGATCCAGCAGAATTACGCGCCCTATGCGCCGATCGTCGCGGGCCGCGTGCCGGTGACGAAGGACTGGGCGCTGGTCCATATCAACGGCATCGCCGCCGCCGGCCATGCGGCGGGCAAGGCCAATGTCGCGCTGACGCTGGGCGACGGCGCACGGACGATCGACCTGGGGCCGGCGTTCGTGATGAAGGCCGACTAGCCCGGCGGGTGCCGCCGCCTTTGACTTGGCGGGCCGCCGGCCTAGGTTCGGGCGGACCGTCAGAACGGCGGCGCGGAAGGACGGGCCAGAGGTGAAACTTTTCTTCGACGACCGGCAGACGGCGCACGCGCCGACGCGCGAACTGCACAATGGCGAATTCGTGCCCTATGCCGAGAATGCCGCGCGGCCGCGGTCGATCGTCGCGGCGTTGGCGGACTGGCAGCCGGTGCGCAATTTCGGGATGGCGCCGCTCGCCGCGGTGCACGACGCGGATTATCTCGCCTTCCTCGAACGCGCTTATGACGGCTGGCTCGCGGCGGGGCGCACGGGCGATGCGATCGGTTACAGCTTTCCGGTGGTGCGGCGGCGGCCGCTGCGCTTCGACCGCATCGACGCCGAGATCGGTGCGTACAGCTTCGACGCTTCCACCCCGATCGCGGCGGGCACCTGGCAATCGGCATACTGGTCGGCGCAATGCGCGCTGACCGCGCTCGACGCGCTGGCGGCGGGTGAGGCCCATAGCTTCGCGCTGTGCCGCCCGCCGGGGCACCATGCCGGGCGCGACTATATGGGCGGCTATTGCTACCTCAACAACGCCGCGATCGCGGCGCGTCAGGCGCAGATGCTGGGACTCGGCCCGGTCGCGATCCTCGATGTCGACTATCATCATGGCAATGGCACGCAGGACATCTTCTACACCGACGGTGACATCTTCTTCGCCTCGATCCACGCCGATCCGGTCACCGACTATCCCTTTTTCTGGGGCCATGCCGACGAGCGTGGCGAGCGTGCGGGCGAAGGCGCGACGCTGAACCTGGTGCTGCCGCGCGGGACCGATGGCACGGCGTACCGTCCGGCGCTCGATACCGCGCTGGGCGCGATTGCCGACCGGGGCGCGCGCTGCCTGATCGTCTCGTTCGGCGCCGACACCTTCAGCGGCGATCCGATCTCGAGCTTCCGGCTCGAACGCGCCGATTATGGCGACATGGCGCGGGCGATCGCCGACCTTGGCCTGCCGACTCTGGTGGTGATGGAGGGCGGCTATGCGGTCGGCGACCTCGGCGTGAATGTCGCCGCGTTCCTGGCGGGGTTCGATTAGGTCCTCCTCATGCCTTTGGCACAGGGAGGATTTGAACGATCGATTGCGGCTGCGAATATATTGGCATAACATGTGCCAATATATCGGAGGGGGATTCGCGATGAAGAGGCGGGGAATGGCGGCACTGGCCGCCGCGTTGATGCTGGCGCCGGTGCAGGCGGCCCCTGCCCCCTCTCCCGCCCCGAAGCATCCCAATATCGTGATCCTGCTCGCCGACGACTGGGGGTTCAGCGACGTCGGGTCGTTCGGCGCCGAATTCGCGACCCCCAATATCGACGCGCTCGCCTATGCGGGCATGCGCTTTTCGAACTTTCACGCCGCCGGAAGCTGTTCGCCGACGCGGGCGATGCTGCAGACCGGGGTGATGAACCACCGCAACGGACTGGGCAACATGCCCGAGACGATCCCCGACGCGCATCGCGGCCAGCCGGGGTACGACACGGTGATGAACCACCGCGTCGTGACGATCGCCGAACTGTTCGGCGCGGCGGGATACAACACCTATCTGACCGGCAAATGGCATCTGGGGAGCGACGCGACGCGGCTGCCCGAGGCGCGCGGTTACAATCGCGCCTTCAGCCTCGCCGATGCCGGCGCCGACAATTTCGAACAGCGGCCGATCGAGGGCATGTACGACACCGCCGCCTGGACCGAGAATGGCAGGCCGGCGACGCTGCCGAAGAACTTCTATTCCTCGACCTTCGTCGTCGAGAAGATGATCGATTATATCGACGCCGACCGGGCGAGCGGAAAACCCTTCCTCGCGTCGATCAACTTCCTCGCCAACCATATCCCGATACAGGCGCCCGACAGCGACATCGCGCGCTATTCGACGATGTACAAGGACGGCTGGACCGCGCTGCGCGAAGCGCGGGCCAAGCGCGCCGCGGCGCTGGGCATCGTCCCCGCAGGCGCGCCGATGACGACGATGGCGACCACCCCCGACTGGGCCAAACTCGACACCGAGGAGCGCGCGGCGGCGGTGCGGGTGATGCAGGCCTATGCCGGCATGGCGACCGCGATGGACCGCGAGGTCGGGCGGCTCGTCAACCATTTGAAGGCCAGCGGTCAATATGAGAACACGATCTTCGTCTTCCTGTCGGACAATGGCGCCGAGCCGATCAACCCGTTCAGCAGCACGCGCAACCGGCTGTTCCTGAACATGCAGTACGACAACGCGACCGCGAACATCGGGCGGCGCGGCAGCTTCGCGGCGATCGGCCAGGGCTGGGCGAGCGCGGCGGTGTCGCCTTTGTCGGGGTATAAGTTCAGCGCGACCGAGGGCGGACTGCGCGTGCCGCTGATCGTCGCCTGGCCGGGCCATGCGAAGATCCGCGCCGGCGCGATCAACGGCGGGCTGGCGCATGTCACCGACATCCTGCCGACGCTCGCCGAGCTGGCGGGGGTGCCCGGGCATGGCGGCAGTTGGAAAGGCCGCGCGGTCGAGCCGGTGACCGGCCGCAGCCTCGTCCCCATGCTCGGCGGCGCGGCAGGCAGCGTGCATGGCGACGATCCGCTGGGGTATGAGCTGTCGGGCAATGCCGCGCTGTTTCGCGGCGATTACAAGCTGGTGCGCAACCTGCCGCCCACCGGCGACGGCAGCTGGCGGCTATACGACCTGAAGAGTGATCCGGGCGAGACGAAGGATTTGTCGGCAGCGATGCCCGACCGGTTCAAGGCGATGATGGCCGACTACCGCGCCTATGCGAAGGCCAATGGCGTGCTCGACATGCCCGCGGGCTATACCGCCGATGCGCAGATCAACGCCTATGCGTGGGAGAAGCAGGGCAAGAAGCGCGCGATCAAGGCCGGGCTGTGGCTGGGCGGTGGGATCTTGGCGATCGTGGCGCTGATCTGGGGCTGGCGGCGGCGCAGGCGGGTTCGGACATCGGGTTCGCGCTGAATCCGGGAGGTCCTGCCTTCGTCACCCCGGGCTTGACCCGGGGCCTGCCTTGTCTTTGATCCGACGGCGACAGAAGGAAGGCGGGTCCCGGGTCAAGCCCGGGATGACGATGAAATGGAATGTCCGCCCCGGTTAGCGACCCGGCGCGGTCGCGCGCTACCCAATTACCCCGCCGGCGCCGGGCGTGTCGTGTCGATCAGGCGGAAGCCGATGTGGTCGGTGCCCAGCGAGCGTTCCTGGAACTGGCGCGCGGCGGGGCGGTAGCGGGCGCAATAATTGGCGGCGCACAGGAAGCTGCCGCCCTTGATGACATTGCTTTCGTCGTCGATCGCGCCGGTGGTCCATTCCCAGACATTGCCGATGAGGTCGTGCACCCCATGCTTGTCGGCGGCGAAGCAGGCGACGGGGGCGCGGCTGGTGAAGCCGTCGGTGCCCATGTCGCGGACCGGGAAAACGCCCTGATAATAATTCGCCTGCGGTTTGCCGTCGACGATCGGCACATTGCGGTCGGCGCCGCCGGTCGCGGCGGCGAGTTCCCATTGCTCCTCGCTGGGCAACGCCTTGCCCGCCCAGCGGGCGTAGGCGAGCGCGTCGTCATAGGCGATCTGCACCACCGGTTCGCGGTCGCGGCCGTCGATCACGGTGTCGGGTCCGGCGGGATGGCGCCACTCGGCGCCGACGACCCAGCGCCACCAGTTGGGATTGCCGTCGGTCGGCGCGGTGAACACCGCCCCGCCGGGCACCAGCATATCGGGCGGCGCGCCGGGCAGCGGCGGCGGGTCGCGTTCGGCGATGGTCTTGTAGCCGGTCGCTTTCACGAAGGCCGCGAATTCGCCGTTCGTCACCTCGTGGGTCGCCATCCAGAAGCCGGCGACGGTCACCGGCTTTTCCGGCCCCTCTTCGGGCAGATGCGCGTCGGCGCCCATCGCGAAGGTGGCGCCGGGGATCCAGACATAATCCGCCTTCGGCATCGCCGGACAGGTCGGCGTCGAAGTCGCCGCGACCTTGTCCGCGGGCTTGTCGCCACAGGCGGCGAGCAGCCCGGCCAGTGCCAGCGATCCAGTCAGGACGGCTCGCTTCATCGCGCCGCCCCCGCGATCAGCGCTTCGACCATCTGCGCGACGACCGCCCCGGCTTCGTCGACCAGCAAGCCCTGGTCGTGGCGCAGCGCGCGCCAAGTCTGGAACGACAGCGCGACGCACAGCGCCTCCCGGCCGACGCGGTCGGCAATCATGGTGTCGGGGAGCAGGCGGAACAGGAGATCGCGTTCGAGCGCGACGACCTGGCCATATTGCCCCATCAGGAACGGCGACTGATAGCGCTTGATATTGGCGGCGAGGCGGAAGGGCAGCATCGTTTCAAAGACGCGGGCACGCCGTGCCGCAAGGTCGCGCACGTCGGCGCGCCAGTCCTTGCCCGCATAAGGCGCAACGACGATCGGCATCACCCGCTCGGCGATCGTTTCGGACATTTCGCGGTAGAGCGTGTCCATGTCGTCGAACTGGCGGAACACGGTGCGCAGGCCCACCCCCGCTTCCTCGGCGACGCGCGCCGCGCTGGGCGACAGATCGCCGCGGTCGATGAGGTCGAGCATCGCGGCGACGATCCGCGCGCGGCTCGACCGGCTGCGTTCGCGGCGGCCGTCGACCCGCGGCGCGGCGTCGGCGTCGATCCTGGCTTTGGTTTTCGTTGCCATGGCGTCCCCGCTGGCCCAGCTTGACGCCCGGGTCAATGCCGCGCCGAACGATCTTGCATGGCGCATCATATAATGACACATATAGTGCCATAACATCGACGACAACCGTGGAGCGGGTGGGGCTATGAAGAAAAGATGGGCGGCGCTGAGCGTGCTCGCGCTGTTGGGAGCGGGCGGATATTGGGCGTATCAGGCGAACAGCTATCGCCTGCCCGGGCTGGTCCAGGACTGGCGCGACCCCGTGCAGCCGAACCATGTGGTGACATGGGCCGCGGGACCCGCGGACGCACCCGCCGCCCCGCCGGGAACGAAACGGCCGCCGAACATCATCCTGATCGTCGCCGACGACCTGGGGTTTAACGACATCAGCCTCAACGGCGGCGGGGTCGCCGGCGGGATCGTCAAGACCCCGAATATCGATGCGCTGGCACGCGAGGGGATGAATTTCACCACCGCCTATGCCGCCAACGCAACCTGTTCGCCGTCGCGCGCGGCGATGATGACGGGGCGCTATCCGACGCGCTTCGGCTTCGAATTTACCGCCGTGCCGGTCCAGTTCGCCGAGAATCTGGCGCATGGCGACGCGATCGGACCGCTGCGGCCGGTGTTCCACAAGGAGCTGATCACCCCCGACATCCCCGACTATCCCGACATGGGCGTTCCCGCGAGCGAGGTGACGATCGCCGAGGCGGTAAAGGCGGCGGGGTATCACACGCTACATATCGGCAAATGGCATCTGGGCGAGTCCCCGGCCCTGCAACCGCAAAACCAGGGCTTCGACGAAAGCCTCGCGGTGCTTGGCGGGGCGGCGATGTTTTTGCCGGAGAATGACCCTGAGGTTGTCAACGCGAAGCTGCCGTGGGACCGCATCGACCGCTTCCTGTGGGCGAATTTGCGCCATGCGGTGAGCTTCAACGGCAGCAAAAGATTCCACCCCAAGGGGCATATGACCGATTATTTCGCCGCAGAGGCGACGAAGGCGATCGAGGCGAACAAGAACCGGCCTTTCTTTATGTATCTGGCCTTCAACGCCCCGCACACCCCGCTGCAGGCGACGCGCGAGGAGTATGACAAGCTGCCGCAGATCAAGGATGAGAAGACCCGCGTCTATGGCGCGATGATCGCACAACTCGACCGGCGGATCGGCGACGTGATGGTGAAGCTGAAAGAGCTGGGCATCGACGACAATACGCTCGTCATCTTCACCAGCGACAATGGCGGCGCCTGGTACACCGGGATCGACCATCTGAACGCGCCGTACCGCGGGTGGAAGGCGACCTTTTTCGAGGGCGGCATCCGTACCCCCTTTTTCATGCGCTGGCCGGGGACGATCGCGCCGGGTTCGACGCGGGCCGACCCGACGGGGCATCTCGACATCTTTTCGACGATCGCGGCGGTCGCGGGGGCGAAGGTGCCAGCCGACCGGGTGGTCGACAGCGAGGATATATTGGCGGGTCCGGCAAAGCGGCAGGCGCTGTTCTGGCGCTCAGGCGACTATCGCGCGGTGCGCGCGGGCGACTGGAAATTGCAGGTGACGAAGCGGCCGGCGAAGACGCGGCTCTATAATCTCGCGCTCGACCCGACCGAACAATTTGACCTTTCGGCGCACGAGCCGCAGCGCGTCGCCCAGCTCAGCGCGATACTCGAGGCGCAGAACCGAGGCATGGCGAAACCGATCTGGCCGGGCCTGATCGAAGGACCGGTGCGGATCGACGTGCCGCAGAACGCGCCGTGGAAAGACGGGCAGGATTATGTGTATTGGACGAATTGATGCAGTCCCCTCCCCCTCGATGGCGCTGCTCTCGTCGATCGCCTGAGTTTGGACTATGATGCCGCCGCGACGCGGCGACGCCTTGCCCGCGCCGAAGGAGTCATCGCATGACCGCCGAGCTCGTCGAGACGATCCAGTCCACGATCCAGCCGAACGACCATCCCTATATGCAGGGCGCATGGCGGCCGACGTTCAACGAATGGAACGCGATCTTCGCCAATGGCGATGCCGAGGTGATCGGCACGATCCCCGCCGACATCGACGGCGTCTATGTCCGCACCGGCGAGAATCAGGTGCATGATCCGATCGGGCGCTATCACCCCTTCGATGGCGACGGGTTCATCCATGCGATAAGCTTCAAACAGGGGCGTGCGAGCTATCGCAGCCGCTTCGTCCGCACCAAGGGGTTCGAGGCCGAGAAGGAAGCCGGGCGTTCACTATGGGCGGGGTTGATGGAGCCACCGCACAAGTCGACGCGGCACGGCTGGGGCGCGCAAGAGTGGCTGAAGGACAGCAGTTCGACCGACGTTACGATCCATGCGGGCAAGATCATCTCGACATTCTATCAGTGCGGCGAGGCGTATCGGCTCGATCCGTTCACGCTGGAACAGCATGGCACCGAAAGCTGGGTACCGCTCGACGGCATTTCGGCACATTGCAAGGTCGATCCTGCGACCGGCGAACTGATGTTCTTCAATTATTCGAAGCACGCGCCGTACATGCATTATGGCGTCGTCGGCGCGGACAATAAGCTGAAGCATTATATCCCGGTGCCGCTGCCCGGACCGCGCCTGCCGCACGATATGGCGTTCACCGAAAACTATGCCATCCTCAACGACATGCCGCTTTATTGGAGCCCCGAGCTGCTCGAAAAGCGGCTCCACGTCGTGCAATTCCACCCCGACGAAAAAACACGTTTCGCGATCATCCCCCGCCACGGGAGCCCCGAGGACATCCGTTGGTTCGAGGCCGAACCGACCTATACGCTGCACTGGCTGAATGCATGGGAGGACGGCGACGAGATCATCCTCGACGGCTATTATCAGGAAGAGCCGATGCCGAAATCCTATCCGAATGCCCCCGAGGGGTTCGAACGGATGATGGCCTATCTCGACCAGGAACTGCTCAAGCCGCGCCTTCACCGCTGGCGCTTCGATCTGGTGACGGGCGAGACGAGCGAAGAGCGGCTGGACGACCGCAACCTCGAATTCGGGATGTTCAACCAGCGCTATGCCGGCAAGCGCTATCGCTACGCCTATAGCGCGATGCCCGAGCCGGGCTGGTTCCTGTTTCGCGGGCTGGTCAAACACGACCTTGAGGCGCGGACGAGCGAGCAATATGAATTCGGTCCCGGCCGTTTCGGCAGCGAGGCGCCCTTCGCACCGCGGATCGATGCGAAGGACGAGGATGATGGCTATCTCGTCTCCTTCATCGCCGACCTCGAAACCGACCAGTCCGAATGCGTGCTGATCGACGCGAAGAATATCGCGGCGGGCCCGGTGTGCCGGATCATCCTGCCCGAGCGCATCTGTGCGGGCACCCACAGCGTGTGGGCGAACGGCGACGATATCGGCATGGGCGAAAACGATATCCTCGCCGCCTGACCTCGCCTTGTCGCGCGGCCTGAGCCAAGCCCGTTGAAACGGTGCGCGTTTCCCCGTAGCGCCGGATCCACAGTCAGAGGAGGCGAACATCGACATCGGTCAGGCACAGGATGAATTGCGCAGCGGCTATCTGGGCGGCGCGCCCGGGGTTTTCGTTTCGGGGCTGGCCTGGCTCGCGGCGGACGTCGCCTGGTACATCTGGGGCGGCTTTTACGCCTATGTCGCGATCTTTATCGGCGGGATGCTGATCTTTCCGCTGGCGCTGCTGATCGCGCGAGCGTTTCGCGCGCCCAAGGTGTCGAAGGGCAATCCGCTGTCACTGCTCGGGTTCGAGGCGACCTTTCCGTTGTTCGCGGGTCTGCTCATCGCGTTCGGCCTGCTGCCCGCGTCGGAGACCTTCGCCTTCGCCGCGCTCGCGATCGTCGTCGGGGCGCGCTATTTCGTCTTTGCGACGCTCTATCGCGACCGGCTCTATTGGGCGCTTGGCGGCGCGATCTTCCTGATCGGCACCGGCTTCGCGATCCAGGCCGAAGCGCTGCCGGTCCATATCACGCTGGCGGTCGGTAGCGTCGAATTGCTGTTCGGCGCCTGGCTGTTCACGCGGTGGAACGCCGCCATCGCGTGACTGTCAGGCGGTCGCCTGGCGCGCCGCCCACAGCCCGAAACCGGCGATGATCGCATAGCAGACCAGCGGCACCGCCAGCGCGAGCCGGATGTCGATGTCGGCCACCGTTCCGAACAGGAACGGCACGATCGCGCCGCCGATGATCGCGGTGCATAGGATGCCCGACCCCTGCGGCGTCCGTTCGCCCAGCCCCTCGGTCCCGAGGCTGAAAATCGTCGGGAACATCAGCGAATTGCAGAAGCCGACGAGGATCAGCGCCCAGCCCGACAAGGCGCCCGTCGTCACCGCCGACAGGATGATCAGCGAAATCGCCCCTGCCGCAAAGGTCGCAAGCACCCGTCCCGGCTTCGCCAGTCGCAGGATGAAACCGCCGAGCAAGCGGCCGACGAGCGCGCCCAGCCAGTAGAACGCCACCAGCTTGCCCGCGGCCTGAAGCCCCAGTCCCATCACGCTGGGATCGCCGAGATAGGCGATGAGGTTCGAACCGATCGCCACTTCGGCGCCGACATAGACGAAGATGCACAGCGCGCCGAGCTGGACGCGGCGATTGTGGGTGAGCAGGCCCCACGTGCCCTCGAGCTTCACATCGCTCGCCTTGGCGTGGTCGAGCGCCGACCGGAACATCCAGAACACCGCCGCGATCACCAGCATCAGCACGCCGAGCCACATATAGGCGGTGCCGATCGACGCCCCCTCGGCGACGCGATAGGCCTGAATTTGCGCCTCGGTCGCGGTCTCGGCGTCGATCGGGGTTGAATCGCCAAGCAGAAAAGATGCGCCGCCATAGACCATCGCGAACACGCCGACGGAATTGAACGCCTGGGCAAAGGTCAGGCGGCTGTGCGAGGTTTCGATCGGCCCCAGGGTGGTGATCACCGGGTTCATCGCCACCTGCAGCACCGTGATGCCGGCGCCGATGCAGAACAGCGCGGCGAGGAAGCCCGGATAGGACGCCGCCGCCGACGCGGGGATGAACAGGAAGGCGGCCGCCGCCACGATGACGAACCCGAGCACGAAGGTGCGGATATAACCGAGCTTCGACATGATGATGCCGGCGGGGATCGAAAAGGCACCATAGGCGATGAAAAATGCCATCTGCACCAAATTCGCCTGCGCGTGCGTCAGGTGGAACATCGGCTTGAACTTGCCGACCAGCAGGTCGTTGATGTTCGTCACCCCGCCAAGCAGGAAGAACACCGCAAAGGCGAGGATCAGCACCACCAGCGCGCTGCCACCACCCTTGCCCGTTTTTTCGACCATGTTCGGGTCCGCGCTCGTCGCGACGTTCGGCGCCAATGCCATCTAAACTCTCCCCATTTTATCGGACTTACGCCAACCCGTGTGCGGGTCTGGTCACTTTCCCCGGGGCGGACAAGGCAGATTCTCGCCGACCGCCTCGACATTCGTATGCAGCAGCGTTGCCGCGAAACCCTTGTCGGCCTGCACCGCCACGGCTGCGCCGACGCGCGTCAAATCGGCGCCGGCGTCGGCGAAGCAGCGCAGCGGCACCTTGATCGTCGATACCTGCCCTTTCGGCGCCGCGGCGACGAGCCCGCCGATATCGAAGGGGATGTTGGCGAAGGACAGTTGCACCGGACCCGTGCCCACCGCATCGACCCGCCAGTCGATCCGCACCGCGAAGCTGTTGTTCAGCTGGCGCGACAGGTCGGCGTTGGGTCCCGACAGGCTGAACGAGCCCGGGCCGGTCCAGGTGAAGCTTTTGCCGTCCTCCTGCGCCGCGACATCGACCGAGCGCGACGCGACATGACCATAGGGGCTGGCGAGCGGCGGCGAGGCCACCGGTCGCGCGCCGCCGGCATCGGTCACCGACAGCAGCCACGGCGCCCGCGCGCGGCCACCGGCGAAATATTTCTCGACATTGAGCGCCGCGCCGACGTCGATGCCAAGGTCTTCGGAGAGCTGGGCGACGGGTTTGGTCTCGCCATATTTCAGGCCATAACCCTCCGCGAACAGCGGCTTCTTGACCGGCGAGGCGGCGTCGGCGGGCCAGGCGAAGGGCAGCACGCCGGAGAAGCCGTGCGCAGGCTTGCCGGTCTTGCCCGCGACGAGGACGTCGGCGACACCGGCGCCCTGCGACCCCGGCAGCCAGCCCGCGACAAAGGCGTCGGCGGCGTTGATTTCGGGGTTGGTGAACATCGGACGCCCCGAAAGGAACAGCGCGACCACCGGAATGCCCGCGGCCTTCAGCTTCCGGAGCGTCGCAAGATCGGTCGCCTCGTTCGGCTGGTAATCGAGCGTCGACACGTCGCCCTGAAACTCGGCATAGGGTTCCTCGCCGAAGACGACGATCGCGACGTCGGGCTTTTCCTTATACGCGCCGTCCTTTGACAGCGCGGCGGTGCCGCCCGCCTCGCCGACCGCTTTCTGCAACCCTTCCCAGATCGTCTGGCCGTTGGGGAAGTCGGCGTGGGTGACGTCGGTGCCCTGCCAGCTGATCGTCCAGCCGCCCGATTGCATCGCCATATTGTCGGCGCCGGGGCCGGTGACGAGGACGCGGGCGCCCGCCTTGATCGGCAGCACGCCGCCATTGTTCTTGAGCAGCACCAGCGATTTCGCCACCGCCTCGCGCGCGACCGCGAGATGCGCGGGGGCGCCGACCGCCGCGACATCGCCGCGACCGCCATGGTCGGCGTCGAACAGCCCGAGCTTATATTTCACCCGCAGGATGCGGCGCACCGCATCGTCGAGGCGCGCGGCGGAGATGGTGCCGTCCTTCGCCTGTTTGACCGTGGTTTCGTAAAGGCCCTTCCAGCTGTCGGGGGCCATGAACATGTCGAGCCCGGCGTTGATCGAGGCGGGGCAGTCAGTGACGCTGCACCCCGCGACCTGGCCATGGCCGTTCCAGTCGCCGACGACGAAGCCGTCGAAGCCCATTTTCCGCTTGAGCGCGTCGGTGAGCAGCCCCTTGTTGCCGTGGTGCTTGATCCCCTGCCAGCTTGAGAAGCTGGCCATGACGGTGAGCGTGCCGGCGTCGATCGCGGCGGGATAACCCATCGCGTGTTTGGCGATCAGTTCCTTTTCGTCGATCCTGGCGTCGCCCTGATCGCGGCCGCCGTCGGTGCCGCCGTCGGCGAGGAAGTGCTTCGCGGTCGCCGCGACATGCGCCTTGCCGACCACCTTGCCCGCGACGAGCTGGCCCTGCAGCCCGATGACCATCGCCTTCGCATAGTCGGCGACGAGCCTGGGATCGGCGGCATAGCCTTCGTAACTGCGGCCCCAGCGCAGATCCTGCGGCACCGCAAGCGTCGGGGCGAAGGTCCATTCGATGCCGCTGCCAGCAATCTCGGCAGCGGTGACCGCGCCGATGCGTTGGATCAGTTCGGGGTCGCGCGTCGCGCCGAGCGCGATATTGTGCGGGAACAGCGTCGCGCCGGGGATATTGTTGTGGCCATGGACGGCATCGACCCCGAAAATGATCGGGATGGCGACGCCGTTCGCCTGCGGCTTCAGCGACACCGCGCGGAATTCGCCAACCAATTTGGCCCAGTCGGCGGCGCTTGAGCGCTCGTTGCCGTTCGGGCCGCTGTTGCCGCCGGCCAGAATCGAACCGAGCGGATAGGTTTCGAGGTCCTTCGGGGTGATCGTGCTGATGTCGCCCTGGACGAGTTGGCCGACCTTCTGCTCGACCGTCATTTTTGCGAGCAGCGCGTCGATGCGCTTTTCGGTCGCCGCGTCGGTGATCGCGGCGGGGCTTTTCGCCGCCGGCCAGAGGTCGGGATGGACCGTCGCGGCGTCCGCCGCATCGGTCTGTGCTGCCGCTACGCTGGCCGTGCCCGCCAAAAGGAGCGCCGTCGCCATCGCGATTGCAGGTCGCCGCATATTCTCTCCCATCTCATTTATGTGAACGTTATCAAACATCCTCTCGCATAGCGGGTGAATGAAATCAAGCGCCTGTTTGATTGCGCTATCAGCGCAGGCGCGGCATCGTGGCGAGCAGGACGACCGCGATGCTCGCAAAGGCCGCGAGCAGCAGGAACAGCGCATCGAAGCCGAAACCCGGGACCAGCGAAATGGTGAGCCAGGGCATGATCAGCGACGGCACGGTGTTGGTCAGGTTGAACAGGCCGAGATCGCGCCCGCGCCGGTCGGGGCGCCGCAATACCCGCAGCGTCTGGCCGCTATGCAGCGACAGGAAGATCGTCGCCGCAACCCCGAAGACGACATAGGCAAGCTTGGCCGCGAGCAGTGTTTCGGCCAGCGCCATCCCGGTGAGGCCGAGCGTCAATATGCCCGTACAGATCGCGAGCGGCAGGATCGGGCGGTCGGTGCGGTCGGCCCAGCGGCCCGCGAGCAGCGCCATCGGCACCGCGATCGTCAGCACGAGGCTGAACAGCTGTGCGGTCTCGCTGTCGGTGATCGTCGGCTCGATCGAGCGAAACCAGAAGAAGAGATAGGCGAACAGCGCCGCCTCGGCGATCTGGACAAGCAGGCGCGCGCTCCACATGCGGACGACGATCGACCGGGGCCGCGGCGTGCCGGTTTCGGGTTCCGGAGTGCCGGGTCGATTGAGTTCGGGAAAGGCGCGCGGCCGGCCGAGCAGCAGCACGGGCAGTACCGCGCCGGCGACCAGCACCGCGACGAGCGCGAGGCGGCCGTCGGCGTCGGCGAGGCCCGGCAGCGTGACAAAGGCGCAGGAGACCGCGCCGAGCGCGGGCGAGAAGGCAAGCAGCCCGCCGAGCAGCCCTTTTTGCTGGTCGGGGACGCTATCCCCGGCCCAGGCCGCGAGCGGGGCGAGCATCATGTTGAGCGCGAGTTGCCAGCCGATGATGATCGCGATCAGCGACGGCACATCCTTGGCCAGCGGCACCGCGAGCAGCAGCGCGATCGTCAGCAGCAGGCCCGCGGTCACCCAGCCACGGCGGTTCCCGGTGCGATCGCTGAGCCAGCCGAACAGCACGCCCCCCGTACTCGCCGCGATCGCGCCGAAGAAGGTGACATAGCCGAGCGCCTGAATGTCGTTCGTCCCCGCGAGCGCGGTCATCCGCACCGGCAGCAAGATGGTCAGGAAGGGCACATAGGCGATCGCGGCGCCCGCGGCGGCGAGCGCATAGAGCAGCAGGAAACCGGTCGACTGGCGGCGCGGTCCGGCGTCCTCAGCCATTCGCGGACGGCGCCGCGGTCGAGCCGCGCTCGATCAGGCTGCCGTGAACGACGGTCGGCGCGGTGGGCCGCGGTTCGCCGCGCTGGGCGGCGATGATCAGTTCGACCGCGCGCGACACCGTCGCGGCGATCGGCTGGTCGACCGCGGTCAGCCCCGGCGGGGTGAAGCGGATGATCGGGGTGTTGTCGAAGCTGATCAGCGACAGGTCGCGCGGGACGTCGAGACCGCGCTCGCGCGCGACGCCAAGCGTCGCAAGCGACATCTGGTCGTTGCTCGCGATGATCGCGGTCGGGCGGTCGGGAAGCGCGAGCAACTGCCGCGCCGCCGCCTCGCCCGAGGCCGCGCTGAAATCGCCCTCGGCGAGCAGATCGTCGGTCGGCAGGCCGGCAGCGGCCATCTCGGCGCGCCAGCCGTCGATGCGCCAGTGGCTGAGGTCATATTCGACCGAGCCCGAGATGAAGCCGATGCGGCGATGGCCGAGAGCGGCGAGATGGCGGGTGGCGAGCGCCGCCGAGCCTTCGTCGTCCATCGTCAGCGCGATCCCCGCATCGCCGCCGTGCGAGCCGATGCGCGCGAAGGGGATCTTCTGCTGGTGGAGCAATGCGACGATCAGCGGATTGTCCGAATGCGGCGGGGTCAGGATGACGCCGTCGGGCTGGAGCGCGGCGATGATCGCGCGCAGTTCCCGCTCGACATGGTCGTTGTGGGTGTCGACGAGTTCGAAGATCATCCGGTACCCGAGCTCGGCGCATTTGAGCATGCCGCCGAACAGCATCTGGTCGACCCAGTCGGTGCCCTCGCGCGCGTTCCAGTCGGCGATGGTGCGTTCGCGGTCGTTGATCGCGAGGATCAGATAGGATCGCGAGCCGCTCATCCGCTGCGCCGCGATCGACGGGACATAACCCAGCTTGTCGATCGACGCCTGGACGCGCTCCTTCATCTCGGGCCGCACATTGGGTTCGTTGTTGATGACGCGGCTCACCGTCTGCAGCGACACCCCCGCGTCGGCCGCCACATGTTTGATCGTCACCGACTGCCGCCGACGCCCCATTATATCGTCCGATCCCCGCTAGCTGCGCAACGCGCCCTGCTAGCGACAACTTGGCCGCATGGCCAGACGCGCATCATGCCGCCTGCGGCACCGCGGCGCCGCAATAGCGCGCGACATAGGCGTGATGCTCGGGCAGCTTGGCGACCGTGTCGGCGACCTGCTGGCGGATCATGCCCAGAAACCGGTCGAGTTCGTCGTCGCTCAGCTTGGTCGCGATCGGGTGATGGCTCTGCGGCGCGATCCCCTGCCCCATCATCACCTGCACCCAGCTGTTCTCGGCGAACAATTCCTCATTCTTGCGGAAGACGCGGCCGGTTTCGCGGAACAGCTCGATCTTTTGCGCGAGGCTGTCGGGGATCGGCATGTCGGCGCACTGGCGCCAGAAGGCGCTGTCGCGTCGTTCGGTCGCCTTGTAATGAAGGATCAGGAAGTCGCGGATCTGCAGATTGTCCTGCATCTGCTGGTCATTGAATTCGGCGACGTCGCGTTCGCTGACCTTGCCGAGCGGCAGCATGCGAATGAAGCGCAGCACCGCGCGCTGGATCAGGTGGATGCTCGTCGATTCGAGCGGTTCCATGAAGCCGCTCGACAGCCCGACCGCGATGCAGTTGCGATACCATTGGCGGCGGCGCACCCCGGTGGTGAAGCGCAGGAAATTGGGCTCGGTCAGCGCCTCGCCCTCGATATTGCCGAGCAGCCGGTCGAGCGCCGCGTCGCGATCGAGGTAGCGGCTGCAATAGACGACGCCGTTGCCGGTGCGGTGCTGGAGCGGGATCCGCCATTGCCAGCCGGCGTCATGCGCCATCGCGCGGGTATAGGGCACGGGCGGGCGCACATTCGGGGTCTGGAGCGCGATCGCACTGTCGCACGGCAGCCAGTGGGTCCAGTCGTCGAAGCCGGCGTGGAGCGCGCCCTCGATCAGCAGCGCGCGGAAACCGGTGCAGTCGAGGAACAGGTCGCCCGCGATCCGCCGGTCGCCGTCGAGCAGCAGCGCCGCGATATCACCGCTTTCGCTGTCGAGTTCGACGCGCGCGATCTTGCCCTCGACGCGTTTTGTGCCGTCGCCCTCGGCCATCTGGCGCAGGAAGCGGGCGTAAAGGCCGGAATCGAGCTGATAGGCATAGTTGATGCCCTCGTTCGGCAGGTGCGCGAACTTGCCTTCCAGCGCGGCGACGAGTTCCATGCAATAATCGTCGTAGCTCTGCTCGTGCCCGCGCGTCTTGCCGTGGAGCCAAAAATGCTGAAATCCCGCCGACCAGTGGTCCTTGCCGGTCAGCCCGAAGCTGTGGAAATAGCGGTGGCCGGGTTCCTTCCAGTTGTCGAAGAGGATGCCGAGCTTGAAGGTCGCCTGCGTCGCGCGCATGAAATCGGCCTCGTTGATCCCGAGCAGCCGGTTATAGTTGACGAGCGGCGGGATCGTGCTTTCGCCGACGCCGATCGTGCCGATCGCCTCGGACTCGACGAGCGTCAGATCGACCGCGTTGCCCATAGTGCGCGCGATCGCGGCGGCGGCCATCCAGCCGGCGGTGCCGCCGCCCGCGATGACGATGCGTTGTTTCTTGTCGGTCATCGGCTGAGGCTCCTGAGGAGGAAGGCGCGCAGGCGCCCGGCGCTTTCGGGGGTGAGCGGCGCGAGGATGCTGCGCGCGGCTTCCGGGATATGGTCGGTGACGTCGGCGCCGTTCTCGAACACATAATGGTCGAACAAGGCGCGCCAGATCGCCTTGTCGGCCTCGGGCAGGTCGCGGATCGCGAGGATCGCGTGGTTCAGCGCCTCCTGCGGCTGGCCGAGAAAGGCCGGGGTGCTGCGCCACCAGTAATTTACGAGGATGTTGAAGGGTTCGAGCCCCTCGACATGATGCCACCACATCGACGGGATGAAGAGCGCGTCGCCGGGATCGAGTTCGACGGTCATCGCGTGCGCCATCGCCTCGACGAAGCGCGGAAAAGCGGCGAGGTCGGGCGCGTCGAAATCGACCATGCTCACCGCCCGGCCCGCCGGGGTGTTGTCGATCGGCCCGAGATAGAGGTTGGCGAACTGGTCGGGCGGAAACAGCGTGAAGCGACGGCGGCCCGCCGCGCAGCACGCGAGATTGTCGGGGAAATCATTGTGCGCGGCGATCCGGGTCTTCGTCCCGATCCAGATGCTCTTGAGCGCGTCGCGGTCGCCGAGGTCGATCGGGTTGGCGGCGTCGAGGCCGTCGAAATGCGCCGGAATGTCGATCGAGGCGAGATAGACGGTGCGCTGCTCGCCGCGCGCCTCGGCGGTGTCGATGCCGGCGAAGATGTCGGGCAGCTTGCCGGTGCCCGAACGGAAATTCATCGCCATGTCGGCGTCGTAGAACAGCCGTCCGTCGTGCCCCGGCGCGCCAATCGACACCGCGAAGGGCCGGTCGCGCGCATGATCGAGCAGATGCTGCCGCGCGGCGCGCGGCGAGCGCTTCGCCGCCTCGACCAACGGCCAGTCGGCGACGAGGCCGCGCAGGACAAAGGGCTCGCGCGCGCCTTCCAGCAACGCGTCGAGCCCTGCCCCCTTATCCCATAAGCGCTCGGGCACGCGCGCCAGGCGGTCGTATATCGCGCCGTCGCGTTCAGCCATGGCCGAGCCTGCGGTTTTTGCGCGCGATCAGCGGCGCGAGCTGGGCGAGCGAGGCGAGCGCCATGAAGATCGGCATCAGATGGCCCGCGGCGTGCAGCTTGCCAACGGTCTCGGCATCGAGCGCCTGCAACTTCGCCTCGTCGATGATGTGGAAACCGACGAGCGAGTTTACCGCGCCGTCGTCGAGCGTCACCTCGAGCGTGAAGGGTTCGAGCAGGTCATGGTCGCGCAAGGCCGCGAAAAAATCGCCGCTGGCGCGATACCCCTCGTCGAGCGCGCCGAGCTTTTCGGCGATATCCTCGAGATAAGGCGTTGGCTGGCCGTCGGCGTCGAACAGCCGCACCCCGTCGCCGCCGTCCGCAAGGCGCGGGTGATCGAGGTCGATATGCACCTGCCCCGGCCCGTCGCCGTTCGCCGGGCGGCCGACAAGAAAGGGCTGGATCGCGGCCGACAGCGGGCGATAGCGGGCGTCCCAGCAGGTGCCGTCGAGATAGAGATTTTCGCCCGGCTCGAACCCGAACAGCGCCATCGCGATAAACGCCTCCTGCCCGGTCTCGCGGCGGAACAGGATCGGATAATGCGCCTGCACCTGGCGGAATTCGCTCGGCACCGTCAGCGTCGCCATCACCGCGTCGCCCAGATCGGCGCCCGCATCGGTGCGGACGCGCAGGTCGCGGTGGCTGTTGGTGTCGAGCGCGGCATGCCTGGTCATTCGGGGTCCTTCATTCCGCCGCGGTCGCGGTGGCGGTGAGTGCGTCGAGATAGTCGCGATTGGTCGGCAGCGCCGAGGCGAGCGAGCGGGCGCGCTGGCGTTGCTCGGCGAGCGCCGCGACCGCGCGGTCGCTGGCGACGAGGCCGGGAGGGATCGGATAGCCCATGCCGTAGAGGATATATTGATGGCTTTCGGCCGAGAAAATCTCGTCGACCTGCGGGAAATCCCAGGCCGATGGCGGCTGCTCCTGCCACAGCGCCAGCATATCGGTGAGGCGTTGCGGGACCGACGCGGGGTCACGCTGCGCCAGCCAATAGGGCTCGGGGCGCTTGCTCAGCACATAATGGAGTTTGAGGAATTCGACGATGCGATCCCAGCGATAGCGAAAGAGCGTGTTGAACCGCCCGGCGTGGATCGGCATCGTCGACGCGCTGGCCGGGAAATTGTCGATCAGCGCGTTCAGCGACAATTCGATCAGTACGATCGCCGAGGCTTCGAGCGGTTCGATGAAGCCCGCCGACAGGCCGATCGCGACGCTATTGCCCTGCCAGAAGCGCGCGCGGTGGCCGGTAGGGAAGTTCAGGCGGCGGACCGGTACGTCGGGTGCGCCCGGCAGGACCCTCGCAATATAGGCGCGCAGTTCGGCCTCGGCCGCGTCGTCGCCCAGGAAGCGGCTGGCATAGACGCAGCCGATGCCGCGGCGTCCCGGCAGGCCAATGTCCCAGATCCATCCCGCGCGGTGCGCGGTCGAGATCGTCTGCGAAGTGATCGTGCTGCCCTCGGCGACAGGCACCTGCGCCGCGAGCGCGCGGTCGTTGAACAGCGTGTCGCTACGGTCGATCCATTCGACCCCAAGCTCGCCGCCGATCAGCAGCGCGGCGTGCCCGGTGCAGTCGATGAACAGGTCGCCCGCGATCTCGCCATGCGCGCGGGTGGCGACCGCCGCGATGGTGTCGCCCTCGCCGCGCGTCACCGCGGTGACATGGTCGGCAAGGTGCCGGACGCCGAGCCGCCGCGTCGCATGATCGCGGAGCAGCGCCGCGAATTTTCCGGCATCGAGATGATAGGCGTAGTTCGCCGCGCCCTGATAATCGGGCATCGCGCGCTGGCGCGGCGCGAGGTCGAGGTCGCAGACCGCCGCCTGCGCGGTCATCGCGGCGCCGAAACTCCCGTCAGCCGCCGTCGCCTGCCAGGCGGCGAGCAGTTCGCCGGTCGGCAGCGCGGGCGGCGCGGTGAAGGGGTGAAGGTAGCGATCGTCTGCCGCGCCATCGACCCAGAAGTCGAAGCGCGAACCCTGCTTGAACGACCCGTCGCACGCCGCGAGGAATTCACCCTCCGGAATCCCGATCGCGGTGAGCGTCGCGCGCATCGTCGGCCAGGTGCCTTCGCCCACCCCGATCGTCGGAATGTCGGGTGCTTCGATCAGGGTCACGTCGAGCGTGGGACGCGCCGCGGCGAGCCGCGCGGCCGCCAGCCAGCCAGCGGTGCCGCCGCCGACAATGACCACCCTCTCGACCGTTTTTGCCATTGGGAACGTTCCTAAGCCACTCGCCGGCCCGCGTCACGCAAAAGAGCCGCGCCCCGATTGGAAGCGCGGCTCTCTCGCCAGTCGGTCAATGCACCGCGCCCGCCCTAGAAGGCGAAGCGAACGCCCGCCGCGTAGCGGGCAAAGCCCGGCGACACGAAAGTCACATTGTTGTTGTGCCGCAGATGCCCGCGCCGGCCCTCGCCCGTGATGTTGATCGCCTCGACGAACCCGGTGAGACCCGGCATGAACTCATAGCTCGCGCTGGCGTCGATCTGCCAATAATCCTCGATATAGGTCGGGTTCGGCCCCGAACTCTGGAGGAATTCTTCGCGCCAGTTCCACGCGACACGCGCCTGCAGTCCGTTCTTGTCGTAATAGGCGACCGCGTTGGCGCTGTCGCTGAGCCCGGTCAGCGCGAACTGCGGCACCGACGAGGGCTGGGTATTGTCGTAGGTGGCGCTGCCGTTGACGATCGTATAGTTCAGGATGACGCCGAAACCGGTGTCCCAGAAGCTGTGCTGGAGCGCGAATTCGAAGCCGTTGAGCGACGCGGTCTGGTCGCTGTTGATCGGCGTCGTAATCTCGAAGTTCAGCGCCGGGTCGCCCGGGATGCTGTTGATCGTGCCGACATAGGTGCCCGGCCCGCCCCCGGTGATCGTCACCGAATTGGGGAAGTTGGCAAAGATGTACTGGCGGATCTGGGCGACGGTCGCGTTCGCCCCGAGCGAGGCGAGCGCCGCGTTCCAGCGCGGACCACCGACCGGGGTGGTCAGGCCGAACGCCTCGGTATCGATGCGCGTCGTCGAGATGAAGTTGCTGACGTCCTTGTGGAAATAGCCGACCGAAACATAGCTGCCCGGCGAGTAATACCATTCGGCCGACAGATCGATATTCTTCGACTTGTAGGGAACGAGGCCCGGATTGCCCTGCGCCCCGCCGCCGCCGCCGACGCGGAACAGCGTGTCGAGCGTGCGCCCGCCCTGCAGATTGGCATAGTCGGAGCGCGTGATCGTGTGGCTGTACGATGCGCGCAGCTTCACATTATCCATCGGCGAGATGTCGAAATCGACCGCCGGCAGCCAGTTGTTGTACGACCCCTTGAAGCGGGTGAAATCGCTGTCGCCCGAGAAGATGATGTTGAATTCATTGTCGCCGACCCAGCGCGTGCCGGTCGGCACCGGCACCAGCGCCGCCGACGACACATCGGTGACCTCGTAGCGGACGCCGGCGACGAAATGCGCCGGATTGTCGAAGAGGTCGAACTTGGTCGCGACCTGCAGATAGGGGGCCAGCGTCTTTTCGGTGATGCGCCGGTCGGTGTTGAAGGCCGCGATACAGGTGCCGGGGATCGCCGCCGAACCCGTCTGCGGTCGGCTGCAGACGCCATATTTGCTTTCGATCAGGTCGACCATGCGCTCATAGTCGAACCGGTAAAAGCTCTGGATCATGCCCGGCTGCGCCAGGCCCGGGAATTTGTCGGGCAGCGTTTCGAGCGTGAAGATGTCGTCGGGAATGTCGGCCGCCGGACCCGAACCGCCCCAGGTGTCGTTCTGGATCGTGCCGAAGGCCGAGCGGACCTTGTTCTCGACATAGGAGACGCCGAAATCGATGCTGTCGAGGAAGCCCCCGTCATGGTCGTAATTGCCGCGCAGCTGGACCTGGTTGATCTCGTCGCGGAAATAAGCGGCGCGGAAGGCGTTGCCGGTGGGCTGGATCAGCGCCGCGTTCAGCGGATCGATACCGGGATGCATATTGTAGGAGAGGACCGGCAGGTCGTTCTCGAAGTTGACCGTCTGGTTGGCGATGCCGAAGATGGCATTGCCGACCGAGGTGCTCGACCCGAAGCGGTTGACCGGCTTCACCGTCGCGCTCGACCGATGATAGTCGAGGTCGATCGTCACGCCGCCGGGGCCGTCCCAATGAATATTGCCGCCGAGCGATTTATTCTCGGCGCGGTTTTCGGTCAGCGAGCCGCTGTACGACAGGTCCTTGCCGCCGTTGAGCGCGGTGGTGCTGGGCGGAGCCGGCGGCTGCGGGAAGGCTTCGGAATAGAAGATCGGGCCGGCGACCGGGCCGTCGGTCCACGAACTGGTCGTGTTTTCATGGTTGAACCAGATGCCGACATTGCTGTTGCGCGTTTCGACGGTGTTGCGCGAATAGGTATAGTCGATCGTCGCGGTCAGGCTGTCGGTCGGGCGGAATTGCAGCACCGCCTGCCCGTTGATACGCTCGCGGTTGACGTCGTTGAGGTCGTAGGACGCGTTCTGCGGCACCTGATAGACGTCGGTCGGGTCGGGCCGGTTGGTGATGCGCGCCGCGCCCGGCGTGCCCGGCTGGGCCAGCGAACCCCAGTTGTTCTCGGACCCCAGATACCCGTCGCGCCAGCCGACATTGGCCGAGTTCGTGCTCGACTTGCGCTTCTGGTACGACCCGGTGACGAGGATGCCGATCGTGTCGTCGGCAAAGGTGGTGCTGAAGATGCCCGAGATTTCGGGGGTGACCGGATTGCCCTCGTTGCGCGACGAGTCATAGACCGCCTTGGCCGAGATGCTGCCGTGCATGCCCGGTTTGTCGAGCGGGCGCGGGGTGCGGATGTTGATCGTCGAACCGATGCCGCCCGATTCATTCGTCGCGCGGCCGCTCTTGTACACCTCGACCGCCGAAACGGCCTCGGACGCAAGATTGGCGAAGTCGAACGAACGCGACGCGGGCGCGCTGCCGCCGTCGCCGATGAAAGCGGTCGGCATCTGGCGGCCGTTGAGCGTCACCAGGTTGAATTCGGGACCGAAACCGCGGACCGTGACCAGCGAACCCTCGCCGTTCGAGCGGTCGATCGACACGCCGGTGATGCGTTGCAGCGATTCGGCGAGATTGGTGTCAGGGAATTTGCCGATATCCTCGGCCGAGATCGCATCGACGACGCCCTGCGCATCGCGCTTGATATCGGCGGCGGCGGACAGGCTGGCCCGGATGCCGGTGACGACGATCTCGTCGCCATCGACGGTGCGGTCTTCGGGGGGGGCGTCCTGCGCCATCGCGACCTGCGCCACGCTCATCAGCGCAACCGCCGACGTGCCGGCCAGAATCTTCGCGAGCCAAAGCTTATGCGGAGCCTGCATCCCTGTTCCCTCCCGTTTAGCCGCTCATTTTCGGCGGCATTTCGCTAATGTGAACGTTATCTAAATGAGAACGTTCTCATTGTCAACGCGGGTCGTCGTTGCATTCCTATGCAATCGGGAAGGGATTTGCATCGCCCGTCAGTGAGGTCAGGGCGCGCGGGCCAACAATGCGACGGGTTTTCAGGCTCCCCACGCAGCCGTCGGCGCACCGCAAAGGATCGTTTTTTGAAAGCTCAGCGGCTCCAGCGCGCGAAGATCGCGGTGGGGAGCAGCAGTCCCCTCGCCTCTTCACGCACCGCGAGTTCGCCGCATTCGACCTTGCCGGGAAGGTCGGCGAAGAGCTGGTTCAGCAATTCACCGATCGCCAGCGCCGACATGCGCACCGCATAGACGGTGAGGAACAGCGCGCGGCTGTCGGCGTCGAGCAGTTGGCGGCAGTCAGCGAGCAATGGCGCGAGCCCTTCCTCGAGCTGCCAGCGTTCGCCGGTCGGGCCGCGCCCGAACTTGGGCGGGTCGAGCAGGATCGCGTCGTAGCGCTTCTCGCGCCGCACTTCGCGCGCGGTGAACTTGCCGGCGTCATCGACGATCCAGCGGACCGGCTTGTCGGCCATGCCCGCCAGCGCGGCATTTTCGCGCGCCTGCGACACCGATTTCTTCGACGCGTCGACATGCGTCACCGACGCGCCCGCGGCGGCGAGCGCCTGGCTGCCGACGCCCGTGTAGCCGAACAGGTTGAGGAAGGCGGGATCGGGCTTGTCGGCGATCTGCCCGCGCAGCCAGTCCCACACCGGCGCCATGTCGGGGAAGAAACCGAGATGCCGGAACGGGGTGCATTGCGCGGTGAAGCGCGTTTCGCGCCAGCCGAGCGGCCAGCCCTCCTGCGGAACGGGCTTGTTATAATACCAGCGACCACCGCCGTCGTCGTCCGACGCCGGGATGAACTCGCCATCGGCGGCGTCCCATTCGCTTTGCGGGAGCGCGGGCGCCCACATCGCCTGCGGTTCGGGACGGATGAAGCGGAAGCGGCCATAGCGCTCGAGCTTGCGCCCGTTGCCGCTGTCGACCAGCCCATAATCGTCCCACGCCTCGCCGACGAGGGTGACGAGCGGCAGCAGATCAGCCACGCGCGGCTTCCGCGAGGACGAAGGCCTTCACCGCGTCATAGTCGCCGGGCAGCTTGGTGTAGCGTTCCTCGCGATCGAAGAGATTGCCGAGCCGCGCGGGCAGCGCCGGACGCACGCCGGTCGCACGCTCGACCGCCTCGCGGAACTTCGCGGGATGCGCGGTCGCGAGGGTGACGACGGGAATGTCCGCATCGATGTCGAGTTGGCGTGCAGCCGCGAGGCCGACGGCGCTGTGCGGGTCGATGACCTGCCCGCCCTTTTCTTGCGCCCAGCGCAGCGCGAGCGACATCGAATCGCCGTCGATACTGGCGCTGGAGAACAGCCCGCGCGCGCCGCTGAGCATGTCGGCGGGGATCGTCATCGCGCGGTTGGTGTCGAAGTCGCCCATCATGCCGGTGATCGCAGCGCCGTCGCGGCCCGACAGGTCGAAGAGCAGCCGTTCGAAATTGCTGCTGACCTGGATGTCCATGCTCGGCGTCGCGGTCGGCGTCACGGTGCCGGCGCTGTAATCGCCGCTGGTCAGCGCGCGGTGGAGGATGTCGTTGACGTTGGTCGCGACGACGAGCCGCGCGATGGGGAGGCCCATGCGCGAGGCGACATAGCCCGCGAAGACGTCGCCGAAATTGCCCGTCGGCACGCTGAACGCCACCGGACGGTCGGGGCCGCCGAGGCGAACGGCGGCGTAGAAATAATAGACGACCTGCGCCATCAGCCGCGCCCAGTTGATGCTGTTCACCGCCGAGAGCGTGACCTGGCTGCGCGCCTCGGCGTCGCCGAACAGCCTTTTCACCATCGCCTGCGCGTCGTCGAAGCTGCCGTCGATCGCGATATTGTGGACGTTGGGGGCGAGCACTGTCGTCATCTGGCGGCGCTGGACGTCGCTGACCCGGCCTTCGGGATGGAGCATGAAGATCTGGATATGCTCGCGCCCCGCGACCGCCTCGATCGCCGCCGAGCCGGTGTCGCCCGAGGTGGCGCCGACGATCGTGATATTGGTGTCGCCGCCCGCGAGGAATTTCTCGAACAACTGGCCGAGCAGTTGCAGCGCGACATCCTTGAACGCGAGCGTCGGGCCGTGGAACAGTTCGAGCAGCCAGTGGCGATGGTCGAGCTGGACGAGCGGGGTCACCGCGTCGTGGCTGAAGCGGCCATAGGCCGCCTTGCACAGCTGACGCAGTTCATCCTCGTCGAGCGCGCCCGCGACGAAAGGGGTCATCACCCGCACCGCGGTTTCGACATAGTCGAGGCCGGCGAAGGCGCGGATTTCGTCCCGGCTCAGCGTCGGCCATGTCGCCGGCACATAAAGCCCGCCGTCGCTGGCGAGGCCGGCGAGCGTGGCGGCACGAAAGTCGAGGGTCGGCGCGGAGCCGCGGGTGCTGATATATTCCATGGCGCCCAGCGCCTAGCGGTGTCCGCTCAAGCCCGCAAGCGGCGGCGCACCGCGAGGATGTAGATGATCAGCGCCGCGGCCGCGAACAGGAACCATTGCCCCGCATAAGCGAGATGATTGTTCGGGGTGTCGGCGGCCGACGGCACCGCGCTGGCGCGCAGCCCGGGCGCCGGCGCGTCGGCGACAAGCATCGCGCGCGCCGGCACGGCCTTGCCCGTCATCCGTTCGATCAGCGTCGGTTGTTCGGGACCCGGAACGATGGTGCCCTGCACGATGCCGCCGGTCCATTTCGGCGGCGTGAAGTCGTCGGCGGTGCCGACGTCGACGAGCACGCCCGGCCCCTCGGCACCGGTGCGGCAGTCGGCGATCATCCGGATCCCCGTCTTGCCGGCGCGGTCGGTGCCGCTGCGCTGCTCCCAGCGCACCGGTTCGAGGCAGGCGACGCTGCTCTTGCGATAGAGCATCGTGTCGGGAACCGGCGGCAGTTTGGGATAGGCGACGGTCGCCGACATCGCGCTGTTGCGCTGAAAGAGCGCGATCAGCGCTTCCTTTTCGCCCTTGCGCTGTAGCTGCCAGACGCCGAGCGCGATCATCGTCGCCACCGCGGCGAGGACGAGGATCGTCGGGATGATCGGCCAGCGGCGGGCGGGCGCGGACGTGTCCGGGGTTTCGGGGGTCGCAGGCTGGTCAGTCATCCGGTTTCTCCACCCGTCCCTCGGCCGCGTCGCGCTGATGCTCGCTCGCCAGCAGCGCCCCCTTGGCGATGCGGAGGCCATAGATGACCGCGGCGACGGTCAGCGGCACCCACAGGATGACATGCACCCACAAGGGCGGCGCAACGGCGGCATCGAGCAGGAGCGCGGCGACGATCAGCAGCGCGCCGATAATCAGGGTCAGGAAGGCGGCGGGGCCGTCGCCGACATTGTAGCGGCCCGAATCGAAGCCGCACGTCGGGCAGCGTTCGCGAAAATTCGCCGCGCCCTCGAACAGTCCCGGCGTCCCGCATTCGGGGCAGAGACCAAAAAGGGCAGCGCGCCAGAGCGGCGGCTGCCCCTTTTGAAGTTGGTCGGTGTCCGGCAACTCAGTGCGCGGCGACAGGTGCGCCCCAGCCGCCCCAGACATAGACGATGATGAAGAGGAACAGCCACACGACGTCGACGAAGTGCCAGTACCAGGCAGCCGCTTCGAAGCCGAAATGCTGGGTCGGGGTGAAGTGGCCCTTATAGGTACGCGCGAGGCAGACGATCAGGAAGATCGTGCCGACGAGCACGTGGAAGCCGTGGAAGCCGGTCGCCATATAGAAGGCCGAGCTGTAGTTGCTCTGACCAAAGCCGAACGGCGCGACGCTATATTCATAAGCCTGGATCGACGAGAAGACGACACCGAGGATGATCGTCGCCCACAGGCCCTTTTTCAGGCCTTCACGGTCGCCGTGGATCAGCGCATGGTGCGCCCAGGTGATCGTGGTGCCCGAGCAGAGCAGGATCAGCGTGTTGAGCAAGGGCAGCGAGAAGGCGTCCATGACGTGGATGCCCTTCGGCGGCCACATGGTGATGGTCGCGGCGCCGTCCTGGCCGAACAGCGAGGTGACCGCGCCGTCGGCATATTCGATCGGCACCGGGAACAGCGAGAAGTCGAACCAGGCCCAGAACCAGCCGACGAAGAACATGACTTCCGACGCGATGAACAGGATCATGCCATAGCGCAGATGCAGCTGGACGACCGGGGTGTGATCGCCGGCATGGGCTTCGTTGATGACGTCCGACCACCAGCTGAAGAAGGTGGCGATGACGCCCATGAAGCCGAGGCCGAGCACCCATTTGCCCGCGCCGCCGAAATAGTCGGCGTGCATGAACATCACGAGGCCGAAGAACATCACCAGCGCGGCAGCCGAGCCGATGAGCGGCCAGACGCTCGGGTTTACGAGGTGATAGTCATGATGTTTCGCACCGGACATGGCGTTTTTCCCGTTTTTAGCAGCCCCAGCATCACGATTCCCCATCGTCCGCCGGCCTTGGTAAGACTCTTTGATCGCGGCCTTAGCTCGCCTTTTTGCCCCCGTCTACTGGCTCCACAGGGTGGAAGGTGTAGCTGAGGGTGATTTCCTGGATGTCGCGCGCGTCGGGATCGTCCATGATCTTGGGATCGACGAAAAACAGCACCGGCATGCGCACTTGCTGCCCCGCCTCAAGCCGTTGTTCGGTGAAGCAGAAGCACTGGATCTTGGTGAAATATTTGCCTGCGGCGTCGGGGGTGACGTTGAAGCTCGCGGTCCCCGTCACGGCATGCGACGAATTATTCTCGGCGATGAAGATCGCCATGTCGCGCGCGCCGATGCTAACCGTGTCGGTCGGGTGCTCGGGATAGAATTTCCACGGCAGCTTGGGCGACACATTGGCGTCGAAGCGGACCGAGATCGTCTGGCTCAGCACCTGCGGCGTTTCCGCCGCGGCGACCGGGTCGTAGCGCTGGGTCGTGCCACCGAAGCCGGTGACGCGGCAGAAAAGATTATAGAGCGGCACCGCCGCGAACCCCAGGCCGACCATTGAAATCGCGAGCAACGCAGCGAGGCTCGCGGTTTTCGCGTTGGGCGACATCCGCGCGATCATTTCAGCACCGTCATCTTGGCGATCGTGATGAAGAAAAAGAGTATCGCAAGCCCGCCGAGCAGCAGCGCCATCAGATTCGCGCGGCTGCGTTGACGGCGGCGATATTCGACCTCGTCGAAGGGTTCGGGGGCGTCGTTCACGGGTTCGGTCATAGCGGCCACCAATGGTCGGCGACAACCGCGCCGAACAATATGAAAAGATAGGCGATCGAATAGGCGAAGAGGCGCTTTTCGGGCTGCATCGGGTCGCCCTCTCGCGCCATGCGCGTGCCGACCTGCGCCGACAATATCACGAACAGCGCCGAGAGCACCACCGCGATCCAGCCATAGATCGCGCCGGTGTAGCCGAGCGGCCAAGGCGCGATCGCGGCGGCGGCCATGATCAGCGCATAGAAAAGAATCTGGCGCCGCGTCGATTTCTCGCCCGCGACGACGGGCATCATCGGGATGCCCGCAGCAGCATAGTCCGAGCGCACGAACAGCGCGAGCGCCCAGAAATGCGGCGGCGTCCACAGGAAGATGAGCAGGAACAGCAGCACCGGCAACGGTGCGACAGTGCCGGTCGCGGCGACCCAGCCGATCAGCGGCGGAAAGGCGCCGGCGGCGCCGCCGATGACGATATTCTGCGGCGTCCGCGGCTTGAGCCACATCGTGTAGACGAAGACGTAGAACAGAATCGAAACCAGCAGCAGCAGCGCCGCCTGCCAGTTCGACGCGAACAGCATCAAAAAGACCGAGAAGGCGGCGAGTCCGACCCCGAACTGCAATGCGGTCTGCGGGTCGAGGCGTCCGGCGGGCAGCGGGCGCCCGGCGGTGCGCTTCATCTTGGCATCGAGACCCGCTTCATACCATTGGTTGAGCGCCCCCGAGGCCCCTGCCCCCAGCGCGATCGCGAGGATCGACGAGAAGGCGAGAACCGGATGGACGGTCCCCGGCGCGGCGAGCAGGCCGCACAGCGCCGTGAACACGACGAGCGACATCACGCGCGGCTTGGTCAGCGCGAACAGGTCGCGCCAGTCGGCCGGAAGGGCCAGGTCGCCATGGGTCAGGCTCTGCGCCATGATAACTCCAGGCCGGAAAGCTATCGCCCCCTGCCAAGGCTATTTGGCAGGGGGCGAGTGCAATCAGGCGATACGCGGCAGTTCGTTGAACTGGTGGAACGGCGGCGGGCTCGACAGCGTCCATTCGAGCGTCGTCGCGCCTTCGCCCCACGGATTGTCGGCGGCCTTCTTGCCGGCGAACAGCGAGTAGAGGATGTTCACGAAGAAGAAGATCATGCCGACCGCCATGATGACATAGCCGAGCGACGAGATGTGGTGCCAGTAAGCATAGGCTTCCGCATAGTCGGGGTAACGGCGCGGCATGCCCTGCTGACCCAGGAAGTGCTGGGGGAAGAACATGACGTTCACGCCGATGAAGAAGATCCAGAAGTGCAGCTGGCCGAGGACTTCGCTGTACATCCGGCCCGACATCTTCGGGAACCAGTAATAGAAGCCGGCGAAGAGCGAGAAGACCGCGCCCAGCGACAGCACATAGTGGAAGTGCGCGACGACATAATAGGTGTCGTGCAGGTTGGTGTCGACGCCGCCGTTGGCGAGCACGACGCCGGTGACGCCGCCGACGGTGAACATGAAGATGAAGCCGAGCGCCCAGACCATCGGGGTCTTGTAGCTCATCGAGCCGCCCCACATGGTGGCGATCCAGCTGAAGATCTTGATGCCGGTCGGTACCGCGATGACCATCGTCGCGGCGGTGAAATACATCTTCAGGTTCACGCTCATGCCGACGGTGAACATGTGGTGCGCCCACACGATGAAACCGACGACGCCGATCGCGACCATGGCATAGGCCATGCCGAGATAACCGAACACCGGCTTCTTGCTGAAGGTCGAGATGATCTGGCTGACGATGCCGAAGCCCGGCAGGATCATGATATACACTTCGGGGTGGCCGAAGAACCAGAAGAGATGCTGGTAGAGCACCGGATCGCCGCCGCCCGTCGCATCATAGAAGGTCGTGCCGAAGTTGCGGTCGGTCAGCAGCATGGTGATCGCAGCGGCGAGAACCGGCAGCGCGAGCAGCAGCAGGAAGGCGGTGACGAGCACCGACCACACGAACAGCGGCATCTTGTGCAGGGTCATGCCCGGCGCGCGCATGTTGAAGATGGTGGTGATGAAGTTGATCGCACCAAGGATCGACGCCGCACCCGCGAGGTGGAGCGAGAAGATCGCCATGTCGACCGCCGGCCCGGGCGACCCGCTGGTCGACAGCGGGGCATAGACCGTCCAGCCGGTCCCGGCGCCAAGCCCGTTGCCCCCCGTGACGAACATCGATCCCGTCAGCATGACGAAGGCGACGAAGGTCAGCCAGAAGGACACGTTGTTCATGCGCGGGAAGGCCATGTCGGGCGCGCCGATCATCAGCGGCACGAACCAGTTGCCGAAACCGCCGATCATCGCGGGCATGACCATGAAGAACACCATGATCAGGCCGTGCGCGGTGATCAGCACGTTCCACATATGCTTGGCCTGCGTTTCGCCGGCCGCGGAGTCGAACATGCGCGCCCAGTCACCCAGATACTGGATGCCGGGTTCGGCGAGTTCGAGGCGCATCATGCCCGAAATCACGCCGCCGACGATACCGGCGACGATCGCGAAGATCAGGTAGAGGGTGCCGATGTCCTTGTGGTTCGTCGACATGAACCAGCGGACGAAGAATCCGGGCGTGTCATGGTCATGGTCGTCATGCGCGTGATCGGCATGGCCATGGGCGGGTGCAGTTGCAGCAATATCGGTCATCTGTCGGACCCCTTGTTATTTCTTGGCGGCCGGGGCGGCGGCGGGCGCCGCTGCAGCCGGTGCGGCTTCGGTCGTGGCGGCGGGCGCGGTTGCCGGAGCGGTGGCAGCGGCGGGCGCCGGAGCGGCGGCGGGTGCCGCGGCCACCGGGCCGGCCGGATTGCCGCCCCGCGAGCGCACCCAGGCTTCCCATTTGTCGACCGGCAGCACTTCGACCGCGATCGGCATATAGCCATGGTCGACGCCGCAAAGCTCCGAACACTGGCCGTAATAGACGCCGACCTTGGTGGCGGTGAAGGTGGTCTCGTTGGCGCGGCCGGGGACCGCGTCCATCTTGGTCCAGAAGGCCGGGACCGCGAAGCTGTGGATCACGTCGGCGCCGGTGATGATCAGTTTCACCTGGCGGCCGACGGGGACGACCATGCGGTTATCGACCGCGAGGTGATAAGGCTCGCCGGCGGCCTTGGCCTGCTCTTCGGTCAGGATCTTCGAGACATATTCACCGATGCCCTGGTCGGGATAGGCATAACCCCAATACCATTGATAGCCCGTGACCTTGATCGTCAGCGCTTCCTTCTTCGGCGGTTCATATTGCGCCGCGAGCAGGCGGATCGACGGGACGGCGATGACCGCGAGGATCAGCACCGGGATCGCGGTCCAGATGATTTCGATGAAGGTGTTGTGCGTCGTCTTCGACGGCACCGGGTTCGCGGCGGCGCGGTAGCGGACCACCGCCCAGAGCAGCAGACCGAGAACGAAGAGCGAGATCACCACGATCACCGGCAGCAGGATATAGTGGTTGAACTCATAGGCCTGGACGCCGATCGGCGTGACCTGCGGCTGGAAGTTGATCCCCGCGTCGACCGGCTGACCCACGCCCGGGGTCGGCTTCATCGGCACATAAGTCGCGTCGCCGGCGGGAACCGCCGCCGCCTTCGTCGCATCGGCCGCAGCCGGAGCGGCGGTCGTCGCAGCCGCCGCATCGGCGGGGGCCGGAGCCGGATTCGCCGCGGTGTTCGCTGCGGGGGCCGCGACAGGTGCCGCCGCCGGTGCCGCCGCCTGACCGACGCTGACCGCGCCCAGCGACAAAACCGCCGCGATTACAAGGGTTTTCAAGCTCTTCATAAGGATAGTGCCGCCCGTTGCCTGTTGTTCTTATCGATGCTTCATTCCCGCCGCGCGGATACCGGACATGCGTCGCGGCAGCCGGGCGGCTGGCTGAATCTCGCGGGCGCTATAGACCCGCTTGCCGCTTGCCTCAAGCATCTCTAACACTATTTTGCGGCTGGCAAATCTGCCCCGTCGAAACCCCGTCGTTCCCGATGGACGACGTCCTGAACAAAAGACCCATTCTCCCATGACCGACGACGACATCCTGGCCGAATTCCGCGCCGCCGACGCCCTGCTGCAGGGGCATTTCCTGCTCTCCTCCGGGCGGCACAGCGAATATTATCTCCAGTGCGCACGCGTGCTGATGGACACCGAGCGGGCCGGACGGCTCGCGATCGCGCTCGCCGCCAAGCTGCCGCGCGACCTCAAACAGGCGATCGACATCGTCGTCTCGCCCGCGATGGGCGGCGTCATCATCGGCCATGAAATGGGCCGCGCGCTCGGCAAGCCCGCGATCTTCGTCGAACGCCCGACCGGCACCTTCGAACTGCGCCGCGGCTTCACCATCGCACCGGGTGCCAAGGTGCTGATGGTCGAGGATGTCGTCACAACCGGCCTGTCGTCACGCGAAGCGATGGCGTGCGTCGCCGACGCTGGCGGCGAAGTGATCGCCGAAGCGGCGCTCGTCGACCGCTCGGCGGGCAGCGTCGACCTTGGCGTTCCCTTCTATCCGCTCGTCGCGATCAACTTCCCGACCTATGCCGAAGACGAACTGCCACCCGAACTCGCAAAGACCAAGGCGGTGAAGCCGGGGAGCCGCGCGAATTGAATCTTGAACGATCTGGTGGGCGCCTCCGCCTCGGGGTCAACATCGACCATGTCGCGACGATCCGGAATGCGCGCGGCGGCGAGCATCCCGATCCGGTCCGCGCGGCCGAGATCGTCGCGGCGGTCGGCGGCGACGGCATCACCGCGCACCTGCGCGAAGACCGGCGTCATATCCGCGACGACGATCTCGCGCGCATCCAGGCCGCGACCGACCTGCCGCTGAACCTCGAAATGGCGGCGACCGAGGAAATGCTGGAAATCGCGCTGCGCCATATGCCGCACGCCGCGTGCATCGTCCCCGAAAAGCGCGAGGAACGCACGACCGAGGGCGGGCTCGACGCCGCCGGACAGCACAACCATCTCGCGCCGATCGTCGCGCGGCTGAACGACGCGGGCATTCGCGTCAGCCTGTTCATCGAACCCGACCCGCGTCAGATCGAGGCCGCGATGCGGCTGCGCGCGCCGGTGGTCGAATTCCACACCGGCCGTTACGCGCATGTCGAGGGCGAGGAACGCGCCGCCGAATTGCGCCGGATCGCCGACGCCGCCGCGCTCGCGTGGAAAAACGGCATCGAACCGCATGCCGGGCATGGCCTGACCTATGACAATGTCATCCCGATCGCCGCGATCCCGCAACTCGCCGAGCTCAACATCGGCCATTATCTGATCGGCGAGGCGATCTTTACCGGGCTGGAGGATGCGGTGCGCCGCATGCGCGACCTGATGGACGAGGCGCGAGGATGATCATCGGACTCGGCTCCGACCTCTGTAATATAGAGCGAATCCAGAATTCGCTCGACCGTTTCGGCGAGCGGTTCGAGAATCGCGTGTTCACCGACGTCGAACGCGCCAAGGCGGCGCGGCGGCCGTTCACCCGTGCGGGCACCTATGCCAAGCGCTTTGCCGCCAAGGAGGCCTTCTCCAAGGCGGTCGGCACCGGCTTCAAGCGTGGCGTGTTCATGAAGGACATCGGCGTCGTCAACGCCCCCTCGGGCGCGCCGACGCTCGCACTGACCGGCGGCGCGGCCGAACGGCTCGCGGCGATGATCCCTGCGGGACACAAGGCCCATATCCATCTGACACTGACCGACGATCATCCCTGGGCCCAGGCGTTCGTCATCATCGAAGCACTGAAGGACTAGGCAAGGACCGACATGGCAAAGAACAAGAGCGGCGGCGCCAAGGGCGAGGAAAGCTGGGGCAAGCTGATCCGCGATATCGCGGTGATCCTGCTGCTGGTGCTCGGCATCCACAGCCTGCTCGCCAAGCCCTTTTATATTCCGTCCGATTCGATGATGCCCGGGTTGCTCAGCGGCGACCGCCTGATCGTCAGCAAATATCCCTATGGCTGGTCCTATGCCTCGGCGAGCTTTCACCTGCTCCCCAGGATGGAAGGCCGCATCTTCGCGAAACTGCCCGAGCGCGGCGACATCGTGGTGCTCGAGCATCCGGTCGACCGCACCGACTATATCAAGCGCGTCATCGGCCTGCCCGGCGACACGATCGAATTGAAGGGCGGCGCGCTGTTCATCAACGGCAAGCCGGTGAAGCGCGAACAGCAGCCCGACCTGCGCATCCCCGTCGACGCCAACACGCCGTCAGGCGGCGGCGGCAGCGCGCTCGACCGGTTCAGGCAGGTCGACGGATCGGGCCGCGAAACGCTGGTGCTGCCGATCATCCGCGAAA
The DNA here is from genome assembly GCF_003797775.2 of Sphingopyxis sp. OPL5. NCBI lineage: Bacteria > Pseudomonadati > Pseudomonadota > Alphaproteobacteria > Sphingomonadales > Sphingopyxidaceae > Sphingopyxis > Sphingopyxis sp. OPL5. Next base: position 4,632,173 of record NZ_CP060725.1, read on the forward strand.
CGCTGCCGAACGGCGCGTCCTATGACACCATCGACATGGGCGAACGGCCGAGCGTCGACGAATATGGCCCCTACAAAGTCCCGGCGGACCATTTGTTCCTGATGGGCGACAACCGCGACGGCAGCGCCGACAGCCGGGTTCCCGTCAGCGAACTTGGCCTCGGCGGCGCGGTGCCGTTCGATGTCATCGCGGGCCGTGCCGAGATCATCACCTTCTCGACCGACGGCACCGCCAAATGGTACAACCCGATCAGCTGGTTCCAGGCGCTGCGCTCGGGCCGTGCGGGAACCGACCTGACCCCCCGAACGTAAGGGCAGTTAGGCACAGGGGAGCACAGCGCATGGCCGAGACCGACGCACGGGCGAAAGCCAAGGCCAGCGTCGAGGCGCCCGGCCCCACCGAAATCCGAAGCGACGCGGTCCGCGGCGAATTGCTCAAGGCCGGGGTATGGCTCGGCCTCGCGCTGTTGATCGGCGTCTGCATCATCCTGATCCAGCCGATCCTGCTGATCTTCGCCGGCATCGTCATGGCGGCGATGCTCGACGGCGGCACCCGCCTGCTCGGTCGAGTGCTACCCATCGGCCGCGGCTGGCGGCTGCTGATCGTCTGTCTCTCGCTCGTCGCCTTCCTCGTCTGGACCATTCTGTTCGCGGGTTCGCAGATCGCCGATCAGGCGGCGACGCTGCAGACCGTGGTGATGGGACAGGTCGAGCGCATCGCCGCCTGGGCCAGCGCGCATGGCATGGGTAATCTGCAGATCGACACCAAGACGATCACCGAAAATCTGGCCGGCACCGTCGGACGCGTCACCGCCGCGGTCGGGACCGTGCTCGGTGCGCTGACCAGCCTGGTCATGGTGCTGGTGCTCGGCGTCTTCCTCGCGATCGAGCCGCGCCTCTATGAACGCGGAGTGGCGTGGATGCTGCCGATGAAGAGCCGCGAGAATTTCTACATCGTCACCGCGCGCATGGGCTTCACCCTGCGCCGGTTGATGGCGGGGCGCCTGCTCGGCATGCTGGTCGAGGGGATCGGCACCTGGCTCGCCTGCCTCGCCGTCGGCATCCCGATGGCGGCACTGATGGGACTGCTCACCGGACTGCTCGCCTTCATCCCCAATATCGGCGCGATCGTGTCGGGCGTGCTGCTGGTGCTCGTCGGCTTTTCGGCCGGGACCGACACCGGGCTCGCCGCGATCGCCATCTATTTCATCGTCCAGACGGTCGACGGCTATCTGATCGTGCCGATGGTCGCGAAGCAAACCGTCGACCTCGCCCCCGCCCTCGTCCTCGGCGCGCAGATATTGTTCGGCACTTTGCTCGGCATCATGGGCCTGTTCCTCGCCGACCCGATCGTCGCGATGATCAAGGTCGCGCTGGAGCGCGAGGCCGAGCGCAATGCGGGGACGCAGGGGAAACGAAAGGCGGCGGGGTAAAAAAGGCTTGCGGCGGGTCGCTCTTTGATCGGTTCGCACGGTTGCGGGCAAAAGCGATCGTCCCCCGGAACGGGGAGGATCGGTAACCCCGCTCTCCATCCGAGAACCGCTCCAAACAAAAACGGCGGCAGGATCAACCCGCCGCCGTCTTGAATGCCCGAAAGTCCCTGCTCCAGGTCAGGGCTGCGGTGCGCCCTGTGGCGGGGCGCCCTGCATCTGCTGTTGCTGCATCTGCTGCTGCATCATCTGCATCTGCTGCTGCATCGCGCGAACTTCGGCCTCGGTCTTGAATTCGAGCAGTTCGACGTCGAAATGCAGCGTGCTGCCACCCGGGATCGGGCCATTGTCCTTGTCGCCATAACCGAGCGCGGGCGGGATAGTGACCTTGTACTTGCCGCCCTTTTTCATGCGGGTCAGCGCCTCGGCAAAGCCCGGCGCGGTCTGCGCGACCTGGAACGGCGCCTGTTCATTGGCGTCGAAAACCTTGCCGTCGTCGAGCTTGCCTTCATATTTGACGAGAACAACATCGGACATGGTCGGGCTGTTGCCCGTGCCTTCCTTGACGACTTCAAAGCCGATCCGGGGGGTCGACATCACCGCGAAAGCGATCGCCGCAGCAATCAGCCCCGCAACGCCGAACCACATCAGCCACAGGCCGCCCTTGCTCACCGGGCGCAATGGAACCGTCGTTACACTCATCGTCGCTGATCCTTCCCCTGCACCCGCACCAGATTTCGGCGGAGCAAAAACATCGGCTCGCCTATAGGCGGAGCGGCGCGGAGCGGTCCAGCGACAATTGCACACACGCCGCACAACGAAAAAGGCGCCGCGTTGCCGCAGCGCCTTTTTCAAATCCGGATCCCGAACGGGAAGGACGGGTCTTACTTGATCCCGTCGCGCTCCATCCGCTTGCGCTCCATCTTGCGGGCGCGGCGGACGGCGGCGGCATGTTCGCGCGCACGCTTTTCGCTGGGCTTTTCGTAATGACGGCGCAGCTTCATTTCGCGATACACGCCCTCACGCTGCAGCTTCTTCTTGAGCGCGCGAAGGGCCTGGTCGACATTATTGTCGCGAACGATGATCTGCATGTGCCGTGTCGTCTCCGGTTCGTCCAACGATGAACGGCAACCGGATAGCCGGTCCGCCATAAATCGCCGATATATGGGCAATAAAAGAAGCGCCGCGAACCCGCGACGTTCCGTTGGGAGCGCCACTAGCCAGATTCGCGGCCAAATGCAAGCCCCTGCGCGGCGGCAGGGGCGTGAAACGTGGCTATTGCCCTCCCCTGCGGCGTGCGTCGGGAACTTCGGGTCCGCCGCCCGGCTGCTGGGTCGCGAGCGGCATCGGTGAAATCGCCACCCCGAACAGGCGCCACTTGCCATTATACCACTGAAATTCGAAGTCGAAGGCGACCGCGGTCGGGCGCAGTCCAAAACTGCCACGCACGCGCAGGATGTTCCCCGCCCCGACCTGCGGCGCGCCATTATAGACCGGCGCCAGCAACAGGCTGTTCGACAGGTCGACGCGATTGTCGCGCAGCGAGGCGAAAATCTGCGCCAGTCGCGACGGATCATTGGCGAGCTGGAACGACGGCGACGATATATCGCGCAGCACCGAATAATTGCCCGACTGATTGGCATGGTCGATCGCGGTCAGCGTCGACCAGATCAGCTTGGCGAGTTCGAGGTCGCCGGGCACCGGCATCGCGGCGACGGGCGGCGGCGCGGCAGCCCCCGTCTGCGCCTGTGCCGGAGCGGCAAGCGCGACCAGCAGCGCCGCGGGCAAAGAAAAGGCGGCCGAAGACCAGCCGCGCGGGAAGGAAGATGGCTTTTTCATAGGTCCCAACATGAAAGGGCGATGCTCCCTTGGCAAGGAGCATCGCCCGTTTTCATTTACAGCTTACCAGACGACCTGGAAGCCGCCGCGCGCGCCGATCTCACCCGAGTCGAAGCCCGCGCCGACACCAGCCGAGAAGGTGGCCTTCTCGCTGATCCGCGCGGTCATCGCGATCGAGCCGGCGGTGCGGTCGTTGTAGTAACCGATGCCGCCCGACATGCCGAACTTGGCATCGGCCGGCAGCGCCGGGGTTTCCATCGACAGCGCCAGCGCGACGCCTTCGTTGGCGAGGCGCGCCTGACGACGGTTCTCGTCCGACTGCGCGAACAGCGTGTTGATCTGACCGGTATGGGTCGTGGTCAACGTCTGCAGTGCCGCGATGTTGGCATTCTGCGTCGCGTTGACGCCCTGAATGGCCGTGATGGCGGCGCTGTTCGCGGCAACGCCCGCCGTATTCGCCGCGATCGCGGTGCGTACGGTCGGGTCGCGGCCGACGACGCCATTGGCATCGACCGTCATCACATCGGTCGCCCCCGTCTGCGCCGCGGTGCTCGCCGCGATATCGCCGACGCGAACCGCGCTGCCCGCGCCGCCAAGCGCGACCTGGTTCGCCGCCGTGGCGGTGGCACCGAAACCGAGCGCGGTCGAATTGTCGAACGCCGCATTGGCATTCTTGCCGACCGCGCTGGCATTGATGCCCGCCGCATTGGCCTGGTGACCGACCGCCAGGCTGAGATTGCCCGTGGCCATGGCCTGCCAGCCGAATGCCTGCGCACCGCGACCCGAAGCGACCGATTCGCCGCCGACGGCGGTCGAATGGAAGCCCGAGGCCACGGCATTGTCGCCGACCGCGACGGCATCCTCGTCCGACGCCGCGGCGAAGTTGCCGATGGCGGTCGAAGTCGTCCCCGAGGCGGACGCGCTCTTGCCGAAGGCCGAGCTGTTGGCCCCCGAGGCGCTGGCCTGATGGCCCGACGCGACGCTGAGGTTGCCCGTCGCCGACGCCTGCCAGCCGAAGGCCTGCGCCCCGCGCCCCGAGGCCACCGATTCGGCGCCGACCGACGTCGAGTGGAAGCCCGAGGCATTGGCGCCCTGCCCAAAGGCGGTGGCGTCCTCGTCGGTCGCCTGCGCGCCGGTGCCGACCGCCGTCGATTGCAGCCCAGTGGCATTCGCCAGCACACCGACCGCCGTCGATTCGTCGCCCGACGCGTTCGAATTCGAACCGAGCGCGCTCGACAGGTCGCCCGAGGCGTTGGCGAGTTCGCCGACCGCGCTCGAGAAGGTGCCCGACGCGGTCGCGAACGACCCGTTGGCGGTCGAGGCGAGGCCGGTGGCCTGCGCGCTCGCGCCGGTCGCGACGCTGAACGTGCCCGAAGCGACCGCAGCGCGGCCGGTCGCGGTGTCGTTGTCGCCCGTCGCCTGGGCATTGTCGCCGACTGCGGTCGAATTCAGGCCGGTCGCCTGCGCCTGACGGCCGGTCGCGACGCTGAAGTTGCCGGTCGCCGCCGATTGCCAGCCGAAGGCCTGAGCCCCGCGACCCGAGGCGAGTGATTCGGCGCCGACCGAAGTCGAGTGGAAGCCGGTGGCCTGCGCCTGTTCGCCGATCGCGACGGCATCCTCATCGGTCGCCGATGCCAGGTTGCCGATCGCGACGCTGGTCTGGCCGGTCGCGGTGCTCGAGCGGCCGATCGCGGTGCTGCGGTCGTTCGCGGTCGCATTCTGGCCGACCGCGGTCGAACCGGTGTTGGTGGCGGTTGCCCCCGAACCCACCGCCGTCGAACCATTGCCGGTCGTACGCGCGTTCGGACCGCAGGCAAGCTGCGTGTTGTTGCCCGAGATGGCACCGCCATCGGTGTCGCCAGCCGACACGACGCCGTCGTTATCGCTGTCGAGCAGGCAGGTTTCGGCCTGCGCGGGCGCCGCCGAGAAAGCGGCATAGGCCGCCAGCGCCATCGCAGACGCGGACAGTTTCACCGTATAACGCATTGTTCCTCACTCCCCATTGCGCGGGCAGCAGGAGGCCGCACCGCGAAAAGATGCACTGCAACCGACATGAAGAGGATGGTCGGGTCGACCAAGCGCAGACACGCCGGCGGACCACATTGTCTCTTTTGGACAAATGGAAGCCCCGCAGCTCGACCCTGATTCGAAGACTGACGACTAACCGCCGTAAGGTCAACGTTTTATCGCTTTTGTTAACCAGTTCGCCGCGCGGCTTCGCGGGATTGTGCGAACCGGCGCGGCTGTGGCATAGGTGGCACAACGAAACCGACTGCGAGAGGATCAGGCCATGGCGACCCAGCTGAAGCGCAACAGCAAATATAGCGAAGCCGAGTGGACGGCGCGGCAGGAACTCGCCGCCTGTTACCGCATCTTTGCGATGATGGGCTGGGACGAGATGATCTTCAACCACATCACGGTGAAGCTGGAGGACCAGGAAGGCGCCTTCCTGATCAACCCCTATGGCATGCATTTCAGCGAGGTCACCGCCTCCAGCCTGATCAAGATCGACATCGACGGCAACAAGCTGGACGAGGACAATCCCTGGCACGTCAACAAGGCGGGCTTTGTCCAGCACAGCCTGTTCCACCGCGTGCTGCCCGACGCGCATGCGATCATCCACACCCACACCACCGCGACGATGGCGGTGTGCGGACTCGAGGGCGGGCTGCAGCCGACGAACTTCTATGCCTGCAACTTCATGGGCCAGCTCGCCTATCACGACTTCGAGGGCGTGACGGTGCGCGAGGAAGAAGGCACACGGCTGGTCGAGCATCTGGGCAACAAGCGCATCCTGATGCTGCGCAACCATGGCCCGGTGGTGATGGGCAAGTCGCTCTCCGACGCCTTCATCAAATATTGGGCGCTGCAGCGCGCGTGCGAGATCCAGCTCGCGACGATGAGCATGGGCAAGCCGATCCTGGTCGATGAAGAGGTGATCAAGGTCCACCAGCGCGACCTCTATATGGCGGCGATCCCCGGCCAGTCGGGCAAGGCCGAATTCGACGCGATGGTGCGCAAGGTCGACAAGATCGACACGAGCTGGCGTGACTAATCCGGCCGCGGCGCTAACAGGGGCGGCATGACGCGATTCTCGGTCAACGACCGCCCCATCGAATATCGGATGGATCCCGAAACGCCCCTGCTGTGGGCGCTGCGCGACGCGTCGAACCTGACGGGCACCAAATATGGCTGCGGCACCGGCGAATGCGGCGCGTGCACCGTCGATATCGATGGCGAGGCGATCCGCAGCTGCCTGGTCACGATCGCCGAATGCGAAGGACGTTTCGTCACCACGATCGAGGGACTGACCCGCGACCGGAGTCATCCGGTGCAGCAAGCGTGGGTCGCAGAGCAAGTTCCGCAATGTGGTTTCTGCCAGTCGGGCATGATCATGGCCGCCGCCGCCTTGCTGCGCACCAACAGCAACCCCAGCGATGCCGAGATCGACGCGGCGATGACCAACATCTGCCGCTGCGGCACCTATCCACGCATCCGCGGCGCGATCAGGCGCGCCGGGCGCGTGCTGCGCGGCGAGGAACGCATCGCCGCCGCGCCGCCGCCCGGCATACGGCCGCAGGACGCCGCCGGCGCCGTCCCCGCGATGCGCGCGCCGCCGGAACATTAAACGCTGTCGCACCGTTCATCTAGCTGAACCGCAGGCAACATCATGGTTCAGCCATGACTCATATTGCCGACGGTAAATATCGGTTCATCTTCCCGGTCGGCTATCCGTCGCCCATGGGAAACCGAGGAGTATGGCAGATGAAGAAGTTTATCGGAGGATTGCTGATCGCCGCGACGATGCTGACCCCGATCGCCCCGGTGTTCGCACAGGGCCGCGACGGCCAGCAACAGGCGCAGCGCGGCGACCGCGGGGATCGCGGCAACCGTGCCCAGCGCGGCGGTGGCGGCGACCAGCGCGGTCAGCGCCAGCAGGCACCGCGCCCGCAGGTGCAGCCGCAGGTGCAACGCCAGCAGGTACAGCGTCAGCAAGGCCAGCGCCCGCAGGGACAGCAGCCGCAACGCCGCGACTGGTCGGGCAACCGCGATCGCGGCGGTCAGGTCCAGGGTCAGCGTCCGCAGGTCCAGCGTCAACAGGCTCCGCGCCAGCAGTGGCAAGGCCAGGATCAGCGCCCGCGTCAGGACCGCAACCGCGGCACCTATGACCGCAATCGCGACGGCCGCACCGACCGCCAGTGGGATCGCAACCGCGACGGTCAGGTCGACCGCCAGTGGGACCGTAACCGCAATGGCCAGGTCGACCGGCGTTACGACCGCAATCGCAACGGCGACCTCGATCGCCGCTGGGATCGCAACGACAACAACCGCGTCGACCGCCGCTACGACCGGAACCGCGACGGCTATGCCGATCGCCGCTATCGCGACGGACGCCGCGACAACAACTGGAACCGTGGCTGGCGCAACGACAACCGCTACAACTGGCGCGACTATCGTCAGCGCTACGGCAACAACTATCGCCTGCCGCGCTATTACAACCCCTATCGCGGCCGCAATTACACGCGGTTCAGCGTCGGCTTCACGCTCGGCTCGCTCTTCTATGGCCAGCGCTACTGGATCAACGATCCGGGCTATTACCGCCTGCCGCCGGCCTATGGCGGGTATCGCTGGGTCCGCTATTATGACGATGCGCTGCTCGTCGACACCTACAGCGGCGAAGTGGTCGACGTGATCTACGATTTCTTCTGGTAATATTCCTTTCGGTTATCAGATGGCAAACTGAGGGGCCGGTCAACCGGCCCCTCTTTTTATGCGCTTGCCCTCCCCCGCCCGGCGCGCCACGATGAAGGGACAAAGCAGGGGAAAATCGGATGCGTAAACTCGGACTCGTCGCCGCGGCGACGCTCGCGCTCATGGGCAGCGCGGCTTTTGCGAAAACCACCGTCATCTACGCCGGCCATGTCATCACCGACGCCGACAAGCCCGCGCTCGGCGCCTCGACCGTCATCATCACCGACGACCGCATCACCTCGATCAGCGCGGGCCGCACCGCCGCCCCCGCCGATGCCGAAATCGTCGACCTGGGCGACAAGACGCTGCTTCCCGGCCTGATCGACCTCCACGTCCACCTCACCGGCGACCCGGGCGGCGATTATCGCAGCGAAGCGGTCGATCCCGACGAATGGGGCGTCGTCGTCGGGGTCAAGAACGCCGGCATCACGCTGCGCGCCGGCTTCACCACGGTGCGCGAGGCGGGCTCGGCACAGTACACCGCCTTTTCGCTGCGCCGCGGCACCGCCGCCGGTTTCATCACCGGTCCGCGCATCATCGCCGCCGGCCCGGCACTGTCGATCGTCGGCGGTCACGGCGACGTCACCGGTTTTCGCGAGGACGTCCATGGCGTGCTCGATCAGGGTTATACCTGCACCGGCGCGGTCGAATGCGCCGAAAAGCTCCGCAAGGCGTCGCGTGCCGGCGCCGACATCATCAAGATCACCGCGACCGGCGGCGTCCTGTCGCAGCAGGGCCGCGGGCTTGAGGGACATTTCAGCCGCGCCGAACTCGACAGCATCGCGACCACCGCGCACTCGCTGGGGCTGAAGGTGATGGCGCATGCGCATGGCGCGCGCGGCATCGAGGATGCCGCGGCGGCGGGCATCGACACGATCGACCATGGCACCTTCGCCGACGACGCGGCGCTGAGGGTGATGAAGGCCAAGGGCACCTATCTGGTCCCGACGCTGATGGCCTTCGAGGGGATCAAGGAGCGGCTGGGCAAGGGCATCTATACGCCGACCGTCGAGGAAAAAGTCCGCATGACGATGGGCAGCGTCGGCAAGGCGGTGACCCGCGCCAAGGCGCTCGGCGTCCCCGTCGCCTTCGGCACCGATGCCGGGGTGTTCGACCATGGCCGCAACGCCGGCGAATTCGCGCTGCTGGTGGCGAACGGCCTGACCCCGCGCGAAGCGGTCGCGGCGGCCACGACCGTCGCGGCGAAGGCGCTGTCGATGGAAAATGAAATCGGCCGCATCGCGCCGGGCATGTCGGCCGACCTGATCGCGGTGTCGGGCGATCCGCTGACCGATGTGCGCACGCTGGAAAAGGTCGACTGGGTGATGGTGCGCGGGCGGATCGCGGACTAGTTTTCAGCGGCTTCGGGCGTAAATCGCCATTCTTTAACGGGGTTAGCCGCTCCCCACCCCGAAGCCGTCTCCACCACCCACCCACGCAGCAGCGCGGGCGCAGGCCATCACGCCGCGCGTTCGATCCGCGCGCGTACCGACTGCCCCGCCACGCTGCCGCCGATCAGCGCCGTGATCTCAACCGCCTGCGCGAATTGCACCCCGACGCGGTTTTGATCGGACCAGCGCGCCTCGGCATCGAGCACAAGGTCGGGGCCGAATTCGAGGCGAAATCCGGTGCCCGCGGGCACGTTCCACAGCCCCTCGATCAGCGCGCCGCGCGTCGACAGGTTGCGGACGATCGCCTCATAGCGATGCCCGCCGCTCTCGACCTGAATCGTGCGGAAGGTGCGGCTGCGCATCTCGCGCGCGCTCTTATACCCCTGCGCGACGACCCGGCCACCATCGGCACGCAGCAGCGCGACCGCTTCGTCGAGGCTCATCGGACGCCCATAGATATAGCCCTGGACGTGGCTGCATCCGAGTCCGCGGATTAGGTCGAGGTCGTCGTGCGTCTCGACCCCCTCGGCGGTGGTTTCCATCTTGAGCGCGGCGGCGAGTCCGACGATCGACGAGATGATCGCGGCGTTCATGCTGCTCTTGTCGGCGGCGCCGCGCACAAAGCTCTGGTCGATCTTGATCTTGTCGAACGGCGCCTTCTTCAGATAGCCGAGCGCCGAATAGCCGGTGCCGAAATCGTCGAGCGCCAACCGCACCCCGGTGCGTTTCAGCCGCTGGAACATCTCCAGATTCTCGGGGCTTTCGTCGAGGAACACCCCCTCGGTGATTTCGAGTTCGAGTTGTTCGGGGCGGATACCCGCCGCCGATACCGCGCTCATGATCGTCGCCGGCAATTTGTCGTTGGCGAACTGGCGCGGCGAGACATTGACCGCGATGCGATGATCGGGACCAAGCCGGGCGATCGACGCGCAGGCCGAGCGGATGATCCACTCGCCGATCGGCACGATCAGGTTCGATTCCTCGGCGATCGGAATGAATTTCGACGGGCTGATCATCGCCTCGTCGCCGCGCTGCCAGCGGATCAGCGCTTCGAATCCCGAGATGCGCTCGCTCGCGACATCGACGATCGGCTGGTAGACAAGCTTGAGTTCGTCCTTCGCCAAGGCGTCGCGCAGTGCGTCCTCGATCGCCTTGCGCTCGCTGGCCTGGTTGTGCATCGCGTCGGCATAGAAGCGATAGACGCCGCGCCCGGCATCCTTGGCGGCATAGAGCGCGAGGTCGGCGTTGCGCACCAGCGCCGCCGACGACACCCCCGCCCCTTCGGACACCGCGATGCCGATCGACGAGCCGACCCGCACCTGTTCGCCCTCGATCGCAAACGGCTTGGCGAGGCTGAGGATGACCGCATTGGCGATGTTGGCGAGCTTGTCGGCGTGGGTGATCTGCGGCAGCACGATCTGGAATTCGTCGCCGCCGAGCCGCCCGACCTGGCCGCGGTCGCCGACGATCTGCGCGAGCCGCGCCGCGACCTGCTGGAGCAACTGGTCGCCGACCGGATGGCCGAGCGTGTCGTTCACCGCCTTGAAGCGGTCGAGGTCCATCAGCAGCAGCGCGCACGGCTGCGGCTGGCCGATATGGTTCTTCAGCGCGCGTTCGAGCAGGTCGGTGATATGCAGCCGGTTGGCGAGCCCGGTCAGCACGTCGTAGCGCGCGAGCTGGTTGATCTCGCGCTCGGACTTCTTCTTTTCGGTGAGGTCGGTACCGCTGCCGCGAAACCCCTGGAAATTGCCGAGCTCGTTGCTGATCGGGTGGCCCGAGATCGACCACCAGCGCTCCTCGCCCGGCACCGCCGCCTGCACCGTCAGTTCCTTGAACGGGGTGCGCGACGACAGGCTGAAGCCGAGGGTGCGTTCCTCGCTTTCGTCATTGCCGATGCGTTTGCGGATGATGTCGGTGAACGGCTTGCCGCGCAGGTCGCTCGGCGCACGGCCGAGCTTGGCCGCCACCGTCGGCGAGATATAGACGAGCTGGCCGTGGCGGTCGGTTTCCCAGAACCAGCCGCGCCCGGCGCGTTCGAAGTCGCGCACCAGGTTGAGCGCGCGTTGCTGATCGCTGATCGTCCTCCGGTTCGCGCGCTCGGTACGCCGCTGGTGCCGCGCATCCTCGCGGACCATGACGATCAGCAGGAAGAGGAAGATCATCGCGGCGAAGGCGAAGGGCATCGACGCCTTGCCGATCGCCCCGCCGAGCGCGGTCGCGCCGGCAAAGGCGAAAAAGGCCGGGCGCGCGATCGCGACCGCCGCCGCCGCGACGAGCACGGCGCCGATCCGGATCGCGGCAAAGGCGTCGGCATAAGGGGTGGCATCGACCGACGGCGACGAGACGAACATCGCGATACTAGTCAGCAAGGTGCCGAGCGCGATCAGCGTCATGCACGACGTGCCCCACACGATGGTGCGCCGCGCCAGCGCATTGCCCGGCGCACGCGACAGCTGCCCGATCACCGTCAGCACCAGATCGCAGCCGATGCCGAGCGCCAGAACCAGCCATTGCGACGGACGATCGAAAAAGCCGGGAAGGCCGGGGAAAAAGGCGCAGGCGAAATAGACGAGCGCGCGGCTGACCAGCACATAGTGCCACAACTGCGCGACGCGCGTCAGGCGTGTCACGAATTCCGGCGATTCGAACAACGATCCGTCGAACGACGGCTCGCTATTCTCCGGTCGCACGATGGCCCGCTTCAACCCCAATCCCGCCGTTCCTGCTTTAGTCGGTCCTTGCGCCATTCCGTGCCAGAAAGGGGTTTCCAAAACCTTATCCCTCCGATCCGTAAATCCCCGGAATTGCTCCATAATGGGAGGGATTGGGTTTTCGTGTGAAACCGATTATAGTCGCACCATGCCTGCCGTTCGCCTCTTGCCGCCCGACCGATTCTTCGACCGCGCCGAATGGGCCGCGATCACCCGCGCCTCGGCGTGGCGCGGCATCTGGCTCGTCGCGCACGGGTGGATCGTCAGCATCGCGGTGATCGGCCTCGCGGCCTGGCTGGCGAACCCGCTGGGCTGGCTCGCGGCGATCATCCTCGTCGGAGGGCGGCAACTCGGCTTCGCGATCCTGATGCACGACGCCGCGCACGGCGCGCTGCATCCGAACCGAAAACTCAACAATTTCCTCGGTGACTGGCTGACCGGCGCCGCGGTGGGATCGGACCTGATCGCGTATCGCACCTATCATCTGCAGCATCACAAATTCACCCAGCAGCCCGAGGATCCCGACCTGTCGCTGTCGAAGCCCTTCCCCACCACCCGCGCCAGCCTGGGACGCAAAGTGGCGCGCGACCTGACCGGCCAGACATTTTTCAAGCAGCGCGTCGCGCAGTTCGGCTTCGCGCTTGTCGGGCTGAAGGCGATGCTGCGCGGCGAGAAGCCCGAAAAGAAGGGCGCAAGCACCAAGGCGGGCACGCCGTTCAACAAGCAGTCCGACGACGGCATGACGTCACCGACGGTCGACGTCGCGGGTGCGATGGCGGTGACGCGCGCGGTCGGACGTTTCCTGCTCGTCCAGGCGGTGCTGCTGATGCTGTCGCTCGCGCTCTATGGCTGGACGCCGTATCTGCTCTGGCTCGCGGGGCTGGCGACGACGTTCCAGCTTTACCTGCGCATCCGCAACATCGCCGAACATGCCTGCACGACCACCGGCAGCGACGATCCCTTCACCCATGCCCGCACGACGCACGCCGGCTGGCTGGCGCGCGCAACAGTCGCGCCTTATTGGGTGAATTATCATGCCGAGCATCACCTGTTCATGGGCGTGCCCTGTTACCGGTTGCCACAGGTCCATGCCGCGCTCGGCCGCGCCGGGCGGCACGAGGCGATGACGATCGCGCCGGGCTATCTCAGCGTATTGCGGCAGGTGACGGCGGTTCGCGCCTAATCCGCGAGCACCAGCACGCCGTCGGCAAGCCATTGCGCGAGCCACCCGGCCAGCGCCTGCATCGCCGCATCCTCACCCATTCCCGCAATCGCCGCGGCGCTGAGATCGGTGAAGCTGGCGCCCGCTTCGAACAGCGCCAAGGCATCCGCCTCCCCCTCCGACAGCGTGCGGAACTGCGACTGGACGCCGCGGCGCCATATCAGCAGCCGCACCGGCACCGCGAGCAACACCGCGTCGGGCGGCGCCTCGCCCTCGTCGAGCGCGCTCCAGATCGCGCGGCTGTTGTGGCACTGGCGCAGCACCTGCGCCGCCGGATGAAGCGTCAGCCGCCGGTCGATCCAGCCATCGCCGAGCGCCCCGACCGCTGCGGCATCGAGCGGCGCCGCATCGGCGGCGTCGAACGCACTCCGCAGCGCCCAGTCGAGTGCGGCCAGTTCCGCCAGTTCGCCGTCGGCGGGATAATGATCCGCCAGAAACGCCGGAAATTCGCCGCCATAATAACGTAAATTGCGCGTGAGCGACGGATGCGCGGTGACATAGGCGTCGGCCAGATTGTCGAACTGATCGTCGCCGAGCCAGGCGTGGACGCGCTCGAAATGGTCGGCGAGCACGTCGCGCAGGCTGGCGCGGTAATTGTTGCGATAAATGTCGAGCCGCCGCGCCGCGCCGACGCGGTTGTCGTCGACAATCAGCGCCTCGGCCTCCGCATCGCCGGACATCACCCCGGCGAGGAATCGCGCCTGCACATCGCGCAACGCCTCAACCATGCACCGGCTCCAACACCCGCGCGGCGAGCGCCCGCGCGCGGTCGAGTTCGGCGATGACGTCGGCAAGCGGCGGAATGTCGTCGTCGCGCTCGATCATCGTCGCGACGGGGCCGAACATGCTGCACGCTTGCGCATAGAGGTCCCACACCGCGTCGCAGACGTCGCTGTCGTGAGTGTCGATGACATAGTCGCCCATGTCGCTATGCCCCGCGAGGTGGATCTGCTGGATGCGGTCGCCGGGCAGTCCGGCGAGATAATCGAGCGGGTCGAAGCCATGGTTGCGCGCGCTGACGTAGATATTGTTGACGTCGAGCAGCAACAGGCAATCGGAGCGCACCGCCATGTCGGTGAGGAAATCCCATTCGCTGCGGTCCGAGGAGCGGAAGGTGACATAGCTCGACGGATTTTCGATCAGGATGCGCCGGCCGAGATAGTCCTGCACGCGGGCGATATTGTCGACGACGCAGGTCAGCGCGGGCGCGTCATAGGGCAGCGGCAGCAGGTCGTGGCTGTTGTGCGCGTTGATCCCGGTCCAGCACAGATGGTCCGAAATCCACAAAGGCTCGACCCGCGCCGCAAGCGCCTTCAGGTCGGCCAGATAAGTCCTGTCGATCGGCTCGTCCGACCCGATCGACAGCGACACGCCGTGCATCACCATCGGATAATCGGCGCGGATCGTATCGAGCATCGCCATCGGCTTGCCGCCGGGCACCATGTAATTTTCGGAGATGATCTCGAGCCAGTCGACCGCTTGCGGTCCGGCCAGGAACTCGGGGTAATGATCGGGGCGCAGGCCGAGCCCGAAGCCCGGCGACGGCGCCGTTTTGCGGTCGTCCATGGGCGTCCCTTCAAATTCCAATCAGCAGGCCCGGCGGCGCCGGACCTGCCGAGCGGAAATCAGGCGCCGATCGTGCCGCCGTCGGCAAGGCACTTGCTGGCCGCGACCTTCTTGTACCCCTTGCCCTTGCAGGCATTGGCGCCCTTGCAGCTGTTGCCCGCGGTGCTGCAGCCCGACGCGCTCTTGCACGAACTCGCTTCGGTCTTGCAATCCGACGTGCCCTTGCAGCTGTTGACGCCATAGCATTTGACCTCGTCATTCGCGCCGACCTTCTTGGCGGCGGCCGGCGGATCGGCGGCCAGAGCGGCGCCCGACAGCGCCAGCGCGGTGGCCGAAGCCGCGATCAGCCCGGCAAGTTTGTTGGTCATGAGATCGTCCTTCCCTTGATTGTCAGAATAAAGGTGGGGCGAATCATTGCCCCTTGGCCTTTGTCACACGACCCGGAAGGATATTGGCATGATCTCGATCACAGGCGAAAGAAAAACTGCCCCGCGCGGCGCTCCGCGGCCGCGCGGGACAAGGACGCGATCAGCCGATGTCGCCGATGACACCACCGTCGCTCAGGCATTTTGCGGCGGCCACCGCCTTGAAGCCATGGCCCTTGCAGGCGTTCTGGCCCTTGCACGCGTTCGCGGTCGTCTTGCAGTCGGCGGTGCCCTTGCAGCTGTTGACGCCATAGCAATGGACCATGTCCTTGGCGCCGACGGCGCTGCCCGAACTGCCCGAAGGCGCGTCGGCGGCAAAGGCGGCGCCGCCGAGCGCAAGCGCGGTGGCCGATGCGGCGATCAGGCCGGCAAGCTTGCTGTTGATCATAGGGTGATCCTTCCAAAATAAGTCCGGCGGAAGAGCCCATTGCCCTCCCACATCTTCCTATTCCGGCCGGAACGACAGGAAGTTACAGGGGCGCTCGGCCCCTCGCCGAATATTCTAATCCGCCGCGGCGACGAAGCGCGCGCCCGCGCGGTCCTTTTCGGTCGTCGCGGGGTCGAAGATCATCCCGTTCATCGCGATATAGACCCCGGGCGGCAGCGTCTGCGCGGCGGCGAGCGCGAAGCCGACGTTGAACTCGGCATCGCTCGCGCGCACCGACGCGGGCTGCATCGAACCGGTCATCACGATCGTCTTGCCCGCGATTCCCGCGAGCACCCGGCCGGTGACCACCATCGTGTCGGTGCCATGGGTGACGAGGATATGCGACGCGGCGCTTTCTTCGACCGCCGCGCGGATCGCGGCGCGGTCGGCGTCGTCGAGCTCGAGGCTGTCCTTGCGCATCAACTGGGTGACGCGGTGCGGGACATGGACATTATTCTCGCGCAGCATGTCGGGGATCGCCGCCGGGCCGATCTGGAACTCGGACAGCGCGTCGAAATAGACCTTGTCGATCGTCCCGCCGGTGGTGAAGATTTCGATCAACGCGCTGTCTCCTGCACTCCGTTCGTGTCGAGCGAAGTCGAGACACGTTGGCGCCGCGCCTTGCGTCCCTCGACTTCGCTCGGGACGAACGGATAGGGAAGGCTTCTCATGCTCCCAAAGCCTCGGCGATCAGCCGCCGCGTGTTGTCGATGCCGAACAGCGCGATGAAGCTGCCCATGCGCGGCCCGGCGCTCGATCCGAGCAAAGTCTCGTACAGCGCCTTGAACCAGTCGCGCAGGTTTTCAAAACCATAGGCTTCGTTCTTGCCGATCTCGTACACGATATTCTGGATATCGTCGGCCGAGGCGTCCGCCGGCAGCGCCGCCAGCTTCGCGTCGAGGTCGGCGAGCGCCGCACCCTCGCCGCCCACCGGCTTGCGGCGGCTCAACGTCGGCGCGACATAGTCGCGGTTATACGCCATCGCATTGTCGATCAGCCGATCGAGTTCGGGATAGGTCGCCGCATTGGCACCGTCGACATATTGGCCGAGGTAGCGCCAGATCTGTTCCTTCGACGCATCGGCGCCCATCACCCCGACGAGGTTGAGCAGCAGCCCGAAGGTCACCGGCAATTGGTCCGCCGGCACCGCCTCGCTGCGCGCGACATGGACATGATGCACGGGGTTGCCGAGCTTCTTGTCGCCTTCCTGCGCGGGATAATTGCCACGCATCTGCAGATATTCGTCGACCGCCTTGGGGATCACACCGATGTGCAGCTGCTTCGCGGCCTTGGGCTCGCGATAGGCGAAGAAGGCGAGGCTCTCCTCGCTGCCATAGCTCAGCCATTGCTCGAGGCTCAGGCCATTGCCCTTCGACTTCGAAATCTTCTCGCCCTTTTCGTCGAGGAACATTTCGTAGATCAGCCCTTCGGGCTTTTGCCCGCCGATCGCGCGCGCGATTTTGCCCGACTGCACGCCGCTGTCGGTCAGGTCCTTGCCGTACATTTCGTAATCGACGCCCAAGGCGACCCAGCGCATCGCCCAGTCGACCTTCCACTGCAGCTTGGCGCCGCCGCCGAGGACCGAATGGGTGATCGTCTGACCCTCATCCTCGAACGACACGAGGCCCTTGTCGGCATCGACGACGGTCACCGGCACCTGCAGCACGATGCCCGAGGTCGGGCTGACCGGCAGGATCGGCGAATAGGTCGCGGCGCGCTCGGCGCGCAGCGTCGGCAGCATGATGTCGAGAATATCCTGATTGTGGCGCAGGATCGTCTTCAGCGCCTCGTCGAATGCCCCGGACTTGTAGCGCTCGGTCGAGCTGACAAATTCATAATCGAAGCCGAACCGGTCGAGAAACTCGCGCAGCATCGCATTGTTATGATGCGCAAAACTCTCATACTTGCCGAACGGGTCGGGAATGTCGGTGAGCGGCTTGCCCAGATAGGCGGTCAGCATTTCCTTTTGCGGGACATTGTCGGGCACCTTGCGCAGCCCGTCCATGTCGTCGCTGAACGCGACGAGGCGCGTCGGTGCACCGCCGGTCAGCGCCTCATAGGCGCGGCGGACCATCGTCGTGCGCAGCACTTCGTTGAAGGTGCCGATATGCGGCAGGCCCGAGGGACCATAGCCGGTCTCGAACAGCACGGGATCGCCACCAGGCTTGCCCTGCGGATAGCGTTTGACCAGCTTGCGCGCTTCCTCGAACGGCCAGGCCTTGGACGTCAACGCGGGTTCGCGCAGGGCGGGATCGAGATGCAGGTCGGTCATGGGCCGCCCATAGCGGGAAGCGGCGGCCGCGCGAAAGGCAAAAATGCGCCGAACCGCTCCCCTCTCCCCAAGGGAGGGGAGGTCGATCAGTCGCGCGGCTGGGTCGCGGGCAGGAAGCTGCTCCGGCGCAGCAGCGCCGCCGACACGAGCGACACCAGCAGCGCGACGGGCAATATCTCGGTCAGGGTCAGCGCCATGCGGAACAACGGATTCTTATACTGCTCCGCCATCGCTCCCATTTCGGCAGAGAATTTCGTGATCTCGGCCGCCGACTTGCCCGCCGCGCGCATGTCCGCGATGCTCGTGGCGATATAATCGGTCATGAAGGTCCCGCCGGTCCGCCACATATAGAGTTCCCAGCCGAGGATGTAGAAGAGCGATGCGACCAGCCCGATGCCCAGTCCGATCCCGAACGCCTTCCAGAAGCCGATCACCCCGCCCAGGTTGACGTCGCGATAGCGCTTCACGCCGACGAAGACGAACAGCAACGCGACCAGCATCGACAGATAGCCCGCGACCATGCCCATCGTGCCGTGGTCGGCGACGACGGTGATGCTGATAAACATGCCGAAAATGACGATGACGCCCGCGATGGCGCCGTAAACCGCGATGATCCTGCCCATGACCTGTCTCCCCAAAGGATGAATGCCATGCGGGATGGACCCGAACAACGGCCGAAATCCATCGCCCAAACGGGTGATTGGGGGGCATCGTCCGAATTTACGGCAGGATGTCGAGCGTCCGCGCCTTCTGCACCGCCTGGGTCCGGCTGGCGACCTCCAGCTTTTCATAAAGCCGGGCGATATGGGTCTTCACCGTGTTCGGCGAAATATCGAGGTGCCGCGCGATGACCTTGTTGGCGTGGCCCGCCGCGAGCATGGCCAGCACTTCGCATTCGCGCGCGCTGATCCCCAGCGCCGCGATCGCGGCGTCGTTGCGCACAAAGGGCTGGCGCGGCCGCGCGGTGAGCCGGTTGCCGACCCATATACCAAGCGCCACGCACAGGACGGCGATGCACAGGATATAGAATTCGCTCGACCAGCGATGGACGACATGTTTGTAGTTCAGCCACTCGAGCAGGAAAGCCGCCGCCGCGAGCGCGATGCCATAGAGGATGATCGGGCGGACCATGGCGCATGGTAAACCATTCTCGCCCCCTGCTTGCAACATGGCCGGAACGTCCCGGGGCGACACAAGATCGTTACCGGAAAATTTACCATCTTTGCCTAGCCTCGCGGCATGACCAGCATCACCCCCCGCAATCCGCGCCAGCATGCGCGCACCGCCGTATCGCTCGACGTCGTCGTCAACGGCGTGCTCAACATGGTCGAGGGCCGGATCACCGACCTGTCCGAGGGCGGCGCGCGGATCGAGGGCGGCGTGATCCTGCCGGTGCGCTCGCGCTGCGAAATCCATTATGGCGGCCAGACGGTCTATGCGATCGTGATGTGGACCGAAGTCGACCGCATGGGGCTGCGCTTTCCCTACGAACTCGTCGACGGCCCGCTCTACAACGCCCTCGACCGCGCGCGGGGCACCTGGCCGAGCGAGCCGGCGCAGGTGTTTCGCAGCATGCGCCCGACGACCTTTGGGCGGCGCGGATTGAACTGAACGGACCGAAGGGCCGGTATCTGGCGTTAGCTGTCGTTCGAACCTCTCACTTCGTCATCCCCGCGAAAGCGGGGACCCAGCGAGCCGGCGTTGCTACTGGGTCCCCGCTTTCGCGGGGATGACAATTATGAGACCTTCCCTCCCCACCCCAAAATCACCACCACCGCGCCTTGCCGCGTTCCTCTTTTGTCCTTAGCTTGGGGCGATGACCGCTCCCCTTCCCCTGCCCGCGATTTATGCGAGCCATGTCGGCATCTGGCTGGCCGATGCGCAAGGCCATGCGCGCCGCGTCGATCGGGGCGAGGCGATCGCGGCGGTTGCAGGCACGCCGCATATCCTGCTCGGCGCGCCGCTGACCGGCGACCGGCTCGGCTATCCCGACCTATCGGGGCTCGACCTGCTCGAACTCTTCGCTTTCCTTTATCCGGCGCGCTTCGCGGTGCCGACGCCTGCGGGGATCGCCGCTGCGCTGGACCTCGACGCGCCCAAGGTCGAGGCCGATGTCGCGGCGTTCCTGCCGCACGCCGCCGCCGCGATGCTCGCGAGCCTCGACGACCCCGACTGGCCCGAGCGCGAAGGCGCCTGGCACGGGCTGCAGGCGCTGGCGCGCCAGCGCTGGCCCTGGGCGTCGTTGATCCAACGCCAGGCCGCGCCCGAACGCGACGAACGCTGGCTGTTCGCGCGGCTGCCCGAATGGGAGGAACAGCCGCCGCGCGGGCAACCGCGGCAGGTGACGATCAACGCCGACGACGTGACCACGCGGCTCGACCGGCTGACCGGCGACGGCGCCGAACGCCGCACCGGCCAGCAGGATTATGCCCGCTCCGTCGCGAGCATTTTCGCCCCGCGCGAACGCAAGGATGCGCCGCAGATGCTTGTCGCCGAGGCGGGCACCGGGATCGGCAAGACTTTGGGCTATCTCGCGCCCGCGAAACAATGGATCGACCAGTCGGCGGGTGCGGTGTGCATCTCGACCTTCACCAAGGCGCTGCAACGCCAGCTGGCGCGCGAGACCGAGCGGCTCTACCCCGACCCCGCGACCCACCGCGAAAAGGTTGTGGTGCGCAAGGGTCGCGAAAATTACCTCTGCCTGCTCAACCTCGAAGATGCGTTGCAAGGCGGCTTTTCGGGCCGGGCCGCGATCCTTGCGCAGCTCGTCGCGCGCTGGGCGGCGTACAGCCGCGACGGCGACATGGTCGGCGGCGACCTGCCCGGCTGGCTGCCCGCGCTGTTCCGCCGCAACGGCACCACGGCGCTGACCGACCGGCGCGGCGAATGCATCTATGCGGGCTGCCCGCATTTCCGCAAATGCTTCATCGAACGCTCGGCGCGCGCAGCGGGCCAGGCCGATATCATCATCGCCAACCATGCGCTGACGATGGTGCAGGCGGCGCGCCCGCGCGACGGCGGGGCGCCGGCAACGCGGCTGATCTTCGACGAGGGCCATCATCTGTGGGACGCCGCCGACAGCATGTTCGCCGCTGCGCTGACCGGGCAGGAAGCGATCGAGATCCATCGCTGGATCCTCGGCCCCGAAGGCAAATCGCGCGGGCGGCGGCGCGGGCTGGCGGCGCGGCTCGCCGATGTCGCGAGCTATGACGAGGCGGGCGACAAGGCGATCCAGGCGGCGATCCACGCCGCGGGCGAGCTACCCGGCGACGGCTGGCTCGCCCGCCTCGCCGAAAACGCCCCCTGGGGGGCGATAGAGCGGCTGCTCGCGGCGGTGCGCGGGCAGGTCTATGCACGCGGCGTCGATGCCAAGGGCGACAGCGGCTACGGCCTCGAAACCGAACTCGCCGACCCCGACGCCGAACTGGTCGCCGCCGCCGCGAGCGCGGGCGACGCGATCGAGGCCTTGCTTCGCCCGCTGATGGCGCTCGGCAAAAGGCTCGACGCGCTGGTCGACGATCCGCCCGACTGGCTCGACGGCCAGGCGCGCGCGCGCGTCGATGGCGCGCGGCACAGCCTCGGTAACCGGATCGATACGCTGGGGGCCTGGCTGTCCTTGCTCGGGCGCGTCGGCGGTCCCGCCGATCCCGATTTCGTCGACTGGCTCGCGGTGAACCGCATCGACGGACGCGAGGTCGATGCCGGCTTGCACCGTCACTGGCTCGACCCCGCCAAGCCGATCGCCGACATCGTCTATCGCCCCGCGCAGGGCGTCCTCGTCACTTCGGCGACGCTGCGCGGCGCGAACGACTGGCACGACGCCGACATCCGCACCGGCGCGCGGCACATGGACGGCGGGGTGCAGCATTTCGCGGTGCCGAGCCCGTTCGATTATGCGCGCCAGTCGGAGGTGCTGATCGTCACCGACATCGCGCGCGGCGACCTGCCCGCGCTCGCCGGCGCGTACAGCCGGTTGATCGAGGCATCGGGCGGCGGCGCGCTCGGGCTGTTCAGCGCGATCAGGCGGCTGCGCATCGTCCATGCGCGCATCGCCGACCGGCTCGCGCGAGCGGGGCTGCCGCTCTACGCGCAGCATGTCGATCCGCTCGACACCGGTACGCTCGTCGATATCTTCCGCGCCGACCCGCATGCGTCGCTGCTCGGCACCGACGCCTTGAGGGATGGCGTCGACGTGCCCGGCGATTCGCTGCGGCTGGTGGTGATGGAGGGGGTGCCCTGGCCGCGCCCGACGATATTGCACGCGGCACGCCGCGCCGCGCAGGGCGGCGCGCGCTACGACGACATGGTGATCCGCGGCCGCATCGCGCAGGCGTTCGGGCGGCTGATCCGGCGCAGCGACGATTTCGGCCAGTTCGTCATGCTGTCGCCCAGCTTCCCCTCGCGCCTGCTTTCGGCCTTCCCGCCGGGCACCCCGATCCGCCGCCTGCCGCTCGACGAAGCGGTCAACCATGTCGCGGCGGCGAATGTCGAGCGCAGAAAAAGCGCATATCCCGCCTTTTCACCGTCATAAGATTGCGGCACAAGGCCAGCGAACACGGGGAAGAAGCGCGGGGCGCGCGGGGAGAAATTTTGAAGACGTTGACGATCCTGCGCCATGCCAAATCGGGTTGGGACGTACAGGTCGAGCGCGATTTCGACCGCCCGATCAACGCCCGCGGCCGGCGCGGCGCCGAACTGATCGGTCAGTGGCTGAAGCGCCAGAGCCTGCCGATCGACCGCATCATCGCCTCGCCCGCCGTGCGGGTCACCGAAACGCTCGACCTGTTCCAGCCCGCCGCGGGTCTTGACGCGATCGAGCCGCATTGGGACCGCCGCATCTATCTCGCCTCGGCGGCGACGCTGATCGACACCATCCGCGACACCGGGCGCGATGCCGACCATCTGCTGATCGCGGGGCATAATCCGGGGCTGGAAGACCTGATCCTCGAACTGGTGCCCGAAAGCGACGACGACGCGCTGCGCGCCAAGGTCGAAGAAAAATTGCCGACCTCGGCGATGGCGCGGCTGGAAATCGATATCGCCGACTGGCGCGACCTCGACGTCCGGCAGGCGCGCTTCGTCCAGTTCATCCGCCCGCGCGACCTCGACCCCACGCTGGGTCCGGCAATCGATTAGATCAAGACCTCGATCGCGGTCGCCAACCGCTGGCGCAGCGCGATCAGGTCGGCCACCGGAACGCCGGCCTTCCCGGCCGCGGCGGGCGTCGGCGATGGCTTGGCAGGTGCGACGTCGCCGCTGTCGGACAACGCCTTGCGCGCGCCTTCGACCGTATAGCCCTTCACATGCAGCAAATCGTGGATCTTGCCCGCGAGCGCGACATCCTCGGCGCGGTAATAACGGCGGCGGCCGGAACGCTGCAGCGGCCTCAATTCGGGGAAACGCGTTTCCCAATAACGCAGCACATGCGTGGGCACGCCGATCCGGTCCGCCAGCTCGCCGATCGCGAGCATGGCGCCGGCGGCCTTGCCGTCATCCTGCGCCATGATTACCCGCCCGCGACGCGGCCACGCATCGACTGGCTGGCGCGAAAGGTCATGACCCGGCGCGGGAGAATCGGCACTTCGACGCCGGTCTTGGGATTGCGGCCGATGCGCTGCGCCTTGTCGCGCAGGACGAAGGTGCCGAAGCCCGAAATCTTCACATTCTGGCCCTCGGCCAGCGCGTCGGACATGTGGTCGAGGATCGATTCGACGATCGTCGCCGCCTCGTTGCGCGACAGTCCGACCAGATGATTGATCCGTGCCGCAATGTCTGCGCGAGTAAGAGTCCCTGCCGCCATGATTGTCCCTCCCGTGACGAAGCAATGCCTAAACGGGTCCCGCCGGTCCCCCACCGTCACGAGTCCCGGACGCCTATGTAACAAAAGCGAATTAATCCGCCAAACTGAAACGGATGGAGCGAGAAGTTAATGCGTCGGACGCAGGATCAGACGCGCAGGACCGCGGCGCCCCAGGTAAAGCCGCCGCCCATCGCCTCGAGCACCACCAGATCGCCGCGCTTGATGCGTCCGTCGCGGACCGCGAGGTCGAGCGCCAGCGGCACCGACGCCGCCGATGTATTGGCGTGCTGGTCGACGGTCAGGACGACGCGTTCGGGCGGCAGGCCCAGCTTTTTGGCGGTGGCGTCGATGATCCGCTTGTTCGCCTGGTGCGGCACGACCCAGTCGATCTGGTCCGCCGACAGGCCGACATCGGCCATCACTTCGCCGAGCACCGACGCGAGGTTGGTCACCGCGTGGCGGAACACTTCGCGGCCCTGCATACGCACATGGCCGACGGTGCCGGTGGTCGAGGGGCCGCCATCGACATAGAGCATGTCGCAATATTTGCCCTCGGCATGGAGCCGCGTCGCGAGGATGCCGCGGTCGTCGTCGACATCCTTCGCCGACAGCACTACCGCGCCCGCCCCGTCGCCGAAGAGGACGCAGGTGGTGCGATCTTCCCAGTCGAGGATACGGCTGAAGGTTTCGCTGCCGATCACCAGCGCATGCTTGGCGGCGCCGGTGCGCAGCATCGAGTCGGCGACCGACACGGCATAAAGGAAGCCCGAACAGACCGCCGCGACGTCGAAGGCAATGCAGTCGGGCGCACCGAGGATCGCCTGGACCTTGGTCGCGCTGGCCGGAAAGGTGTTGTCGGGGGTCGCGGTCGCGACGATGATCAGGCCGATGTCGGCGGGCTCGAGGCCGGCGGCCTTCAACGCTTCCTGCGCCGCCAGCGCCCCCAGCGTCGCGGTCGTCTCGTCGGGTTCGGCAATATGACGAAAGCGGATGCCGGTGCGCTCGACGATCCATTCGTCGCTGGTATCGACCCGCTCCGCCAGTTCGGCGTTCGATACGCGGGTGCGCGGCAGCGCCGAGCCGGTCCCGGCCAGAATCGCGCGAAGAGTCATGCCGGTGCGCGGCCGCTGAAATTGGCGAGATCTTCGGTCACCTGACGCGTAATGTCCTTTTCGACGAGTTCGGCGCACAGATGCACGGCGTTGGCGACGCCCTTGGCATCGGCGCTGCCGTGGCTCTTGAGCACGACGCCGTTGAGGCCGAGGAACACGGCGCCATTATGGTTGTTCGGGTCGAGATGATGCTTGAGCAATTCGGTCGCCGGGCGCGAGATCAGAAAACCGATCTTCGAGCGCGTCGACGAGGTGAAGGCGCGGCGCAACAGGTCGGTGACGAAACGCGCCGTCCCCTCGATCGTCTTGAGCGCGATATTGCCCGAAAAACCGTCATGAACGATGACATCGACGTCGCCGCGCGACAATTTGTCGCCTTCGATGAAACCGACGAATTCCATCGGCAGCCCCTTCGCCGCGCGCAGCAGCGCCGCCGCGTCGCGAATCTGGTCGGTGCCCTTGAGTTCCTCGGTACCGATGTTGAGCAACGCGACGCGCGGGCGTTCGAGCCCCATCGCGGTACGCGCATAGGCCGCCCCCATCACCGCGAACTGGGTGAGGTTGGTGGCGTCGCATTCGGTGTTGGCGCCGAGGTCGAGCATGACGACGTCATTGGCGCCCAGCGTCGGCAACAGCGCCGCGAGCGCCGGCCGGTCGATCCCGGGCATCGTGCGAAGCGCGAGCTTCGCCATCGCCATCAGCGCGCCGGTATTGCCCGCCGACAGCGCGCCGCCGGCATCGCCGCGTTTCACCGCGTCGATCGCCAACCCCATCGAGGTCGTCTTGGCCTTGCGCAGCGCCTGGCTCGGCTTGTCCTCGCCCGACACCACGCCATCGGTGTGGATGATATCCGACGCCGCGCGCAGGTTCGGGTGATTGTCGAGCGCGGCCTTGATCCGCACCTCGTCGCCGACGAGCAGGAAGCGCAGGCCGTCGTGCTGGTGGCGCGCCATCGCGGCGCCGGCGCACATGACGCGCACGCCGACGTCACCGCCCATCGCATCGATCGCGATTCGCGGTGTCAGACCCATGATAGCGCTCTCCGGCTAATGCTTAGGCGCCGACCGACACCACTTCGCGGCCATTATAATGGCCACAGGCATTGCAGAGGTTGTGCGGGCGCTTGAGCTCACCGCAATTCGGGCATTCCTGATAGGCTTCGACCTTCAGGCTGTCGTGGCTGCGACGCATACCGCGCTTCGAGGGCGAGGTTTTTCGCTTGGGAACGGCCATGATATATCCTGCATATTTAAACGTTTATACGAATCGGCGTACCCGGATTTGTCGCCCCCGTCGCCGGGAATGACTGGCCCGCCCGCCGTGCCGAAGCGCTATCCTGCCTGAAATGACAAGAAAATCTTCCGCCGAAGGGTGCCTCAACGCCAGAAGGTGTCGGGTGCCGGATCGGGCGGGGCTATAGCGTTTTTGCCCGCAAAGGCAAGCCCCGAGCGCCCACGTCGACGGCGCTTGCCCCAAGGCGGCGGGAATGCCACATCTCGCGCACCGCCGGGCAAGCACCCGGCCAACGATATAGGGGGAAGCGATATGATAATCTTGCCGATCAGCCTGACGATCGCCGCGGGGGCGGCGATTCTTAATATCTGGCTCATGATGCGCGTCGGGCGCGTGCGCGGGCAGGAAAAGGTGTCGATCGGTGACGGCGGCAACGAACGCGTCATCCGTCGGATGCGCGCGCACAGCAATTTTGTCGAAAACACCGCCTTTGTGCTGGTCCTGCTCGCGCTGATCGAGTTGGCCACCGGCCCCTCGACCTGGCTGTGGGCCGTCGGCTCGCTCTATCTGATCGGGCGCATCCTGCACGCGATCGGCATGGACGGCATGATGTGGGGCCGCATGGCGGGCACGATCATCACGATGCTGACCCAGGTCGGGCTCGCGGGTTTCGCCGTCTTCACCGTCTATGCGACTCCGGTCGAAACCAAGGCGGTGGTGCTGGGCGACACGACCACCGTACCGGCGGAATGACCCCTGCCCTCCCGCCCGCGGGCGGGAGCGGTCAGGCGGTGCCCATCGCCATGTCGCTGACATAGGGATTCGTCCGCCGCTCGGCGGCGAAACTGCTGTGCGCGCCGTGCCCGGGCAGGAAGGTCGTGTCGCCGCCGAGCGGCCACAGTTTCTGCGTGATCGAATCGAGCAGCTGCTGGTGATTGCCGCGCGGGAAATCGGTGCGACCGATCGAACCCTGGAACAACACGTCGCCGACGATCGCGAGCTTCGAGGGGCCGTGGTAAAAAACGACATGCCCGGGCGTGTGCCCCGGGCAATGGATGACGTCGATCGTCAGATTGCCGACGCTAACGGTGTCGCCATCGACCAGCCAGCGGTCGGGTTCGAACACTTCGCCCTCCATACCGAAACGCTCGCCGGCGGTGGCGAGTCCCTCGATCCAGAAACGGTCGTCCTCATGCGGCCCCTCGATCGGCACGCCGAGTTCTTTCGCCAGCACGCCCGCCTGCCCGCAATGGTCCATATGGCCGTGGGTGACGAGGATCTTCTCGACCTCGACCCCGGTCTGGCGCACCGCCTCGCGCAACTTGTCGAGATCGCCGCCGGGATCGACAAAGGCGCCCTTGTTGGTCTCGGTACACCACAGCAGGGTGCAATTCTGCTGAAAGGCGGTGACGGGGACGATGGCGGCGCGCAGCGGCGGATTGGGAGCGTTCATGCTGTGCGATGTGGGCAAAGTGCGCCGATTTGGCAAGTCCGCGGCCCTCAATCCCAGTCGAGAGCGCCCTTTTTCCATTCATAGACGAAGCCGATCGTCAGGATCGACAGGAAGACCATCATCGCGATCCACGCCTCCCAGCCGAGATCGAGCACGACGGCCGCCCACGGCCACAGAAAGGCCGCTTCGAGATCGAAAATGATGAAGAGGATGGCGACGAGATAGAAGCGCACGTCGAACGGTTTCCGAGGCGACTCGAACGCGGGAAAACCGCACTCATATTCGCTGAGCTTCGCGGCATCGGGTTCATGCGTTCCGGTCAGGCGCGACACCGCCATCGGCAGGAAGACGAAGAGCAGCGAGAGGGTGAGCGCCACACCCAGAAAGATCAGGATGGGCAGATATTCGGCAAGATCGAGGCCGACCGAAAGCGGCGCGCCAGGGGCGGGACGTGAGGGCATGATGTTCCTGCATGTTCGCGCCGGGCCGTCCCGGACCTGACACTGCGGAAGGCAGCGGAGGACGTGGCCTCGCTCGACGGGGCCGGGATCGCGCCCGGCGCGCGCGCCATCAGGCCGGCGACGAAATCTTCATCAGGACAAGGCCGCTGACGATCAGCACCGCGGCGACCATGCGCATCGCACTCGCCTGCTCGCCGAGGACGAGTATGCCGACCGCAAAGGCCCCGACCGCGCCGATGCCGGTCCAGATCGTATAGGCTGTGCCGAGCGGGAGCGATTTCATCGACAGCGAAAGCAGCGCGAAGCTCGCGATCATCGTCACGATCGTGACGATCGACGGGACGAGCTTCGTAAAGCCCGCCGACTGCTTCATTGAAAACGCCCAGACGATTTCGAGCGCGCCAGCGATGATGAGGTAAATCCAGGCCATGACAGTCTCCCAAAGGAACTGCCGGGCCGTCCCGGACTATACCCGCCAGTGGCGGTCGAGGACGTGGCCTCGCGCTGCCCTTTAGTCACTGCATTCGAAGGAATCAACCGGCGCCCGATCAGCGCAGGGTCATCGTGTCGCCTTCGACATTGACCGCGTCGAGCTTCGACAGATAGCTTTGGCCGAGCAGCGAGATGCCCATGTCGGCGTCGATCACCGCGGCCTCGACGCGGCGCACCTCGATGCCATCGACGTCGACGCTGTCGAGGATCAGGCGGCGCATCGGCACCTCGCCGCCGGCGGTGTGCGCCGTCCCCGCGATCGGCAAGTCGTCGACGTTGATCCCGATCGCTTCGGCATCGCGGCGCGTAAGCGCGACGACCGAGGCACCGCTGTCGACCATCATGCGGATGTTGGTGCCATCGATATTGGCATCGGCGTAGAAATGCGAATCCTCGGCACGGCCGAGTCTGACCTCGCCCCCCGGCGCCGAAGCCGAAGGTGCCGACGACCAGCCGCCCTTGCCCTTTTGGGTCGTCCAGTTCGGATTGTCGTCGCCGCCGCGATCGGCGGAAGCCACGGTATCGGCGGAGGTCGCCGACCGGCCTGCGACGCCAGCCACCCCGACCGAAACCGCCGCGATCACCGCGGCCAATCCAAGAAAACGCCCCAACATGGCGCGCATGGTCGCAGATGATGGTTGGCGAAAGGTTAAGCGGCGATCAGCGCTTCGGCTCGGGAAGCCCCGACCCCGGTTCCTCGACATAGGCGCGCCAGCTCGGTTTCCCATTGCCCATCGAATAGGTGATCCGCACGCAGGCATAAGGCCGCCCCGGTGCATTGTCGGCATCGAAGGCCGCGATCGGCCACAACCGCGCCGCGTCGGCGCGATCCGACCAGCAGACCAGCGCCTCGGCATTTTCCTGCGCCTCGCTGGCAAGGCGGTCGGCCGCCGAGGGCGGGCCATAGAAATGCCAGCCGAAAATCGCGCGGCTCGGCCGTTCTGATCGCAGGACGGCGCGGAACGGCGCCCTTTTGTCGTTCAGTAGCGCTGCGATGCGCTGATGGTCGGCGCTGGCCAGCCATGGCCCGCCGAACAGCGGTTTCCAGCGCTCGGGTCTGCCCGAGGCGAGCGCGGCGAACACCGCGTCGGCGGCCGCCGCGAAGCGCGGGGTCCACACCGATTCGGGTGCGAGCGGCGACAGGCCGATCAGATCGGGTCTCGCGTCGGCGGGGGTCAGGCGGGTGACGGGAAAGGCCGCGACTTCGGTCGCCACCCCGACCAGCGACATCCCGCCGCCCGACGAACTGCAGCCCGAAAACGAACGATAGCCGATGAGCTGGTCGGACTCGCCGCCGCGCATTGCGCCGCCGCGGCAACGCCCCGCCTTGCCGGTGACGGTGACGCGGCGCGGCACCGCCTCGAATCCCGTCCATTGTTCGGACTGGAGCGTGAATTCGCCAACCGTCGTGTCGGGCGAGACTTCGATCGGCGCTTTCGGGTCGGGCCGGCGAGTGCTGAGCGCGATGCGCTTCACCGGCACCCCCCGCCGCTCGGCATAGATGGCCGCGACGTCGGGATAGAGGCTACGCCGCCATGCGATGCCGCCGACCGTCACGCACTGGCCGTCGACGCGTTGGGCGATGATATCGTCGGGCGTCACGGCGCGCGCGATCTCGGGGGTGCATTCGGGCTCCGCCGCGGTTGCGGGGGACGCGAGCGCCGCGGCGCCCATGATCATCGCTGCCGACAAAAGATTTCGCATTACCCTCTCCTGCGCCCCTCTGGCTGCACCGGTCATGAACCGGCGGTCAGGCCCTCGCGCATCC
The DNA here is from genome assembly GCF_003797775.2 of Sphingopyxis sp. OPL5. Taxonomy (NCBI): domain Bacteria; kingdom Pseudomonadati; phylum Pseudomonadota; class Alphaproteobacteria; order Sphingomonadales; family Sphingopyxidaceae; genus Sphingopyxis; species Sphingopyxis sp. OPL5. The sequence continues at coordinate 4,662,526 of NZ_CP060725.1, forward strand.
ACCCCGGCGCACCGGCGGGATCGATGCTCTCGACCCGCCGATGCTCGACCGACAGGCCCAGGTCGGGATAGGCGATGACCTGCCGCTTTTCGTCGGCTGCGGCGATCGGGACCACGACGAGCCGTCGGTTGACCTTTTGCCGCCAGTTCATCCGCGCGGTATTTTCCTGCCCGACATAACAGCCCTTGGTGAAGCTGACGCCATATAGTTCGGCCGCATTGCATTCGAGCCACAGCGTCGTGCCGTCGCCGAGTTCGGCGCGGCCCTCGGTGACCCCGAGCGCCAGCCGGTGCGCGCGCCATGCGGCGTCGGCCCCCTCACCCTCATCGGCGGGGGCGAGCCAGCGCTGGCCGAGGTCGGACAGGCGCGGATCGACGACGCCGAGATCGCCCATGGGCGCCCAATGCACGGACAACCCCGGTTCCGGGGCGATGGTGATCGCCCGGCGCAGGCGGTACAGCGTCAGGCGTTTCGCCAGATCGGGCGCCGCGTCGCGTTCGCAGTCGATCAGGACATCGTCCTCGTCGCCCCAGATCAGGAAATCGAACAAGGCCTTGCCCTGTGCGGTGAGCAGCGCCGCCCACACCGGCAGGTTTCCCGCCGTGTCGTTGGTAACGAGGCCCTGCAAAAAACCCCGCACATCCTCCCCCGAAAGACGGATCAGGGCGCGGTCGTGAAGGGTGGTATTGGCCATGGGCTTAATCTAGGGACACTCGCGCATAAACCAAGCGCCCAAATGCCGCCGGAGCCTTTCGCATGACCGATCGCCTGACCATCCGCCGCCCCGACGACTGGCACGTCCACCTGCGCGACGGCGCGATGCTGGATCATGTGGCGAAATATACCGCGGCGCAATTCGCGCGCGCGATCATCATGCCGAACCTGTCACCGCCGGTGACCACCGCCGAGGAAGGCGCCGCCTATCGCGACCGCATCCGCGCCGCGGTTCCGGCGGGTCTCGATTTCACCCCGCTGATCGTCGCCTATCTGACCGATGCGAGCGACGCCGACCAGATGGCGCGCGGCCATGCCGAAGGGGTATTCACCGCCGCCAAGCTCTATCCCGCCAATGCGACCACCGGCAGCGCGCACGGGGTGACAGATATCGGCAAGATCATGCCGGTGCTCGAACGCATGGCCGAAATCGGCATGCCGCTGCTCATCCATGGCGAGGTCACCGACCACGACGTCGATATCTTCGACCGCGAAGCGGTGTTCATCGACCGCATATTGAAGGGCCTCGTCCGCGACCTGCCGTCGCTGAAGATCGTCTTCGAACATATCACCACGTCGGAAGCCGTCGATTTTGTGCAGGCCGCCCCCGCCAATGTCGCGGCGACGATCACGCCGCAGCATCTGCACATCAATCGCAACGCGATGCTCGTCGGCGGCATCCGTCCGCACGCTTACTGCCTGCCCGTCGCCAAGCGCGAAGCGCACCGCCTCGCGGTCCGCGCCGCCGCCGTGTCGGGCTCGCCCAAATTCTTCCTCGGCACCGACAGCGCACCGCACGCCGTGCATACGAAGGAAGCGGCCTGCGGCTGCGCGGGCATCTTCAACGCGCCCTTCGCGCTCGAATCCTATATCACGGCGTTCGACGAGGAAGGCGCACTCGACAGGTTCGAGGGTTTCGCCAGCGAACATGGCCCGAATTTCTATGGCCTGCCGCTCAACGGCGGCACGATCACGCTCGAACGCGGCGAGACGGTGGTGCCCGATCGCTGCGGCGAGGTGGTGCCGTTCCATGCCGGCGAGACGCTGGGGTGGAAGCTGGTCTGATTGATCCTCCCTGTCGCGAAGCGATGGGGAGGTGGCAGCGCGAAGCGCTGACGGAGGGGCGTTGGCGCCGACGTTGCCGCCCCTCCACCACCCGCTTCGCGGGCGGTCCCCCTCCCCATGGCTGCGCCACAGGGAGGACTTTTCCTTCTAGGCGGCGGGCACCATCCGCTCGGCGCGCATCTTGCGCCACATGTCGAAGCTGAACACCGCGATGCTCGTCCAGATCAGCACGAAGCAGGCGAGTTGCGCGGGCTTGAGCGGTTCATCGAAGACAAACAGACTGAGCAGGAAAGTCAGGCTGGGCGCCAGATATTGGACGAAGCCGAGCGCCGCATAGCTCATCTTCCGCGCCGCGGTCGCAAAGAGCAGCAGCGGCACCGCGGTCACCACGCCGCCCGCCGCGAGCAACCAGCTGATGTGGAAGTCCGCACCAAAGCCGCGCCCGTCGCCGATCCAGACATAATAGGCCGCGGCGGCCAGCGAGATCGGCAGCAGCAAGGTCGTCTCGATCGCGAGCCCCGGCAGCGATCCGACCGGTGCAGTCTTGCGGATAAGGCCGTAGGTGCCAAAGCTCAGCGCCAGCGTCAGGCTGATCCACAGGGTGTCGAGCGCGCCCGCGAGCAGGATCGCAACGCCGATCCCCGCGATCGTCACCGCGAGCGCCTGCAACCGGCTCAATCGTTCGCCAAGGAAGACCATCCCCAGTACGACGTTGACCAGCGGGTTGAGATAATAGCCGAGGCTTGCGGCCAGCACATGATCGGTGAACACCGCGAAGATATAGACGAGCCAGTTCACCGCGATCAGCAGCGAACTGGCGAGCAGCATGCGCAGCGTGCGCCAGTCCTTCAGCCCCGCCAGATAGTCGCCGATCTGGCGGCGGAACGCCATGATGACAAAGCACAAGGGCAGCGACCAGACGATCCGCTGCGCCAGCACCTCGACCGGCGGCACGCTGGTCAGCAGCTTGAAGAACAGCGGGACGAAGCCCCAGATCGCATAGGCGCCAAGCGCATAGGGCAAGCCGCCCTGCTCGCTCCCCGCGGGGGCCGCTGGCTGGTTCATGATCTCACGCGTTCCGGCGGGTCGATCAGATGATGCCGCCGCCGAGCATCAGGCGCAGCGCGCCGACGACGATGACGACGATGTTCAGGTTCCGCCCGCTCGTCCGGTCCGACATCGCGCCGAGCGCGAGGCCGACGACGGCGAAGGGAATGATCACCCAATTCGCCCAGCCGAGGAACGGAATGAAGGCGAAAACCGCGAGAACGAGCGCGATGACGCCGATGATGAGCGAACCGATATTGAGCATGAAACCCATGTCGCATGCCGCACGGCGCCCCGCAAGGCCCTTTCGGTTCGTCGCTCCCAGCACTCGGTTCGTCTTGTTGCTTTGAGTTAATGCAACGCAGATCGGCTTCGGGCCGTTCTCCTTTTCGTAGCGACCGGCTCCTCGCGGGACCGGGACGCCAAACCAGGAAAGGACTTACCATGCGCAATTTCACCAAGGGCCTGCTCGGCGCCTTCGCCGCGGCCAGCGTTGCCGCCGCCGCGCCCGCCTATGCGGGCATCTCGACCGCCGCACCGGCGCAGGGCCACGGCCTGTACAAGGCCGATCAGGACCCCGGCTTCTACAAGAAAAAGAAGCGGGGCCGCTATTATGCGCGCGACCAGCGCGTCAATTCGAACACCCGCATCTGGCGCGACAATGACGGTCGTTATCGCTGCAAGAAGGACAATGGCACGACCGGCCTGCTGATCGGCGGCGCCGTCGGCGGTCTCGCCGGCCATGAAATCGCCGGCAACGGCGACAAGCTGCTCGGCACCGTGCTCGGCGCCGCCGGTGGCGCGCTGCTCGGACGCGAGATCGACCGCGACAAATATCGCTGCCGCTAAGCGATAGACTAACCGTTACGGGTGCGGGTCCGAGACCCCTCCGCCTGCATACGTGATGGAGAGGGCGTCGGTCGAAAGACCGGCGCCCTCGACTTTTGGGGATGGCGGGTTTCGACCGTTCTCGGACGTTCATAAGGTAGATGTGCTTGCCCGAAAGCAGCCGTTCGTCCACTCTTCGCGAATGCCCACCGATGCCGATCGTGACGAACTTGAACTCCGCGTCAGCGACGTCGCATACGAAGTCGCAAATTTTGCTTGGGCTGATTTGGCGGAACGTATCCCCTTAGGGAGAACCTACACAAGACCCGCGAGCGACGGCTCGTACATGGCGGTTACATGGGATGCGGATTGGAAAGGTCGGGTTGGAGGCCCCATAATTATCAGGGTTCAAGGTTTCCTCGACCCTGACCATCAAATGCCGACTTGGTGGACCGGCGAGATCATTCGCAAGCGTGGCCTGCTGGACATGCTTTTACGTAGACCCGAACGAGATGCCATCAAAACGCTCAGGAGCGGAGCTACAGGCGATTGCGACCACTGCGGACATGCAATCGGTTATCATCATGCTGGCACCGAGGCGGAAATGCTTTGCACTGTCGAGGGCTGCGATTGTCCCGGGTATGTCGAGAGGGCGGTGCCGCTGAACTGGCAGTAGGGCGGTGCCTATCCATTCGGATCGTCGAGAAACCCGCCGGTCCGCAATCCACCCCAAAGCCGACACCCGCATAGGCCCTCGCGACCTCCCCATCCTCCCTTTCCCTTGCCCTCCCCGCCGCCATGCCGCAGAAGCACCGTCTGATTTCAAGGGGAGGACCATCATGCTCAACGGCCCATTGCTCGTCACCGAGCGGCTGATCCTGCGCCCGCCCGCCGCCGAGGATTTCGACGCCTTCGCCGAAATGTGCGCCGATGCCGAGACGATGCAGTTCATCGGCGGCGCCTGTCCGCCGGCGCAGGCCTGGCGCCTGTGGTGCACCCTCGCGGGCGCCTGGCACATCCGCGGCTTTTCGATGTTCTCGGTGATCGAGCGCGCGAGCGGCGAATGGGTCGGGCGGATCGGGCCGTGGGAGCCCGCCGAATGGCCGGCGCCCGAGATCGCCTATGGCGTCCGCGCCAAATTCGCCGGCACCGGCTTTGCCTTCGAGGCCGCCGTCGCGGCGTGCGATTTCGCGGTCGAGTTTCTGAAGTGGGACGAGTTGATGCATTGCATCGACCCCGCCAACATCCGGTCGCAGGCGCTCGCCAAACGGCTCGGCGCGGTCAACCGCGGTCCGACCCGCCTGCCCGCACCCTTCCAGGACGCACCGGTCGACGCGTGGAAACAGAGCGCCGACAACTGGCGTGCGAACCGCAAGGCGCTGGGCGCATGAGCGACCGCCATATCGACCCCGAACGCGCGCAGTTCGACGCCTTCAAGGCGCTGCCACGCGATACCGTCATCCACATGCTCAACCTCGTCCGCTTCAAGGATGTCGCGACCTATGTCGAGGGCCATCCGCTGGCGGGGCAGCCACTCACCGGCGCCGAGGCCTATCGCAACTATGGCGCCTACAGCGGGCCGGTGTTCCAGCGCGTCGGGGGCCGCATCGTCTGGCGCGCCGCGATGGAGACGATGCTGATCGGCCCCGAGGGCGAGCACTGGGATGCGATCTTCGTCGCCGAATATCCGAACAGCGGCGCCTTCCTCGAAATGGTCACCGACCCCGTCTATCGCGAGGCGGTGAAACATCGCCAGGCGGCGGTCGAAACCTCGCGTCTGATCCGCTGCACCGCGAATCCGTCTCAGGGCGAGACAGTTTTCGGCTAACAAAGCGTTACCCGTTAACACTCTTTATTCGCGCCTTCTTAACCAACATCGGGCATTCCCTGACGGATATTAAGGGAGTGTTAGCGATGATCTTGCGCGGAAAATGGCTGGTCGCCGGCCTGCTGATGGCAGCGGCCCCGCTCGCCGGGTGCCGGGACAATCCCGATGCCAAGGCCGAACTGTCGCCGCTCGACGACGGGCTGACCAACGCCGATCCGGCGATCAAGGGCTCGCTCGAAGACAAGATCATGGTCGACCCCAAGCTGACCGGTCAGGCGAACCAGAATGCGGTGACGCCAGGCAACAAGCCGGTCGACGGCGGCGTGCCCGCGGTTGCCGGCGCCAAGGCCGCGACGGTTGCCGAAGCCGCCGCGGCGCTGAAGGCGGGCAAGCTGCTCGCCGCGCCCAAAGCGCTGCCGATGGAAGCCTGCGACGGTTGCGACACGAAGCGCCCGGTCACCATCGGCGCGATGGCGCGCGACCAGGCCAAGGGCAGCTGCGACGCCAAGCTGACCTATAACAACCAGTGGGCCGACCGCCTGCCGGCGGCGTTCAAGGTCTATCCGCGCGCGACGCTGCGCGAGGCCGCGGGCATCGCCGGCGGCAAGTGCAACATCCGCGTCGTCAATTTCCAGACCGCGGCGTCGCTGCAGGCGGTGCTCGACTATTATCACACGATGGCGGTCAACGCCGGCTACACCAGCGACCACCGCGTCAACGGCAGCGAACATATGCTCGGCGGCACCAAGGGCGAGCTCGCCTATGTCGTGATGGCACGCACCGACGGCGGCATGACCGACGTCGACCTGGTGGCGTCGGGCGGGCGCTGAGCCAAATCCGGCGCGGACAATGAAAAAGGCCCCGGATCGCTCCGGGGCCTTTTCCTTGCGTGACGCAACCAGGTTTTGCGTCAGACCTTGTCGCCGAGCGCGCCCTTGACCGCGCCCTTGAGGTTCTGGGCCTCGCCCTTGCGTTCCTGCGCTACGCCTTCGGCGCGCAGTCGCTCGTTGTCGGTCGCCTTGCCGACGGCCTGCTTGACGTTGCCGGCGGCCTCGTTAGCGATGCCTTTTGCTTTGTCTGTCAGTTCGCCCATGAGGAGTCTCCTTTGACTGGGTTCGGGAGGCGATCGGCCTCTCGAAACATCAACCCACAGGCGCGCCTGTATGTTCCGAAAAACGGGTTAAACCGTTCATCGCAACGTCATTTTTAACATGGGTTAAGTTGGGTGCCCTCAGGGACGCGCTGCGATCGTATCGAGCGCGGCGGGGTCGCAAATCGTGATGCGGTTGTAATCGACGACGATCAGTCCTGCCGCCTCGAACCCGCGCAGCAGCTTGTTGACGCTCTGCCGCGTCACCCCGAGCATCGCGCCGAGTTGTTCCTGCGGCAACCGCAGGCCCAGATCGATACCATTCGCCCCCGATATGCCGTGAATGCGCGCGAGGTCGGCGAGCGTCGCCGCCATCCGCTGGTCGAGCGAGCCGAGGTTCTGCGCGTCGAGCAGGCGCAGGCTGTCGCCGTGCCGCGCGCACATCAGCAGCGCGACATCGCGCCACAAAATCGGTTCGGCGTCGAGGATCGCCGCCAGCGGGTCGACGGGCAGGTGCAGCAGCACGCTGTCCGCATAGGCGCGATAATCATAATGGATCGGCGGCGCCGCGAGCAGCCGGACGATCGCCAAAATCTCCGGCGGACCGTTGATGCCGAGGACGAATTTCTTGCCCGCCGCCGAACCGCGGCTGATCTCGACCTCGCCCGACGCGATGACGAAGGCTTCGCGCTTTTCGGGGTCCTGCGCATAGATTTCGGTGCCGCGCGGATAATATTCGGCGCGCGCGATCGCCGCGAGCTCGGCGAGCCGCGCTTCGGGCCAGGGCGCGAACAGCGGACAACGCCGCAGCACCGCGATGCGCTCGGCTTGCGACCATGAATACGGCTTCGCTGCCATCGGCCCCTCCCCGCAAAGCTTAGGCGCGCGCACTCAAATTCCCAAGAGATTGTCGGCGCGTTGACAGACGCGGTGCGGGCGCGGCGCTAAGGGCGCGGGAAATATCGGTTCGGGAGATGCCTGTGATGAAGAGACTGCTTGCCCTGCTGGCGATGATCGCCGCCTTCCTGTCCGGCCCCGCCGCCGCGCAACCGGTCAGCGAAGAGGAGGCTTATGCGATTGGCATCGAGGCCTATAGCTATGCCTATCCGCTCGTGCTGATGGAAACGACGCGCCGCGTGTCGACGAACGCCGGATCGCCCGGCCGCCTTCGCGCACCGGTCAACCATTTCGCGAACATGAAAACCTATCCCGATGCGAGTTTCAAGGATGTCGTGCGTCCCAACGCTGACACGCTCTATTCGTCGATGTGGTTCGACGTCGGGAAAGAGCCGCTCGTCCTGACGCTGCCCAACACGCAAGGCCGCTATCATGTCATCCCGCTGATGGACATGTGGACCGACGTCTTCGCGACGCTCGGCACGCGCACGACGGGCAACGACGGCGGCACCGCGGCGATCGTTGGCCCGCATTGGCAGGGGGTGCTGCCCAAGGGCATGCGCCTGATCCGCAGCCCCACCGATATGGGCTGGATCATCGGCCGCATCCAGACCAATGGCGCGGCCGATTACGAGCATGTCCATGGCCTGCAGGCCGGGCTCAAGGCGACCCCGCTGTCGCGCTGGGGCAAGCCTGAAACCGCCGCCGCCACGCCCGCCGCCGACGCCTCGATCGACATGCGGACGCCGTCGGTACAGCAGGTCGCGGCGCTGGCGCCGCAGGCCTTCTTCGCCACCTTCGCCGAACTGATGAAACGCAACCCGCCGCACGCCAGCGACTATTCGGTGGTGCTCCGCATGGAGCGCCTCGGCATCGTTCCCGGCCAGGGTTTCGACCTGTCAAAGGCCGATCCCGCCGTCCAGCGCGGCCTGACCCGCGCCGCGGCCGATGCCTGGCAGCGCATCGTCACCCGCCGCAAGGCGCTGCCGGTCCGCGGCAGCTGGGGCGCGATCGGCAGCACCGTCGGCGTCTATGGCAATGATTATCTCGCGCGTGCCTTCGTCGGCTTCGCGGGACTCGGCGCGCTGCCGCCCGAGGAAGCCGTCTATCCGATGGCGGTGCTCGGCGACGACGGCAAGCCGCTCACCGGCGCGTCCAACTATGTGCTGCATTTCGAAAAGGACCAGATCCCGCCCGCCGACGCCTTCTGGTCGCTGACCATGTATGGCGAGGACCAGTTCTTCGTCGCCAACCCGATCGAACGTTTCGCGATCGGCGACCGCGACAAGCTGGCCTTCAACGCCGATGGCTCGCTCGACCTCTATATCCAGAACGCCTCGCCCGGCGCCGACAGGGAAGCCAACTGGCTGCCCGCCCCGACGGGCGCCTTCACGATGAACCTGCGCCTCTATCTGCCGCAGCGCCGCGCGACCGACGGAAGCTGGGCGCCGCCGCCGGTCAGGCGGGTGCCCTAGCTTCGGCCCAGGGGAGGATTTCGAGGTCGGGCCAGAAGCGGCGCCACCGCGCCGCCTTCTTCTCGAAATAGGCCTCGGTGATCTGCACGGCATTGGCGCGAACGCGCGGATGGAGCAGGTCGGCAAGGCCGAAGGGCGCGATGATGTCGCGGCCATCGCCGCCGCGCAGTCCGACCGCCGAAGACGTGGTCGGAAAAGTGGCGATGGCACCCGCGATCGAGCGATAGGGCCCGATCGCATAGCCGAACTTGGCCTGATACCAGAGGTGGACCCGGGCCTGGTTCTTCACGTCGACGCGAACCGGCAGATCGGCGAACTGCGCGGCGATCCGGCGTTCGGCGGCCAGCTCGCTTTCGTGCGACAGGTCGCCGGCATCGAAATAGACGATGTCGAGATCGTCGATCCCGTGATGGGGGCCGAACCCGAACACTTCGTTCCAGTGCGCTTGTGCGATCAGGCTTCCCGACAATCGGGCGTCGGGCAGGTCGATCGCGTGCCAGCGATCCAGCAGGCTGCCGATCGTCGGATGCCGTTCGGCGAGACCCCACAGGCGCCGGATCAGTGGAAGGGGATCGGACATGCCGCAACCATAGCGGCGCGCCCGGTCGACGACAGCCCCGTCAGATCAACCCCGCCAGCGGGCTCGACGGATCGGCATATTTGCGCAACCCCATGCGCCCCGCCAGATAGGCATCGCGCCCTGCCTCGACCGCGAGCTTCATCCCGCGCGCCATGCGAATCGGGTCCTTCGCCTCGGCGATCGCGGTGTTCATCAGCACGCCGTCGCAGCCGAGTTCCATCGCCACGGCGGCATCGCTCGCGGTGCCGACCCCGGCGTCGACGAGCACGGGCACCGAGGCCCCCTCGACGATCAGGCGGATTGTGACGCGGTTCTGGATGCCCAGCCCCGACCCGATCGGCGCGCCGAGCGGCATGATCGCGACCGCGCCGGCATCCTCGAGCTGCTTCGCGGCGATCGGATCGTCGACGCAATAGACCATCGGCAAAAAGCCTTCCTTGGCCAGCACCTCGGTCGCCTCGAGCGTCTCGCGCATATTGGGATAGAGCGTCTTCGCCTCACCCAGCACCTCGAGCTTGACGAGGTCCCAGCCGCCCGCCTCGCGCGCCAAACGCAGGGTACGGATCGCGTCGTCGGCGTTGAAACAGCCCGCGGTGTTGGGCAGGTAGGTGATCTTCTTGGGATCGATATAATCGGTCAGCATCGGCGCGGTCGGATCCGACACATTGACGCGGCGCACCGCGACGGTGACGATCTCCGCCCCCGACGCCGCGACCGCCGCCGCATTCTGCTCGAAATCCTTATATTTGCCGGTCCCGACAATCAGCCGCGAGGTGAAAGTCCGTCCGGCGACACTCCACTGATCTGCTGACAACTCAACCGCCTCCTACGAAATGAACGATTTCCAGCGCGTCGCCCTCGGCGAGCGCGACGTCGGCAAGCGTCGAGCGCGGGACGATCTCGCGGTTGCGCTCGACCGCGACCTTCTTCACGTCGAGCCCCAGCGACGCGACGAGATCGGCGATGCTGCCCTCGCGCACCTGCCGCGGATCGCCGTTGAGAATGATCGAAATCAAGGGAGTTTCCGCCTCGCTTTGCCTTTTGCCGAGCAGCCCATATAGGGGGAGCGCATTTCGCCGCAACCGAAAGACCGTGCATTGACCGACAAGCCCACCGTCTATGTCCTCAGCGGCCCCAATCTCAACCTGCTCGGCACGCGCGAGCCCGAAATCTATGGCCATGATACGCTGAACGACATCCATGCGCGGCTGGAGGCGCAGGCCGACGGCCTCGGCATCCGCCTCGAATGCCGGCAGACGAACCACGAGGGCACGCTGATCGACTGGCTGCATGAGGCCTATGTCGCGGGCGCAAAGGCGGTGCTGCTCAACGCGGGCGGCTATACCCACACCTCGATCGCGATCCACGACGCGATCAAGTCGATCAAGGTGCCGGTGATCGAGGTTCATTTGTCGGACCCGATGAAACGCGAATCCTTTCGCCATATCAGCTATGTAGGCATGGCGGCGGCGCTGCATTTTGCCGGGCACGGCGCGGCCAGCTATACGCTGGCGCTGGACGCCGCCGCGTCTCTCTGACAAGAGGCGGCATCGAAAACAGGGGTCCGCGCGTCTTCACGTCATGAAAGGCGCCGCAACAAGCAGGAAAATCATCATGGGTGACCATAAAGACAATGGCATCAACATCGATCCGGCCTTCGTCCGCGCGCTCGCGGAACTGCTCGACGATACCGGTCTGTCCGAAATCGAGGTCGAGGACGGCGAACGCAAGATCCGCGTCGCGCGCACGCTGACCGCCGCCGCGCCGGTCGCCTATGCGCCCGCGCCGGTCGCCGCGCCCGCCGCCGCTTCGGCCCCCGCGGCCATCGCCGCGCCGGCCGCACCCGCCGTCGACAGCTTCGCCGACGCAGTGAAGTCGCCGATGGTCGGCACCGTCTATCTCGCCCCCGAACCGAGCGCGCCGAACTTCGCGGCCATCGGCTCGGCAGTAAAGGCCGGCGATACCATTTTGATCATCGAGGCGATGAAGGTCATGAATCCGATCGTCGCGCCCGCGTCGGGCACGCTGAAGGCCGTGCATGTCGAGAACAGCCAGCCGGTCGAGTTCGACCAGCCGCTGTTCACCATCGGCTGAGCAATCGCATGACGATCGAAAAGCTGCTGATCGCCAACCGCGGCGAAATCGCGCTGCGCATCCACCGCGCGTGCCACGAGATGGGCATCAAGACCGTCGCGGTCCATTCGACCGCCGATGCCGACGCGATGCACGTCCGCCTTGCCGACCAGGCCGTGTGCATCGGCCCGCCGGCCGCGAAGGACAGCTATCTCAACATCCCCGCGATCATCTCGGCCGCCGAGGTTACGGGCGCCGACGCGATCCATCCCGGCTACGGCTTTCTTTCGGAAAATGCGCGCTTCGCCGAGATCATCGAGGCGCATAACATGGTCTTCGTCGGACCGAAGCCCGAACATATCCGCACGATGGGCGACAAGGTCGAAGCCAAGCGCACCGCGGTCGCGCTCGGCCTGCCCGTCGTCCCCGGCTCGCCCGGCGCGGTAACCCCCGGCGAGGAAACGCGGAAGCTGGCGGCTGCGATCGGTTATCCCGTCCTCATCAAGGCCGCCTCGGGCGGCGGCGGGCGCGGCATGAAAGTCGTGCCCGACGAGGACAGCCTCGAAAGCCTGATGGGACAGGCCTCGTCCGAAGCCGCGGCGGCGTTCGGCGACCCGACCGTCTATATGGAAAAATATCTCGGCAACCCGCGCCACATCGAATTCCAGGTGTTCGGCGACGGCAACGGGAATGCCATCCACCTCGGCGAACGCGACTGCTCGCTGCAGCGCCGCCACCAGAAGGTGCTCGAAGAAGCCCCCTCGCCCGTCATCTCGGCCGAGGAACGCGCGCGCATGGGCAAGGTGTGCGCCGACGCGATGGCCAAGATGCATTATCGCGGCGCCGGCACGATCGAATTCCTCTGGGAAAATGGCGAGTTCTTCTTCATCGAGATGAACACCCGCATCCAGGTCGAGCATCCGGTGACCGAGATGATCACCGGCTTCGACCTCGTCCGCGAACAGATCCGCATCGCCGACGGCCGCGGCCTGTCGGTGCGGCAGGAGGACCTCGAGTTCCGCGGCCATGCCATGGAATGCCGCATAAACGCCGAGGATCCGCGCACCTTCATGCCCTCGCCGGGCAAGGTCACCCAGTACCACCCCGCCGGCGGCATGCATGTCCGCGTCGATAGCGGGCTTTACGCCGGCTATTCGATCCCGCCCTATTACGACAGCATGATCGGCAAGCTGATCGTTTATGGCCGCACCCGCGAAAGCTGCATGATGCGCATGCGCCGCGCGCTCGAGGAAATGGTTGTCAGCGGGGTCAAGACCAACATCCCGCTGCACCAGGCGCTGCTTTCGGCCCCCGACGTGATCCACGGCGACTATACGATCAAGTGGCTGGAGGAATGGCTGGCGAAGCAGGACGAAGAGGCGTCGGCCTGACCGCTCGACACCCCTTCCCTTCGGCGAGGGGCTAATCGCGGCGAGCTGTGGCCCAGCTCACTTTCACTGGGGGCGCTTTTTGGCTATGGGCCTTGACCATGGTCAAAATCTCCCCCCTCGCCGCCCCGCTTCTTGTCTCGCTGACACTCCTTGCCACCCCGGCCTCTGCGCAGGGGGTCAAGGAAGATTCGGTCGTCGTCCAGCCGGACAAGGTCACCGACGACGCGCCGAAGGTCGAAAGCGCCGCCGAAGCCAATCTGCCGAGTTGGTCGAAGGCCAATGCCGAAGCCCTGCTGCGCAGCATCGAGGGCATCGGGGCCGAGGGGCTGTTCGCCAAGGATTACAACCCCGAAGGCCTTGCCGCCGCGATCGTCAGCGACGATCAGGCGCGGCTCGACCGCACCGCGACCGACAGCTTCCTGCTGCTCGCCACCCACCTGCGCGACGGGCGCACCCCCAATGCCGCGCGCAAGCAGTGGTTCATGGTCGACGACGACGCCGACCATATGCCGCTGGTGTCGATGCTGACCTCGGCGTTGCTCGCCGGGTCGATCCCCGAGACGCTTGCCGGTCTCGACCCCGTCCATCCCGATTTCGCGGCGCTCAAGGCGTCGCTCGCGACGGCCAAGCCCGCCGACGCCAATGCGATCCGCGTCAATATGGAGCGCTGGCGCTGGATGCCGCGCGACCTCGGCCAGCGCTACATCGTCAGCAACGTCCCCGAATATCTGACCCGCGTCATCCATGACGGCACGATCATCGCGACGCACAAGGCCGTTGTCGGCAAGGCCAGCACCGCGACGCCCCAGCTCAACCCGATGGCGACCGGGATCATCGTCAACCCGACCTGGACGCTGCCGCGCAGCATCATCAACGAAGGCATCGGCGCGACGATCGCCAACAATCCCGCCTCGGCGCGCGCGCAGGGCTATACCTGGACGGGCAGCGGCAAGACGCTGTCGGTGGTGCAAAAGGCCGGTCCCGGCAATGCGCTCGGCGTGATGAAGCTCGAAATGCTCAATCCGCACGCCATCTATCTGCACGACACGCCGTCGAAGGGCGCCTTCGCCTCGGCGACCCGCGCCTTCAGCCATGGCTGCATCCGCACCGAGCGTGCGCTGCATTTCTCGGGGCTGATGACGGTGATGTTCGCGGGCAAAAGCCCCGAGGAATTCGGCGCCGCCATCGCCAGCGGCGAAACGACACGCTTCGCCTTCGACCAGCCCTTCCCGGTCTATGTCGCCTATTGGACGGTGATTCCGGGCGACAAGGGCGGCGTGAAGAAACTCGCCGACATCTATGGCCGCGACGCGCCGGTGGTGGCGAGCTTCGCCCAGCCTGGCCGCCCCGCCGCGATCATGATCGCGCCGACGGTGGTGCCGACGGTGGCGTCTGCACCGGCGAAGGTCAGCGGCGGGAATTGATTTCGATCCTCCCTGCGCCGAAGGCGTGGGGAGGTGGC